>JBFWNT010000001.1:0-347317 GCA_050250915.1 Thermoleophilia bacterium
CAGCCACAGGTCGTCGCGCGCTGCCAGGACCTCCGCGTCGGCGCTCACCACCACGGTCGCGCCGGCGGGGGTCTCGACGATCGTCATCCCCGTCCAGCCCGCCGCGCTGGCGTCCTGGAGGTGGGCGGCGTCGTCAGGGAGCAGGTCCTTCATATTCGGTCACCCTAATACACAGGGTTCGTCCGATCTACCAACCCGCCACGTACTGCCACAGACGCTTCACCGCGGCGTCACCCCCCGCCGCCCGCCGCCCGCTGGGATCCCGTCCGACACCCACATCGGAGGATTCTCATGCGGAGCGGATTGGCGCGCCGGGGCGCCGTGCTCGCCGGCACTGCGGTGCTGGCGGCGGGCGCGATCGGTGCCGGCATCGCGATCGGCGGCCCCGGCCACGGCGGGGACCGGACCCAGGACGTGAAGGCCGCGGTGAAAGGCGGGACCGCGAAGAACGTCATCTTCCTGCTCGGCGACGGGATGGGCGACTCGGAGATCACCTCCGCGCGCTACTACGCCTACGGCGCCGGCGGCTCGCTGCCGGGCATCGACGCGCTGCCCCTCACCGGCGAGGCCACGACCTGGTCGCTGGTGGAGAAGCCGGGCGACCCGCTGAACGGCAAGCCCGACTACGTGCCGGACTCGGCGGCAACGGGGACGGCCTGGGCGACGGGGCACAAGACGTCCAACGGCCGCATCTCCACCACGATCCAGGACACGGTGGTGCCGACGATCCTGGAGCGGGCGAAGGCGGCCGGCTTCGCAACCGGCAACGTGTCGACGGCGGAGATCACCGACGCGACGCCCGCCGTGCTCGACGCGCACGTCAACGACCGCGGCTGCCAGGGCCCGGCCAACATGGCCAAGTGCCCGCAGTACGCCAAGCCCGGCGGCCTCGGCTCCATCGCCGAGCAGACCGTGCAGACCGGCGCCGACGTCGTCCTGGGCGGCGGCCGCGCCCGCTTCGAGCAGACGATCACCGGCGGCGACTTCACGGGGAGGACGGTGGTCGACCAGGCGAAGGCCTCCGGATACACCTACGTCACGGACGCCGCCGGCCTCGGCGCGATCCCCGCGTCCGTGAAGCAGAAGGTCCTGGGCCTCTTCAACGCGGGCAACATGACGACGGAGTGGACGGGCCTGCCCGCCGCCCACCCCGCCAGCGGGCCGCAGACGTGCGACACGACGTTCCGCGCCACCACGGCGCCCGGTGAGCCGAGCCTGGAGGCGATGACCACGAAGGCCATCGGCATCCTCGACGCGAAGGCGAAGGCGGCGAAGGGCGGCAAGGGCTTCTTCCTGCAGGTGGAGGGCGCCTCGATCGACAAGCAGGACCACGCCGCCAACCCCTGCGGCCAGATCGGCGAGACGGTGGAGTTCGACAAGGCGGTCCAGGTGGCGCGCGCGTATGCGGCGACGCACAAGGACACGCTGGTGGTCGTGACCGCCGACCACGCCCACACCAGCCAGATCGTGGAGGAGGTGGACGCGGGCACGCCGGGCGTCCAGAGCATCCTCACGACGGTCGACGGCGCCCCGCTCTACCTCAACTATGCGACGGTGGCACCCGGGCCGGCGGCATCCCAGCAGCACACCGGGTCGGAGGTCCGCATCGCGGCGCAGGGCCCCCAGGCGGCGAACGTCGTCGGGGTGATCGACCAGACGGACGAGAACGCGATCCTGGCTCGCGCGCTCGGCCTGAAGAAGTAGGACGCGCGGTGGACGGCGCGGCGACGGGGCGGCCGCAGGGTGGCCGCCGTGATCGCCCCGCCGTCCGCGTCGCGGCGCCCGCCGGGCCGTACCCGATCCGTCGGGGCCCTGAACGACGAAAGCCCGCTCGGGGAGCGGGCTTCGGAATGGGCCGTGAAGGATTCGAACCTTCGACCTTGGGATTAAGAGTCCCCTGCTCTACCAACTAAGCTAACGGCCCGCCGGAGAGGCTAGCAGAGCCGGGTGAGCGCCCCCTCAGGGGCCCGGGCGGGACGTCAGCTGCCGCCGCCGTCGAGCTGCTGGAGCCGGGCCTTGACCTCCTGGGCCAGGCGGTCGTTCGGCTCCAGTTGCAGGAACCGCTGGTACGACAGCCGCGCGAGGTCGGTGCGCCCCGCCTGCTCGGCGAGCTGGCCGAGCTGCAGGAAGGCCTCGGCGTTCTGCGGGTTGCGTTCCGTGAAGCCCTGGAGCGTCTCGACGGCGGCCGCCTGGTCGGAGCCCCGGACCTGGAGCGCGACGAGCGTCTGGATGCGGCGCAGGTCGCGCGGCGCCAGCGCGACCGCCTTGCGTGCCGCGGTGATCGCCTCGACCGGCTGGTCGTTGCCCGAGTAGGCGGAGGCCAGCTCCTCCCAGGCGTCGGGGTTCGTCGGCTGCTCCTGCACGCGCGACTTCGCGTCGCTCAGCGCCTGCTCGGCCGCGGACGTCCCGCCACCCCCGAAGAAGATGAGGCCCATGACGACGATGATGACGCCGCCGAACGCCAGGGACGTCAGGATCGCGACGACCTGGACCAGCCGCCGCGTCCGCTTCTGATCGAGGAGCACTGATCCGCGACGCTAGCAGAGGCGGGCCCGCGCCTCGGCCGCCTCCCGGTCGATCGCCGCGCCGTCGGCGCGCTCCGGATCCCCGTCCCTGAGCAGGATCTCACCATCGACCGCCACCAGGTGGACCGCGGCGGCCGGGTCCATGGCGCGCTCCTCCACCGTCCGCCCGCCGCCCGGATCGGCCAGCGCCACCAGGTCCGCGCGGAGGCCCGCGGCCAGGGCGCCCACCTCGTCCTCCATCCCCAGCGCCTCGGCCCCGCCGGCCGTCGCCAGGCGCAGCAGGTCGGCGGCGGTCAGCCCGACCGCGGCGGCCTGCAGGTCGCGGGCGGCGCGCGCCTCGGCGCGCAGGTCGTAGTCGCCGCCGCTCGCGGGGCTGTCCGTGCCGAGGCCCACGCGGGCGCCGGCGTCGCGGAGCGCCTCGAGCGGCGCCCGCCCACAGTGGAGGTGCACGTTGGAGCGCGGGCAGTGGGCCACGGAGACGCCGGCGGCGGCGAGGACGCGGGCGTCGCCGGCGCCCAGCCGCACGCAGTGGGCCGCCACCAGCCCCGGCGCGAACGCGCCGCCGCCCGCCATGCGGGGCACCGCGCCGCCGCCGCCGCCGGGCCAGCGCCCCGGCGTGAGGCCGGCGCGCGCGAACAGGTCGCCCAGCGGGCCGGTGCCCGCGGCGATCACCTCCTCCTCGGCCGCCGACTCGGCGACGTGGGTCGCCCACGGCCGCCCCGCCAGCCCGGCCCGCGCGCGCAGCGCGGCCCAGAGGGCGGGGCCCACGGTGTACGGGGCGTGCGGCGACACCCCCACCTGCACCCGCGGCCCGGCGGCCGCGTCGAGCGCCGGCAGACGCTCCTCGTACGCCGCCGCGGCCGCGGCGGCGGCGTCACCCTCCTCGCGGCCGAAGACCTCCAGGTGCACCAGCCCGCGCAGGCCCAGCGCGGTCAGCGCCGCCGCGCCCTCGCCCGAGGGCCCGGAATCGGCGAGCGTGGTGGTGCCCGCCCGCAGCGCCCGCAGGGCCCCGGAGCGCGCCGCGGCCACGTGGTCCGCCGGGCCCATCCGCAGGCGCAGCGCCAGCATGTTCCCCAGCCACGGCCCGAACGGCTCGGGCGGGAGCAGGCCGTCCAGCAGGCTCCACTCCAGATGGCAGTGGGCGTCGACGAACCCCGGCGTCAGGATCCGGTCGCCCAGGTCCTCCACCGCCAGGTCCGGGTGCGCGGGGACCACCTCGGCCGCGCGTCCCACCGCGGTGATGCGGCCGCCGCGCACGGCCACCGCCCCGTCGGCGACGGGGGGCGCGCTGACCGGCACGATCCAGGCGGCCCGCCAGACGCGGTCCCGCCCGGAGCCGGGCTCAGCCGACCTTCTCGTCCTCCCGCTTGGGACCGCTGATCGCCTCGCCGTCCGGCTTGTCGTTGCCGGTGATGCCGTCCTTGAACTCACGGGCGCCGGAGCCGAGGTTGCGGCCGATCTCGGGCAGCTTCTTGGCGCCGAAGACCAGCAGGATGATCGCCAGCACGATGAGGAGCTGGACGGGGGAGAAGTCCACGGGGATCCTCCGAGTGGGGGTCGGGACGAAGCCCGCTACCAGGCCGGAGGGTAGCATCTGGAGGTGGCATCGCTTCCCCCCCGCCGGTCCTCGGCGGCGGCGCGGCTCGACCCGATCCCGGTCGCCTGGGGAGGGCTCGTCGCCTCGATCGGCCTCATGGCGGGCGCCGGTCGCGACTGGCCCCTGCGCCTCGTGGCGTCGGCGGTCTCGTTCGGCCTCGGCGGATTCCTGGCCGGCGTGCGGGCGGCGGGGCGGCGGCCGGCGCACGCGATCGGCGCGTGGATCGCCGGCTACGCCATCCACGCCGTCTTCGTCGCGATCGCCCGGACCATCGAGGCGTTCGGGGGGCGCGAGGCCCCCGCCCTCGTCGCGGGCGCCGGCCGCGACTGGCTGGTGGCGGCGGTGTGGGCGTTCGCGTTCGCCCTGCTCGGCGGGCTCGTCGCGAACTCGTGGCTGCGGCCCGCGGGCCGCCATCCACGTTAGGCGGAGCCCTTCTCCCGGTCGAACTCGCGGTGGTAGGCGCTCGCGGTGGGGCCGGCCTGGCCCTGGTACTTGCCCTGGTACGGCCGCTCCACCGGCGTGGTCATCTGGAGGAACGAGATCTGACCGATCGGCATCCCCGGATAGATCGAGATGGGGAGCCGGGCCACGTTGGACAGCTCCAGCGTGATCGTCCCGTCGAACCCGGGGTCGATGTAGCCGGCCGTCGAGTGGATCAGCAGGCCCAGCCGGCCCAGGCTGGACTTGCCCTCCAGCCGGGCGACGAGGTCGTCGGGCAGCGCCACCCGCTCGGCCGTGGAGCCGAGCACGAACTCGCCGGGGTGGAGGATGAACGGGTCGCCCTCGGCGATCGTCACGACCTCCGTGAGGTCGTCCCCGGGCTCGCGGACGTCGATGTACGGGCGCCGGTTGTTGTGGAACACCCGAAAGTCGGGCGCCACGCGCAGATCGACCGACGACGGCTGCAGCAGCGCCTCGTCGAACGGCTCGATCACCAGGCGACCGCTGGCCAGCTCCTCGCGGATGGTTCGGTCGGACAGGACCACGGTGCGCGAGCGTACCGGGCACCGGCGGGGTCCGCTACGGTGAGGTCATGGAGCGCGAGCGAGGATTCCGCGTCGACGACGCGCCCGGGGTCCCACCCCTCGCGCTCATCGAGGAGGCGCGCGCCGCCGGGCGGCTCCCCGACGTGGTGGTGGGCGACCGGCTCGTCGGCGACGGACCGGTGGACGCCCTGGACCTGGTCGACGTGACCGCCGACCAGCTCACGCAACTGTGCGAGGGGCGGCGCCTGCCGCGCTGGGTGGCGGCCAAGAACCCGCTCGCCGACGGGTTCGTGAAGACGAAGGCGCTGATGCGCTCGTCCGACCTCGTCACCGTCTGCGAGGAGGCGGCGTGCCCGAACATCGGGCAGTGCTGGTCGCGCGGGACCGCCACGTTCATGATCGCCGGCAGCCGCTGCACCCGCGGGTGCCGCTTCTGCAACGTC
The DNA here is from genome assembly GCA_050250915.1 of Thermoleophilia bacterium. Lineage (GTDB taxonomy): Bacteria > Actinomycetota > Thermoleophilia > Miltoncostaeales > Miltoncostaeaceae > Miltoncostaea. Next base: position 5,552 of record JBFWNT010000001.1, read on the forward strand.
ACCACGGCCCGTCCACTGGGGCCGCCCGACCCCGACGAGCCCCGCCGCGTGGCCGATGCCGCGGCCACGATGGGCCTGCGCTTCGTGGTCGTGACCGCCGTGGCGCGCGACGACCTGCCGGATGGTGGGGCCGCCCACTTCGCCGACGTGATCGCCGCCCTGCGCGAGCGGTTGCCCGACGCCGGCGTGGAGGTGCTGATCCCCGACCTGCGCGGCAGCTGGGACGCCCTCGACGCGATCATCGAGGCCGCTCCCGACGTGCTGAACCACAACACCGAGACCGTGCCGCGCCTCTACTCGCGCGTGCGCCCGGGCGCGCGCTACGAGCGCACCCTGGAGCTGCTGGCCCGCTCCGCCGCGTCGGGCCTCACCACCAAGAGCGGGATCATGGTGGGCCTGGGCGAGACCCTCCCCGAGGTGAACGCCGTGCTGGCCGACCTCGCGGCGGTGGGCTGCGGCCCGGTCACGGTGGGGCAGTACCTGCGGCCGTCCACCGCCCACCTGCCGGTGGCCCGCTACTACGCGCCGGCGGAGTACCCGGCGATCGCCGCGGCGGGCCGCGACCGCGGCCTGGCCCACGTGGAGGCGGGCCCCCTGGTCCGCTCGTCGTACGAGGCGGACCGGGTCGCCGGGGAGGCGCTGGCGGGGGTCTGACGGCCCGTCGGTGGGGCGGTGCGAACAGTCCATCGCATCCGCCTCAAGTCCAGGTGGCCAGGGTCGATACCCCAGGCACATCTGGCAACCCGCGCGACGACGGCCATGGATGGCGGTCAGGTCGCCAAGAGAGACGGACAGGGCCATGAAGGGCTACCGCACGAAGAAGATCGCCCTCCCCGGGGGGAAGGTCATCGAGATCGTCTACTTCTCCGAGCCCGAGGGCGACGAGGTGGCGGTGGAGGCGACCGTGACCGAGGCCGACGGCCCGGCCGACCCGCTGGCGCTGCTGGGCCTCGACGAGGAGGAGAGCGAGCTCCACATCTGCCCCCAGTGCGAGGGTGACCTGGTCTACCCCGTCAGCTGGGAGGAGCGCTCCGGCGACCTGTGGCGGATCGAGCGGCGCTGCCCCAACTGCGAGTGGTCGCACACCGGGGAGTTCACGCAGGACGAGGTCGAGCTGTTCGACGACGTGCTGAACGACGGCACCGAGGAGCTGCTCGTGAACCTGCGCAACTTCGCCCGGGCCAACATGGAGGAGGACGTCGAGCGTCTGATCGAGGCCATCCGCCTCGACCGGATCCAGCCGATGGACTTCTAGCGGGGAGGATCCCCCTCATACGGGAGCCCCTCGGCGGCCCAGGCGACGATGCCTCCGGCGACGTTGTCGACCTCGCCGTAGTCCCCCGTCGCGGTGAGGTAGTCGGCGACCTGGGCGCTGCGGCTGCCGGTGCGGCAGAAGATCGCCAGCGGCCGGTCCTCCGGCAGCTCGTCGACGCGGGCGAGGAACTCGCTCATCGGGATGAGCGGGATGCCCTCGACGTGGGTGGCGTCGTACTCCGGCTCCTCGCGGCAGTCGATGATCTCCAGCTCGCCCGCCGACCAGCGGCGGTGCGCTTCGTTCACGTCGATGTCCGCCACTAGTGCTCCTCCCCGGGGAACGCGCGGCGCCGGCCGGCTGCATCGCATCGCGATGCCGCGTCCTCGACCTTTGCGAGAGGACCACTCTCGCAAAGGATCTGCGTCCTTGCCTCGCGGGCGATTCGCGCGTCCGGCGCATGCGCATCCCCGGGTCGGAGCACTAGAACGTGCGCACCGACCGGTAGAGGGTGTCGCGCTGGACGGCCCGCCGGCCGGTGGCCTCGATCGCCGCGACCATCCGCTCCGTGTCGAGCCGGAAGGCCGTACCGGCGGCGCGGACGACGTTCTCCTCGATCATGATCGAGCCCATGTCGTCGCAGCCGAACTCCAGGGCCAGCTGCCCCACCCGGAGCCCCTGGGTGACCCACGAGCTCTGGAAGTGCGGGAAGTTGTCGAGGTAAAGGCGGCTGACGGCCAGCATCATCAGGTAGTCGGCGGCCGTGGTGTGGGCGTGGTCGTCGCCGCGGGCGCTGCCGCCGCCCGACTGGTAGCTCCAGCACACGAAGGCGCGGAACCCGGGGATCTCGTCCTGCACCTCGCGGAGGCGGCGCAGGTGCTCCACCCGGTCCTCCACCGTGTCGACCGTGCCGTACATCATCGTCGCGGTGGTCGACATGCCGGCCCGGTGGGCGGCGCGCATCACGTCGAGCCACTCGTCCGAGGTGGTCTTGCGCGGCGCGATGACCTGGCGCACCCGGTCGACCAGGATCTCGGCGCCGCCGCCCGGCAGCGAGTCGTGCCCCGCGTCGCGCAACCGCTGCATCGTCTCGTCCAGGGAGATCCGCGAGACGTGGGAGATGTGGAGGATCTCCGACGGGGACAGCGCGTGGAGGTGGATCGGGTAGCGCGACTTGATGTCGGTGAAGAGGTCCTCGTACCACTCGATCCGCAGGTTCGGGTGGTGCCCGCCCTGGAGCAGCAGCGCCGTCCCGCCCAGGTCCAGCGTCTCCTCGATCTTCCGGAAGATCACGCGCTTCGGCAGCACGTACCCCTCCGGGTCCATCGGGCGGCGGTAGAACGCGCAGAAGTCGCAGTCGGTGATGCAGAAGTTGGTGTAGTTGACGTTCCGGTCCACCGAGAACGTCACCACGTCCGGGTCGGACGCCCGGTCGCGCACCACCTTCGCCGCCTCGCCCACGCTCACGAGGTCGCGCGAGGCGAGCAGCGCCAGCGCGTCGACGTCGCTCAGGCGCCCGCCGGCGAGGACGCCCTCGAGGATCTCCTCCACGGGGCTGGGTGCGAGGGTGCTCACGCCACCGATCCTACGCCGCCAGCCGGGGGACGACGTCCAGCTCCCCGATCTCGGCCGCCTGGGTGAGGAACGCCTCCAGTCCGGCCCGCTCCGCGGGGCCGAACTCGTAGCGCAGCCGTCGCAGGTAGGGGCGGATGAACTCCGCCGGGAACGGGAAGCGCCGCGCCGCCGCCTGGACCACGGCCTCCGGGTCGGCCAGGTAGTCGGCCCGGGCGTCGGTGAGCAGCCGGGCCAGCTCGGCCAGGGCCCCGCCCCGCCCGTCGGTGGCGGCGGCCCCCGCCGCCCACACGGCGAACACCATCGGGTGGCCGGTCCGCGCCGTCCACGCCTCGGCCAGGTCGGTGCGGTGGGGGGCGAACGGCTCCCGCAGGCCGCGGAGCGCCTCGTCGCCGATCAGCAGCACCCCGTCGCGGTCCTCCAGCGCCTGCGCCGGCGGCCGGTCGAGCACCGCGAAGGGCGGCGCATCCGGCAGCAGGATGCGCAGGAGCGCCACCGAGGTGGCCGAGTGGGGCGTCACCGCCACCGACCGGACCTCCTCGAACGGCACCCGCGAGAACACCTGGATCGAGTCGACCGCCCCGTCGGCCGTGATCGACGCCACCGGCACCAGCGTCAGCCGGTCGGCGTTGCGGGCGTAGGCGATGCTCGACATGGCCGACACGTCCAGACGCCCCTCCAGCACCGCCGCGTTCAGGGTGGTGGGGACGCCGTCGGTGAACTGCAGCGACGGGTCGGCCGCCCGCTCCAGCCCGTGGTAGATCGGGTACATGTTGAGGGCCGCGATCCGGCCGACGCGCAGGGGCCTCACGCCGGCGCCACCGACGCGCCCACCGCCGCGGCCAGGGCCGCGGGGTCGGTGCCGTCGCCCTCGGGGATGAGCCACTCCGATGCGCCGAACGCGACCGCCACCTGGCACGCGGCGGGCCCGAGGCGCACCCAGTGCGGGCGCACGCCCACGCCCTCCGGCATCGCGAGCCGGCAGACGGCGACGATCGTCAGGTCCTCCACCCCCCAGCTGCCCGGGCGCGCGGCACCGCCCTCGGCGGGCACGGGCGCGACCGCCCGCAGCAGCCCGGTCTCACGCGCCAGCGCGGCGAGCGCATCGATGCGCGCCGCGATGGCCGCGGGGTCGTGGCCGGCGCCGTACGCCACGGCCGCCTCGCTCGGCGTGCCCGCGGCGTGGGCGGCCCGGTGCTCGTCCACCGGCCGCTCGGCGTCGCCGTCGACGAGCCACCCGTCACGCTCGCCGGGACGCACGACGGTCACGCGGCCGTCCGTGCGGACTCCGGCGGCTCGCGCAGCGCCCAACGGATCGCCCGCCCGGAGCAACTCCAGTAGTCGCGATCGCGAAGCGGTCGCGACATTCACGAGTAGCGGTCCACCACGCCGTCGGCGATCTCGAGCAGCGCCTCCACGTCGGCCTCGTCCTGGAGGCCGTCCTCGATGGAGGCGCGGGCGGCGGCGACGAACGCCAGCGCGCGCTCCCGCGCCAGCCGCACGCCCGGGTGGGCGGCCAGCCGGTCGCAGAGCGCCTCCAGGTCCGGGCCCTGGCGCGCGTCGGCGACCAGCGGGCGCAGGCCCGGCTCCAACTCCATCGCCAGGATCACCGGCAGCGTGACGGTGCCGTCGCACAGGTCGGTGCCGCGGCGCTTGCCGGTGGCCTCCGGGCTGCCGGCCAGGTCGAGGATGTCGTCGAAGATCTGGAACGCCATGCCCACGTTCTCGCCGAACGCCGCGAGCCGCTCCTCGGCCTGCGGGCCGGCGCCGCCCATCTGCGCGCCCAGGCGGCAGGCCACCGAGAACAGCGCGGCCGTCTTGCGCCGGCAGCGGTCCAGGTAGGCCTGCTCCGAGAGGGCCAGGTCGAACGCCGCCCGCTGCTGGTCGATCTCGCCCTGCGACAGGTCCAGGGCGGCGGCGGCGAGGGCGCTGACCGCCCGGGGCGAGCCGGCCCCGGTGAGCTCGCCGAAGGCGCGGGCGAACAGGAAGTCGCCGGTGTTGACCGCCGCCTCGGGCCCGAGGGACTCGGCGACGGTCGGGCGGCCCCGGCGCATCGTGGCGCCGTCCAGGAGGTCGTCGTGCACCAGGGTCGCCATGTGCACCAGCTCCACCGCGACCGCGGCCGACAGCAGGCCGTCCTGGGCGGGCCCCACCGCGCCGGGCGCGACGCGGGGCGCCGAGCAGAACACCAGCAGCGGCCGCACGCGCTTGCCCCCCGCGGCGAGGGTCTCGGACGCCGGGCGGCCCACCTCGGGGGCGTGCCCCGAGACGGCGGCGTGCAGCCGCTCCTCGCACCGCGCCAGCAGCGGCGCCGCGGCCTTCACCGGCGACAGGGCGCGGGCGGCGGACGTCACGCCACCCGCCCGTGGTGGATCGCCACGATGCCGAACGCCAGGGGGCGCCAGCGGATGTCGCGCAGGCCCGCCGCGGACATGCGGGCCGCGAGCTCCGGAGGGCCGGGGAAGCGGCGCACCGAGGCCGGCAGGTACGCGTAGGCGGCGCCGTCGCGCCCGAGGACCCTGCCCAGGCGCGGCACCACGCGGTCGAACCACAGCTCGTAGAAGCCGCGCATCCTCTGGGGCGTCGTGATCTCCAGGATCACCACCTTGCCGCCGGGGCGCACGACGCGTGCCATCTCGGCCAGCCCGCGGTCGAGGTCGTCGACGTTGCGGATGCCGAACGCCACGGTGGCGGCGTCGAAGGCGTCGTCGGCGAACGGCAGGTCCAGGGCGTCGGCCTCCTCGAAACGCACCCCGGGCCGGTGCTCGGCCTTCGCGCGGGCCCGCTCGAGCATCCGCTCGGCGAAGTCGACCCCGACCACCTCGCCGGAGGGGGTGACGCGGTCGGCCAGCGCGAACGCGAGGTCGCCGGTGCCGGTGCAGACGTCCAGGGCGCGGTCGCCGGCGGCCAGGTCGGCGGCGGCGGCCGCGGTCTGGCGCCAGCGCCCGTCGAGCCCTGCGGTCATGGCCCGGTTCAGCAGGTCGTAGCGCGGGGCGATCCGGTCGAACATCGCCCGCACCTCGCCGGCGGGCAGGCGGCCGGCGACGCTCACCCGGAGGCCGCCCGGTCGCGCTCCTCGCCCCAGCGCGCCAGGAGGCGGTGCTCCACGCCCAGGTGGTCGAGCGCCTTGGCGACCATGAAGTCGACCAGGTCGTCCACGCTGCGCGGCAGGGTGTAGAAGCCGGGCATCGCCGGCATCACCACCGCGCCGGCCCGGGTGACGGCCGCCATGTTCTCCAGGTGGATCAGGCTCAGGGGCGTCTCGCGCGGCATCAGCACCAGCCGCCGCCGCTCCTTCAGCATCACGTCCGCGCAGCGGTGGATCAGGTTGCGGGCGGTGCCGTGGGCGATGCACGCCAGCGACGCCCCCGAGCACGGTGCGATGAGCGCGGCGGGCGCCAGCGACGAGCCCGACGCGAACGGGGCCGTCATGTCGTTGAGCCCCAGCACGGTCACCGACCCGCGCCCCGTGGCGAAGCGCTCGACGAACGCGTTGACGACCATGGTGGGGTCGTCGGGCGGGCGGGTCCCCGCCTCCAGGATCTCGTGGCTGATGACGTGGGCGCCGGAGCCGGACACGCACAGCCCCACGTCGCACCCGGCGTCGGTGAGGGCACGGAGGGCGCGGCCGGCGTAGATCGCGCCGCTCGCGCCCGTGACCCCGAGGAATACGCGCATCACCTCACCGATGGTAGCGGGGCCCCGTGGGGGACCCCGCCGCCGTCGCGCCTACTTCGCCGTGTACTTGGTGCCGAGGCCGCTGAGGAAGGTCCCCAGGTCCTGGTACTGCTGGGGCGTGAACGTCGTGAAGTTCGGCATGACGTTCCCCGGCGGGTCCTTCAGGAAGCCCTCGTAGAACTCCGGCGGATGGCCCTTGGTGCCCTCGTTCGTCAGGTTCGGTCCCGGTCCGGGCGCCCCGACCCCGTTGATGTTGTGGCACGCGGTGCACCCGTTGGCCAGGAAGAGCGCCTCACCCGCGGTCGCGGAGGCGTCCAGGCCGGTCAGGTTGAGGCCGCCGGCCCCGACGCCCTCGTTGGAGTTCGCGCCCTCGTAGGTCATGTACGAGAGGAAGAGGATCACGGCGATGCCCGAGAACAGGGCGATCGGCCGCCGCTGGATCCGCCGCTCCGGCCCCCGGTCGATGAACGGGGTCAGGATCAGCAGGGCCATCAGGATGTTCGGGATGATGAACGTCGCCATGATGACCGGCGTCAGGGCGTTCTGGCCCTTGAAGATCTTCAGCAGCTCGAAGAGGAAGAAGAAGTACCACTCGGGCCGCGGCACGAAGTCGGTGCTCGCCGGGTTGACCGGCTCGCCCACCTCGACCCGGTGCCAGCACGCCAGGAGGATCACGATGCCGATCGCGAGCGACGCGATCAGCAGGTCCTTGTAGACCGCGTAGGGGAAGAACGGCTTCCCCTCGGCCTTCGCCTGGGCGTAGTCCCGCTTGTAGTACGCCTGCTGTCCGCGGTTCACGAACGCTCCTCGGCCTTCATCTGCGTCGTCGGGGCCGCGACCGGCGCGGGGGCCGTCGCGGGGACCTCACGCCGGCCGTACGGCAGGCGCTCGCGCTCCGCCGTCCGCCGGGCGTCATCCTCCGCCCGCTCCACCGCCTGGCGGCGGTGGCTGTGCGGGGGCTCGGCGATGCCCAGCTTGGTGATCAGGAACAGGTGCAGGCCGATGAAGGTGGCGATACCGCCCGGTATCACGAGCATGTGGATCGAATAGAACCGGGACAACGTATCCGGTCCGAATTCGGGGCCGGCGCGGAGGATGTCGGCGATGTACGGGCCGATGATCGGGGCGCTGGCGGTGATGTTCACGGCGACGACCGTGGCCCAGTAGGCCTTCTGGTCCCAGACCAGCAGGTAGCCGGTCAGGCCCATGAACATGGTCATGATCAGCAGGATGGCGCCGGTCACCCACGTCAGCTCGCGCGGGTACTTGTACGACCCGAAGAAGAAGACGCGTCCGAGGTGGAGGAAGACCACCACGATCATCGCGCTGGCGCCCCACTTGTGCATGCCGCGGACGAGCCAGCCCCACGTCACGTCGTGCGTGATGGCGTCGATGCTCTGGTACGCGGTGCTGGGCGACGGCTGGTAGTACATCGCCAGGATGATCCCGGTGACGGCCTGCATGCCGAACAGCGCCATCGCGGTGAAGCCGAGCGTCTGGAACCAGCTCGTCTCCGCCGGGACGTTCCGGAACATGAACCACTTGAACCCCGTCGTGGCACCCGTGCGGTCGTCGACGTAGTCGATCGCCGCCTCGCCCGCCTTGACGGCGGGATTCTTGGGTCCGATGTCGGTGGTGGCCATCCGCGCCGCCTCCCTAGAAGGGGTAGAGGTTCGCGAGCACACCGGTCACGGGCTCACCCGGGCCGTGCAGCTCGTACGGGTTCTGGTCCTCGTCGATCGAGAACGGCCGGCCGAGGAGCAGGCGGGCGTCGGCGGGGAGGCCCTTGGTGGGGCATCCGTCCTTGGGGATCTCCTGCGCGGCGAGGTCCTTCGAGCCGTCGGCGGACGTGACCTTCACGTCGAAGCGGTCCATCGGGCGCGGCGGCGGGCCGGAGGTGACCAGGCCCAGCGAGTTGTAGGCGCCGCCGTGGCAGGGGCATGCGTAGACGTCGCCGCCGGCGGAGTAGGCGACCGGGCACCCGAGGTGGGCGCAGCGGTTCCAGATCGCGATGATCGCGTCGTCCTTGTGGCGGATGTACGCCCGGCGGTCGGCCTCCGGGTCGGGGCCGCTGACGGCGATCGAGGTCGTCTGGCCGTCGGGGAAGTCCCCCAGCGGGCCGATGTCGACCCACTCCCAGTCCTCTTCCTTGAGCGAGTCGGCCACGGCGAAGCCGATGGCGGGCACGAGGATGGCGGCCGTCATCACGCCGCCCGTGACCAGCGCGACGCCGGTCAGGAACCGGGTGCGGGTGACGAAGGCGGGGTCGTCGGAGTGGTCGTGGACGTGCTCGGGCTCGTGCGCGACGGGACCCTGGTACTGGCCCCCCTGTGCACCGCCGTTCGCGCCGTCACCCTGGCTCTCTGCCAACCCGACCTCCTGCCGATCGTACGAGCGGACCCCCAGCCGCCGGGATTCAACCCGACGGAGGGGTCAGATTCAACGACGTCGACGGGGGATGGACGTCCCTTTGTGAGTGGTCTCTCCGATCCCGTACTCGGTCCAGCGCCGGTCCACGAGGGCTCGGACCTCGTCGCTCATCCGGATGCCGTCGGGCCAGGGCCGCACCACGCCCTCGCCCTCCCACTTGCGCGTCGCGTCGAAGCCCACCTTCGCGCCGTAGGCGAAGTAGGGCGCCGCGTGGTCGAGCGCGTCGACGGGGCCCTCGACCACCAGCATGTCGCGGCCGGCGTCGACGTTCGAGAACGCCTGGAAGGCGACGGCGGAGAGGTCCTGGACGTCCACGTCGTGGTCCACCACGACCACGCAGCGGCTCAGCGACAGCAGCCCGAGCCCCCAGACGGCGGACATCAGCTTCTTCGCGTGGCCGGGGTAGCGCTTCTTCACGGAGACGATCGCGCAGTTGTGGAACACGCCCTCCAGCGGGAGGTTCATGTCCACCAGGTCCGGCAGCGTCATCTTCAGGATGGGCAGGAAGAGGCGCTCGGTGGCCTTCCCCAGCCAGAAGTCCTCCATCGGGGGCACGCCGACGATGGTGGTGCTGTAGACGGCGTCCCGGCGCATCGACATGCCGGTGACGTGGAACGTCGGGTAGTCGTCGACCGGCGTGTAGAAGCCCGTGTGATCGCCGAACGGGCCCTCCGGCCGCAGGTCGGTGGCGTCGACGTAGCCCTCCAGGACCACCTCCGACTCGGCGGGCACCTCCAGGTCGACGGTGCGGCAGCGGACCATCTCGACGCTGCGGCCGCGCAGGAACCCGGCGAAGATCATCTCGTCGATGCCCGGGGGCAGCGGAGCGGTGGCCGAGTACGTGGTGGCGGGGTGGGTGCCGATCGCGACGGCCACCGGCACGCGGCCGCGGGAGTCGCGCAGGTGGGCGGCGCCGTCCTTGTGGATCTGCCAGTGCATCATCGCCGTGCGCCGGTCGAGCTTCTGGATCCGGTACATGCCGCAGTTGCGCGCGCTGGTGACCGGGTCGCGGCTGAAGACGAGCGGCAGCGTGACGAAGGGCCCGCCGTCGTCCGGCCAGCAGGTGAGGATCGGCAGCAGGTCCAGGTCGGGCTCGTCGAGCCAGACCTCCTGGCAGGGCGCCTCCTTCACCGTCCTGGCCGAGAAGGACGCCAGCTCGCGCAACTTCCCCAGGGCCTTGACCTTCTCGAGTATCCCCTGGGGCGGCTGGAGCTCCATCATCGCGCCGATCCTCCCGGCCAGCGCGTCGAGCGAGTCGGTGCCGAGCGCCATGCAGATGCGGCGCTCCGAGCCGAACTGGTTGATGAGAACCGGCAGGCGGCTGCCCCGCACGTTCTCGAACAGCAGGGCGGGCCCCCCGCCCGGCGACTTCATCGCGCGGTCGGCCACCTCGGTGATCTCGAGGTGCGGGTCGACCTCGGCGCGCACGCGCACCAGCTCGCCCGCCTTCTCGAGCTCACGGATCCACTCCCGCAGGTCCCGCACGCTCACGTCAGCGCCTCCTCCAGGCCGGGGGTCGGGGGCAGGCCCGCGGCGAGCGCGTCGAGCGGCGCGTGGCCGGCGCCCGAGCGGAGCGCGTCCTGGGCGGCCCGGAACCGCTGCTCGATCGCGTCGGCGCCCGGCCCGCCGCGGGCGGCGATGGCCCACGTGGTGGCGCGCCAGAGCGGGACCAGGCCGTCCCGCTCGCCCGCGGCCACGATGCCCGCGCCCAGCGCGATCAGGTCGGCGAGGGCGGAGACCACGAACAGGTCCCCCGCCGCCGCGATGCGGACGAGGCCGTGGGCGTAGCAATAGTCGCCCGCCAGCACCTCCCGCCCCGGCGCGGCGGGGGCCACGTGGCGCGGCCGTCCGTGGTGCAGCAGGAAGCCCTCGAGGATCAGGTCCAGGCCGATCGCCTCGTCCGGCGCCAGCGGCGGCGTGACCAGCGGCGCCAGCAGCGGGGGGGCCTCCGGCTCGATCAGCTCGCCGGCAAGCGCGACCTCGTCGGCGAGCACCGCCCTCACGCCGCCGCCGCGGCCCGGGACAGCGCGTCGCGGATGGCGCCCATCGCGGCGTCGTCGTGCGTGAGGCCCACGAACCACGCCTCGAACTGGGAGGGCGGGGGGTACACGCCCTCGGCCAGCAGCGCGCGCGCCAGCCGCCCGTAGGCGCCCGTGTCGCTCGCGGTCGCGTCGGCGTAGCTGCGCACCGGCCCCTCCTGGAAGAACGGGGTGAGCATCGACCCCACGCGATTCACCGTCACGGGCAGGCCGCTGTCCACCACCGCGGCCTGGAGCGCGGCGCCGAGCTCCTCCAGGCGGTCGTAGGTCCCGGGGGCCGCCAGCTCGCCGAGCACGGCCAGGCCCGCCGCCGTCGCGAGAGGGTTCCCCGAGAGCGTCCCCGCCTGGTAGCAGGGGCCCTCGGGCGCCAGTTCGCGCATCACGTCGGCGCGGCCGCCGAACGCCCCCACCGGCAGGCCGCCGCCGATGATCTTCCCGAAGCACGTGATGTCGGCGCGGACGCCGTAGCGCTCCTGGGCGCCACCGCGCGCCACGCGGAAGCCGGTGATGACCTCGTCCAGGATCAGGAGGGCGCCGGTGCGGTCGCACGCCTCGCGCAGCGCCGGGAGGTAGCCGTCGGCGGGCGGGACCACGCCCATGTTCCCCGCCACCGGCTCCACGATCATCGCCGCGGCTCCCTCCAGGGCGTGGGCCGCGGCGCCGGGGTCGTTGTAGGGGACGATGCGCGTGGCGGCGGTCGTCGCGGCGGTCACGCCGGGGCTGGACGGCACGCCGAGGGTGGTGAGGCCGCTGCCGGCCTCGGCCAGCAGCCCGTCGATCGCCCCGTGGTAGCCGCCGGCGACCTTCACGATCACGTCGCGGCCGGTGGCGGCGCGGGCCAGGCGCAGCGCGCCCATCACCGCCTCGCTGCCCGACGAGGTCATCCGCAGCCGCTCGACCGACGGCACCGCGTCGCAGACCGCCTCGGCGAAGACGACCTCGCGCTCGGTGGGCGCCCCGTAGGAGGTTCCGAGCGGGATCGCGGCCTCCAGCGCCCGCACGACCGCCGGCGGGGTGTGGCCCAGGATCGCCGGGCCCCAGGTGGACAGGAGGTCGACGTAGCGGGCGCCGTCGGCGTCCCACACGTACGGGCCCTCGGCCCGCGCGATGAACAGGGGGTCGCGCCCGATGGCGCGCATCGCCCGCACGGGCGAGTTGACCCCGCCCACCAGGACCCGCCGCGCCCGGTCGAAGAGCTCGGCGCTGCGGGTCGCGCCGTCCTCCGTCAGCTGCGGCGCCACCGCGGGAGGGGGGCCCCGGCCTGCGCGAGGTCCTCCCACTCGCGGTACTCCGGCGTGAAGTACATGAGCCGGATCTTCTTGAACTCGAGCGTGGAGTACAGGACCGCCCGCCGGTCCGGGTCGGTGATCCCGGTGTCCTCGGCGATGGCGGCGATCGCCTCCTCGCAGGCCTCCTTGGAGCGGGCGTGCACCATCGTGAAGATGCTGTACGGCCAGTCCGGGTAGGTCGGGCGCTTGTAGCAGTGCGACACGGCCGAGAACGCGGCCATGCGGGGGCCCAGGTCGTCGAGCTCCTCCTCCGGCACCTTCCACACGGCCATGCCGTTGGCGCCGAAGCCCGCCTTGCGGTGGTTGAGCACCGCGGCGAAGCGGCGCATGTAGGAGCGGTCGACGAAGGTCTGGCAGGCGTCGAGCAGCTCGTCCGGCGTCACGCCGGCGTCGGCGGCCCAGGCGTCGAACGGCCGCGAGGTGACGGGCAGGTCGCGCTGGAGGATCTCGATCATGCGCTTGTCGGCGTCGGTGGGGAGCACCCCGTCGCCGCGGGTGGGCGGCGGCTTGGGCGTCTCCGACTTCTCGTCGGCCTTACGCGTGCCGGTCATGTCCAGCTGGACGTTGATCTTGTAGAGCTTCAGCGTCGGCAGCAGCCGCGTGGACTCGGCGCCGCTCGCCTCGTGGAGCCGCTGCATCGTCTCCTCGAGCCCGAACGCCGAGTCGGGCTCGACCGCCAGCGTGTACCAGAGGTTGAACGCGTGGGTGCGGCGGTAGTTGTGGCTCACGCCCGGGTGGCCGCCGACGATGGCGGCACCCTCGAAGAGAGCGTCGTCCGCGTAGCGGGCGGCGACCAGGCTGCTCACGTAGCCGAGCGCGCGGGTGTCGAAGATGGCGGAGAGCTGGCGCACGATCTCGGCGCGCTTCAGCAGGTCGAGGCGCCGCAGCACCTCCTCCTCGTCCATCCCGATCCGGGATCCGATCTCGGCGAACGGCTCGCGCACGAACGCCAGGCCGGCCTGGAGCTGGTTGAGCAGCTCGCGGTCGGCCTCGTCGGGCTTGTGGTGGACCCGCTCCGGGGTGGTGGTGCTCATGTGCCCTCCTCGGCGATCCAGCGGGCCGCGTCCTCGGCGAAGTAGGTGATCAGCAGGTCGGCGCCGGCGCGGGCGATGCCGGTGAGCACCTCGGTGGCGGCCTGGCGCTCGTCGAGCCAGCCGCGCTCGGCGGCCGCCTTCAGCATCGCGTACTCCCCGCTCACGTGGTACGCGGCCAGTGGCAGGGACGTGGCGGCGCGGACGCCGGCGATGACGTCGAGGTAGGCGGCGGCGGGCTTCACCATGACCATGTCCGCGCCCTCGGCCACGTCGAGCAGCGTCTCGCGCACCGCCTCGCGGCCGTTGGCGGGGTCCATCTGGTACCCGCGGCGGTCCCCGAAGCCCGGGGCCGAGCCCGCGGCGTCGCGGAACGGGCCGTAGAACGCGGAGGCGTACTTGGCCGAGTAGGCCATGATCGCGGTGTCCTCGTGACCCTCGGCGTCGAGCCCGGCGCGGATGGCGCCCACGCGCCCGTCCATCATGTCGCTGGGCGCCACGACGTCGGCGCCGGCCTCGGCGTGGCTGATCGCGGTGCGCGCCAGCAGCTCCAGGCTCAGGTCGTTGTGGACCGTGCCGTCGGCCAGGACGCCGCAGTGCCCGTGGTCGGTGTAGCCGCAGAGGCACACGTCGGTGACGACGAGCATCTCGGGGACCGCGTCCTTGATCGCCGCGATCGCGGTCTGGACCACCCCGCCGGCCTCGTAGGCGGCGCTGCCGACGGCGTCCTTCTGGTCGGTCACGCCGAACAGCAGCACCGACGGGACGCCGAGGCCCCAGGCGCGGCGGGCGGTGGCGGCCAGCAGGTCGGGCGACAGGCGGGCGTGGCCGGGCAGGGAGTCGATCGGCACGCTGGCGTCGCGCCCGGCGATGGCGAACAGCGGCAGCACCAGCCGGTCGGGCGAGAGCCGGGTCTCGCGGACCATCCGGCGGATCGTCGCGCCGCTCCGCAGGCGCCGCATCCGCACCTGCGGGAAGCGCGCCTCGGCGGTGGTGGGGGTGCCCTCGATCACCCCTCGGAGTCTACCGCAGGGGGTCCCGCGGCCCGGGTTGTCAGACTGCCCGTGTGAGCCGGCCACCCGTCCTCGTCGTGTTCGGCGCCCGCAACGTCGGGCGCGCCGTCGTGGCCGACCGGCTCGCCGCGGGCTGGCGGGCGGTGGCGGTGGCGCGCAGCGACGACACCCTCGACGCGCTGCGCGCGGCCCACCCGGACGTGGTCCCCGTGCGGGGCGACGCCGGCGACCACGACGTGGTGGCCGAGGCGATGGCCCGCGCCGAGCGGGATCTCGGCGGTCTCGACCTGGTGGTCAACGCGACCACGTCGGTGCCCCGCGACCACTCGTTCGGCGGCGGCCCGATCGCGGAGGCGCCATCCGACCGGCTCGACTCCTGGATGGCCGGGTTCCTGCCGGCGGCGTGGGCGATCCTGCGCGGCGCGGGGGCGGCGATGGCGCGCAATCGGACGGGGACGATCGTTCAGATCTCGGGCGGCTCGGCGCGCCGGGCGATGCCGGGCCGGGGCCCGTGGGCGGCCGCCCAGTTCGCCGCCCGCGCACTGACGCACGCGCTGGCCCAGGAGCTGCGGGCGCAGGGCGTGCACGTGGCGCTGCTGGTCGCGGACGGGATCATCCAGACCGACCGCAACCCCATGGCGGGTCGCCCGCCGGAGGACTCGCTCACCGCGGAGGACGTGGCGGCGGCCGTCGCCTACCTGACGTCCCAGACCCCGCGCGGCTGGACCCACGAGCTCGTGATCACCCCGTCCGGGGACACCTGGGTGCCCTAGGCCCGTTGCCCGGCGTGGACCACCCCTCCCTCGCGCCGGAGGCCCTCCTCGCCGCGTACGCCGAGGGCGGGTTCCCGATGGACGACGTGGGCGCCCGGGGCGCCGTCGGCGTCTACACCTGCGACCCGCGCGGGGTGATGCCGATCGAGGGGTTCCGGGTGCCGCCCTCCGTGGCGCGGGCGCTGCGGGCCCGCCCCTACGCCATCCGGGTGGACGCGGCGTTCGACGAGGTGGCCGCGGCCTGCGCGGGGCGCCGGCTGGGCGGGGTGTGGCTCACGCCCCGGCTGGTGGCGGCCTACGTGCGCCTGCACCGTGCCGGGTGGGCGCACAGCGTGGAGGCGTGGGACGGCGACCGGCTGGCCGGGGGCCTCTTCGGCGTCGCGCTCGGCGGCCTCTTCACGTCCGAGACGATGTTCCACCGGGCGCCCGACGCCGGGAACGCGGCGCTGGTGGGGGCGGCGCGGCTGCTCGCGGACGCGGGCTTCGCGCTGTGGGACATCCAGATGACGTCCCCGCACACCCGCCGGTTCGGGGCGGTCGGGCTCCCGCCCGGGGAGTACCGGCGGCGCCTGGCGGAGGCGCTGACGGTGCGGCCCCGGCTGCTCGCGAGCCCCTAGACCGCGGGGCGGCGCCGCACGGCGACCGCCGCCCCCGTCGCCAGCACCGCGGCGATCAGGGCGAGCTGCCCGAGGGTGCGGAGCAGGTCGCCGGCGTCGATCGACGGCTCCACCAGCAGGGTCTGGAACGCGTCGAACGCGGGGCCGAACGGGACGATCTGCGAGATCGCGTTCCCCACCCCCGAGCCCGGGACGAGGCCGAGGACCATCAGCGGCAGGGCCACCATCAGCGCGATCAGCAGCGCGCTACGGGTCTCGCGCGCCAGGGCGCCCGCCAGCACGCCGAACGACGCGAAGGCCAGCCCCGCCAGCAGCAGCACCCCCACCCACAGGGCCCAGCGGCCCACCGCCAGGTCGGTGAACAGGGCGACGCCGCCGAGCAGCGCGAGCCCCACCACCGTGCACGCGACCGCCGTGAACGCCATCTTCTCCATCACCAGCGCGCCCGCCGAGATGAGGCCGCGGCGCAGGCGCACCAGGGCGCCGTCCTCGCGCTCCGACGACATGGCCGCCGCGGCCAGGAGCGTCCCGGCGAGGCCCAGGCTCACCAGCAGCGCGCCCGCGAACCCGAACGCCGACAGGGGCTCGCGCCCGGCGGCGCCCTCGGTCACGTCGAGCACGATCGGGGCCCGGATCGCGTTGGCGGCCGGCTTGGCCAGGTCCAGGTTGCGCTGCGTCTCGTCGATGAAGTTGACCAGCGGCTCGAGCTTCGTCGCCGTCGTGTCGTCGCCGCCGGCGCGCAGCTGCGCCTGGAGGTCGGTCACCAGGGTGCGGCTGCGCTTCAGGCCCAGGGCGTCGCCCGTGCGGCCGAAGATGCCGATCTCGCCGCCGTTGGTCACCAGGTCCACGAGCTGGAGCACCTGCTCGACGTATCCGGTGGCCAGACGCTGGTTCAGGCGGTAGACGGCCGCCTCGAGGCGGCGATTGATCGCGTCGGCCTCGATCGGCGAGCGGCGGCTCGTCGAGAGCCGGAGCGCCGGCTGGCGCACGCCGGACTGGAGGTCGGCGATGAAGCCCTCCGGGATCGTGAGCACGGCGCTGACGCGCCCGGCGTCGAGGGCGTCCTTCGCCTGGGCGGCGTCCAGGCGGTGCACGTCGACGTCCTCCGACAGCCGCGCGATGTAGTCGTCGATCGAGAGGCGGTTGCCGGCCACGTCGACCGTCCGCCCGGACGTGTCCAGGTTCACCACCGCCACGTCCGGGCGGCGCTCGTCGCTCTGGAGCGCCAGCGCCACCAGCAGCGCGACGAGGATGGGATAGACGATGAGCACCAGCACCAGCGCCGGGGAGCGGCGCAGCAGCAGGGCGTCCTTGCGGAGGAGCAGGAGGGCCGCCCTCACCGGGCGTCGCCCTCCCCTCGCCCGGACACCAGGTCCATGAAGGCCCGCTCGGCCGCCGCCGCTCCGGGGTCGCCGCCGCCGTGGGCGGCGGTCATCTCGGCGGCCGTCCCGGCGAATAGCACGCGCCCGCCGGCGAGCACCAGCAGACGGTCGCCGCGGCGCACGGCCTCGTCCACCGACTGGGTGGAGAACATCAGGGCCATCCCGCCCCCCCGCAGCTCGTCCAGCCAGGCCCACAGCCGCAGGCGCTGGTCGGGGCTCAGGGTGGCCGTGGGCTCGTCCAGCAGCAGCACGCTCGGCCGGCCGGCGAGGGCGATCGCCAGGTTCAGCCGCTGGAGCGTGCCGGTGGAGAGCTGCGCGGCGCCCCGGTCGGCGTACTCCCCCAGGTCGGCGCGGTCGATCAGCTCGCCGGCCAGCGCATCGGGGTCGGGCGCCCGCTCCAGCGCCGCGAACAGCCGCAGGTTCTCGCGGACGGAGAGCCGGGGGTAGAGCGCCGGCCGCTGCGGCACCCAGCCCACGCGCGGGCGGGCGCCCTCGGCCCACGTCACGGTGCCGCCGTCGCTGCGGGCCACGCCCGCCAGGATGGTCAGCAGGGTCGTCTTGCCGGCGCCGTTCGGGCCGAGCAGCGCCACCGCCTCACCCGCCGCCAGGTCCAGGTCGACGCCCTCGAGCGCCCGGACGCCCCGGTATCCGCGCGTCAGGGCGCGCGCGACGAGCACCGGGGTGGTGGCTGTGCTCATCGCGGCCGATCATAGTCGCGCAAGGGCACTCCGCCCGTGTTCGCGGGCATGGGCCTCCGCTACATTGGCCCCATGCCCCCCCTGACCCGGGAGCAGCTCGCCGACCGGCGCTCCGCCCGGCGGCGGACGACTCTACGGCGCGATCGTCGTGCCCTCGTGTCCGCGGCCATCCCGGTCGTGATCGTCGCCGTGCTCGCGGTCGTGCTGGGCGTGATGGGCGGCGACCAGTCGAGCGCGGACGGCCCGCTCGCGTCGCCCGTGCCGTCCCCCGAGCTCGGTTCCGGCGCCCGCCCGCCGGAGTTGGTGATCGCGCGGGCCGAGGGCGTGCAGGTGCACATCCCGGTGGACCCCGAGCGCGTCACGGCGATGGCGTTCCACCCGATCGACGACGCCTCCGGCGTGGAGATGGACGCGACCGGTGGCGTCCGCATCCACCAGGCCCCGCGCGACGGACGGGCCGGGCCCGCGACCGCCGGCCTGGACGTGGGCGCGCCCGCCGGGACCACCGTGTACTCGCCGGTGGACGGGGTCATCGCGAGCGTCAGCGACTACATGCTCTTCGGGAAGGTCGAGGGGTACGAGGTCACGATCACGCCGTCCGTCGCCGCGTCCGGCCTGGTGCTCCGCGTGAACCACCTCGACGAGCTCCCCGACGGCCTGCGGCCGAGCGTCGGGACCCCGGTCCGGGCGGGGGTGACCGAGCTCGGGCGGGTCCGGGACTTCTCCGGCGTGGCCCGGCAGGAGATCTCGCGGTTCACGGCCGACGCCGGGAACCACGTCGACCTCTCGCTGGTGCGCACGGAGGCGGCGCTGATCCTCTGATGCCGGGCATCTGATGCGAGCGATGCTCGTCGGCGACGTGGTCGGCGGTGTCGGCATGCGGGCCCTGCTCGCGCGCCTGCCCGGGCTCCGCGAGGAGCACCAGCCGGACGTGGTGGTGGTCAACTGCGAGAACGCCGCCGGCGGTGCGGGCACCTCGCCCCGGCAGGCCACCGAGCTGCTGGAGGCCGGCGTCGACGTGCTGACCGGCGGCAACCACACCCTCCAGAAGCCGGAGATCCTCCCGATGCTGGAGGCCGAGCCGCGGATGCTGCGGCCGGCGAACATCGCGGCGAAGGCGCCGGGGCGGGGGGTGACCACCGTCGAGACGGCCGCGGGGCCCGTGAGCGTGATCAGCATCATGGGGTCGGTGTTCATGACCGCCGCGCACTCGCCGTTCGCGATCATCGACGACCTGGTGGCCGAGGCGCGGCGGGGGTCCGACGTGGTGCTGGTCGACATCCACGCGGAGGCCACCAGCGAGAAGATCGCCCTGGGCCACCACCTCGACGGCCGGGTGACCGCGGTGGTCGGCACCCACACCCACGTCCAGACCGCCGATGCGCGGGTGCTGAAGGACGGGACCGCCTACCTCACCGACCTGGGGATGACCGGCCCGCACGACGCGGTGATCGGCGTCCGCACCGAGACGATCCTGCGCCGCTTCATCACGGGCTCGCCGGGCCGCTTCGAGCCCGCCGACGGGGGCGTGCTGGTGCAGGGGGCGGTCGTGGACGCCGGGCCGGACGGCCGCGCGACGGCGATCCGCACCTTCTCCGTGGAGGGCTGACCCGGGGGGCGGGGCCCGCGGGGTGGGCCCGAGCCCGCCGCGCGTGCCTGCCGTCGCTCCGCCAGCGAATGCATCGTGCAATGATTGCACGATGCACGACAAGCCGGAGGACGTCACCCCGGACGAGGTCGTCGATGCGGTCCTGACAGCCAGCCGCGTCCTGGTGGCGGTGGCCGCCGAGTCGCTCGCCGCCGCGGAGCGGCAGGACGTGAGCCTGCCCCAGTACCGGGTGCTCGTCCTCATCGCCGCGCGCGGACCCCAGCGGGTCGCCGACCTCGCCGAGGCGCTCGGGGTGAACCCTTCGACGGCGACGCGAGTGTGCGACCGGCTGTACGGCAAGGGGCTCATCCACCGCCGCCGCCCGCCCGGGCGGCGCCGCGAGGTCCGGATCAGCCTGAGCGACGCCGGGGTCGGACTCGTCGACGAGGTCACGCGCCGGCGCCGCGACGGCATCGCCCGGCTGCTGGCGGCGGTCCCCGGCGAGCAGCGCGCCGCCGTGGTGCACGGCCTGCGCGCGCTCGCCGACGCGGCCGGCGAGATCCCCGATCCCGACTGGGCGCTCGGGTGGAACTGACGCCGTCCGCCGGTGCGGCCGGCGGCCTCCGCCGGTTCGCGGACGCCCCGTCCAGGCGATCGGCCCAGGCGGTCGGGCTCGCGTTGGCCGTGGGCGTCGGCGCCGGTCTCGGCGCGATCGCGTTCCGCGAGCTGGTCCTCGGTCTGACCCGCGTGTTCACGGGTCACGAGGACTACGGCGCGCAGGGCCTGGCCGACCACGCGCTCCTCGGGATCGGGCCGTGGTTCCTGCTGCTGGCCCCGGTCGTCGGTGGCCTGCTGTACGGGCCGCTGCTCTCCCGGTTCGCCCCCGAGGCACGCGGACACGGCGTGCCCGAGGTGATGCTCGCGGTCGCGCGCGACGGGGGGCGCATCCGGCCTCGAGTGGCGCTCGTGAAGGCACTCGCCTCGGGCTTGTGCATCGGCTCCGGCGGGTCGGTCGGGCGCGAGGGGCCGATCGTCCAGATCGGCGCCGCGCTGGGGTCGGCCCTCGGGCAGATGGCCCGCCTGCCCGCGTCGCGGTTGCGGCTGCTGGTGGCGTGTGGGGCGGCCGGGGGCATCGCCGCGACGTTCAACGCGCCGATCGCCGGCGTGTTCTTCGCGCTCGAGGTGATCTTGCGCGACTGGGCGGTCGGCTCCTTCGGCACGGTCGTGATCAGCGCGGTCGCCGCCGACGCCATCTCGCGCGCCGCGCTCGGCGACGCGGTCGTCATCGCCGTCCCCGAGTTCCACGTCCATTCGCCATGGCAGTACCTGCTGTTCGCCTGCCTCGGCGTGGTCGGCATGGTCGTCGGCCTGTCCTTCACCCGGCTGCTGTACGGGATGGAGGATCTGGCGGACCGCATCTGGCGCGGCCCCCAGTGGGCGCGGCCCGCGGTCGGCGGCCTGCTCCTCGGCGCCCTGCTCCTGGCGATGCCCCAGCTCTACGGCGTCGGCTACGGGGTGCTCCTGAAGGGTGTGACCGGGGGCTACGCCACCACGTTCCTGCTCGCGCTCCTGGCCGGGAAGATGGTCGCCACCAGCCTGACGCTGGCGATCGGGGGATCCGGCGGTGTCTTCGCCCCGTCGCTGTTCATGGGTGCCATGGTCGGGACCGCGTACGGGGACGTCGTCCACGGCCTCGTGCCGGGCGTCGCCGGCGCGCCCGGGGCGTACGGCGTGGTCGGCATGGCGGCCGTGTTCGCCGCCGCGGCCCGGGCTCCGGTCACCGCCGTGATGATCATGATCGAGCTGACGGGCGGCTATGGCATCGTGCTGCCGCTGATGCTCGGCGTGGTGGTCGCCGCCGGGCTCGCCGAGCTGATCACGCGCGACACGATCTACACCCTGAAGCTCCGTCGCCGCGGCATCGACATCGACCAGGCCGCGGCGCCGCTGACGGGCGTCTGCGTCGCCGATGCGATGGCCCCCGCCCCGTCGTCGGTGGCCGCGACGGCGCCCCTGGCCGCGGTGCTCGAGGTGCTGACCCGCGAGGACGGTGACGCCGTCCCGGTCGTCGATGCCGGCGGGCGCCACATGGGCGTCGTCTCCGGGCTCGACGCGGAGCGGACGCTGGCCGGCGGGCGCACCGCGCCGGCGGGGAGCCTCGCGGCGGACATGCCGACGCTCCGCGAGGACGACGACCTGACGGTCGCGATCAGGGGCCTGGCGGAGGCTCCGTGGGGGCTCCCCGTGCTTTCGGACGGCGCCGTCGTCGGCTGGGTGAGCCACCGGGACGTGGTCCGCGCGTATGGCGTCGCCCTCGAGGGCGCTGCTGGCCGGCCGCGCCCGGCGCCCGGGTCCGAGGGGGGTCAAGCTCCGCGCGCCCTTGACCGATCCTAGAGATGATGCCCATCTTCGGTCGCACGGGGCGCCCCCCGGACGATCACGCCCTCGCGGCGTCGCTCGCCCCGGACGGCGTCTTCCGCGTCAGGCCCGCTCGCGCGGGCACGCCGGTGCCGCGCCTGCGCCGCCGGGTGGCGGTGGCCGCCGCCGCCCTGGCGATGTTCGCCATCCCCGCCGTCGGCATCGCCGGCCTCGGCCAGCAGGGCCCGCCCGCCCCGGGCGCGACGGCCGACATGGGCGCCGTGGTGGAGGCGCGCTACCAGTCCGCGCTCGTGCTGGGCAACGGGGGCCGCTTCGCCGAGGCCGCCGAGCTGATGCGGAGCGTGGTCCCCTACCGCCGCTCCCAGGCCGCGGTCCGGAGCTGGTCGACCCGCGCCGCGCAGCGCCTGCTGGCCGACGCGCGCCGGGTCGCACCATCCGACCCGGACCGGGCCCGGGGGCTCGTGCGCCGGGCGGGCACCCTGGCGCCCGGGCTCTCGGGCCTCACGGCGGCCCGCGCCGAGGTGGGCCTCAGTCGGTGAGGTAGCGGGCCGACACGGCGCTCTCGGCGCGTGGCGGCTCCGTGCGCTGCCTCCCGAGCACCCGGCCCAGCGGGCGCCCGGCGATGCTCGGGCGCGGCCAGGCGGCCGCGAGCAGCGCGATCAGCGCCGTGTCGCGCAGCACCAGCAGCGCGATGGGCCAGTCGTGCATCGCGACCAGGTCCCAGTACTGGTGGGGGAAGTACGCGAACGTGAGCAGCATCGCGGCCGCCGTCGCCACCGCGGTGGCCGGCCCGAAGCGGCCGGCGACCACGAAGCCCACCGGCAGCAGCCACACCATGAACTGGGGCGAGAGGACCTTGCCGCACACCAGCAGCGCGATCAGCGTCGCGGCGGCGGCGGCGACGAACAGGCGGGCGTCGCCGGGGTGGCGGGCCCGGTGGAGCCCCACCCAGAGGCTCCACGCGATCGCGATGACCAGCACGATCAGGACCGCGGTCATGATCGCCGCGATGATCGCCGGGCCGGTGCCCTCCAGCCCCTGGCTTCCGTAGGAGTTCTCGATCGTGACCGGAACGTCGGCCAGGGCGTGGAGGCCGAGGAGGTAGGCCGAGCCGATCGACTCGACCTGGAGCGGGCGGTCCAGGTGGTAGCGGGCGATCTCCCAGGTCCCCGACGGCGACATGATCGCGAAGGGCGCGATGACCAGCGCCACCGCGGCCACGGCCGCCGCCGCGCCGGTCCACGCCCGCCGCGCCGAGTCGCGGTGGGACTGCCACAGCAGCATCACCGGGATCAGCGCCAGCGGCACCAGCTTCAGCAGCGTCGCGGCGGCCAGCAGGCCCCAGGCGAGGCGCCAGCGTTCGGTGGCGGCCGCCCACAGCGTCCAGACCACGAGCGCGGAGAGCGCCATGTCGAAGCGCGTCTCCACCAGGTTGCCGATCAGCAGCGGGCTCACGGCCGTGAGCACCGCGGCCACCGTCTGGCGCCGGCCGTCGAGCCCGATCGCCCGGGCCAGGAAGACCACCCCGACCACGGTGGCGCACAGGCACAGCAGCATCAGCACCGAGAACGTCACCCCGTACGGGCCGGGCAGCGCGCCCGCCAGCCAGAACAGGCCGGCCGCGAGGGGCGGGTACTCCAGGTTGAAGTCGGCGTACGGGACGTTGCCCGCCGCGATCGCGTCGTAGGCGCGCTGGTACACCGGGATGTCGGTGATGACCGAGTTCGCGTACACGCCCATCTGGAGCGGGATGGCCCACACCAGGGCGGCCAGGGCGCACGCGAATGCGGGCAGCGTCCAGCGGTGCGCCGTCATCCGGGCACCGGGACGGGCTCGTGCGCCGGTGCCCGCGCGGGCTCCGGCTCGGGCCGCCGCGGGCGCAGCGGCGGGGGCCAGTCGGGCACCACGGCGAGCAGCGCGAACGGCAGGAACCACGGGATGTACAGGTAGAACCAGTGCGTCAGCGTCAGCTCGACCCCGATGAGGAGGGCACCGGACAGGGCGGTCATGGTGAGCAGATCGAGGCGCCGCGGCCAGCGGAGCACGGCCAGGGCGGCGATCGCGACGACCACCATCACGGCGATCTGGACCGGGCGCAAGCCGGGATGCTGCCCCCACACCGAGAATGGCGAATCGCGCCCGAGCTGGTAGCCGATCGTGCGGTTCCAGAACGCGCGCACGCCGTCGGTGCCGTCGAGCAGCAGGACCCAGCCGGTGGCGACCGCCGCGCCGGCCAGCCCGGCGGCGTACGGCAGCAGGTTGCGGCCCGGCCCGGGGCGCGGGAAGGGCTTGCGGCTCCACAGCAGCAGCAGCACGGCGGGGGCGAACTTCGCCGACAGCGCCAGCCCCAGCATCGCCCCGCGCCAGAACGGATGTCGCAGCAGCACGAGGCCCCAGATGAGGGCGGCCGCCACCAGCCCGTCGTTGGAGTTGGTCTCCAGGGCGTACGCGGTGAACGGGAACGCCGACCACGCCAGCGCCAGCCCCATGCCCAGCCGCAGCCCGGCGATGCGCCACCCCAGCGCGAACATCCCGGCGACGCAGAGGATGTCGAACAGCGACGCGGCGCCGTGGGCGGCGCCGAGGTCGTCCCACTTGCCCTCCCACGGCTGGGCGAGCTCGAACGGGACGTAGACGATGTAGTTGAGCGGGCCGTACGTGTCGCACGACCCGCAGTCGCGCGGCATGTTCCCGTAGGGCGTGATGCCGTGCTCGATGCGGTCGGCCCCGATCACGCCGGCGTAGCCGACGTCGATCACGTTCGAGTTGAAGGCGTTGAGCCCGAAGCGCAGGGCCAGCGTCACCACGAGCAGCGTCACCAGCACCCAGGTGGGCGCGGAGCCGCCGAAGGAGGGGCGCGGGCGCGGCGTGGGCCGTTCCTCGCGGACGTCGTCGAGCTCGGCGGCGGGCACGGTGACCGGGCGCGCGGCCCGGGTGCGGGCGATCGCGATCCAGGCGAGCCGCAGCGCCAGGTACACCATCGGCGGGTACTGGAGCGGCACCGACGTGAAGATCTCGCCGTCGTTGAACCAGATCAGCGAGATCGAGAACGAGACGAGCACCAGCAGGTCCAGGGTGCGCATCGACAGCAGCCGCCGCGGCTGCGCGAACGGCAGCATCGCCAGGACGAAGATCAGGCACAGGGGGATCCAGATCGCCGGGCGGGTGATCGCGCGCCCGAACGCCCCGTCGTAGCCGCGGGCCATCATCCACGCCACCTGCGGGCCGGTGCGCACCTCGGTGATCTCGCCGCTGTCGTCGGAGACGAATACCTGGGCCTCGACGGTCTCCTTGCCCTTCGCGTCCTTCGAGACCGCGTAGTAGGTGTGGAGCCGCTTCGCCGGGTCGTACTCGACGGCGGTGCGGGCGATGGTGCGGGAGTCGATCCAATCGTGGAGCTCGCGGGAGCTCCCGGCGATGGCCTCGACCTCCTGGTCGGTGAGGCTCGCCTTGCGGTCCAGCGCCGGCCGCTCCAGCACCGTCCGGATCTCGGACGCGCGCTCGGCGACGCCGGCCACCAGCTCGGCGGCCGCCGCGGTGGCCTCGGCGGGGGTGGGCTCCACCGCGTGGGCGGGGGCCGAGCCGGCGGCGGAGGCGGAGGCGGCGGGCGCCGCGAGGGCCAGGGCCGCCAGCAGCGCGGCTGCCCGTGGCCTCATGCGCGCTACCGGAAGGACCAGCGGCGGTTCAGCAGGAAGTTGACCGGCATGACCACCGCGATGGCGATCGCCTGGGCGGGCACCTCCGGGCTCCCGGCCGAGACCAGCACCTCCAGCACGATCAGGTTCAGCCCCAGCGCGACCAGGCTCACCGCGAGGTAGCGGGCCGCCTGCTGCGAGGCGGGGAGCTCGTGCCGCTGGAAGGTCCAGAACTTGTTCAGGACGAAGTTGTTGGTCCAGGCCACGACGAACGCGCCCACGGCGGCGGCGATGTAGTGCAGCTCCGCCGCGTGGACCAGCAGGGAGAACACGACCAGGTTGACCAGGTACCCCGAGGCCCCGACGACGCAGAACCGCAGCAGCTGGTTCCAGTCCGCGCGCCGCGCAGCCCGGATGTTGGGGACGCGCAGGACTCGCGCGCCCGGCACGGTCGCGGGCGGGGCTTCACGGGTGCGCACGGCCCGCGATGGTACCAGAGGGGGTACTCGGATCCGGCGCGGGAAGGGCCTACACTCCCCATGATCGCGACCGATCGCCACGAGGGGGACCCCACGTCCCAGCGCATCCCACCGCCGCGTCCGCGGACGCCCGAGACCGCCCTGCGCCCGGTGGACGCCGCGCGCTACGACAGCCGCTTCGCATCCCGTGCCGCCGGGATCGTGTCGTCGGTGATGCGCGACCTCATGTCGATGGCCGGGCGACCGGAGATCATCTCGCTGGCGGGCGGCTTCCCCAACACCGAGGCCTTCGAGCGCGAGATCTTCGACGAGGTGGTGGAGGTCGTGGCGCGCGACCACCTGGCGGCGGCGCTCCAGTACGGGCCCACCGAGGGGCTGACGGAGCTGCGCGAGCTGATCGTGGACATCATGGCCCACGAGGGGGCGCACGCCGGCGTCGAGGACATCATGGTCACGAGCGGCGGGCAGCAGGCGATCGACCTGTCGATCCGCACCTTCGTGAACCCGGGCGACACCGTCCTGGCGGAGGGCCCCACCTACCCCGGGGCCGTCCCGTGCTTCACCACCTACGAGGCCCGCGTGGAGCACGTCCCGATGGACGACGACGGGCTGCGGGTCGACCTGGTGGAGGAGGCGCTCGACCGCCTCGCCGCGGAGGGCCGGCCCCCGAAGCTGCTCTACACGATCCCCAACTTCCACAACCCGGCCGGCGTCACGATGTCGCTCGAGCGCCGGGAGCGGCTCATCGAGATCGCCCACGACCGCGAGCTGCTGATCGTGGAGGACAACCCCTACGGCCAGATCCGGTTCGACGGCGAGCCCCTGCCCACCCTGTGGGAGCTGGACGCCGGCCAGGGCTGGGTGATCTACCTCTCCACGTTCTCGAAGATCCTGGCCCCGGGCACCCGGGTCGGCTGGGTCGCGGCGCCCGCGGCGGTGCTGCGGAAGATGAACCTGGGCAAGCAGGCCGCCGACCTCTGCAGCTCCACCGTCACGCAGCGCTTCGTGATCGAGTACCTGAAGCGCCACGACTGGCGCGACTACGTCGCCCGCCTCAACGGCATCTACCGCCTGCGCCGCGACGCGCTGCTGCGCGCCCTGGAGGAGGAGATGCCCCCGGAGGCCACGTGGACGCGGCCGAACGGCGGGCTGTTCGTGTGGGCGACGCTGCCCGACTACATCGACACCACCAACCTCGCGGCGGCCGCCATCGAGCGCCACGAGGTGGCGTTCGTGCCCGGCCGTGGCGCGTACCTCGACGGCCGTGGCGGCAACTCCATGCGCCTCAACTTCTCCGGCGTCCCCGAGGCGACCATCAGCGAGGGCGTCCGCCGCCTCGGGCTGGCCGTGACGGAGATGACCGAGCTCCACCGGGCCCTGGGCGGGTCGTGAGGGTCGCGGTCCTGAAGGGCGGGCGCTCCCTGGAGCGCGAGGTGTCCCTGCGCTCCGGCCTCAACGCCGAGGCGGCGCTGCGCCGGATGGGGCACGACGTCCTGGAGATCGACGTCGACCAGCACCTGGTGCGCACGCTGCGCACCGAGCGCCCCGACGCCGCGTTCATCGCGCTGCACGGCAAGGGCGGCGAGGACGGCACCGTCCAGGAGCTGCTCGAGATCCTGGAGATCCCGTACACCGGCCCCGGCGTGCTGGCGTGCGAGCGGGCCACCGACAAGGTGGTGGCCAAGGCGCACTTCGCCGCGGCGGGCATCGACACGCCGCCGTCCTACGCGTTCAGCCAGGACGCGTTCCGCGAGCTCGGCGCCGGCGAGGCGATCCCCGACATCCGCGAGCGCCTGGGGCTGCCGCTGGTGGTGAAGCCGGCGAAGCAGGGCTCGGCGCTGGGCATCAGCGTCGCCCACGAGCCGGGCGACATCCCGGCAGCCCTGATGAGCGCCCTGTCGTACGACGACCGCGTGCTGCTGGAGCGGTTCGTCCCGGGGCGCGAGCTGGCGATCTCCGTGCTCGGCACCGCCGACCCGTGGGCGCTACCGGTGGTGGAGGCGATCCCGCGCGAGCGCGAGTTCTACGACTTCGAGGCCCGCTACACGCCGGGCCTGACCGACTTCGAGGCCCCCGCCCGCCTGCCGGACCAGATCTCCCAGGAGGCCGCGCGCCTGGCGATCGCCTGCTACCGGGCGCTCGGCTGCCGGGGCGTGAGCCGCGTCGACATGATCCTGGACCCCGACGACCGGCTCTGGGTGCTCGAGATCAACCCCATCCCGGGGATGACCGACACGTCGCTGCTGCCGAAGGCGGCGGAGGCCGCCGGGCTCGGGTTCGACGAGGTGGTCGAGCGGATCCTGGCGGAGGCGGCCCTGGGGGCCTAGGCGGCCCTGGGGCCGGGGCGTGTGGGATCCGCGGCGGTCCCTCACGGGACCGCCGCGCATCGATCAGCAGAACACCTGGACGTGGAAGCCCGAGTCCTTCGGGTTCCCGGCGGCGTCGTTCGTGCGCACGATGAGCTGGCTCTTCGTGGGCTCGGTGATGTCGAGCGCGATCCGGACGCTGAACGCGTCGG
Organism: Thermoleophilia bacterium; assembly: GCA_050250915.1. Taxonomy (GTDB): domain Bacteria; phylum Actinomycetota; class Thermoleophilia; order Miltoncostaeales; family Miltoncostaeaceae; genus Miltoncostaea. The sequence goes on from JBFWNT010000001.1 coordinate 33,925, forward strand.
GCAGGCTCGCGCCGTCGGTGGCCGGCGTGCCGGACCACGTGCACTGGCTCACGTCGCGCACGAAGCGGACGCGGTAGTTCCCGTCGGTGAGCCGCTGCGACAGCACGACGCCGTCGCCGCGAAGCAGGTTGGAGCCCGGCGCGCCGCTCGACACGGCCCACAGCGGAAGCTGGGCCGCGACACGGTTGAGCTTCTTGTGATCGGCGTTGGTCCGCTTGACGGCCGCGACCGACACCTTCTGGACCTGCTTCAACTGCGCGAAGGTCACCGTGCCGGTCGCCGCCGTCGCCGGCTGGGTGGCGACATCGACCGCCGCCACCGAGCCGATCCCGAGCGCGACTCCCGCCGTGATCCCGATCCACCAACCAGATCTCATCCTGGACCCCCTCGTCCGGGTGATGTGGAGACGCGACGGTACGCCGCGCCGAAGCAGCGTACGCGCGCGCTTCACGGCGTTCTTACCCTTCGATCAAAACCGCTAGCACAGCACCGAGACGGTGAAGGGGATGGTGTTCTGCACCGTGTTGGTGCCGTCGGCGGTCCGGACGGTCACGACCTTGGCGTCCGTCGCGCTCCGCCAGGCGGTCACCACGGCGTCGGTCGTGACGGGCGTCGTGCCCCCGTCGCCCTGGCTCGCCTGGATGGAGCAGGCGCTCAGGTCGCGGTCGAAGGTGACCGTGTAGATGCCGGTGTCGGTGGCCTTCGCGGCGCTCGCCGCGCCCTGCCCGCGCACCAGGCTGCCGGACGTCGCCGCCACCACGGCCCAGCGCGGCAGGCGCTCGCGCGTCGCGGTGTCGAGCTTGGCCGTCGTGATCGCCCCGTCCTTGATCTGGGCGGTGCCCCATCCGGGGGCGTCGTCCTGGGCGCCCGACTTGCGGATGGGGTCCAGAAGGTCCAGCGCCTCATTGCTGCGGCGCACCGCCGCCTGCGAGATGCGCTGGTTGATCTGCAACTGGGCGGGCGTGACCTGGAAGGTCGCGGCCTCCGCCGGCTGGGTCGCCTGGTCGGCGATCGCCACCCCGCCCAGGCCCACCGCCATCCCGACCGCCGCCCCGACCCACCAATTCGCCTTCCCGATCATGTGGCCCCCCTCATGTGATTGCTGTCTGCAACCACGGTACGACCGGCGGATCCCCGTTCCGGCGGGCCTCAAAGGATGCTTACGGCGTTCTTGGAAGACCTTGACGAGCACGTGAGCGGTCGTCCTGCAAGGCGAGCAGGCCGTCGAGCACCGCGTTGACGGGGACGGGCACGCCCAGGGCGGCGCCCTCGCGAGCGAGGAAGCCGCAGAGGGCGTCGCGCTCCAGCGGCTTTCCGGCGGCCAGGTCGCGGGCGGTGGAGGGGTGGTAGTCGCGCAGCTCCGGGTTCGGCGCCGCCATCTGGTCGACGTCGGCCTCGGTGAGCGTCACGCCGTGCCGGGCGGCGACGGCGACCACCTCCCACATGGCCTGGCGCACCAGCGCCTCCGAGTCCGGGGTGGCCAGCGCCTCGCCGGCGGTCGCCCCCGTCACCGCGCAGATGGCGTTGAAACCGGCGTTCCAAAGCAGCTTGTGCCACTGGGCGTGGACGATGTCCTCGGAGAGCACGACGTCCCACGAGGGCGCCAGCAGGTCGTAGGCCGCCCGGGCTCGCGGCGTGACCCCGGCCGGGTCGCCCATCCGCACCCAGCCCTCCGCCTCGTGGTCGACCACCCCCGCCTCCTCCACCCGCAGCCCCACGAACGCGATCCCCCCGAGCACGCGGTCGGCGCCGAGCACCGACCCGAGCCGGCCGACGTTCTCCACCCCGTTCTGCAGCGAGAGCACCGTGGCGTCGCGGGGCAGCCACCCGGCGAGGGCCTCGGCCGCCGCTAGGGTGTGATGCGACTTGGTCGCGACGATGACGAGATCGGGTGCGGGCCCCTCCGGCGCGGCGAGCGCGGCCACCGGCGCGTCCCAGCGGCTGCCGTCGGCCTCGCGCACCCCGATCCGGCCGGCCGCGGCGAGCGCCGCCAGGTGAGCCCCGCGCGCGACCAGGGTCACGTCGTGGCCGTCGCGCGCGAGCAGCGCGCCGTAGTACGAGCCGACGGCCCCCGCCCCCATCACGAGCACTGATGCCAGCAGGACCCCCCTCGCCCGGCGGCCGGCTCCTCGTGTCCGAGGAGGACGGCGCGCTGGTTGCGCGGATCGCGAACGAGACGCGCGCGAACGCACTCGACGAGGCGATCCTCGACGACCTGGTGAGCCTACTGGAGGGCCCCCGGGCGGCCGCGGCGGCCGTCGTGCTGCTGGCCGGCGCCGGCGACCGCCACTTCTCCGCCGGCCTGGACCTGGGCGACCGCGCGGCCGACGAGCTGCCCGCGTTCGTGCAGGAGGGCGAGCGCCGGCTGGGCCGGGCGGCCCGCGCGATCGCGGCGGCGCCCGTGCCCGTGATCGGCGTGCTCAACGGGGCGGCGTTCGGCGGGGCGCTCGAGCTCGCGATCGCGTGCGACTGGCGCATCGCCCGCCGGGGGGCGCGGCTCGGCATGCCCGCGGCGCGCCTCGGGGTGGTCTACGCCGCCGACGGGCTGCGGCGGTTCGTGGCGGCGATGGGGCCGGCGCGGACCCGGCGCCTGTTCCTGACCGGTACGCCGGTGGATGCCGACGAGGCCCTGCGCATCGGGCTGGTCGACGAGGTGGTCGACGAGGACGGGCTCTGGGAGGCCGCCCGCGGCGCCGCGGCCGACGTGGCCCGGGCCGCCCCGCTCGCCGTGGCCGGGACGCGGGCGATCGTGCGGGCCATCGAGGACGGCGCGGCGCAGGACGCGGTCGACGCGACCGCGGACGGGTGGCGGGCGCGGGCCTTCGGCTCGGAGGACCTGCGGGAGGGCCTGCGGGCCTTCCGCGAGCGCCGGCCGCCGGACTTCCGCGGGGCCTAGCCTCCGGCGCCCACCGGCGCCGCCAGGTCGCACGCCGTCCCGTCCCGCCCGGCGCCACCGGCGCAGCGGTCGCGACCCGCGCCGCCGATCAGGCGGTCCGCCCCCGCGCCGCCCAGCAGGCGGTCGGCGCCGGCCTGGCCCAGCAGGCGGTCGGCCCCGGGCCCGCCCTCGAGGCGGTCGGCGCCCCCCGCCGCAGATCACGTCGGCGCCGCCGAGCCCGCGAACGACGTCCGCCCCGCCCAGCGCCGCGATCACATCGGCGCGCGGCGTGCCCCGCAGGACGTCCCGGCCGGGCGTCCCCACGATCGTCGCCCGGCGGCCGTCGCAGCGCGGCGCCGCCCGCGCCACGCCGCCCGGTCCCGGCGCGACCGCCGGGACGCCGGGGGTGGGCGCGGGGCCGCCGCCCGCCGCGACCGGGTCGCCCTCCAGCCGGGCCACGAACAGGTCGTCCCCCGCGAGGCCCCCCACCACGATGCCGCCGTCGGGGGCCAGCGCGACGGCCGTCGCGATCTGGCCGCCGCCGGCCCCCGTCAGGTCGATGGTGGTGCGGCCGTCGCCGGAGAAGGTCGTGTCGGGCGCGCCGCCCGGCTGCAGGCGGGCGACGCCCGCGCGGTCGGCGCCGACGGCGTCCTCGGTGCCGCCCACCACCACGATCTTGCCGTCGGCCTGCACGGCCAGGGCCGTGGCCCGCTCGTCGGTGGCGCCCAGATCGACCGTCGCCCGCCCGCCGTCGCCGAAGCCCTGGTCGTCGGCCCCGTCCACGCCGACGCGCAACACCGACCAGTCGTCCTCGCCCCCCGCGGTCACGGCGATCACGGTCCGGCCGTCGGGCTGCACCGCGAGCCGGCCGGTGGCCTCCACGCCGCCGGCCGGCTGGATGGTGCGGACGCCGCCGGTGCCGAAGCCGTCGGGGAGGCTCCCGTCCGGTCCGAGACGGGCGAGCCACACGGCGCGCCCCATGCCGTCGTAGATGAGGCCGCCGGCGACGATCGATCCGTCGGGGCGCAGCGCCAGGCCGCTCGGCGTGCCCGAGCGCGCGAGCGGGATCGCGGCGACGCCCTGCGCCCCGAAGCCGTCGTCGAGGCGCCCGCCCGGCGTGAGCGCGAACACGAACGGCTTGGAGACCGACGCCGGCGGCGTGTCGAACGCGGCCACCAGGATCCGGCCGCCCGGCGCCGGCGCGATCGCGGTGACGCCGGCGCTGCCGGTCGGCAGGATCGCGAAGAAGCCCTGGTTGCCGAAGCCGTCGTCCGGCGTGCCGTCCGCGTCCAGCCGGGCCACCACCAGGTAGGGGCCGCTGCGGCCCGCGAGCAGCAGCTTCCCGTCCGGCTGGAGGGCCGCGGCGGTGAGCGTGTCGTCCGCGCCCGGCGGATCGACGAACGTGCTGCTGTCGCCGGCGAAGCTGGTGTCGGGGGCGCCGTCGGCCCGCAGCCGGATGGCCAGGAACACGCTGGGGTCGTCGAAGTCGCCTGCCAGCACGATGCGCCCGTCGGGCTGAACCAGGACCTCGCGCAGGGCGTCGGCGCCCGCCCCGGACACGTTGATCACGCGCCGGCCGTCGCCGTCGAACGACGCGTCGGGGTCGCCCGGCGATCCGAGCGCGACGGCGCACGCCGCCAGGACGGCGGCCGCGACCACCGGGGCACGGCGGCGGAAGGTCACGCGGCCACGCTACCCCGGGCGGTCCGGCCCGCGCCAGGCGGCCGTTCGCGGTGGGTGAAACCGCGGTTGCGCACCCCGCGCGGCCGGGCGGATCATCCGTGCGGACCCCGACGGGCGCCGGGGTGCAATCCCGCAACCGGAGGTTGACGACCATGGCGATGACCGCCGTGTCGGCCGGCGCCCTCACGGACGCCTGGAACACCCGCCGCCCGGAGGCCGTCGCGGCGCTCTACGCGCCCGACGGCGTGCGATGCGTGATGGCCCATCCCGGCCCCCGGGTCGCGGGGCTCGAGGCGATCGCCGACCACGTCCGCGAGATCATGCGCTCCTGCCCCGACTGCACCCTCGAGAACCGCTCTGAGGGCACGCTGCCGGACGGCCGCCTGGTGGTCGAGTGGACCTTCCGCGCGACCGTCCAGGAGGACTACCAGGGCATCCCCGGCAACGGCCAGGACCTGGAGCTGAAGGGCGTGTCCGTCATCCGTCTGGACGGCGGGCGCATCGCCCAGGAGAACGTCTACTGGGACAACTCCACCCTGATGGACGGGGCCGGCCTGCTCGGCTAGGGCGGGTGGGGCTGCGCCGCTCCCACCGGGCGCTAGGGTCGCCCGGTGGCGCGGCGCAGCCCCTTCCCCGACCTGAGGATGAGCCTGGTCGTGCTCGGGCTGCTGGTGCTGGCGATGGCGCTCGTGCTGCTGTTCCTGCCGGGCGGGTCGTCGACCCCCGCCCTGGAGGAGGTGGCCACCATCGCCGCGCTCCCCGCCGACGGCCCGGCACCGCGGCCGGGGCGTGAGGCCGGCCTCGGCTGGCGCGCGACGGGGTCGCGCACCGACCGCATCGACGACCGCGTCGCCGTGACCGTCCGCTACGCCCGCGGGCCGGCCCGCGCGACCGTGACGGTGATCGACGGCGGGCCGCTCGCGGGGTCCGTGCCGGCGGGGTCGGTGGTGCGGGAGTCCGGCGACCGCACGCGCCTGGCCAGCGGGACCGGCACGTCCCCGGCCGACCTGGGCGAGCTGGCCGCCGCGGTCGGCGACCAGGGCGCCCCCTAGTCACGGGCCGGGGCCCTCCTGGGCGATGCGCGCGGCCACCGCCGCCCGCCCGCGGGCGCCGAGCTTGGCGAACACCCGCGACAGGTGGGTCTCCACGGTCTTCTCGCTCAGGTGGATGCGGGCCCCGATCTGACGGTTGGTGAGCCCCTCGGCGACCAGGCCGGCGATCTCGCGCTCGCGGCGCGACAGGGAGGCCACCCCGGCGTCGCCGGCCGCCCGCGGCGCGCCGGTCCCCACCCTCCGGCCCAGGCGGCGCAACTCGCGCACCGCCTGGTCGCGCACCCGTCCGGCGCCACACGCCGCCGCGCCGTGCCACGCCCGCTCCAGCAGCGCGATGGCGCCCTCGCGGTCGCCGGCCGCCCGGGCCCGGCCGGCCAGCAGCTGCGCCCGGGCGACGTCCAGCTGCGCCCCGAGCTCCCGTGCCGCGTCCAGGGCCGCATCGGCGTGGGCCGCCGCCGCGGTCGCATCCCCCGCGTCCAGCGCGACGGCCGCCGCCGCCCGCGCGACGGCCGCCCCGGGGCCGGCCAGGCCCAGCCCCGCGGCGACCGCCCCCGCCGTCGCGACGCGCGCGGCGGCCTCCTCGGCGCGGCCCTCGGCGAGCAGCGCGTCGACGAGCCACGGGGTCCAGCGGCACACCCAGCCCGGGTCGGCGTCGTAGGCGGCGAGCAGCGGGACGGCCCGGGCGTGCTCGCCGCGCGCGACCAGGACCGCCCCCAGCACCGCCCGCGAGATCGTGCCGAGCACCGACGCGTCGAGGCGCTCCGCCAGCCGGGCGCTCTCCGTCGCGTCGGCCGTCGCGGCTTCCAGGTCCCCGCCCTCCAGCAGCGTCCACGCCCGCATCCAGAGCGCCCACTGGACCGCCTGGTCGCGGCCGGTCACGCGCGCCGCCTGCTCCACCTCGTCGGCCGCGCGGACCGCCTCGCCGATGCGGCCGAGGAGCGACAGCGCCACCACCGCCGCGGCGGCCGGGCCGACCGCGGCGATGCCGTCCCCGCGGCGCCGGGCCGCCGCGGCGACCCGCTCGCCGGCCATGACCGCCGCGTCCAGGTCCTCCACCGCCAGCGCGGCCCACGGGACGGCCGTCGGCAGGTCGCCGGCCGCCACCAGCGCGTCGTCGGACGCCCCGGCCAGCGCGTCGAGCGCCCCCGCGACCTCGACCCGGGCGTCGTCGATCCGTCCGGCATGGAGCAGCGCGACGCCCAGCAGGGCGCCCGTCGCGCTGCGCACCACCGGGTCGGCGCCGCCGCGCTCGCGCGCCTGCCGCGCGCGGGCCGCGGTCGCCTCGCCATCGCCCCGCTCGTACGCGGCCAGCGCCAGCTCGCACAGCAGGCGCCCGGGCCAGGGCTCCGGCGGCGCGAGGCCCAGCGCCCGCTCCAGCCGGATCCGGGCGGCGTCGTGGCGGCCCAGCAGGCGCTCGGCGCCCGCCGCCACCACGGCCATCCGGGCGGTCTCGTCCGGCTCCTCGGCGACGTGCTCGGCGGCGACGGCCAGCACCTCGTCCGGCCGCCCAGCCTGGGACAGCGCCTCCGCCAGCTCCACCCGCCGCGCCCCTCTCCGCCCCGGGTCGATGCGCCGGGCGGCGGCCAGCCACCCGGCGGCGACCCCGGGGGCGTCCCCGCGCACGGCCGCCGCCGCCGCCCGCAGCGTCGCGGCCGCGTCGCGGTCGCCGGGCTCCGCGGCCGCCGCCAGGTGCACGGCCTGCACCGCCGCGGGCGCCGCCCGTCCGCGCAGGGCTGCCGCCGCCGCGGCGTGACCCGCGATGCGGCGGCCCGCGGGCATCCGCTCGGTGATGGCCGCCCGCACCACGGGGTGCCGGAACGCGAACCGGCGCGGATCGCCGGTCGCCTGCGCCAATCCGCTCGCCAGCGCCTCGTCGAGCGCGCCGAGCAGGGCGGGCCCGCCAAGGCCGGCCACCGCCCCCGCCAGGTCCAGGTCGAACGGGTCCCCGGCGATGGCGGCGCCCGCCAGGAGCGCCCGCGCGTCCGGTCCGAGGCGGCCGACCTCCACCGCGACGGCGCTCAGCAGCCCCCCGGGCAGCTCGGCGCCCGGCCCGGTGCGGGCGAGCTCCTGGAGCAGGAGCGGATTGCCCCCGGCGCTCCGCGCCATCCGCGCGCGGGCGGCGGGGTCGGCGACGCCGGCGAGGATCGCCTCGGACGCGTCCGTTGCGAGGGGCGCCAGATCGAGCAGCACCGCCCCCGGGCCCGCCGCGGCGGCCAGGCGGTCGGCGACGGCACCCGGGCGCGCCGCGAGCGCCAGCAGGTGCGGTCGCTCGAGCGGCCGGCGCAGCAGGTGCTCGACCAGCTCGAGCGTGGCCGGGTCGCACCAGTGGACGTCGTCCAGCACCAGCGCCGGAGGCCGCGCCCCGCGCAGGTCCTCCAGGGCCCGCCGGATCTCCCGGTGCCGGCGCCACCGCTCCGCCGGGGACGACGGCGCGCCGTCGCCGTCCAGGAGACCCGCGGCGGCGGGGTCGAGCAGGTCGGCGACCGGGGCGAGGGGGACCTCGCGCTCGAACTCCGTCGCGCGGGCGCCCCGGACCGTCAGGCGCCCGGCCGCCAGCCGCGGCAGCTCCCCCAGCATGCGGGTCTTCCCGATGCCCGCCTCGCCGCGCACCAGCACCGTCCGTGCGCCGCCGCCGGCCACCTCCTCGACGGCTCCCGCCAGCGACCCCAGCTCGGCGTCGCGTCCCACGAGGAGGGTCCCCGGCACGCGGCCAGCGTAGTCGAGGGATCCCCCCGATGTTCGGCGCGGGGCCCGCTGCGAGCGTCCCCCCACCGACCCGTCGAGACCGGAGGACCACCATGAGCACCACCACCGCACACGCCCCCGCCCGCGAGCGCAACCAGGCCGCGTGGCGCACCGCCGCCGAGCTCCTCTACGCGGGGCGGCTGGAGGAGTTCCTGGACCGCTGGGTCCCGGAGGGCCGCTACGAGGTGGCCTACCCGATCGGCGACGTCCCGCCCGCCGTGCAGGGACGCGACGCCCTGCGGGCCCTGTTCGCCGGCTTCGGCGCGGCCGTCACCGCGATCGCGGTGCACGACGTGCGCTTCCACCAGACCGACGACCCCGACGTCGTGTTCGTGGAGGAGCGGATGGTCGCCGAGCTCGCCGACGGCGGCCGCTACGAGAACCGGCTCGCGATCCGGGTGACGTTCCGGGACGGGCGCATCGCCGAGATGTTCGAGTACTACGGCGAGGCGGCCCACGAGCGCATGCTGCGCCGCCTGGGGGTGGTGGCCGGCTGAGCGGTCGTGGGTGCCCCGCGGCGCGCCCCCCGGGGCCCCCCGCCGGCTAGGAGCGCATCTTCGCGGCGTGCTCGCTGATGCGGGCGGCCAGGTCCTTCGCCGAGGCGTCGTACGCCGCGCCGTCCGCCCAGGTGCCGCGCGGGTCGAGCAGCGCGGAGTCCACGCCCTCGATGGCGGTCGGCACCTCGAACCCGAAGTTCGGGTCGGTGCGGGTGGGCGCGCCGTCCAGGGCGCCCGACAGCGCGGCCCGGACGATCGCGCGCGTGGCGCCGATCGGCATGCGTGAGCCGGTCCCGTACGGGCCGCCCGTCCAGCCGGTGTTGACGAGCCAGGTGGAGACGTCGTGCTGCTCGATCTTGCCGCCCAGCAACTCGGCGTACACGGCCGGGGGCTGCGGCAGGAACGCGGCGCCGAAGCACGCGCTGAAGGTGGCCTGCGGCTCGACGACGCCCACCTCGGTGCCCGCGACCTTCGCGGTGTAGCCGGCCAGGAACAGGTCCATCGCCTGCTCGGAGGTCAGCTTGGCGACGGGCGGCAGCACGCCGAACGCGTCGGCGGTCAGCATCACGATGGCCGACGGGTGGCCGGCGCGCGCGTCGGGGACCGTGTTGGGGATCGACTCGAGCGGGTAGGCGGCGCGGGTGTTCTCGGTCTTGGAGGCGTCGTCCAGGTCCAGGCGGCGGGTGGCCGGGTCCATCACGACGTTCTCGAGCACCGTCCCGAACATGCGGGTCGTCGCGAAGATCTCGGGCTCGCCCTCGGGCGAGAGGTTGATGACCTTCGCGTAGCAGCCGCCCTCGATGTTGAAGACGCCGTCGTCGCTCCAGCCGTGCTCGTCGTCGCCGATCAGCGGGCGGGTGGAGTCGGTGGAGAGGGTGGTCTTGCCGGTGCCGGACAGGCCGAAGAAGAGGGCCACCCGGCCGTCGGCGCCGACGTTGGCGGAGCAGTGCATCGACAGGACGCCCCGGTGGGGGAGCCGGTCGTTCATGAGCGTGAAGATCGACTTCTTGATCTCGCCGGCGTAGTACGTGCCGCCGATCAGGATCTCCAGGTCGGTCAGGTGCAGCGACACGAAGTTGTCCTGGCGCACGCCGTCGGCCGGGCCGTCCGCGGTGAAGCTCGGCGCGTGGAGGATGAGGGCCTGGGGCTGGAAGCTCTCGATCTCCTCGTCGCCGGGCACCCGGAACAGGGTCTGGGCGAAGAGGGCGTGCCAGGGGCTCTCGGTCACGATGCGGACCGACAGCTGCTCCTTCGGGTCGGCGCCCGCGTAGGAGTCGATGACGTACAGGTCGTTCGCGCCGGAGAGGTGACCCCGGAGGCGCTCGCCCAGGGAGGCGTGGTTCTCGGGGGAGATGGGCTGGTTGATGTCGCCCCACCACACCCGGTCCTCGCTGCCGGGCTCACGGACGACGAACTTGTCCTTCGGCGAGCGGCCGGTGTGTACGCCGGTCGAGACGACGAGGGGTCCGCCCTCGGCGATCTCCGCGTCCCCCGCGGTGATCGCGTGCTCGTAGAGGGCGGGCGCCGTGAGGTTCCACCACACGGTCCCGGAAGGGGTGATCCCGTGGGTCTCGAGCCCGACGGCACCACCCCGCGACGTCGTCGCCTGATCAATCGCCACCTTCAGCCCCCCGCCTTCGCGTCCGCCAATTTCCGCTCACCCGAGCGCCCGAGGGCCCAGTAGACCACGGCCGGAAGTGCCGTGGCGACGGGGAGCGCGAGGCTGGAGCCTGCCATGTCCAGGCCGATACCGCACGCAAACCCGAGCGTCCATGACGAAAGTCCCGCGACTCGCCAGCCGGGCGTCGCGCCCCCGCCGCGGACGGCGTGGACCACGCAGACGGCCGCCAGTCCCGGCGCGGCCAGGGCCATGACCGTGAGCCACCCGAGCATCAGCTCCGAGAAGTCGAGCGCGGCGACCACGGTGCCGACGACCGTGAGCGCCACGAGCCCGGTCCGGTGGCCCACCCGCGGGACGGCGTCCGACAGGGACAGCCCGCCCGACCAGATGTTGGTCAGCACCGACCCGGTGAACCCGACGGCGGCGAAGAGGTAGGCGATCTCCGGGCTGCCGAGGCCGCGGAGCACGTCGGCCAGGTCCCAGCTCCCCGTGACCGCCTGGAGCGCGGCGCCCGCGAGCGCGAACAGGAAGGTCGGGATCATGAGGCCCACCAGCGCGCACCACACGACGTGGCGGGGGCGGCGGAGGTCGTGGGTGAAGTCGGGGGTGCGCAGCGAGAACGCCGCGCCGTAGCCCACCACCAGCACCACGGCGGGCAGGAAGCCGATCGGGTCGGACCCGGCGTGCCCGCCGGACAGCGTCACGTCATGGTCGGCGAACGCCAGGTGCAGGCCGTAGACCGCGAGCCCCGTCGTGGCGAGTCCCGCCGCCAGGGCGACCCACGAGAGCGCGCCCAGGCCGAACCCGGTGATCCCGAGCATCACGACGGCGAACACGATCACCCCGACCACGTCCGGCACGTCCATCAGCCGGGCCAGCGCGACGCCGGCGACGCCGACGTTCACGCCGAACCACCCGATCATCATCAGCAGCATCACCACGGACGCGGTGCGGCGGCTCCCCGTCTCGCCGAGCGGCCCGGCCGTGAGCGCCGCCAGCGTCTTGCCGGTCCGCTGGCCCAGCAGCCCCTGGGTGAGCGCCAGGCACCCGAGCAGCAGCACGCCCACCAGCAGCGCCGCCACCAGCTCGCCGCCGCGCAGGCCCTCGCCCACCCCACCGCCCGTCATGAGCGCGGCGGGGCTCGTACCGATCCCGACCCACGGCCCGAGCCGCCGGAGCCAGCCGTCGCGTCCCATCCGCCGATCGTATCCCCGCCGCGAGCACCGATATCCTGCGCGCGTGGGCGAGCGCACCGCGTACACCCCGGGCACCTTCTGCTGGGTCGACCTGGGCGCGCGTGACCCGGAGGCGGCCGGCGCCTTCTACGCGGCGGTGCTCGGGTGGGAGATGGGTCCCTCGGGCGGGCCCGAGACGGCCGACTACCGCCTGGCCCTGGTCGACGGGATGTCGGTCGCCGGGGTCTACCGGGGGCAGGCCGGGACGCCCGCCTGGACGTCCTACGTGAGCGTGGAGGACGCCGACGCGGCCTGCGCGCGGGCGGTCGCGCTGGGCGGCGCCGTCGCGATGGGCCCGGTTCAGGTGCTCGACCTGGGCCGCAGCGCGCTGCTCACCGACCCCCAGGGCGCGGCGGTCGCGATCTGGGAGCCGGGGGCGATGCCCGGCGCGGCGATGGTCAACGACCCCGGAGCCCTGACCCTGAACCAGCTCAACACCCACGACGTGCCGGGCGCGATCGCCTTCTACACCGGGCTGTTCGGGTGGGAGGTCGAGCAGGTCGTGGAGGACCCCTTCCCGTACTGGGGCATCCGCAACGCCGGCTGGCTCAACGGCGGGATGATGGGCCTCGGGCACGACAACCCGGCCCCGCCCCATTGGCTGCCGTACTTCACCGTCGAGGATGTGGACGGCGCGGATGCGGCGGTCGTCGACGCCGGCGGCGCGGTGGTGGTGCCGGTCATGCCGGCGGGCGAGGGGCGGATCCTGGTGGCGATGGACCCCCAGGGCGCGGCGTTCGCCGTGTTCGAGGGGCGCGTCGATCCGTAGGGACGAGCTGGCGGCGCTCGGGATCCAGCTCCCGGTGCTGCCCACCATCGCGCTCGGCGCGCTGCCGGGCGAGCCGGACTGGGCGGCGCGGCTCGCGCGCATCGGCCTGGACGTGGCCGCCAGCGGGGCCGATGAGGACACCCCCGCCACCATCGCCGCCGCCCGCGCCGCCGCGCCGCACCTTCCGCTGAAGGCGCGCGCCGTCGACGCCGGCGCCTTCGACGGCATGCGCGGGCTCATCGTCGAGACCCCCGGCGACGCGCCGCCCGGCACCTACCTGCTGGGCGACGGCGACGCCGCCATCGAGGGGGTGGACGGCGCCTCCGACGAGGTGGAGGACGTGATGGACGTCGCCCGCCGCACCCTCGACGCCGCCCGCGAGGGCGTCCCGTCGGGGCTGTGGGTGGTCGCCACCCCCGGGCTCGAGCTGCTCGACCCGGAGGTGGTGGAGCGCAAGCTCGCCGTCCTGGCGGAGGGCGCCCGCCAGGCGCGCCTCTACCTGGCGAAGGAGCAGTTCGACACCTAGAGCAGCAGCTCGCATCCGTGGGCGCGGGCGACCGACGCGATGTGCGGGACGTCCGGCGGCCCGTCCGGGGGCGGGGGCAGCGTGCGGGTCCCGGCCGGCACGCTCATCTCGCGGATCATCTCGTCGAAGCGGCCGCCGGGGGTGAGGATGAACAGCATCCGGCAGCCCTCGGGGCCGACGGAGTAGCGGTGGGGGATCGTCCGCGGGCCGAACGCGACGTCGCCGGCCGCGGCGGGGATGGTCTCGCCTCCGACCTCGAAGGTCACGCCGCCCTCGAGGATGACGAACGTCTCGTCGTCGTGGTGGTGCACGTGGAGCGGCGCCTCGGCGCCCGGGGGCTCGGTGACCTGGAGGATGCTGAGCGCCCCCCCGGTGGCCTCGTGGGCCAGGAGCGTCTCGGTCAGGGCTCCCAGGAACCAGCGCGCCTCGCCGGTGCCGGCGCGGGTGAGTGTGGGGTGGAGCGTCGGTGTGTCCATGCCGGCGACGCTACGGCCGGCGCGGGCGCGCGGCCATTCCAGAAAGGTGGCATCCGGGGGCGGCGGCGCGCATGATCGCCCCATGGGGACGAGCGCCCACCAGAGGGTGTCCGACCGCCTGGCCGCGGCGGCGGCGGAGGGCCCGGACCTGGTGTCGTTCTGGCGCGAGGCGGAGGACGCGATCTCGCCGCACGTCCCGCACCACATGGGCCTGTGCTGGTTCACGCTCGACCCGGCGTCGCTCCTGATCACCAGCCACTTCAACGTGGCGTTCCACGAGGTCCCGGCCGCGATGCTGGCGATGGAGCACTACGGCGACGACGTCCACGACGTCGCGGGGGTCGCACGGTCGCGCGACGGGATCTCGACGCTCCACGACGCGGCGGGCGGCGACCCCAGCGGCAGCCCCCGCTGGCGGGCGAACATGGAGCTGGGCGGCGACCAGGAGATGATCGCGGCGCTGCGGACGCCGCGCGGCGAGGCGTGGGGGGCGCTGTCGGTCCACCGCGCGCCGGGCGCGCCGACCTTCACTTCGGCGGAGGTCGCGTTCGTGCGCGCCCTGACCCCCGTCCTGGCGGAGGGGGCGCGCCGCGCGCTCCTGATGGGCGGCGCGCGCGACCCCGACGCGCCCGACGCCCCCGGCCTGATCGTGCTGGGGCCGGGCTGGGAGCTCGAGTCGGCGACGCCGGGCGCGGAGCGCTGGATCGACGAGCTGCCGGGTGGCGACTGGGCGGCGGGCCGGCTTCCGCCGTCGGTGCTGTCCGTGGGCGGGCAGGCGCTGCGCGGCGCCGAGGACCGCGACGACCCGCGGGACCTCGCGCTGACCCGCGTGCGGACCCGCTCGGGCGGCTGGGCGGTCCTGCACGGCATGACGCTGGTGACCGGCGGCGACCGGCGGGTCGCCGTGATCGCGGAGCCCGCGCACCCGGGACGCATCGCGCCTCTGCTCATGGCGGCCTACGGCCTGACGGAGCGCGAGCAGGAGGTCACCCGCCTGGTGCTCCAGGGCGACTCGACCCGCGAGATCGCCGCCGGCCTGGTGGTGTCGGAGCACACCGTGCAGCAGCACATGAAGGCGATCTTCGAGAAGACCGGCGTGCGCAGCCGCCGCGACCTGGTCGGCAAGGTGTTCATGGCGCACTACGAGCCGCGCGTGCGCGACAACGAGACGCGCGCCGCCGACGGGAGGCCCCTGCGGGGCGGTCCCGTCCCGTCCCCCTAGGCCGGGGTGGCCTGCCCCTCGCGGTCGTACGCCAGGTTCGGGCCCAGCCACTTCTCGATCTCGGCGACCGGCATGCCCATCCGCTCGGCGTAGCGCTCCACCTGGTCGCGGCCGATCGGGCCGATCGCGAAGTACCGGGCCTGCGGGTGCTGGATGTAGATGCCGCTCACCGACGCCGCCGGGAGCATCGCCAGGCTCTCCGACAGGGTCATGCCGATCTCGCCGGCGTTCAGCAGCTCGAACAGGCGGATCTTCGGGAGGTGGTCCGGGCAGGCGGGATAGCCGAAGGCCGGCCGGATGCCGCGGTACTCCTCCGCGATGAGCTCCGCGTTGGTCAGGTCCTCGCCCGCGCCGTAGCCCCACTCGCGGCGGGCGCGCTGATGGAGCATCTCGGCGAACGCCTCGGCCAGGCGGTCGGCGATGGCCTTCACCATGATCGCCGAGTAGTCGTCGTGCTCCGCCTCGAAGGCCTTCGCGATGTCGTCGGCGCCGAGGCCGGCGGTGACCGCGAACGCGCCCACGTGGTCGAGCAGCCCCGAGTCGACCGGGGCCACGAAGTCGGCGAGCGAGTACTGCGGCTTTTCGTCGGCCTTCACGCGCTGCTGGCGGAGCATCGGGAACCGCAGCAGCTCGGCGCTGCGGTCGCGGTCGGCCCACAGCACGATGTCGTCGCCGTCGGAGTTCGCCGGCCAGAAGCCGTAGACGCCGCTGGCGCGCAGGTCGCCGTCGGCGATCAGCCGGTCGAGCAGCGCCGTCGCGTTGGCGTACAGCTCGCGGGCCGCCGCGCCGTGGCGCGGGTCGTCCAGCACCTGCGGGAACCTCCCCTTCAGCTCCCAGGCGTGGAAGAAGAACGTCCAGTCGATGAAGGGGACGATGTCGGCCAGCGGCACGTCCACCAGCACGCGCCGGCCGGTGAACTCCGGAGCCGGCACGTCCTCCGCCCGCCAGTCGATGTCCGGCCGACGCTCCACCGCCGTCGCGTAGGGGTGGATCGGGCGCTCGCGGCGCGTCGCGTACAGGTCGCGCAGGCGCTCCTGGTCCTCGCGGGTCGCCTGCTCGAACACGGGGCGCTGCGCCGGGTCGAGCAACCGCGACACCACGCCCACCGCGCGCGAGGCGTCCAGGACGTGCGTGACCGACTCGGAGTAGGCCGGGGCGATCTTCACCGCGGTGTGCTGCTTCGAGGTGGTGGCGCCGCCGATCAGCAGCGGGATGGACATGCCGCGCCGCTCCATCTCGGCCGCGACGTTGACCATCTCGTCCAGCGACGGGGTGATGAGCCCGGACAGGCCGACCATGTCCGCGCGCTCCTCGACGGCCGCCTCCAGGATCCGGTCGGCCGGGACCATCACGCCCAGGTCGACCACCCGGTAGTTGTTGCAGCCGAGGACCACGCCCACGATGTTCTTGCCGATGTCGTGGACGTCGCCCTTGACCGTGGCCATCACGATGGTGCCCTGGGCCTCCACGTCCTCGCCGGCCGCCTCCGCGCGGGCGCGCTCCTCCTCCATGTAGGGCTCGAGGTGCGCCACCGCCCGCTTCATCACGCGGGCGCTCTTCACCACCTGCGGCAGGAACATCTTCCCCGCGCCGAACAGGTCGCCCACCACGCCCATGCCGTCCAGCAGCGGGCCCTCGATCACGGCCAGCGGGCTGGGGTCGGCCTGGCGGGCCTCCTCGGTGTCCTCGTCGATGAAGTCGACGATCCCGTTGACCAGGGCGTGCGAGAGGCGTTCCTCCACGGTGCCCTGGCGCCAGCCGTCGTCGACCACGCGCGCGGCGCCGGTGCCCTTGAAGCGCTCGGCCAGGTCGACCAGCCGCTCGGTCGCGTCGGGGCGCCGGTCGAACAGCACGTCCTCGACGGCCTCCAGCAGCTCCTCGTCGATCTGCTCGTAGACGGCGAGCTGGCCGGCGTTGACGATCCCCATGTCCATCCCCGCCGCGGTGGCGTGGAACAGGAACGCGGAGTGCATCGCCTCGCGCACGGCGTCGTTCCCACGGAATGAGAACGACAGGTTGCTGACGCCGCCGCTGATCTTCGCGCCGGGGCACGCCTCCTTGATCCGCCGGGTCGCCTCGATGAAGTCGATGGCGTAGCGGTTGTGCTCCTCGATGCCGGTGGCGACGGCGAAGATGTTGGGGTCGAAGATGATGTCCTCGGGCGGCACGCCCACCTGCTCCACCAGCAGCTGGTACGCGCGCTCGCAGATCGCGACCTTGCGGTCCTCCGAGTCGGCCTGGCCGGTCTCGTCGAAGGCCATCACCACCATCGCGGCGCCATAGCGGCGCGCGAGGGCGGCCTTGGCGAGGAAGTCCTCTTCGCCCTCCTTGAGGCTGATCGAGTTGACCACCGGCTTGCCCTGGATGCACCGCAGGCCGGACTCGATGACCGACCACTTGGAGCTGTCGACCATCACCGGCACGCGGGCGATCTCGGGCTCGGTGGCCACCATGTTCATGAACGTGGTCATGGCGGCCTCGGAGTCGAGCATCGCCTCGTCCATGTTCACGTCGATGATGTTGGCGCCGTTGCGGACCTGCTCGGCGGCCACGTCGAGGGCGGTGCCGAAGTCGCCGGAGGTGATGAGCTCGGCGAAGCGCCGCGACCCGGTCACGTTGGTGCGCTCGCCGATCATCAGGAAGTTGCTGTCCGGCGTCACCGTCAGCGGCTCCAGCCCCGCCAGGCGGGTCAGGCCGTCCGGCGCGGGCGGGGTCCGCGGCGCCTGCCCCTCGCCGGCGGCGGCGATCTGGCGGATGTGGTCCGGGGTGGTGCCGCAGCAGCCGCCCATGATGTTGACGAGACCGCCCGAGGCGAACTCGCGCAGCTCGCCGGCCGTCTCCTCCGGTCCCTCGTCGTACTCGCCGAAGGCGTTCGGCAGGCCGGCGTTGGGATAGCAGTGGGTCCAGCAGGTGGCGACGCGCGCCAGGTCGGCCATGTACGGCCGCATCTCGGCGGCGCCGAGGGCGCAGTTCACGCCCACGCTGAACGGGCGCGCGTGCGCGACCGTCGTCCAGAACGCCTCGATCGTCTGCCCGGTCAGCGTGCGGCCGCTGCGGTCCGTGATCGTGACCGAGATCATCAGCGGCAGGCGCCGCCCGGTGCGCTCGGCGACCTCCTCGATCGCGAAGATCGCGGCCTTCGCGTTGAGCGTGTCGGTGATCGTCTCGACCAGCAGCAGGTCGGCGCCGCCCTCCACCAGGGCCTCCACCTGCTCGGCGTACGCCGCGCGCAGCTCATCGAACGTGATCGACCGCTTCGCCGGGTCCTCCACGTCGGGCGAGATCGACAGCAGCCGGTTGGTCGGGCCGATCGCGCCGGCCACGAACCGCGGCTTGTCGGGCGTCTTCGCGGTCCACTCGTCGCAGGCGGCGCGGGCCAGGCGGGCGGCCTCGCGGTTGATGTCCGCCACCAGGTGGCCGGTCCCGTAGTCGGCCTGCGCGATGGTGGTGCCGCTGAACGTGTTGGTCTCCACGATGTCCGCCCCCGCCTCCAGGAAGGCGTGGTGGATCCCGCTCACGATGTCCGGGCGCGTGAGCGTCAGCAGGTCGTTGTTGCCCTTCAGGGGCAGCGG
The DNA here is from genome assembly GCA_050250915.1 of Thermoleophilia bacterium. Lineage (GTDB taxonomy): Bacteria > Actinomycetota > Thermoleophilia > Miltoncostaeales > Miltoncostaeaceae > Miltoncostaea. The sequence goes on from JBFWNT010000001.1 coordinate 52,198, forward strand.
GTGCTCCGCCAGGACGTCGCCGCGGAAGTCCTCCTCCGTCAGCGTGTGGCGCTGGATCATGGTGCCGGTCGCGCCGTCGAGCACGAGGATGCGCTCGGCGAGCAGGCGGTCCAGCGTCTCCCGGGTGGCGTCGCTCATCCGCGGGAGGTTAGCGCGACGCGCTAGCCGTTCCCCTCCGGGGGCACCCGCAGCCGGGCGATCACGGGACCCGCGAGGATGCCCGCCAGCACGATGCCCACGGCCGCGTAGCCCAGGGCCTCGCTGTCCTTCACGACGGCGATGATCCCCAGCACCGCGGCGACCGCGCAGACCACGACGAGCCGGATGGTCTTCTCGGCCCGCGGCGAGAGGCGGCGGAGCCGCTCGATCACCCGGCGCCGTCCTCCTCGTGCCTGGTCAGGGCGATGACGGCGTTGTGGCCGCCCAGGCCGTAGTTGGCGGAGAGGGCCACCCGGATGTCGGCCTGCCGCGCCTCGTTCGCGACGTGGTCGACGCCCATGCAGTCCGCGTCCACGGTGTGGAGGTTGATGGTCGGCGGCAGGACGCCCTCCTTGACGGCCAGCGCGGTGATCGCCGCCTCCAGCGCCCCCGTGGCGCCCATGCAGTGGCCGTGCATCGACTTGGTGGCGCTCACCGCGACCCGGGCGGCGACGTCCTCGCCCAGGGCCATCTTGAGCATCCGCACCTCGCTGCGGTCGCCGGTCTGGCTGCCGCCGCCGTGCGCGTTGACGTGGTCCACGTCGGCCGGGTCCAGGCCGGCGTCGCCGAGCGCCATCCGCACGGCGCGCGCCTGGCAGGCGGCGTCCGGGTCGGTGATGTGGTGGCCGTCGGCGCTCGCGCCGTACCCGGCGACCTCGCAGATGATGTCGGCGCCGCGCGCCACGGCGTCGTCGAGCACCTCGAGCACCACCACCGCGCCGGCCTCGCCGACCAGGAACCCGTCGCGCTCCTGGTCGAACGGCCGGGCGGCGCCGGCGGGGTCGTCGTTGCGGTGCGACAGCACCTTCATCGCGTCGAAGCCGGCGACGAAGAACGGCGAGATGAGCGTGTCGCCGCCGCCGGCGAGCATCGCGCGGGCGTCGCCGCGGCGGATGATGTCGGCGGCCGTGCCGATCGCGTCGGTCCCGGCGGCACAGGCCGTGCAGGTGGCCGTGACGGGGCCGCGCAGCCCCAGCTCGATCGAGACCTGGCCGGCGCCCATGTTCGCCACGCTCTGGGGGATCGCGAACGGCGACACCCGGTCGATGCCGCGCTCGAGCATCACCCGGTGCTGCTCCTCGCGGGAGATCGTCCCGGATCCGCCGTTGCCGATGATCGCGCCGATGCCGGCGCCGTCGTTGTCGATCGGCAGGCCGGAGTCCTGCACCGCCAGGCGGCCGGCGGCCACCGCGAGCTGGGCGTAGCGGTCCATCCGGCGGGCGGCGCGGCGGTCCATGAAGTCGGAGGGGTCGAAGCCGTGGGCCTCGCACGCGATCCGCACCGGCAGGTCACTCGCGTCGAACAGGGTGATCAGCCCGGCGCCCGACCTCCCGGCGACCGCGGAGGCCCACATCTCCTCCCGGCCGATGCCGAGGGGGCAGACCACGCCGATGCCGGTCATCGCGACCCGGATGCGCCCGTTGCCGTTCACGCGTCCTCCATCGCGGCGAACGCGAGCACGGCGTTGTGGCCGCCGAAGCCGAAGGAGTTGGACAGGGCCAGGCGCACGGGGGCCTCCCGGGCCTCGCCGAGCACGTGGTCGACGCCCGTGCAGGCGTCGTCCAGCTCGTCCACGTTGATCGTGGGCGGGACGCGCCCCTCGCGGACCGCCAGGGCCGTCAGGACGGCCTCGAACCCGCCGGCGGCGCCCATGCCGTGGCCGTGCATCGACTTGGTGGACGACACCATCACGTCGCGGGCGCGCGCGTCGCCCAGCAGCTTCCGGATGGCCCCGACCTCGACCGGGTCGCCGGCCGGCGTCGAGGTGCCGTGGGCGTTGACGTAGTCGACCTCGTCCGCGCGGCGGCCGGCCTTGTCGAGGGCCATCTGCATCGCCGCGACCTGCCAGCGACCGCTGGGGTCGGGGTCGGTGAGGTGGTACGCGTCGGCTGACAGGCCGTAGCCCACCAGCTCGCACACGATGTCGGCGCCGCGCGCCTCGGCGTGCTCCAGGCTCTCCAGCACCAGCACGCCGGCGCCCTCGGCCGAGACGAAGCCGTCGCGCCCCGCGTCGAACGGGCGGCACGCGTGCTCGGGGTCGTCGTTGCGCCGCGAGAGGGCGCGGGTGGCGTCGAGGCTCGCCATGCAGAACGGGGTGACGCCGGCCTCGGTGCCGCCGGCCAGCATCACGTCGGCCGCGCCGCGCCGGATGAACGCGGCGGCGTCGCCGATGCCATGGTTTCCGGAGGCGCACGCCGTGACCACGCACGACGACGGGCCGCGCAGCCCGAGCTCGATGGAGACGTGGCCGGCCGACATGTTCACGATCGTGACCGGCACCGTCAGCGGCGACATCCGCTCGTGGCCGCGCTCCAGCAGCGTTCGGTGATACTCCTCGAACGACTCGCTGGAGCCGTTGCCGGTGGACATCACCACGCCGGCGCGCTCCCCGCCGCCCTCGATCTCCAGGCCCGCGTCCTCCAGCGCCATCCGCGCCGCCGCGACGGCGAACTGGCTCACCCGGTCCATGCGCCGCAGGGCTCGGCGGTCGATGTGGTCCTGCGGGTCGAAGTCGCGGACCTCGCAGGCGATGCGGCACGCGTGCTCGGACGCGTCGAAGCGGGTGATCTCCCGGGCGGTCGAGGTGCCGGCCAGCGCGTTGTCCCACGCCGCGCGCCACCCGACCCCGAGCGGCGACACCATCCCCAGCCCCGTCACCACGACGCGGCGATCCTGGCTCATATGCGCAGCCCTCCGTCCACGGCGAGACATGTACCCGTGATGAAGGCCGACTCGGGCGAGCACAGGAACGCGACCGGCCCGGCGACGTCCTCCGGGTCGCCCAGGCGGCCGAGCGCCGTCGCGCCCAGCAGGCCCTCGGTGTGAGCGTCGGTCAGCACGTCGGTGAGCCGGGTGCGGATGAACCCGGGGGCCACGGCGTTGACGCGCACCCCCCGAGGCCCGGCCTCGCGGGCGAGCGCCTTAACCAGGCCGATGATCCCGGCCTTCGACGCCGCGTAGTTCGCCTGGCCGGCGTTGCCCTGCACGCCCACCACCGACGACAGCGCCACGATGCTGCCGCCGCGGCGGCGCAGCATGCCCCGCAGCGCGGCGCGCATGGTGGCCATGGTCCCGGTCAGGTTGATCGCGATCGGCGCCGTCCACGCCTCGGCGTCCATCCGCACGGCCGGGCCGTCGCGGGTGATGCCGGCGTTGGCGACCAGGGCGTCGAGGGGACCGAGGGCCTCCTCGACCTCCGCGACCACCTCGGCGGCGCCGGCGGTGTCCCGGGCCTCGGCCTGGCGGACGTGCGCGCGGGCGCCCGCGTCACGGACGGCCGCGGCGGTCGCCTCGGCCCCGTCGCGGTCGGTGGCGTACGTCAGGCCGACGTCGAAGCCCCGCCCGGCGAGCGCCACCGCACATGCCGCTCCGATGCCCCGGCTCGCCCCCGTGACGAGCGCGACGGGCAACCTCAGCGGGTGGACCGCCCGGCGAGTGCCAGGAGGGCCGGGAGGTCGGACGGATCGCCCAGGTTCACGGCCTCGACGCCGGGCACGATGCGCCGGACCAGCCCCACCAGCACGCGGCGGTGCCCGAACTCCACGAACCGGTCGACGCCGGTGTCGAGCGCCATCCGCACGGTCTGCGTGAAGCGCACCGGCGCGGTGAGCTGCTGCGCCAGCAGGGACCGCAGGCGCTCGCCCCGCTCGAACGCGGCCGAGGTGGCCGACAGGAAGGGCACCGACGGCGTGTTGATCTTCACGCCTGACAGCGACTCGCGCAGCCGGTCGGCCGCGGGCGCCATGACGGAGGAGTGGAACGCGCCGTCCACGTCCAGAAGCTTCGCCTTGATGCCGCGGGCGCGCGCCAGGACCACCAGGCGGTCGACGCCGCGGTGGAGCCCGGAGGCGACGACCTGGCCGGGGCAGTTGTAGTTCGCCGGCCACACCTCGCCCGCCTCGAGGCACAGCGCCTCGACGTCCTCGTCGCTGGCGCCGAGCAGAGCGGCCATGGAGCCCGGGTGCTGGGCGACGACGTCGGTGGTGGCGGCCCCTCGGGCCTCGACCAGCCGCAGCGCCTCCTCGAACGAGAGGCTGCCGCACGCCACCAGCGCGGAGTACTCGCCCAGCGAGTGCCCCATCGCGAGGCTCCCCTCCACGCCGTGCTCGGCGGCGACCCGCCAGGCGGCGACCGAATGGGTGAGCACCGCGGGCTGGCAGTGCCGCGTCGCCATCAGGTCCTCGTGCGGGCCCTCGAAGCAGAGGCGCGCGAGGTCGTATCCGAGGACGTCGTTGGCCTCCTCGAAGGTGCGTCGCGCGGTGGGGTACGCGGCGGCGAGCGCCTGCCCCATGCCGACCTGCTGCGCGCCCTGGCCCGGGAAGAGCAGCGCGATCAGCGCGGGACCTCGCAGCCGCGGGGGGAAGGGGCGTGGGACCTCATGCCTGGCTCCTCATCGCACAGGGGCATTCCGGGGTCGGGACACCCGCGGTAATCGGCGCATGCTAGCGGGGTGCGAGCCCGCCGTACAACCGCCCTCACCTGCCACGATTCGCCGATGCCTCCATTGATCCCCCTCCGCGACCTGTTCGACAACCCGGAGCGCGCGCTGGCGCGGCTCTCGCCGGACGGCCGTCGCATCTCCTGGCTCGCCCCGGTCGACGGCGTCCTGAACGTCCATGTCGGCGACGCCGGGGCCGACATCGGCGCCGGCGAGGGCGTGCCCGTGACCGACGACCGCGACCGCGGCGTCCGCTCCTACATGTGGTCCCGCGACTCGCGGCGGATCATCTGGTCGCAGGACGTGGGCGGCGACGAGAACCACCACCTGCTGACCGCCGGCGCCGACGGCGGGGGGCGCACCCGCGACCTGACGCCGTTCCCGGGCGTGCGCGCCGGGATGATCGCGGCGCCGCGGGCCACCCCGCGGCACATCCTGGTGTCGATGAACCTGCGCGACCGGACGCTGTTCGACGCGTACCGGCTCACGCTCGCCACCGGGCGCCTGGAGCTCATCGGGCGCAATCCGGGGAACATCCTGGCCTGGCTCGCCGACCGCGACGGCCGGCTGCGCGCCGCGCGGGCCCAGACGCCCGAGGGCGACTACGAGCTGCTGGTGCGCGACCGGGAGGAGGACGAGCTGCGGGTGGTGGCCCGCTACGCCAACGAGGACGGCGGCCACGCCTTCGCGTTCACGCCCGACGGGTCGAAGCTGTGGGTGGGGAGCGCCCGCGGCAGCGACCTGATCCGCCTGGTGGAGCTCGACCCGGCCGACGGCTCGGAGCGCGAGATCGACCGCGACGAGGAGGTCGACCTCGCCGGCCCGATGATCAGCGACGTCACCGGCGAGCTGCTCGGGGCCGTCTACCTGCGCGACCGGCTGGTGACCCACATCTGGGACGAGCGCCTGGCCCGCGACTGGGAGCGGCTGCGCGAGCTGCACCACGGCGACCCGCGTATCACCGGGCAGGACGCCGACGAGACGGCGTTCATCGCGGCGTTCGACGACGATCGCGACCCGGGCGCGACGTTCCACTTCGACCGGGCCACCGGGGCGTCGCGGCTGCTGTTCCGCTCGCGCCCGTGGCTGGACCCGGCCACCCTCGCGCCGATGGCGCCGGTCACGATCACCTCGCGCGACGGGATGGCCCTCCACAGCTACCTGACCCTGCCGCTCGACGCCGAGCCGCGCGGCCTGCCGACGGTGCTGATGGTGCACGGCGGCCCCTGGGCGCGCGACGCGTGGGGCTACGACCCCCAGGCCCAGTTCCTCGCCAACCGCGGTTACGCGGTGCTCCAGGTGAACTACCGGGGCTCGACCGGCTTCGGGAAGGCGTTCACCCACGCGGCGGAGCACGAGTTCGCGGGGAGGATGCACGACGACCTGGTCGACGCGGTCGCGTGGGCCGTCGGCGAGGGGATCGCCGACGGGGACCGGGTGGCCATCTACGGCGGGTCGTACGGCGGCTACGCCGCGCTGGTGGGCGCGACCTTCACGCCGGACGTGTTCGCCGCGGCGATCAGCGTGGTGGGCCCGTCGAGCCTGGTGACGCTGGTGCGCTCGTTCCCGCCCTACTGGCGGCCGCTGCTGGCGAGCACCTGGTTCCGGTACGTCGGCGACCCGGACGACCCGGCGCAGCTCGCCGACCTGGAGGCCCGGTCGCCGCTCAACTTCGTCGACCGCATCACCGCGCCGCTGCTGGTGATCCAGGGGGCGAACGACCCCCGGGTGACCAAGGCGGAGTCCGACCAGATCGTCGCGGCCCTCCAGGAGCGGGGCGTGGCGGTGGAGTACCTGGTGAAGGACGACGAGGGCCACGGGTTCGTGAAGCCGGAGAACCGGATGGACGCGTACCGCGCGATCGAGCGGTTCCTGGCCCGCCACCTCGGCGGGCGCGCGGAAGACCCGAGCTGACCGACCCCCGCCCCCGCTACCGCTGGGTCGTCCTGGCGGTCGGGATGGTCGCGCAGGGCAGCTTCGCCGCGCTCCTGCTCGGCCTGGCGGCGATCGCGGAGCAGATCCGGGACGAGCTGGGCCTGTCGCTGGCGGCGGTCGGGGCGATCCTGGCGGCGCCCACGTTCGGCAGCATCGCGACCGTGCTGGCCTGGGGCGCCCTGGCCGACCGCATCGGGGAGCGGGCGGTGGTCGCGACCGGGCTCGGCGTGGCCGCGGCGGCGATGGCCGTGACGGCGTTCGCCGACTCGGCCCTGGCGCTCGGCGCCGGGCTCGCGGTGGCCGGCGTGTTCGGGGTCAGCGCGAACGCGGCCAGCGGCCGGGCGGTGGTCTCGTGGTTCCGGCGCGACGAGCGCGGGATGGCGCTGGGCCTGCGGCACATGTCGACGCCGCTGGGCGGCGCCGCGGCGGCCGCCCTGCTGCCGGTGGCCGCCGACGGCGGGGGCCTGGAGGCCGCCTTCCTGGCGCTGGCCGCGGCCCTCGCCACGGGGTCGCTGGCCGCGTTCCTGGGGTTCCGGCGCCCGCCCCCGGACGTGGCGGGGGACGTCGCCGTCGCCGCGGTCCCGCGGCCGGGCGCGCTGCGCGACCCCGGGATCTGGACGGTGTCGCTCGGCAGCGCCACGGTGGTGCTGGCGCAGATCTCGCTGCTGAGCTTCATCGCGTTGTACCTGCACGAGGAGCGCGGCTGGTCGGTCACGGCGGCGGCGCTGGCCCTGGCCGCCGTGCAGCTGGGCGGCGCGGTGGCGCGGGTGGCGGCGGGGGTGTGGAGCGATCGGTCGGGCAGCCGCCTGCGCCCGCTGCGCCTGATCGCGCTGTGGACGGCGGTCGCCCTGGCGGTCGCGACCCTGCTGCTCGGCGGCCCGGACGCGCTGGCGGCGGCGGGCCTGGCCGTGGCCGCGGTGCTGTCGATGGCGGGCAACGGCGTGTCGTTCGCGGCGGTGGCGGAGATGACCGGCCCCGACCGCGTCGGCACCGCGCTCGGCCTCCAGAACACGGTGCTGGCGGTGGCGGTCGCCGTGGCCAGCCCCCTGTTCGGCGCACTGGCGGGGCTGCTCTCGTGGACGACGGCCTTCGCCATCACCAGCGTCTACCCGCTGGTCGGCTGGTGGCTGCTGCGGCGACTCGAGGCCCGGAGGCGGCTCGAGGCCACCGCCGCCTGACGGGTACGCTCACGCCCGCCGCGCGCCGGATGCGGGGAGGGGCGGCATGACCGACGACGACTGGGACGACGACGAGTTCGAGAAGCTCGAGGACCGCCTCGAGTCGCTCGGGTTGCTCCCCGACGGCGCGGAGCTCCGCGGCGAGGCCGAGCGGGACATCCTCCGCAGCATCGCCACCAGGGACCGGCCCCTCGCCGATCCGGACGGCTTCCCCGACGCTCACCGGACCTTCGTCCGGGCGCTGGAGGCGATCGCGGTGCACGGCAGGCGCTCCCCCACGCTGGGACGCCGGGCCCGCCCGTTCCGCGCCGTCCTGGCGCCGCTGGTGAGCGCGGTCTCCGGGTGGATCATCGACGGCCAGGTCGACGCGGTGCACGGGAGCGTCCTCAGGCTCTACGAGTTCCGCGAGGCCGGCGCGGTGTGGAACGGCCCGGAGCACCGCCTGCTGCGCCGCGCCCGCATGCAGATGGCGCTGCTCCGGGACGAGTTGCGCGCGAGCCGTCTCACGCTGCCCGTGTTCCTGCTGAGCGGCGCCTTCGTCTCGGGCGTGCTCAGCGTGGCGCAGCGCGCCGTGGAGCCGGCGCTCGGGAACATCCTGCTGAGCGTGCTCCTCGGGGTGCTCGTGGTGGTGCTGCTCGTCGGCATCGCCGGAACGGTCCTGCTGGCCGCGTCCGTCGCCCGGCTGCGGCTCAGGCTGACGCTGTCGCGCCCCCTCGCGAACCTCTACCGGGCGATCGGCTCGGCGGGCGAGCCTCCAGAGGACCGGTGCTTCACGGTCGCGATCCTGGCGCTCGCGTTCTTCGCGGTGGCCGCGATCGTCGTGCCCGCGGGCATCGTGTTCCTGCTCCACCTCTGACCGCCCCGCGGATCACGTCGCCATGTGACGGCGGCGGGTCTGCGGCTCCGGGCCGGCGTCGCGCTCGGGCGCCGGCCCGGTGAAGGCGGCCGCCCGCTGCCCGTAGGCCCGCCCGAGCGGCCCCGCCGTCAGGCCGTGGAGCAGCACGCTCAGCAGGATCGTCCACGTCCCCGTCACGGCGATGGTCTCGGCCACGCCGGGCGCGATCCCCTCGAGCTCGATGACCACGATCAGCAGGAACACGCCCGACGCCAGCCCGCGGGGGCCGAACCAGCCCATGAGAGCGACCGTCTGCCACCGGAACCCCGTCCCCGCGAGCGCGACCGCCACGGCGGCCATCCGGACGACGGTCAGGCTCAGCACGGCGTAGCCGACCGACCTCCAGTCGATGCCGTCGGCCAGCACCGGCCCCACGAGCAGCGACCCGAACAGCGTCCACACCAGCAGGGCCAGCACCTGCCCGACGTCGTCGGTCACGCCGCTCCGCTCGCGCAGCGCCCGCCGCGTCACGGCGCCCAGGGCCAGGCCGCCCACGAACGCGGCGACGAACCCGTTGGCGCCGGTCGCGAGCGCGGCGGTGTAGGTGAGCGCGGCGAGCGCCAGCACGCCGATCTCCTCCGACTCCGGGGTGGTCCAGCCCCGCCCCCGCGCCCGCAGCAGCAGCAGCCCGCCGACCGCGCCCACCACCGCGCCGACGCCCACGCCCACGGCCAGGTCGCGGGCGGCCTCGGCGATGGCCGACGCGGCGTCGGCCGTGGAGGTCGCGTTCGCCTCGTCCACGACGACCGCGATCGCGAAGAACACGACCGGGGTGGCGATGCCGTCGTTGAGGCCGCTCTCCACGTTCAGCACGCGCCGCACCCGCGCGGGCACCGCGCGGTTCCGGAACATCGACAGCCCGAGAGCGGCGTCCGTGGGCGCCAGCATCGCCGCGAGCAGCGCGCAGGCCGCCCAGCTCAGGTCCGGCAGCAGCGGCGCGGCCAGCAGCGCGCCGATCCCGACGGCCAGCGGCAGGCCGACGCCCAGCAGACGGCCGACGAGCGCCGCGTCGCCCCCCGCAGCACGGGCGTTGACGGTCGACGCGTCGGCGAACAGCAGCACCACGAGCGCCGACTCGGCCAGCAGCTTCGTGGTCTCGGCGTCCAGGGTGAGCGACAGGGGGAGGATGTCGAGGCCCTCGGTCCCCAGGACCAGGCCGGCGGCCGTGAAGACGATCGCCGATGTGACCGACAGGCGGTCGAGGCGCCGCGCGGCGGCCGAGTAGACCACCACCACGGCCAGCAGGACGGCGAGGCCCGCGGCGTTCTCGTCCATCGCCCGCCCGTCGCCGTCGCGCGGGCCGGTGGAGCCCTAGTGGTAGGCGCCCGGCATGCGGCCGGGCCGGCCGATGCCGAGGCTGCGCATGGCCCGGTGCACGACGATCGCGGCGATCACGAAGACCACCAGGGCGAAGAGGCCGTGCAGGCCGCCCACCCAGTCGTCGCCGTCGGCGAAGCCGAGCTGGATGGTCCCGATCGCCGCGAGGGCGAACGCCCAGCCCACGTCCACCCACCGCCGCCAGAAGCCGCCGAGCGAGAAGAGGAACGTCAGCACCTCGACGGCGTGGACGATCCCGCCCATGTCCTTGTGCGCGTCCAGGGCGTCGGTGCCGGCCCCGAAGATGTAGCTGGCGATGAGATAGACCTGCACGAACACCCCGATCACCACCAGCGCGGCGGCGATCATGGTGGCCCAGCGGAACCCGCGGACCCAGCCGGGGACGGGGCTCGCGGGGGGCGGTTCGGCGGTCGTCACGCGGGCATCATCGCCGCCGCGGCGGACGGCACCGCTCCGTCGCCGCCGCCGTCGCGGATGCGGCTGACCCCCGCGACGTCCTTCTCCACGTGGATCGCCGCGCCCAGGCGGTCGGCCACGCCCGGCAGGTGCGTGATCACGGCCACCAGGCGGCCGTCGCCCGCCAGCCGCTCGATGCCGGCCAGGGCCTGCTCCAGCGCGTCGGCGTCGAGGGTGGAGAAGCCCTCGTCCAGGAACAGGCAGTCGAGCCGCCCGCCCGACTCGGCCGCGATGTCGGACAGCCCCAGGGCAAGGGCCAGGCTCGCCAGGAACCGCTCGCCGCCGGACAGGGTCGAGGCCTTCCGCTGCCGCTCGCCCCGCCGCATGTCCACCACCGCCAGCGCGTCCGCGCCGGCGCCCGCGAACCGGAACGCGTCGCCCGTGAGCTCCTGGAGCCGGATCGACGCCCCCGCGGCCAGCCGCTCCTGGAACCGGTTGAGCAGGAAGCGGGGGAACATGTTGGCCCGCAGGTCGTTCGCCACCTGCTGGTGCACGCGGGCGCGGCTCCGCGCCGCGGCCGCGTCGGCCAGCAGGCGCCGCGCCTCGGCCGCCGCGCCCTCCACCTCGGCCAGGCGCGCCCGCGCCGCGTCCCGTGCGGCCGCGAGCCGGCGCACCGCGCCGTCGACCTGGGCGGCGTCCTCCACGCCCACGGCCGCTCCGGCCCCGGCCAGCGTCCCGAGCGCGGCCTCGGCGCGCGCCACCGCCGTCGCGGCCTCCGCGTCGTGTGCGTCGCCCGCCGCCAGCGCCGCCCCGCGCAGGCGCACCGCCGCCCCCACCAGGTCGGCCGGCGCCGCGTCGTCGGCGGGGGCGTCGAACCCGCCCCGGGCGGCCACCCGCGCCGCGACCGCCCGCAGCCGGGCCACCGGCCCCGCCACCAGGTCGGCCGTCGCGCGGTCGGCGTCGGCGCACGCGCCGGCCGCCTCCTGCGCCGCGCGCGCGGCCGCACGCGCCGCCTCCTCGGCCGCCTGCACCTCGGCGATCGCGGCCCGCAGCGCGGCGCCCGCGTCGTCGGCATCCGCCCACGCGCCGAGCGCCCGCCGGGCGGCGTCGCGCTCGCCGGCGTCGTCGGCGATGGCCCGCGCCGCGGCGCGCAGCTCCGACTCCTCCGACGCGACGGCCCGCACCTCGGCCTCGACACCGGCCCGCGCGGCGGCGATCGCCGGCTCCAGGGCCTCCGCCCGCCCGGAGAGGGACGCCGCCCGCTCCGCCGCCGTCGCGGGATCGAGCCCCGCGGCGGCCAGGCCGCACGCCGCCGCGTCCCGCACGCCCCGCGCCGCGCCCGCCGACTCCGCGGCCGCGCGGAGCCGCTCCCGTGCCTCGGCCTGCGCCCGCGCCGCCACCACCGCGGCCTCCTGCGCCGCGGCCAGCGCGACCTCCCCCGCGTGGACGTCCCCCACGGGCACGTCGTGGGCGCCCACCTCGGCGCCGCACACCGGGCAGGCGTCGCCCTCGGCCAGGTCGCCCCGGATCGCCGCCGCCAGGTCGGCCCGCCGCAGGGCCCGGGCGTGGGCGTCGGCCGCGGCCAGCGCCGCCTGCGCCGACGCGACCCCCGTCTCGGCCGCCGCCGCGTCGGTCGCGGCCCGGCGCTCGGCGGCCCGGGCCTGCGCGACCGCCTCCTCCGCCGCGGCCCACGCCGCGACGGCAGCCGCCTGGGCCACGGCGGTGTCGCGCTCGGCCTCGGCGGCCAGCAATGTGGCGCGCAGCTCGTCGAGGGCGGCCGTGCGGGTCGCGAGGGCGGCCTCCCGCGCGGCCAGCGCCGCGCGCCGTCCCGGCAGCGCGGCCGCCAGCCGCTCCGCGCGCTCGGCGTGCACGGCGAGGCCCGCCAGCGTCGCGCCGTCGCCGCCGTGGCGCTCGCGCAGCCCCGCCAGCGCCGTCTCCGCCGCCGTGGCCCGCCGCCGCGCCGCCGACTGCTGCGTCCGGGCTGCCGCCGCCGCCGCGGCGCAGGCGTCGAGGCGTCCGAGGAGGTCCCCGCCGGCCGCGCCGTCCGGCAGCTCCGCCCCCGCGGCCCGCGCCGCGGCGGCCCGCACGCGGAAGGCCTCGGCGGCCTTGGCGTGGGCCGCGGCCGCCCGCGCCAGCGGCACCAGCCGCCGCGCGTCGGCGTGCCGGGCGGCCGCCTGGCGCAGCGCCCGCGCCGCCTGCGCCCGCGCCGGCGCGCCGTGGCCGGGCAGGCGCGCGGCGCCGCGCTCGTACGCGTCGGCCTCGCCCTCCGCCGCGGCCTGCGCCCGCCCGGCGGCGAGCCGCGCGCCCTCGAGCGACGCGACGTTGAACAGCTCCCGCAGGATGGCGTCGCGGTCGCGCGGCTGGGCGCCCAGGAACTCGGCGAACCGCCCCTGCGCCAGCAGCACGGCGCTGGTGAACGCCCGGAAGCTCATCCCCACGATCCGCGCCAGGGCCGCCCCCACCGCCTCCTCGCCGCCGGTGGTCTCCAGGGCGGGGCCGCCGTCGCCGTCGAGGCGCTCCAGCACGTGCGACGGCTCCGGCGCGTCGGGCCCGTAGCGACGCGCCACCCGCCACACCTCGCCCCGCGCGGCGAACGTGAGCCGCACCTCGCCGTGCGTGCGGCCCAGCGTCAGCAGGTCGCCGGGCCGCGCCTTCTCGGGCGTCTGGCCGAACAGCGCGAAGGCGATGGCGTCGAGCAGCGACGTCTTCCCGGCCCCGGTGTCGCCCGAGATGACCACCAGCTCGTGGGGGCGCAGGTCGACCGTCGCCCGGTCGTAGGAGCGGAAGGCGGTCAGGTCGAGCTCGAGGGGCCTCACGCCTCCGCCTCCTCGGCGCCGCCGGCCAGCGCGTGCGCGAACGCCTGCGTCTGCGCCGGGGAGAGCTGGCGCCCCTGGCGGGCGGTCCACTCGGCGTAGAGGGCCGGGAGGTCGCGCGCCGGGTCGCCGGCGCCGTCCCCGCCCGCCTCGGGCACGACCCCGACGGGCGCGGCGTACACCGGCTCCACCCGCAGGGCGTCCGGCACCGCCTCGCGCACCTGCCGCACCAGGTCGGTCACCGGCGCGTCCAGCAGCACCTGGCACGCGAACCAGGCGCCGGGGTGCGCCGCCGCCAGCCCGGCCAGGTCGTCGAGCGGCCCCCGCAGTCGCACCAGCGGGCGCGCCGCGGCCAGCGGCACCTCGCGCGCCCGGGTGGTGTCGCCGTCGACGTCGACCACCACGACGCACTTGGCGTGGTTGTCCTCGCTGAAGTCGAGGGCCATCGGGCTGCCGCAGTAGCGGCCGGGCGCGGCGACTCCGGGCAGCGTCTGCGGGCGGTGGACGTGGCCCAGGGCGACGTAGTCGAGGTCGACCGGCACCGACGCCGACGAGACGGTGTACGAGATCCCCATCGTGAGCTCGCGCTCGCCGCCGCCCGCCAGGGCGCGCTCGATCATGAGGTGCCCCACCAGCACCGCGACGCCGCCCTGCTCGGCCCGGCGCCGGGCCGCCTCGGCGCCGTAGTCGAGCATCAGCGCGCCGACGCGGTCGGCCCACCGGGTGCGGGCGTCCTGCACGCTCGCGCCCGCGTCCAGCTTCATCTGGGCGGGGTCGGGCCAGGGCAGCATCGCGGCGTGCAGCGGCCCGGCCGCCGTCCGGACGGTGATGACCGCGTCGGCCACCGGGCGGACCTTCCCCGCCACGTGGATCCGCCGTGTCGCGAGGTAGGGGGCCAGGTGGCTCCACAGGGCGGGGTCGTCGTGGTTGCCCGCCACCGCCAGCACGGGCGCCACGGCGGCGAGCCGCTCGAGCGCCAGCAGGCCGTCGCCGAGCGCGGCCGAGTCGACGAGCCGGCGGTCGAGCAGGTCGCCCGCGACCAGCACCGCGTCGACCTCCTCGCGGGCCGCCACCTGCGCCACCTCCTCCAGCGCCGCCCGCGCCTCGGCGCCCCGGTCGGCGCCGTAGAGCCGCTTGCCCAGGTGCCAGTCGCCGGTGTGGAGCAGCCTCACCCGAACTCGTCGATCGCGGCCTGGGTGAGCTCCGCGCGCGACACCTCGCCCGACGTGGTCGCCCAGGGCGGGAACGGCACCTCCACCGCGATCGGGGCGGGCACGCTCGGCTGGCTCACCAGCACCCGCCCCTGCATGAGCAGCCGCGCCCGCGCGCGGGCCGCCGGGCCCAGCCACCCGTACTCGCTGCGCTCGGCCTCCGCGGCGTCCAGGCGGCCCGCGATCCGGATGGCCGCGTTCTGGGTGACCTCCGGCGCCACCAGCGACGCCTGCTGCTGCGCGCCGACCAGGATCACGCCGAGCGAGCGCCCGCGCTGGGCGATGTCGATGAGCGTTTCCTTGATGGGCGAGTCGCCCTCGCGCGGCGCGTACTTGTTGAGCTCGTCCAGCACCACGAACTCGATGGGATCGCGCTGGCCCGCCTCCTTGGCCGCGAACGTCTGGGCCAGCAGGGTGCCGACCACGAAGCGCTGCGCGAACTCGTGCAGGCGGGCGAGGTGCACGACGGCGACGGGCGGCTCGTCCTCGGCCGCGTCGCCGCGCGGGATGGGCTGGGCATCCGAGCGGATGAGGCCCCGAAGGCGCCCGGCGGCGCTCTCCAGCCGGCGCACGAAGGCGCTGACGGTCCCCGAGGCCGCCCGGCCGGTCCAGGCGGCGCCGGCGCCGTCCTCGTCCTCCAGCTCCGCGACGAGCCATGCGACGAGCGCGTCCAGGTCGTGGAACGGGCCGGCCATGAGCTCGCCCGCCGGCCGCGGGGCGCGCGACCGGGGCGGCCCGTCGGCGGGGCCGTTGAGCAGGCCCACCGCGCCCGGGTGGTCGAGCACCGGCACCGCCCGCCGCAGCAGCTCGCCGCGCACCCGCTCCTCCACGAACGAGAGCTGGCTGCGCATGTCGGACGCGTCGGCGAAGCAGAACCGCAGCAGCCCCTCCAGCACGAACGCGTGCGGCGTCCAGCCGAACACCTTCACGCCCTCGTGGCGCGACTCGCTGCTGGGCAGCGCGTGGTCGTCGCGGCGCGGCGGGGCCCAGAACGCCACGTCGGGGAAGCCCCCCGGCTCGGCGAGCCCGAGGCGCGCCCAGCGCGCGTCCAGGTCACGCCGGTCGGGCGCCTCGGCGTACTTGCGGTTGGGATGGTCGAGGAACAGGAGGTCCTCGCCCTTCACGTTGAACAGCAGCACCCGCACCCGCCGCCGCATGCCGGGGTGGGCGAGCAGCAGGCGGATCAGGGCGAGGGCGGTGCTGGTCTTGGTGGCGACGCCGCTGATCCCCGAGATCGAGACGTGGCCGCCCTTGGTGCCGTCCAGGAAGTCGAGGTCGATGTGCACCGGCTCGCCGTCGCGCCCCAGCCCGATCGCCAGGGTGCGCTCCATCGTGTCCTCGTAGAGGGCCAGCCGGCGCTCCTCCCCCCGCGCGCGCCGCACCGCGAGCCCCGGGTGGGGCGCGACCCACCGCTCCGGGTCGACGCGCACCACCTGCACCTCGGCGGTGCGCACCAGCTCGCCGGGCATCTGGCCCTGGGCGATGACCATCGAGTCGGAGGGCATCGTCGCGCCCTCGTGGACGGCGTGCGACTCGGTCACGACGCCGTACGTGACGATGTCCCCGACCGGGTCGGGGGTGGTCACGGCGACGAGGTCGTCGACCTCCAGGGACTCCCCGTCGAGGATGCCCACCTGGAACGCCTGGCTGCTGGCCGCCTGGTGGCCCAGGACCACGCCGACGCCGCTCACGCCGCCCCCGCTCACGCGGCGACCGCCCGCTCCGGCTCCGCGACGCCGACCGCCGCCACCGGCAGCGCATCCAGGCGGGCGCCCGCCGCCGCCCGCCGCACCGCGCGGAGCGCCAGGCGCCGGTCGCCCATCCGATGGCGCAGGCGCCACTCCAGCGCCGCGACGGGGGCCAGGTTCTGCGGCGCGCGCGGGTCCCGGTGGGGGCGCCCCGCGAAGTGGGGCAGCTCCGCGGCCGCGCGGTCGGCCAGGCGCGCCGCCTCGGCCACGCCCGCGGAGCGGGCCACCTCGCCGCGCAGGATCCCGGCCCATCCGCCGGTGCCGACGCCGGGGAGGCGCTGGTACCACGACAGGCGGTCCTCGCCGATCGCGAAGAGCGGCGTGCGCTGCCCCACGCCCAGGCGCACCACGCACCCCGCCTCGTCCGCGCCCAGGTACATGCGGTGGTGGCTCTTGATGGCGCCGACCACCGGGCCCTCGGCGTCGCGGAGGAACGACAGGCGCCCGTCGAGCACCACCAGGCGCTCCGGCGACGACAGCTCCTCGGCCAGGGTCAGCTCCAGGGCCTGGCGGAACTCGCCGACCCGCCGCGCCAGCCCGCTCGCCTCGTTGGCCGCGCCCGCGCGCGGCTCCCAGCCGAACCCGCCGGTGGGCGGGAGCTCCAGCGGCCGGTCGCCGACCGTGAGCACGTGCCGACGCACCGCCACCCCCTCGATCCGCGCCGGCCCGCCCGCCGTGGCCAGCACCGCGCCGGCGGCGATCGCGAACGCGGCGCCCGGCAGCGCGGCCGCCTCTCCGGGGGGCGTCACGGTGAGCCACGCCTCGACCTGCTGGGCGCCGTCGACGAACGCGAGCTCCGCCGGCGGCGAGGGCACCGGGTCGATGGGAGTCCACTCACGATCCTCCACCCCGGTGTCGACCGGGGCGGTCTCCGCATCCTCGGGGTGAAGTCCCGGTCCGTACGAGGGATCCGAGACCAGGACGGAGGGCTGGGGCGTGCGCGCGTCCATCCGCCGACTGTAGCCCGACCCCCGGACGCGCCCGCCGCGCGCGGCAGCCGCTATCGTCGCCTCGGCCGGGCGCGACGGAGACCGGCGGGTGGGCGGACAAAAGGGGATCCTGGCGTGAACAGGCGGTACATCATCGGCGCGATCGTGGCCGCGGTGGTCGTGGTCGGCGTGCTCGTCGGAATCAGCCTCGTGGGCGGCAGCAGCGACTCCGTGTCGAGCATCGAGAACGTCGACCAGGTCAAGGCCGAGTTCGCGGGCATCCCCTCGGACGGCAACACGATCGGGAACGCCGACGCCAAGGTCGAGATCGTCGAGTACGGCGACACGTCGTGCCCCATCTGTAAGGACGCGTCCCAGACGTCGATACCTCAGGTGGTGGACGAGTTCGTGAAGAGCGGCCAGGCGAAGATGACGTTCCGGCCCATCGCATTCATCAGCCGCAGCTCCGAGCGCGGCGCCCTGGGCGCGGAGGCGGCGGGGATGCAGAACGCGATGTGGCCGTTCGTGACGCTGATCTACGCCAACCAGGGCCCCGAGACCGACCAGGACTGGCTGACCGACGACCTCCTGACCGAGGCGGCGACCAAGCTCGGCCTGGACGTCGAGAAGTGGAAGTCCGACTACGCCGGCGACGCGGTGGCCAGCCAGTTCTTCCAGCGCCAGAACGAGGCCGACGCCGACAACGTGACCGGCACCCCGTTCTTCGTGGTGAAGGGCCCCAACGGCAGCGAGTCGTTCAGCGGCGCCGTGGGCCTCGCGAAGTTCCGCGAGGCCATCCAGAAGGTGCAGTAGCCGCACCGTGGCCGCCGGGACCCGCATGCCCAGCGAGAACGTCCTGCGTGTGGCGCTGGGCGTGGTCGCGGTGCTGGGCCTGGGCGTCGCGACGTACCTGACGGTGGTCCGCGCCGAGGGCGACAGCCCCACGTGCGTGATCGGCGGCGGCTGCCACACCGTGCAGTCGAGCGACTACTCCGAGCTGGCGGGCGTCCCCGTCGCGTGGCTGGGCCTGGCGGCCTACGTGGGCCTGCTGGTCGCGGCGATCCTGCCGGGCCAGGCGGGGCGGGCGCTCGGCCTGTTCACCGCCGTCGTGAGCTTCGGCTTCTCCGCCTGGCTGACCTACGCCGAGATCGTCCTGATCGAGGCGATCTGCGCATGGTGCGTCACGAGCGCGGTCCTGGTGACGCTCGCGCTGGTGATCACGATTCTCCGGGCAGCATCCCCTTCATCCAGCCCGGGAGGAAGCGCTCGTCGGTCAGCGCCAGACCCCCGATCGCCAGCGCAGACCCCAGAATCGAGCACATGACCACGGCCGCGTCGGGCGTGGAGACCTCGAAGAAGCTCCGCCAGCCCGGCAGCGACAGCACCACGAAGTAGAGCGCCAGGAGGGCGAGGCAGAGGCCCCCGACGGTGTAGTCGCGGACCCGGCTCGAGCTCTCGAGCACCACGATCAGGTAGAGCCCCACGACCACCAGGACCGTGGTGGCCACCGTGCGCGCGCGCAGCTCGCTCATGTCGAGCAGGTTGAGCGCCAGCAGGAAGCTCGCCACCACCCCCAGGCCGGTCGCGGTGCCGGCGGGGATGGAGAAGCTGGCCAGCTCCCGCAGGAACCGGGTGGGCCGCCACGGCCCGGCGCTCGGCGCGAGGGCCAGGAAGAACGCGGGGATGCCGATGGTCACGGCCGAGGCCAGCGTCAGGTGGCGCGGCAGGAACGGGTAGCTCTCGGCGGAGAGGCCCACGGTCAGCACCAGGAACGCCGCGAGCGCCGACTTCGCGACGAACAGCTTCGCGACCCGCTGGAGGTTGCGGAGCACCTTCCGCCCCTCGCGGATCATCGGCGGCACCGACGCGAAGCCGCCCTTCACCAGGATCAGGTCGGCGATCCCCTTCGCCATCTGCGAGCCGCTGCCCTGGGCGATCCCGATCCGGGCGGCCTTCAGGGCGGGGACGTCGTTGACCCCGTCGCCCACCATCGCCACGTGGGCGCCTCCGGCGGTGAGCGCCTCGACGTAGCGGCGCTTGCCGTCCGGCGAGATGCGCCCCACGACGGTGGTGCGGTTCACCAGGTCGCGCAGCGCGTCGTCGGACGCGGGCAGGTCCCGGCCGTCGACCGGCTCGCCGCGCACCTCGATGCCGGCGTCGCGGGCGATGGCGGCGACGGTGGCGGGGGCGTCGCCGGAGATCACGCGGATGTCGATGCCCTCCTCCTGGAGGAAGGCGATCGTCTCGCGGCAGTCCTGGCGGAGCTCCTCGGCCAGCACCACGATCCCCACCGGCGCCAGGCCGCGCGGCGGCGGGGCGTCGGCGTCGGCGAGCTCCAGGGGCGCGTCGCCCGTGGCGAACGCCAGCACGCGCCGGCCGGCCTCGGTCTCCTCCCGGGCCCGCTCGCCCAGGGGCCCGTCCAGCGCGAAGTGCTCGGGGGCCCCCATCACGTACGTGCGCCCGCCGATGCGGATCCCGCTCCAACGGCGGCGCGACGCGAACGGGACGCTGGTCTCCACGGGCTCGGGCTCGCCGTGCACGTGCGCCTTCACCGCGTCCAGGGTGGTGGTGCTGCCCGGCGAGCTGGCGGCGAAGCGCCCGATCATCACCGACAGCTCACCCTCGTCGACGCCCGCCGCCGGCACCAGCGCCACCACGCGCAGGGCCTCCTCGGTGAGCGTCCCCGTCTTGTCGAGGCAGATCACGTCGGTGGAGGCGAGTGACTCGACGGCGTTGAGCTGCTGGCTCAGGGCGCCGCGGCGGGCCATCCGCATCGTCGCCACGGCGAACGTCACGCCCACCAGCAGCACCAGGCCCTCCGGGACGATGGTGATGACGCCGGCCACGGCGGTGGACACGGACTCGCGGAGCGGCACGTCCTGCTCGATGAGCGACCAGCCCAGCAGCACGCCGAAGGGGACCATCGCGATGCCCAGGATCAGCACCAGGCGGTCCAGGGCCAGCTCGAGCGGCGAGCGCGGGTGGCGGAACTCCCGGGCCTCGCCAACCAGGCGCTCGGCGTAGGTGTCCGGCCCGACGGCCTCGGCGACGTAGGCGCCGGTCCCCTCCACGGCGTACGACCCGGCGCGCATGGGGTCGCCCGGGCCGCGGGCCACCGGCTCCGACTCGCCGGTCAGGATCGACTCGTCCACCCCCAGGCCCTCGGCGCGCGCCAGCCGGCCGTCGGCCACCACCTGGTCGCCGGCGTCCACCAGCACCAGGTCGCCGGGCACGACGTCGGCGATCGCCACCTGCACGGCGCGGCCGTCGCGGACCACGGTGGCGCGCGGCGCCACCAGCGCGGCCAGCCGGTCGAGGCTCGCCTTGGCGCGCGCCTCCTGGATGATCCCGATCCCGGCGTTCAGCACCAGGATCGCCAGGAACAGGGCGTCGCGCCAGTCGCCGAAGATCAGCGTGACGATGCCGAAGAACAGCAGCGTCACGTTGAAGACCGTGAGCAGGTTGGCGCGGAGGATGCTCGACCACGAGCGGCTCGTGGTGGGCGGCTCCACCTCGCCCCGCGCGGCCAGGCGGCGCCGCGCCTCCGCCTGTGTGAGGCCCTCCGCCGGGGGTGGCATGCGCTGGGTGGTGGCGGTCGTCAGGTGCGCAGCGCCTCGGCGACCGTCGGGTTGACCACGCGCCCGGCGCGCACGTTGACGCCCGGCTCCAGGCCCGGGTGGGCGTCGATGGCGCCGTTGAGGCCCATGTCGGCGAGCCACGTCACGTGCGGGAGGGTGGCGTTGCAGAGCGCGCGGGTGGAGGTCACGGGGACGGCCCCGGGCATGTTCGCGACGCAGTAGTGGATGACGCCGTCCACCAGGTAGACGGGGTCGGAGTGGGTGGTGGGCCGGGTGGTCTCGAAGCAGCCGCCCTGGTCGACCGCGACGTCCACGACCACCGACCCGGGCCGCATCAGGTCGAGCGCGGCGCGGCTCACCAGGCGCGGCGCGCGGGCGCCGGGCAGCAGCACGGCGCCGACCACCAGGTCGGCCGACGGCAGCAGCTCCTCGATGGCGAGCTGGGTGGAGTGCAGCAGCTCGACGCGGCCGCCGAGCACGAGCTCCAGCTCGCGCAGCCGGTCGAGGTCGGTGTCGAGCACCGACACGTGGGCCTGCATGCCGATCGCGACCATCGCGGCGTTGACGCCGACGATCCCGGCGCCGATCACGATCACGTGGCCGGGCGCCACGCCCGCGACCCCGCCCAGCAGCACGCCGCGGCCGCCGCCGGCCTTCTCCAGGTAGCGGGCGCCGGCCTGCACCGACAGCCGCCCCGCGATCTCGCTCATCGGCGCCAGCAGCGGCAGCCGCCCGCCGCCGTCCTCCACGGTCTCGTACGCGATCCCGGTGCCGCCCGCCGCCACCAGCGCCTGGGCGACGCCCGGGTTGGCGGCGAGGTGGAGGTAGGTGAAGAGCACCTGGTCCTCGCGCAGGAAGTCGAACTCCCCCGGCTGGGGTTCCTTGACCTTCAGCACCAGGTCGGCGCCCCACGCGTCCGCCACGTCGCCGATGCGTGCGCCGACGCGGGCGAAGTCCTCGTCGCTGATGCCCGACCCGGCGCCGGCGTCGCGCTCCACCACCACGTCGTGACCCCGGCGGGCGAGCTCCAGCGCGCCCGCGGGGGTCAGCGCGACGCGGTACTCGTCCGACTTGACCTCGGCCGGCACGCCGACCCTCATGACCCCTCCGGCGTCGTGGGACGCACCAACCCTAACGACCCCCGGCGCCGCCCCGGGGACGGCCCAGGGTGGGGCGTGCCAGCGCGACCGCGCACGCCGCGGCGGCGACGATCGCCAGCACCGCGACGCCCAGCAGGATCCCCTGGCGGCGGTCGTCGGCGCGGAGCGCGAACGGGCTGGCGGCCAGGGCCCGGCTGCGCGCGAGCTCGCGGGACGCGAGGGCGTGCTGCGGGTAGGCGCGCAGCGTCGTGACGAAGCTCCGCTCGGCCGCGCCCAGGTCGAGGCGCCACAGGGCGGTCATCGCGGTGTGGAACGACTCGGCCGTGGCGCCCGACTGCGACTCCAGGCCCTGCTGCTGCAGCAGGTCGCGGACCTCGGTGGCCGTCTCGGCGATGCCGCCGCCCGTGTCGCTCCGCTGGATGACGATCCCGCGGACGGCGCCGTCCTCGTCGACCACCGGGCCGCCCGAGTCGCCGCTCTGCACGCCGGCGGACACGACGAAGCCGGGCCGCGCCCGCGGCGTCGTGTCCTCCAGGGTCCCGGAGGTGCGGATCACGCCCCGGCGGACGGTCGCCTGCCCCTCCGGGCCGTCGGGGGTCAGCAGGTGGTCGCCGCCGCTGAAGCCGATCGTCGCGATCGGGGTGCCGGTGCTCCGGGCGTCGTCGAGCGCCACGGCCGGCGCGCGCTGCACCGGGATCCGCACCAACGCCAGGTCGGCCGTGTTGCTGCGGCGGGTGTCCATCCCGCGGTACGCACGCTGCTCCACCATCGTGCCGTCGACCGACGCCGGAGTGACCACCGTCTCGGTCACCGTGCCGGGCAGGGCCACCGCGCCGTGCTGCGCCACCCACTCCCGCGCCGCCTGCTCGTCGGAGTGTCCGCGGTTGCCGCGGAAGGCCTCCCGGGTCTGGTAGGCGAGCCGGGCGACGGTCGCCCGGTCCGGTGCGGCCACGTGGGCGGCGGTCACGAGCCAGCCGTCGGGGGTCACGGCCACGGCGGTTCCCACCTCGGAGATCTCGCGCCCGCCGGGCGGCATCGTCAGCACCTGGCCGTCGGCGAGGCGGATCCGGTCCACCCGGATCGTCGCCTTCACGCGGTAGACGCTCGGCAGCGCCAGCAGCACGCCCCGCTCGACCGGGTCGGCCGAGAGGTCGTCCGGCACGGCGGCGGCCGCCCCGCCCGCCGTCGCGACCAGGATCAGGAGGGCGAGGGCGATGGCGCGCACACGCACAAGGGTAGGCCGTCGCGGCCGCACCGCGAGCCCTGCCGTCCCCGTCGGCGGTGGGCCGCTTGACCTCAACGGCGCTTCACCCCCTAGCGTCGTGTGCGAACCGCTGAGAGGAGCCGCCATGACGACGTCCGAACCCATCACCGCGAGCGCGCGCATCACCGCCGAGGTCACCTCCTGGCCGGGGGTCACCGCCGGCCCCGGCCCGCGCGGCGAGCTCGGCTTCCGCGCGGGCCGCCGCGAGATCGGCCACCTCCACGGCGACCGCGTCGCCCACTTCGGGTTCCCGCGCGCCGTGTGGCGGGAGCTGATGGACGCCGGCCGCATCGTCCGCCACCCCATCGACCACGACGGCTGGGGCGCCCGCCCCATCCACGGCCCCGAGGACGAGGCCGAGGTGATCGCGCTGATGCGGCTCAACTACGACCGGGCGGTCGCCGCGGGGCGGTGACGGACTGGACGTCCGGGCGATGCGCCGCCCGGCCGCCTGCGGGAGGATCGGCGCATGTCGAGCGACGCCACCGGCGCATCCGGCGCCCGGCGGGCGGCCCGACGGCTCGCCCTGGCGGCGCTGGCGCTCGGCGCGCTCGCGGCGCTGCGGCCCCGCGGGGAGACGGCTGCGGCGCCTGTCCCGCCGCCGCCCGCGCCGCCCCCGGCGGACGCCGCGCCCGCGCCCGTCGCGGCGGCGCCGGTCCGGCGGGGCCCGCGAGGCCTCAGCTGCGCGCTGCTCTCCGCGGTCCTCCCGGGGGCGGGCCAGGTGCACGGCGGCCGCCGCCGGCGGGGCATCGCGATGATGGCCGTGGTCGCGGCGCTGGTGGCCGCCGGCGCGGTCATCGCGTCCCGGGGGACGCTGTACCTCCTGGACCAGGCCGTCCGGCCGGAGGTGCTCATCGGGGCGCTCGCCGCGAACGGGGCGATCCTCCTGTTCCGGGCGGGGGCGGCTGCGGACGCCTGGCGCCTCGGCCGGCGGCCGTCGCCCACCGCCGCGCGGGCGGCCCTGCTGGCGGCCCTGCTGGTGCTGGTCGCGGCGCCCCACGTCCTCGTCGGCTGGTACCAGTGGACGGCCTACGACACGATCACCACCGTCTTCGACGACGACGAGGCGGCCGCGGCGGTGGTACCCGGCCTGCCCTTCCAGGGCGGGGAGGCGCGTGCGCCCCGCCCCGCCCCGCCGGCACCGGCGTGGCCGGACCGCCGCCGGCTGACGGTGCTGCTGCTCGGCGGCGACGCGGGACCCGGCCGCTCCGGCCTGCGGACCGACACGATGGTGGTGGCCACGATCGACACCGAGACGGGGCGGACCGCCATGCTCTCGCTGCCGCGGAACCTGGCCGACGTGCCGCTGCCGCCGGCGGCGGCCGGCCTGGTGCCGGGCGGCCGCTTCCCGGACATCCTCAACGCCCTCTACGGATGGGCCCACGCGCACCCCGGGGCGTTCCCGGGCAAGGACCCCGGCGCGACGGCGCTGAAGCAGGTGGCGGCGAACATGACGGGCCTGCGGATCGACTACTACGCGCTCGTCGACTTCCGCGGCTTCGTGGAGGTGGTCGACGCGCTCGGCGGCGTGACCATCGACGTCCCGCGCCCGGTGCTCGACCGGGTCTCCCCGCCCGACGACGGCGACTGGATCCGCATCGACCTGCCCGCGGGCCGCCGGCACCTGACCGCGCGCGAGGCGTTCGCCTACGTCCGGGCGCGCAGCCAGAGCTCGGACGACGAGCGCATCCGCCGCCAGCGGTGCGTGCTGGGCGCTCTCGCCGGCCAGGCGCAGCCGGTGCGGCTGCTGCGCGCGCTGCCGTCGCTGGCCCGCACGATGCGCGAGTACGTCTCGACCGACATCCCGCGGAGGGCCCTGCCCGACCTGATCCGGCTCATGTCCCACGTCGACGCCGGCCACATCGTGTCGGTGGGGTTCACCCCGCCGACGTACACGTCCGGTTGGGTGGGGCCGGGCTACCCGGTGCCGGACATCGAGGCGATCCGGGCCGCGTCGCACCGCGCCGCCACCGCGACCGCGCCCACCCGCGCGGCGCGCGACCTGAGCGGCGAGGTCTGCTCGGCGTGACCACCGGCGGGCCCGGTCGTCCCCTCGCGCCGTCCCCGTCGCTAGCCGCCGGCCTCCACGATCTCCTTGATCCGGCGCAGGGCGTCCTCCTGGGTGGGCACGAGGCGCGCCTCCAGGTCGACCGACGGATCCTTCGGCTCGGCCTCGACCGTCCACACCACGCGGCTGCCGCCCTCGCGCTCCTGCACCTCGAAGCTCGCGTGGTACGACGTGACGGGCGCACCCGCGATGACGGTGTAGGAGTAGCGGCGCGCGGCGTCGTCGCGGTCGTCGAGCGTCTCCACCAGCTCCCCGCCGTCGGCGTTGCGCAGGATCCGCTGCCCGCCGGTGACGTCGGCGGTCTCGTACTTGGGGTACCAGCGCGGCACCGAGGTCGGGTCGCCCACCAGGTCCCAGGTGGCGTCCGGGCTCGCGTCCACGTCGATCGTGCGCTGCCAGCGGGGCATCAGTGGCGGAAGTGGCGGCGGCCGGTGACGACCATGCTCACGCCGGCGGCGTCGCACGCGGCGAACACCTCGTCGTCGCGGATCGACCCGCCCGGCTGGATCACGGCCTTCACGCCCGCCGCGATGGCCGCCTCGGGCCCGTCGGCGAACGGGAAGAACGCGTCGCTGGCCAGCACGGCGCCGTCCACGGGCACCTGGGCCTTCTCGAGCGACAGCCGCACCGAGTCGACCCGGCTCATCTGGCCGGCGCCGACCCCGACGGTCACGAGGTCGCGGGCGAGCACGATCGCGTTGCTCTTCACGTGCTTCGCGACCCGCCAGGCGAACAGCAGGTCGCCCCACTCGGCCTCGGTGGGGACGCGCGCCGTCACCACGGTCATCTGCTCCCGGACCTCGGTCTCGTCGTCGCGGTCCTGGATCAGCATGCCGCCGGTCACCCGGCGCAGGTCGCGCTCGCCGGGGTTGGCGCGCCGCCGCTCCGTGGTGAGCATGATCCGGGTGTTCGGCTTCACGGTCAGCGCCGCCAGCGCCGCCTCGTCGTAGCCGGGGGCCAGGAGCACCTCCACGAAGGTGCCGGCCAGCAGCTCGCCCAGGGCGCCGTCCACCGGCCGGTTGACCACGATCACGCCGCCGTAGGCCGACACCGGGTCGCAGTCGCGGGCGCTGACGTAGGCGGTGGCGACGTCCCCCGCCACGGCGACGCCGCACGGGTTGTTGTGCTTCACGATCACGCACGCCGGCAGCTCGAACTCGGCCAGGAGCCCCTTCGCGGCGTCCAGGTCGAGCAGGTTGTTGAACGACAGCGCCTTGCCGTGGAGCTGCTCGGTCAGGCCCAGCAGGTGGGTGCGGGCGCCGCGCTCGGTGTAGTAGGCGCCGCGCTGGTGCGGGTTCTCGCCGTAGCTCACCTCGAGGTGCTTGTCGAAGCCCATGAGGATCGCTTCGGGGAAGTCGTCCTCCCGGGAGGCGAAGTAGTCGGCGATCGCCGCGTCGTATCGGGCGGTGCGCTGGTAGGCGGCGCCGGCGAGGCGGCGGAGCAGGTCGGGCGACAGCTCGCCGCCGCCGCTGCCCATCTCCTGGAGGATCGCGTCGTACTGGTCGGGCGAGGTCACCACGGCCACGCGGGTGTGGTTCTTCGCCGCCGCGCGGATCATGGCGGGGCCGCCGATGTCGATCTGCTCGACGATCTCCTCGTCGGTGGCGCCGCGCCGGGCCACCGTCTCCTCGAAGGGGTAGAGGCTCACGACGACGAGGTCGATCGGCTCGATGCCGTTCTCCGCCATCTGCCGGACGTCCGACTCGACGTCGGTGCGGCCGAGGATGCCGCCGTGGACCTTCGGGTGGAGCGTCTTGACGCGCCCGCCGAGGATCTCCGGATGCCCGGTGACCTCGTCCACCGGGACCACGTCGATCCCCCATCCGCGCAGGGCCTCGGCGGTTCCGCCGGTGGAGATGATGGTGACGTCGTGCGCCACGAGCCGCCGGGCGAAGTCCTGGAGGCCGGTCTTGTCCGAGACCGACACGAGCGCGCGCCTGACCCTCACTGCACCTCCACATCCCCGGGGACGATCCGGACACGGCGACGGTCCACGGGGTCGCGGACCACCCGACCAGCGGCGAACAACCGGACCGCCTCGGGCACGAGACGGTGCTCGGCCTCACGGATCCGCGCGGTGAGCGCATCCGCGTCGTCACCGTACATCACGGCGACGGGCTCCTGCAGGATCGGCGGACCGCCGTCCACGACCTCCTCGGCGAAGTGCACGGTGACCCCCGTGACCTGCACCCCCCAGGCCAGTGCCTGCTCGATCGCGTGCAGGCCGGGGAACGACGGCAGCAGCGACGGGTGGAGGTTGATCACCCGGTCGGGGAAGCGGTCCAGGAAGACCCCGGTGAGGATGCTCATCCAGCCCGCCAGCACCACCAGGTCGGGGCGCTCCGCGTCGACGACGTCGGCCAGCTCGGCGTCGCGCGCGTCACGCTCGCGGCCGGCCAGGGGCACCACGGCGGTGGGGATGCCGGCGCGCCGGGCGCGCTCCAGGGCCGGCACGCCCTCCTTGGAGCTCACGACCCGCACGATCTCGATCCCGCCCGGCTCGTGGACGTCGTCGATCAGGCTCTGGAGGTTGCTCCCCGAGCCCGAGACGAGCACCACGACGCGGTAGGGGTCAGCCACGGCGCACCCCGGGCGGCCCGGCGACGCGGCCCACGCGGCGGGCGCCGGGCACGGCGGCGGCCGCGGCGTCGGCGTCGGCCTCGGCCACCACGAGGCACATGCCGAGCCCCATGTTGAAGGTGCGCCACGCCTCCGCGTCGTCCACCCGCCCGGTCGCCAGGATGGCGGCGATCGCGGGGCCCGGCTCCCACGATCTCGGTTCCAGGTCAGCGCCGAGGTGCTCCGGGAGGGCGCGGGGGAGGTTCTCGGGCAGCCCGCCGCCCGTGATGTGGGCGGCGGCGTGGACGTCGGCGGCCGCGCGCATCGCGGCGACCTCGTTGACGTAGAGGCGGGTGGGGGTCAGCAGCAGGCCGGGGTCGGGGGCGAGCGCCCCCGCGGCGACGAGCGCGCGGACCAGGGAGTAGCCGTTGCTGTGGACCCCGGAGGAGGGGATCCCCACGATCGCGTCGCCCTCCCGGACCCGGTGGGGTCCGAGCATCTCCGCGCGCTCGACGACCCCGGCCGCGAACCCGGCCAGGTCGAAGTGGCCGGGTGCGTAGAGCCCCGGCATCTCTGCGGTCTCCCCGCCGGCCAGGGCGCATCTCACGGCGGCGCAGGCGCCGGCGATGGAACGCACCAGCACCTCCGCCTCCCCGGGGTCGAGGCGTCCGACGGCCAGGTAGTCGAGGAACACGAGCGGCTGCGCGCCGGTGCACGCCATGTCGTTGACGCACATCGCCACCAGGTCCTGCCCCAGGCCGTCGATCCGCCCCAGTTCGCGGGCCAGCAGCAGCTTGGTTCCGACGCCGTCGGTGCAGGTCACCAGCATCGGCTCCCGCATCCCCGGCGGCAGGGGGTGCGCCGCGGCGAACCCGGTCTGCCCCCCGGCGATGAGCGACGCGATGGCCGCGGTGTGCCGCCCGGCGGCGTCCAGGTCGACGCCGGCGTCGCGGTAGGAGATGGACCGCTCGCTCACGGTCCGAAGCCTATTCGGGCGGGCCGCGCACGGCGGGTCGCGGGTGGCGGCCGCCCCTTGGAAAAAACCGCCGGGAACGGACGGATCGGGTGGATCGCCGACCCCGCCCCGCCCGCGAGGTGCAATTGAGGTCGCGGAGTCTCATTTGCATCCCGGGCCCCGGTGTAGCGTCGCCGGCATGGCGACGAGACTCACCGGGGGATGCGCCTGCGGCGCCGTGCGGTTCGTGATCGACGGGCCGCTGGGGCGGGCGACGTACTGCCACTGCACGCGCTGCCAGCGCCGGACCGGGACGGCGGCGTCGGCGAACGCGCGGGTCCCCCCGGACGGGTTGCGGATCACGTCCGGCGAGGACCGGACCGGCGCGTGGGAGCCCGAGGGCGGCTGGGCCAAGCTCTTCTGCCGCGACTGCGGCTCCGCCCTCTTCAGCCGCGACCCGCGCCGGCCGGAGCGGATGGGCGTCCGCCTCGGCACCATCGACGGCGACCCCGGCGTCCGGCCCAGCGGCCGTCAGTTCACCGATTACGCCGCGCCGTGGGCGCCGGTCCCCGACGACGGGCTGCCCCGCTGGCCGGAGGCCCGGCCGGAGGGCGCCTGACCGATCAGGCCCGGAGCACCTCGACCTCGCCCTCGCGACCGAGGCCGGCCAGCGCCGAGTCGAAGGTGACGAGCGGCACGCCATGCCGGCGCGCGACCGCGAGCAGGAGCGCATCGGTGACCTGCCGGTGGCCGGTCACCGGCGGGACCAGCTCGTCGACCATCGACACGTCGTTGGCCAGGAAGCGGTGGCCCGCATCGGCGCGTAGGCCGGTCAGCACGGACCGGGCATCGGCCGGCGACAGGGCGGCGCCGACGGCCCGCGCGTTCGCGGACACGCGCACGAACCCGGCCTCGGTCACCGGGCATGTGGCCCAGGCGCGTCCGGGTGCGGTGTCGAACCACCGCAGCATCGCGGCGTGGTGGATGTGGCGATTCCAGGCGAGCGCGACGAGCGCGTTGACGTCCAGGAGTGCCGTCGTCAGTCCTCGTCGAGCGCCCGGCGCACCATCTCGGGGGTGATGGCCGGCGCGTCCGGCGGCGACAGGATCACCGGGAACCTCCCGGTGGCATCCACCCGCGCGGGCGTGAGGCCACGTCGTGCGAGCTCGGAGATCACGGCCCCGATGGACTGCTTGCCATCCGCGGCGATCTCCCTGGCGGCGCGCATCACATCATCGTCGATGTCGAGCGTCGTCCGCGCCATGATGCGGTGATGCTAGCGCATCACCGGACGCCTACCCCGTGACCGGGACGGCCACGGGGGCCGCGGGCGTCTCGAAGCGGAGCTTCCCCGACGAGTCGGGGACGGGGATCGGGTAGTCGCCGGTGAAGCAGGCCCGGCAGAAGCCCTCGGCGGGGGCGTCGACGGCGCGCTGGAGCCCCGCGAGCGACAGGTAGGCCAGGCTGTCGGCGCCCGTGAGGGCGGCGATCTCCTCGATCGACCGCCCCGCCGCCACCAGCTCGCTGCGGTCGGCCATGTCGATGCCGTAGAAGCACGGCCAGAGGATCGGCGGGCTCGAGATGCGCATGTGCACCTCGGCGGCGCCCGCGTCGAGCAGCATCTGCACGATCTTCTGGGTGGTGTTGCCGCGGACGATCGAGTCGTCGACCACCACCAGGCGCTTGCCCGCGATCACCGCCGGCAGCGGGTTGAACTTCAGCTTGATGCCCTGCTGGCGCATCGTCTGGTCGGGCTGGATGAAGCTGCGGCCCACGTACCGGTTGCGGACCACCGCTTCGGCGTACGGGATCCCCGACCGGGTCGCGAACCCGATCGCCGCGGGCGTGCCGCTGTCCGGCAGGCCCACCACCAGGTCGGCCTCGGCGGGGCTCTCGCCGGCGAGCTGCTCGCCCATCCGGTGGCGCGCCTGCCACACGGTCATCCCGTCCATCTCGGAGTCGGGCCGCGCGAAGTAGATGTGCTCGAAGACGCACAGGCGGGTGCCCTCCGAGGGCATCGCCTGCCGGCTCTGGATCCCCTCGGCGCTCAGGCGGACCGCCTCGCCGGGCAGCACGTCGCGCACGAACTGGGCGCCGATCTGGTCGAGGGCGCAGGTCTCGGACGCGACGCACCAGCCGTCGTCGTCGAGCTGGCCCAGCACCAGCGGCCGCACGCCGTGCGGGTCGCGGAACGCCACCATCTCGGTGCCGGTGATGGCCACGGCGGAGTACGCGCCCACCAGGTGCGGCATCACCTCGCAGACCTGCCGCAGCAGGCTGCCCTCCTCGGCCGCGATCATCGCCGCGATGATCTCGGAGTCGGTGCTCGCCCGTAGGTCCACGCCCTCCAGCTCCATCCGGGCGCGGAGCTCGCTGGTGTTGGTGAGGTTGCCGTTGTGGCCCAGCGCGACCAGGCCGCGGTCGCGCGTGTGGGTGACCGGCTGCGAGTTCTCCCACTTGTTGGCGCCGGTGGTGGAGTAGCGCACGTGGCCGATCGCCGCGCCGCCGGTCAGGCTCCGCAGCGAGGGCTCGTCGAACACCCCGGACACCAGGCCCAGGTCGCGCTGGACGGTCACCTGGCCCTGGTCGCTCACCGCGATGCCGGCGCTCTCCTGGCCGCGGTGCTGCAGCGCGTGGAGGGCGTAGAACGTCAGCCGCGACACCTCGCGGCCCGGCGCGACGACGCCGAAGACGCCGCACTCCTCGCGGGGCGCGTCGTCCAGGCGGTCCGCCTCGGCCTCCCCGGGCCCGCTCACGCCAGGGCCTCCGGCAGGCCGCGCTCGTAGGCCGCGCCGGCATCCGCCAGCGTGAGCGTGACCTCCACGTCCCCCACGTGGGCCGTCACCAGGTCGCCGCCGACGGTGCCGATGCGCCGCACGAGCACCCCCTCGGGGGCCATGGCCATCAGGGCGTCCGCCGCGGTGTCGTCGGCGACGGTCACCATCATCCGGCCGCCGCCCTCGCCGAACAGCGTCTCGTCGATCCGGCGGCCCTCGGCGAGCTGCACCACCGCACCGACACCCCCCGTCAGCGCCGACTCCGCCACGGCCACGGCCAGGCCGCCCCCCGACACGTCGTGGGCGCTCAGCAGCATGCCGTCGCCGGCCGCGCGCAGAACCAGGTCGATCGCCGCAACCTCACGCTCCACGTCGATGTCGGGCTGACCGCCCCCGATGCCACGCGCGTACTCGCTCCCGTCGAGGACGCCATCATCGCCGATCAGCAGGATGACATCCCCGTCAACGCCGAAGCCCTGACCCAGGCTCCGGTCGGCGCGGTCGAGCAGCCCCAGCATCCCCACCACCGGGGTCGGAAGGATCGCCCGGGTGGCCGACTCGTTGTAGAGCGACACGTTGCCGGAGACGACCGGCACCCCCAGCGCCAGCAGGGCGTCGGACATCCCGCCGATCGCCTCCGCCAGGCGCCACCCGGTGGACCCCTTCTCGGGGTTCGGGAAGTTCAGGCAGTCGGTCGCGGCGATCGGCCGCGCGCCCGTGCACGCCAGGTTCCGCGCCGCCTCGAGCACCGACGCGCGGCCGCCCTGGCGCGGGTCGGCCTCGGTGTGGCGCTCCGCGCAGTCGGTCGTCAACGCGATCGCCCGGTCCGAGCCGGGCAGCCGCACCACGGCCGCGTCGCCGCCGGGGCGGCGGATGGTGTTGGCCCCCACCAGGTGGTCGTAGCGCTCGTAGATCCAGCGCCGGGAGGCCACGTTGGGCGACGCCAGCAGCGCGCGCCACGCGCCCGCCGGGTCGTCCGGCTCCTCCAGTGCCGCCAGGTCGAGGGGCGCCGGCCGCTCGGCGGGGGTGCGGGGCACCTCGTACACCGGCGCCTCGTCGGCCAGGAACCGCGCCGGCAGGTCGACCACCACCTCGCCGCCCGACCGCGCCACCAGGTTCTCGCCCTCCGTCACCCGCCCGATCGCGGTGGCGTCCAGGTCCCAGCGGCGGCAGGTGGCGATCACCTCGTCCAGGCGCTCGGGCGACACGACGGCCAGCATCCGCTCCTGGCTCTCCGACACCAGGATCTCCGCGGGGGCCAGCGCCTCGCGCAGCGGCACCAGGTCCAGGTTGATCTCCAGGCCCACGCGGCCCTTCGCCGCCATCTCGCTCGCGGCGCTGGTGAGGCCCGCGGCGCCCAGGTCCTGGAGCGCCACGAAGGCCCCGGCGGCCCCCAGCTCGCGGCAGCAGTCCATGAGCTTGCGCTCCGTGAACGGGTCGCTGACCTGCACGGAGGGGCGCTTGTCCTCGTCCTCGTCCAGCTCCGCCGACGCCAGCACGCTCGCGCCGCCGATGCCGTCGCGGCCGGTCCTGTTGCCGAACAGCACCAGGGCGTTGCCCGGCCCGCTCGCGGCGGCGCGCAGCATCCCGTCGTGCGCCAGCACCCCGACGCACATCGCGTTGACCAGGCACGACTCCTCGTACCGGTCGTCGAACCGCACCTCGCCGCCGACGGTGGGGACCCCGATGCAGTTCCCGTAGTGGCCGATGCCCGCGACGGCCCGGGTGAACAGGTGGCGGCTGCGCGGCGAGGCCAGCTCGCCGAAGCGCAGGCTGTCGAGCAGCGCGATCGGCCGCGCGCCCATCGCGATGATGTCGCGCACGATCCCGCCGACGCCGGTGGCGGCGCCCTCGAACGGCTCCACCGCGGACGGGTGGTTGTGGCTCTCGATCTTCAGCGCCACCGCGATCCCGTCGCCCACGTCCACCACGCCGGCGTTCTCGCCGGGGCCCTGGAGCACACGCTCCCCCGCGGTGGGGAAGCCCTTCAGCAGCGGGCGGCTGTGCTTGTAGGAGCAGTGCTCGCTCCACATCAGGCTGAACATGACGAGCTCCGGGTCGGTGGGCTCGCGGCCCAGCAGCTCGGGGATGCGGGCGGCCTCGTCGTCGGTGAGGCCCAGCTGGCGGTGGCGGGGGAGGTCGGTGGTGCTCATCCGAGGAGGCCCCGGAGCACGAGCTCCCCGTCGGTGGACCCGAGCAGCGGGTCGCACGCCTCCTCGGGGTGCGGCATGAGCCCCATCACGTTGCCCTCGGCGCTCGCGATGCCGGCGACCCGGTCGGTGGAGCCGAGCAGGTCCTCCCGGTAGCGCAGCACCACCCGGGCGGCGGCGGGGTCGCCGTACCAGGCGCCCTCGTTGTTCTTGATCGGGATGGAGATGACGTCGCCCGCGGCGCGCCCCGACGTCCACGGCGTCCCGTCGTCGTCGACCTCCAGGTCCATCTGGCGGCACACGAACGACAGCGTGGCGTTGCGGCGCAGCGCCCCCGGTAGCAGCCCCGCCTCGCACAGCACCTGGAAGCCGTTGCAGATCCCCACCACCCGGCCGCCGTCCGCGGCGTGGCGGCGCACCGCGCCCATCACCGGCGCCCGGCTGGCGATGGCGCCGCAGCGCAGGTGGTCGCCGTAGGAGAACCCGCCGGGGATGAGCACCGAGTCGGTGCCCTCCGGCAGCTCCGGGTCGGCGTGCCACGCCTCCACGGCCTCGGCGCCCAGGCCCTCCAGGGCGCGGGCGGCGCTGTCGTGGTCGAGCGACCCCGGGAAGCGCACGACGGCCACGCGCGTCAGGACCCCACCTCCACCGAGTAGTCCTCGATCAGGGCGTTCGCCAGGAGCTTCTCGCACATCGCGCGGGCCTGGCCGGCGGGGTCGTCGCCGTCGATCGCCAACTCGATGCGCTTGCCGATCCGCACCTCGCCCACGCCGTCGAACCCCAGCTGCGCGAGGGCGCCGGCCACGGCCTGGCCCTGCGGGTCCAGGACGCCGGCCTTCGGCATCACGGTCACCACCACCTGCGTCACCCATGCACCTCCGTGATGCGGTCGTATGCCTCGCGGTAGCGGCGCCGGGTGCCGGCGACCACGTCGGGGGGGAGGTCCGGCGGGGGCGAGGCGTGGTCCCAGCCGATCGCGTCGAGCCAGTCGCGCAGGTACTGCTTGTCGAACGAGGGCGGGGAGCCGCCCGGCGCCCAGCGGTCGGCCGGCCACAGGCGCGAGGAGTCGGGCGTCACCGCCTCGTCGCCCAGCACCAGCGTGCCGTCGGGGGCGTGGCCCATCTCGAACTTGGTGTCGGCCAGGATGATCCCGGCGCGCGCGCACCGCTCCGCCGCGCGGTCGTAGAGGGCCAGGGTGATCCGCTCGGCGTCGCGGAGCACGTCGCCGCCCACCAGGTCGGCCGCCTCGGCGCGCGTGATGTTCATGTCGTGCCCCTCGCTCGCCTTGGTGGCGGGCGTGAAGATCGGGCGCGGCAGGCGGTCGCCCTGGCGCAGGCCGTCGGGCAGGCGGTGGCCGCACACCTCGCCGGTGTCGATGTAGTCGCGCCACCCGGAGCCGATGAGGTAGCCCCGCGCGACGCACTCGATCGGCAGCATCTCGAGCCGGCGCACCAGCATCGCCCGCTCGCCCACCACCTCGATCAGGTGGTTCGGGACGATGTCGGCCGTGCGGCCGAACCAGAACGCCGAGAGTGCCGTCAGGATCGCGCCCTTCCCGGGGATGGGTGTCGGCATGATCCAGTCGTAGGCCGAGATGCGGTCGGTCGCGACGATCAGCAGGCGCTCGTCGTCCACCGCCCGCACCTGCCGCACCTTGCCCTCGAGGACCAGGGGGTACCCGTCGAGGGCGGTGGCGTCGATCACAGGGCGGCGACCCGCTGCATCAGCTCGGGCACGTGCCGGGTGTACCACGCCGGGTCCAGCAGCTCGGCGAGATCATCCGCGGGGAGGACGGCCGTCACCTCCGCGTCCTGCGACAGCAGCTCGCCCAGGGGCCGCTCCTCGTCCCACGCGCGCATCGCGTTGCGCTGCACCAGCGCGTAGGCCTGCTCGCGGGTGAGGCCCCGCTCCACCAGCCCCAGCAGCACCCGCTGCGAGTAGACGAGGCCGTGGGAGCTCTCCAGCACGGCGAGCATCCGGTCGGGGCGCACCACCAGGCCCTCCACCAGCGTCCGGGTGCGGGCGAGCATGTAGTCCAGCGCCAGGAACGCGTCGGGCAGGATGATCCGCTCCACCGACGAGTGGGAGATGTCGCGCTCGTGCCACAGGGCGACGTCCTCCATCGCCGCGACGGCGTAGCCGCGGACCACCCGCGCCAGCCCCGACAGGCGCTCCGCCGTGATCGGGTTGCGCTTGTGGGGCATCGCGGAGCTGCCCTTCTGGCCGGCGGTGAACGCCTCCTCGGCCTCCCGCAGCTCGGTGCGCTGCAGGTGCCGCAGCTCCACGGCCAGCCGCTCGATCGAGCTCGCCGCCACGGCCAGCACGTTCACCAGGTGGGCCAGGCGGTCCCTGGCGACGACCTGGGTGGCGATCGGCTCGCCCTCGATGCCGAGCTCGTCCAGCACCCGCGCCTCGATCGCCGGGTCGAGCATCGCGTACGTGCCCACGGCGCCCGAGAGCTTCCCCACCGCGGCCGCGTCGATCGCCTCGGCCAGCCGCTCCTCGTTGCGCCGGCTCTCCAGCGCGTGGTTCGCGATCTTGAGCCCGAAGGTGGTGGGCTCGGCGTGCACGCCGTGGGTGCGGCCCACGCAGAGGGTGTCCTGGTGGCGCAGCGCCATGTCGCGCAGCACGGCGGTCAGCGCCGCCTGCTCGCCCAGGATCAGGTCGCCGGCGCGGCGGATCGCCAGGGCCAGGCCGGTGTCGAGGACGTCCGACGAGGTCATCCCGTAGTGGATCCACCGCGACGCGGGGCCCACCCGCTCGTTGACGTCGGTCAGGAAGGCCACGACGTCGTGGTTGGTGGTCCGCTCCAGCTCCTGGGTGCGCTCCACCGAGAAGGCGGCCCGCGCCTCGATCTGCTCCAGGTCGTCCGGCGGGATCACGCCGCGGGCGGCCCACGCGCGGCACACGGCCAGCTCCACCTCCAGCCAGCGGGAGAGCTTCGCCTGCTCGGTCCACAACGCGGCCATCGCCGGCCGCGAGTACCTCGGGATCATCTGCCGCCCGTCCCGGACATGGACGCCGCGATGTCGCGGCGCATCTGCCTGCCGTCGAAGTGGATGAGGTCGGCGGCGGCGTAGGCCTTCGCCCGCGCGTCCTCCACGCTGTCGCCGCGGGCGCTCACCGCCAGCACGCGCCCGCCCGCCGTCACGATGGTGCCACCCTCGCCCGGCGCGGTGCCCGCGTGGTACACGTCCGCGCCCGTCGCCGCGGCCTCCTCCAGCCCGGTGATCACGTCGCCGGTCCGGGGGGAGGCGGGGTAGCCGTGGGCGGCCAGGACCACCGAGACGGCGGCGCCGTCGTTGACCCGCACCGGCCGGTCCTCCAGGGCCCCGTCGGCGGCGGCGGTGAGGAGGTCGAGCAGGTCCTCGTCCAGCCGCGGCAGCAGCGCCTGGGTCTCCGGGTCGCCGAAGCGCGTGTTGAACTCCAGCACCTTCGGCCCGTCGGGCGTCATCATCAGGCCGGCGTACAGGACGCCCTGGAACGGCACGCCGCGGCGGGCCATCGCCGCGATCACCGGCCGGTGGATCATGTCGATGAGCGCGTCGGCCTCGGCGTCCGGGATGTCCGGCACCGGCGACACGGAGCCCATGCCGCCCGTGTTGGGGCCGGTGTTCCCCTCGCCGATCGGCTTGTAGTCGCGGGCGGCGGGGAAGCGCGCCACGGCGGTCCCGTCGGTGATCGCCAGCAGCGACACCTCGGGGCCGGTCAGTCCCTCCTCCACCACCACGGTGCGCCCGGCGTCGCCGAACGACGCCTCCACCAGGCACGTCTCGAGCGCGGCGCGCGCCTCGGCCTCGGTGCCCACCACCATCACGCCCTTGCCCGCCGCCAGGCCGTCGGCCTTCACCGCCACCGGCAGGCCGAGCTCGGCGACCGCCGCCATGCCCTCGTCGACGCCGGTGACCACGTGGGCGCGCGCGGTCGGCACCCCCGCGTCCGCCATCACCTCCTTCGCGAAGGCCTTGCTGCCCTCCAGGCGCGCCGCGGCGGCGCCCGGCCCGAAGCAGCGTACGCCCGCGGCCCGCAGCCCGTCGCACACGCCGGCCACCAGGGGCGCCTCCGGCCCGACCACCACCAGGTCGGCCCGGAACGCCATCGCCAGGGCCACGACCCCGCCGACGTCGTCGATGCTCAGCGGCACCAGCTCGGCGTCACGGGCGATCCCGGCGTTGCCGCCGATGCAGTGGATCTTCGGTGCCTCGGGGGATCGGGAGATCGCCCGGATGAGGGCGTGCTCGCGCCCTCCGCCTCCCACGACCAGCACGGTGCGGCTCACCCCGGCACTCTCGCACACGGCGCGGTCGGAGGGGCGGCGGGAGATCACCCCGCATCGCCCGGAACGGCGCACTAGGCTTGGTGGTGCGATGGCCGACCCGCTCCAGCCCCTCTCACGCGCCGAGCGCGAGGCGCACCGTGCCCTGCTCGAGGAGGCGCTGGCCGAGCTGCCCAACGCGACCGACCCCGAGAAGGCCGCGGGCGAGGTGATGCGCGCGCTCGACAGCTACATCGAGGCCACCGGCGGCGGCACCGCGCTCACCCCGCGCGAGTCCCCGGTCACCGACTTCGACCGGCCCGAGACGAACGAGATCAAGTGGGTCACGTGGCTGGTGGTCGGCGGCGCCGTGCTGGCCACCATCATCGTGGCGATCGCCCT
The DNA here is from genome assembly GCA_050250915.1 of Thermoleophilia bacterium. Lineage (GTDB taxonomy): Bacteria > Actinomycetota > Thermoleophilia > Miltoncostaeales > Miltoncostaeaceae > Miltoncostaea. The sequence continues at coordinate 90,385 of JBFWNT010000001.1, forward strand.
CTCCGGCGGGTGGCCGGTGGCGATCACCATCATCGCGATCTGGGTGCTGGCCCTGGCGGCGCTCCTCTCCACCTGAGCCGCGGTGGCGTCGGTCGACGACATCCTCGCGCGGGCGTCCTGCCCGCCCACGGGCCTGCCGCCCCACCCGGGGCTGCACCTCGCCATCGTCACGTGCATGGACGCGCGCATCGACCCGTACGCCGTCTTCGGCCTGAGCCCCGGCGACGCGCACATCATCCGCAACGCCGGCGGGCTGGTGAGCCCGTACACGCTCCGTTCGCTGGTGCTGTCGCAGCGGGCGCTCGGCACCACCGAGATCCTGGTCGCACAGCACACCGACTGCGGAGTCCACGGCCTGGACGACGAGGCGCTGGCGGCCGAGATCACGGCCGAGGTGGGGTTCCCCCCGACGTGGCGCGGCGGCGGCTTCGCCGACCTGGAGGAGAGCGTCCGCGCATCGATGCGCCGGCTGCGCGCGTCGCCCGAGCTGCCGCACCGCGATGCCATCCGCGGGGCGATCATCGACCTGGTGCACGGGGGCGTGCGCGAGGTCGCCGAGTAGTCGCGGAAAAAAGAATTCCGAGATAGATCCGACGTTCGGGGCCCCGCGGCGGTCTAACGAGTCGATGATCGACTGGTTCCCCCCGACCACCAGCGACAGCCCCGCCCGCAGCCTGGCGCGCTGGCACGGCATCGTCAGCCTCCGTCGCGCGGCCCGCGCGATCGACGCGCTCGAGCCCACCACCGAGGGCCACTCCGAGCGGGTCGCCGACCTGGCCGCGGCGATCGCCCGGGAGCTCGGGTGGTCGCGCCGCCGCGCGGAGGACCTCCGCGAGGCCGGCCGGGTGCACGACATCGGCAAGGCCTGCATCCCGCAGTCCATCCTCATGACCCCGGGCCGCCTGACGCCGGAGGACTACGAGGTGGTCAAGACGCACGCGGCGCTCGGCGCCGACGTCGTCGAGACCGTCCTGGCGCCGCGCCAGGCGCGCTGGATACGCCACCACCACGAGCGCTGGGACGGCCGCGGCTACCCGGAGGGGCTCTTCGCCGAGGAGATCCCCGAGGGCGCGCTGATCCTGTCGATCGCCGACGCATGGGACGCGATGACCCACCGCTCCTGGGCGGGCGCCGCGCTCACGCGCCAGGCCGCCGTGGAGGAGTGCCGCCGCGAGCGCGGCGGCCAGTTCGCCCCCTGGGCGGTCGACGCCCTGCTCGACGTCCTCGAGGCGCCCCTCCCGCACGCGCGGCCCCGGCGCCGCCTCGTCTCCGCCGCGTAGCCCCGGCGGGCCCCCGGACGGGGGGAGCGGTGGAGCGGCGACCCAGACCTTCGGGGGGTTCTCATCGCCGTGGGGATGGGTTGTGTGAGCTTTCCGCATGTTTCTCCGAGCGCGGAGCATGGGCGGCGCGGTATACCCGAGCCCCCGACGAACGCCGGAGGCACCTGCTGAGCACTGCGGCCCCGCCCGTCGAGCGCGCCCCTGCGGCCGCCGGCGCTGCCCGAACCACGGAGGATCGCTCCGGCGACGACCTCGCCGCCCGCATCGCGGCGGGCGACGCGCGGGCGTTCGAGCGGCTCTACGCGCTCCACCGGGCGGAGATCTCGCGCTACTGCGCGACGCTGGTGCGCAACCCGCAGGACGCCGAGGAGGCCTTCCAGCTCACGATGCTGGCCGCCTACCGCGCGCTGTCGACGGGCCGCGGCCCGCGCGGGGCGCTCCGGCCGTGGCTGTTCCGGATCGCGCACAACGAATGCGTCGACCTGCTCCGCGGGCGCCCGCCGGTGGAGGAGCTCACCGAGCGCCAGGACCCCGTCGCCGGCCTGCTGCACGAGCGCGTCGAGGCGCGGGAGACCCTGCGCCAGCTCAACGACGACATCGCGGCGCTGCCGCTGCGCCAGCGGGCCGCGTTCGTGCTCCACGAGATCGACGGCCTGCCCCACGCGGCCGTCGGCGAGGCGCTCGGCACGACCGACCTGGGCGCCCGCCAGCTGCTGCACGAGGCGCGGACCACCCTGGAGGAGTTCCACGCCGGCCGCGCGCTGGCGTGCGACGACGTGCGGGTGCGCATCGGCGCCGGCGACCGCCGCATCCTCCGCGGCCGCGGCATCTCGGCGCACCTGCGCGGGTGCGCGTCGTGCCGCGACGCGCGCGCCGACGCCCAGACGCTCCGCGCGCGGCGCCGCCGTCTGCTGGTGGCCGCCGCCACCGCCGCCATCGTGGCCGGGATGGTCGCCCTCGGCGTCCGCTCCCTCGCCGCGGCGCCCGCCGCCGGCGAGCGCCCGACCGTCCCCGTCGCGGCGAGCCCGGCGCCGCTGACCGCGCCGTCCCTCGGCACCGCGCCCGTCGTCGCGGCTCCCGCCCCGCCGGCCGCGCCGGTTCCGGCCGCGAAGGCCGCCGCCGGCACGCAGGCGCCGGCCGCCGACCCGCTGCCCGCGCCGCCGCTCGCGCCCGACCCCGAGGTGGTGATCGTCCAGGACGCGCCGGACCCGGTCGTGGCCGCGCCGCCCCCGGCGGTCGTCCCGGTGGCGCCCCCCGCCGCCGCGGATCCGGTCACGACCATCGACCCGGCCACGGGCGAGCCGTCGGCGCTGGCCGTCGCGCCGTCCGAGGACGCCGCGCCCCCGCCGACCCACAAGCCGGACACGCCGGCCCCCGGCCAGCCCGCGGAGCCGTCGGCGCCGGTCCCCGCGCCGACGCCGCCGGGCGAGGTGGTGCCGCAGGAGGAGACCCCGGCGCCGGAGCCGGGCGCGCCCGAGCTGGCGCCCGCGCCCTCCGCCGACGCGCCGGCGACGACCGCGGAGGCCTCCGCCTCCTCGGACTAACCGGTGACGTCCACCACGTCGATGACCTGGTGGCGTCCCTGGCCCGTGCCGATCAGCGTGATCGGCACCTCGACGGCCTCGGCGATCCGCTCGACGTAGGCGCGCGCCCGTGGCGGCAGGTCCTCCAGCTCGCGGCAGTCGGAGAGATCCTCGTGCCAGCCCGGCAGCTCCTCGTACTCCGGGGTGCAGCCGTGGAACACCGTCTGGTGGTACGGGAACGTGGTGAGGCGGTTGCCGTCGCGGTCGCGGTACGCCACGCACAGCTTCACCCGCTCGAAGCTCGACAGGACGTCGAGCTTCGTCAGGGCCAGCCCGGTCATCCCCGACAGCCGCGCCGCGTAGCGCAGGGCCACCAGGTCGAGCCACCCGCAGCGGCGCTGGCGGCCGGTCGTGGTGCCGAACTCGTTGCCGCGCTCAAGCATCCGCTGCCCGTCGTCGTCGGCGAGCTCGGTGGGGAAGGGGCCCTCGCCGACCCGGGTGACGTACGCCTTCGTCACGCCCAGCACCCGGTCGATCCGCGTGGGGCCGATCCCCGTGCCGGTGCAGGCGGCGCCGGCGGTCGGGTTGGACGACGTCACGAACGGATACGTGCCGTGGTCGATGTCGAGCATCGTCCCCTGGGCGCCCTCGAAGAGCACGCGCTTCCCGGCGCGCAGGGCCTCGTCGATGATGAGCGCCGTGTCGTCGATGAACGGTCGCAGGCGCTCGGCGTAGCGCAGCTGGTCCTCGGCCACGCGCTCCGGCTCCAGGCGCGGCATGCCCCACAGCTTCTCGAGGATCTCGTTCTTCGCGTCCAGGGCCACCTCGAGCTTGCGGACCAGGATCTTCGGGTCCAGCAGGTCCTGGGCCCGGATGCCGACGCGCGCCGCCTTGTCCTCGTAGCAGGGGCCGATGCCGCGGCGGGTGGTGCCGATCGAGAAGCGCCCCAGGCGCATCTCCGCCGCCCCGTCCAGCATCACGTGGTACGGCATGATCAGGTGGGCGTTGCCGGACAGCTTCAGGCCGTCGAGCGACACCCCCCGCTCCTCCAGCCCGTCGATCTCGGTGACGAGCGCCCCCGGGTCGACGACGGTCCCGTTGCCGATCACGCAGATCGTGCCCGGGTAGAGGATCCCCGAGGGCACCAGGTGCAGCTTGTACACCTGCTCGTCGGCCACGATCGTGTGGCCCGCGTTGTTGCCGCCCTGGTAGCGCGCGACCACGTCGCTGCGCTCCGCGAGCAGGTCCACGACCTTGCCCTTCCCCTCGTCGCCCCACTGGGCGCCGATCACCACCGTCGACGGCATCCGGTCCTCTGGTCAGTCGCGTGCGAGGTTGTCGAACTTCGCGTAGCTGCCCCGGAAGGTCAGCTTCACGCGATCGGTGGGCCCGTGGCGGTTCTTGGCCACGAGCACCTCGGCGACGCCCTTCTCCTCGGAGTCGGGGTTGTAGTAGTCGTCGCGGTAGATCATCAGGACGAGGTCCGCGTCCTGCTCGATCGCGCCCGACTCGCGCAGGTCGGAGAGCATCGGGCGCTTGTCGTTGCGGGCGTCGGGCGAGCGGTTGAGCTGCGAGACGCAGATGATCGGCACCTCGAGGTCGCGCGCCAGCATCTTCAGGCTCCGCGAGATGGCGGAGATCTCCTGCACGCGGTTCTCGTCGCGGCGGTGGGTGCCGCCCTCCATGAGCTGGATGTAGTCGACCACCAGCAGGTCCAGCCCGTCGCGGCTCTTCAGGCGGCGCAGCTTGGTACGCATCTCGCCGACGGTCACGCCCTCGGAGTCGTCGATGTAGAGGCGCGCGGCCGACAGGCGGTCGGCGGCGCGGCCGATGCGCGACCAGTCCTCGGGCGCGAGCCGCCCGGCGCGGATGCGCCCGGCGTCGACGACGGCGGTGGACGACAGCAGGCGCTGGATGAGCTCGTCGCCGCTCATCTCGAGGCTGAACACCGCGACCGCGAGGTTCTTCTGCAGGGCGGCGTGCTCGGCGATGCCGAGGGCCAGGGCGGTCTTGCCCATGCTCGGGCGGGCCGCCACGACCACCATGTTCCCGGCCTGGAGCCCGCCGACGACGTTGTCCAGGTCGATGAACCCGGTGGGGATGCCGACGACCCCGCCGCCGGCCTCCTCCGCGGCGGTGAGCCGCTCCAGGCCCTTGATCACCAGCTTGTCGGCGCGCGTGAAGTCGCCGCGCACGCCCTTGCCGGACAGCTCGTAGATGAGCGTCTCGGCGTCGCGGATCATCCCGGAGGTCTCGCCCTGGCGCTCGGCGATCATCCGCTCGATCTCCCGGCTCACCCGCAGCAGCCGCCGCTGGGTGGCCGCGTCGCGGACGATCTCCGCGTAGGTGCGGTAGCTGGCCGCGATGAAGGGCGTCTCCATCAGGTCCAGCACGGCGCCGCGTCCGCCGGCCGCGTCCAGCTCGCCGTTCTTGGTGAGCTGCTCGATCACCGTGATCGGCTCGACCGGCTCGCCGACGTGGAACAGGTCCATGATCGCCCGGTACACCGCGCGGTGGCCCTCGCGGTAGAAGTCCTCGGCGTCCAGGATCCCCTGGGCTTCGGCGACGTACGCGCCGACCTCCATGAGGCTGGCGAGCAGCATCGACTCGGCGTCGAGGTTCTGTGGTGGCGGCGTGCTGGTCGACACGGCCGTGGGGGTCGGCCCCGGGGGGCGGGCTGTGCTCAGTCGAGCAGCGGGCTCACGATGGTCTTGACCTCGGTCGCCAGACCGGGGCCCAGATCCACCGGCACGGAGTAGGTCCCGACCGCGCGGATCGGGGGCTCCACCGTGATGTGGCGGCGATCGATGCTCACGCCGCGGGCCTCCTCGATGGCCGTCGCCACGTCGGCCGCGGTGATCGAGCCGAACAGCCGGCCGTCGTCGCCGGCCTTCGCCTTGAGCGTGAGGATGGTGCGGCCCAGCAGCTCGGCCAGCTCGCGCGACTGCTCCGCGGCCTTCGCCTCGGCGACCCGGCGGGCCTCCTCGCGGCGGCGGACCTCGGCGATGCGCGCGGGGGTGGCCTCCTCGGCCATGCCGCGCGGCAGCAGGTAGTTGCGCATGTAGCCCCGCGCGACCGTCACGACCGTGCCGGCCTCGCCCAGCCCCTCGACCTCCTCGAGAAGGATCGCCTGCATTCTCTAACTCCTCAGAAGGGGATGTCGTCGTCCGCGGCCGTCGCCGGCTGCATGTCGCTGCGGTCCACCGGCAGGTCGCCGCCGCCGCCCGGGGCGCCGCCGCCCGGGGCGCCGCCCGCCGGCTGGCTCCAGCCCGAGGCCTCCCGCTCGCCGCCGTAGCCACCGCCGCCCTCCCCGCGCGAGTCGAGGAAGAAGAGGTCGTTGGCGATGACCTCCACGGACTGCCGCTTGGTGCCGTCCTGCGCCTGCCACTCACGCCACGAGAGCCGGCCGTCCACGCCGATCCTCCGCCCCTTGGCGAGGTAGTCGGCGGCGGTCTGGGCCTGGCGCCCGAACACCGTCACGTCGAAGTAGTTGCTCTTGTCGCCCCAGTTGCCCGACTCGTCCCGCGCGCGGGAGGAGACGGCGAGGCGGATGGAGCAGATGGGGTCACCCCCGCCGGTGTGGCGCAGCTCCGGATCGCGGGTGAGGCGCCCCACCAGGGTGACGCGGTTGAGGTCGGCGGGCACGGCGCGTCAGGTCAGCGCGGGGGGCGCCGGCCGCCGCGGCCACCGGGGCGGCCGCCGCGCTGCGGACGGTCCTCACGCTCCGGGTGCGTGTCGACCGGCGCGGGCGCGCCGCCGGCCTTGGCCCGCTCCGCGTCGGCGCGGTTGAGCCGGATGAAGAGCGCCCGCAGCACCACGCCCTTGTTGATCGAGAGCACCCGCTCGATCTCGGGGAGGGACGACGGCTCGCCGGTGCACGTGATGACCACGTAGCGGCCGTCGGGCCGCTTCTCCATCGGAAAGGTGATCTTCCTGCGGCCCCAGTCGTTGACGTGGTCGATGGTGCCGCCGCCGTCGCGGACGAGCTGCTGGACGCGCTCCAGGATCTCCTGCTGCTGCTCCTCATCCGCGTCGGGATTGAGGATGATCATGATCTCGTACGGGCTGATCCTGGACCTCCGGAGGGTTGCGACACGCGGGCGCTGACGGGCGACCGGCGCCCGGCAGGCGGGGCAGTATAGCAGCGGCCGGAGCCTCGCTAGGATGCGCCCGAGGCCCCGAGGCGAGGTGTTTCCGATGGCGCGATGGAGGATGTGGGCCGCGTCGGCGATCGGCGCGGCGGCGGCCGGCGCGGGGCTCGCGGTGGCCGGCCGGCGGCGTCACGCCACGACCGGCGGACCGGGTGACATGCCGGCGCCGCCGCCCCCTCCCGCCCCGCCGCCGGGCGTCCCCGCCGAGGCCGCGGTGCCGCCCGCGCACGCGCCGGCCGAGGACGACCCGCAGGCCGCGCTCGACGCCGCCCGCGACCGCCTGCGCAGCCGCGCCGACGCGCTGCGTCAGGAGATCGAGGGCGGCGGGGCCGACCCCGGCGCCCCGGGAGGCGGGTGAGCCTCACCGCCGCCGCCGTCGCCCTCGCGCTCGCGTCGGCGGGGGCCGCCCAGCAGCCGCCGCCGCCCGCGCAGCCCGCGCCCGCCGCGGCGCCGGTCGCGCGGTTCGCGGTGAAGGGCGACTGGGGGTGGGGCGGGCCCGAGCAGGCGGCCGTCACGCGCCGCATGTGCGCCGAGTACCGGCGGGCCCCGTTCCGGTTCGTCCTGACGACGGGCGACAACTTCTACCGGCCGGACGGCGTCGCGACCGCCACCAACTTCACCCGCCCGGAGCGGTGCCTCATCGCGCTCGGCGTCCGCTGGCACGCGGCGTGGGGCAACCACGACTGGGCGGCGACCGGCACCGCGGGGACGCTCCGCTCGCCGCGGCGGTGGTACGCCGTCACCGCGGGCCCCGTGCGGATACTGGTGCTCGACGGCAACGACCCCGCCGACCCCGGCCAACTCGCCTTCATCCGCCGCCAGCTCACCACCGCCCGCGAGCCCGTCCGGATCGTCGCCTACCACCAGCCGCTCCACACCGCCGGGATCCACCCGCCGTCCGCGCAGGCGCTGCGGCTCTGGGAGCCCCTGTTCCGGCGCGGCCGCGTGACCCTGGCGCTCCAGGGCCACAACCACTCCTACGAGCGCTTCCGGATCGGCGCCATCACCTACGTCACCACCGGCGGCGGCGGCGCGCCGGTCTACCCCTGCATCCGCTTCGCCGCGGGCCTCGAGAAGTGCATCCCGGCCCACCACTTCCTGGTGGTCACGGCCACGAGCACCCGCGTGGTGGTGCGCGCCGTCTCGCCGCGCGGCGAGACGCTCGACCGGGTGGTCATCCCCGCCCGCCCGCCGGCGCCTGCGCCGGCCTCGGCCTCGCGGGAGGGCTAGGAGCCGGCGGGGCGGGGGCCGCGTCCGGCGACGGCCGCGGCCCAGGCCGTGGCGACGCGGACGGTCAGCTGGCTCATCGCGGCGACCACCTCGCGCCGCTGGGGCTCCGACAGCTGGGGCGGCGGGCCCGCCAGCGCCCGGTCGATCGCGCGCTCCAGGGCCAGGCTCCCGCCCAGGGTGACCTCGGCCGACGACCCGGCCAGGCCGTGGCCGCGACCGTAGGTCTCGGCGCGCTCGAGCGCGTCGGCCAGGCTGCCGGTCTGGAAGGCGTCGGCCAGGGCGTCGACCCAGGCGCGCACCACGCCGCGGCGCTCGGGCGGCGGCAGGCGGCGGTACGCGGCCTCGGCCGGTCCCTCGACCAGGGTCTCGACCTGGTCCGAGACGCGGTCGGCGCAGCCGCGCAGCGCCTCGGCGAGCATCGGGGCCACCGGGATCTGCACCGGGCCCTGCCGGGCCGGGCGGGGCGTGCGGGCGGGCTGGCGGGCGAGCCACTGGCGCAGCGCCTCGGGGTCGAAGCGGCGGTGGCCGCCGGCCGTGCGCACGTGCGGCACGCGCCCCTCGCTGGCCCACAGCCGCAGCGTGCTGGGGCTCACGCCCAGCGCGCGCGCCGCGGCGGAGACGGAGAGCCACGGGCCTTCGGAGCGGCGGGTCCGGCCGCCGATGCGCGTCACGCTCGCCCCGGGCCCCACGTCACTCGAGCGTCGACCGGAGCCGGCAGCGGACACCGTCGGCGTAGCCGGCCGCGACCCGCACGGCCATCCGGTCGAGCGACCGCTCCACCGCCCGCTGCTCGGCCGGGCGGGCCGCCAGGATGGGCCCGAGCACGCGGTCGACCGCGCGGCGCAGCGCGAGCGCCTCGGTGACCGGGGCGTCGCCCGCCTGCCCGGAGGCGCCGTGGCGGAACCCCTCCCACTCGGCGTCACGGTATGCGCCTGCCAGGTCGCCCGAGTCGAGCGCGGCGGCCAGCGCCTCCAGCGCTCCCAGCACCCGCGTCTGGCGCGCCGCCGAGGGGCGGCTCGCGCCGCTCGGGCGGGTCCGCGCGAGCTCCTCCTCGAACGCGGCGAGCACCTCGTCGCCCGCGTCGGCCAGCGCCTGGGCCGTCTCCGGCATCGCCTCCACACGGGTGGGCACCAGCTCCTGCAGGCGCTGCTGCGGCGCGGGCGGCGCGCCGCCGCGCTCGGACAGCCAGCGCACCAGCTCGTCCAGCTCGAAGCGGCGGTGACCGCCCGGCGTGCGCACGTGCGGGACCCGTCCGGCGGCCGCCCAGGCCCGCAGCGACGACGAGCTCACGCCCAGCAGCCGCGCGGCCGCCGAGACCGTCAGCAGGCGCGGCTCGGTGGCCCCCCTCGCGCTCGGCGGCGCCGTCCGCTCGTCCAGTCGGGCGCCGCCCGCGGTGGCCACCTCAGGCCCTCCGGGGCGCCGGGTCGCGGTGTGCTGCGAGGTGTGACGCGAAGGTCTCATCACTGCGGCGTACCGGCCCTGTCATGCGCCGATCATGGGGACGTGTCTCACGGGCTGCAACCTCTCCTATCGTCGAGTGAGGTCGAGAACCTGAGCAAAGCTTCGGTTCCCGGTGCCCGCTCTGACAAAAATCTCACACGATGATGATTCCGGCGAAATGCGGTCACAGCTCGCTCTCAGCTTCGCCGGGGGCGCCCGTCGTCCTGCGCTCGGCCTCCGCGGCGGCCCGCTCCTGGCGCACCCGCTTGCGCTCCTTCAGGGCCACGAACCCGCCCACCAGGGCGGTCACCGCGAAGGCGACGATGAACGCGACCCAGAGCTGGTCGGCGAACGCCTTGCCCGCGAAGTAGCCGAGCAGCGCGGCCTGCGTCGACCAGACGATCGCGCCGATCGAGTCGAAGATGAAGAACCGCGGATAGCTCATCTGGCCGGCGCCGCACGACAGGTTGATGGCGATCCGGATGCCGGGGAGGAAGCGCCCCACCACCACCAGCGCCGGGCCCTGGCGCGCCACCATCCGCTCGGCCGCCTCGAGCCGTTCCTGCCCGGCGAAGCGCGTGACGGTGCGCTTGATGGGGCCGCCCCCGGCCCGCCCGATCCAGTAGGCGGTCGAGTCGCCGATCAGCGCCCCGGCGGCGCCCGCCAGGATCACCAGGTAGATGTTGAGCGTCCCGTTCGCGGCGAGCACGGCCGCGGCGACGATCGCGGTCTCGCCCGGGAGCGCCGGGAACACCCCGTCGCCCGCGACCACCAGCAGCACCGCCCAGTAGCCGTAGTCGGCGGCGCTCTCGGCGATGTCCGCGAACGACTGGACGATGGAGCCGGCGCCCGAGAACGCGGCGAGGACCGGTGTCACGGCGCCGTCCGGCGCGTGCGGGCGCGGTGCGGCACGGGCGGATGATGACAGCGTGCGCCGAGGGTCGCGACCGCCCCCGCCGCTACCATTGGCCGCATGGGGCGCATCGCCGAATCCGCGCTCGGCCTGCTCGCCGCCGGACCGCGGTCGGCCGAGTCCCTGGGCGTCGCGCTCCGCGACGCGGGGGTCACCGCCGCCCGCGACGCGGGCGCCGCCGTGCGGCGTGCGCTGGCCGGCGACCCGCGCGTGCTGCGCCTGGCGGACGGCCGCTACGCCGCGGTCGCGCAGGCGCTCCGCGGCGTCGCCCTGACCGCCCGCGTCGGCGACGCCGACCTCGCCGCCGGCGAGCTGGCGGTGCAGCCGGACCTGGCCCCGCTCGACCTGATCGGCCTCGGCCCGGCGCTCCCCCTGCCGGGCGACGCCGTCGCCGGTGGCGCGGTGGTGGTGCGCATCGAGGACGCCGGGGAGGAGCCCCGCGTCGTCGTCGCGGCCGCCCTGCCGTCGCCGGCCCGCCCCGCCGACGAGGCCGCGCTGGCCGCGGCCGCCGCCTCCGCGGTCGGGCCGCCCCGGCCGCCGGTCGCCCACCTCGCGACCCTCGTCGCCGGCGTCGCGGCCGCCGACCCGGGCGCGCTGCGCATCCCGGGGCGCCCGTTGTCGGAGGCGCTCGCCGCGGGGGGCTGGGAGGCCCACCTCGGCTGGGTGGGGCGGCCGGGCACGGCGTGGGACGACCTCACCGACGCGGAGGTCGACGCGCTCGAGGCCGAGGTGGCCGGGCTGCTCGCGCACGAGCAGGTGCTCGAGGCCGCCGCGGTGCAGCGCCGGCTGCTCGCGGTCGTGGGCCGCCACCTCCCCGAGCGCGTGCCGCGGACCCGCCGCGGCCTGGCGCGCATCCTCGCGCGGGCCGGCCACGGCGCGCAGGCGCTGGAGGTGCTCCGCCCCGGGATCGCGGCCAACGACGCCGAGGACCTCTACGAGGCGGCGGTCGTCGCGCGGCGCACCGGCGACGAGGTGAGCGCGCGCCGCTGGGCCGCGACGGGCGCGGCGCACGCCGCCGCCGACGGCCGGTCGGAGGTGGGCCTCTGCCTGGCCGACCTCGCCCACGACCTGGACGCGCAGGCGGCGTTCCTGCGCGCCCGCCTCCTCGTGGCCGGCGAGGAGGACGACCCGCCGCGGCCGGCCGACGCCGACCGGGTGGCGCGGGCGATCGCCGGCCTCAGCCGCTCGTACCTGGTCGAGGCGCTGGTGGAGGAGCTCGCGTCGGAGCGCGGCACCGACGACCTGGCGGCCCTCGTCGGGCTGCTCGGCGAGTCCGGCGAGGAGGGCCGGCAGGCGTGCCTCGCGATGTCCGCGATCCTGCCGCCGGGCCTCGCCGCCGCCGCGCGCGACGCCGCCGGTCACGGCACGCGGCCGGCGTCCGCGGCCGTCGGCGGGCTGCTCGGCGCGCGCCCGGCCGCCGCGTGGGCCACGTCGCCGATCGACGCGCCCGACCAGCAGCAGGTGGTCGTCACGGTCGCGAAGGAGGACGGGCGCGTCTCGCCCCTCGTCGTGCTGGTGGACCTCCACGACCTGGGCGGGGCGGTGAAGGACGCCTTCTTCCTGCCCGACATGTGCGAGCCCCGGATGCGCCGGGAGTTGCTGGCCCCCATGGAGTCGATGGGCCTGCCCGCCACGCCGGTCGACCTGCACGAGGCCATCGAGCTGGTCGGGGCCGCCCTGGAGCGGACCGCCCACGTCGGCTGGCGGATCCCCTCACTGCGGCACCAGCCGGTGCTCGACCGCATCGAGCGCTGGCTCATGCGCCCCCAGCGCGGCGGGCGCCACCCGGTCACCGGGGGTTAGGCCGCCCGGCGCTCCTCGCCCTCGCCGGCGGCGACCTGCGCCTCGGCGACGGGCCGCACCCGGGGGGCGGGGACCGTGCGGGGGGCCTGGGACCGGCGCGGCTCCCGCACGGCGCCCGCGAGGAGGCCCATCAGCAGGGGCGCGGCGCCCGCCGCCGCGACCAGCGCGCCCAGGTCGGAGCCGGCCTGCAGGGCGAGCGCGGCCATGGCGATCAGCCCGAGCCCGCCGACCGCCCGCATCAGCAGCAGCGCCGACCGCTCGGCCCGTCCCGGCCGCCCCACGTCCCACGCGCTCAACGCCAGCAGCACGGCCAGCGCGAGGCCCAGCATCCACCAGTCCATCCGGGCTCCCCTCTCGCGCTGCCGGTCTTCACGGTGGCGGCGCGATCCCCTCCCGGATGCGGCGGATCCTGCAACGGCACGGTGTCCGCGCTCTGTGCGATAATGGCCCGCATGGCTGACCTTCCCGCTACCCTCGTCGAGTCCCTGAAGACGCTGGATCCCGACATCGCGCAGCGCCTCACCGACGCGCTGATGCCGGTCGCCGGCGAGCTCGGCCCGCGCGAGGAGGCCGTCCTCGAGCGGCTCGTGAAGGGCATCGCCGACGGCGCGCCCGCCGCCGAGCTCAACGCGTTCGTGCGCCTCCTGCCGGTGACCGTCAGCAGGGCGGTCCAGCCGGCGATCGAGCCCGTCACCGCGTAAGCACGCCCTCCGGCTCCGGCCCGCCCGTGGGGCCGCTCGTCGTCGTCGGCGGCAACGCCGCCGGGATGTCCGCGGCCACCGAGGCGCGCCGCACCGATCCCGGCCTGCCGATCACGGTGCTCGAGGCGGGGCCCGACGCCTCGTACTCGTCGTGCGGGATCCCGTACGTCATCTCCGGCGAGGTGGCGGCCCTCGGGGCGCTGGTCACGGCGCCGCCCGAGGAGTTCCGGCGGACGCGCGACATCGACCTCCGCACCGGCGTCGAGGTGACGGCGATCGACCCGGCGGCCCGGCGGGTGACGCTGGCGGGCGGCGAGGAGGTCCCCTACGGCGCCCTCGTCGTCGCGACCGGTGCGCGGCCGGTGCGACCCCCCATCCCGGGCGTGGACCACCCCGGCGTCCACGTGCTGCGCGACCTGCGGTCGGCACGCGACCTGGAGGCGGCGCTTGCGCCCCACGTCCGCCCGCGGGCGCTGCTGGTGGGCAGCGGGCCGATCGGCCTGGAGACCGCCGAGGCCCTGCTGGCCCGCGGCGCGCACGTGACGGTGGTGGAGGTCGCTCCGCAGGTGCTCCCCGCCCTGTCGCCCGTGGCGGCGGCCCCCGTGGCCGCGGCGCTCGCGCAGGCGGGCGTGGAGGTGCGCACCGGGGCGACGGTCGGCGAGATCGCCCGGGACGGCGACGGGCTGGTCGTGACCGTGGATGGCGTCCCGCTCCCCGCCGACGTGGTGGTGCTCGGCACCGGGGTCGCGCCCGAGACCCGGCTCGCGGCGGCGGCGGGGTGCGCCCTGGGCGACCGCGACGCGATCGCCGTCGATCGGCGCGGACGCACCAGCGTCCCCGGCATCTGGGCGGCCGGCGACTGCGCGGTGGCGCACCACCAGGTGCTCGACCGCCCGGTGTGGATGCCGCTCGCGACGATCGCGAACGCCCAGGGGCGGGTGGCCGGCCGCGACGCCGCGGGCCGCGAGGCGCGGTACGCGGGGGCCATCGGGTCGTGGGTGTCGCGATTCCGCGACGTCACGTTCGGCAGCGCCGGGCTCGACGAGACGGCCGCCGCCGACGGGGGGTTCACGCCCCGGGCGATCGCCCGGGAGGGCCGCGACCGCTCCGGCTACATGCCCGGCGTCCTTCGGGTGCTGGTGCGCCTGGTGTGGGACGAGCCGACCGGCCGGCTGTTGGGAGCGCAGATGGCGGGCGAGGCGGCCGTCGCCCCGCGGCTGCACACGGCGGCCGCGGCCATCGGCGCGGGCATGACGATCCGCGCGCTCGCGGAGTCGGACTTCGCCTACGCGCCGCCGGTCTCGGCGCTGCGCGACCCGCTGGAGCTGGCCGCCGCCGCGGCCATCGGCGACGCCCGCTGAGGCCGCGCCCACGATCCGGCTCGGCGCACCGGAGGTGCGCTAGCGTGGCCTCCGTGCGCCCGCCCCGGTCCCCACGACGCGTCCTGGCGCTGATGGCCGGCGCCGCCGCGGCGCTCGCGCTCGCCGCCTGCGGCGGTCAGGGCCAGGCGGACGCCGAGATCACGACGCCCGCCCGGACGACGGCCGGCGGGGCGCCCACGGCGGCCGCGCCGGCGCGGGAGGCGGCCACCGCCGGGGTCCGGCTGGCGAAGGTCCGCGGCGGCCTGGGCGACGCCCTGTTCATCACCGGGGCCCCCGGGCAGCCCGGGCGCCTGTTCATCGTGCAGCAGAGCGGACGGATCCGCGTGCTCCAGAACGGGAAGCTGGTGGGCCGGCCGTTCCTGGACGTGTCGCGGCTGATCACCTCCGGCGGCGAGCAGGGGCTGCTGGGCCTCGCGTTCCACCCGGACTACGCCCGCAACGGCCTCTTCTACGTCGACTACACGGACCGCTCGGGGAACACCCGCGTGGTCGAGTATCGCCGCGCGAGCGCGACGCGCGCCAACCCGTCCAGCGCCCGGGTGCTGCTGGGGGTGGACCAGCCGTTCCCCAACCACAACGGCGGGATGCTCGCCTTCGGGCCCGACCGGATGCTCTACATCGGGCTCGGCGACGGCGGCAGCGGCGACGACCCGCAGGACAACGCCCAGAACACGAACTCGCTGCTCGGCAAGATCCTCCGCATCGACGTGGACGGCCGCAGCGGCGGGCGCCCCTACGGCATCCCGGCGGGCAACCCGTTCGCCGACGGCGGTGGCCGTCCGGAGATCTTCGCGTACGGCCTGCGCAACCCGTGGCGCTTCTCGTTCGACCGCGGCAACGGCGACCTCTGGATCGGCGACGTCGGGCAGGGCTCGGTCGAGGAGATCGACCACCTGGCCCGCGGCACGGGCGCCGGCACCAACTTCGGCTGGCGGGCGTTCGAGGGCCGCTCCGTCCACATCGGGGGCACCGGCGCCCTCGAGGGTCCGTCGGGGCACACGCCGCCCGTCGCCCAGTACACGCACGCGCAGGGCTGCTCGGTCACGGGCGGCTACGTCTACCGCGGCAACAAGGTCCCCGCGCTGCGCGGCCGGTACGTCTACGCCGACTTCTGCTCCGGTACCGTCTGGAGCATGCGTGCGGGAACCAACCCCGGCGGCGTGCGCCGCGAGACCGGGCTGGGCGCCCGCCTCTCCAACGTCACGTCGTTCGGCGAGAGCCTCAGCGGCGACGTTTACGTGATCGCCGGCGGCGCGCTCTACCGCTTCGTCCGCGGGTAGCGCCGTGCCCGAGGTCCGACCGTCGACCGGGTGGGGGGTCGTCCACCTCATGTTGCGGGCGCTCCCCGGCGCCGGCGGCGCCGACGAGGCGCTCGCCGCGATCGCGGCGTTCCGCCGTGAGGAGCCGCAGCAGGTCATCGCGTTCTCGGTGCTCGGCGGCGGCGCCGACGTCGGGTTCATGCTCCTGGGCCCCGACCTCGACGCCCTCGACACCCTGACCAAGCGGATCCTCCAGGGTCCGTTCGACGTCGCGTACTCGTTCGTGTCGCTGACCGAGCTGAGCGAGTACACCTCCACGGAGGACGACGAGCGGACGCGGCTGGAGGCCGCCGGCGAGGCGGACGTGGAGGCGGCGCTCGCCGCGTGGTCGGAGCGGATGGCGACGTACCACGACGCGCGCCTGCACCCGCGCCTGCCGGAGAAGGCGATGATCGCCTTCTACCCCATGAGCAAGCGCCGCCAGGGCGACGACAACTGGTACGCGCTCCCGTTCGGGGCGCGCAAGGAATTGATGCTCGGCCACGCTCGGGTGGGCCGCACCTACGCGGGCCGCGTGCTCCAGCTCATCACCGGCGCGACCGGCCTGGACGACTGGGAGTGGGGCGTCACGCTGCTGGCCGACGACCCCGCGGTGATCAAGGACATCGTCTACGAGATGCGCTTCGACGAGGTCAGTGCCCGCTACGGCGAGTTCGGGCCGTTCTTCGTCGGCCTGGTGATGGACCCGGAGGCCGCGCTCGCGCGCGCCGGCGTCCTCGACCGGGAGGGCTGACGTGGCGGCCGGCGCACCGGCCATCAGCGTCCGCGGCGCGGTGAAGCGCTTCGGCGCCATCACGGCCGTCGATGGGCTGGACCTGGAGGTCGCCCCCGCGAGCTGCGCCGGCCTGCTCGGGCCGAACGGCGCCGGGAAGTCGACGCTCATGAAGCTGCTGACGGCCCAGGCGATCGCCGACGAGGGCGAGCTCGAGATCCTGGGCCACCGCCTGCCGGGCGACTCGAAGCAGGCGCGCGCCCAGATCGGCGTGGTGCCCCAGCTGGACAACCTGGACACGACGCTGACGGTGGAGCAGAACCTCATCGTCTTCACCCACCTGTACCGGATCCCCCGGCGCGAGCGGCACGAGGCGGTCGACCGGGCGCTGGCGATCGCGAACCTCACCGACCGGCGCACGGCGAAGGTCGACCACCTGTCGGGCGGGATGCGCCGCCGGCTGCTGATCGCGCGGGCACTGGTGCACCGGCCGCGGCTGGTGCTGCTGGACGAGCCGACCGTGGGCCTCGACCCCCAGGTGCGGCAGGAGCTGTGGTCGCTCATCGACGGGCTGCGGATCGAGGGGGTCTCGATCCTGATGTCGACGCACTACATCGAGGAGGCCGAGCGCCTCTGCGACACGGTCACGATCGTGTCGAAGGGCAAGGCGGTGGCGGTCGGCGCCCCGCAGGCGCTCATCCGGGAGCACACGGGCGCGACCGCCCTGGAGGTGTACGGCGCGCCGGCCCGTCTGGGCGAGGTGGAGTCGCAGGCCGCGCTGGCGGGGATCAGCAGCCGCCGCACCGGCACGTCGATCGCGCTGCTCAACCTCGATCGCGCCAACGGCTTCGAGCTGCCGCAGGGCGAGCGGCGCCCCGCGAACCTGGAGGACGTGTTCGTGCTCCTCACCGGCCAGGAGATCGCGTGACCACCGCCGCGCCCCCCGTCAAGCGGCTGCGCCGGCTGGAGTGGCCGGCCCTCGCGGGCGTGCTGGTGCGCGAGGTCATCAACTTCTCGTCGTACTGGCGCTCCACCACGTTCAGCTCGACGGTGGAGCCGACCATCTATCTGCTGGCGTTCGGCTTCGGCTTCGGGTCGCTGGTCTCGACGGTCGGCGGCTACCCGTACGTGGAGTTCGTGGGGACGGGGACGGTGGCGACCGCGGTGCTGTTCTCGTCGGCGTTCCCCGCGATGTTCGGGACGCTCGTCAAACGGCAGTACCAGCGGACCTACGACGCGATCCTGGCGGCCCCGGTCGACACCGAGGAGCTGGTCACCGCGGAGATGCTGTGGATCGCGGTGCGCGCCGGGACCTACGGCTGCGTGCCGATGATCGTGTCGATGTTCTTCGGGCTCGACCCGAGCTGGGGGATGCTGGCGGTGCCGTTCATCGGCATGGTCGCGGGCTTCGGCTGGGCCGGCTTCGGCACGTTCGTGTCGTCGCGGATGGACACGTTCGAGAACTTCTCGTACATCATCAGCGCCGTGCTGACGCCGCTGTTCCTGGTGGCGGGCACGTTCTTCCCGATCGACCAGCTCCCCGAGTGGGCCCAGGTGCTGGCCTGGTTCAACCCGCTCTACAGCCTGGTGGAGCTGGTGCGGGCCGCGGTGTTCGGCTGGCAGGGGCCGGTCGACCTCGCGCACGCCGCCATCCTGATCGGGTTCGGGCTGCTCACCTGGCGCCTCGCCGTCTGGGGCATGACCCGCAAGCTGATCCTCTAGGACCCGGCCGGCCGGCCCTCCACGGCGTCGCGCAGGCGCTCCAGGCGCCGGTCCCAGGCGGCGGCGACGCCGCCGATCCAGTCGCCGGCGGGCGCGATCGCGCCGGGCCGCAGGCGGTAGCGCACCTCACGCCCCCGGGACGGCGCGCGCTCCACCAGCCCCGCCTCGTCCAGCGCGGCCAGGTGCTTCGCCACGGCCTGGCGGGTGATCGGCAGCGTCCCGGTCAGCGCCGGCACGGAGGTGGAGCCGTCGCGCAGCAGCGTCTCGACCACGTGGCGGCGGGTCGGATCGGCCAGTGCCGCCAGGACGGGCCCGATGCGGTCGGTCACGCGTACGCGAGGGCGAACGCCGCGGCGAGCCGGGCGATCGGCACGGCCGGGGCGCTCTCGGTGACCACCACCCGGCTCCCGCCGGGGAAGGGCACCACCAGGAACTCGACCCGCGTCGCGGGCTCGTCGCCGCGCCACCACCACCAGACCAGCCGGTTGGGCGCGCTCTCGGACTCGACCTGGATCTCGCGGTCCGGCTCGTCGAGCCAGCGCTCGCGGCCCTCCTCGGTGGTGAGCGCCTCCCACACCTCGTCGGGCTCGGCCTGGATCTCGATCTCGCGGCGCGTCTCCACATGGCCTCCTTTGACAACCGAACGGTTGCACTCTACCGTGACGCCAGTTCGACAACCAAACGGTTGTCATATGCCGGAGCAACGAGGAGGGCGCGATGCCGATGGTCCCGATGGTGGTGGAGCAGACGTCGCGCGGGGAGCGCTCGTTCGACATCTACTCCCGGCTGCTCAACGAGCGGATCGTGTTCCTGGGCACGCCGGTCGACGACCAGATCGCGAACCTGATCGTGGCCCAGCTGCTGCACTTGGAGAGCGAGGACCCCGACAAGGACATCTCGCTGTACATCAACTCGCCGGGGGGCCAGGTGTACGCCGGCCTGGCCATCTACGACACGATGCAGTTCATCCGCCCCGACGTGGCCACCATCTGCTTCGGGGTGGCGATGAGCATGGGGTCGCTGCTGCTGGCGGGCGGCGCGCCGGGCAAGCGGATGTCGCTGCCCAACGGGCGCATCCTGATCCACCAGCCCAGCGGCGGCTTCCAGGGGCAGGCGTCGGACATCGAGATCCACGCCCGCGAGACCATCGAGCTGCGCCGCCGCGTGGACGAGATCTACGCCCGCCACACCGGCCAGACGGTCGAGCGCGTCCACGAGGACATGGACCGCGACCGCTACATGACCGCCGACCAGTCCCTGGAGTACGGCCTGATCGACCGGGTGATCACCTCGCACGAGCTCACCCGCATGCGCCCCGGCTTCGCCGCCCGGGACGGCGACGAGCCGGCGGCGGCCTCCTAGTCCTCGGCCGGGCCGAGCAGCAGGGAGCGCTCCAGCGGGACCGGCCGCACGAGCGCGTCGATCATCGGGCAGTGGCGCTCCGCCTCCTCGGAGAGCAGGCGGTAGCGCTCCTCCGGCTCCGGGCCCTCCAGCCGCACCGAGATGCGCATCGCCGAGTAGCCCGGCGCCACGCCCTCGGCGACGCCGAGGTAGCCGCGCAGGTCGATGTCGCCCTCCACCTCGACGGTCACCCGGTCCACGGCGACGCCGAGCTCGTCGGCCCAGAGGCGGTAGGTGGCGGCCTGGCAGGTCGCGATGCTCGTCAGGAACAGCTCGATCGGGCTCTGCGCCGTGTCCGTGCCGCCCAGGGAGCGCGGCTCGTCGGCCACGATCGTGTGGCCGCGGGAGGTCGTCTCGCAGCGCATCCCCTCGCCCAGCTCCGTGCGCACGCGCTGGGTCACGGCGGCGCGGTGGGGCTCCGCGCGGTACCGGTCGGCCAGTCCGGCGTGCGGAGGACGCTCCATGGCGCCCAGCGTACCGGTCCCCCCGCGCGCCGCGCGGATAGGCTCCGCGGGCCCGGGGGACGACGAGGAGGCAGGGATGAAGGGGCTCACCTTCCAGGGACCGCAGGACGTGCGCGTCGAGGACGTCGAGGAACCGTCGATCGTGGAGCCGACGGACGCGCTCGTGCGCGTCACGATGGCCGGGATCTGCGGGTCCGACCTGCACATCTTCAACGCGGGCGCCGCGTTCGGCTTCCCCGAGGGCAGCCGCCTGGGCCACGAGTTCATCGGGACCGTGGAGGCCGTGGGCGCGGACGTGACCGCCGTGAAGCCCGGCGACCGCGTCCTCTCATCCTGCTCCGTCGCCTGCGGCGAGTGCACCTGGTGCCGGGAGGGTCTCGCGTCGTCGTGCGTCCGCTGGTCGCTCTTCGGCTGGGCGCCGCGGGTGTGGCAGCACGGCGGCGCCGTCCAGGGCGGCCAGTCCGAGTTCGTCCGCGTCCCCCTGGCCGACACCACCTTGCTGGTGATGCCGGAGGCGCTGTCGGAGCCCGGCCGCGAGGCGTCGCTGCTGCCCCTCGTCGACGTCATGTCCACCGGCTGGCACGGCCTCACCTCCGCCGGCGCGGCGGCGGGGCAGTCCGTGGTGGTCATCGGCGACGGCGCCGTCGGCCTGGCGGGCGTCCACGGCGCGCGGGCGAAGGGCGCGGAGCGGATCGTGGCCCTCGGCCACCACGCCGACCGCCTCGCGACCGCCTCCACCCTCGGAGCCACGCTCACCATCGACTCGCGCGACGACGAGGAGATCACGCAGCTGGTGATGGAGCACACGGGCGGCGAGGGCGCCCACGTGGTCATCGACTCCATCTCGAGCCCCGGGTCGATGGCGACGGCGCACGCCACGGTGCGCCCCGGTGGCACCATCGCCTGCCTGGGTATGGACCACTTCATGGGGTCCACGCCGGCCATCAACTGGTTCGACCAGTTCCTGCGCAACATCTCCGTCACCGGCGGCCTGGTGCCGGGCCCGCGCTACATCCCCGAGCTGCTCGACCTGGTGCAGGCCGGGAAGCTCGACCCCGCCCCGATGCTGAGCCACCGTCTGCCCCTGACCGAGGCGCCGGAGGGCTACACGCTGATGGCGGCCCGCGCCGAGGGCGTCACCAAGGTGGCCCTCACCCCGGCATGAGCGCGGAGGACGCCCTCCGGGCTGCGGGCCAGGACCGGCTGGCCGACGCGCTCGCCGGCCTCGGCCCGGACGACCGCGCGACGCTCGAGGCCGAGGTCGCCGAGCTCGACCTGCCGCTCGTGCAGCGGCTGGTGCGCGAGCTGGTGGGCGGCGACGGGCCGGCCGTGCACGGGGGCATCGCCCCGCCCCCGCCGGACGCGCTCGTGGCCCTGCCGCGCACGGACGCCGACCGGGAGCGCGAGGTGCGCGCCCGGCAGGCGGGCGAGGCGCTCCTGGCCGAGGGGCGCGTGGCGGCGGTGCTGCTGGCCGGGGGCCAGGGGACCCGCCTCGGGTTCGACGGGCCCAAGGGCGTCTACCCGTATGCGCCGATCACCGGGTCGGTGCTGTTCGCCACCCACGCGGCGAAGATCGCCGCGCTCCGCGGCCGGTACGGCACGCTGCCGTGGTACATCCTCACCTCGCCCCAGAACGACGCCGCCACGCGGGCCGCGTTCGAGGAGGCCGGCTGGTACGGCGTGGAGCCCGGCTCCGTGCGGTTCGTGGTGCAGGGGACCCTGCCCGCCGTCGATAGGGACACCGGCGACATCCTGCGCGACGCGCCCGGGCACATCGCCCTGTCGCCCGACGGGCACGGCGGGCTGCTGTCCGCCCTGCGGGCGTCGGGCGCGCTCGACG
Organism: Thermoleophilia bacterium; assembly: GCA_050250915.1. GTDB lineage: Bacteria > Actinomycetota > Thermoleophilia > Miltoncostaeales > Miltoncostaeaceae > Miltoncostaea. The sequence continues at coordinate 112,266 of JBFWNT010000001.1, forward strand.
AGATGTCGGCGGCCGGCGTCTCCACCATCTTCACGTTCCAGGTCGACAACCCGCTGCTGCCCGTCGCCCAGCCGACGTTCCTGGGGCACCACGCGCTGGCCGGCGCGGACATGTCGTCGATGGTGGTCCGCAAGATCGGGCCCGCCGAGAAGATGGGCGTGATCGCGACGGTCGACGGCCGGACGGCGGTGGTGGAGTACAGCGACCTGCCCGACGCCCTGGCGGAGGAGCGCGACCACGAGGGCGAGCTCGTCTACTGGGCGGGCTCCATCGCCGTCCACTGCATCGAGGTCGACTTCGCGCGCCGGCTCACCGACGGCGGCCTGCGGCTCCCGTTCCACCGGGCCCTGAAGAAGGTGCCGCACGTCGACGACGCCGGCGAGCGCGTGGCGCCCGGCGAGCCCAACGCCGTGAAGTTCGAGACGTTCCTGTTCGACGCGCTGCCCTTCGCCGACCGCACGGTCACGGTGGAGGCGGCGCGCGAGGACGTGTTCTCGCCGATCAAGAACGCCGAGGGCGCCGACTCGCCCGAGACGGCGCGCCGCGACCTGAACCGCCTCAACGCGCGCTGGCTGGAGGCGGCGGGGGTCGCAGTGCCGCGCGGCGACGACGGCGAGCCGGTGGACGTCGAGATCGACCCCCGCTTCGCGCTCGACGCGGAGGAGCTGGCGGAGGTGCTGCCCCTCGGCTTCCGCGTCGAGGGCCCGACGGTGCTCAGCCCGCCCGCGGCCAGCCCGTGATGATGGGGTAGGGCGGCACCGGTCCGCCCCCGCCCGGGTGGATCTCGAAGTGGAGGTGGGTCGGCGTGCCCTGCGCGTCGCCCGTGTCGCCCACGAAGCCCAGGACCGTGCCGCGGGTGACCGTGGCGCCCTCCTTCGCCGCCGGCGAGTAGGCGTCCATGTGCGCGTAGTAGAAGCCGTTGCCGGCCGTGTCGCGCACCCACAGCCGCCAGCCGCCCAGGCCGTTCCACCCCACGTTGAAGAGCGTCCCGTCGGCCACGGCCACCACCGGGGTGCCGCGGGCGGCGAACAGGTCGATCCCCTCGTGGGAGCGGCCGCCCGCCCGTGCGTAACCCCAGTCGTTGGTGAACTGCACCGCCCCGGCGACGGGGAACAGGAAGTCGCCCTGCGGCAGGGCGCCCGCCAGCGTGGTGCCGCCGGCCACCGGCATCGACGTGAGGTACGCGGTGCGCGCCGCCTCCAGGGCTCTCAGCCGCGCCTGGCGCTCGCGCTCCTCCTTCACCAGCCGCTTCAGCTCCGCCTTCGCGTCGGCGAGGAGCTGCTCCTGCTCGGCGCGCAGCGCCGAGACGGCCGCGCGGCGGTCCTCGGCGGCGGCCAGCTTGCGGCGGCGGGTCGACTCCGCGTCGGCCTGCGTCTCCTCCAGGGCCTCCAGCCGGGCGCGCCGCGCCTTGACCGTCGTGACCACCCCGGCGTCGCCGCGGGCCACCTGGTCGAGCAGCTCGCCGGCCTGCTGCGCCTGCTGGAGGCTCCCGGTGCTGAGCAGCAGCTCCACGAACGACGGCGGGTCGTTGACGTAGAGCGCGACCACGCGCTCGGCCAGCAGGTCGCGGGAGCGGTCCAGGTCGCGGCGCGCCCCCGCCAGCTCCGACCGGGTCGACGCGAGCAGGTCCTGGGCGGCCTCCAGGCGGTCGACCGCCTGGTTGTTCGCCTGGATCGCCTGGCCCATCCTGATGTCGAGCAGCGCGACCTCGCGGCCGAGGTCGGAGATCTGCGCCTTGGTGCCCGCGATCGTGCCCGCCGCCTCCGCGCGGTCGGCGGCGGCGCCGGCGACCAGCGCGCACACGGCGGCCACGGCGGCGACGAGCGCGGCCAGCAGCCGCGTGCGGGGGTGGGCGGACGGCATGGGGGAGGGGCCCGCCCACTCTGGTGAGCGGTCGGGGGTGCCTCAATCCCCATCGGCCGGTCTGCAACGGCATCTGAGGCCGCTGCAATTGCGCTCCCGGCGGCTCAGGCCTTCTGCCGGGCCCCCCGGGGCAACGCGAAGAAGACGCCCTCGGCGGACGGCTCCTCCTTGCCGCCGCGCGCGTAGCCGGCGGTGGTGAGGGCGGTGGCCACCTCCTGCACCAGCACCTCGGGCGCGGAGGCGCCGGCGGTGAGGGCGATGTGGCGCTTGCCGTCGAGCCAGGCGGGGTCGAGCTCGGACACGTTGTCGATCAGGTGCGACTCGGCGCCCGACGCCTCCGCCACCTCGACCATCCGGTTCGAGTTGGAGGAGTTCTTCGAGCCCACCACCAGCACCAGGTCGGCGCCCGCCCGCACCGTCTCGCGGACGGCGTCCTGGCGGTTCTGCGTGGCGTAGCAGATGTCGCTCGACTTCGGGCCCCACAGCGCGGGGAAGCGGCGCTTCAGCACGTCGACGATCTCGGTGGTGTCGTCGATCGAGAGGGTGGTCTGGGTGGTCAGCGCCACGTTCTCGGGGTCGGGGACCTCGACGGCCTCGGCGTCTTCGACGCTCTCGATGAGGATCACCGACTCGGGGGCCTCGCCGCGCGTCCCGATGACCTCGTCGTGGTCGCCGTGGCCGACGAGCAGCACCGTCGCGCCGCGGCCCGCGTAGCGGCGCACCTCGGCGTGCACCTTGGAGACCAGGGGGCAGGTCGCGTCGATCACCCGCAGGCTGCGCTCCTCGCAGACCCGCCGGACGTCGGGGGACACCCCGTGGGCCGAGAGGATGATCGTCTCGCCGACGGGCACCTCGGACTCGCTGTCCACGAACACGGCGCCCTTCGCCGCGAGCGACTCCACGACGTGCTTGTTGTGCACGATCTCGCCGCGCACGTAGACCGGCGGGCCGAGCTCCTCGAGCATGCGCTCGACGGTCTCGATGGCGCGGTCGACGCCCGCGCAGTAGCCCCGGGGAGCGACGAGTTCCAGGTGCGTGGCCACGGTCGCAAGGGTACCCCACCCGACCCCGTATCGTCCTCGGGGTGTCCGATGTCGCCACCATCGAGCTCGGCGCGGGCCCGGCCGTGCTGCTGGTCCACGGGCTCAACGGCTTCAAGGAGGGCTGGGGTCCCCTGCCGCAGGCGCTGGCCGACGCCGGGCACCGCGTCATCGCCCCCGACCTGCCCGGTTTCGGCGCGAGCCGGCGGCTGCGGCACACCGGCCCCCAGTCGCTCGCCGACGCCCTGGGCCCCCTGGTGGAGGGGCACGCGCCGGTCGATGTGGTGGCCCACTCGCTGGGCACCCAGGTGGCGATGGCCCTCGCCGCGGAGCACCCCGCAGAGGTGCGACGGGTGGCGCTCGTGTCGCCGTGGGTGACCGCCAGGCCGCGGCGCTTCCCCCCGCGGCGTGTGTCCGACGTGCTCCAGCTCCCGCTGGTGGGCCGGCCCCTCGGCCGCCTGGCGATCGGGCGCCTGCGTCGCGACCCGGAGCGCCGCCGCCAGGCCTATCTCTCGGTGCTGGCCCACCCCGAGCGGGCCGCCGGCGACCCGGGGATGGCGGCGCTGCTGGAGCTGGCCGCCGACCGCCTGGTCGACGCCGACCTGCACGCGATGGCCGACTGGGCGGCGAGCGGGATGGCCTACGACGTGCGCCCGCTGGCGCCGCGCATCGCGCAGCCGACCCTCGTGGTGGCCGGCGCCCTGGACCGGGTGACCCCCGTGGAGGGCGCGCTGCGGCTGGTGAGCGTGCTGCCTGCGGGGCGGATGCTGCGGCTGCCGGACGTCGCCCACTTCCCGCACCTGGAGGTGCCGGATGTGGTCCTGCCCGCCCTCGCGGAGCACCTGGCGTGAGCGACGAGCTGCTCCAGGTCGCGCTCGCGGCGGCGCTCCCGGCGGGTTCGCTGCTGCTGGAGCGGTTCCGGGAGCCCGCCACCGGCCTGAGCGCCAAGACCAGCCGCACCGACCTGGTGAGCGACGCCGACCGGGCCGCCGAGCAGCTCATCGCCGGCGCGATCCTGGACGCGCGGCCCGGCGACGCCCTGGTGGCCGAGGAGGGCGCCGCGGCCGACGGCGACTCGGGGGTGCGCTGGTTCGTCGACCCGCTCGACGGCACCATCAACTTCCTGTGGGGCGTCCCGCACTGGTGCGTCAGCGTCGCGGCCTACGACGGGGACGGGGCGCTGGCCGGGGTGGTCCACGACCCGAACCGCGGCGAGACGTTCACCGCCGTGCGCGGCGGCGGCGCGCGCCTGGACGGCGCGCCGATCGCGGTGCGCCCGCCCACGCCGCTGTCGGAGGCCCTCGTGGCGACCGGGTTCGAGTACACCGCCGAGGCGCGCGCACGCCAGGCGCGCCTGCTCACCACGGTGCTGCCGGCGGTTCGCGACGTCCGCCGCTTCGGCGCCGCCGCCCTCGACCTGTGCTGGGTCGCGGCCGGCCGCTTCGACGGCTACTTCGAGACGGGCCTGAAGGCCTGGGACCGCGCCGCCGGCGAGATGATCGTGCGCGAGGCGGGCGGGGCCGTGGAGGACATGGCGTTCGACGGCGTCGTCGCCGGGCACCCGGCCGTCGTCGCCGGCCTGCGCGGGCTGGTGGCGGACGGATGAGCGCCGAGACCGCCCCTCAGCGGCTGTGGGAGGTGGACGTCGTCCGGACGGCCGCCATCCTGATGATGGTCGCGTACCACGCGGCCTGGGACGTCTTCCACCTGGCGCCCTCGGTGGAGGTCGACCCCTTCGACGGCGGCTGGCGGGCCCTCCAGGTGGCGTGCGGCTCGACCTTCCTCTTCGTGGTGGGGGTGAGCCTGGCGATCTCGAACGCCCGCGGCCGTGCCCGGGGGCTCGACGGCTGGGCGCTCTACCAGCGCCACCTGCGCCGGGCCCTCCAGGTGGCGGCGGCCGCGCTGCTCGTGACGCTGGTGACCCAGATCGCCCTGGGCGACGACTACGTGCGCTTCGGGATCCTCCACTGCATCGCCGTCGCGATGATCGTGGGCCCGTTGCTCATCCGCCTGGGGTGGTGGAACGTGCCTCTCGGCGCCGCGGTGATCGCCGTGGGCGTCGCGCTGGAGTCGCGCGCCGCCTCGGACGTCCCCGGCCTGTTCCTCGTCGGCGTGCGCCCGATCCACGGCACGGTCGACTGGTACCCCGTGCTGCCCTGGCTCGGCCCCATGATGATCGGCCTGGCGGTGGGGCGGGCCCTGTACCCGGGGGGCCGCCGCGGGCGGTGGGGTGACCGGCTGCCGGAGCCGGGCTTCGCGCGGACGCTCGGTGCGCCCGGGCGCCACGCGCTGCCGATCTACCTGGTGCACCAGGGGGTGCTGATCCCGCTGGTCGCCGCGGTCCTGGCGATCGCCGGGATCCAGGTGAGCGGGAGCCTCTTCAGCTAGGCGGGTGCGCGAGCGCGCCGGCCATCGCGCCGCCGACGATGGCGAACGTGAGCTGGGCGGCCCACACGGCGCGGTCGACCTCGGCGCCGGCGCAGCCGCGTCCCCAGGCGTCGATGCGCGCCTGCACGTCGGCCCAGCGCCGGGCGGTGCGGGGCCCGAGGCCCCGGAAGAAGGTGGTGGCCTCGCCGGGCGCCAGGTCCAGGTGGCGCTCGACCAGCGGGGCGATCACCGGCCCGGTCAGGGCGGAGCCCTCGAGGACGAAGATCGTGCCGACGCCCTCCGCCAGGCCCATCGCGGCGGCGGGGCGGCCCGCCGTCTCCGCGGTTCCGCCGAGGGCGGCGAGGTCGGCGCGCAGCGCGTCGGACCGGCGGACGGCGTCGAGGCCGAGCGCCGGGACGGCGCCGCTGGTGGCCAGCGTCCGCTCCACCGCGTCCCACGCCAGCAGCATCGCGACGAGCAGCGCCCGGTAGTGGGCGCGCCCGGTGAGGCCGCCGGGCAGGTCGAGGCGCCCGTCCACGTGCTCGTGCAGCGGGGCGGTGCCGCGGCCGAGGCGGTCCGAGAGCGGCCCGGCCTGACGGCCGCCGCGCCGGCGCGAGGGCCGGGTGTGCCCCGCGTCCGGCAGGGTCAGCACGATCGCGCCGCCGCCGGGGGTGTGGACCGCCGCCATTGCGCGCCACATCGGTGCCGGCCCCCTCCACCTTGAGCCCGGCGGCGTGGATGATGGCGGCATGGCCTCCGCGCTCGACCGCCTGGAGCACGTCCACCCGGAGGACCGCGCCGCGTGGCGGGCCTGGCTGGTCGCCAACCACGCCACCGCCGACGGTGCGTGGCTCGTGAGCTGGAAGGCGGCGACCGGGCGGCCGCGCCTGCCCTACGCCGACACCGTGGAGGAGGCGCTCTGCGTCGGCTGGGTCGACAGCCGCGCGGGGACGATCGACGGCGAGCGCTCGCGGCTGCTGTTCACGCCGCGCAAGGCGGGCAGCGGGTGGTCGCGCCCCAACAAGGAGCGGATCGAGCGGCTCACCGCGGCGGGGCTCTTGCTCCCCGCGGGGGTCGCGGTGGTGGAGGCGGCCCAGGCCGACGGCTCGTGGTTCGCGCTCGACGACGTCGAGAACCTGGTGGAGCCCCCGGAGCTGGCGGAGGCGCTCGATGCCGACCCCCGCGCCCGCGGCCACTGGGACGCGTTCCCCCGCTCGGCGAAGCGGGCGATCCTGGAGTGGATCAGTACGGCGCGGAAGCCGGAGACCAAGTCGAAGCGCATCGCCGAGACGGCGCGGCTCGCCGCGGAGAACGTCCGCGCCAACCAGTGGCGGCCCAAGGGCTGAGCCCCCGGCCGCCCGGCGTCACCCCGGGGCGTCGAGCGGCGACCAGGTCATGCGGTCGACCGGCAGGCGCGGCGAAGTCGTCGGTGAAGGCCGGGTCGCGGAACGGGTGCAGTCCCGTCCCGACGGCCGCGGACGCCCCCGGCGCGACGGCGTCGGGTCTGCACGCCCGACACCCGCGGCGGCGGCTCGTGGTCCTCGCCCATCCAGAGCCCCTGCCCGGGCGGGATGAACAGCCGCAGGCACGAGCCGCGTCGAAGTCCTCCAGGAAGACGCCCCGATCCTGCCCGCTCAGGAGTCGGCCGACGCCTCCGGGACGGGGTACTCGGCGCCGCACCATTCGCAGTGGGTCGCCGGCTCGTCCGCGGCGGCACGCACCGTGCGGGCCGGCCCGTGCGGGTGCTCCGCCGGACGGCTCGCGGGGTCGTAGTCGGCCCCGCACCATTCGCACTTGGTCTGCTGGTCGGGTGGGTCGGTGGTCACGCCCGCATCCTGTCGTCAATCGTGGCCGCCACCATCCGGGACTCCCCGGCGCGACGCTGCGGCAATGCCGCGGGGGCGCTCAGCAACACCCGGCCGCCCCGTCCGCCACAGGCCGGACGCTCGGTGCGTCGGCCGGCTTGATTCCGCTGACGATGGCGCCGTGCAGGCCGTCGGCCACCTCGTGGGTGAACCGGATGTCCACGTCGGCGAAGCCCGCCTCGTCCAGGAACGCCCGGTACTCGCCGAGCGACAGGGCGCCGGCGATGCACCCGGCCCATCCGCCTCGCTCGGCGCGTTCCGCGGCGGTCAGGCGGTCCTCGGCGACGACGTCGCTGATGCCGATGCGGCCGCCCGGCCGCAGCACCCGGAACGTCTCCCTGAGCACCGCCTGCTTGTCGGGCGACAGGTTCACCACGCAGTTGGAGATGACGATGTCCACGGTCTCGGCGGGGAGGGGGATCTCCTCGATGCGGCCCTTGAGGAACTCGACGTTGGTCGCCTTCGCCTCGGCCGCGTTGCGCCGCGCGAGCGCCAGCATCTCGTCGGTCATGTCGAGGCCGTACGCCTTCCCTGCGGGCCCGACGCGGCGGGCGGAGAGGAGCACGTCGATGCCCCCGCCGGAACCCAGGTCCAGGACGGTCTCGCCCTCCCGGAGGTCGGCGACGGCGGTGGGGTTGCCGCAGCCGAGGCTCGCCAGCACGGCCTGCTCGGGGAGCGCCCCCTGGTCGTCGGATCCGTAGAGGGCGCCGCCGAACACCGCCTCCCCCGGGGCGCAGCAGCCGCCCTCACCGCAGCCGGACACGATGCCCGGCTGGGCGCCGGAGGCCGCCTCGTCCGCCGCCTGGGCGTATCGCCGCCGGACCTGCTCGTGGATGTCCGTCGCGGCCGTCTCGTCGCTCAGCATTCGCACGCCTCCCGTGGCGGGCCGGCGACCCACGTGGCGAACTCCGTGAGGGCCTCCGGCACGACGTAGTAGTAGGCCCACAAGCCGCGCCGCTCGGAATCGACGAGCCCCGCCTGGCGTAGCACCTTCAGGTGGTGCGACACGGTGGACTGGCCGACGTCGAACAGAGGGATCAGCTCGCAGACGCAGACCTTGCCGGCGTGCTTGCGGAGCACGTCGATCAGCTGCAGCCGGATGGGGTCGCCGAGTGCCTTCGCCACGACCGCCATCCGGTCGGCGGTGTCGCGCTCGACGTCGGGATAGACGACCGGCTCGCAACACGGCTCGCCCGCCGGCCGCTTGGTCTTCGGGGTCAACTCGATATCGATCGCCATGAATCTACTTCTATCGATTGAAGTGAGAGATGTCAATCGAATAGTCTCCCGGCCGTGGCCAAGTGGATCGCGCTCCTGGTGCTCGGAGTCCTCGCGGCGGGTCTCGTGGCCGGCTGTGGCGACGGCGAGGACGGGGCCCGGGCCGAGGGTTCCGGCTCGACCTTCGCGCGGCAGGCGTTCGTGTCGTGGTGCGCCGAGTCGGACCTGTGCACCTACCGGGCGGTCGGATCCGGCAAGGGCGCCGAAGAGGTGGTCGACCAGACCACCGAGTTCGGGGCGAGCGACGTCCCCCTGACCGCGGACGAGGTCGCGACGTTCGGCCGCACCTCCGGCGACGTCGCCCCGCAGGGCAGCTCGCCCGTCCAGGTGCCGGTCCTGCTGGGGGCGGTGACCGTCGCGACGAACGTGAGCGGCGTCGACTACTCCTCCCAGCGCCTGCGGTTCTCGGGCCCGACCCTCGCCCGGATCTTTGCCGGGGACATCACCACCTGGAGCAACCCGCGGATCGCCGCCGACAACCCCGGGGTCCGGCTGCCGGCGGCGCCGATCACCCGCTGCGTGCGGGAGGACAGCTCCGGCACCACCGCCGTGTTCACTGAGTTCCTCTCGCGGGTCGACCCGGGATTCGAGGAGACGGTCGGCGCGTCGCGGCTCCCCGACTGGCCCGGCGCGCGGGTGGAGCGATCGCCCGGCAACGAGGGGGTCGGTGCCTGCCTCCAGGACCGCGCCGACACCATCGGGTACATCGATCTCGCGGACGGCGTGACGCTGTTCGGCGAGGGGGCACCGCCGGAGCGGGTGTACCGGCTGGCGCAGGTCGGGGTCGAGCGCGCTGGCGCGACGCAATGGGTCAGCCCGACCGTGCGGTCCACCGCCCTGGCCGGTTCGGTGGGCCTCCCGGCCGGCGCGCCGCTCACCGACTACGGGTCGAGGATCCTCGACGCCCCGGTCGAGGGCGCGTATCCGATCGTCGCGACCACGTACATGATCGTCCACGACCGTTACGCGAGCGCCCAGACCTGCGATGCGGTGTCCGCGACGGCGCGGTGGGCGCTCTCCGATCGCGGCCAGGCGGCGATCGAGGCGGCCTTCTACGCCCCGGTCGCGGCGTCGATCCGGTCCCGCGGCCGAAACGCGCTCGCCGCCGTCCGGGACGGCGACGGCGCCCCATGTGGCACCCGCTGACGATCCATCCACTGCAGGAAGGGACCTGACATGCGCGTCGCCGTGATCACGGACATCCACGCGAACCTGCCGGCGCTCGAGACCTCCCTCGCCCGGATCGACGAGTTGGCGGTCGACGCCGTCTACTGCGGCGGCGACCTCGTCGGCTACGGGCCGCACCCGAACGAGGTGTGCGCCCGGATCGAGGGTCTCGGGATCCCGACCATCTACGGCAACGACGACTACGCCATCGCCCGCGACCTGGACGACTGCGGCTGCGCCTACATCACCCCCCACGACCGGGAGCTCGGCCAGGGGTCCGTGGCGTGGACCCTCGAGCACACCGCCGCCCCCTCGAAGGCATTCATGCACGACCTGCCCTTCGAGCTGCGCTTCGACATGGACGACGTGCGTGTGCGGCTCGTCCACGGGTCCCCGAGGAAGGTCAACGAGTACCTGTTCGAGGACAAGCCCGCCTCCCTCTATGAGCGCCTCGCCGCGGGCGCCGACTGCGACGTCCTGGTCTTCGGCCACACACACAAGCCGTGGGTCCACGAGTACGGCGGCGTCCTGTTCGTCAACTGCGGATCCGTGGGGAAGCCGAAGGACGGCGACCCCCGCGCCGCGTTCGCGGTGCTCGAGAACGCCGCGGGCGGGGGCATGGAGGTCACGATCGAGCGGGTCGCCTACGACGCCGAGGCCGTGGCCCGGGAGGTCGCCTCCGTCGGCCTTCCCGCGGAGTTCGCCGAGAAGCTGGTGCTGGCGGCCTAGGGGTGGCGGCTCGTCCCAACCTGCCGCGCCGGCTCGCCGTCGAGGCGCTCGGCACGTTCTGTCTCGTCTTCGCCGGCACGGGCGCGGTGGTGGTGGACGCCGTGGCCGGCGGGCCGATCGGCCACGGCGGGGTGGCCGCCGCCTTCGGGCTGGTCGTCGCGGCGATGATCTTCGCCGTCGGCCACCTCTCGGGCGCCCACCTGAACCCCGCCGTCACCGGAGCCTTCGCCGCCGCCCGCCACTTCCCGCCCGGCGAGGTCGCCCCCTACATCGCCGCCCAGGTGGTCGGCGCGGTGCTCGCATCGGTGGCGCTGCGCGGTCTGTTCGGTCTGGAGGGCGGCCTCGGCGCGACCCATCCCGACCACGTCGGGCAGGTCGGCGCACTGATCCTCGAGGCGGGCCTCACCGCCGTCCTGATGATCGTGATCCTGGCCGTCGCCACCGACACCCGCGCCGTCGGCTCGCTGGCCGCGATCGCGATCGGCGCGACGATCGGCCTGGAGGCGCTGGTGATGGGGCCGATCACCGGGGCGTCCATGAACCCGGCACGCTCGCTGGCGCCGGCACTCGCCGGCGGCGACGGCGCCGACCTCTGGATCTACCTCGTGGGCCCCGTGCTGGGAGCGCTGGCCGGCGCTGCTGTGTACGCGTACCTTCGGGGCGGCACCGAGCCGATGCCACGCGAACAGGAGGCGCCCGCGTGAGCGACGACCGCCCCGAGGTCCTCTACGTCTGCGTCCACAACGCCGGGCGCTCCCAGATGGCGGCGCTGTTCACGGAGCACCTCGGCCGGGGCCGGGTGGTGGTGCGGTCCGCGGGGTCGGAGCCGGCCGACCGGGTGAACCCCATGGTCGTGGAGGTGATGGCCGAGGTGGGGCTCGACATGTCGGAGCGATTCCCGGCGCCGCTCACCGACGACGCCGTGCGCGCGTCGGACGTCGTCGTGACCATGGGGTGCGGCGACGCGTGCCCGTTCTTCCCCGGCCGGCGGTACGAGGACTGGGAGCTCGCCGACCCGGCGCAGGCGCGCGACCTGGACGAGGTCCGCGCCATCCGCGACGAGATCCGGGGGCGGGTCGAGGCCCTGCTCGCGAGCCTCGCGGTCTAGGCGGTCGCCGCGCGGATCGCGCGGTCGACGTCCCACACGATGTCGTCGAGCGTCTCCAGGCCGACGGAGATCCGCACCATGTCCTCCGTGACCCCCGCGAGGGAGAGGCCCTCCTCGTCCAGGCGGCGGTGGGTGGTCGACGCGGGGTGGATGATCAGCGACTTCGCGTCGCCGACGTTGGCCAGGTGCGACAACAGCTCGCAGGCCTCGATGAGCTTCTGGCCGGCGTCGCGGCCGCCCTTCACGCCGAAGGTCAGGACGCTCCCGGCGCCGAGCGGCAGGTAGCGCTCCGCCAGCGGGCGATCCGGGCTGTCGGGCAGCCCCGGGTACGTCACCCACTCCACCCCCGGGTGGCCGCGCAGGAACTCGGCCAGGGCGCGCGCGTTGGCCACGTGGCGGTCCATCCGCAGCGACAGCGTCTCCAGGCCCTGGAGCAGCAGGAACGCGTTGAACGGGGACAGCACCGGCCCCAGGTCGCGCATCGTCTCGACGCGCGCCTTCATCACGAACGCGAAGTTCCCGAAGGTCTCGGCGTAGCGGAGCCCCCGGTATCCGGGGCTCGGCTCCACCAGCCCCGGGAACCGCCCGTCCTGCCACCGGAACGTGCCGCTGTCGACCAGCACCCCGCCGATGGTGGTGCCGTGGCCGCAGATCCACTTCGTGGCCGAGTGCGACACCAGGTGGGCGCCGTGCTCGATCGGCCGGCACAGGTACGGCGTGGCGAACGTGTTGTCGATCAGCAGCGGCACCCCGGCGCCGTCGGCCACCTCCGCCACCGCGGCGATGTCGAGCACGTCCAGGCGGGGGTTGCCGATCGTCTCCCCGTAGAGGAGGCGGGTGCGCTCCTCGACCGCCCCGCGCCACGCGTCCATGTCGGCCGGGTCGACGAACGTCGTGCGGATCCCGAGCCGCGCCAGCGTGATCGCCAGCTGGTTGTGGCTGCCGCCGTACAGGTGGCGCGACGCCACCACGTGGTCGCCCGCCTCCAGCAGCGTCGTGATCGCCACCGCCTGGGCGGCCAGCCCGCTCGCGGTGGCCAGGGCGCCGACGCCGCCCTCGAGGCTCGCCATGCGCTCCTCGAACACCGCGGTCGTCGGGTTCATGATCCGCGTGTAGATGTTGCCGAAGCGGTTGAGGTCGAACAGGTCCGCCGCGTGCTCGGCGTCCTCGAAGACGTAGGCCGCCGTCTGGTGGATCGGCACCGCCCGCGCCCCCGTCACCGGGTCGACGCGCTGGCCGGCGTGGAGCGCGCGCGTGTCGAACCCGTACTCGCGGTCCTCGGTCATCAGGCGGCGAACGGGGCCATGCGGCGCGAGCCGATCACGCCCGTGGAGAGCCCCACCACGTTGAGCCCGCCGAAGAAGCGGCAGTGCTCCATCTTGATGCAGCGGTCGTCGACCACCTCCAGGCCCGCCGCGCGGGCCCGGTCCGTCGCCTCCGGCGAGGTGATGCCGAGCTGCAGCCAGATGACCTTCGCGCCCAGGGCGATGGCCTCGTCCACGATCGGCGGCACGTCCGCCGGCTTGCGGAACACGTTCACGATCTCCAGCGGGCCCCGCTCGGCGGCCTCGGCCAGGGACGCGGCGCACGGGTTGCCGAGCACCTGGTCGCACGCCGGGTTCACGGGCGTGATGTCGTAGCCGTTGGCCTGCATGTGGATCATCGCCCGGTGGCTCGGGCGGTCCGCCTTCGGGGACAGGCCGACCACCGCCAGGCGGCGGTGGCGCTCCAGGATCAGGCGCACCCCGTCCGACGGCGGCGCGCCGTCGCTCATTCCCGCGTACTGGGCCACGGCGGCGAAGTATGGCGATCCCGCCGCGCCGCCGCCGGACGCGTGTTCACAAGTCGTTCACCGGAGCGTCACAGCAAAGACACCTGCGCGGGGCGAGCATCGGGCTAGCGTCGCGCCGTCTCTCGGGGGGCTTCGTCTCCGGGGTCCCCGACCCACGCTCGAAAGGACCGACGCATGGCACGTGCACGCCGACTCGCCCTGATCGCCGCCTCGGCGGCGCTCGCCGCGGGCTCGCTCGCCGCGGCCGGTTGTGGTGGCGACGACGACTCCGGCGCCGCCGCCGACACCGGCTCGGGCGCCGCGACCTCCGGCTCGAGCGTCTCCGGCCAGATCGCCGGCGCCGGCTCGAGCGCGCAGGACGCCGCCCAGCAGGCATGGATCGCCGGGTTCCAGACCGCGAACCCCGGCGCGACCGTCTCCTACGACCCGATCGGCTCCGGTGGCGGCCGCGAGCAGTTCGTGGCCGGGGCGACCGCCTACGGCGGCAGCGACTCGGCGCTCGCCGACACCGAGCTCACGGGCGCCCAGCAGCGCTGCGGCGGCGTCGACAACCTGGTCGAGATCCCCGTGTACGTGTCGCCGATCGCGGTCGCCTACAACCTGCCGGACGTCCCCGACCTCCAGCTCTCGCCCGACACGGTGGCGAAGATCTTCGCCCACAAGATCACCAAGTGGAACGACCCGGCGATCGCCGCGGACAACCCGGACGCGAGCCTGCCGAGCTCCGACATCACCACCGTGACGCGCTCGGACAAGTCGGGCACGACCAAGAACTTCACCGACTACCTCTCGAAGGTCTCCCCGTCCAACTGGACGTACGAGCCGGAGGACACGTGGCCGGTCAAGGGGGGCGAGTCGGCGCAGGGCACCTCGGGCGTCGTGGACGCGATCGGCGCCGGCGAGGGCACGATCGGCTACGCCGACGAGAGCCAGGTCGGGGACCTCGGCGTGGCGAAGATCAAGGTCGGCAGCGAGTACGTGGCCCCGTCGGCCGAGTCGGCCGCGGCCATCTTCGACGAGTCGCCCCGCACGAACGACCCGGGCAAGTACGTCTTCACCTACGACGTCAAGCGCGACACGACGTCGCAGGGCGTCTATCCGATCGTGCTCGTGTCCTACGACATGGCCTGCACCACCTACAGCGACGCCGGCCAGGCCGCCCTCGTGAAGGGCTTCCTCAACTACGTCATCAGCCCGGAGGGCCAGGACGCCTCCGCGCAGAACGCGGGCTCGGCCCCGATCCCGGACAGCCTGCGGACCAAGATCCAGCCGGCGGTCGACGCGATCGGCAGCTGACCCCACCACCACCGGTAGTGTCGGGCGCGTGGGGGGGCCCACGCCCCCACCCCGCCCGCGTCCACGACGGGGGACATGAGCCCGCGTGACGACGCAGGACATCCAGCCCGAGACGGTCGCGCGGCCCGGCAAGGGCGCGAGCCGCCTCGGCGACAAGCTCTTCTCGGGGGCCGCGCTCGGCGCCGGCCTCCTGATCCTGGTGCTCCTCGCCGGGGTCGCCATCTTCCTCGTGAGCGAGGGGTGGCCGGCGATCACCGCGAAGGCGTCGGAGCTCCCCGACGGAGAGAGCCTGCTCACGTACATCGGGCCCCTCGTGTTCGGCACGGTGCTCTCCGCGGGCCTGGCGATCCTCATCGCCGTGCCGCTCGCGGTGGCCGTCTCGCTCTTCATCACCTTCTACGCGCCGCGGCGCCTGGCCCACCTGCTGGGCTCGATCATCGATCTGCTCGCGGCCATCCCCAGCATCGTCTTCGGGCTCTGGGGCATCGCGGTGCTGGGCCCCGCGTCGGTGGACTTCCAGCACTGGCTGAACGACCACTTCGGCTGGATACCGCTCTTCGAGGGGCCGGCGTCGGCGACGGGCCGCACCATGCTCATCGTGGGCTTCGTGCTGGCCCTGATGATCCTGCCGATCATCAGCGCGATCACGCGCGAGGTCTTCTCCCGGACGCCGCGGGCTCAGGTCGAGGGCGCCCTGGCCCTGGGGGCGACCCGCTGGGAGGTCATCAAGATGACGGTGCTCCCCTTCGGCAAGTCGGCCATCATCGGCGGCTCGATGCTCGGCCTGGGCCGCGCGCTCGGCGAGACGATGGCCGTCGCGATCATCCTCTCCGTCGCCGGGGACGTGACCTTCAACCTGATCAGCTCCGGCAACCCGTCGACCATCGCGGCCAACATCGCCCTCCAGTTCCCCGAGTCGTCGGGGATCGACGTGAACGTGCTGATCGCGTCGGGCCTGGTGCTCTTCGGGATCACGCTGGTGGTCAACATGCTCGCCCGGTGGGTCGTCGCCCGCGGTGAGGCGGAGGCGCGCCCGTGAGCAGCGCCACCGCACCCACGCCGGTCGACGTCCAGCCGAGCTCGCTCGTCCAGCGGCGGCTCCCCGACTGGGGCCCCGGGGCGGTCTACGGCACCCTCGGGGTCCTCGGCGTGATCGCGATCGTCGCCGGCGGGACCAACATGGTGCTGGCGGCGCTCGTCGCCGCCGCGGCCGCCGGCGTGATCGTCTACGTGTGGGCCCGCGCCGTGGAGGGCTCGCGGCGCGCCACCGACCGCGCGATCACCCTCATCGTGACCTCGGCCTTCGCGGTGGCCGTGGTGCCGCTCATCTCGGTCATCTACGTCACGCTCGCCCGGGGCCTCGACCGCTTCGACACGCAGTTCTTCACCGAGGACGTGCGCAACGTCCTCGGTGAGGGCGGAGGCGGTCAGCACGCGATCGTCGGCACCCTGGTCATCACGGGCCTCACGACGCTCGCCTCGGTCCCGATCGGGATCCTCTGCGCCATCTACCTGGTCGAGTACGGCCACGGGCGGCTGAAGCAGGCGATCATCTTCTTCGTGGACGTCATGACCGGCATCCCGTCGATCGTGGCCGGCCTCTTCGCCTTCGCCCTCTTCTCCATCTTCATGGGCCCCGGCATCCGCCTGGGCGTCATGGGCGCCGTCGCGCTGTCGGTGCTGATGATCCCCATCGTCGTGCGATCGACGGAGGAGATGCTGAAGATCGTGCCCAACGGGCTGCGCGAGTCGTCCTACGCGCTCGGCGTCCCCAAGTGGCGGACCATCGTCAGCGTGGTGCTCCCGACGGCCCTCGCCGGCATCGTCACCGGCGTGATGGTCGCGGTCTCGCGCGTCATCGGCGAGACCGCGCCGCTGCTCATCACCACCGGGACCTTCTCGACGACGAACTGGAACCCGTTCTCCGGGAGGATGGAGAATCTCCCGGTCTTCGCGTTCAATGAGTACAAGAACCCGGGCGTGCCGAAGGCCCCGTACATCGAGCGCGCGTGGGCGGCGGCGCTGACCCTGATCATCATCGTGCTGGTCCTCAACATCATCGCGAGGCTCGTGTACCGGCGATTCGGAAAGGACATCAACTCGTGAGCACCCAGCCGCCCTCCCCCGACATGGAGGCACAGGCGCTGCAGACCGAGGCCCCGGCGCCCGAGCCCGCCCCGGAGGCGGCCGCCGCGCCCGAGGCCGCCGTCGCCCCGGGTGCCCAGCGCTCCGCGTTCGACGTCACCGACCTGAACCTCTTCTACGGCGGGTTCCATGCCGTGAAGGACGTCAACATGACGATCGAGCGCAACAAGGTGACCGCGTTCATCGGCTCGTCGGGATGCGGCAAGTCGACCGTGCTGCGCTCGCTCAACCGCATGCACGAGGTCATCCGCGGGGCGCGCGCCGAGGGGACGGTCCTGCTCGAGGGCGAGGACATCTACCACCAGAGCGTCGACCCGGTGCTGGTGCGGCGGAAGGTCGGCATGGTGTTCCAGCTGCCCAACCCGTTCCCCACGATGACGATCTACGAGAACGTCTCCGCGGGGCTGCGGCTCAACCGGACGCGCATGTCCAGGTCGGACATGGACCAGGTGGTCGAGGAGTCCCTCCGGGGCGCCCACCTCTGGGAGGAGGTCAAGGACCGCCTCAACAAGCCCGGCGCCGGCCTCTCGGGCGGCCAGCAGCAGCGCCTGTGCATCGCGCGGGCCATCGCGGTGAAGCCCGAGGTGCTCCTGATGGACGAGCCGGCCTCGGCGCTCGACCCGATCGCGACGCTCGCGATCGAGGACCTGGTGCACCAGCTGAAGCAGGACTACACGATCGTGATCGTGACCCACAACATGCAGCAGGCGAGCCGCGCCAGCGACTACACCGCCTTCTTCAACCTCGAGGCGACCGGCATGCCCGGCCACCTCGTGGAGATGGACGACACCGAGACCATCTTCAGCCGCCCGAAGGAGAAGGCGACCGAGGACTACGTCAGCGGGCGCTTCGGCTAGGTCTGCCGCGGTCCACGCCGGCCGGGCCATCCCCGGCGGCCCCGCGGACCGGCCTGCGGAGGGGCCGGTTCTTGTCGATCACCGCGGCGATGATCGTGAGGAAGGCGGCGGCGCGGACGAGGTACACCACGGTCCGTGCCTCGCTGTCGCCCGGCAGCGCCACCAGGAGCAGCCGGTCGGCCGCGAAGATCGCGAAGGCGAGCGCGAAGAAGCCGAAGAAGCGGTCGCCCGTGGCGCGGTGGAAGCGCGCGAAGAAGAGGGCGATCGCGGCCGCCGCGACGATGGCGCCGCCATCGAGGACGTCGGCGACGCTCACCGGGCGGGCCGCCGCGTCGTGTCGAGCACGAGGCCGGTCAGCAGGAGCAGGAATCCCGCGAGCGCCGCGGCACTGCGATAGGCGTGCAGGTCGGGCGCGTCGCCCAGCACCGCCAGGTCCACCACCAGGATGGCGTTGTTCAGCGCCAGCAGGCAGAAGCAGCCGGCGGCCCACGAGAGGAGCGGTTCGCGGGTGCGGCGCCTCGCGGCGAGGAGCACGAGGGCGCACGCCGTGCTCGTCACGGCGCAGAGGATGTAGACGACGGTCGCGATCACGGGTCGCCGCCCCGGAGGCGGAAGGCATCCGACAGGCGCGCCGCGCCCTCCGGCCGCGCGTAGATCAGCGAGATCATCGACGCGCGCCGGGCCCGGAAAGCCTCGGCCACCGCCTCCACCGACCGCTCCAGGGCCGCGTCGGCCGGCCCGAACCGGTAGGCGACGTGGTCCCCCGCGAGCCGGATCACCATCCGCGCGCGGACGAGCCGCTCGAGCCGATCAGCGACCCAGTCGGGGACATGGTGCAGCCGGCTCGCGGCCTCGCGGGCGGTCCACGCCCGGTGTGGATCGCCGCGGAGCAGCAGGAGCAGCTCCAGCTCCCCGACCGAGCTGATGTGCTCGGCGACGAAGGCCCGGAGGGCGGGCGGGAACGCGGCGCTGGCCATCAGTGCGCCACCACACCGGCGGGGCCGGGACGTGTCAAGCGGCGGTGTGTGCGGGGCGACAGAGGCCCGGCCGTCAGCCGGATCCTCGCCGAACGGCCAGTGACGGCCCGGACCGGGGCGCCGCTAGGGTCCATGGGCACCGTTTCGAGGATCGGACGCACGACGCCCCGCGACCTGCGACGCGCACTGGGTCTCCCGCACGGACCGAGGCGAGCCCGCGTCGGGCCGCGCCTCCTCCTGGGTGCCGCGGCCCTCGCCGTCGTGGCGGTGGCGCTGCTGGTGGCCGTGCGGATCGGCCCCGCCGGCGTGACCCCCGCCGCCGCGGCGGGCGTGACCGACCGGGTCACCTACGAATCGATCCAGGTCGGCGCTCCGCAGCTGGACGTCCGCCGCCTCCTCGGCCAACCGCCACGGGCGGTCAGAGATCGCGTGATCGACGGCGAGGCCCTCGAGTGCTGGCGGTACGCACGGCGCTCCGGTCTGGCCGGCGGCTACCGTTTCTGTT
The DNA here is from genome assembly GCA_050250915.1 of Thermoleophilia bacterium. GTDB lineage: Bacteria > Actinomycetota > Thermoleophilia > Miltoncostaeales > Miltoncostaeaceae > Miltoncostaea. Next base: position 131,255 of record JBFWNT010000001.1, read on the forward strand.
TCGCCGGCGGGCGGCTGGCCGGCAAGGGCCGCCTCGCGAAGACGCCCTCCTGAGGCGGCGGCTCAGAGGATCCGCTCGACGAGGGCGGCGAGCGCCACCAGATGGTGCTCGCGCCCTCGGCCCGCCACGAGCTGCAGGCCGATCGGCAGCCCCTGCGGCGACGTCCCGCACGGCACCGAGATGGCCGGCAGCCCGGTGAACGACCACGGGATCGCCGTCCGCGACAGCACCGTCAGGTGGCGCTCGGCGTCCTCGACCGGCGGCGCGACGCACGGGGTGGTGGGCATCGCGAGCGCCCACAGCCCCTCCAGCTCGTCCGCGAAGCCGGCCGCCAGGGCGGCGCGCATGCGCTGGGCGTCGAGGTAGTCGGCGGCCGAGAGGGCGTCGGCCTCGTCCAGCTGGTCGGCGGTCTCCTCCCACAGCAGGGTCCGGTCGATCCCGAGCGCGCGGTGGTTGGCCGCCGCCTCCGCGCGGCTCACCAGCAGGCCCCCCGCCCCGGCGCGCTCCAGGTCGAGCGTGTCCGGGCGCGACGCGGGCACCACGTCCACGCCGGCGTCGGCCAGGGCGTCGATCGCGGCCTCCACCGCCTCGGCAACGGCCGGCTCGCACCCCGCGAACGCCGCCTCCGGCACGCCCACCCGCGCGCCGGCCGTCGGCGCGTCCGCCCAGCCCGGCAGGCCGGCGAACCCGGGGGCGAGGGCCTCCAGCACCCGCGCCGCGTCGCGCACCGTGCACGCGAGCGGGCCGACGTGGTCGAGGGTCCACGCAAGGCTCACCAGTCCGGCGGTCGGCACGGCGCCGTAGGTCGGCTTGATGCCCACCACGCCGCAGAGCGCCGACGGCACGCGGATCGACGCCCGCGTGTCGGTGCCCAGCGACGCGTCCCCGAAGCCGGTGGCCACCGCGATGCCCGACCCGCCGCTCGACCCGCCGGGGATGCGCGTGGGGTCGTGCGGATTGCGCGCCTGGGGGGTGGTGACCCCCAGGGCGAACTCGTGCGTCGCCACCTTCCCCAGCACCACCGCGCCGGCGGTGCGGATCCGGGCCACGGCCTCCGCGTCGCGGTCGGGGTGCGCCAGGTACGCCGCCGACCCCGCCCGCGTCGGCAGCCCCGCCACGTCGATCACGTCCTTCACCGTCACCGGCATCCCGTGCAGGGGGCCGCGGGCGGGGGGCGGCGTGCGGTCGCGGGCGTCGGCCTCGGCCAGGGCCGCGTCGGGGTCCACCGCCACGATCGCCCCCAGCGCGTCGGCGCGGCCGGCGGCCTCCAGGGCCTGCTCGACCCGCTCGCGCGCGGTCCGCGGGTCGGGCGGCGCCGGGGCCGAAGCGGGCGGTGGCGGGGTGCGCGACGGCGCGCCGGCCGCGTCCACCGCCGGGCGGTCCCCCGGCTGGGCCCGGAACCCGGCGAGCACCTCCCGCGCCCGGGCGAACGCCGCCCGGGCGGTGCTGGTGGGCGCGGTGGTCACGCGGCGTCGAGCGCCGCGAGCACCGCGTCCGACGACGACACCGCGCCGAACACGCCGCCCTGCATCGTCACCATCTTCAGCGCCGCCTCGTGGTTGGCCAGATCGGTGGCGCCGGTGCAGTCGTCCAGGATCAGGCACTCGTAGCCGCGGTCGTTGGCCTCGCGCATCGTCGTGTGCACGCACACGTCGGTCGTGATGCCGGTGAGGATGATGTGCGTGATCCCCGCCGTCCGCAGCAGCAGGTCCAGGTCGGTGGCGTAGAAGGCCCCCTTGCCGGGCTTGTCGATGATCGCCTCGCCGGGCAGCGGCGCCACCTCGGGCACGATCTCCCAGCCCGGCTCGCCGCGCACCAGGATGCGCCCGTTCGGCCCGGGGTCGCCGATCCCGGCGCCGATCTGCCGCGAGCGCCACAGCTTGTTGGGCGGGCAGTCCGCCAGGTCGGGCCGGTGGCCCTCCCGGGTGTGGATCACCATCATCCCGCGGTCGCGGGCGGCGGCGAGCAGGCGCGCGGTGGGGCCCAGGCCGGCCCGGGTCAGGGCGATGTCGTAGCCCATCCGGTCGACGTAGCCGCCCTCGCCGCAGAAGTCGAACTGCCAGTCGATGAGCAGCATGGCGGTGCGGGCGGGGTCGAGCACGTCGTCGTAGGGCCAGGGGTACGGCTCGGCGGTCACGGTGCCGTGGGTCATCCGTCCTCCTCGACGGGTCGTGTGGGCAGGGCCAGCGACAGGGCCATGCGGGCGAACGCGTCCGGCGCCTCGATCTGCACCAGGTGGCCGGAGGGCGGCCGGGCCGTCGCCGCCCGGGCCAGCGCCTCGAGCACCGCCCCGGCGTGGCGCCGCTCGGTGCCGCTCCACGCGCCGACCGACGAGACGGTGCGCGTGTCGCGCAGGCCGCACAGCGCGCCGGCGCCGGGGCTGAACGCCGGGAATTGGTCGATCTCGGCGCGCACGGCGGGCCCGGCCTCGCGCACCCCGTCGCGGACGGGGTCCGGCAGCATCGCCCACCCGCGCTCCCCCGCGAGGGTCTTCGCCAGGGTCACGGCGCCGTCGCCGGGATCGGCCGCCGCGTGCACCGCGGCCGCCGCGCCGCGCAGGCGCGCGTGCAGGTCGCCGGCCAGCCGCCCCAGGGCCGGCTCGTGCAGCAGCAGGCCGGACACCAGCGTGGGGCGGCGGATCGCGGCCGCCAGCGCGATGGTGGCGCCGCCGCTCACGCCGGCCCACACCGCGCGCCGCACGCCCATGTCGGCCAGCACCCCGGCGACGTCGTCGATCTGCGCGCCCAGGTCCGTGCGGGGCGGCACGTCGGCCGACCGGCCGTAGCCGGCCCGGTGGGGCACCACCGCGGTCGCGCCGCCGGCGGCGACGGCGGCGGCCACCGCGTCGAGCGTCGCCGGGCCGTACGCCACCCCGTGCAGCAGAACCACCGCCGGCCCGTCGCCCGAGCGCGTCGCGGCGATGGCGGCGGGCGCGCGTGCGGGAGCGGCGATCACCTCCGCATGTATACAAACGCGGCGGCGCGGGGCGCTCCGGCCGGGCGGCCGGATGCGGCCGGGCCCGGTTCATCCCGCGGGCCGACTCAGCCGGCGGCGAACGCCTCCTGGGCCCGCGCGGCCGCCGCCACGACGGCCCGCTGCGACTCGATGATGTGCACGATCATCAGCGCTCCGGCCTTCTCGGCGTCCCCGTCCTCGACCGCGTCCAGGATCTGCACGTGCTGACGCACCGTGGCGCGGACGCGCGCGGCGTCCAGGAAGTCGTGCACCCGGACGAGGCGGATGCGGGCGTTGATGCCGGCCAGCGCGCCCTGCACCTGGCGGTTGCCGCCCGTCTCGGCGATGCCCAGATGGAACGCCTCATCGTTGTATACGATCTCCTCCCCCGTCTCGGGGATCGGCCCGCTCCACTGGGCCCGCAGCGCCTGGAGGCGCCGCCCGCGGTCCGCCGCCCCGCACGCCGTGCGGACCGACAGCACCTCGATGGCCCGGCGCAGCTCGTACAGCTCGTCCAGCTCGGCCTGCTCGATCACCGGGGCCATGTAGCCGCGCTGGGGGCGGTGCACCAGCAGCCCCTCCTCGGCGAGCCGGCGGCAGGCCTCCCGCACGGGGGTGCGGGAGGCCTGGTAGTGCTCGGCCGCCCACTGCTCCACCACGCGCTCGCCCGGGCGGATGCGCCCGCGCAGGAGGTCGGACCGCATCCTGCGGTAGACCCGCTCGGCGAGCAGTGTGCGGGTGGTCAGCGGTCCTCCGTCACTCGCGTGCGACGGCGAGTGTAGTCGCGCCGAGGGCGCGCAGCACCTCGGACGACGGCGCCACCCAGCCGAAGATGCCGCCCTGGGCGGCGATCATCCGCAGCCCCACCTCGTGGAACTCGGGGAAGTAGGAGCCGCAGCAGTCGCCGGGCACCAGGCACTCGAAGCCGCGGTCGTTGGCCTCGCGGACGGTGGTGTGCACGCACACCTCCGTGGTCACGCCGGTCACGATCAGGTGGGTGACGCCGGCGTTGCGGAGTATCAGCTCGAGGTCGGTCGCGTAGAAGGCGCCCTTGCCCGGCTTATCGAGCACCGCCTCGCCGGGGAGCGGGGCCAGGGCGTCGACGATGTCGTGGCCCTCCTCGCCGCGCACCAGGATCCGCCCCTTGGGCCCCATGTCGCCGATGCCGGTGTCCAGCCGGCCGCGGGCGAGCTTGGACGGCGGGGCGTCGAGCAGGTCGGGCCGGTGGCCCTCGCGCGTGTGGATCACGGTCATGCCCGCCTCGCGGCACGCGCCCAGCAGGGCGCCGAGGGGGGCGACGACGCGCCACAGCAGCGACACGTCGTTGCCGAGACCGGCGCCGAAGCCGCCCTCCTCCAGGAAGTCGCGCTGCATGTCGATCACGACCAGCGCCGTGGTGGCGGGGTCGAAGGTGAACTCGTAGGGCTCGGCGTCGACGGTCAGCCGCTCGGCGCCGGGCGCGGTTCCGGTGGTCATGTGGTGCCTCCCGAGGGTGCGCGGGGGCGGCGTCCGCGCAAGGCGCCGCCCCCACGGTGGGTGGTCAGGTGCTGCTCGCGGGCGTCGGTCCGTCGTCGGCGAGCGTGGCCGCCGACACCGGCGCGGGCGCGGGCGCCATCACGCCGCCGAGCCGTGCCGGCCGCCAGTCGGGCGTCAGCGGCTCCGTGTCGACCGGGTCCGTCGGGTCCAGCTCCCGGACCGGCACCTTCAGGAAGTAGAAGGCCAGGCAGACGACGGCCGTGAAGGCGTACCCCAGCACGACCTCGGGATCGTCCATCCACGAGATCTCCTCACCGTGGATCAACCCGATCGACGCCAGGAACGCGCCGAACAGGCTGTACCCGGCGGCCCAGAGGAAGTTGCGGTTGATCAGGAACACCGCGATGGCTCCGAGTACCATCCCGGCGAGGATCGCCCCCTCCCCGAGCGTCTTCAGGCCGTCGTAGATCACGCCGGCGTTGGCCAGGTTGTCGGTCCCGATCGCGGCGGCCGACGTGCCCGCCGCCTGCAGGGCGTTGTCGATCTGCCCGGTCGCCCACTGGGCGATGTTCGGGATCATCGCCAGCACGATCGCCGCGTAGTACGCCTTCGGCACCGCGCCGAACGACTGGGCGCCGATGGCCAGGCCGATGAACAGCAGGATCGGGACGATCGCGGGGATCGGCAGGATCGCCGACAGCAGCGGGAACATGCCGAGGATGCAGAGCCCGAAGATCAGGACGCCGGTGGCGAGCGAGTAGGAGATGCGTCCCCCGGCGGCCTTCCAGCCGGGCTGGCCGATGTACACGGCGGGCGGGAACGGGCTGCCCAGGCCCGCGCCGACCACGGCGCCCGCGCCGTCGGCCAGCAGGACGCTGCGCAGGTTGTAGGAGTCGCCCGCCGCCGCGGCGCTCTCCACGTTGCTCATCGCCTCCGTGAAGTTGTAGATGCCGAGCGGGATGGCGGTGGCCAGCAGGGGCGAGATGTCCTTGAGCCCCTGGACGAGCATGTCGATGTTGAACGTCGGGCCCGCCAGCGCGATCGACTCTGCGCCGTCGGCCACCGCGCCGCCGTCCATGTAGCCGCCGATCCAGGCGACCGCGGTGCCCATGAGCAGCGCGGCCAGGCCGATCGGGATGTTGTAGGGCAGCTTCACCCCGGAGATGAAGCCGATGATGATCGCCGCCAGCACCGGCAGCGCGATCCAGAGCGCCTCCCACATCTGCGCCGCCGGGCGCATGGAGATGAACGTGATCGAGATGCCGGCCAGGGTGCCCAGCAGGGCGGCCCCGGGCGTGAGCTTGCGGATGAGCGGGCCCACGAACGCGCCGGCCAGGATGATGACGCCGATGATGAAGGCCCAGGCCAGGCCGGCCTCCCAGGCGGCGACCGGGTCGTTGGTCTGGAGGTAGATCGGCAGCATGATCACCAGGGTCACGATGAACATGTGCGGGACGCTCGGGCCGTAGGGCATGGCCGTCACGTCCGTGCGGCCCTCCCGGTACGCGAGCCGGCGCGCGAGCCAGAAGTAGAAGATGTTGCCCACCAGCAGCTCGATGCCGAGCGCGGGCAGGATCGTGCCGTTGACGTCGCCCGCCGGGATGTTGACCACGAACAGGCACAGCCCGGCCAGCACGATCACGTTGACGAGCATGTTGATGAAGAACCCGAAGAACGCGTTCAGGTCCCCCCGGGTCCAGATGGGGAGCTCCGGCGCACCCGCCGGTGGCCGGCCCCTCAGAACGGCGGTCAGCGAGGTCAACTCGCCCCTCCCTCCTTCGCTCAGACGATGGACGTCCGCGCCGGGCACGCGGGGAGGCTCGTTGTATACAAGCGCCCCGTCGGGGAGGGATTCGGCCCGCGAACCGAAGCGGGGCGACGCGCGTTCCGCCCCGCGGCCACACCGTCTTGTATACCGGCCGCCGGGCGGACCCGACCGGGCGAACTTTTCCCGCCGCCGCGCGTCGGGATGGGGTGACGTCATCCCCCGTCCCGAAAGGCGGCCATGCCCCCAACCCAGCGCCGCGCGCTCGCGATCGGCGCCGCCGTCGTCGGCGTGCTGCTGCTCGTCGTGGCGATCGTGTACCTCGCCGAGCCGGCGAGCTCGCTGCCCGGGGCCTTCCCCGGCCACGCGGCCCACTCGTGATCGGCTACGGCCAGGCCGCCATCCTCGGCCTCATCCAGGGCGTGTCCGAGCTGTTCCCGGTCTCGAGCCTGGGGCACAGCGTCATCCTCCCCCAGCTCTTCGGCTGGGACATCCACCAGAACGACGACTTCTTCCTGACGTTCCTCGTCGCCACCCACCTGGCCACGGCGCTGGTGCTCCTGGGGTTCTTCTGGCGCGACTGGGTCCGGATCGTCCGCGGCATCGGGCGCAGCCTGCGCGACCGCCACGTGGGCGACGACGACGCCCGCCTCGGCTGGCTGCTGGTGGTGGCGACCGTCCCCGCCGGCGTCCTGGGGCTGCTGCTGGAGCATCCATTGCGCCACCTGTTCGCGTCGGCGCGGTCGGCGGCGTTCTTCCTGGCGATCAACGGGCTGCTGCTCTACGGCGCGGAGCGGATGCGCCGCCGGGCGCCGGTGCACGAGGAGGGCGACCCCGACGGCCGGATCGCGCGGCAGCTGTCGTGGCGCGAGTCGGTGGGCATCGGGCTCGCCCAGGCGCTGGCCCTGATCCCGGGCATCTCGCGCTCGGGCGTCGCGATGGGCGGCGGCCTGCTGGCGGGCCTGTCGAACGAGGACGCGGCGCGGTTCGCGTTCCTGCTCGCCACGCCCATCATCGGCGCGGCGGCGCTGCTGAAGCTCCCGGACCTGTTCGGCTCCGCGGGGAACGGGCTGCGCGGCCCGGCCCTGGTCGGCGCGCTGTGCGCGGCCGGCGCCGCCTACGTGTCGGTGCGGTTCCTGATGCGGTTCTTCGAGACGCAGCGGCTCACGCCGTTCGCGGCCTACTGCCTGGTCGCGGGCGTCACGCTCACGATCTATTTCACCGTGACCATGTGACGGTCAGCGCCCCCGGCGCGAGATCGCCCGGATGCCTGCGCCGAGCCCGCCCGCGGCGGTGAGCAGCAGGCCGATCTCGAGCGCCGGGGGCAGGATCAGGTAGGCCGCGTACAGCAGCCGGCCGGGCCGCCGGGGCCAGGCGGGTCCCTCCCGGAACAGCGCCAGGCCCGCGCCGGCCGCGGCGAGCAGCGCGGCGAGGCCGATCAACGCGATCGGGAGCCCCACCCCGGTCGCCGCCAGGAGCCCGAGCACCGGGAGCACGATCACCACGGCCACGACCCCGATCGCCAGGGCCACACCGGCGCGCGGCTCCCAGCCGCGCGCCCATCGCTCGAAGGTCGCGGTGCGGGGCAGGGTGGCGGCGATCGCGCACACCGCCGCCCACACGGCGACCCGGTACACCAGGAGGGCGGCCAGGATCAACAGGCCGGCGACCCACCCGGGCCCCGGGATCCAGTCGATGAGCCCCGCCGAGACCGCGTAGTCGGAGCCGTCGACCTGCGCCCCGTCCTCGCGGTGGATGTCGCCGAACAGGACGATCACGTCGCCGGTGACGTGGGCGGTGGGGGTCAGGCGGACGTCACCGCCGACCACCACGACGCGCTCCACCTCGTGGTCGATCACGACGTCCTCGCCGACGCGCAGCACGTTCTCGCCCCCTGACGGCGGAGACCCGGCCGCGGCGGCGACCACCGGCGCGGCGCCCAGGAGCGCGGCGAACAGGAGCAGCAGGATCAGGGCGCGCCTCACGCCGGCCCTCGCCCGACCGCGCGGGTGGCGACCCACACCAACCAGCCGGCGGTCACCGCGACGCCGACCCAGAAGAAGGGGTTGTCGACCACCGCACCCGCGACCTCGCGCAGGGCGGCGCCCATCAACGCCAGCCCGGCATCCAGGGCGGGCCGCGCCACCAGCGCGACGACGCCCGGCACCGCGAGCACCAGCAGGGAAACGGCGAGCGCCGCGACCACCAGCGGCAGCCGCCGCTCGCTGCGGGCGACCCCGCCCATGACGCGCTCGACGAAGTCGTCGTCCGGCGGTGGCGTCGGGTCCGTCACCGGCCGCCCAGCGCGTCCTGGATCTGCGCCCGCCCCGCGCTGATGCGCGACCGGACCGTGCCGAGCGGGATGTCGAGGGCCGTCGCCACCTCCTCGTACGAGAGCCCGCGCAGCTCGCGCAGCACCACCGCCTGCTGCAGCGGCTCGGGCAGCGCGGCGAGCGCCGTCACGAGCCGCTCGCGGTCGACCCGCATGGCGGCGCCGGCGGCCGTGGGGTCGTCGCCCTGCCCGGCGATGTCCTCGTGGAGCTCCACCAGCTGGACCGACGGCCGGGCGCGGAGCCGGTCGAGGCAGTGGTTGCGGCAGATGCGCAGCAGCCACGTGCGCAGCGGCGCGTCGCCGCGGAAGGCGTCGATGCGGCGGTAGGCGCGGACGAAGCTCTCCTGCGCCGCGTCCTCGGCCTCGTGGCGGTCCCCCAGGAGGCCCTCCGCGTAGGCGCGCACGACGCGCTGGTGGCGGACCACGAGCTCGCGGAACGCCTGCTCGTCGCGCCGGCGGAGGCGCGCGAGCAGGTCATCCCGCGGCGGTTCGATCGGTCAGGCCGCGCTCTCCTGGTACAGGCGGCGCAGCACGGTCGGCAGGATCCCCCCGTTGTGGATGTAGCGCAGCTCCGTGGGCCCGTCGACGCGGGCCAGCACGGTGAACGTGCCGGTGGTGCCGTCCTCGCGGGTGTAGCCGATCGTGACCTCGTCGCGCGGCTGCAGGCTCGCGAGGCCGGTCAGGTCGAAGGTCTCCCGCCCGGTCAGGCCGAGCTCCTCGTGGCCCTCGCCCTCGCGGAACTGGAGCGGCAGCACCCCCATGCCCACCAGGTTGCCGCGGTGGATGCGCTCGAACGACTTGGCGATGACCGCGCGCACGCCGAGCAGCAGCGTGCCCTTGGCCGCCCAGTCGCGGCTGGAGCCGTTGCCGTACAGCGCGCCGGCCAGCACGATGAGCGGGGTGCCGGAGGCCTGGTAGTCCATCGAGGCCTCGTAGATCGAGGTGATCTCGCCCGAGGGGAAGTACTCGGTCCAGCCGCCCTCCCTGCCCTGGGCCAGGGCGTTGCGCAGGCGGATGTTGGCGAACGTGCCGCGCATCATCACCTCGTGGTTGCCGCGCCGCGACCCGTACGAGTTGAAGTCGCGCGGCTCCACTCCGTGCTCGATCAGGTAGCGCCCGGCGGGCGAGCTGGCCGGGATCGACCCGGCAGGGGAGATGTGGTCGGTGGTGATCGAGTCGCCCAGCACGGCGAGGGCGCGGGCGCCGACGATGTCGGTCACGGGCGCCGGCTCCGGCGTGATGGACGAGAAGAACGGCGGCAGCTGCACGTAGGTGGAGTCGCCGTCCCACGCGTAGGTCTGCCCGTCGGGGACCGGGAGCGCGCGCCAGCGGTCGTCGCCCTCGAAGACGGTGCTGTAGCTCTCCTCGAAGAGGGCGCGGTCGACCGCGGTGCCGAGGGTCGCGGCGACCTCCTCCTGGGTCGGCCAGATGTCGCGCAGGTACACGGGGCCGTCGGCTCCCTCGCCCAGCGGCTCGCTGGTGAGGTCGATGTCCACCCGGCCGGCGAGGGCGTAGGCCACCACCAGCGGCGGGGAGGCCAGGTAGCTGGCGCGCACGTTCGGGTGGATGCGGCCCTCGAAGTTGCGGTTGCCCGAGAGCACCGCGGCGGCCACCAGGCCGTTCTCCTCGATGGCCTGGTCGATCGGCCCGGCCAGGGGGCCGGAGTTGCCGATGCAGGTGGTGCAGCCGTAGCCGACCAGGTCGAAGCGCAGCTCGTCGAGGAACGGCGTGAGCCCGGCGCGGTCGAGGTAGCCGGTCACGGCGCGGCTGCCCGGGGCCAGGCTGGTCTTGACCCACGGCGGCGTGGTCAGGCCCTTCTCGACCGCCTTCTTCGCGAGCAGGCCGGCGCCGACCATCACCGACGGGTTGGAGGTGTTGGTGCAGCTGGTGATGGCGGCGATCGCCACCGAGCCGGTCTGGAGCGGGAAGGTGACGCCGTCGACCGTCACGTCCACCGGCTCGTAGTGGGGGCCGGCGCCGTTGGCGACCAGGCCGTCGGTGAAGTTCTCGCGGAATTCGCCGGCGACGGAGCCGAGCTCCACCCGGTCCTGCGGGCGCCGCGGGCCGGCAAGGCTCGGGACGACGGTCGCCAGGTCCAGCTCCAGCGTCTCGTCGAACTCGGGGTCCGGGTCGGCGTCGGTGCGGAAGAGGCCCTGCGCCTTGGCGTACGCCTCGGTGAGCGCGATGACCTCGGCGGGGCGGCCGGTGACCTCCATGTAGCGGAGGGTCTCGTCGTCGATCGGGAACATCGTGGCCGTGGCGCCGAACTCCGGCGACATGTTGGAGATGGTGGCGCGGTCGGCGAGCGACAGGCCGGAGAGGCCGGCGCCGTAGAGCTCCACGAACTTCCCGACGACGCCGTGGGTGCGGAGCATCTCCGTGACCGTGAGCACCAGGTCGGTGGCGGTGGTGCCGGGGCCGAGACGGCCGGTGAGCTTCAGGCCGATCACGGTCGGGGTGGGCTGCGAGAGCGGCTGGCCGAGGAGCACGGCCTCCGCCTCGATGCCGCCGACGCCGAAGCCGAGGACGCCGACGCCGTTGATCATGGTGGTGTGCGAGTCGGTGCCGACGAGGGTGTCGGGGAACGCGACCAGCTCGCCGTCGATCTCGCGGGTCTGCACCACGGGCGAGAGGTACTCGAGGTTGACCTGGTGGACGATGCCGGTGCCGGGCGGCACGGCGCGGAAGTCGCGGAACGCCTGCTGCGCCCACCGCAGGAGCATGTAGCGCTCCTGGTTGCGCTCGTACTCGCGCTCGACGTTGGCGGCGAAGGCGGCGTGGTCGCCGAAGCGGTCGACCTGCACGGAGTGGTCGATCACGAGGTCGGCGGGGACGAGCGGGTTGATCAGCGACGGGTCGCCGCCGAGCGAGCTCATGGCGTCGCGCATGGCGGCGAGGTCCACGACGCACGGGACCCCGGTGAAGTCCTGCATCACCACGCGCGCCGGCAGGAACGGCACCTCGCCGGTGAGCCCGGAGCGGGGCGTCCAGCCGGCCAGGTCGCGCACGTCCTCCTCGGTCACGAACCCGCGGCCGCAGTTGCGCAGCACGGTCTCGAGCAGGACCTTGATGGTGTACGGCGTGCGGTCGAGGCCGTCCCGGACCGCGTCGAGGCGGTAGATCACGTGCGAGCGGCCGCCCGCCTCCAGGGTGTCTCGTGCGGAGAAGGGGTCGGGCGCTGCGCTCACGGGCGGTCTCCTCGGGAGGTCGGATGTCCGACCACCCAGCTTACCGGTCCAGGGCTTTCCTGATCGCCTGGACGACGGCCCGCGCGTTCTGGAGGTCGTGCCGCACCTGCCGCGGCGTGAAGCTGGTCGAGCCGTACTCGATCCGGTTGCGGAATCGCCGCATGCGGTCGAGTTCCGCCGCCGCTTCGACGGTGAGCTCCGCGGCGGCGTACTCGGCGACCGCGGCGTGCGCACCCGGGGCGTTCCTCACTCGGAGTCCCGCCGCGAGCATGTGCGCGGTGACGGCCTTGCGCGCGGCGTCCCAGAGCATCGCGTACGCCCCGTCCGGGTCCTCGTCCAGGATCGCCTCTGCGGACCGCAGGTGCCGCTCCGCGGCGTCGAGCCGGCGACCGGCCCCGGCGCGGTCTGTGGGTACCCGTTCCAGCCTGGCCGCCGCGATCAGGGACTCGACGCTCACCGCCGTGGTCCGGCGACCCCGACGAGCGGACCGTCACGGACGGCGCGGAGGAACGGCGGCCCGCCGCCGCGACCGGCCTCGTCCCACTCCTCGCCGGTCACGATGACCGGTTCCACGTCCTGGCCCAGGATCGCCGCGGCGTGCGCGGTCGCCCGGTAGACGGCGGCCGGGTCCGGATCGCCCACCACGAGCACATCAACGTCCCGCGGCGGTTCCCCCTGCGCCGAGCCGGCGATGCGGCGCGCCCAGGACCCGAAGATGTGCGCCTCGCGGACCCCGGCCACCACCGCCAGCGCGTCGGCGACGACCGGGACAGGCCCGGCCGCCTTGAGGAGCATGCCCCGGAGCTCCGGGAAGTACCTGGAGGCACGGTTCGCGCGGATCTGCCGCACGTTCCCGACCCGTTGCTCCTCGAGGAGCCCTGCCCCGACGAGCCGGTCCGTCTCACGGCCGACGGAGGAGGGCGCGACGCCCAGCTGCCGCGCCGCGTCCGTCACCGAGCGCCATCCGTCGTCCGGTCCCGTCATCAGTAGGGCGAGGAGTCGCGCCTGCCCCGCCGACCGGAAGATCGGCAGCTCGTGATCCAATGTATGCACATCACGCAATATACATTGCGTAGCACGCAATCCGGCCTCGGCCGGCGTCCCGCCCCCACCCGGGCGGGACGCCGGCGGTGGCCGGCCTCGTGTGTCGCGACCTAGCCGGTGACCGCGGGCTGCACCCGGGCGGGGGCGACGGCGACGGCCTGGACGGTGCGGATCGCGGTGACGGCCCCGCCGCAGTTCGCGTCGACCGAGGCCTTCATCGTCTTGGAGCCACGGGTGGAGCGGTCGAGCTTGAGCACCACCGGGATGGTGGTGGCCTTCCCGCGCACCAGGGTGCCGACCCCGACCACGAGCTTGCCGTTGCGGAGCTTCCCGGGGCTGGTGCCGGGCAGGGAGAAGCCGGCCGGCAGGGAGAGCCGGATGGTGACCTTCGTGGCCGTCCTGCCCGTCGTCCGGACGGTCACGTGGTACTTCGTGGTGCTGCCGGCCTTCGGGTTCTTGGGGCCGCGCACCACGGCGGCGAGCGTCGGCCGCGGGCAGACCGGGACCTGGGTGGCCGTCACGGGCGGCGTGGTGGACGGCGACTGGGCGATCGGCACGACCGCCAGGGGCGGGGTGCACCCCGGGCCGCCGACCGTGACGGTGCGCGTGGCGGAGTCGTTGCCGGGGTTGGAGTCCGGCAGGTCGCCCTTCGCCGGCACCAGGCTCACGGTGGCGGTGTTCGGCAGCGGGCCGCACTCGCCGTTGGTGAGCGGGCGGGTGCCCTTCCAGACGTAGGTCTCGCCCGGCAGCAGCCAGCCGGTGATGGCGGGGCCGACGGGGTCGAGGTCGGCGAGCGCCGGGTCCAGGACCTGGATGCGCTCGCGCAGCACGGCCGTGTTGCCGGTGTTCGTGACCGTGATCGTGTAGGTCACCGTGTCGCCCTGGACGTAGTCGGCGCGGTCGCTCGTCTTGGCGATCGACACGTCGACGACGCAGTTCTTGTCCTTGTTGGGCTCGCACGTGCCGGCGGGCCAGGCCAGCGCCACCGGGAGCGGCGCGAGGACGGCGGCGGCCACCAGGACGGCGATCGCCAGGGTCCGGTGGCGGAGGGACGAGCGGGAGGGGCTCATCGTTTCTTCGACTCCCTCAGAGTCCGGGCTCGCACGCACCTCGAGAGCGTGCTTGGGCTGCTCCGCAGCCTGATGCCCGGCCCAGACGTCACCTATGGACGTCGGATCAGTTCAGAACCGCCACTCGGTGAGGGTTTCGCCCCCCGTTTCGGGGGGCGATTGCGTGTGTTCCGCAAGTTTCGGCCGTCCCGGGACGGCCGGGCGCCGCCGCCTCAGCCCGGAGCGGTGAGCCTCCGGTAGGTGATCCGCCTGGGGCGGGTCGCCTCCTCGCCGAGGGTGCGCCGGCGGTGGTCCTCGTACTCCTGGAAGTTGCCCTCGAACCACGTCACCTGGCTGTCGCCCTCGAACGCCAGGATGTGGGTGGCGATGCGGTCCAGGAACCAGCGGTCGTGCGACGTGACCATGGCGCAGCCCGACCACTCCACCAGCGCCTCCTCCAGCGCACGGAGGGTGTCGACGTCCAGGTCGTTCGTGGGCTCGTCGAGCAGGAGCAGGTTGCCGCCGCCGGCGAGCAGCTTGGCCAGGTGCACCCGGTTGCGCTCGCCGCCCGAGAGCTGGCCCACCGGCTTCTGCTGGTCGCCGCCCTTGAAGTTGAACGAGGCGACGTAGGCCCGGGAGTTCATCTCGTCGGTGCCGCCGAGCCTGATGAGGTCCTGGCCGCCGGAGATCTCCTGCCACACGGTCCGGTCGCCCTGGAGCGCGTCACGGGACTGGTCGACGTACGCGAGCTGGACGGCCGCCGCCAGCCTGATCGCGCCGGCGTCGGGCTCCTCGTCGCCGGTGATCATCCGGAACAGGGTCGTCTTGCCGGCGCCGTTCGCGCCGATCACGCCCACGATCGCCCCGGGCGGGACCGTGAACGACACGTCCTCCATCAGGAGCTTGTCGCCGAAGGCCTTCGTCAGCCCCGACACCTCCATCACCAGGTCGCCCAGCTTCGGCGGGGCGGGGATCCGGATCTCCACGGCGCGGTGACCGCGCTCGCGCTCCTCGGCCACCAGCTTCTCGTAGTTGGCGATGCGCGCCTTGCTCTTCGCCTGGCGGGCGCGCGGCGAGCTGCGGACCCACTCCAGCTCGGCGGCCAGCGCCTTCTGGCGGGCCGACTCCTGCTTCTCCTCCTGCTCCAGCCGCATCCGCTTCTGGTCGAGCCACGACGAGTAGTTGCCCTTCCACGGGATGCCCTTGCCGCGGTCGAGCTCCAGGATCCAGCCGGCCACGTTGTCCAGGAAGTAGCGGTCGTGCGTGACGGCGACGACGGTGCCCGGGTACTCCTCCAGGTGCCGCTCCAGCCACCCCACCGACTCGGCGTCGAGGTGGTTGGTCGGCTCGTCCAGCAGCAGCAGGTCGGGGGCCGAGAGCAGCAGGCGGCACAGGGCCACGCGGCGGCGCTCGCCGCCGGAGAGGGTGGTCACGTCCTGGTCGCCGGGCGGCACGCGCAGCGCGTCCATCGCGACGTCGAGCTTGCGCTCGATGTCCCACAGGTCCAGGCGGTCGATCTCCTCCTGGAGCTCGCCGTACTCGACGAGGGCCGTCTCCATCTCGTCGGGCTCCATCTCGCCCAGCCGCGCGCCGATGTCCTCGAAGCGGCGCAGCAGGGCGATCTGCCCGGCGACGCCCTCCTCGATGTTGCCGCGCACGTCCTTGGTCTCGTCCAGCGCGGGCTCCTGGGGCAGCAGCCCCACCGTCGCGCCGGGCGCCAGGATCGCGTCGCCGGAGAAGTCCGGGTCCAGCCCGGCCATGATCCGCAGGAGCGTCGACTTGCCCGCCCCGTTCGCCCCCAGGACGCCGATCTTGGCGCCGGGGAGGAACGACAGGGAGACCCCGTCGAGGATCACCTTGTCCCCGGAGTGGAACTTCCGGAGGCGGTACATGGTGAAGATGTATTCGTCGGCCATGCGCCCAGGGTAACGGGGCGCAGGAAGGCCTGCGGCGACGGCGTAACCGTCATTCCGTGTCCCGGACGCTCAAGTGCGGACGCGCTACAGTCGAATGCGACGACGAGTGACGGAATCGCGGCAGGGGCCGCGGAATCCCCGGAGGTGGGGACACATGCACGAGGACCTGAACGGGCGGCCTGGGGCCGCCGAGACCGGCTGCGTGGCGCATCTCAGCGCGGGCGGCTGGGGGACGTACCACCGGATGGAGTGCTCCGAGGCACCCCACCGCGGCGACATCGGCGTGCGCGACGTGATCCACGGCCCGTGGCGCTACCTCGCGGCGCACTGGACGCCCTGCTCGCTGTGCCTGCCCCCGACGGTGGCCGATCTGCCGTCGCAGGGCTCCGCGCTTCCCAGCGCGGCGTAACACCCTCGCCCTCCGATACCCTCGGTCGAGGACGACCGAGGCGATGAGGAGCGGAACGTGGACGTGACCGAGGCGACATTCCAGGCGGACGTGATCGAGCGCTCGCGGGAGGTTCCGGTCGTCGTGGACTTCTGGGCCGCGTGGTGCGGCCCGTGCCGCCAGCTCGCCCCGGTGCTGGAGTCGGCGGTCGAGCGACGCGACGGCGCCGTGGTCCTCGCGAAGGTCGACATCGACTCCAACCCGCAGCTCGCGCAGCTGTACCGGGTCATGAGCATCCCGCTGGTCAAGGGCTTCCGCGACGGCGACGCGGTCGCGGAGTTCGTCGGCCTGCAGCCGCCCCCGGCCATCGAGCAGTTCCTGGACGCGCTGGTGCCCTCCGAGACCGAGCGGCTCATCGCCGCCGGCGACGAGGCGTCGCTGCGCGAGGCCGTCGAGCGCGAGCCGGGTCACGTGGGCGCGCGCATCGCGCTGGCCCGGGTGCTCCTGGCCGACGGCCGTGGCGACGAGATCGTGCCGCTGCTCGACCCGGTGTCGTTCGACCAGGGCGCGGCGGCGCTGCTGTCGCGCGCGAAGCTGGCGTCGGTCGACCAGCCGGACGTGGTCGCCGGCCTCGCCGCCCTCGACCGGGGCGACACCGAGCAGGCGCTCACTCACCTGCTCGACGCCGTCCGCGTCGCCGACCCCGAGCTGAAGGACGACCTGCGCTCGGCGATGCTCAGCGTGTTCGCGCAGATCGGCGAGCACCACCCGCTCGCGGTCCGCTTCCGCCGCCGCCTGGCCCAGGCCCTCTACTAGGCCCCGCCCCCGCGGTGGGCTTCCGGCCTCCGGCGAAGCCGGAGACCCAGGACCTCTTCACCGGCCTCGCCGGGGACGCCTACTCGCGCCGGGCCCGGCTCCTCTCGCTGGGGCAGGAGCCGCGGTGGCACCGGTACCTCGTCTCCCGGCTGCCGGTGGGGCCCGACGACCACGTGCTGGACGTCTGCACCGGCACCGGCGCGGTCGCGGAGCGGATCGTGCTGGCGCACCGCTGCCGGGTGACCGGCATCGACCAGAGCCCGGCGATGCTCGCCGCCGCCCGCGGGCGACTGGCCGACGCCGGCGTGCTCCAGCGGGTGACGCTGGTGCAGGGCGAGGCCGAGCGCCTGCCGTTCCCCGACGCCGTGTTCGACGCGCTGTCGGTGACGTACCTGCTGCGCTACGTCGACGACCCGCCCGCCGTGCTGCGCGAGCTGGCGCGCGTGGTGAAGCCGGGCGGCACCCTGGCCTCCATGGACTTCGGCGTGCCGCCGTGGGCCCCGGCGCGTGCCGCGTGGCACGTCTACACGGGGGCCGTGCTCCCCGCCGCCGGCCTCGCCGTGGGCGGCCGGCCCTGGTGGCGTGCCGGCCGCTTCCTGCACGAGAGCATCCCGGACCTCTACCGCCGCTATCCGATGCCGGCCCTGCTCGGCGCGTACCGCGAGGCCGGGCTGGAGGACCTGCGGGTGCGGCGGCTCAGCTTCGGGGGCGGGGTGGTCATCTGGGGGCGCCGGACGCCGGCGCCGGCACCAGGGTCGCCGCCACCGGCCCGCGGCTGACGCCGCCCTCGGCGGCCAGCCACCGGCCGGGCGTCAGGCGCAGCCGCACCACCTGCCCCGCGCCCGGGGCCAACGTGGCCGTGCGCGTCACCACACGGGCGTGGTCGCCGTCCAGCCGCGCCAGCGACAGGGTGCGGGCGCCCGACGCCTCGTTGGTCACCCTCACGGCGGTGGGCGCTCCCGCGACCACCCCGGGCAGGCCGGCGACGGCGTCGTCGCGCAGCGTCAGGTCGAGCACGGGGAGGGCGGACGTGGCGGGCTCCCCGCCCGGGCGCTCCGCCGCGACCAGGGGCGCGGCGCCGAGGACGATGAACGCCAGCACCGCCCGGTAGGTCGTCGTTCGCGTCACCGCCTGCTCCTTCCACGGCCGACACCGGCGTCTCCGGCGATGTGCCGCGACCGTCCCACGGGCGCGACCGCCGTCGCGTCCGTGCCAGCCCTGATATCGCCGGCGTCCGTCCACGCCCGGGCGCCACGTACGCCCGGGGGAGTACGTGACGAGCCTCCCGGCGCCGATGGCGGCCGCCCCCGCGCTGGCCTACGGTCCGTCCCGTGACCCGCCTCGGCATCCACCGGATCGACCTGTTGCTGGTCGTCCCTCTGCTGGTGGTCGCCGTGGCAGGCTCCTTCGGCGCCGCGCGCGGCCAGGACGGGCGCCGCGGCATCGACGCCCTGGCGATCGTGCTGCTGGTGGCCGGGCCGCTGCTGCTGCTGCTGTGGCGCCGGTGGCCCCTGGTGACGCTCGGCGGCGTGGTCGGCGTGACCGCCGTCTACTTCGCCATGGACTACCCGTACGGGCCGGTGTTCTTCAGCCTGGTGCTGGCGCTGATCGCCGGGGTGGTGTCGGGGCATCGGCGGGTGGCGTGGGCCCTCGCCGCCGCGCTGCTCGTGGTGGTGCTCACGATCCGGGCCGCCGGCGGGATCGGCCAGGACGTCACGTCCGGCGACGTGGCCGCGGGCCTCACGTGGGCCGTGATCGCCCTCGTCCTGGGCGAGGTGGTGAAGCTGCGCATGGAGCGCCGCGCCGCCCGGGCGGAGGCCCGCGAGGACGAGATGGAGCGCCGCGCCCAGCAGGAGCGGCTGCGCATCGCCCGTGAGCTGCACGACGTGCTGGCGCACAGCATCTCGCTCATCAACGTCCAGGCGGGCGTGGCCCTGCACGTGATGGACGAGCGGCCCGAGCAGGCCCGCGCGTCGCTCGCGGCGATCCGCGACGCCAGCCGCGACGCGCTGCAGGAGGTGCGCGCCACCCTCGGGACCCTGCGCGCCGCCGGCGAGGGCGCGCCGCGATCGCCGGCGCCGACGCTCGACGACCTGGAGGAGCTGGCCGCCCGGGCCACGGCGGGCGGCGTGCGGGTGACCACCGAGGTCACCGGCGCGCGGCGTCCGCTGCCGCCGGGCGTCGACCGCGCGGCGTTCCGGATCGTGCAGGAGGCGGTGACCAACGTGCACCGCCACGCCGGCGCCGGCACCGCGACCGTCCACGTCGACTACGGCGACTGGCTCACCGTGCAGGTCGACGACGACGGCCGCGGCGCGGCGTCCGACGCCGACGGATCGGGCAGCGGCATCGCCGGCATGCGCGAGCGGGCCGCGGCGGCGGGCGGGTCGCTGGAGGCGGGGCCGCGCCCCGAGGGCGGGTACCGGGTGCGCGCCCGGCTGCCGCTGCGGGGCGCCACGTGACGTCGGTCCTGCTGGCCGACGACCAGGCCCTGGTGCGCGCCGGGTTCCGGGTGCTGCTGGAGTCGGAGGACGGCATCGAGGTGGTCGGCGAGGCCGTCGACGGCCGCGAGGCGGTCGACCTGGCCCGCCGCCACCGCCCCGACGTGGTGCTGATGGACATCCGGATGCCGCGCCTCGACGGCCTGGAGGCCACCCGCGCGATCACCGCCGACCCCTCCCTTCGGGGCGTGCGGGTGGTGATCCTCACGACGTTCGAGCTGGACGAGTACGTCTACGAGGGCCTGCGCGCCGGGGCCAGCGGATTCCTGGTGAAGGACACCGAGCCCGCCGACCTCGTCCGCGCGGTGCAGGTGGTGGCCGGCGGCGACGCGCTCCTGTCGCCGGGGGTGACGCGGCGGCTCATCGCCGAGTTCGCCGCCCGCACCCGCCGCCCGCCGCCGGCGGCCTCGCTGGACGAGCTGACCGCCCGCGAGCGCGAGATCGTGGCGCTGGTGGGGGAGGGCCTGAGCAACGGCGAGATCGCCGAGCGCCTGGTGGTCAGCCCCGCGACGGCCAAGACCCACGTGAGCCGGGCGATGCTGAAGGTGGGCGCCCGCGACCGCGCCCAGCTGGTGGTGTACGCCTACGAGACGGGGCTGGCGCGCCCCGGCTGGGCGGGCGAGGCCTAGGAGGGCCCAGCGCCCTGGAGGGCGGTGTGCTCCGCCGACCCGCCGACCGCCAGCACGGCCTCCTGGCTGGTGAGGCCGTGGGGGGTCTTCTCCCAATGGAACGGGTTGCGGATGAGCTGGTAGAGCGCCCGCCACGCCGCCACGTAGTGCAGGCACCAGTAGAGCGGGTTCAGCAGCGCGTACGGCAGCAGGTGGTGGATCCGCCGCCGCCCCACCGCCAGCGCGTTGAGCGCCACCATCATCGCGTTGCCCACGATCAGGTTGATCGCCCCCACCAGCTCCATCGGCCCGGGCAGCAGGTCGGGGATCTCCGGGGCGCCCACGAAGTGGGTCAGCCACACCAGCGTGATGAGCCACATGACCGGGGCCAGCAGGAAGATCACCGGCGTCCCCAGCACCAGAAGCAGCAGGCCGAACACCCCGCGCACGCCCGCGGCCCTCGCCGTCTGGATGGGCCGCCGGGTGTGGACGAGCGCGGTCTGCATGTAGCCCTTGATCCACCGGGTGCGCTGGCGGATCCACGGCCAGTAGCGTCCGCAGGCCTCCTCGTAGGTGGTGGAGGGGATCACGCCGACGGTGTAGCCCTCGGCGGCGGCCCGGAGCCCCAGGTCGGCGTCCTCGGTCACGTTCCAGGCGTCCCACCCGCCGAGCTGGCGCAGCACGGAGGTGCGGAAGTGGTTGGACGTGCCGCCCAGCGGGATCGGAAGCCGCAGCGTGTCGAGCCCGGGCAGCATGTAGTCGAACCACCACGAGTACTCGAGCGTGAACATCCGGGTCAGCAGGTTCTCGCGGGCGTTGAAGTAGTTGAGGCGCGCCTGGACGCACACGAGCTCGTCGCCGCCGGCGCGGAACGCGGCGACCGCCTCGCGCAGCTGGCCCGGCTCGGGGCGGTCCTCGGCGTCGTAGATCACCAGGAACTCGCCGTGGCTGAAGACCAGGCCCATGTTGCAGGCGCGCGGCTTCGTCTGGGGGCGGCCCTTCGGGACAACGACGAACTTGACCATGTCCGGGGGGTGGGCGGCCCGCGCCGCCTCGAGGGTCTCGGTGTCCTCCTCCTCCATCAGGAGCAGGATCTCGAGCTTCTCCTGCGGGTAGTCGAGCTCCCGGAGGTGGGTCACCAGGCCGCCGACGATGTTGGCCTCGCGGAACACCGGGACCAGCACCGTGTAGACGGGGAGCTCGTCGTCGGGGATCCGCGCGCCCGCCGCCACCGCGCCGCGGCGCACGGAGCGCCAGCCGGCCAGGGCCGTCACGAGCTTGAAGGCCACCGCCACCAGGAACGCGATGTTGGCGAGCGAGCAGAACACGATCCCGGCCAGCACCGGGTCCCACGTGAACATGCCGGCCGCGACTGCGGCCGACCCGATGAGGGTCACGCGCTGGCCGCGGGTCAGGCCGTGGCGGGCGGAGGCGAGCGGGTTGCGGTCGTAGAGGGCGTTGGCGGCCTCGTCGGCCAGGCGGTCGGCGAACACCGTGCGCAGCACCGCGTTGACGTCCCACTCGGTGGTCGCCAGGAACTGGACCTCGACGTCGGCCTCCAGCTCGCGCGACAGGGCCTCGGCCACCCGCGGGTCCGGCGGCTCCGCGGTGGCCACCCACACGACGTCGCCGCGGCGGTCGATCGGCACCCACCCCTCCGCCGCCATCTGCGCGGGGGACATGCGGCGGACGAGGTGCTCGTCCAGGTCGATGTGCATGAGGTCGCAGAAGCCGATGCCCCACAGCTCGCCGAGCACCCGGTGCAGGTCCTGCCGCCGCACCAGGCCCATCGACAGCAGCACCCGGCCCAGGCGCTCGCCGCTGACGCGGTGCGCGGCGAGGGCGCGCTCCAGGTCGGCGGGCGACACGAGCCCCCGTCGCACCAGGGCGTCGCCCAGGCGCTCGCCGGAGGGCGCCGGCGCCGGCGCGGATGCCGGCGCGGCCAGGGTGGCGCCCAGCTCCGCGAAGGCGCGGTCGACCTCGCGGCGGGCGGCGTCGTCGGCCAGCGCGGCCCGGGGCCGGGAAACCGTATGCCGGCGCGCGGCACGTGCGCCGGCGGCGGCGAGGCGCGCGAGCTCCACCGCTCCACGGAAGGTTCCGGACATCGTGCCCTCATCGACCCCGCGAACAGGGAACTGAGGCGGGCGCGGAAACCGCACCCGGGCCGGTGCGCAGGGCTCAGAACGGCGCCCCCTGCGGCCGATGGGATCCCGAGGCACGTCCGAGAGGGAGAGACGATCGATGGCGAACCCGGGGTCCACCACCGTCGCAGCGCCGCCGCGCGGCATCGGCGAGGTGCTCATCGAGATGGGCGCCATCACCCGCCCCGTGCTGGAGGCCGCCCTCCAGCGTCAGAAGCAGGGCGGCGGCCGCCTCGGCGAGGTGCTCGTCGCGATGGGCAGCGTCACCCCGGAGGTGCTGGGCGACGGCCTCGCCCGCCGCCTCAACGTGCCGCGCGCCCGCCTCGGCGGCCAGATCGACCCCGCGATCATGAACCTGCTCGACGACCGCAGCCGCCGCCGCTACAAGGTCGTCCCCCTGGCGGTGGAGTCGAGCGGCGCGCTGGTGCTCGCGATGGCCGACCCGACGGACGTCCTGACCATCGACGACCTGCGGATGCTCATCAGCCGCGACATCCGCCCGGCGCTGGCGCTCGAGTCGGAGATCGAGGCGTTCCTGAACGCCGGGTCGGTGAGCGACACCAACTTCCTCTCCGGCCTGGTCCGCGAGGCGGGCCCCGGCATGCTCGGCGCCGGCGGCGGCATGGACGAGGCGGGGGCCGACCTCTCCGCCATCTCCGGCTCCGCCCCGGTGGTCCGGATGGTGGGCTCGGTGGTGGAGCGCGCGGTGGAGGAGGGCGCCTCCGACATCCACCTGGAGAGCCAGCCCGAGGAGATGCTGGTGCGGTACCGCATCGACGGCGTGCTGCGGACGGTGGCGGCGATCCCGTCGGCGCTGTCGCGCGAGGTGGTGAGCCGCATCAAGGTCATGGCGGAGATGGACATCGCCGAGCGGCGCGTCCCGCAGGACGGCCGCGTGTCGCTGACGGCCGCCGGGCACCGCCTGGACCTGCGCGTGGTGACGGTGCCGACGGTGCACGGCGAGGGCGTGGTCATCCGCATCCTCGACACGTCCAACGCCATGCGGAAGCTCTCGGAGCTGGGCTTCGCGCCCGACTCGCTGGAGCGCTTCCAGACCTGCTACCGCCGCCCGTACGGCGCCGTACTGGTGAGCGGCCCGACCGGCTCCGGCAAGTCCACCACCCTCTACGGCGCCCTGCACAACCTGAACACCGGCGACCGCAAGATCATCACGGTGGAGGACCCGGTCGAGTATCGCCTGGGCGGCATCAACCAGGTGCAGGTCAACGGCAAGGCGGGCCTCACCTTCGCGACGGGTCTGCGGGCGATGCTGCGCAGCGACCCCGACGTGATCATGATCGGCGAGGTCCGCGACGGCGAGACGGCCCAGATCATGATGCAGGCCGCCCTGACCGGTCACATGGTGCTGGCGACCATCCACACCAACGACGCGGCCAGCACGCTGACGCGCCTCACCGAGATGGGCGTGGAGCCGTTCCTCACGGCGTCCGGCGTCCTGGGGGTGCTGGCCCAGCGCCTCGCGCGGCGCCTGTGCCTGGAGTGCCGCCGCCAGGTGACGATCCCCGCCGACACCCTCCGCGAGTTCGCCGGCACGGCGACCCTGCCGAAGGGGATCGGCGAGTCGCCGAAGATCTACCAGGCGGTCGGCTGCGCGGCGTGCCGCCAGACGGGCTACAAGGGCCGCCTCGGCATCTACGAGGTGCTGACGATGAGCGAGGAGATCGAGCGCCTGACCGCCGCGTCGGCCCCGTCGTCGGAGATCCGCCGCCAGGCGCGCCGCGAGGGCATGCGGACGATGCGCGAGGACGGCGTCATGAAGGTCCTCGCCGGCGAGACGACGCTGAACGAGCTCTCCCGCACCGTCGCCTGATCACCCGATCGCGGTGCCCCTCCGCGCGGGGGGCGCCGCACCCTCCGCGCGGGGGGGTCTCCGGCCCGGGCGGGGCCGTACCGTGGTCCCCATGCACACGGTCCTCGACATCGACGGGTGGGAGCGGCGGGTCGCCGAGTCCGAGGCGGCCCTGCTGCGCGAGTCGGTCCGCGGCGCGCTCGCGTCGGGCGCCGGCCTGCAGGCGACGCTGGAGATGGTGCGCCGCCGCATGCGATCGCTGACCCCCGCCCAGCGGGAGATCGTGGTCAGCGCCATCGACGCCCCCTCCCGCTAGCCCGCGCCCCCGCCCGGCAGCTGCGCCTCCGCCTCCTCGGCGAACCGGCACAGCGCGTCGGCCAGGCGCATCTGCTCGATCGTCCGCGCATCGATCTCCAGCAGGCCGGGGGACGCCACCACATAGGCGGCGCACTTGGCGCGCGACACCGCGACGTTGAGCCGGTTCCGCGACAGCAGGAAGTCGAGCCCCCGCGGCACGTCCTCGGCGGACGAACTGGTCATGGAGAAGAACACCACGTCCGCCTCCTGGCCCTGGAACTTGTCCACGGTCCCCACCCGGGCGCCGTCCGGCAGGGTCCGGCGCAGCCGCGCCACCTGGGCGTTGAACGGGGCCACGATGAGGATCTGGTCCGCCGGGACGCCCAGGTCGCGCAGGCGGCCATACTCGGCCGCGATCCACTCGGCCTCCTCGCGCGACGAGGTCGTGTCGCCGGCGTGGTCGATCTCCTGGAACCGCAGCCCCGTGCCGGCCGGGCTGTGCCGGGTCAGCGCGTCCCCCACGGGGGAGAGGCGGCCGGCGTAGAAGGCGCGTGAGATGAACCCGCACACGTCGGGGTGCATCCGCCGCGTGTGCGTCAGGAACACGCCCATGTCCTCCGGGATGGTCTCCTCGCCGCCCAGGACGCGCTCGAGCACCGACACCCCCGCGCCCGGCGGGTGGACCCCCTGCGTGACCTGCGGCAGCTGGGCGGGATCGCCGAGCAGGATCAGCCGGCGCGTGCTCATGCCCATCGCGAGGGCGTCCGCCAGCGACACCTGGCCGGCCTCGTCGATCACCAGGACGTCGACGTGCTCCTGCATGTCCTCGCGCGCGAAGAGCCACGCCGTCCCGGCCAGCAGGTCGAGCTCCGGGTCGAGCATCTCCGCGTTGGCGAACGTCGTGGTGATGCGGTCGCCCTCGAAGTGGGACTCGGGGTTGTCCTCGCTGCCCTTCTTCCGCCCCCGCAGCGGCAGGCCCTCCGCCTCGGCGACCGCCTCGATCTCCTCCAGGAGGTTGTGGATCGCGCGGTGGCTCGGTGCCGCCACCCCCACCCGCTTCCCGTCACGGATGAGCTGCGTCACGAGCCGGGCGCCGGTATACGTCTTCCCGCTCCCGGGCGGTCCCTGCACAACGAGGTAGCCGGGGTCGATCCGTGGGACGAGCTCGCGGATCGCCTCGACGCCCTCGCGCTGGACCGGGTCGCCGTCGAGGGGCGGGCGGCGCTCGAGGAGCCGCATCAGGTGCGGGGCGCGCGCGTCGCCCTCGCTGTCGCGGACGATGCGGGCCAGCCGGACGAGCGCGTCGCGCTGACAGCTGGTGTTGTACGGCCCGTCCGGCATCAGGGCCACGGGGAGCGGCTCGGCCGAGCGCTTCTTGCCCCGCTTCAGCACCAGTGTGCCGAGCTCGGGGTCGATGTCGACGATGGTCCCCGCGCCCTTCCCGGTCGCCGGGTCGTGGGGCGTGTCGCGCGCGCCCAGGCGCAGCTCCTGCGGCGGGAAGGACATCGGGTACAGGAATGACTGCTTCTCGGCCGTCGGCTCGCCGCCGGGCTCCAGGCCGCCGATCGACTCGGCGTCCCGCTCCAGCTCCTCCGGCGTCATCAGCTGGCGCGCGAAGTACGCCCACCAGGCGGGCTTGGCCTCCCGGCGGTGGTGATCGAGCAGCGCGCCGAGTAGCTGGACGTGCGGCTCGGGGCGGGCCTCGAGCTGCTCCCGCAGCTGCGCGCGCTCGAGCGCGGCCTCGTGCTCCTCCGGCGTCGGCGGGTCGCGCGGGGGCACCTCGTGCCATGGGATCGCCTGCCCGTACCGGGCCTCGGCCTCCTCGCGCCGGCCGACGAGCCAATCGCGCAGGCGGAGCGTCGCGATGCAGTCGTCCCGGTTGTACGCCTCGATGGCGTCGAGGGTCGCCTGGTCCCGGGTCTCCCGCCAGCCCTCGTAGCCGAGGGTCGCCCCCATGCCCCCCAGCGGGTTCTCGCGGACGAAGAAGAACTGCTCGACGTCCTTCAGCGAGTAGCCCGGATGGGAGATGCGCATCGACTGGCGCACCACGCCGTAGAGGTCGACGAACACCTCCTGTCGCAGGAGGTCGTCCATCGCGTCCTCGCGGGTCCCGTACTCGCCCATGAGGCGCTTGAACGTGGACGGCTCGTACGGGGCGTAGTGGTAGACGTGCAGCCCGGGGTCGGCCGCCCGGCGCTCGTCGATCAGGTCCATGACGGCCTCGAACGCCGCGCGCTCCTGCGCGCGATCGTGCGCCCAGAACGCCCGGTACCGCTCCTCGCCGCCCTCCCTCCAGGCGATCCCGAACAGGAACTCGAGGCCGCGGGGCACCCCCCAGAGCTCGTCGCCCTCGATGTCCAGGAACAGGTCGCCGTCCGCCGGGCGGGGCAGGCGGGCGAAGCCGCGGTCGTCCTCCGGTGGCAGCAGCTCGTAGGTGTGCACGCCCGTCCGCCGGGCGGACAGCTGCAGGCGCGCCTGGTCGTGGAGCCGGTGCAGCGTGGCGCCGGGGATGCCCGGCACGTCCCGCGCCGGGTCCCGCTCGCCGAGCGCCGTGAGCGTCTCGACCCCGGCGGGCTCCAGGCGGAGGACGTGGGTGCGGCGGATCTCGGCGACGCGGCAGAGGTGGTCGACCTCGTCCCACCAGGCGTTGCAGAGCCCCGCCCAGTCGCAGATCGCGCAGTGTTCGCACGGGTACGGCTCGGTCTCGTGCCCCGACGCCCGGGCGGCGTCGAACCGCCGGCGCAGGCGGCGGTAGTAGGCGTCGAACTCCCCCGTCCGGAACGTCTCCGTGCGGCCGTCCCCGAGGTGGACGTGCATGTGCTCCGGCGGCTCGCCCTGCACGTGTGCGATCAGCTCCGAGTAGACCAGCAACTGCAGCAGGTAGCCCGGATGGGGCTCGCGCGCGAGCTTGGCGTCGACGGCCTCGTAGCCCCAGAGGCCCAGCGCGGTCGGCCGCGGCACCGCGACGAGCACGTCCGCCCGCGCCCGCCAGCCCAGCGCCTCGAAGGCGGCCTGGTAGATGAGCGGCGCCCCCTGCCGCATCGCGGCGAGCGTCGCGGCCTCGGCGTCGCCGGGCGCGCCACCGAACGGGATCCGGACCACCGCCTGCCCGAGCGAGTCGACGTACGCCTCCTCGTGGCGCATCCCGTGCTCGCGCAGGATCCGGGCCCGCTCGTCCTCGCGCCACGGGGGCGGCTCGCGGAGCCCCGCGGCGCGTTCCTCGTCGAGCTCCGCGGCCCTGCGGCAGGCCAGGAAGGTGGTGAGCCGGGTCGGCGTCGACGACTTCGTGGCCACCCCCCGGAGGGTATCGGCGCCCGGGGACGGCGCTAGGGTCCGGGCGAACAGGTGATCGCCCACCTCGACATCGACGCGTTCTTCGCGGCCGTGGAGATGCACCGGCGGCCCGAGCTGCGGGGGCGGCCGATGGTGGTGGGCGGCGACCCCGACGGGCGCGGGGTGGTGGCCACGGCCAGCTACGCGGCCCGGGCGTTCGGGATCCGGTCCGCCATGAGCTGCGCCGAGGCGCGGCGGCGGTGCCCGCAGGTGGTGTTCGTGCCGCCCGACATCGCGCACTACCGCGAGTGGTCGGACCGGGTGTGGGCGCTGGTGCGCGAGCTGGCCGCCGCGGTGGAGGTGCTCGGCATGGACGAGGGCTACCTGGAGCTCCCCGACGAGGGCGCCGCGGAGGCCGCCGACGCCATCCGGCGCGCCGTGGGGGAGCAGATCCGGCTGTCGTGCTCCCTCGGCGTCGCCACCTGCAAGGTCGTGGCCAAGGTCGCGTCCGACCGCGACAAGCCCGGCGGCGTCACCGTCGTCCCGCCCGGGGAGGAGGCCGCCTTCCTGGCCCCGCTGCCGCTCCGCACGCTCCCCGGGGTGGGGCCGCGCACCGAGGAGCGCCTCACCGCGGCCGGCCTGGCGACCGTCGGCGACCTGGCGACCCTCGACGACGACCGCCTCCGCGAGCTGGCGCCCGGCAAGCACGGGTCGGAGCTCCGCGCACGGGCGCGCGGGGTCGACCCGCGGCGGGTCGAGCCGGTCCCGGCGGAGCGGATCTCCATCTCCTCGGAGACCACGTTCGCCGTGGACGTCCGTGACGTGGGGGAGCTCGAGCGCATCGGCCGCGGCCAGGCCGCCGAGGTGGCCGGCGCGCTGCGCCGCCGCGGCCGGGCCGCCCGCACCGTGACGATCAAGCTCCGCTACGCCGACTTCCAGACGATCACCCGCGCCCAGACCGTCCACGGCGCCACCGACGACGAAGCCGTCATCTGGACCACCGCCCGCGCCCTGCTTCTCCGCGCCCTCGGCGAGCGGGCGGGCGCGCTGCGGCTCATGGGGGTCGGCGTGTCGGGGCTCAGCAGCGAGCGCCAGCTCACCCTGTTCGAGGTGACCGGGTAGGTTCGCCTCCATGAGCGGACCGTCCGGCCCGGCGGTGTCCGAGGAGCGCCTCGCCGAGGCGGTCGGCCGCGCCCGTGCGGCCCTCGCCGCCCGCGCCGACGAGGTGGACCTGCTCAACGTGTTCCCCGTCGCCGACGGCGACACCGGCGTCAACATGCTGCGCACCGCGACCGCCGTGGACGAGGCGGCCCACTCCACCACCGGGCTGCCGCGCGTCGCGCGCTGCGACGCCCTGGCCCGCGCCGCGCTGATGGGCGCCCAGGGCAACAGCGGGATGATCCTGTCCCAGCTCGTCCGCGGCGCGGCCGAGGCGCTCGCCCACGGCGAGATCGACGGGCACGCCGTCGCCCGGGCCCTGCGCGGCGCCAGCGACGCCGCCGACGCCGCCGTCCGCCACCCGGTGGAGGGGACCATGCTGAGCGTCGCGCGCGCGATGGCCGTCGCGGCCGAGGCCGCCGCCTCCCCCGACCGCGACGCCGTGCTGGGCGCCGCCGTCGCCGCAGGTGCCGAGGCGGTCGCCGCCACCACCGGGCAGATGGATGTGCTGGCGGAGGCGGGCGTCGTCGACTCCGGTGCCCTCGGGGTGCTGATCCTCGTGGAGGGCCTGGCCGACGCCCTGGCCGGCCGTCCCCCGCGCGCGGCGCCCGCCGTGGCCCCGTCGCGTCCCACGAGCGCCGCGCACCCGCCGTCGCGCTACCGCTTCTGCACCACGTTCCTGGTGGAGGGGGCACGCGTCGACCTCGCCCGACTGGAGGACGCCCTGGAGGCGGTCGGCGACAGCCTGCTGGTGATGGGCGACGGGCGCCGCGCGAAGGTGCACGTCCACACCGACGCCCCCGAGCGCGCCGCCGACGTGGCCGCGCGGTGGGGGACGATCGACGGGCTGAAAGCCGACGACATGCGCCGCCAGGAGGCCGAGCGGACCGCCCGCCTCGCCGCCGTCGTAACGCCCGGCGGCCTGGTGGCCGTGGCCGACGGCGCCGGGGTGCGGGACCTGCTGGCCGGGCTCGGCGCCGCCGCCGTCGCCCCGGGCGAGCCGCTGGGCCAGGCGGGCGTGGTCCTGGCCCTGGCGCCCGGCCCCGACGCGCCCGGCGCCCAGGTGGTCGCGGTCGCCACGCTTCCGGGGATGCTCGCCGCCGCCCTGGCCTGGGACCCGGACGACGACCCCGCCGCCGCTGCGGCCGAGATGCGCGTCGCCGCCGGCGAGGTGACCGCGATCGACGTGGCCGTCGCGGACCGCGAGGCGCTGGCCGCCGCGCTCCTCCCCGCGCTGGAGGGCGCCGGGCTGGTGACCGTGCTCATCGGCGAGGGCGCCGGCGTGGCGCCCGACGAGGTGGAGGCCTGGGTGCGGGCGCTGGTGCCGCCGGGCGTGGAGGTGGAGGCGCACTTCGGCGGCCAGCGGGCCCCCGCCCTCGCGGTGGGCGTGGAGTAGTGGACCCCGGTCGCCGCCTCGACGCGGCCACCACCGCGCTGGTCATCGACTCGGCCGCCGACGTGCCCCCCGAGGCCCGCCCCGCCAATTGGCGGGTGGTGCCGATCCCGGTGAGCTTCGGCGACCGCACGTTCCTGGACGGCGTCGACATCGACGCGGCCGGGTTCTACGAGCGCCTGGCCCACGCCGACCGGATGCCGACGACCGCCCAGCCGTCCCTCGCGTCGATGACGGAGGTGATCGCCGAGGCGCTCGACGCGCACGAGACGGCGGTGGTGCTGCCGCTGTCGGGCCACATGTCGGGCACCGTCGAGACCGCCCGCGCCGCCGCCCGCGATCTGGGCGAGGACCGGGTGATGGTGCTGGAGAGCGGCTCGGTGACCGTCGCCCTGGGGCTCATCGCCTTCCGCCTCCAGGCGCGCCTGGAGGCCGGCACCACGGCGGGCGACCTGGCCGCGGCGGCGGAGCGCCTGAGCGCGGACCACCGCGCGGTGTTCACGCTCGAGACGCTCGAGTACCTGCAGCGCGGAGGGCGCATCGGGCGCGCCCAGGCGGTGGCGGGGTCGCTGCTGCGCGTGCGCCCGGTGCTGCAGATCCTGGACGGCGAGGTCACCCCCTGGTCGCGGGTGCGCGGCGCGCACAAGGTGCTGCCCGCGGTCGAGGAGTTCGTCGAGGGGCAGTCGGAGGCGGGCCGGCCGCTGCATGTCGCCTACGGCCACACCCGCCGGCCGGAGGCCCTCGACGACCTGCGCGCCCTGGTCACGCGGGTCCGGCCGCAGGCGCAGGAGGTGTTCGCGGGTGAGGTGGGCCCCACCGTCGGCACCCACGCCGGACCGGGGGCATTCGTGGTGGCGTTCGTCCACGATCCGCCGGCGTCCTAGGGGGCCGCCGCCCGCCCTGCTAGCGTCGCCCAGCGGTGGACCCGGCCCTCCGCATCATCGTCGCACTGGTGCTGTTCGGCGCCGCGGCGGCCAAGCTGCGCGACCGCCGGGCTCTGGTCGCCGCGGTCGGCGACCACGGCGTCCCGCCCGCCCTGCGGCCCGCCGCCGCGACGGCCCTGGTGGCCGCCGAGCTGGCCCTCGGCGCCCTCGTCCTGATCCCGGCGACCGCCCGCGCGGCCGGGCTGGGCATCGCCGTCCTGGGCGTCGTGTTCGCGGCGTCGCTGGGGCTCATGCGCCTGCGCGGCCGCCGGCGCGCGCCATGCGGGTGCTTCGGCGGCACGCGCGAGCGGCCCATCGGCTGGCTCGCCGCCCGGGCGCTGCTGCTCGCCGCCGCCGGCGTCGTCATCGCCGGGGGATGGCTCGACCGCGACGCCGACGCCATCGCCCTGCTCACCGCCGGCGTCATCGCGCTGGCACTCGCCGTCACGGTGCTGACCGTCCTGGTGCTGGCGCTGTTCCGCCAGGTGGGGGTGCTCGAGGCGCGCCTCGGCCCCCGCGCCGCCCTCGAGCTGGAGGACGAGGGCCCGCCCCTGGGCCGCCCCGCGCCGCCGGCCGCCCCGCTCGCCCGCCGCGGCGGCGAGCTGCTGGCGTTCTCGTCGCGGGGATGCCGCCTCTGCGCCGAGCTGGAGCCCGCGCTGGCCGCGCTGCGCCGCGACGGCCTGCCGGTCCACACCCTCATCGAGGACGAGGATCCCGACGCCTTCGCCGACTACCGGGTGCCCGGCACCCCGTTCGTGGTCTACGCCGTCGACGGCGTCGTCGCGGGCAAGGGCCTCGTGAACACGCTGGAGCAGATCGAGGAGCTGATCGCCACCGGCGAGGAGCGGGTCGCTGCCACCG
Source organism: Thermoleophilia bacterium (assembly GCA_050250915.1). Taxonomy (GTDB): domain Bacteria; phylum Actinomycetota; class Thermoleophilia; order Miltoncostaeales; family Miltoncostaeaceae; genus Miltoncostaea. Next base: position 163,149 of record JBFWNT010000001.1, read on the forward strand.
CCTGACGACCTGGTCGATCGCGGCGCCCGCGCCCTGTCGCACCGGCTCGCGACCTCCGGCACCCGCCGCGGCTTCCTGGCCACCGTCGCCGGCGCCGCCCTGGCGCTGGTGGGCGCCGCGCCCGCCGCCGGCCAGGCGCGCCGCCGCAGCCAGCCGCTGCGCGGCACCAACCGCACCCGCGAGGGCTGGTACGGCTTCTGCGGCCACACGTGGACCACCGGCTCCTGCCCCAGCCCGTTCGCGCTGCCGCGCATCGACGCGCGGGGGTTCCCGCTGCGGCCCAGCGACGGCGCGCCCGTCGACAACCTCGGCCGCCCGATCGACGCGCTCGGCCGCCCCGTCGGCACCGACGGTCAGCCGCTGCTGGCGCCCGACGGCAGCCTGCTGCCCCCCGCGCCGCGCACCCGCCTGTGCGAGGACTGGGTGCCGCGGATCCACGGCGTCCAGACCGTGACCCAGGGCGCCTGGTACCGCTGCTGCGGCCACCAGATCCGCAAGCTCACCGACTGCTGTTCCACCAGCCGGGTGCGCATCAACGGCGACGCGTCGCTCGTCGGCTACTGCCGCCCGGGCCGGCGCGTGTACTGCGTCCTCTACGTCGACACGGGGGTGCCGTGCTAGCGGAGATCGGCATCGCGGCGGCGGCGCTCCTGGCGGGCGTCTCCGGCGCGTGGAGCCCCTGAGGCTTCTCCATGGTCGAGACCATCACCTCCGACGTGTGCGGGGGCCGTCACCGCAAGCAGGTCGCCGTCGCCCTCTTCGCCGTGGGCGCGATCATCGCCGCCGCCGCGCTGGGCGCGGCGCTCGGCGCGGTCGGGAGCCTGCTCGACCAGGACGTGGCCCTCACCGTCGTCGCGGTGCTGGCCCTGCTCGGGGCGCTGCGCGAGGCGGGCTGGCTGCGGCTGCCACTGCCGCAGGTGTCGCGGCAGGTGCCGGAGCGCTGGCGCCGCGAGTGGCCGCTGCCCGCGTGGAGCTTCGCGTACGGCGCCGGGCTGGGCCTGGGCGTGCTGACCCACCAGGTGGTCGCGACGTTCTGGGTGGCCGCCGCCGGCGCACTGGCCCTGGGCGACCCGCTCGTCTCGGCCCTGGTGCTGGCCCCCTTCGGCCTGGGGCGCGCGTTGATGGTGGCGCTGCCCGCCCGCGGCCGCCGCGACCCCGCCGCGGCCGTGGAGCGCATGGCCCGCCGTCGCCGGGTGCTGCGCCCGGCCAACGCGATCACGCTCGCCGTGCTGGCCGGCGCCCTGGCCGCCACCCCCGCGGTGGCGCAGAGCGGCGCCAGCGGCCGCTACGACCCGGCCGCCTGGGGCGGGATCGTCGCGGTCACGGTCTCCGCGCCCGGCGCGCCGTCGGCCGTGGTGGTCCGGCCGGGGGGCGGGGCGCCGCCGGTGCGCTTCGAGGGTGGGCACTCCCCCTCGCTCGACGGCGACCTGCTGGCCTACGCCGACGCCGCCGGGATCCGGGTCGTCAATTGGCGCACCGGCCAGGAGATGCTGCGCCTGCCCGCCCCGGACGGCACGCTCACCAAGCCCGCGCTCGACTGGCCGCTCGTCGCCTGCGTGCGCGTGTTCCCGCGCAGCCAGCGCTTGGAGCTCGTCAACGCCGCCAACGGGCGCACCCGCCGCTACGCCCGCACCCTCGGCGCCACCGACCTGGGCCGCCCGGCGTTGCGCAACGGCGTGATCGCCTGGCACGTCGCCGCCGGCCGCCACTCCGAGATCCGGATCGCCCGGGTCGCCCGCCGCGGCTACCGGGTGCTCGCCACATCGGTGACCGGCCTCCAGATCAACCCCTCCATCGCGTCCGGGCGGATCCTGTGGGTGGAGCAGGCCGGCTCCTACTCCTACCTCCACATCCGACGCCTGAACGGCGGCCACGTCCGCACGCTCGCGACCCTGCGCGGCCCCAGCCGCTTCCTGTGGACCACCGCCCTCGCCCGGCGGACGGCCTACGCCACCCGCTGGAACCCCGTGACCGGGCGGGCGGAGCTCATCTCGCGCCGCTGGCGCTGAGCGCCGCCGCTCAGCGGACGACGTTGGAGAGGCGCTGCTCCTGGAGCTCGTCGGGCACCAGCCCCGGCTCCGGGTTCCCGGGCGCGCCCACCGGCGCGTCGAGGTCCTCGAGGGTGTCGAGGATCGCGATGTCCAGCCCGGCGAAGAGGTCGACCTCGTAGGGGTCCACGTCGTGCCCGTCCTCCCCGGTGATCCGCACGGTGGGGCGGGTGACGTACTCGCGGTGGACCTTCGAGACGATGCCGCGGCGCCCGTCGGAGAGCAGCACCGCAACGCCCTCCGGGTACGGCGCGACCGTCTCCTTGAAGATCTTCACCATCTCCAGCGGGAACGCGGTGCCCGCGAGCGACAGCACCAGCTCCCACGCCTCGTGGGTGGGGCGCCGCGCCTGGTAGACGCGCATCGACGACACCGCGTCATAGACGTCCGCCACCCCGGCGATCTGGGCGTTCTCGTGGAGGTCGGCGCCGCGGCCGTTGGGGTAGCCCTGCCCGTCGAGGCGCTCGTGGTGGCCGATGATGCAGACCTTGGTGAGCGACGCCAGGGTCCCGGTCTCCACCAGGTCGAGGCCCGTCTTGGGATGCTCCCGCACGATCGCCATCTCGTCGTCGGTGAGCTTGCCCGGCTTGCGGAGGATGTCGGCGGGGATGAGGAGCTTGCCGACGTCGTGCAGCAGCAGCCCCGTCCCCAGCTTCTGGAGGCGCTGGTCGTGGTCGTCGCGGCGCGGCCGGCCGCGGCCGTCCTGCCATCCGTGCCGGCGCAGGTGCTCGTCGCCGATCATCAGCCCGATCACGCAGACGTTGAGCGAGTGGGACAGCGTGTGGGAGTCGAACGTGTGGAGGTCCATCAGCGTCGACACCATGTGGCCGTGGCTGCGCAGCTCGCGCAGGATCCCGGCGACCACCCCTTCGAGGCGCTCGACCTGCTCCCCGGGGATCCGCGTGGCGGGTCCCTTCGTGGTGACCATGCTGAACGTCTCGTGGAGCTCCGCGATCGCCTTCTCCCGGACCTCGGGCGCGATCACCTCGGTGGGCTCGATCCCTTCCGACAGCTCGTCGTCGATGTAGACCGCGAACACGCCGGCGCGCTCGAGGCCCACGCGGACCCGGTCGGTGACCACCGCCTGCGGCTGCAGCAGCGGGACGCGGATTCCGGCGGAGCAGGAGTAGACGGGGCGTCCGAGCCGCATGCCCGGCCGCAGCCGCGAGACGGCGACGATACGCACCCAATCGGCTTCGGCATGCGGAAACCCGACTTGAAGTGCAGGGTTCGGGGGTCCTGCACGCCGAGACGCCCCCGGAGGCCTCCCCAGGCCCCGGGGGCGTCTGCGAGCGGGGTGCGGAGTCCCTGGGACCTCCTAGAAGGGGATCTCCGCGTCGTCGGCCGGCGCGCTCCCGCCGCCCGAGCCGTTCCCCGCCATGGCGCCCACGGGCGCCAGGTCGTCGGCCGGCCGGCTCCACCCGGAGGCCTGCTGGTCGCCGCCCCCGCCGCCCTCCCCCCGCGAGTCGAGGAAGAAGACGTCGTTCGCGATGACCTCCACGGACTGGCGCTTGGTGCCGTCCTGGGCCTGCCACTCACGCCACGACAGGCGTCCGTCCACGCCGATCCGCCGCCCCTTGGCCAGGTAGTCGGCGGCCGTCTGCGCCTGCCGGCCGAACACCGTCACGTCGAAGAAGTTCGACTTGTCGCCCCAGTTGCCCGACTCGTCCCGCGCGCGGGACGACACCGCCAGCCGCATCGAGCAGATCGGGTCACCGCCGCCGGTGTGGCGCAGCTCGGGGTCGCGGGTCAGGCGCCCCACCAGGGTCACGCGGTTCAGGTCGGCCGGCATCCGGCACCTCCAGCTCCGTGATCGGTACGCGACCGATGATGACCCCGCCTCCGGACACCACACAGCACCGAACCGTGACCATCCTGTGCCGCAGGCGTGCCCGGTCAGTCCCGGGCGGCGGCCTCCTCGGCGCGCATCTCGCCCACCTTCTCGATGGCCGCCTCGAACACCTCGTGCGGCTGCGCGCCGCTCACCAGCAGGCGCCCGTCGAACACGAACGCCGGGACCGCGCGGATGCCGTGGCGCTGGGCCGTCGACGTGGAGGCGTCCACCTCGCCCGCGAACACGCCGGACTCCACCTCGGCCCGCGCCTCGCCGGGGTCGAGGCCCACGTCGGCGACGCACGCGAGCAGCACGTCCCAGTCCATGATGTCGCGCCCCTCGGACCAGTAGGCGTCCATGATCCGGGTGTGCAGCGCGTCGTGGGCCGGCAGGCCGTGGCCGCGCGCCCACTCGATGAGCTCGAGCGCCCGGCGCGTGCGCGGCACCCGCTCGGGGTTCGGGTTGTAGGCGAGCCCCGCCTCCTCGTTGAGCCTCCGCACGGTGTCGTGCATCGCCTCCGGGTAGCGGCGCATGAGCTCCTCGCGCGGGATGCCCTCGTCCGGGTACTCCGGGTGGAGGTCGTAGGGGAGGAACACCACCGTCAGCCCGCGCTCCCGCAGCCACTTCGCCCGCTCGCGGGCGACGTTGCAGAAGGGGCAGACGACGTCGCTCCAGATCGCGACCTCGATGGGCTGCTCATCCGGCACGTCGCGCACTCAAGCAGGTCGGCGCTACGCTGCGCCCTGATGGTCGAGATCCTCGTCATCGCCGGTCTGGTCGCCGCCGTCGCGCTGATGCGCGAGTCGAGCCGCCGCCGCGCGCTGCGCCGGGCCCGCGCCCGCGCGGAAGGGATGCTCGACGACCTAGCCAACGCCGCCTGCGCCGCGATGGCCGAGCCCGGGCGCAGCGGGCGTCGCGCCGAGCGGGCCCTGGAGCGCTACGGCACCGCCCGCGACCGGGTCGCCGCGGCCTCCACCCGCCGCGAGCTGGAGTGGATGGTGCGCAAGCACGAGGTGCGGCTGGCCGGCTACGCGTTCGCCGCCCGCGGGCTGGAGCGGGTCCGCGAGATGATCGCCGAGGCGGTCCCGGTCCGCCGGTAGCGCCGCGGGTGGGCCCGTGACCCCGCGGGGACGGGGCGCGCGCCGACACTGCAAGACTCGGGGGTCGTGCCGGTCCCGCGCCCACGCCGCCCCGAGACGCTCATCGCCGTCATCGCCGGCCTCGTCGTGCTCATCGGCGGCGCCGGGCTCATCGCGTTCCGGGTCGCGACGGCCGACGACGAACGCGTCCCCGCCGGCACCACCATCGCCGGCATCCGCGTCGAGGGCCTCACCGCCGACGAGGCCGTGCGGGCCGTGCGCGCGTCGGCGACGCCGCCGGGCGGCCAGGTGGAGGTCGCCCTCGACGGGCAGCCCGCCTTCCCCCAGGTGCTCCCGGTGAGGGAACTGGGGCCGCAGCCGCGCGCGCGGGCGGCCGTGGATGAAGCGATCCAGCCGTCGTCGCTGTGGCGCCGGGTGCTCGCGCAGGTGGGGCTGGAGCGCTCCCGCGACATACCGCTTGCGTTCCGCGCCACGCCGGCCCGGGCGCGGGCCGAGGCGGCGGCGGTGGCCGCCGCCGTGGACCAGCCGGCGAAGGAGGCCACCGTCGGGGTGGGGGGCGGGCGCATCGTGGTGGGCCCCGCGCGGGTGGGCCGCGCCGTCGACCAGGCCCAGCTCGCCCGCCGGCTCAGCACCCTGCCCACGCGGGCGGAGGTGCCGGTCACGGAGGTCGCGCCCAGGGTCGACACCCCCGCCGCCGAGGCCGCTCGCCTGCAGGCCGCCCGCATCGTGCGGGTGCCGGTCACCGTGCGCGGTGCGGGGCGGCGGGGGACGATCGACCGGGCCACCCTGCTCTCGGCGCTGCGCTTCACCCCCGGCAGCGGCACCGTGGAGGTGACCCTCGACGGCCCCACCCTGGCGCGCGCGATCACCCCCGCCTTCGCCCCCGTCCTGCAGGAGCCCCGGCCGGCGGACTTCGCCATCTCGGGGACCCAGGTGAGCGTGGTGCCGTCGCGCACCGGGCGGGCCGTCAACGCCGACCTGCTGGCGCGCCGGGTGGTCGCCGCCGACGGGTCCGGGCGCGTGCGCCTGCCGGTCACCGTCAAGGAGCCGGAGCTGACCACCGCCAAGGCGAAGGCGATGCGGATCCGCGAGCAGGTGAGCACGTTCACCACCCCGTTCGCCTGCTGCCAGCCGCGCGTCACCAACATCCAGCGGGCGGCGCAGATCCTGGACGGCACCATCATCCCGGCGGGCGCGCGCTTCTCGCTGAACGAGGCCCTGGGCCAGCGCACCCGCGCCCGTGGCTTCGTCCCGGCGCCCCAGATCTCCGACGGCGAGCTGGAGGACGCCGTGGGCGGCGGCGTCAGCCAGATGGGCACCACCGTCTACAACGCGGCGTTCTTCGCGGGCCTCGACATCGTCACCCACACGCCCCACGAGTTCTGGATCACCCGCTACCCGCCCGGCCGCGAGGCCACGATCTCGTGGGGCGGCCCGGAGCTGATTTTCCGAAACGACTGGGACGCGGCGATACTCATGAAGGTGACCGCGACCGACACATCCCTGACCGTGACGATGTACTCCTCCAAGCTCGGGCGCCGCGTGACGACCGAGACCACCGGCGACACGCCCGTGGAGGGGACCGCGTTCAAGGTCTACATCCACCGGAAGGTGTTCCAAGGCGCCAAGGTGCGCAGCGACACCACGGTGAGCTGGTCCTATAAGGCGCCACCAGCGGGCGAGTAAGAGTGCCCCCCGCCGGAGATACCGCGGCGATTCCCGGCTGCATCCCATCGCCGGGCTGCGTCCTCGGGCGGGCCGATAGAACCACTATTGGCCCGCATCTGCGTCCTTGCCCGGCGGGGGATTCGCTCGGGAATCGCAGACGAACCTCCGCCGGGGGGCACTAGTGAGCCGCCTCACCGACGCGTTCCCGGTCGTCCAGGCGTTCGACGAGGAGGTCATCCGCGCCGGCTTCCGTCCCGGCCAGATGGTGCTGCTCGCGTTCCTGGTCACGTTCGGGTGCGTCCGCGGCTACGCCCACATGGTGAGGCGGGGGGTGGGGCCGGGGAACCTGACGATCGGCTCCACGCGGATCCACCACCTGGTGCCGGGGATCTTCCTGCTCCTGGGCGCCGGCTTCGTGTCGGTGGCCCTCGACCCCGACATGCCGTGGTTCCTGTGGTGGCTGCTGCCGACGGCGTTCGGGTGCGGCGCGGCGCTGGTGCTCGACGAGTACGCGCTGTGGCTCAACCTGCGCGACGTCTACTGGGCGGAGGAGGGCCGGCGCTCCATCGACGCGGTCATCGTGGCCGCCGCCCTGGGCGGGATGGTCGCCCTGGGGGCGCCGTTCTGGGGCCGGGTCATCTCCGGGGCCGACCCCGCCGGCGGCGCCCTGATCGTGGGCTACCACGCCGTGAGCTTCGTCGCCGCGGTCATCTGCCTGCTGAAGGGCAAGCCGACGACCGGCGTCGTCGGGTTCCTGCTCTGGCCCGTGGGGCTGGTGGGCGCGATCCGCCTGGCCGAGCCGAACAGCATCTGGGCGCGGCACCTCTACGACGCCGACAAGCGCCGGCGGGCCCGCGAGCGCTACCCCGACATGGTGGGCCCCGAGGACGACGGCCCCGACGTGACCATGCCGTCCCCCGAGAAGACGGCGGCCCCCCGCTAGTTCGGCTCGTCCATCTCCCGCAGGAAGCGCTCGAGCTCGGCGGCCAGCTCGTCGCCGGTGGGGATGCGGTCGGGCGCGACGTCCTCGTCGGCCCGGGCGGCGGCGTCCTCCAGCTGCTCCACCAGCGCCTTGAGCCGCGGCTCGGAGTCGACGGCCCGGGCCACCTGGGTCTCGAACGTGGTGGCCGCGTCCTCCAGCTCGCTCACGTCCAGCCGGATCCCGGCGACGGTGTCGAGCGCCCGCACCAGGGCCAGGCTGCCCTTCGCGTTGGTGAGGCCGGCGGCGTAGTGCGAGACGGGCGCCCACATCGAGACGGTCTCGAAGCCGGCGTCGGATGCGGCGCTGTGGAGGACCCCCACGATGCCGGTGGGTCCGGCGTAGCTGGGGTTGCGGAAGCCCAGGTCGGCGATGAAGCGCTCATCCGACGCCATGCCGGTGATGCGGACGGGGTGGCTGTGGACCACGTCGGCGAGGAGGGAGCCGAGCGTGATGACGCGCGTGACGCCCAGGTCGCGGGCCGCGCCGAGCAGCAGCGTGCAGAAGGTGCGCCAGCGCATCGACGGCTCGGCACCCGCCACCAGCACCACGTCGTGGCGGCCCTCCGGCACCCGCGCCACCAGGATCTCCACCTCGGGCCACACGATGGTGCTGTTGGGCTCCCCCGACGTGAGGTCCACGAGGGGCCGGGTGGCCTGGAAGTCGTAGAACTCCTCCGGGTCGATCGAGGCGACCCGTCGCGCCCCCAGGCGCTCGCCCACGAAGACGACCGCGTTGGAGGCGGCGGCCGCCGCGTCGTTCCAGCCGCCGAAGGCGGCCACCATCACCGGGCTGCGCAGATCGCCCGGCCGCTCGTCCCAGTGAAGCTCATCCATGCGGGCAGGATGACAGGTGGCGCGGCCGGGCGATCCGCGGTGAGCTGCTACTCCGTGGCGGCGGCCTTCTTCACGGCCTCGGCGGCCTCCGCCATGCGCTCCCACGCGCGCCGCTCCGCCGTCTCGTAGTCGGCGGTCGTCGCGTACATGTGCGAGTTGCGGGACACGGCCAGGTAGTCGCTCGTGGCGCGCTCCAGCTCTGCGGCCGGATCCAGCGTGGCGTTCGCGGTCATCGGAGCTCCCCTCGAGGTCGTGGTGCGAGCCGCATCGGCACGAAGCGGCTCCGGGTTGAGGTTGGCAGAACGGTCAAGCGCCCGCCCTTGGACCGTCGGCTAACTCGTGTTCAGTTCTCCTGGACCTATGGACGGCCTGCCGGGTGGACCACATTTTGGCCGCAGGGCCCATCGGGCGGGCCGGATCCTGGGAACGGGGAGCGGTCCCGGGCCGGCCCGCCTCCATAGGGTCGGTCCATGCGCTCCGAGGTGCAGATCAGCGCGGAGGTGGACTGGACGGGGCGGGAGCCCGCGGCCGCCACCCTGCTGGTGCGCGCGGCATTCTCTCCCGACCAGGAGGTTCTCGACGAGCACCTGGAGGTGACCGGCGCCGAGGTGGAGGAGGGGCCGGTGCTGGCCGACGGGGCCCGGCCGATGCGCATCCACACCCGGGAGGGCCCGGTGGCGCTGCGGTACCGGGCGCGCGTTCGGGTGGAGGCCGACGGCCGGGTCCATGTGGCCGACTCCCGGGCCCTCCCCGAGCACTCCGACCTGCCGTTCGCGCTGCTGCCGTGGACGCTGCCGAGCCGCTACGCGCCCTCCGACGTGCTGGCGCCCACCGCGCAGACCGAGCTGGGGCTGGGGCCGCGCCAGCGCGCCCTGCTGCCCGCCGCCGCGGAGTGGGTGCGCAGCCGCATCGCCTACACCTCCGGCGCGAGCGATGCCTACACCGCCGCCGACGAGACCCTGCTGCGGCGCCAGGGCGTGTGCCGCGACATGGCCCACCTGGGCGTGTCGTTGCTGCGGGCGATGGACGTGCCCGCGCGGGTGGTCGCCTGTTACGCGCCGTTCCTGGAGCCTCCCGACTTCCACGCGCTGGTGGAGGCCCACGACGGGGAGGCGTGGCGGCTGATGGACGCCACCGGCCTGGCGCCCGTCGAGTCGGTGGTGCGCATCGCGACGGGCCGCGACGCCGCGGACGTCGCCTGGGCCACGGGCTCCGAAGCCCTGGCCCTCGACGACGTCCGCGTGTCGGCGGTGCTGATGGCGGAGCAGGACTCGGTCTAGAAGCCCTGCTCGGTCTTGCCGACGCGGCGCACGATCGACGTCGCGCCCTTGGCGCTGGCGTGGGCCTTCGCCGACCGGACGGTGGCGCTGGTGTGGGCGATCGCGCCGGCGGTGCGGCGGCCGACGCGCACCTTCAGCGTCAGCGTGGCGCTGGCGCCCGGCTTCAGCGCGGCCAGGGTCCAGCGGGCGGCGCTTCGGCCGATCGCGGAGCGCGTGCCCTTGGGGGCGCGGCTGCTGATGGCCGACACGCCGCGGTCCAGGCGCTGCGCGACGGCGACGTTGCGCGCCGTGCGGTTGCCCGTGTTCGCGACGGTCAGTTTGTAGACCGCGATCCCTCCGGGTGCCGCGAGGTGCGGCGTCTGCAGGTCCAGGTCGAACGACTGGACCGGGGCGGGCGCGGGCGCCGGGGCGGGAGCGTCGGCCGGCGTGGTCAGGCCGGGGACGTCCGGTGCGGCGAACGTGTTGAGGTCGCAGTCCACGAACGGCTGCGAATCGTCCGCGGTGAGGACGCCGGGCCGCAGGAGCAGCTGGTCCTGGGGGGCGCTCTGGCCGGGGAGCTTGGTGGCGCGCAGCACGGTGGGCGCCGAGGTCTCGGCGTGGACGGTCACGTCGGCGGCGGCGCCGTCGGCGCGCACCATGGCGCTGCCGGTGCCGAACGCGTCGAGTGTCACGTGGTCCGGCTGCACGGTGCCGCCGCCGGTGGCCTGCAGGTCGACCTCGGCGCCGGGGGTGCCGGTCACGGTGACGGGCGCGGCGGTGTCGACGCAGGTGTCGTTGCCGGCGATCGAGACGGCGAGCTGGTTCGGCACCTCCTTGCCCGTGGCGAGGGTGCGCAGGGTGTTGACCCGGGCGTTCAGCGCCAGGTCGCTGGTGGGGGCGTCCAGGCCGCGGGCCTGGCCGGAGAGCTGCCAGATCGCCACCTGGATGGCGCCGGCCTCCAGCCCGGGGTCGGCGGCGGACGCGATCAGGTCGTCCGACTGCGACAGCAGCCAGCCGGCGGCCTTGAACTCGGGCGAGCCCAGGGCGGGGTCGTCGGCGGCCGACTGCAGCTCGACGGCGTAGTCGCGGCCGGTGACGATGTAGTGCGACAGGTCCACGCAGTTGCCCGACGCCTCGGTCACGCCCGAGGGGGTGGTGATCCGGTAGTGGTAGCGGGCGGGCTTCACGTTCACGTCGCCGCCGGCGGCCTTGTGGACGGCGACCGAGTTGGCGTAGATCGGCGACGCGCCGAGCAGGCGGAACGTGGCCTGGTCGGCCGAGAGCGCGCTGGGGGCGGTGGCGGCCAGCACGGCGAGCGCGCCGGCGGCGGACACGGCGAGGCGGCGCCCGCGGGGCTTGGAACGGTGCATCTGGCGTCTCCTGTGGGCACAGGCGAAGGACGGGACTCGCCACCTGTGTCGTCCCCCGGCGGCGCCCGCGACACCGCCACGATGCGTGAGACGCGGGGGAGAGGCGCCTGGCGCATCGCGCCGGATGCGTGAGGCCGATGCGTGAGGCGCGCCACCTCGCGGGGTTGCGGTTCCGGCCGGGCCTCGGGGTAGGGTCGCCCCCGTGACCTACGGCCCCGGCACCCTCATGGCCGACCGCTTCGAGCTCGTGCGCGAGATCGGTGGCGGCGAGATGGGCAGCGTGTGGGTCGCCCGCGACCGCCACCTGGGCGGCCGCGAGGTGGCCCTGCGGCTGGTGCACGCGGCCGATCCGGGCGTCCTCCTGGAGGAGGCGCGCTGGATGGGCGATGCCCACGCCCACACTCCCGCGGCCATCGCCGTGCTCGACATCATCCCCACCGCCGGCGGCGGCGGGTACGTCGCGTCGGAGCTGGTGCCCGGCACGCCGCTGGAGGAGGTCGCCCGGCGCCGCGCGCCCCTCCCGGTGTCGGAGGCGGCGGGCTACGGGGTCGAGCTGCTCGACGCGGTCATCACGCTGCGCAAGTACGTGCCGGGCGCCGAGCGGGCGGTGGTGGGATCCGCCCTCGTCGGCACGGACGGCAGGATCCGCGTCACCCGCTTCTCGCGCCCGCCGGCCGAGGTGGGCGCCGCCGACGGCGCCGTGGTGGGGACGGCGCAGACGCTGCGCGACCTGCTGAGCGGCTCACGCCCGCCGGCGAGCCTCTCCGCGACGATCGACGACGCGCTCGCGGGGCGCATCACCGGCCCGGAAGAGCTGCGCGGCCGCCTGCTCACGGAGGTCACCCCGGAGGCCCCGACCGTCGTCGCCCCGCCCCCGCCGCCGATCCCGCCGCACAGGAACCGCTGGCCGTGGATCATCGCGGCGATCGCCGTGGTCCTGGCCGTCGCGGTCGCCCTGGGGATCTTCTTCGCGACCCGGGACGACAACAGCAGCACCCAGCAGGTCGCCGTCCCGGACGTGGTGGGCTTCACCCAGGACGCGGCGGTCACCGCGGTGCAGGGCGCGGGCTTCGACACCAAGATCGCCCAGGGCCAGAGCGACAAGGTCGCCGAGGGCCTGGTCATCAGCACCACCCCACCGGCTGGCCAGAAGGCCGACACCGGCTCCACCGTGACGATCACGGTGAGCCAGGGCAGTGGCAACGTCTCCATTCCCACCGTGATCGGCACGACCCAGGAGGAGGCCACCGCCGTCCTCCAGCAGGCCGGCCTGGAGTCACGGGTGGTGGAGCAGGAGAGCGCCGCCGCGAGCGGGACGGTGATCTCCCAGCAGCCGGCAGGTGGGTTGCAGGTGCCGAAGGGCTCGACCGTCGCGATCACCGTGGCGATCCCGCAGGCGACCACTTCGACCGGGACGGTGACGGCGCCGCCCTCGACCGTGGCGGTCCCGGACGTGACGGGGCTGACCTCGGAGGAGGCCTCGACCCAACTCATCGCCGCGGGGCTCCAGCCGGGGAAGGTGACCGAGGCGTCCTCCGCCGACGGCGTGGCCCCCGGTCAGATCACCGCGCAGAACCCCGCTGCGGGTACCCAAGTCGCCCCCCGGACGAAGGTGGATGTCACGGTGGCGCCTGGGGGGTGACTTCCGTCGTTGGGGATGGGCACGCTCAACTCAACGGCGCTCACAGCACCTCATCGTGCGTCACGCTGCGCTGAGGAAGCGTTGGAATCGTTGGTCGAGGCGCTCGTGGTCGGGCCGATCGCGTCGCTTCGCGGGTGGCTCGATCGCGCGGCCATGCATCTCTTGGAGCCCGTGCAGCAGCATGGGGCCGTCGACCTCGTCCAACAGCCGCTGATTTATGCGCACTTCGCCGTCGCCCGTAATCCCCAGAAGATCACGGTCGTACGCCGCGTGGTGGATCTTGCAGAGGCTCAGGCCGTTTGGAACTACGGGGTCTCCCTGATCGTGCCGATCGCCAATGATGTGCGCGGCATCCAGTAGTTCTCGGTGGCGCAGTCGGCAGATCGTGCACTGGCCGTCGTAGGCGCGGAGGACCTTTACGCGAAACTCCGGCTGGTGCAGTCGTCGCCAGGCAACCTGTTCCGCGTAGCGTCGCTCTGGAGGCTCAGGCTTCTCGGGGTTCGCGATGAATCGGAGGCTCTCGTCCAGCGCGATGACGAACTCGCGTCGTGCAAGGTCGTCCGCTATGACGTAAACGGGGAAGACCGGCATATAAAGCCCTGTGTCGATCTTCCGGAGCAGAATCAACGGCAGCCGGAGGATCATCGCCTGTCGCAACTTGCGGTTGTCGCCATCCGTGGAGCCGGCGCGGTAGGCATACCGCAAGAGGCCGTTCTCCTCTCGGTCGGAGTACGGCCCGGTCGGGCTGCTCACGATCGAGAGCGTTGCCGCCAGGTGCTTTGGGTTCCAGATCCCCCGTGACGCGTCGATCAGCCGAAGGCGTAGATTGGCGTCCACGAGGAAGGGGGTCAGTTCGTCGCGCGTGATCGTGCCTCCGCTCGACGCGAGGTGATCGCGGAGACCTTCCATGATCCGCTCCCGGAGGCCCAGTTCCTCATCCATGCCGAGAGCTCACCAGGTTCCGGCCCTGGCAGCAACGTGGCTTCGGTTCGTCTGGATCCGCTCTGCGCGGCCTCGGGGGGGGGTCGCCGACCTCCTGCGCGGGGACTACAAGCAATCGGAGTACGGCAAGGTGATCCTGCCGCTCACGGTTATTCGTGCATTCAGTACGTGTCGAAAAGCTCGCTGTCGACCGCAGTCGCCCATCTCAACAGGTCATGCCTGCTCTACAAGTTGGTCGCGAACTTCGCGGAGATCAATCTCTATCTCGACGTCGTGTCGAACCATGGGATGGCTTACCTCTCCCAGGAGCTGACGGTTGCTCCCGAGATGGATCGGCGAGTCCATCCACCGGGTCTCAGCGACCTCGAGGTTTCTAGCTGGGGCTGACGACCGCGATGGCATGTCGGCGGGCCGCGTCCGCCAGCCGGTTGTCGTACGTGATGAGCCCTTCGAGGTCGTCGCCGAGCCCAAGCGCCACCGCGAGATGGAGGGCGTCGAGCGTTCGCATCAGGGGCGGGTCGAGGAGGGCTGCATCGCGAAAGATGTGGCGCGGGATCGGAACGAGGTCGATGGCGTCCACCACGGCCTGAGCCTGAAGGACGAGCGCGTCACCGGAGGGTCCGTCCTCGTCAATGGCCAGACGCCGCGTCGCCCTGAGAAGCTCGGTGCGCAGGAGGTCTGAGGCCACCAACTCGTCGGCGCGCGCCGCCACCCACTCCCGGAGCGCGGCCGAGTGCTCCTCGTCGGTGACGAGCTTCGCCGCCGCGGACGTGTCGATGTACCAAGCCGCGACTAGAACCGCTCGTCGTCGCGTCCCCGCAGGACGGCGTCGCTGAGCGCCCTCTGCGCCGGCAGAGGTGGGGGCAATTCGGTCGCGCTGTGGCGGCGCTTTCGGACAAGACCGGCGCGCTCCAGATCACGGAGCGCACCCCCGCCGAGCGGCAGCAGCTGGGCTACCGGCTCGCCGCGGTCGGTGATGATCACCGTCTCGCCCGACGCGGCCTCCGCAACCACTGCGGACGCGTTCTGCTTTAACGCTCTCACCCCGACGGTCTTCATGTGCTTCACCGTAGCACATCGCGCGTTCTTAGCCGATCGCCGCGCCCTCTCCTGTCTGGACCCGCCACAGGGCGGCGTAGAGCCCGGCGGCCCCGATCAACTCCTCGTGGGTTCCCGCCTCCCGGACCTTCCCCCGCTCCAGTACGTGGATCCGATCGGCATGACGGATGGTGCTGAGACGGTGGGCGATGACCAGGGTGGTCCGGTTGCGGGAGACGGTTTCGAGGGACCGCTGGATCGCGGCCTCGGTCTCGTTGTCCACGGAGCTCGTCGCCTCGTCCAGGACCAGGACCGCCGGGTTCCGGACGATCGCCCTCGCGATCGAGAGCCGCTGCCGCTGACCTCCTGAAAGCTTCTGCCCACGCTCTCCCACGACGGTGTCATAGCCGTGGGGGAGGGCAGTGATGAAGTCGTGCGCCTCCGCGAGCCTCGCGGCCTCCTCGATCGCCTCGTCCGGAGCGTTCGGATCTCCGTAGGCGATGTTCTCGCGGACGGATCCGTCGAAGAGGAAGACGTCCTGGCTCACGAGGCCGATGTGGCCCCGGAGCTCCTTGAAGGTCACGTCCCGGACGTCGACCCCGTCGATCGTGACCCTTCCGCCGCGGGGTTCGTAGAGCCGCAGCAGCAGCTTCACGATCGTGCTCTTGCCGGCTCCGGTGAGGCCGACGACGGCGTGGGTCTCGCCGGCGGGGATGTCGATGTCCAGCCCCCGGAGGACGTCCGGGCCCTCCGCGTAGGCGAAGTGGACGTCCTCGAAGCGGACCGCGCCGCGGACCGGCTTCGGCAGGGCGCCCGAGCCCTCCACGATCGTGGGCGTGATCGCGAGGAGGTCCAGGATCCGGCGCGTGCTGGCCATCGCCCGCTGGTACAGGTCGAAGGTCTCGCCGAGGCGGGTGAGTGGCCACAGCAGCCGCTGCGTCATGAAGACGAGGACCGAGAAGTAGCCGATGTTCAGGCTGCCGTTGATGACCATGTTGCCGCCGACGAGGAGGGTCATCGTGAAGCCGCAGAGGATCGCGATCCGGATCAATGGGACGAACGCGCTGCTCAATTGGATCGCCTTGCCGTTCAGCACGCGGTAGGCGTCGGACTCGCCTTCGACGCGGGCGATCTCGCGGTCCTCGGCCGTGAAGGCCTTGATCGTCGCGATGCCGCCGAGGTTGTTGGCGAGGGTGCCGTTCAGCACGCCCACCTGGTTCCGCACGGCGCGGTACTTCGGCTCCAGCCGGCGCTGGTAGAGGAAGCTGCCGTAGACGATCACCGGGATCGGCAGGAACGCGACGAGGGTCAGCAGCGGGCTCGCGAACAGGAACACGATCCCGACCACGATCACGTTGACGACGGTCAGGATGATCGCTGAGGCGCCGGTGTCGAGGAACCGCTCCAGCTGGTTCACGTCGTCGTTGAGGACGGACATGAGGCCGCCGGTGGACTGGTCCTCGAAGTACCCCAGCTCCAGCTGCTGCACGTGGGCGTACGTCTCCATCCGCGCCTCGTGCTCCACCGTCTGGGCGAGGTTGCGCCACAGGAGCATGTAGCCCCACTCGCTCGCCGACTCGCAGATCCACACGACCGCGTTGACCACGGCGAGCGCGACCAGCTGACCCCAGACGCTGTCGATCCCGGTCAGGTCGGCGACGAACGAGTCGTTGCCGTTCACCACGACGTCGATCGCGACGCCGATCAGGATCTCCGGGAAGACGTCGAAGACCTTGTTCAGGACCGTGAGCACGGTGGCCCACACCACGCGTGCCCGGTGGCGCGCGGTGTACTCCCACAGGCGCGCCAGGGGTCGGTCCGTCACCCCGGCAGCGTGCCACAGACCCGTGACCGTCCGCCGCGCCCTTGCGGCAAAACCCGGACGCGGCGATCAGGCGCGGATGGGAGAACCCGTCCCGTGAATCCGACCGCGCTCGTCATCCTCATCGCCTACAGCGCCGTCGTGGTGATCGCCGGGATCGCCATCCTCGTCGTCTGGCACTCCACCCACTCGTTCGAGAACCCCCGAAAGGACCGGACGAACACGTCCCGCCTGGCGGAGGGCGAGAAGGGGTGGTTCATCTTCGCGGTGGTCGCCCTCGCGGTGCTGCTGCTCGCCACCCTCGCGTTCATCCCCTACGGCGACAACGCCAAGGCGGCCGGCCAGCAGGAGGTCTCCGCGCAGGCGCAGCAGTTCGCCTGGGTCGTCACGCCCAACACGATCACCGCCGGCCGGCCCGTCCGGTTCGCCGTCACCAGCAAGGACGTGAGCCACGGCTTCGCCGTCTACAACAGCGACAACGTCATGCTGTTCCAGATCCAGGCCGTCCCCGGCACGACCAGCCACATCGTCTACACGTTCAAGGTCCCGGGGAGGTACCAGGTGGTCTGCCTCGAGTTCTGCGGCGTCGGCCACCACGACATGATCGGCTCCTTCCAGGTGGCCGCGAAGTGAGCGTCGCCGCCGCGCAGGAGTACACCCCCGTCACCGGGGACGCGCGCGCCACCGCGCGCTCGCTCACCCTCTGGTACGTCCTCGCGTCCACCGCGATCTTCCTGGTCGCCGGCCTCTTGGGCGCCGCGCTGCGCCAGAGCCAGGCCGACATCGTGCGCCTGGACGACAACGTCTTCTACGCGGTGATGACCGCCCACGGCCTCGGCGCCTTCGTCGGCTGGGCGGCCTTCGCCGTGATGGGCTTCGCGTGGTGGGTGCTGGCCGAGGTGGGCTTCCCCATCGGCACCTGGGCCCACCGCATCGCGCGGCTCGCGTTCTGGTCGATGATCATCGGCGTCGCCGGCGTGGTGGTGACCACACTGTTCTTCGGCTTCGCCGGCTCGTGGGTGTTCCTCTACCCGCTGCCGTTCCACTCGGCGGGCCAGTGGGGCGACGTCGTGACCGCCGCGTTCAGCGCCTCGGTGCTGATGGCTGGCGTCTCGATCATCGCCTGGTGCGTCGCCATCCTGATGGTCGTCACCGGCCCCGGCCTGGGCTCCGAGAAGGGCCTCTGGAACCGGATGGGCGCCGCGATGGGCCTCGGCATCCTGTGGCCGCGCAAGTTCGCGACCGCGAAGCCCGTGCCCTACCCGGTGATCCCGCTCACGGTCATCGCCATCGACATGATCATCGCCACCGTGCCGCTGGCGGCCCTGCTGGTGGAGATGATCTTCCAGACGTTCACGTCGGTGTCGGTGAACCCGCAGCTGGCGAAGAACGTGCTGTGGTGGTTCGGCCACCCGGTCGTGTACCTGCTGCTGTTCCCGGCGGTCGCGATCTACTACCTACTGGTGCCGCGGTTCGCGCAGCGCCCGCTCGTGGCGGGGAACATCATCGCCGTCGGCTGGACCATCGCCGTGATCGCGAACGTGACGGTGTGGGCCCACCACCTGTACATGGACTACCCCAACGGGATCCAGGCCGCGATCAACACCGGCATGGAGCCCCTCACGTTCGCGCTCACGATCGTCTCGGCGCTGAGCCTCTACAGCCTCTTCATGACGATCTTCCGCTCCCGCTGGGAGTGGACGGCCTCCAGCACCGCCCTGTTCCTGGGGCTGGTGAGCTGGCTGCTGGCCGGCCTGTCGGGCGTGGTGAACGCCACCATCGCGTGGGACTCGTTCGTCCACAACACGCTCTGGGTGGTCGGCCACTTCCACCACATGGCGCTGCTCAACATCGGCATCGTCATCTTCGGGGCGATCTACGCCTTCCTGCCCGCCCTGGTCGACAAGCCCCTCTACAGCGACCGGATCGGCATCTGGCACGTGTGGATCACGTTCGTGTCGGCCACCCTGATCTCGGTGCTCTGGATCGCCCAGGGCCTGCAGGGCGCGCCCCGCCGCTTCTCGGTGCTGCCCGGGCAGTACGACCAGCTGACCGACGCGTCGATCCCCCTGGTGGTCGTGCTGGGCCTGGCGCAGCTGCTGCTGGTGTGGAACGTGGTGCAGACCCTGCGCGGCAAGCAGAGCTACCGCACCCAGCGCGTCGCGCTGGGCGTGCAGAAGCCGAAGGTCACCAGCCCCGCGCTCCAGGGTTTCGTCATGGTCCTCACGCTCCTGGCTCTCGGCGGACTCGCCGCCGCCGGCTGGGCCATCGGCTCGCGCAACCAGGAGGCCAACGCCGCGTTCCTGCCCGCGGTCGAGCAGCCGGCGCCCGGCGCCAGCCCGCAGATGGCCGCCGGCCAGCAGGTGTTCGTCGACAACGGCTGCGGCAGCTGCCACTCGCTGTCGGCCGCCGGGGCGACCGGCACCGTGGGGCCGAACCTGGACCAGGCGAAGCCGAGCGAGGCGCTGGTGGTCGACCGGGTCACCAACGGCCTGGGCGGGATGCCGTCGTTCAGCGCCCAGCTCACCCCCGAGCAGATCCAGGCGGTCGCCGTCTACGTCTCGCAGTCGGCGGGCGCCGCGCCGTGACCGCGGGGAGCGGCCACTGGGCGATGTGGCCCGAGCAGCCGCTGCTCGTCCCGCTGATCCTGGCGGTGCCGCTCACCTTCTACCTCGCGGGCTGGTGGCGTGCGTTCCGAGGCGGCAGGCCGGAGCCGGCGCGCCTGGTCGCCTTCCTCGCGGGCATCAACGTGCTGATGCTGGCGCTCGGGTCGCCGCTGCACCACGTGGCGTCGCACTACCTGTTCTCCGCCCACATGGTCCAGCACGTGATGGTCGGCGACATCGCGCCGCTGCTGCTGGTGCTGGGGGTGTCGGGGCCGCTCACGGCGATGGTGCCGGGGTGGCTGCTGCGCCTCGCCGGGCCGCGCTGGCTGGCGTTCGTGGTGTGGACGGCGGTCACGGCCGGCTGGTACGCGCCGGCCATCTTCGAGCGGGCGCTCGCCACGCCGTGGCTGCACGTCCTGATGCAGGCGTCGATCCTGTTCGGCGGCCTGATGGCGTGGGCGCACATCGTGGGCATCGCGCCGCGCCGGGCGAGCCCGGCTGCCCGGGCGGCGTTCGCGTTCGGCCTGATGGCGGCGGGGATGGTGGTGTCGGAGTGGCTGTTTCTGTCGGGGCCCCTCTACGACGTCTACGTCAACCAGCCGGACCGGCTCATGGGCCTCTCCCCGACCGCCGACCAGACCAAGGCGGCGCTGATCATGGGGTCGGAGGGGATGATCACCATGATCACCGCCGCCGCCCTGCTGATGTGGGCCCACGTGGACCGTGCCGTGGAGCAGGCCGACGTGACATCATCACCGCCGTGCGCACCACCCGGCTCCTCGCGCTGACCCTGCTGGCCGCCACGGCGGCCGCCCTCCCGGCCGCGCCGGCCGTCGCGCAGGGCCAGAGCGCGAACGAGCTGAAGCGGTTCATCACCCCCACCCGCAACATCGGGTGCTTCGGCGACGGCACCGGCGTGCGTTGCGACATCCGGGTCACGTCCGCCACGCCGCCCAAGAAGCCGGCCAACTGCCGCCTCGACTGGGGCTCGGCGTTCGAGGTGAACCGCACCGGCAAGGGCCACGGACTCTGCGTCGGCGACACCGCCCTGCCCGCGCCGAACGAGAAGGCGCCGGTGCTGAAGTACGGCCACACCATCCGCCTCGGCCACGGCCTGAAGTGCACCTCGCGGCGCACCGGCCTCACGTGCCGCAACGCCGACGACCACGGGTTCACGCTCTCCAAGACGGTGATCCGCCTCTTCTAGGTTCTCCTAGAGGTGACCCAGGTTCCCGAGGATGCGAGTCACGGGGACCGCGAGCAGGTCGGCGTCCTCGAACGTCACGCTCCCCGCCGGCACCCCCGCGGCCGCGCACGCGATCTGCTCGGTCAACGACGGGAACGGGGCGAAGCTGAACGCGTCCATGAGCGACACCGTCCGCGTGTCCGGCCCCCCCGCCGGGCCGAGCTTCACCACCGCGGTGTCGAAGTTGTTGCCCACGATCCAGATCTTCAGGTTGCAGGTGACGGTCGCGGGCTGCGCCGCCGTGTTCCTGACCACCAGCCCGCCGCGGAGGAAGTAGGGACCCCCGCCGGGGGCGGACACCGACACCACCACCGAGGGTGCGGTCCCCAGCGACCCGCTCGGCTCGAAGCCGGGGATGAACGGCACGCCGGCGATCACCGCGCCGCGCGGCCCCGGGTCGCCCGCCGGCCCCTTCAGGCCCGCGGGGCCGGGCGGTCCCTTGGGGCCGCGCTTCGCGCGCTGGGCGGTGACTTTGGCGACGCGCTTCTCGAGCGCCGTGAGCCGCTTGCCCAGCTCGCGGACCTGGGTCGGCAGCGGCGCGGCCGCCTGGGCCGGGGCCACCGCGGCCAGCAGCGCGGCCGCCGCGGCGATGGCGAGGGCCCGCCTCATCCCAGCGCGATGATGTCCGCGTCGGCGAACGTGACCCCGGAGGCCGAGGCGTCGCAGTCGACGCGCACCGACCCCGCCCCGGCCGCGGACACGCCGCCGCTGAGCCACAGGGTGTCGGTGTCGATGCCGCCGGAGGCCGCCAGGCGGACGCTGGCGGTGTCGATGAACTCCGCCCCCGGGTTCGCGATCAGGTCGCACGTGACGGTCACGGCGCTCGCCGCGCCGTTCACCACGATCAGGTTCGCGTCGACCAGGTGGTCGCCGTCGTGGCCGATCGTGGCCGTCATCACCGGGGTCGCCGTCACTCCGATGGAGCCGCTCGCGGTGAACCCGTTCTGGGCGTCCAGCGGCGGGGGGTCGCCGGTGGGGCCGCGGGGGCCGGTGTCGCCCTTGGGGCCGGTCGCGCCCGCCGGGCCGGCGGGGCCGCGCCGCAGGGGCTGCTTCGCGAGCGCGTCCACCCGCTTGTCGAGCTTCTTCTCGCGGGCGGTCAGCGACGCGATCTGCCCGCCGAGCGAGGGCCCGCCCAGCACCGGCGTCGCCACCACCGCCGCCACGATCACCGCCGCGGCCAGGATCCACCACCGTCCCCGCACCGCCACCCCTTCCCGGCGCCCGCTAGGCTCGCCCGCGATGCTGCGACTGTACGACAACGCGGTCTCGGGCAACTGCTACAAGGTGCGCCTCATCCTGAGCCGGCTCGGCATCCCGTTCGAGCGCATCGAGCTGAGCGTGGTCGACCGCTCCGACCGCGAGGAGGCGATCGGCCGCGCGGCCAACCCGGCCCTCCGCGTACCGACGCTGCAGCTCGACGACGGGCGCCACCTGGCCGAGTCGGACGCGATCCTCTGGTACTTCGGCGAGGGCACCGAGCTGGTCCCGGACGACCGCTACGAGCGCGCCCAGGTGCTCCAGTGGATGTTCTTCGAGCAGTACGACCACGAGCCCAACCTGGCGGTCGCGCGCTTCTGGCTCCACGTCCTGGGGGGCGCCCCCGAGGGGCAGTCGCTGGAGGCGAAGCAGGAGGGCGCGGCACGCGCGATCCTGGCGATGGAGACCCACCTCGCCGGCCGCACGTTCCTGGTGGGCGAGCGGTTCACCATCGCTGACATCGCGCTGTACGCGTACACGCACGTCGCGCCCGAGGGCGGCGTGCCGCTGGAGCCCTACCCGGCGGTGCGGGCCTGGATCGACCGGGTGGCCGCCCAGCCCGGGCACATCACGATCGACGACTGAGCCACCAGGGGCCGGGCCTGGCCCTCACGCCCCCAGGTGCTCGGTGAACCATCCCGCCGCCGCGCCGGAGGCGGCCTCGAAGTCGGCGACGTACGCGTCGAAGTGGCCGCCCTTCAGCACCACCAGCCGCTTCGGCTCGAGCGCGCGCTCGTACGCCTCGATCGCCAGGTCGGACACCGTCAGGTGGTCGCCCGCCGCCACCACGATCTGCAGCGGCGTGGGCGACACCCATTGGATGTAGGCGCCGGGCTCGTACTCCCAGAACATCTCGACGCTGCGCAGCGTCACCTCGTTTCGCCACGACGGCGCCCGGCTCGCGCCGGTCTCGGTGAACCAGGTGTAGGAGTCGGCCGTCGGCAGTGACGACGGGGCCATGGGGTCGGCGTCGACCACCGGGATCATCGCGGGCGGGTTGCCGGCGTAGCGGCTGGCGCGGTCCTCGTCGAACATCCCGCCGACGGCGGCGATGAAGTCGGATCGCACGATGCGCCGGGCGTTGCGGTGGCCGCTGATGAGGGGGACCTGGCACGACACGCACTTCACGCGCCGGTCGATGGCCCCGACCACCAGCACGTGCCCGCCCGAGTAGCTCGAGCCCCAGATGCCGATGCGCCCGGCGTCCACCTCGGGCCGGGTGGTGGCGTACGTGATCGCGTGGCGGTAGTCGCGCACCTGCTCCCAGGGGTCGATCTCCTGGCGGGGCTCGCCGTCGCTGGCGCCGAAGTTGCGGTTGTCGTAGACCAGAGCGCCCAGGCCGGCGGCGGCGAACACCTCCGCGAAGCGGTCGAGGTACATCTCCTTCACCGCCGAGAAGCCGTGCGCCATCACGATCGTCGGCACCGGCCCGCTCGCCCCGTCGGGCACGTAGAGCCAGCCCCGCAGGGTCGTGCCCTCCGCGTCGAACTCGACATCGGTCCGCATCGCTCACCTCCGGGCCAGGGTCGGAACGGACATCCAGCCTCCGCCCGGCACCGAATGCTGTCAACCCGCGGCCGGCGGCTCAGCCGCCGTGCGCGCAGACCGCGATCACCTCGAGGGTCCACGGCCCGGACGACGTGCCGATGGCGGCGGCCGACGCGATCCACTCGTCCTGGCCGTCGGGCGCGCTGGTGGTGATGGCGACGCGGGCGGCGCCGTCGATCGACGCGCCCCCGGAGACGACCCGGGTTCCGGAGGGGCACTTCGCGCCGAGGGGGCCCTTGGCCGCGAGCGTGCTGGTGGAGCTGCGGGTGGTCACCACCGTCGGCCGGTTGAGGTACTTGCCGGCGGCCAGGCCGCCGAGGGCGTTCGCGTCGGACGACGAGGTCGCCGCCGCGGCCGTCTTGGCCGAGGGCACCTGCCCGAGGGTGGCCTCGTCGATGTCGGCGCCGGTCAGCCCGTTCGCCGCCACGGCCTTCGACGTGACCGCCCCATCCGCGATCGCCGGCTTGGTGACCGCGCCACCGGCGAGCGCGGCGGGGGTCACCGCGCCGTGGGCGAGCTTGCCCGCCGTGACCGCCCCGTCCTGGAGCGCCGCGGTCCCCACGCTCTCGTCCTTCGGCGTCGCCGAGGCGACCGTGTCGATGTCGCGGTTCAGGGCCATGACGCTCAGCACCAGCGCCAGGATGGTCAGGGCCAGCAACCCGCCCAGACCCACCGCCAGGCGCCAGTTGCGCTGGATCCAGCGTTCGTCCTGCTCGAGGCGCTCCTCGTCGTGCGCCAGCCGGATCTCGTCGCGCAGCAGGCGCTGCTTCAGGTCCTCGGGGCCCGTGGGCTTCGCGTCGTCCGCCATGTCCGCTCCGTTCCGGGAAGAGCCGACTCCGATCACGACGCTATGCGCGGGTGAGGGCGCAGGCCTCCGGGGTCGCCCGGATCCCGTCCCGTACTAACCCGCGCCTGCGGACGGGCAGCGCGGCTCGGGCGCGGGGAGCGGCGGCCGCGACCGGATCGGCCGGAACGTCAGCCGTCCTCGCCCGTCGAACGCCGTCCAGCGCTGGCTCACCAGGCGCATGTCCCGAGGGTCGATCAGGGAGTCGACGCGGAGACCGTTCAGATATGCGCGCAGGGAGAGCAGTCGGCCGCGGCGGTGGGGACGCTCGAAGAAGGCGTCCTCGAACGGCATCACGCGCTCGGTGGCGGGCGACGGATCGGGCCGGAGGCCGTCCTGTGCCGTCCGCCAGCATGCCTCGCCGCGCAGCTGCGTGAGGGTGGCGCCTGTCGCCGTCGTGAGCGCCGTATGGCTGCCGATGACCATCCCGCCCTCGATGCGCGATGGGCCCGGGGCCGCGACGCGCAGCAGTTCCTGCCGCACCCTGCCCCGGTCGAGGGCGATCATCGCGGACGCTGTCACACGCGCCCCGGCGGAGCGGCGGGCCGTCATCCGGACTCGCAGGGCCGGCACCCGCTCCAGACGCGAGCCCACCCGGCGGGCCAGCGCGATGCCGTCGCGGAAGCCGTAAGCGGATCCTGTCTCGTCGGAGTGCCGTTCGCACTGTGGCCCGCGCCCCCGCGGCCGCGTCACCGGGATCGCGAGCGCACCGCGCGCCGGGGTGATCCGGTGCCGCGACTCGAGGCCCCACGGCGCCCACGATTGCGTCGCGACCACCCGGCCGGTCGGGCGGTCGATGACCCACTCGACCACGCGCTGCGCGTCCCAACGCGACGCCCACGCGGGGACGCCGATCTCGGGGCGGCCGCCCACGGTCACGAGCCTGCGGGCGACCACCAGGCGCCCATGCACGAGGTCGGGTGCGTACCGCCCACGAACCGGTGCGTAGGCCTCCCGGGCGCGGGTTCTCGCCACGCCCCAGCACCCGTCGTCGTCTCCGGCGGCCCACGTGAACGTCCGGGGGCCGAGCACCACGCGAACCTCGCCGGCCGGGCCGCCCGGGTCGGCGGTGCGGATCACGGCGCGTCGGCCGGAGGCGGCCTCGTCGGACGTCCCGGTGTTCCCGCTGACCCACCAGGCGACCCGCCGGCGCGCGGGCACGGTGGCCCGTAGAGCGCGCGACGGCGCGGCTGCCCGCTGGGGCGGCGCGCCGAGGACGGTGGTGATGGTCCCTGCGGGTGAGATGCGCCGGACGGTCTGGCTGCCGAAGTCGCTCACCACGATCCCGCCGTCGGCCTGGACCGCGAGGCCCCAGGGCATGGTGAGCCGGGCCCGCGTGGCGGGTCCCCCGTCGCCGTCCCATCCGGGCTCGCCCGTTCCCGCGACCGTGGTCAGCGCTCCGTCCTGAGCGAGGCGCAGCACCCGAGCGTGAGGGGGATCGCTGATCAGCGTGGCGCCGTCGGGCATGGCCGCAAGCTCCTGCGGGCTCATGTCCGCGCCGTCCCCGGCGACGGTCGAGATGGTGCCGTCGGGCGCGATCCGCCGCACCCGGCCGTTGCCCCGGTCCGCGACGAGCACCGCGCCGCCGGCGGCGCGGACCGCGCACGTGGGCTGGTCGAGCCGTGCCGCCGTCGCGGGCCCGCCGTCGCCGGCGAAGCCGGTGCGCCCGGTCCCCGCGATCGTCGTCCGGGTGCCCGGCCCGGTCGCGCGGAAGACCTGGTTGGCCACCGGATCGGCCCAGATGCGGGCGCTGCCCGCCGACTGCGGTGGACATGCCGGCATCCACGGCGGTTCGCGGTCCGGAATGACGGTGACGCGGCCACGCGCACCGAGGCGCACCACGCGGCGCGCCATCGCCTCGGTGACCAGGATGCCGCCGCCGGGCTCGACCCGGACCGTCGTGGGCCCGCGCAGGGGGTAGGCGGCCGCGGGCGCGTGGGCCGGCGAGATGAGCGGATTCGGCTCCACGGACGGCATGAGGGGACGCTCGTCGGGCCGCCAGCCGAGCTCGGCGTAGCGCTCCACCAGGGCGGGGGCCCCGGACGCCACGGGCGCGCCGGCGGCGAGGGACAGCAGCGCCAGGGTGAGCCCGGCGCGTGTGGTCCGCCGCGTCACCGGATCACCAGCGCCCGCGAGTGCACGGCGCAGCCCGAGACGACGCCGGCCTCGCTCCATACGACGACCACGTAGCGGCCGGGCCGGACCGGGTCGGTGCCGCCCAGGCGCACCAGAACCGAGTTCGCGCCGCGGCGGCCGATCGCCGTGATGCGACGGCCGAGGCCGTACGCGGGTGCCGCCCGCTGCAGCTGCACGACGACGCGACCGGGCTGCGAGAGCCTGAACCGGACCGCCAGCGACGTCGCGCCGCGACCCGAGACCGTCAGGCGCGTGACGGCGGCGACCGGGTCGCCCCGAACGACGCCCGTCCCGGCGCCGGCCGGGTCGGTGGAGGTGACCTGGGTGCGCACCACGCCGGCGGCGGAGGCGCGGCTCCAGGCGACGTGCATGCGTCCGGACCCGTCGATCGCCGCCACGGCGTTCCCCGCGACCGGCCGCGACAGCCACACGGGGCCCACCCACGGGCCGTCCGCACCCCGCGTCCAGGCGCGGATGTACCCGTGGTGGAAGTCGCTCATCCACCCCGCGCTGCCGACCACCAGGAGCTCGCCGGACGGGCCCATCGCGATCGACTCGAGCTGCCGGGGGCGCACACAGGCCCCGGGCGGCGGGGTCTCGACGGGCGACCACCCCCGCCCCGGGCGCCAGGTGCTGACCCGGGTGTCGCCGGCGTCGTCCCAGGCGGCCGCGGCGGATCCGTCGGGCGACACGGTGAGGCGGACGTTCCCGGCGTCGGATCCCGCCAGCACCTGCGGCGCGGCCCAGGCTCCGCCAGGGGACCGCGCCGCGGCCACGACGTCGGACCCGCGCTCGTGCCGCAGGACGACCACGGCGAGCAGGGAGCCGTCGGCCGTGGCGGCGAGTCGGAAATCGTGCGCCGCGCCCGCGAGATCGTCGCCGCGCTCCGGGTCACGCCAGCCCGAGGTGGGGTCCCACTCCCGCGTGACCACCAGCGTCCGCGCGTCGGGGCTGCCCTGCTCGCCCTGCTGCTCGAGCCACGCGACGACCACCCGGCCGCCCGGCAGCGCGGCGACCGCGAGGTGCTCGAGCCGCACCGGCAGGAGCGGCGGCTCGCGCCATGTCCCGCCGGGCTCCCGGACCTGCAGCCGCAGCCAGCTCCCGCGTATCCACCACGGCGAGGTGGTCGCCACGGCGAGCGTCCCGTCGGGACCTGCGGCGGTGGCCCGCTGGCTCCAGGCACCACTCACGATGTCCAGCGGGGTGGTGACCCACCCCGACGGCTCGCCGCGCGCCTCGCCCCGGGTCACGTCGGCGATCCCCCGCCGCATCGTTGTCCAGGTCACCACCGGCACCCCTGTCGGCAGCATCGCCACCGCCACGTCGAAGCCGAGCTCCCCCGCGGGCGACAGCCGCTGCGGCGCCGACCAGGCGGGCGCGCCTGGCGGGCGTGTCGACGCCTCCACCCTCCACGCCCGCGGTGGCCCCTCATCCTCCGTCGTCGGCGCGCCACGGCCCCACGCCACCACCGCGTCGCCCGCGGCGTCGACCGCGAGGAGCGGGCCCTCGTCGGCGGGGGTGCCGGGGCTCAACGTGACCGGGGCCTCCCACGCGGCGGCGGACGCGGGCGCCATGGCGATCGCCGCCGCGGCCGCCAGCACGACGCCGGCGGCGCGCCCCGCTCGGATGCCCGGCGGACGGCCCATGAACTGAGGGTCCGCCCGGGGCGCGGCGCCCGCATCCGTAGTCCCCACGGTCCCGTGTCGGTACGGGGCACGGAGACGTCGTCAGCCCCGGTCGCGCCTCGCCAGCGACGACGGCCACCAGATCCGGCGGTCGAGCTCCATGACGGTGGCCGGGAGCAGCACCGAGCGCACGATGAACGTGTCCAGCAGGACGCCGAAGGCGACGAGGAAGCCGATCTCGGTGAGCGTCACCAGCGGCAGCACGGCCAGCACGCTGAAGGTGCCCGCCAGCACGATGCCCGCCGAGGTGATGACCGCGCCCGTGACCGCCAGGCCGCGGATCATCCCCTCGCGGGTGCCGTGCCTGACCGACTCCTCGCGCACCCGCGCCATCAGGAAGATGTTGTAGTCCACGCCCAGCGCCACCAGGAAGATGAACCCGAACAGCGGCAGCGACGGGTCCTCCCCGGGGAAGCCGAAGACGTGGTCGAAGATCAGGACGCTCGCGCCCAGGGACGCGAGGAACGACACGATCACGGTCCCCACGATCAGCAGCGGCGCCACGATCGCGCGCAGCAGGATCCCGATGATCACCAGGATCACCAGCAGCACGATGGGCGGCAGCACGATCAGGTCCCGCTGCGCCGACTGGTTCAGGTCGTAGGTGATCGCGCTCGGCCCGCCCACCAGCGTGTCCTCCCCGCCCGCCGCCTTGGCCACGTCGCGCAGGTGCGGCACCAGGTCGATCGCCTGGCTCGAGTAGGGGTCCGGGTCGAGGGTCACGGCCAGCCGCACGCCCGGCGGACCCTCCTCCAACGGCCGCACCGACGACACCTCCGGCACGCCCTCCAGGGCCCGGGTCACCGCCGCCACCTTCGCGCGGTCGGGGACGATCACGTCGGTCGGCGCCGCCGAGCCGGCGGGGAAGGACGCCGCCAGCAGTTCCTGGCCCGTCACCGACTCGACGTCGTTGCGGAAGTCCTCCTGCTGGGTGATGCCCTTGTCGAATGCGAGGGTTCCGAGCGCCAGCACCAGCAGCGCCGCCAGCGTCCCGATCCAGATGGGCCGCGGGGACGCCGAGATCCGGTCGCCCAGGCGGCGCCACCGCCCGCGCTCCTCCGGCACCTCGACCTCCCCCTCCTGGTACCGCGGCACGAACGGCCAGAACGCCTTCCGCCCGCCGATGGTGAGCAGCGCGGGCAGGGCGGTGAGCATCGCGACCATCGCCACCGCGACCCCCATGGCGCCGACCGGCCCCAGGCCCGCGGTGCCGTTGACCTCCGCCAGCGCCAGCACCAGCAGCGCGCAGATGTTGGTGACGCCGGACGCCAGGATCGCGGGACCGGCCCGGCGCAGCGCCAGGCCCATCGCCTCGTGCTTGTCCTGGTGACGCCGCAGCTCCTCGCGATATCGCGCCGTCAGGAGCAGGGCGTAGTCGGTGCCGGCGCCGAAGACGAGCACCAGCAGGATCCCGGCGGTCTGGCCGTTGACCACCACCCCCGCGCTGGCCAGGCCGTAGCCGATCGCGCGGACCGTCACCTCCGCGAACGCGACGGCCAGCAGCGGCAGGAACCAGAAGATCGGGCTGCGGTAGATCAGCACCAGCAGGACGAACACCAGGCCCGCGGTGGCGAAGAGCAGGGTCGAGTTGATGCCCTCGAACACCTTGATCGCGTCGGCCGAGAAGCCCGCCGGCCCGGTGACGGCCGTCTGCAGCCCCTCCGGGACCTGCTCCAGCCGGCCGCGGAGATCGTCGACCGCGCCCGTCAGGATCGCCGACTCGCCCTCCGGCACGTTCACCGGGGCCAGCACGATCGCGGCCTTTCCGTCCTCCGAGAAGACCGGCTGGGAGGGGCTGCCGGTCTCCTCCGGCGGGTCCTTCGCCACGTCGGACCGGAACGCCTGGACCGCGGCCTTGTCCTGCGCGGTGAGCCCCGACGGGCGGGAGAAGACGACCACGGCCTCCGCGATGTCGGCCGAGCCGAACTGGTCGAGCGCGTCCAGCACGCGGGTCGATTCGACGTCGCCGGGCAGGAAGCTCGACGACTCGTTCTTCTGCGCGTCCTCGAACTTGCCGGCGGCCTGAGCCACGGCCAGCACGACGACGATCCAGACCGCGAGGACGATCCATTTGCCCCACCGGGTCGATGGGAGGGTCGCGATCCGTCGCAGCATCCCGGCCACGCTACGCACCGAGCGCGACGAGCGCGACCCCAACCGCCAGCACTCCCACCCCCGCCACCTGGCGGCGCACGAGCCGCTCCTGGAACACGATCCACGCGCCCACCACCGTCAGCGCCGCGAACTGGGACGCGACCACCGACGTGACCGCCACGCCCTCCCGGGCGCCGACGGCGTAGCTCACGAACCCGAGCACCTCGAACACGCCGCCCGCCATCGCCAGGCGCGCGGCCATGGGGCGCACCAGCGGCCGCATGCCGGCGGTCAGCGCCACCAGCAGCACGGCGACGCCCACGATGCGCGCGGGCAGCGCGATCCAGGTGGCCGGGACGTCGCCGGCGGCGGTGCCGGTCGCGTAGATCGACACGCCGAACACCAGCCCCGCGAGCGCGCCCAGCACGATGGCGCGCCGGCCGTGGGGCCGCGCCGCCGTCTCGTCCTCCTCCTCGGAGTTGAGCACCACCAGCAGCACGCCGGCGGCCACCCCGGCGAACCCGAGGAGGGTGAGCGCGGACGGCCGCTCCCCGAAGGCGATGGCCAGCAGGGCGGCGATCGCCCCCTGCGTGGAGCCGAGGCTGGTCACCACCGCCACCCGGCCATACCGGACGGCCACGTAGATGAGGCCCAGCCCCAGCACGTTCCCGACCCCCGAGACCGTGAGCCGGGCGATCGTCTCGCCGCTCAGGTCCTCCGGCGCGCCCGCCGCGGCCGCGAGCGGCACCGCCACGACCAGGCCGAAGAGCATGACCCAGGCCAGCGTCGACGCCGCCCCGATCCGGCGGCTCGAGGCCGAGTTGCAGAGGGTCGAGGCGGTCCAGGCGAACGCCGCCCCCAGGCCCGCCAGCACCGGGGTCAGGCCGTCCCCCCGGGCGCCGGGGTCCATACGATCAGCCTCACCGGGTCAACCTACCGACGGAGGCACCGTGTCCGACCAGCCGCCCGACAGGCGCGACCAGCGCGGGCTGGGGCGCTACATCCTGGCGGCGGTCGTCGCCGTGTACGTGATCCTGTTCGCGTTCATGAACTCGCACCGCGTCTCAGTGGACTGGGTGCTCTTCGAGCGCAACTCGCGCCTGATCTACGTGATCCTGGTGTCCGCGGCGCTCGGCGCCCTCGGGGACCGCCTCGTGCAGAGGCGGTCCCGCAAGGGGCGCGGAGAGGGCTAGCTGAAGCTAGTTCAGGCCCTTCTCGCCGAGCCAGTCGCTGGCGACCTGGTCGGACTCCTTCTTGTCGATGTCCGTGGCGGTGTTCCACGCCAGCAGGTCGGCGGTGGTGATCTGCGCGCTGAGGTCGTTGAGGTCCGTCTTCAGCTGGTCGCCGTAGGCGTTCAGCGTGTCGGTGTTGATGATCGGCGCTATGTTCTGCGCCGGGAACAGGCCCTTGTCGTCCTCGAGGACCTTGAAGCCGTCGGCCTCGATCTGCGGGGCCGTCGTGTTCCAGATGACCGCGTCGACCTCCTTGGCCTTCAGGGCCTCGCCGAGCAGCGGGCCGAACTCGATCGTCTTCTTGCTGGCGAACGTGATGCCGTAGACGTCGGGATCGGTCAGGCCGATGTAGCACTGCGGCCGCTCGAAGCACTGCGAGGACGCGCCGAACTTGGCGTTCGCGCCCTTCAGGTCGGAGATGGTGGTCCCGTCGAAGTCGCCGCGCACCACCATGGCGTCGCCGTCGGTGGCGGGTGAGAAGTCGAGCAGGGTGGAGCCCTGCTCGGCCAGGAGGGGACGGATGATGTCGGCGGTGGCGGCCGGGTCGGCCGTCGTCTTCTCGTCCGGCGCGAGGGCCGTCTGGTCGCCGCCGATGTAGTCGACGATCAGGTTGAAGTCGCCGTTCTTGAGGCCGTCGAGGGCCTCGGTGCGGAAGCCGGCGGGCTCGAGGATGTTGACGTCATAGCCCTTCGCCTTCAGGTACTGGCCGTAGACCTGCGCGATCGTCGCCGACTCGCTGAAGTCCTGACCGCGGATCGTGATCGTGGGGCCCTCGGGCGCTGAGCTGCCCGTGTCGGCCGCGCCGCTGTCGTCGTCTCCACCGCAGGCCGCCGCGAGCATCGCGATCGCCGCCATCAGAGCGACGAGCGCCAGCAGGGTCCTCTTCTTCATCAGGTGTCTCCCGTTCGTCTGTTCTGAACCTGCCGGAGGCGACGTGTCCCCTCCGGCAGTCCGTAACGCTCGACCGCGCCGAGCGCAACGCCTGTCAACGCCGCGAGGCCGGCCACCAGGATGGCCCCCCCGATCTTCAGCGTGTCGTTGTTCTGGCCGAGCCCGTCGCGCACGTAGCGCCCCAGGCCGTCCCCTCCCAGGAACGCCCGGATCGGCTCGGTCGCCACCACCGCCACGGCGGCGATGCGGATGCCGCCCATGATGACCGCCAGCGACAGCGCCAGCTCCACGCGAACCAGCACGCCCATCTCGCTGAAGCCCATCGCGCGCGCCGCGTCGATCGCCCCGGGGTCGACCTGCACCATCGCCGTGTACGTGGTCAGGAAGATCGGGGGGAGCGCCAGCAGCAGCAGCGCGATGGAGATCGGCCACGGCTCGAAGCCGTAGCCGTGGGTCAGGAAGATCGGCACCAGCAGGCCCGCGATGGCGAACGGCGGGATCGCCCTGCCCACGTTGAGCGTCCACGTGGTGGCCAGGCCCCCGCGCCGGTAGTGGGCCATGATCGCCGCGAGCGGCACGGCGATCACGATCGCCACCGCCATGACCGCGGCGCACAGCGTGACCGTGTCCCACAGCGAGCCCAGGATCCCGCCGTCGCCGGTCCACGTGTCGCCGTCGGAGATCCAGTCCCACAGGCCGATGTTCCGCGGCACGGCCGCCTGAAGGGGCAGGGCGACGCTCATCGCGCCCGCGCCCGCCGCGCCCACGGGGTCAGCGCCCGCTCGAGCAGCCACAGCGCCAGGTCGAGCACCAGGGCCAGCAGCACCGACAGCACGGCGCCCACCACCATCGGCGTCCAGTAGGTGCGGCGCAGGCCGTCGAGGATCAGGTCGCCCAGGCCGCCCTGGCCGATGATCGCCGCCACCGTCACCAGGCCCACCGTGGTGACCGTGGCCACCCGGATGCCGGTCATGATGTACGGCAGCGCCAGCGGCAGCTCCACCGAGAGCACCCGCCGGCGGGGGGAGAGGCCCATCCCGTCGGCCGCGTCCTTCACCGACAGGGGCACCGACCGGAAGCCGGCGATGAACGCCGTCACCAGCGTCAGGAACGTGTAGATCGTGAGCGCGATGACGGCGGGCAGCTTCGACAGGCCCGTGTATGGCACCAGGATCCCGAACAGGGCGACGCTGGGGATCGTGTAGATCAGCGCCGAGACGGTGGTGACCGGCCCCGCCGTCCAGCGGTAGCGCAGCGCCAGGAACGCCAGCCCCGCGGACAGGACGATGCCGAAGGCCATCGAGATCAGCACGAGCTCGATGTGGTCGATGAGCTTCGCCTGGATGTCGTCCCACTGGTCGCTGATGTAGTTCCAGCGGATGAGCGGCTCGCTCGACTGGAGCGGCCGGAACAGCGTCACGTGACCCGCTCCGGCACCCGCTCGGCCAGCGCGGCCCGGATGCCCTCCAGCGTGACGACGCCACCGAACCTGCCGTCGTCGTCGATCACGGCGACCGACGTGTCGGAGGTCATGATGATCTCCATCGCGTGGTGCAGGCTGCTGTCGGCGCTCACCTGGGCGGCGGGCTGCTCGCGCGGGCGGTCGGCCAGGCGGTCGCCGTCGGCCATGCCGCGCGTGTCCACCCACCCCAGGAAGCGGCCGCCCTCGGTGAGCCCCACCCAGTCGGTGCGGTACGCGGCCTTCGCCGCCTCCACCTCGCCGGCGGAGGCGGCGGCGCTCACCACGGGGCCCTGCTCGAACGGCAGGTCGGACACGCGGGCGAGGGTGAGGCGCTTGGAGCTGCGGTCGTCGCCCACGAACTCCTCCACGAACGGCGAGGCCGGCGCGGCCAGGATCTCGTCCGGCGGCGCGTACTGCTCCACGATGCCGCCCACGTTCAGCAGGGCGACCATGTCGGCGAGCTTGATCGCCTCGTCGATGTCGTGGGTCACGATCACGATGGTCTTGCGCACGCGCTGCTGGAGGCCGAGCAGTTCGTCCTGGAGGCGCCCCCGCACGATGGGGTCGACGGCGCCGAATGGCTCGTCCATGAGCAGCACCGGCGGGTCGGCGGCGAGCGCCCGGGCCACGCCCACCCGCTGCTGCTGCCCGCCCGAGAGCTCGTCGGGATAGCGGGTGAGCATCGCCGGGTCGAGGCCCACCAGGCCCACCAGCTCGTCGATCCGGGCGGCGATCCGGGTCTTGTCCCATCCGAGCGTCTTCGGGACCGTCGCGATGTTCTGGGCGATGGTGCGGTGCGGGAACAGGCCCACCTGCTGGATGACGTAGCCGATGCCGCGGCGCAGCTCGGTCACCTCGACGCCGGTCACGTCGCGGCCCTCGATCTCGATGCTCCCCGACGTCGGCTCGATGAGCCGGTTGATCATGCGGAGGGTCGTGGTCTTGCCGCACCCGGAGGGACCGATCAGCGCGACGATCGACCCCCGGGGGATCTCGAGGCTGAGATCGGTGACCGCCGGATGGTCCGTGCCGGGGAACCGCTTGCTGACCCCGCGCAGGACGATCGCGGGGCGCTCACCGGCGTGGTTCTCGGCCGCCACGGCCGTGTCGAGCGCCATCAGCGGAGACTATTGCGCGCTTCTCCGGGCGCGCCAGGGATCCGGCGCGCCCTGTGAGTTGCGCTACTGACGACGGCCGATCGCCTCGGCCAGCTCGTGCTTGGACATGCCCGAGCGGCCCTCGATGTCGAGGTCCTTCGCGCGTTCGTAGAGCTCGGCCTTGGTGTGGCCGTTCACGTCGACGCCGCCGTAGGTGGCCTTCGGATGGTCCCGGGCCTGGGTGCCGTGCTGCTCGCTCTGGGGGTCGGACGGGCCGTACTCGTCCTTCTCCTCCCAGTGGTCGCCGACCTTCTCGGCGACGTGCTTCACGGACGCCCACGCGGCGCGGTGGGCACGCTCCTCGTCACCGGGGTACTGCTCGTGAGCCGCGTCGAGGGTCTTGGCGTACGTGTCGCGGACCTTCTTCGGCGACCGCGTGATGGTCCCCGGGAGATCCTCCTTGCGCGTCGGCATGCCGGCCTCCTCTGCCGTGTCTGCAGGGAGTGGTTCCCCCCGTTCGCGGGGCGAAATCACGCCGGCGACATCGGCGGGCCCGGGGCGGCCCGGCTCCGCGCCCTGGCGCGCGCGCGCGAGACCAGCAGCACCACGCCGATCGACAGCAGGATCAGCCCGACCACCAGGGCGGGGATTCCGACCCACAGGCCCAGGTCGGTCTTGAACCCCAGACGCGCGGTGACGCCGACGCCCGGCGACCCGTCGGCGTTCATCACCACGCCGCTCCACTCGCCCTCCGAGATCGACCAGACCGCGGCCTGGTTCCCGGGGCCGACCGCCGACGCCGCCCAGAACGACTGCGACGCGGGGGGCTCGGGCGCGCGGCTGCCGAGCGTCGCGTCCTCCAGGTCGCCGTCGGTGAAGTCGACCTGCTGCTGCGCCACCCCGGCCAGGTACCGGCGCACGTCGGCGGTCGGGCCGATCCCCACGAACACCTCCCCGCCGCCGGCGGCCTCCGCGGAGAGCTTCACGTCGCCCAGGTCCGACGAGTCGATGAACGGTGCGTCGCCCAGGTCCACCTCGACGCTGTCCGACACCAGCGCCCGCCCCGGCGTCGCGATGCGGTTCTGGTCGATCTCGTAGAACCCGTCGTCGTCGCGGGCCCCGAGGTGCAGCCCCAGCAGGGTGCCGCCGATCGCCAGGGCGAGCACGCCGATCACCACCAGGATCACCCCGCCGATCAGGCGGCCGGTCCCGCGGACCGGCGCGGGCGGCTGCGGCGGGGGCCCGCCGGACGGCGGCGGCCCGTCGGGCGACGGCTCGGGCTCGGGCTCGGGCGGGTTGGTGGGTGCGTCGGTGGACACGACCGGACCCCTCCTGTGGTCCCCGCCATCGTCCCCCCGCGCGGGCGGCCGTGTCGAGCCCCCGCCGCGGCGGGTCCGGCTAGGTGGCGCCCTCCAGCCCCGCGCGGGCGCCCTCCAGGTGGGCCTCCACCAGCCGCCCGGCGGCCCGGGCGTCGCCCGCGCCGATCGCGTCGCAGATGGCGCGGTGCTCATCCAGGAACCGGCGCATCAGCGCGGGGTCGCGGGCCACGGTGGTCGCGACCATCCGGCGCTGGCGGTCGCGCAGCGAGTCCGACAGCCGGGTGAGGATCGCGTTGCCCGCCGCCGCCACGATCGCGTGGTGGAAGTCGCGGTCGGTCTGCACGAAGGCGGGCACGTCGCCGCCGTCGAGCGCCGCCTGCTGGCGGTCGAGCAGGTCCTGGAGCTCCGTCGCCACCCGCCCGCGCCGGCCCTCGTCGCGCGCGACGCCCCGCGCCCCGGCGCGCTCCACCAGCAGCCGGGTGTCCATCAGGTCCCGTACCTCGCCCGGCGACACCGGCACCACGAGCGCCCCCCGCTTGGGGTAGAGGCGCATCAGCCCCTCCGCCTCGAGCAGCAGGAACGCCTCCCGCACCGGCGTCCGCGACACCTCCAGCGCCTCGGCCACCTCACCCTCCGACAGCAGCTCGCCGCCGGGGTAGCCGCCGTCGAGGATCCGCTCCTTCACGTACGCGTAGGCCCGGTCCTTGGCGGCGGGCGGCCGGTCGGCGGCGGACATGTGGGATCTCTAGCGCTCCCGGAGTCGCACGGCAATCCGATGTGATATCCATGCGTCATGCATCTAAGTCGCACCGGACATGGCCGCGCGTGGATGGTCTGGGGGCTGGCGGCCGGGTTCTACCTGGTGGCGCTGTTCCACCGGATGAGCCTCGGCGTGGCGTCGCTGGACGCCCAGGAGCGGTTCGGGCTGTCGGCGGGGACGATCGCGACGCTGTCGGCGCTGCAGCTGGGGCTCTACCTGGGATGGACGATCCCGGCGGGGCTGGCGGCCGACCGGATCGGCCCGCGGCGCGCGCTCACCATCGGGCTGGTGCTGATGGCGGCTGGCGAGACGGCCTTCGGGCTGGCCACGGCGGCGCCGCTGGCGCTGGGCGGCCGGGCGCTGGTGGGGATCGGGGACGCGTTCATGTTCCTGTCGGTCCTGCGGATCGCGCAGAACTGGTTCCCGGCGCGGCGCTATGCGCTGCTGGCGAGCCTGACGGGGCTGGCGGGGGCGATCGGGCAGATCGGGACGACGGTGCCGCTGGGCGTGGCGCTCGAGGGGATCGGCTGGACGGCGACGTTCGCCGGCAGCGGTGCGCTGACGGCGGCGCTGGCGGTGCTGTGCATGCGGACCGTCCGCGACCGGCCGGAGGGCGCCGCCTCCGCAGCGGCGGAGGCGAAGCGCGTGCCGGTGGGCGCGACGCTGCGCGAGGCGTGGGCGCGGCCGGCGACGCGGCGCGCGTTCTGGTCGCACGCCGCGCTGATGGGGCCGTTCGTGGCGATCACGGCGCTGTGGGGCTACCCGTGGCTGGTCCGGGCGCAGGACGTGGCGCCGGGGACGGCGCGTGTCTGGCTGATGCTGTGCGTGGTGACGTTCGGCGCGTCGGCGCCGGCCTTCGGGGCGCTGGCGGCGCGCGGGCCCGCGGTGCGGGACGGGCTCATCCGCTGGAGCGCGGTGGCGCTGGTGGCGGGGTGGTCGGCGGCGCTGCTCTGGCCCGGCGGTCATCCGCCGGCCGCGGTGGCCCTGCTGGCCCTGGTGCTGACGGGGCTGTCAGGGGCCTGCGCGATGCTGAGCTTCGACGTCGCGCGGGCGGGCAACCCGTCGGCGCACGCCGGGGCCGCCACGGGGCTCGCGAACACCGGGGGGTTCGCGGCGGCGGTGGCGACCCAGCTCGCGGCGGCGGCGGTGCTGCACGTTGCGGACGTCCCGATCGGCGTTGCGCTGCTGCCGATGCTGGCGCTCCTGCTGGTGGCCGCGGCCCGGGTGCTGCTGGGCGGCGGGGCCCGGGCGCGGGAGGAGGCGCCCGCGGCGCTGGCGGCGTGACGCCGTCCTGAGGTTGCCGGGCCCGGGGGCCCGGACTAGGCTCGCCGCCGTGAGACGGGGGTGGCTCGCGGCGGCGGTCGGTGCGGCGGCGCTGGTGGCGCCGGGAACGGCGCTGGCCGGGTTCAGCTCCACGGTGCTCGAGGTTTCGGGAGACTTCCCGAACGACGTGTTCCCCGCGACGGCCGCGTCGGAGTCGGGCGAGTCGGTGGTGATCTGGATCGAGGCGGGCTCCGGGAGCAGCGTGCTGCGCGCACGGCGGGTGCAGCCCAACGGGACGATGACGGCGCCCGTCCTGGTCTCCGACGGCTCGCAGCTCATCGTCCAACGGGCGGTGGCGTACGCCCCGGACGGGCGGGCGCTGGTGATCTGGACCGAGAGCGCGAACGGCGCGCCGCCGCGCTCGCTGCGGGGCCGGTGGATGGCGGCCGACGGGACGTTCGGGCCGCAGATCCCGATCCGGGACGCCGTGGCCGGCACCGCCGCGGTCGACGAGCCCGCCCTGGCGACGACCACCGACGGCGACGCGGTCGTGGCGTGGCGAAACCCGCTCAGCACCCCCGCCGGGAAGGTCGAGGCCCGCCGGGTCGACGCGAACGGCACGCTCGGGACGCTGCTCCAGCCGCCCGACGGCCCGAACGTCGGGTCCGGCGTGGAGGTGGCCCGGGCGCCCGGCGGGGGGGCGCTGCTGGCGTGGCGCGCGCCGCCGGGGATCGCGTCGATGCCGGTCGACGCCGCCGGGGCGGCGGGGACCGTGCGCACGCCGGTCGCGGACGGCGTGCTCGGCGCGCCCGTCATGGCCGGGTCCGGGTCGGCGTTCCGGATGATCTGGCCCAGCACCATGCCCGCCTCCGAGGCCGTCATCGGCCTGGACGCCACGGGGCAGGCGTCCACCGCCCAGCAGGCCATCGACGGCGCGGCGAGCGTGTCCTCCACGGCGCTCTCGGTGGGCCCGGCGGGCCGGGCGCTGGCGTTGTGGGGCAGGAACGGCGGGAGCGTCGCGGCACGGTTCGTCGCCCCCGACGGCACGCCGGAGGCGGCGACCATCTCCGCGCCCGCCGCCGGACAGGCGCAGTTCGCGACCGACGCCGACCTGCTGGCGGACGGCACCGGGGTGCTGCTGTGGACGCAGGGTCCGTCGGGTCAGGCCCGTGGGCTGATGAGCCGCGTGGTCCGTCCCGACGGGTCGCTGGAGGACACCGCGACGCTGGCCCCGGTCGCCGACCAGGCCGAGTTCGCGGCCGCGCCGAGCGGGGTGGGCCTGGTGGTGTGGCAGGACCGCGCGACCGCCGGCGGGCCGCCGCGGGCCCGGGCCCGGCAGTTCCTGCCGGCGCCGGCGTGCCCGGACGCGACGGCGACGTCGGTGCAGGGGCGGGAGACGACCGTGGTCCTCGCCTGCCAGGGGCTCCAGCTCCAGACGCCGGAGGTGCTGACCACGCCCGCCGGCGGCACGCTGGGGCTGGTGGACGGCCCCGCCGGCCGCGTGACCTACACCCCCCGCCCCGGCTTCGAGGGGGTCGACAGCTTCACGTTCCGGGGCCGCAACCCCGGGGGCTCCGGGGCGGCGGCGACGGCCCGGATCACCGTGGGGCGCGACACCGTGGTCCCGCGGGTCACGGCGATGCGGCTCAGCGTGTCGCGCGTGCGGCTGCGCACCTCGTTCCGGCGCCCGCCGGCGCGGCGCCCCGCCCTGGTGCTGCGCCTGTCGGAGCCGGCGACGATCACGGTGAACCTGCAGCGCAAGCGCCGCGGCGTGTTCCGGTCGTTCCGGACGCTCCGCTCGCCCGGGCCGGTCACCCGCGCGACGTTCCGCCTGCCGAAGAAGGGCCTGGTGCCCGGCGCCTACCGCGCGAACGTGGTCGTCACCGACCTCGCGGGCAACCGCTCCGCCCCGCGGCGGGCCGGCTTCGTGGTCGTGCGCGGCTGATCAGCGGTCGTCGTACACGCGGATCTGCCCGCCGTAGCAGGCCACCCACACGCGCCGGGTGACCGGCTCATAGGTGATCCCGATGGGGTTCGCGCACGCCGGGATCGTCTGGAGCACGTGCATGTCGGACGCGCGCAGCTTGCTGACGGTGCCGCTCTCGTAGTTCACGACGTACAGGGCGCGCCCGTCGGCGGCGATCGCGAGGCTGCGCGGCGCCGTGCCGGTGGAGGCCTTGGTCACCGCGCCGGTGCGCAGGTCCAGACGGGCCACCCGGCCCTCCGCGTTGAGCGTCGCGAACAGGACCTTGCCGGCGGGACCCACCACCACGGCGCGGGGGCCCAGGCCGATCGGCAGCCGCCGGGTGCGCCAGGTCCTCAGGTCGACGCGGACGATCTCGGTGCCGCCCATCTGGGCGACGTAGGCGACGTCCTTCGTCGGCGAGATCGCGATGCCGCGCGGGTACGCGCCGATGGGGATGCTGCGCACCTGGCGCCCGCGCTTCGTCGAGATGACGCTCACGTCGTAGCCGCACCAGTTGCTCACCAGCACGTACGCGCCGTCGCGCGTGACGGCGACCACCTTCGGCACCGGCCCCACCCGGTACGCCCTGTCGATCGTGAGCCGGTCGAGCCGGATGCGGTAGACGAAGCTGCGGTCGTAGCCGGACGACGGCGAGCAGACGTCGTGGCCCTCGGGGCCGAAGCCGGCGCCGTACATCGAGTAGTTCGAGACGTACGCGTACCGCCCGTCCGGCGAGAAGGCCGCCTCGACGGGCGCGCCGCGCTGCTCGCCCCGATACTCGGGGTACCCGAGGCGCGAGAGCCGCACCGTGTCCGGGATCGTCTTCCGCAGCCGCAGGCGGCGGGCGTCGTACACCGTCACCGAGTGCCGGTACATCATGTTCTGGGCAAAGACGAGGCCGGTGCCGGAGGCGGCGACCGACTTGGGGGAGATGTCCCCGCCGAACGTGGCCTTCAGCGACAGCCGGCCCCGGTCGGATGGCGGGACGTGCGTGCGCGCCGGGGCGGGGGTCGTCCGCCACGTGGACGCCGTGCCCGGCGCGGCGGCATCCGGGGCCTGCGGTGCCGATCCGCACCCGGACGCGGCGAGCAGCCAGCCGGCCGCGAGCGCGGCGGTGGCGAGGGCGATCCGGAGGGGCGGCCGCGCGGGCACGGTCCGCCTCTTCGGCGGCCGCGCCCGCGCTCCTGCGCCCTAGTAGCGGTAGTGGTCCGCCTTGTACGGGCCCTCGACCGGCACGCCGATGTAGTCGGCCTGCTCCTCGGAGAGGGTCGTGAGCTTCACCCCGAGCGCGTCGAGGTGGAGCCGGGCGACCTTCTCGTCGAGGTGCTTCGGGAGCACGTAGACCTTCTTCTCGTACTCGTCGTTCTTCGTGAACAGCTCGATCTGGGCGATCGTCTGGTTCGAGAACGAGTTCGACATCACGAACGACGGGTGGCCGGTCGCGTTGCCCAGGTTCAGCAGGCGGCCCTCCGACAGCACGATGATCGCGTGCCCGTCGGGGAACACCCACTCGTCGACCTGCGGCTTGATGTTGACCTTGCGGACCCCCTCGAGGGCGGCGAGGCCGGCCATGTCGATCTCGTTGTCGAAGTGGCCGATGTTGCCGACGATCGCCTGGTGCTTCATCCGGCCCATGTGCTCGGCCGTGA
Source organism: Thermoleophilia bacterium (assembly GCA_050250915.1). GTDB lineage: Bacteria > Actinomycetota > Thermoleophilia > Miltoncostaeales > Miltoncostaeaceae > Miltoncostaea. Next base: position 204,742 of record JBFWNT010000001.1, read on the forward strand.
TGATGTTCTTGTTGCCGGTGGCGGTGATGAAGATGTCCGCCTGCTCCACGACCTCGTCGAGCGGCGCCACCTGGTAGCCCTGCATCGCGGCCTGGAGAGCGCAGATCGGGTCGATCTCGGTCACGATGACGCGGGCGCCCTGGGCGCGGAGCGACTCGGAGCAGCCCTTGCCGACGTCGCCGAAGCCGCAGACGACGGCGACCTTGCCGCCGATCATCACGTCGGTGGCGCGGTTGATGCCGTCGATGAGCGAGTGGCGGCAGCCGTAGAGGTTGTCGAACTTCGACTTGGTGACCGAGTCGTTCACGTTGATGGCCGGGAAGAGCAGCTCGCCCTTCTCCGCCAGCTGGTAGAGCCGGTGGACGCCGGTGGTGGTCTCCTCGGTCACGCCCTTGATGCCGGCGCCGATGGTCGTCCAGCGCTGGGGCTCCTCGCGCAGCGAGCGGCGCAGCAGGGAGAGGATGACCTTCTCCTCCTCCGAGCCCGCCATCGCGTCGTCGGGCACGGCGCCCTTGTGCTCGTACTCGGTGCCCAGGTGGACCAGCAGCGTCGCGTCGCCGCCGTCGTCCAGGATCATGTTGGGGCCGCCGCCGTCCGGCCAGAGCAGCACCTGCTCGGTGCACCACCAGTACTCCTCGAGCGTCTCGCCCTTCCAGGCGTAGACGGGGACGCCGGCCGGCTCGTCGGCGGTGCCCGTCGGGCCCACGGCGATCGCCGCCGCCGCGTGGTCCTGGGTGGAGAAGATGTTGCAGGAGCACCACCGGACCTGGGCGCCGAGCGCCGTGAGGGTCTCGATGAGGACGGCGGTCTGGACGGTCATGTGCAGCGAGCCGGTCACGCGCGCGCCCTTCAGCGGCTGCCGGTCGGCGTACTCGGCCCGGATCGCCATGAGCCCCGGCATCTCGTGCTCGGCGAGCGTGATCTCCTTGCGCCCGAACTCCGCGAGCGAGAGGTCGGCCACCTTGAAGTCGGCGTGGAGGGGCGGGGCGGTGGTCATGCGGTCTCCGTCAGGTCGTCGGTGAGGGCTGGGGCAGCCCGAGCAGGCGCATGTGCTTCTGCTGCTCGTGGCGCAGCCAGTCGTCCGGGCTGGTGTCGGGCGGGCGGGTGGGGGTGGCGTCGAGCCACGACTCCACCGCGCCGGAGAGGTCGTGGTCCATGCGCAGGCGCCGCGCGAAGCCGACCTCGCCCAGGGCGACGTCGTGGTCGCTCAGCAGCTCGCGCAGCGTGCGCAGCCGCTGGAGCTCCGCGGCGCCGTACAGGCGGTAGCCGCCCGGCGAGCGGGGCGGCACGACGAGGCCGATGCGCTCGATGTAGCGCAGCATCCGCGACGACCACCCGGTCGTGGCGGCCGCCTCGTTGATCGTCAGCGCATCCGTCGTCACGGGCGCCACCTTACCACGCGCGTGTCAAGGTTGGTGGAGGCCGGGATCGACCACCTCCACGTCGCCGATCGGCGCCCCCAGTACGCGCTCGCCGAGGGCGCGGAAGGCATCCGGGTCGCCGCTGCACGCGAAGCGGCGGGTGCCGGGTGCGCCCCCGGCCGGCCGGAGGACCCCGCGCCGCGCCAGCGCGTCGGCCACCTCCCCGGCCATCTCGGCGCCGCCCTCGATGATGGTGACGCCCGGCAGGGCGTCGCGCACCAGCGGCGCGACCGCGGGGAAGTGGGTGCACCCCAGGATCGCCGTGTCCACCCCCGCCTCCCGGAGCGGGGCGGCGCAGCGCGCGACCAGGTCGGCCACCGCCGCGTCGAGCGGCCCCCCGTTCTGCACCGCCGCGGCCAGCCCCGGGCAGGCGACGCCGGTCACCCGCACCCCCGCGTCGTACGCACGGGCCATCCGCGGGTATGCGCCCGAGGCGATCGTGGCCGCGGTGGCGAGGACGCCGACGCGGCGGTTGCGCGTGGCGCGCACGGCGGCGTGCACGTCGGGGCGGATCGGCCCGATGACGGGTTGCGGGAGGGCGCGCTGCAGGCCGGGGAGCGCGACGGCCGTGGCGGTGTTGCACGCCACCGCCACCAGCTTCACCCCCTGGTCTGCGAGCCACGCGCCGATCGCGAGGGCCCGCGCCCGCACCTCGGCGGGGTCGCGCTCGCCGTACGGGAACCACGCGGTGTCGCCGAAGTAGACGACGTCCTCGCCGGGCAGCGCCGCGATGCACGCCCGGAGGACGGTGAGCCCGCCGACGCCGGAGTCGAACACCCCGATCGGCCTGCCGATGCCGTGCGGCACGCGTCCACGATAGCCTCGGCGCGACCACCCGCGAACGGGAGACGACCGTGGCGACGACACCCGTGCTGCGCGCCGGCACGCCCGCCGACGCCCCCGCCGTGGCTGCGCTGATCCGGCGCGAGAACCGCCGGCCCGCCGACGAGGCGGCCATCGCGGCGAGCCTGGCGTCGGCGCCGGGCGTCGTCGCCGTCGACGGCGACGAGCTGGTGGCGTTCTTCTACGGCCGCCCCTTCGCGCCGGACATCGCCGAGATGCAGAACATGCTCGTCGCGGAGCGGCATCGCCGCGGCGGGCTGGGCCGGCGGATGGTGGCCCGGCTGGAGGACGACCTGCGCGCCGCGGGCTACCGCGCCGCCATCGGGTCGAACTCGGTGCTGCACCGCAACGCCACGCCGGAGCGCTGCATGGCGGCCCGCGCCTTCTGGCTGCGGATGGGGTGGCACATCGTGCTGGCCACCGGCGGGTCGGTGGTGCTGGTGCGCTGGCTGGGGCCCCCGGCGGTGCCGGGCCGCGGTCAGGGCGTGGCGGCCGCCGTCGCCTCGGGGGAGGGCGCGAGCCCGAACGCCCCGGCGATGAGCTCGTAGGAGCGCCGTCGCGCGGCCGCGGAGTGGGTGATGGTCACGACCATGACCTCGTCCGCGCGGTACTCGGCGGCGGCCTCCTCGATCCCGGCCTTCACCGTCGCCGGCGCGCCGGTGATCATCCGCCGCGTCCGGGGGCGGTCCAGCGGGCGGGGCGGCCGGGGCCGTGCGCGTTCCTCGGCGAGCCATGCCACGGCCGTGTCGGGGTCGGGCAGGGGGATCGGGCGGCCGCGGCGCAGCATCCGCATCGCCATCGTCACGGATGAGGCCAGACGCTCGGCCTCCTCGTCGGTGTCGGCGCAGATCGCCGAGACGGCGACCAGGACGTAGGGCTCGGCCAGGTCGGCCGAGCGCGCGAAGCGGCTGCGGTACTCGGCGGCGGCGGGGGCGCCGGTGGCGCTGATGAAGTCGGCGAACGCGTACGGCAGCCCCAGCTCGGCGGCCCAGAGGGCGCTCTGCATCGACGACCCCAGCATCCACAGCTCCGGCAGCTCCGGCAGCCCGGGCAGCGCGGCGTGGCGGGCGAACGGGTGGTCGGCGGGCATCTCGTCGCGCAGGTAGGCCGCCAGCTCGGCGAGCTGCTGGGGGAAGTCGTCGGGCATCGCCTGGCTGCGGTCGCGCTGGAGCGCGAACGTCGTGGTGGGGTCGGTCCCCGCGGCCCGGCCGATGCCCAGGTCGATGCGCCCGGGGAAGAGGCCGGCCAGGATGGAGAAGGTCTCGGCCACCTTCAGCGGGCTGTAGTGGGGCAGCATCACGCCCCCCGACCCCACGCGCATCCGCGAGGTGGCCGAGGCGATCGCCGGGATCAGCGACTCCGGGCTGGCCCCCGCCAGCAGCGGCCCGCCGTGGTGCTCGGCCACCCAGTAGCGCCCGTACCCGAGCGCCTCGGTCAGGCGTGCGAGCGCCACGGTCTCGCGCAGCGCGGCGGCCCCGCTCGAGCCCTCGGACACGGGTGACTGGTCGAGGACGCCGAGACGCATCCCCCTCATCGTAGGAGCGCCGCCACCGCCGCGCCCCGGGCCTGCGCCGCGGCCAGCGACACTCCGCCGTCGTCGTAGGTCGCCAGGGTCACGATCGCCGGGCCCTGCGGCCGGTAGACGATCCCCGCGGCCAGGCGGGCCGCCCGGATCCACCCGTTCTTCTGCGCCACGACGGTGCCGGGGGCGACGCCGCCCGCCAGCAGGCTCGCGTTGTCGCCGCGCTGCTGCGACGCCGCCAGCCACCCGACGGCCATGCGCGCCTGGTGGACCGTGAGTCCGGTGGAGGCCACCGCGGCCCGGTCTCCGGCGGCGGCCGCGTGGAGCGACAGGAGCATGCGGCCCAGATCGCGGGCGGTCGTGACGCGGCGCGAGACCGGGGGCGGCGCCACCTGGGTGCCCACGATGTACTCGCCGGGGAAGGTGCTGGCGCGGTCGCCGAGGCGGCGCAGCCCCTCCTCGGCCGTCGCCTGCCCGCCGAAGCGGCGCAGCAGGCGGTTGGTGGCGAGGTTGCTCGACCACGTCGCCATGGCCTGGAGGTCGTACGCGTACGCCGAGCGCTCCGGCGCACCGCCCAGGCGCGCGAGCACGGCGGCCAGGAGCCCCAGCTTGACGGTGGACGCCGCCGGGAAGCGCAGGTCGGACCCGACGCCGGCGGAGCGCCCGTCGGCCAGGTCGTGCACCCAGGCCGCGCGGAAGCGCGGTCCGCGGTCGAGGGCCGCGGCCAGGCGGCGGCCCAGCGCGGCGTCGGCGCGGGGCGACGCGGCCGGCCGCAGGGCCGTGGCGGGGAGCAGGATCGCGCCGCGCGAGACCAGGACGCGGGTGACGCCGGCGCCCGCCGCGAACGCGACCCGCACGTCGTGGGGGCCCGGGGCCACGTTGATTCCGAAGCGCACCCGGCCGGCGTGGACGGCGGCGGTGCCCGCGAAGCCGCCGTCGACGGTGAGGGTGGCCGACGTCGCGCCCTCGGGGGCGCGGGCCACGACCGGCCCGGTGAACGCCTCGCCCGGCGCGGGGCTCATCGCCAGCGGGGGAAGGGCGGGGCCCGCGCCCCCGCGGTCGCAGCGGGTGCGCCGCGCCGCGACCAGGCGCCGGGCGCGCTCCGCCGAGCGCCGGCCGGCGGCCCGGTCGCCGGCGCTCGGGCGGTCGATGCCCTCCATCTCCAGCACCCGCCCGGCGGCGTAGCGGTCCAGCGCGACGCGCAGCGGCGCGCACCCGGGCGAGACGGGCGCGGCCCGGCGCAGCGCCTCCTGCAGGTCTCGGGCGGCGCCGTACGCGGCCTGCCACCCCTCGGGCGTGGATGCGCGGGCGGCGGCGCGCTCGGCGGCGGGGTAGAGGGTGCGCGACGCGCGGGCCACCCCCGCGTCGGCGGCGGCGGCGCGCGCCGGCATCAGGGCGGCTGCGGCCATGACCGCCAGAATCGCCGATGCGGCGACAGCGGCCGGACTCGCGGATCGTCGGGGCGGGTACGCAGCGGTCATGTCCGAGCCGCCCACGATAGAGGGACCGCCCGCCGCCCCTCCCCGCACCATGGCCGAGATGGTGGAGCGGGCCCCGTCGCGCGAGGTGCTCGTTCGTCCGAGGACCCTCCTGATCGTCGCGGCGACGGTGCTCGGCGTGGCGCTCGCCGTCTGGGTGTTCCTCGAGGCGTGGCAGGTCATCAGCTGGGTGTTCGTGGCGCTGCTGTTCGCGATCGCCCTGATGCCCGCCGTCGACTGGCTGGAACGGCGCGGCCTGAGGAACACGCTCGCCGTGAGCCTCGTGTGCTTCGGCGCGCTCGGCGTGGTCGGGCTGCTCGCGTGGGCCGTCGTGCCGACGCTGGTCGACCAGACGACGGAGCTCGTCCAGGCCGTCCCCGGGGCGATCGACGACATCACCAAGGGCCGCGGGCCCCTCGGCTTCCTGCAGACGGACTACGGGCTGGCGGACAAGGTCCGCGAGAGCCTGGACCAGCAGTCCGGGAGCGGCATCCTCGGGTACAGCGCGCCCGCGCTCGGGATCCTGAAGGGGATCGTCACCGGGGTCGTCGCCACGGTGACGATCTTCTTCCTCGTGTTCTTCATGCTCCGCGAGGGCCGGAGCTGGATCGGTTGGGGGCTGGACGTGGTGCCGCCCGCGTCACGCCCCCGCTGGGAGCGCGTGTTCGCCGGCGTCACCCGGACGATCCGCGGCTACGTGACCGGCAACCTCCTGATCAGCGTGATCGCCGGGATCGTCGCCTACGTCACCCTGATGGCGGTGGGCGTGCCGTTCGCGCTGCCGCTCGCCGTGGTGGTGGCCATCCTCGACCTGATCCCGCTGGTGGGCGCCACCATCGCGACGGTCGCCGCGGGGGCCGGGGCCCTCAGCCAGGGCGTGGTGGCGGCGCTCATCGTCGTCGCCGTCATCGTGGTCTACCAGCAGATCGAGAACCACGTGCTCCAGCCGGTGATCTACGGGCGGACCGTCCAGCTCTCGCCGCTGATGGTGCTGATCTCGATCCTGATCGCCGGCAGCATCGCCGGCATCCTGGGGGCGCTCATCGCGATCCCGATCGCCGGGTCGCTCCAGGTGATCGTGCTGGAGCTCATCGAGGCCCGGCGGGAGCGGACGCTGGCGCGCTGGGGTCCCGAGGGGGGGTAGCCCCCGGCTCGGGCGTCGGATCCGGGGCCGGCCTGCCCGGCCAGAACCCGGTCCGCCCGAAGAGGGTGATGAGGGACGGGACGAGGAACGGCCGCACCACGAACGTGTCGAGGCCGACGCCGAGGGCCATGACGAACGCGAACTGGCGCATGGCGTCGATCGGGACGAGCGCCAGCAGGCCGAAGCTGCCGGCCAGGATCAGCCCGGCGACGGAGATGCTCACCGACGCGGCCGGCATCGCCGTGCGGATGCCCTCGACGATCCCGAGGCGCCGCCCGGCCCGCCAGATGCCGCCGACCAGGTAGATGTTGTAGTCAGAGCCGAGCGCCAGCAGCAGCACCGCCGTCGCGAACGGCACGTAGTAGACGAGCTGGCCCTGGCCGAGGTGGTCCTGGAAGAACCAGGTGGTGATGCCGAGCGTGGCGGCGACCGTCAGCGCGTTCGCCACCAGCAGGTAGAGCGGCGCCACCAGCGCCCGCAGGAACGCCGCCAGCAGCAGGAAGTTGATCACCAGCGCGGCGCTCCCCACCCGCAGCAGCTCGGTCTGCATGGCGTCGACGGAGGCGCTCGCGATGGCCGTGTCGCCCGAGACGCCGACCCGGGCGTCGGGTGCGCCCGCCCTCTGCAGGAGCCCGGGCAGGCGGTCGTCGAGGGCGCGGAAGTGCTGTATCGCGCGGTGCTCGGTCGGCGGCGAGTCGAGCACGACCACGTACCGCGAGGCGCTCGCCCCCTGCGCGATGAACACGGAGGGCGCGAGCCCGGCCAGCGGATCGGCGGGGCCCAGCACGTCGGCGACGCCCGGGCCGCTCAGGCCGTCCTCGAAGCGCTGGAGGAACGCCGGGTCGGTCGCGCCGGGTCCCTCCACCAGGATCTCGGTGGGGGCGGTCACCCCGGGCGCGAAGCCGGTGGCGCTGCGGGCCTCGGGCGCCAGGCGGCTCGTGAGGCCGAGGCCGAGCTCGAGGTTCCGCAGCGGCAGCGCCGCCATCACCAGTGCCCCGATCAGCACCAGCACCGAGACCGCCGCGACGGCGCGGTTGGTGAGCAGTCGCATCGCCAGCGGCGGCCGGGCGACGCGCCGGCTGGGCCCCTCCTCGGCGGGTACCCCGCCCGGCCAGAACGCGGCCGGGCCCAGGATGGCGAGGAGGGCCGGCAGCAGCGTCACGGAGACCACGACGCCGGTCACGGCGGTCAGCGCCAGCGCGGGCGCGAACGCCCGGAAGAAGTCGACGTCGCCCACCAGCAGCACCGCCGTCCCGAGCGCGGTGGTGAGGCCGGCGGTGATGACGATCGCGGTCATGTGCGCGCCGGCGCCGATGGCGGCGCGGCGGGCGTCGCCGTCGCGGAGCCGGTTGCGGACGCCGAACAGGTAGAAGATCGCGTAGTCGGTGACGATCCCCATCAGCAGCGCGGAGACCACCGGTTCGATGTCCCGGGTCGCGGTGATGCCCGTCGCCTCGCCCACCGCCCCGATCGCGCGAAGGTCGACCGCGTAGGCGATGCCGATGGTCCCGAGCACCACGAGCGGCGCCACGACCGAGCGGAAGACGAGCGCGACGACGAGCACGATCAGCGCCAGGGTGACGCCCACGACGAGTGGCAGCGTGTCGTCGATCGTCTCCATCGGCTCCTGCTGGGCGGGGTACGTGCCCGTCGGGTCGGCCCGGGCGCCCTGCGGTATCGGAGCGGCGGCGGCGTAGTCGCGCGCCACGCGCGTCTGGTGGGCCACGGACGTCCCCGGCCCGAAGGCCAGGTAGGTGATCATCGATGCCGGGCCCGGCTCGGCGCCCGGGGCGACGCCGCCGGCGCTCGTGAGCGGCACCGCCGCCTGTATGTCGGTGAGCCCCACGACCTCGTGCCGGCTCACCCGGAGCGCGAACTCGGCCAGGTCGCGCTGCTCCGCGGCGGACAGCCCGCCCTCGCGGCTCACCACCACCTGCGTGCGGGTGAGGAGCGGCGAGCCGAAGATCTCGGCGGAGCGCGCCTCGGCCTGCAGGGGGGCTGCGTCGTCCGGGAGCGGCAGCTCGAGGTCGCCCGACCCGCCCAGCCCCGGCAGCATGATCGTCGCGATCACGGCACCGGCGATCCAGCCGACGACGATGAGCCAGCGCAGCGCGACGATGACGCGGCTCGCCATGGCGGCGGGGCCGCGAGGGACTGGTCCGGGTTCCTCGTTCACGTGGCCTCCGATGAGGTGGCCTCGCCCTACCCGCAAGCGCCAGGGATCAAGCCCGTACGCTGGCGCCGTGCGGTTCGACGCGTACCTGATGGTCGACTGGAGCGCCCGCAGCACCCCGAGCCCCCGCGCGCCGTCCGCCGACGCCGTCTGGGTCGCCGAGCTCGGCGGCGTGGAGGACGGCGCGCGCTACTTCCGCACCCGGGCGGCGGGGGCCGCGCACGTCCGCGAGCGGCTCCTCCACCACGTCCGCGCGTCGCGGCGCGTTCTGGTGGGTTTCGACTTCCCGTTCGGCTACCCGCGGGGCCTCGCCGCGGCGCTCGGCCTCGCGGGGGCGCCGTGGCGGGCGGTGTGGGACGCGCTGGGCGACGCGATCGCGGACGACGACCGCAACCGCAACAACCGCTTCGCGGTCGCCGCCGGGCTCAACGCGCGGATCGCGGGACCGGGGCCGTTCTGGGGCTGCCCGCCGTCGGCGGCCGGGCCGCACCTCACCGCCGCGGTGACGGGCCTGTTCGCGTTTCCTGTGGCCGGCCTGGCCCGCCTGCGGGCGACGGAGGCGACGACGCGCGGGGTCCAGGAGACCTGGAAGCTCCTCGGCATCGGGAGCGTCGGGAGCCAGGCCCTGCTGGGGATCCCGCGCGTCCGGGCGCTCCGCGACGACCCCGCCCTGGGCGCGGTGAGCCGGGTCTGGCCGTTCGAGACCGGCCTCACCGACCGGCCGTCACCGGACGCCGGCCCGTTCGTGCTCCACGCCGAGATCTGGCCGGGGATCCTCCATGTGCCGCCGGACGCGCCGATCCGCGACGAGGCACAGGTCCATGGCGTGTGCGCGTGGGCCGCCGGGCGCGATCGCGACGGCACCCTCGGCGCGCGGTTCGCACCGGCGCTCGACGCCGCGACGGCCACAGCCGTCGTCGCCGAGGAGGGGTGGATCCTGAGCTAGGCCGGGTTCGCGGCCGCGTCGGCGGCGCGGAGCTCGGCGTAGGGGTCGATGGCGCCGCGCCCGAGCGGGTGCAGCTCGAAGTGGAGGTGCGGGACGGTGCCGCGGGCGTCGCCGGTCATGCCCACGTTGCCGATCACCTGGCCGGCGCGGACGCGCGAGCCGATGGCCAGCCCGGGGGTGATGCGGCTGAGGTGCGCGTAGTAGTAGCCGGTGGCGTCGTCGGCGCGGAGCCAGATCCAGATGCCGCCCAGGCCCCGCTCCTTGCGCGTCATCTGCGCGATCACGCCGTTGGCGACGGCCACGACCGGGGTGCGCATGGGGGCGAGGATGTCGTTGCCCTCGTGCTTGCCCTGGTGGCGCGGGGCGCCGAAGTCGTCGGAGAAGCCGTGCGGGCCCTGCACCGGGAACGCCAGCAGGCGGCTCGGCTTGCCGGCGCCGATGCGGCGCAGCACGTCGGGCGTCGCGCGTCCGTCGGCCTGGACGCCGGCTCGGCGCTGCCAGCGGATCAGGGCGCGGCGGGTGGCGGGGCCGAACTCGCCGTCGACGTCCACGTCGAAGCCCTTGCGGATGAGCGCCACCTGGAGCTTCTGGACGCGGACGCCGCGCGAGCCCACCTTCAGGGTGGTGCCCTTCACCTGCCCGGCCGCCGGACCGCCGCGGCGCAGACGCGCGAGCAGGGTGGGGCCGGAGACGCCGGTGGGGCGCATGCCGAAGCGGCGCTGGGCCGTGCGGACGGCGGCCCGGGTCTGGGGGCCGAACCCGCCGTCGACGCCCACCGTGAAGCCGGCGCGCGCGAGGCGGCGCTGCAGGACGCAGACCTGCGGGCCGTAGGCGCCCATCCGCAGGCGGCCGGCGGCGGCGCCGCGGGCGGTGGTGGGGCCCGGGAGGTCGCACACCGAGATGCCGAGCCACCAGAGCAGGGGGCGGTCGACCAGGCCGTTGATGCGCAGGCCCATGCGCTTCTGGAGGCGCGCGACGGCGCGGCGGGTGCCCGGGCCGAAGCGGCCGTCGACGGTCACGCGGATGCCGCGGGAGCGCAGCTCGCGCTGGAGGGCCCGGACCGCGGGGCCGTGGGCGCCGACGGTCAGCACGCCCGACTCGGCGAAGGGCGGCGGGCGCTGCGCGGCGGACCCGGCGGGCGCCGTGACGGCGCCCGCGGCGGCGGCCGCGACGGCGGCGGCGACGACGGCCGTGGGGAGGCGGGGGCGCATGGTCGTCCGTCCGACTTCGCCGGTCCCGCGCGCGCACCTGCCGGTTTGACCCGCTCAGGGCGGGGAAACCCGACCCTGACGACGAGGAGGACGAGATGTGGAAGTGGGCGAGGCGACTCGCGCCGATCGTGGCGCCGTTCGTGCTGCGGCGGCTCCGGAGGAACCGCCGGCACCAGCAGCAGCGGCAGGCCATGACGTGAGCGAGGTCCGGGACCCGACCGGGTCGCACGGCGGTGCGGTCACCCGCAACCCGCCGCGGCGTGAGCTGCGGCCGACCGGGGTCTCGAGGGACACCGGGTGGACGGGGACACTGAAGCGCACCTGGTCGGAGTTCCGCGAGGACGACCTGACCGACTGGGCGGCGGCGCTGACCTACTACGGCCTGCTGTCGCTGTTCCCCGCGCTCATCGCGGTGTCGTCGCTCATCGGGCTGTTCGCCAGCCCCCAGACGATCACCGACGTGATCCTCAACCTGGCGCCGCAGTCGGCGGCCGACACGCTGTCAGGCCCGATCGACTCGATCACCTCCAACCAGGGCGCGGCCGGGGTCGCGCTGATCCTGGGTGTGCTCGGCGCGCTCTGGGGTGCGTCGGGGTACGTCGGCGCGTTCGGGCGCGCGGCCAACGTGGTGTACGAGACGCGCGAGGGCCGGCCGTTCTGGAAGCTGCGTCCCCAGCAGATCCTGGTGACGGTGGTGATGGTGGTCATGATCACCGTCGTCGCCCTCGCGATCGTGCTGACCGGGCCGGTCGTCTCGGCGATCGGCGACGAGGTCGGCCTGGGCGGCACCGCCCTGCTGGTGTGGGACATCGCCAAGTGGCCGGTGCTGGCGCTGCTGGTGGTCGGGCTGCTGCTCCTGCTGTTCTGGGCGACCCCCAACGTGCGCCAGCGCGGCATCCGGGGCGTGTTGCCCGGCGTGATCGTCGGGCTGGCGGTCTGGGCGGTCGCCTCGGCGGCGTTCGCGTTCTACGTCGCAAACTTCGGGTCGTACGACCGCACCTACGGCACGCTCGGCGGCGTGGTGGTGCTGCTGGTGTGGTTGTGGCTCACCAACCTGGCGCTGCTGCTGGGGGTGGAGCTCAACGCGGAGCGCGAGCGCACCCGGCAGCTCGCGGCGGGCGTCCCCGGCGCCGACCGGGAGCTGCAGCTGGCCCAGCGCGGCGAGCCGAAGCCGCCGGCGACGGAGTAGCGCCGGGTCGCGTCGTCAGCGGGGCCGGGCGCGCCACTCGTCGCGCGTCTGGCCCCAGACGACGATGTCCACCTCGACCGGCGGCGGCAGCCGGGCGGTGCGCAGGCGCCGCGAGCCCAGGTGCTCGGCCACCCTCTCCGACGCGGTGTTGCCCTCGTCGATGCAGTGGATGATCTCCCGCCAGCCGAGGACGTCGAACGACCACTCCATCGCCGCGGCCGCCGCCTCGGTGGCGTAGCCGCGGCCCCACGCGTCGCGGGCGATGCCCCAGCCCACCTCGTCGCCCGGCCAGCCGTCGGGGTGCAGCGGCCCCACCCGGCCCACCCAGCGGCCCGTGTGGCGCTCCAGCACGGAGAACATCCCGAACCCGAGCAGCGACCACGACCCGGCCACCTGCATCAGCCCGCGCCACGACTCCGACCGGGATTTGACGCCGCCGATCCAGCGGGTGCTCTCCTCGTCCGCCTGGAACTCCGCCCAGCCGTCCAGGTCGTCCAGCTGCGGCGGCCGGAGCGTGAGGCGCGCCGTCTCCAAGCGGGGGCCGTCGCCGGTCACGCGCCGTTCCGCTCGAGCCAGCCGGCGATGTGCGTGGCGATCTCCTCCCAGCCGTCGCCCGTCATGGACAGGTGCGGCCGGCCGGCGAACTCGACGTACTCCACCGGGGAGGGGCCGCCGTCGTACTTCTTATGCTGGGAGCGGACGACGCTGGCGGGGACGGTGTGGTCCTGCTCGGCGCCCACGAGGAGCATCGGGGCGCGGCCCTCGCGGTGGTAGTCGACCTCGGTCGGGGCGTGGAGGCGCAGGTTGGCGAAGCCCGCCTCGTAGAAGATCCGCCCGGTCTCGGGGACGCAGTACCGCTCGTACGCGTCCTTCGCCGCGTCCGCCGGCCACGTGTTGACGAACGCGTACGTGAACTCGTCCAGGTCGAGGGGCACCACGCCGTGCCGCTTCGACGGGTGGGCGAGCGCCGGCGCCGCGGACTTGAGCTGCGAGAACGGCAGGCGCATGACCCCCTTCGGCGCCGCGGGGCTGAGCCCCACCCCGGCGCGCCCGAGGCCGCGGTCGAGCAGCAGCTCGGTGAACAGGCCCCCGAAGGAGTGCCCCATGATCACGGGCGGCGCGTCCATCGCCTCGACGATCGCGGCGTAGTGGTCGACGATCTCCTCGACCCCGAGGTCGGCGATGTCGTCGCTGCTCTCGCGCTGCGCCGCGGCCCCCATCTGCTTGCGCGGCCATTCCGGCGCGGTCACGTCGTAGCCCTTCGAGGCGAAGAACCCGGCGAACGTCTCCCAGCTCTCCGAGCTGAGCCAGGCGCCGTGGATGAGCAGGAGCGGGGTGCGGTCCGTGGGCACGGGGGCCTCCAGGGGCGTGGGGTCCGGTGCCGCCACGCTACCCCGATCGCCCGGCGTCAGCCCAGCTCGTCCACCAGGTCGGCGACCGATGTGACGACGCGCGACGGCCGGTACGAGAAGCGGTCGATCTCCTCCTCGATCGTGACGCCGGTGAGCACCAGGATCGTCTCGAGCCCCGCCTCCAGGCCGGCCACGATGTCGGTGTCCATCCGGTCCCCGATCATCACGGTGCAGTCCGAGTGCGCGTCGATGGCGTTGAGCGCCGACCGCATCATCAGCGGGTTCGGCTTGCCCACGTAGTACGGCTGCACGTTGGTCGCGCGGCTGATGAGCGCGGCCACCGCACCCGTCGCGGGCACCGGCCCGGCCGGCGTGGGGCCGATCGGGTCGGGGTTGGTGGCGATGAAGCGCGCGCCCGACGCGATGAGGCGGATCGCCAGGGTGATGCGCTCCAGGCTGTACGAGCGGGTCTCGCCCAGCACCACGTAGTCGGGCGAGCGCTCCGTCATGGTGTAGCCGCTCTGGTGCAGGGCGGTCGTGAGGCCCGACTCGCCGATCACGAAGGCCGTCCCGCGGGGCCGCTGGTCGGCCAGGAAGGCGGCGGTCGCGAGCGCCGACGTCCAGATGGCCTCCTCCGGTACGTCCAGGCCGCTGGCGCGCAGCCGCGCCGCCAGGTCGCGCGGCGTGTAGATCGAGTTGTTGGTCAGCACCAGGAACGGCCGGCCCAGCTCTCGGAGCCGCCCGATGAAGGCGTCGGCGCCCGGGACGGCGCGCTCCTCGTGCACCAGGACGCCGTCCATGTCCATCAGCCACGCCTGCGCCGGTTCGCGACCCACGCGCGGAGCTTACGGACCGGGGACGCCCATGCCGATAGGGGGGACGTGGGCCTCTCCGCCACCAGCGCCGCCGGATCGGTGCAGATCGCGATGCTGGCGAAGGTGCTGGACCAGGCGCGGCCCGTCCCGGCGGCCTCGCCGACCGACGCCGTGATGCAGGCGGCCGCCTCCCAGGCGCTGCTCGCCTCCGCCGCCCGGCTCGACGTCCTGGCCTAGCCGCGCGGCGGCGGCTTTCGCCGGGCTCGCTCCAGGACGTCCGTGATGGCGCCCACGCGACCGAGGTGCCCGAGCTTGTCGGGGTTCACGACGGAGCGGATCGACTGCACCCGGTCGCCGGCGATGCCGATCGCCCAGACCGCCAGGACGGCGCCGTCGGCGTCGCGGACGAGGACGCCGGGCTCCCCGTTGACATCCACCAGCTCGCTGCCGAGACCCCCGGCGCGCTCGACAAGGCCGAGCCAGGCCGACAGCGCCCCGGCCACCCGTCGCCGCCCGAACAGGGGACGGGCGAGGGCGGGCGCGCGGCCGCCGCCGTCGCCGTGCAACTCCACGTCCTCGGCGAGCATCGACTCGAGCGCCGCCATGTCGCCCTCCTGCGCCGCCTGCAGGAAGCGCAGGGCCAGCTCGTCGCGGGCCGGCCGCGACGCCTCGTAGCGGGGGCGCCGGTCGGCCACGTGCCGCCGCGCCCGCGTGGCCAGCTGGCGGGCCGCCGGCGCGCTCTTGCCGATGATCTCGGCGATGCGGTCGTAGGGGTAGTCGAACACGTCGTGCAGCAGGAAGGCCGCCCGCTGCTCCGGCGACAGCGTCTCCAGCACCACCAGGAACGCGAGCGAGAGCGAGTCGGCGGTCTCGGCGTGGCGGACGGGGTCGTCCTGGCCGGAGGTGACGATCGGCTCCGGGAGCCACTCGCCCACGTACGTCTCGCGGCGGGCGCGGGCCGACCGCAGCGCGTCGATGGAGAGCCGCGTGACCACGGTGGAGAGGTACGCCCGCGGCGAGGCCAGCTCCCGGCCGTCCTCGAGGGCCCGGTGCAGGCGCAGGAGGCCCTCCTGCACGATGTCCTCGGCCTCGCTCACGCTGCCCGTCATGCGGTAGGCGATCGCGAACGCCCCGGGCCGCAGTTCCTGGAGGAGCTCCTGCGTGGCCACGGCTACAGGGCCGTGGCGAAGCCGTCGCGCCAGGTGGCGTGGCGGGGCCGCCAGCCCAGCTCGCGCTTGGCCTTGGCGTTCGACGCCCCCACCGCCTCGGTCATCATCACCGTGGCCGCCTCCCCCGCGAACAGGCGGGCGACCCAGCGCGGCACGTGCCGCGGGGCGGGCGCGCCGAGCGCCGCGGCGGCGGCGGGCAGCCATTGGGACACCGTCGCCGGCTCGTCGTCCACCACGTTGTAGACGCCGCGGCCGTGGCCCTCGATGGCGTCGACGGTGGCGTCGGCGGCGTCCTCGATGTGGATGAACGACCACACCCCGGCGCCGTCGCCCACCAGCGGCACCTTCCGCTCCCTGATGGCCTCGACCATCACGCCCTCCGGGCCCAGGCTCAGTGACGTGCCGGGGCCGTAGAACCCGCCGTACCGGAGGACGACGCCGCCGAGGTCGTCGGCGCCCAGCACGGCGCGCTCGAGGTGGCGGATCGCCGCGACCCCCGTCCGCATCTGCCGGGGCGGGTGCTCGTCGAGCGGGTCGTCCTCCGACTTCACGGGCGCGCCGACGCGGGCGAAGATGGACGGCGCGTAGCTCTGGGCCACGAACCGCCGCGCGCCCACGGCCCGGGCGGCCGACAGCAGGTGGTCGGTCCCCTCGGTGCGCAGGCGGTTGGTGAGCGCGAAGTCGCGCTCGAAGTGCCTCAGGTCGAGGTGCGCGGGGATCGCCGTGAGCTGGTGCACGACCACCTCGGGCTCGGCGACCGCCACGGCGCGGGCCACCGCCTCGGGGTCGAGGGCGTCGGCGACGACCGGCTCCGCGCCCAGCGCGCGCACCAGGTCCTGCTTCCCCGGGCTGCGCGTCATCCCGGTCACCTCGTGCCCGCGCTCCGCGAGGCGGGGGAGCAGCTGGCGCCCCAGCGCGCCGGTGGCCCCGGCGACGAAGATCCTCATGACTGTCTCCTTTCCGGACATGCTTCTGGAGAGGAGACGGGACGGCCAGCCGATTCGTGACACCATCCGCACGTGCATCTGGAGGACTTCCGTCCGGGCGACCGGTTCACCACCCCGGAGCGGGAGATCAGCGAGGCCGAGATCGTCGCGTTCGCGCGGGACTGGGACCCGCAGCCGTTCCACACCGACCCCGCCGCCGGCCCCGGGTCGGTGTTCGGCCGCCACGTCGGCAGCGGCTGGCACACCGCCGCGATCACGATGCGCCTGTGGGTCGACCACGGCCCGATGGTGGCCGGGGGGACCGTGGGCCTCGGCGTCGACGACATGCGCTGGGGGCCGCTCGTGCCGGGCGACCGGCTGCGGCTGGAGGGCGAGGTGCTGGAGGTGCGGCCGTCGCGCAGCGGCGCCCCCCGCGGCGTGGTGCGCATGCGGGTCCGCACACTCAACCAGCGCGACGAGGAGGTGCAGCACATGGTCACCACCATCCTCGTGCCGGCCCGGGACGGGGCGCCTCCCGGCTGACCCGCGTACTCCCCCGGGATGACGGCCGGCGGCCGAAGATCACCCCCGGGGACCAGGGCGGTGCATCCTCCCGCGTGACGATCCCGTGAGAGGGCGGACATAGCGTGGCGGGCGTCCCCAGTCGCCCCCATGGAGGCCCCCGATGCGCCCGTCCACCGCCCTCTCGCTGCTCGGCTTCCTCGCCGCCCTGGTCACGGAGATCGTCTTCGGCCGGGCTCCAGGCGAGGTCCCCGCCGTGCCGCCGCGCTAGGCCGCGGGGCTCACGCCGGCGGCCACCGCTCGTGCTCGGGCGGACGGCCGGTGGCGTAGACCTTCGACGCGGTGCCGCCGACCGCCAGGTACGGCGCGATGGCGGGGCGGCGCCAGTGCTCGTACGAGCGGCACGCCGCGTCCGGGTCGTCCGGGTTCTGGCTCACCGCGATCGCGAGGGCCTGCGCGTCGCCCATCCCCAGGCCGGAGCCGATGCCCACCTCCGGGTTCATGGCGTGCAGGGCCTCGCCGATGAGCGCCACGCCGGGGCGCCACCACTCCTCGCAGCGCACCTCGGTGACCTCGCGGTAGCCGAGGTCGTCGTCGGTGAGGGGGGCGAGCACCTCCGCGCCCTGGGGCAGCAGCCGCAGGTAGGCCTCGCGGAACGCGTCGATGCCGGGGGCCAGGGCCTCCTCGGCGCCGCCCGGGACGCGGTCGATCTGCCACCCGCCGGCGCTCCCCTCGGCCCAGTCGAGCAGCGTCACCTGGCGGCCGTCGCTGAGGAACGCGATCGAGAAGGGCTCGGGGGCGTGGACGGGGCTGCGGAACGAGACGAACGCGGTGTCGGCCAGGCGCAGGTCGGCGGTGATGCCCGCCAGCTCGCGCACCCGCGACCCGGTGCCGTCGGCGCCGACCACCAGCTCGGCGGGGTGGTCGCGCTCGCCCTCCGGGGTGCGGAGGCGGGCCCCCACGACACGGTCCCCGTCGCGAAGCAGGTCCACGAGCTCGTGCTCCCACAGGATCTCGAGCCCCTCGCGCAGCTCCTCCACCACCGTCTGCCGCGGCACCGAGATCGACACGGGCCAGCCGTCGCGCAGGGGCGGGACGTCGATCCCCGCGGCGCGGATCGGCGTGAGCACCCCGATCTCCTCCAGTGCGTCGTACGCCTGGAACGGCAGCATGATGGGCCCCGGGATGCGACGGTCGGGCGCGGCCCGCTCGATGATCGCCACGTCGCCGCCGCGGTGCTGGATGCCCCGCGCCAGCACCAGCCCCGCCATCCCGCCGCCGGAGATCAGGATCCTCATGTCCAGAGCCTAGGCGTCAGGGCCCGGCGGGGCCCCCGAGCTCGGCGATCACGTCCTCCTCGAGGGCGGCGACCATCTCCTCGACGCGGGCCCCGCCGAGACCGAGCGCCTCGGCCACCTCGGCCCGGGTGCGGGGCCGCGCGGGGCTGCGGTCCAGGCCCAGGCGCAGGCGCAGCACCGCCAGCAGGTCGGGCTCCAGGCGCAGCGCCGCCGGCGACGCCGCCAGGGCGGCCAGGTCGCGGGCGCCGGCCCGCGCCATCGCGTCGCCGCGGAAGCGGGCCAGTGCGCGGTCGTCGTCCATCGGCGCATTCTGCCCGTCAGCCGCCGGGCGTCTCGCGCGGCCCGGGCACCCGGGTCGGGCGGAGCCCCCCTCGGGCACCCGGCCGGCCCACGCCTCGGCGGTCGACGGCGCCGGCAGGCGGTCGAACGTCGCGCTGACCTCGACCGTCGCGAACCGCCCCGCGTGGTGCTCCAGCCAGGCCCGCTGGGGCAGCCGCGCCGGATGGAAGCGGCCCTTCCCGTGCCGTACTGCCACCCTGAGTGCCGATGACCACCGCCATGGACACCTCGGTACCCCCACACGGCGCCCCCGTGTTCCTGGCCGGGGCGACGGGCGTCATCGGGCGCCGGCTCATCCCGCTGCTGGTGGCGGCCGGCCACCCGGTGACCGCGATGACGCGCCGCGCCGACCGCGCCGAGCCGCTGCGCGCGCTGGGCGCCGAGCCGGTGGTGGTCGACGTCTTCGACCGGGGCGCGCTGCACGCGGCGATGGCGGCGGCGCGACCCGCCGTGGTGATCCACCAGCTCACCGACCTCGCGGCGTACGACCTCGACGCCAACGCGCGGATGCGGGCGGAGGGCACCCGCAACCTGGTCGACGCGGCGCGCGCCGCCGGGGCGCGGCGGATCGTGGCCCAGAGCGTGGCCTGGTGCTACGCGCCCGGCGACGGCCCCGCCGACGAGGCGACGCCGCTCGACGTGGACGCCGACGGGCCCCGGCGCGCCACCGTCCGGGGCGTGGCGGCGCTGGAGCAGGCCGTCCAGGCGCTGCCCGAGTGGGTGGTGCTGCGCTACGGGATGTTCATCGGCCCCGGCACCTGGTTCGTCCCGGACGGCGCGCGGGCCGCCGACGCCCGCGCCGGGCGCCTGACGGCCACCGGGGACGTCACAAGCTTCGTCCACGTGGACGACGCCGCAGCGGCCACCGTGCAGGCGCTGGGCTGGCCGGGCGGCGCGGTGAACGTGTGCGACGACGATCCCGTGGCCGGCCACGTCTGGGTGCCCGCGTTCTGCGCCGCCGTCGGGGCCCCGCCGCCCCCGGTGGAGGACGACCGGGCGCCGTGGGCCCGCGGGGCCGACAACGGCCGCGCCCGGGCGCTCGGCTGGGCGCCGCGCCATACCTGGCGCGAGGCGCTCCGCTAGCCCTTCGGGTCGATCGCGCTCGCCGCGGCGGGCCGCCGGCCCCCCGCGATGCGCTCCGGGGCGAACAGCGCCGACAGGTGCGCGACGTCGTCGTCGTCGAGCGCGACGTCGGCGGCGGCCATGTTCTCCTCCAGGTGGCCGACGGTGCGCGTGCCGGGGATGGGCACGATCTCCTCGCCCTGGCGCAGCAGCCACGCCAGGCTGAGCTGCGCGGTGGTGATGCCGCGCTCGGCGGCCATCGCCTCCAGCTCGTCCACCAGGAGCCGGTTGGTGACGTAGTTCTGGCCCTGGAAGCGGGGGATGCTGCGGCGCAGGTCGTCCTGGCCGAAGCTCTCGGCGGGCCCGGCCGACGCCGTCAGCATCCCCCGCCCCACCGGGCTGAACGCCACGAGGCGGATGCCCAGCTCGCGGGCCGCCGGCAGCACCTCCGCCTCGGGGTCGCGCGACCAGAGCGAGTACTCGGACTGGACGGCCGCGACCGGGTGGACCGCGTGGGCCCGCCGCAGCTGCGCGGCGGTGACCTCCGACAGGCCGATCGCGCCCACCAGGCCCTCCTCCACCAGCCGCGCCATGGCCCCGACCGTCTCCTCCAGCGGCACCTCGGGGTCGATGCGGTGGCAGTAGAGGAGGTCGATCCGCTCCCGGCCGAGGCGCTCCAGCGAGCCGCGGACGGTGGCGGCGACGTACTCCGGCCGGCCGTTCAGCCCCCGGATCGACCCGTCCTCGCCGCGGACGATGCCGAACTTGGTGGCCACCACCGCGTCGTCGCGGCCCACGATGGCCCTACCCACCAGGCGCTCGTTATGGCCGCGCCCGTAGCTGTCGGCCGTGTCGAGCATCGCGACGCCCAGGTCCAGTGCGCGGTGGATCGTGGCGATCGCCTCCGGCTCCCGGGCGCCGCCGTAGAACTCGCTCATCCCCATGCAGCCCAGCCCGATGCGGCTCATCGCCCGTCCTCCAGCAGGTCGACGGCCCCGATGTTCTCCTCGAGGTGCGCGACCGACGACGTCCCGGGGATCGGCAGCATCACGGGCGATCGGCGCAGCAGCCAGGCGATGGCGCGCTGGGCGGGTGTGCCGGGCCCGTCGAGCCCCTCGCGCCCGCCGCGGGCCAGGCGGCCGGCGCCGAGCGGGAACCACGGCAGGAACGGGATGCCCTCGCGCTCGCAGATCGCGAGTACCGCGTCCTGGCGGTCCTCCCCGGCGGGCAGCCGGTTCTGCACCGACACGACGTCGGCCACGGCCATCGCCCGCTCCAGCTGGGACGCGTTCACGTTCGAGACGCCGATCGCCACGATCTTGCCCGCGCGCTGGAGGTCGACCAGGGCGCCCACCGACTCCTCGTAGGGCACGTCCGGGTCGACCGTGTGGAGCTGGAACAGGGGGATCGCGTCGAGGCCCAGCAGCTCGAGGCTGCGCTCGCACTCGCGCGTCAGCACCTCGGGCCGGCAGTCCGGGTACCAGCCCCCGCGGGCCGAGCGGGCCAGGCCGCTCTTGGTGGCGATGACCAGGTCGTCCGGGTACGGGCGCAGGGTCGCTCCGATCAGGCGCTCGCTGACCTCCGGCCCATAGGAGTGGGCGGTGTCGATCAGGTTGACGCCCAGCTCGAGTGCCCGGCGCAGCACGGCGCGCGCCTCGTCCACCCGCTCCGGCTCGCCCAGGATCCCCGGCCCCGTGAGCCGCATGGCCCCGAAGCCGAGGCGGTTGACCGTGTACGGCCCCACCCGCACCTGCCCGGCGCGCGCGGCGCCCGTCTCCGTCTCTGCGGCCACTGCGGCCTCCTCTCCTCGGCATCAGGGTATGCCCGGATGCCGGGCGCCGCCCCGCGTCGGCACGGTGGGGTTCCGCGTACCCGGAGAGGAGCCCCTGTGGCCGGTCACGCCCACGCCCGCCCGTCGATCGACGCCGCGCTCGCCCCACCGGGGTTGGGCGACGCCCTGGCCTACCCGTTCTTCCAGACCGTCGCCGACCGTAAGAGCCGCCGCGTGGGCCTGGGGATGACCGTCGGGTCCGACGTCCTGGCGTACGAGAGCCCGTACGCGCCGGTGCCGCTCGACGAGCTGGAGGAGGCGCTCGTGTGCACCGCCGCCACGGGCCTGACGGGGCTCAACCTGGGCGACCTGGATCCGGTGCGCGGCATGAGCACCCTGGTGCAGTGGACCACCCGCACCTGGCCCAGCTCCTGCTCCAACCACGGCACCGAGCTGTTCTTCACCAACGACGACGGCCTCCACATGCTGCGGATGTTCGACCTCGTCCCGGAGCCGGGGGAGATCGCGACCCTCTCCGGCCTGGACCGCGACGCGCAGATCGCCGCGATCCTGGACCAGCACCGCCGGGCACGGGTGCGGCTGTCGGAGGGGCGGGCGCAGCTGCCGACCACGCTCCCCGGGCTCTTCGACTTCAACCAGTGGAACGCGAACCAGCCGGGGACGACGCTGTTCATCCCCGTCACGAACACGACGCTCGAGTACATCAACCTGCTCTTCATCTACCTGTCGCGCAGCTACGGCTTCTCGCTGGTGGACGAGACCCGCGGCGGGCGCTCGGCGGGGCTCGACGACGCGCTGGCCTCGGGCCGGCTGGACCCCGCGCGGCGGATGGGGATCGTGGACCTGGAGCAGCGGGTGCTGTCGATGCTCGTGGTCGAGCAGGCGTTCATCTGCCAGAACGTGAACCTCGCCCTCCAGGCGCTCGGACTGGGCGGCTGGACGTTCACCGGCTACCTCGCGAGGTTCGTGATGGGCGGCGGCGACGTCCCCGGCCTGGGCTTCCGGTTCGTGGAGGCCGCCGACGGGGGCTCCTGCCCGGTGGGACGCGACGGCCTGTTCGAGGCGTTCACCCCGCCGTACCACGCCGACATGCACGAGGCGGTCGATGCGTTCATGGCGGTGAAGTGGTCGGCGTTCGACGACGACGTCCCCAAGCCGTACCTCGCGCCCGACGCGGTCGTGGGGGCGGTCCCGCGGCCGCACGCGGACACCGTCGAGCTGGTCAAGCGCTACTGCCAGTACGTTCACGACACGTTCGGCCGCTTCCCCGCCTACATCGACCCCATGTACCAGCGCCTCACCGTCCAGGCGCAGCACGCCGACCCCGACTTCTACGCGCGCTTCTACCCGCCGGGCGCGCTCACCGAGCAGCACCTGGAGCACTTCGCCCGCTGGCACCCGGAGCTCTGCGGGCCGGGTGGCTCGCCGCCGTTGCGCGGCTCGTGACGCGCCCGCCGGATAGCCTCGCCGTCATGGCGCGCGCGCGCGGTCTCGGCGACATCATCGTGAGCAGCCGCCCGTACGACGAGTACCGGGCGATGTTCGGGCTCACCGACGGGGAGATCCTGGCGGGGCCGGTGCTCGACTGTCCCGGCGGCGCCGGCTCGTTCGCCGCCGAGGTGCGCGACCGCGGAGGGCGGGCGGTGAGCGCCGACCCCGTCTACGGCACGCCCCCGCGGGAGCTGGTCGAGGGCGCCAAGTCCGGCTTCGCGCGCGGCCTGCGCTACCTGGACGAGAACCGCGACTCGTACGTCTGGACGTTCTTCGACGGGGTCGACGACCTGGTGGCCCGCCGGGGCGCGGCGCTCGACCGGTTCGCCGAGGACTTCGCCGGCCCCGACGGGCGCTACGTCGAGGCGGCCCTCCCCGACCTGCCGTTCGCCGACGACGCCTTCCGGCTGGTCCTGTCGGGCTACCTGCTGTTCACGTACCCCGACCACCTGGACGACGCCGACCACGAGGCGGGCCTGCGCGAGCTGCTGCGCGTGGCGTCGGAGGAGGTGCGCCTGTACCCCCTGATCGACACCGCCTACGTCCGGCACCCCCGGATCGACGCGCTCCGCCGCATGGTCGAGGCGGAGGGCGTCGCCACCGAGGTGCGCCGGGTCGACTACGAGTTCCAGCGCGGCGCCACGGAGGTCCTCATCCTGCGTCCGCCCCGCCGCCGCCGATGACCTCGTCACCGGCGGTCGTGCCGATCCGGCCGTCTCGGGGTAGACCTGTGACACTCGTGAGACCGCACACCGGACCCGGGAGGGGCGCATGGCCGAGCGGGACGACCAGGTCGCACAGGCCGTGGAGGGGCACCTGCGCCGGGCGGGCGAGCCCGTGCGCGAGGCGGTGCTGTACGAGCGCGCCCGCGCCGAGGTCCCCGACCTGACGCCGGACGAGCTGCTGGGCGTCCTCGAGGCGCTCGCGGCCCGGGGGCGCGTGCACGTGATCGTCGAGCGCGACCTGCCGGCCCGCGACCCGGAGCCCTTCGAGGCGCGCTTCTGGCGCGTCACCGCCTGAGCCGGGCCGTGGCGGGGCCGGTCGCCCTCCAGGTGCTCATGTTCTTCCCGCGGGGCGGGTCGGCCCAGGTGGTACGCGCGCTGGCGCGGGCCATCGACGCCGGGCCGTCGGGTTGGCGGCCGCGGATCGTGAGCGGCTCGCTCGGCGCCCCCGGGGACGCGGGGAACGCCGCCACGTTCTTCGCCGGGCTCGACGTGGTGCCGGTGTCCTACGACGCGGCGGCCGCCGCACCCGACCCGATGCGGGCCTCGCCCCCCTTCCACCCGTCGTACGAGGACCGCCCCGGCGCGCCCGACCGCGTGCTGGCCGCCCTCGGCGACGACGTCTACGGCCACCTGGTGGAGGAGTGGTCCCGCATCCTCGCCGCCCCCGGGGTGCTCGACGACGTGGAGGTCGTGCACCTTCACCACCTGACCCCCGTCCACGAGGCCCTCGCCCGCCTGCGGCCGGACCTGCCGGCGGTGACGCACCTGCACGGAACCGAGCTGCTCATGCTCGACCGCCTCGCGACGGGGGCGCCGTGGCCGCAGGGCGCCGCGTGGCGTTCCCGGATGCGCCGGTGGGCGGCCCGGTCGGCGGCGGTGATCGCGTCGTCGGACGCCTCCGCCGCCTCCGCGGTGGCCCACCTGGGGCTCGACCGGGACGCGATCGACGTGATCCCGAACGGCATCGACCCCGCCGAGTTCGACGGGCACCGGGCGCCCCGGGCCGAGCGCGACGACCTGTGGCGGCGGCTGCTGGTCGACGACCCCGCGGGCTGGAGCCCGGAGGACCCCCGGCCCGGGAGCGTCGCGTACGTGCCCGCCGACCTCGCCCCGCTGTACAACCCGGCCGCGCCCGCCGTGGTGTTCGTGGGCCGGTTCACCGCGGTGAAGCGGGCGGCGCTGCTGGTGCGGGCCCACGCCCGGGCGCGCGACCGCCTGGGCCGGCCGCTGCCGCTGGTGCTGTGGGGCGGGTTCCCCGGCGAGTGGGAGGGCGAGCACCCCGCGGACGCGATCCGCCGCTCGCCGTGGGGCCGCGAGGTGTTCCTGGCCGGGTGGCGCCCGCACGAGACGCTGCCGGGGACGCTGGCCGCCGCCGACGTCATGGCCGTCCCCTCGGTGGAGGAACGCTTCGGCCTGGCCTATGTGGAGGCGATGGCCATGGGGGTGCCGCCCATCGCGTGCCGCGCGGGTGCGCCGCCCACGTTCATCGACGCCGACCCGCGGTCGCCGGACCGCTCGGGGTGGCTGGTGCCGCCCGACGACGAGCGGGCGCTGGCGGACGCGCTGGTGCAGGCCGCGGCCGACGCCGCCGAGCGGGCCCGGCGCGGCGCGTCGGGGCGGGCCCATGTGCTGGAGCGCTTCGCGTGGCCGGCGCTGGCCCGACGGGTGGAGGATCGCTACGCGGCGGTGGCGGCGCCCGCCCGGCGCTGACCGGGGGTCCGCGGGCGGACCGCCAGGGCGGTCGCCAGCGGCCGCCCGCCCACCAGGTCGACGCCCCAGGCCCCGCGCGGGCGGTTGCGCATGCGGCCGCCGGCGACCAGCGTCGCCGAGCCGCCGCCGTCCAGGTTGATCGCGTCGCGCGCTCCGAGGTGCAGCATCAGCGCGGCGAGCTCCGGCATCGACAGGCCGGCCTCGTCGTCGCCGCGGCCGTCGCACACCACGGCGATGATCCGCGCGCCGTCGACCCCGAGGGCGGCGCGCGGGTGGCGCCCGTCGCGGATGTCGGAGTCGAACTGGACGCTGCCGGCGCTGAAGCCCTCGCGATCGTCGACGGCCGCGCCCGCGAGCGCCCCGTCGCGGGCCAGCAGCGGCCCCGCCTGCAGCAGGTCGCCCGCGGGCCGGAGCGGGAACATGTCGCGCGGCCCCAGGCCGATGCGGTCGCCGTCGATCGCGACGCACGAGCGCACCGCGCCCCACGGGGCGTCGAACGGGGTGGTGTCGCGGCGCTCGCCGCCGACCCAGAGCTCGCCGAGCGGCGTGCCGACGGGGGTCACGAAGAAGCCGCCCACGATCGCGTCGGCCACCTCGTTGCGGGCGCACCACGCGGCGAGGTGCTCGGCGGGCGCCATCGCCACCACCTCCAGCGTCGCGGCGGCGCGGTCGTAGACGGCCGCGTGGACCGTGGTCGCGGCGCCGTCGGCGAGGGGGTGGCGGAACGACCGGATCGTTCCCAGGCCGCGGTCGTGAGTGAGGGCGGTGGTGGCCGTGTGCACGGTGATCTTGCTGTCGACCCGGTGCCCGCGGACCTGAGCCGCGCGGCGTCCCCACCGGGCCGGAGTCGGGCGGCGCCACGATAGCGGCGGCCCCGGACCGCCCCGCGGAACCCCGGTGGGTGTTACGCGCCGGGCGCCCGGAGCAGCAGCACCACCGGGTCGTCAGCCGTGCCCAGGTGGCCGCCGGCGTCGGCCTCGCCGGCGTCGACGGACACCGTGCGGGCGCCGAGCGCGTCGAGGAACGCGTCGGGCGGGTCCAGGAAGTCGACGAGCGGCGTGCGGTGGTGCATCGGCACCACCAGCCGCGGCCGCAGCGCGCGCACCACCGCGGCGGCGGCCTGCCCGCCGACCGTGGGGCCGCCGCCGACCGGGATGAACAGCACATCGACCGCTCCCAGCGCGCGGACCTGCTCCGGCCGGATCTCCGCCTGCCCCAGGTCGCCGAGGTGCGCCACCCGCAGGCCGTCGAGGGTGAGCCGATACATCACGTTGTGGCCGCGGCGCGTGCCGCCCTCGGCGTCGTGCTCGGACGCGACGCCGGTCACCTCGCCGGCGGGCGTGTCCGGGAACGTGCCGGCCAGCGAGCGCAGGAGGTGCGGTGTCCCCGCCGCCCCGGCGACGTGGTTGTGGTCGCGGTGCTCGTGGGTCACCAGCACCAGGTCGGCGTCGACGTCCGCGACGGGCGCGTGGTCGAACCGCCAGCCGCGCTCGGCGAGGCCGGGCATGGGGCCGAACGGGTCGATCAGCACCCGCGGCGGCCCGTCGAGCAGGAACGCCGACTGGCCGTACCAGCGGATCCTCACGACGCATCGTCCTCCGCGCGCACGATCAGGACGGGGCAGGGCGCGTGCTGCGCCAGGTGGTTGGTGACGCTGCCGAGCACCGCCCGCCGGGCGGCGCCGTGGTGGACGCCCGCGACCACCAGGTCGGGCCGCGCCTGCTCCAGCCATGCGTCGATCTCGACGGTGGCGGCCCCCTCCAGGAACACGGCCTCCGCCCCCGGCCAGGCGGCGGCCTGCTCGGCGAACCAGCGCCGAGCCGTCTCGCGCAGCGCCCCCAGGTCGGGCTCGTACATCCCGCCGTAGATGGGCGGGTCGCTGTGGACGTGGACCACGCTGAGCCGGCCGCCGCCCTCCAGCAGGCGCCGCGCCTCGGCGACCGCGGCCTCCGAGGCCGGCGAGCCGTCCCAGCAGCAGGCGATGTGGGCGTAGGGAGCAGCCATTGGCGTGCCTCCGGTCCGGGGGATGCCTACAGCGATTGTACGCTGCAAGCACCCCCGGAGCCCTCGCCCGCCGGCCCTACCGCGCGAAGCGCGGTCGCAGCGCCCGTGTGGAGAGGTGCTGCTTCGGCCGGCGGGTCGTCCGCACCTAGGGCAGGAAGTAGTTCGGGTTGGGGAGCTTGAAGGTGCGGTCGGCGAAGCCGCCCTTCAGGTCGCTGAACTGGTCGCCGAAGTTGGCGACGATGTCGTAGCCGAGCGACTCGATGTGCTCCCGCGTCGCCGACTTGTAGTGGATGGTCGAGCACGAGGCGCCGGCCGCGATCTCGGTGGCGCAGGCGGTCTTCAGGTACTCGGGGTAGTCGGCGACGGCCGGCTTGGTGAACAGGCCGTCCTCCCCGTCGGAGAGCGCGGTCGGGACGGGGTAGCCGGCGTCCTCGCCGACGCCGTCGGCGGTGAGGTTGCCGAGCGTCGCCGGCTCCTGCGCCGCGCCGCGGCCGGTCAGGAAGAACACGGCGTAGCCCTCGCCGGCGGCCGCGGTCGCCATCGCGACCATGCCCGGCACCGCCGGGAACTTCTGGTCGGTCACGAACTGGCCGTTGGTGGTCGGGTTGAACGCCCAGTTGCTGAAGATCTCGTAGTTCCAGGTGGCCAGCGCGGTGTCGTCCACGTCCAGCAGGATCGCCGGACGGCCCTTCGTGGCCGGGTGCTTCGCCCGGAGGGCCAGGAAGCGCCCGCCGGCGGCGGCGACCGCCGACGCCTCCCTGGCGTAGTTGCTGTCGGGGCCGAACACGCCGGTGCCCAGCGGGTCGCCGTAGTAGTTGCGGATCTGCTGGCGGAGGACGTCGATGTTGGTGACCTGCCGCGCCGAGGTCGGCGTGGACGTCTGGATGGCGGGGCTCGTCGCCGACGACGCGATCGTGGCGACGACCGCCACGACGACGGCGGCGAGCAGCAGCGCCACGAGTGGCGCACGGACGGCACGGGGCCTCATCTGGAACCTCCCGGCTCGGGTCTGATCTGCGTGTGAGGACCCTTTCAGACACCCTCCGCCACGACCGCGATGGCGTTCCCGGGGGCCCGCGGGGTAGCGTGACGCCCGACCGGGAGGCTGAGCGATGAACGACTTGGACGGGCGGTGGGACCTGCGGCGCACGGGCGGCCTGCTGCCGCCGCTGCGGCTGCTGCACAAGCGGATCGACGGGGAGGAGGGGGCCACCCACGTCCTCGGCCCGGTGCGCGTGCCGTTCGACGTGCGCGAGGGCGAGGGCGGCCGGGCCGAGCTGGTCTACCCCTTCGGCCTGCTGCGCGACCAGCTGGTGCCGGACGGCGAAGGCGGCTGGGACGGCGAGGCGCGCCTGCTCGGCTTCCGGGTCGGCCGGTTCCGCATGCGCAGAGTGGACGTGCCGGGGAACGGCGCGCAGGAGGACCCGCCCGCCTGACGTCCGCCCGGACCTCCGGGTGTCACAGCGCGGCGGGGCCTCCCGTCGTGCATGCACCGCCGACACCGGGAGGTCCCCATGTTCTCCGACGCCCTGCGCGACCACTCGACGGTCGCCCTGACCACGTTCCGCCGTGACGGCTCCGAGGCTGAGAGCCTGGTGAGCGTGGCCGTGACCGACGACGGCCGCGCCGTGTTCCGGACCTACGCCGAGACGTGGAAGGCGCGCCGCCTGCGCCGCGACCCGCGCGTTCGCGTGACGCCCACCACGTTCCGCGGCCACCCCGTCGCGCCCGCCATCCCCGCGCGGGCCCGCCGCCTGGACGGCTCCGACGCGGCCGCCGCCCGCCGGGCGCTGGCCCGCCGGCACCCGTTCCTGCACGGCGTGGCGGTGCCGGTGGTCCACCGCCTCCGCGGCCTCCACACCCAGCACTACGAGCTGCTGCCCCCGGCCGGGGGCGGCCGCTGACGCGGACCCGAGGGTGCCCCGGCGGTATCCGCGCGCCCCGTCGTGCCGATACCGACACGGAGGTCCCATGTCCGCCGACACGCCCCTCCCACACCCGGTCGCCGCCCCGACCGCCGACGCGCCGCCCGCGACACCCGGGAGGGCGTCGCGCGGGAAGGGCTCGGCGACCCGGGCGCGAACCTCCACCGGGTGAGAAGCCGCTCATCGCTCGTCGCCGCCGTCATCGCGGCGGCGATGTCGCTCGCCGTCGCCGCCGTGCTGCTGACGCCGGCGACGCCCCGGGCGGCCGGGTCGCCCGCCGCGATCCGCGCGAAGCGCGCGGAGCTGCAGCAGATCCAGGCGCAGATGGATCAGCTCGACGCCGAGGTGGAGTCGGCGGCCGAGGCCTACAACGGCGCCCAGTACACCCTCGGGCTCGCGCAGGACCGCATCGACGAGAACACGCGGAAGGTGCGCGAGACGGCGAAGGACATCAGCGCGCGCCGCGACCTGCTGGCCGAGCGGCTGCGCCGCCTCTACGCCACGCCCGAGCCCTCGTTCATCCAGGTGCTGCTCGAGACCGGCAGCGTCACCGAGGCGGCCGACCAGCAGAACCTGCTCGACGAGATCGGCCGCCAGGACGCCGACGTGGTCAGCGGGCTGCGGCGCCACCAGGCCGACCTCGCGACCCTGCGCACGCAGCTGGTGGCCGACCGGCAGGAGGCCGCCGACCAGGTGGCGGCGCGGGCGCGCGAGAAGGGGCGCGTCGAGGAGCTGCTGCGCCAGCGCAAGGCCGTCTTCGCCAGCGCCGACGCCGACCTGCGGCGGCTGCTGAAGGAGGAGAAGGAGCGCCGCGAGCGCGAGGCCGCCGCCGCGGCGGCGCTCGCCCGGGCCCGCCAGGCGTCCAACTCGATCACCAGCGGCGTCCCCCTGACGACCATCGTGCCGGGCGGCAGCGCCAACGCCACGGCCGCGCGCCTCGCGCTCAACTACCTGGGCGTGCCATACGTGTGGGGCGGGGCCTCACCGAGCGGCTTCGACTGCAGCGGCCTGGCCTCGTACGTGTACGCGCAGGTGGGCAAGAGCGTGCCGCACTACACCGGCGCGATCTGGGCGGCCTTCCCGCAGGTGGCCTACAACGACCTCCAGCCCGGCGACCTCGTGTTCTTCTACTCGCTGGACCACGTCGGCATCTACCTCGGCGGCGACCAGTTCGTCCACGCGCCGCACACCGGCGACGTGGTCAAGGTGAGCCAGCTCTCCACCTACCCGAGCTACGCGGGGGCGGTCCGGCCCTAGCCCACCCGGCCCTCGCCGACCGCCATCCGGCCCGCCGGCAGGCGGGTCAGGGCGAACGGCGCGGCGTCCAGCGAGTGCGACTCGCCGTCCAGGATCATCTCCGCAACCATCCGGCCGGTGGCGGGCGCGTTGCAGATCCCCCACGACGCGTGCGCGGTGGCCAGGTACGCGCCGGGCACGCCCGGCACCGGGCCGATCAGGGGGATGCCGTCCACGGTCAGCGGGCGGTAGCACGAGCCGCGGGCGATCACCTCCGCGTCGCGCAGCGCGCTCGAGTGGACGCCGGCGCGGCGGTGCAGTTCGTCCCCGGACGCCACGATCGCGGCGATCTCGTCGGGGTCGTCCGGAAGCGCCCCGTGCTCCGACAGCCCATTGACGTAGACCGCGCCGCCCGGCCGGGGGTAGATCTCGAGCTGCGAGCGCTGGCCGTCGCGGGCCAGGAACTCGCTGAACACCACCTGGTTCGGCACGTCCGCCGCCAGCACCACCGACGCGCCCCGCGACCCGAACACCTGGGGCAGCGCGATCCACCGCTGCGCCTGCGACGTCCACGGGCCGAGCGCCAGCACCACGGCGTCGGCGGGCTCGACGGCGCCGTCGATCACGACGCCCGTCACCGCCCCCGACTCCGGGTCCAGGTCGATCCCCTCCACCACCCCCGTCCGCGCCGTCGCCCCGTGTGCCACGGCGTCCTCCACCAGCGCGGTGGTGAACGCGTACGGGTTCACCTGGGCCGTCGTCGCCGCGTCGCCGATCACCTCGTGCACCGCGACGTTGCCGTCGAGCCAGTCGGGGCTCTCCATCCGCTTGTACGGCTCCACCGACCCCTCGTCGGCCGCGGCCGTCATCAGCGCGTCCATGGGCCGGTGGCCGATGCGCTCGGCGCCCAGCGTCCCGGCGATCTCGGCGTGCAGCGCGAAGCTCGCCCGCATCAGCCCGTCGAGCGGGGTGCCGGCGCTCCAGTCCTCGGCCAGGAAGCCGGCCGCCTTACCCGACGCCGCCGCCCCGGGGCGGGCCCGGTCCACCACCAGCGGCGCGGCCCCGCGCCGGGCCAGGAACCACGCCACGGACGCGCCGATCGCTCCCGCGCCGCACACGACGATCCGCGGTGGGCTCATGGGCCCACCCTACGCGCGGGCGCCGCCACCCGCCGGATGGTCTCGATCTCCGACGGCGGCACCTCGCGCCCCGCATCGTCGACGAACGCCACGTGCACCGGCCGCCCGCCGTCGACGGTGCGACGCTCGACGCTCGGCCCCTCCGGGCGCGGGATGTGGCGGTCGCCCCAGCCCTGCATCGCGCCGAGCACCACCTGCAGGTCGCGGCCCGCCGGCGTGAGCTCGTACGCCCAGCGCTGGCGGCTGCCCGGCTCCTGGTAGGGGACCTTCCGCATCACGCCGGCGTCCACCAGCCGGGCCAGGCGCGCGCTGAGCACGTCGGGCGCCACGCCCAGGGCGTCGCGGAACTCCCCGAACCGGGTCGCGCCCCACAGGGCCTCACGCACGATCAGGAAGGTCCAGCGCTCGCCCAGGACGCCGAGGCTGCGCGCGATCGCACACGGCTCGCTCATGGATGCATCCATGTGGCCATCCTAGCTGACTTGTGAAAGCCAACCCAGAAGGCTAGATTGGCCGTGCCAACCCAGCCATCGCCCCACCGGAGGACCCGATGCAGATCGACGGCGCCACCGCATTCGTGACCGGAGCCAACCGCGGCTTCGGCCGTTCCCTCGCCGCCGAGCTGCTCGCGCGCGGCGCCACCGTCTACGCCGGTGCCCGCCGCCCCGAGACCGTGGACCTGCCGGGGGCGATCCCGGTGCGGATCGACGTGACCGACCCCGCGTCGGTGGCCGCGGCCGCCGCGACGGCCCGCGGCGTGTCGCTGCTGGTGAACAACGCCGGGTCCGGCACGGGGGCGTCGGCGCTCGACGGGCCGATGGACCTGATCCGCCTGGAGATGGAGACGCACTACTTCGGCACGCTCGCCGTGACGCGGGCGTTCGCGCCGCAGCTCGCGGCGGCGACCGGCGGGGGCGCCGTGCTGAACGTGCTGTCGGTGCTGTCGTGGATCAACCGCCCCGGCTACGCGGCCTACTCCGCCGCGAAGGCGGCGGCGTGGTCGCTCACCAACGCGCTCCGCACCGAGCTGGCCCCCCAGGGGACGCAGGTGACGGCGCTGCACGTGGCGTTCATGGACACGGACATGGTGCGACACGTCGACGCGCCGAAGAACGACCCGGACGTGGTCGCGCGGCTGGCGCTGGACGGGGTGGCGGCCGGGCTGGACGAGGTGCTGGCCGACGACGTGACCCGCCGCGTGCAGGCGGGCCTGGCCGGCGGCGTCGCGGCGCTCTACCCCACGGCCGCCTGAGCCCTGGGGGTCCCGACGGACACGCCGCCGAGGACGGCGAACGCGCGGATGCGGATGGTGGGGCCGTCGCCGGGCGGCACCTTCACGTCCCTGCCGCCGAGCAGGCTGAGGCCGCTCATCGCGACCCGGGTGCCCTCCGGGACCTTGATGTCGATCCCGCCGAGGAACGCGATCGCCGTGAGGCGCGCGTCCCCGGCGGGCTCGGCGTGGGTGAGGTCGAGCTCGCCGCCGCCCAGCACGGCGACCGCCAGCTGGCGTCGCCACCCCGGCGCCGGTGGCACCGTGCCGAAGCCGCCGAACATGGCCAGGTTCATCGCGGGCCTCCCGGTCTCGGTGGCGCCCCGTCTCCCGGGCGTCCACGGCGAGCATCGCGCGTCGGGGGCGGCGACGCCAGCGGGGGACGTCAGGGCGTGCGGGGCAGCTTGACCACGCCGACGAAGAACTCGTCGATCTGGTGGACCACACCGGCGAAGCGCTCGAAGTCCACCGGCTTGGTGATGTAGGCGTTCGCGTGGAGGCTGTAGGAGCGGACGATGTCCTCCTCGGCCTCGGAGGTGGTCAGCACGATGACGGGGATGATGCTCAGCTCGGGATCGTTCTTGATCTCGGCGAGCACCTCCCGGCCGTTCTTGCGCGGCAGATTCAGGTCCAGGAGCACGAGGTCCGGGCGCGGCGCGCCGGCGTATGCGCCCTCGCGGCGCAGGAACGCCATGGCCTCGACGCCGTCGCCGACCACCGAGAGCCGGTTGCCGACCTTGTTGTCGGCGAACGCCTCCTGGATGAGGACGACGTCGCCGGGGTCGTCCTCGACCAGCAGCACCTCGATCAGGTCCGCGTCCATGGTTCCTCCTCCTTCTCCGGGTCGGTCTCCTCCGCCGGCTTGGGGAGGGTGATGCGGAAGCGGGACCCTCCGCGGTGGTCGGGGTCGAGCCAGATGCGGCCGCCGTGGTATTCGACGATCTTGCGCACCAGGGCCAGGCCGATGCCGGTGCCTTCGTAGGCGTCGCGCGCGTGGAGGCGCTGGAAGATCACGAAGATGCGCTCGGCGAACTCCTGGTCGATGCCGATCCCGTTGTCGGTGACGGCCAGTTCCCACTCGTCGCCGGCGTCGCGCGCCGTGATCTCGACCACGGGGGGATCCTCGCCGCGGAACTTGATCGCGTTGGCGATGAGGTTCTGGAAGACCGCGACCAGCAGGGGCGCCTCGCCGCGCACCGTCGGCAGCTCGCCCACGCGCACCTCCCCGCCGACGTCGGCGATGGCCTGCGACAGCTGCGCCTGCGCCTGCGCGACGGCGTCGCCGAGCGCCACCGGCTCCTGGCCGGCGCCCTTGCGGCCGACGCGCGAGAAGGCGAGCAGGTCGTTGATGAGCTGCTGCATCCGCTTGCCGCCGTCGACGATGAAGTCGATGTACTGGTCGGCGCGCTCGTCGAGTTGCGATCGGTAGCGGCGCTCCAGCACCTGGCTGAAGCTCACGATCTTGCGCAGCGGCTCCTGGAGGTCGTGGGAGGCGACGTACGCGAACTGCTCCAGATCGGCGTTGGAGCGGCCGAGCTCGTCGGTCTGCTCCTGGAGGAGGGCGCGCGCCTCCCGCGCGGCGGTGAGCTCGGCGACGATGTGCTCGCGCATCGTCTCGACGCTGCGGTTGACCGTCGCGATCTCGCGGGGGCCGGTCACCAGCTCCAGCCGCTTGCCGAACTCGCCCGACGCGACGCGGTCGGCCTCGCGGCTGAGCGTCACGAGCGGCCGTGTGATGAACCGGTGCAGCACGATCCCGGCGCCGATCAGCCCGGCGACGATCAGGACGATCGTCGCGATCAGGGCCAGGCGCAGGCGGTCGGCGGCGGCGAGCAGGTCGGACCGGGCCTCCGCACGGTCGCGCGTGAGACGCGCCTGGAGGGCGTCGAGCGAGGCGCGCAGCCGGTCGAAGCGTGCCTTTCCGGCGGCAGGGCCGGGCAGCGCCCCGTCCGCGCCGGCGGCCACGACCCGCGCCGCGTAGCCGTCGCGCCAGGCGGCGGCGTCGCGGCGCACCGCGGCCAGCTCCGCGCCGAACGCGCCGCCGGCGGACTCGAGCTCGGCCGCCGCGGACTCCTCGGCAGCCCGGCCGGTGCGGTACGGCTCCAGGAAGCGGGGGTCGCGCGCCAGGGCGAAGCCGCGGATGGCGGTCTCCTGGTTGAGCAGGGCGCTCTCCAGCGCGAGCGACGAGGTGAGCGCCGGATCGACCACGTCCACCAGCGTGGTGCGCCGCCCGTCGAGCTGCTCGTTCGCGACCAGGGCGAGCACCGTGCCCAGCGCCGCGAGGGCGAACAGCACCCCCACCGAGACGGCCAGGAGCGGCCCGACGCCGATGCGCTCCAGCCACGGCACCTCCCGGGCCGGGGTGCCGCCGGTCGACGCCGCCTCGCTCACGTGCCGGCCGGGCCGCCGGCGTCGCCGACGAGCAGCGCCGCCACGTCGTCGTGCAGCGGCCCGCCGTGCAGGTGCTCGACGCGGGCGGTCAGCGCCTCCAGACGCGCTCGGGCGTCGCCGTCGGCGGGGCGGACGAGGTGCTCGTGGACCAGGGCCTGGAGGCCGCCCTCGCCCAGCAGGCCGCCGCCGTCGGCCAGGCGCGCCTCGGTGAGGCCATCGGTGTAGAGCAGCAGCGCCCAGCGCTCCGGCAGCTCCCACCGGAAGGCGGGCCACTCGTCGCCGCCGAGGCCCAGCGGCCGGCCCCCGGGGCGGTCGGGCAGCGGCGACGCCCCGGTCTCGTCGAGCATCAGCGGCGGCAGGTGGCCGGCGCGCCGCACCTCGATCGTCCGCCGGTCGGGCGCGAGCGCGATCGTGCAGACGGTGGCGAACAGGTGCTCGCGATGGCGTTCGCGCACCAGCACCTCCTGCAGCGTGGTGAGCACCACGTGGCCGGGCGCGGCCGCCAGCACCAGCGCGCGCCACGCGCTGCGGAGCGACACGCCGAGCGCCGCCTCGTCGGGGCCGTGGCCGCAGACGTCCCCGATAACGATGTGGACGGTCCCGTCGCCGGTCTCCACCACGTCGTAGAAGTCGCCGCCGAGCAGCGCACGGCGGCGGCCGGGCCGCGAGAACGTGGCCACGGCCAGGCCGGGATCGCGCACCGCCGGCCGCGGCAGCAGACCGCGCTCGAGGCGGGCGTTCTCGGCGGCCCGCACCTCGGCGACCTCCAGCTCCCGCTGCGCCCGCTGCACCTCGCTGCGGCTCACGGCGTAACGGATCGCGCGCGTCAGGGTGTCGCCGCCGACCTGGCCCTTCACCAGGAAGTCCTGCGCGCCGGCGCGCACCGCCGCCGCACCCGCCTGCTCGTCGTCGAGGCCGGTGAGCACCACGATCGCCAGGCCGGGGAATGCGGTCCGCAGCGCGGCGAGGGCGTCGAGCCCGCTCGCGTCCGGCAGGCCGAGGTCGAGCAGCACGCAGTCGACCCCCGGCCCGAGCTCGGCCATCGCCTCGGCGAGTGTGCCGACGCGCCGCAGGTCGGGGAACGCTCCGACGTCCTCCATCTCGGCCCGCACCAGCAGGGCGTCGCCGTCGTCGTCCTCGATCAACAGCACGCGGAGCGCGGTCCGGTCGGTCAGCACCGGCGGAGGCTAGCCGCTGCCCCGGCGGCACGCCGCGGTTCGGGTCGCGCGCGCCGTTAGCCCCCTCGCGCGCCCCGCGGTGTCAGGATCGGCCGGTGTCCGCCGGCACCGGCATCGTCGTGGCGCTCGTCCTGGTGTGGGCCGTCACCGCGGGCGTCCACGACGCGGGGACGCTCACCGCCAGCGGCATCGCGTCGCGGGCGATGCCGCCGCGCGCGGCCCTCACCATCGTCGCGGTGTTCGGCTTCGCGGGCCCCCTCCTGGCGGGGACGGCGGTGGCGACGACGATCGCCTCGACGTTCGACCTCGGCGACCTGAGCCCCGGCGACGCGCTGCGGGCCGTGTCGGCCGGCCTGCTGGCGGCCGTCGCCTGGAACGTGCTGACCTGGCGCCTCGGCCTGCCGGCGTCGTCGACGCACGGGCTCATCGGCGGGCTCGTGGGCGCCACGGTGGCCGCCGCCGGGTTCGACGACGTGGAATGGGGCATTGGCTCGTTCGCAGACGGCCGGCTGGAGGGCGTCGCCAAGGTCGTGGTCGCCCTGCTCCTCTCGCCGGTGGTGGGGCTCCTGCTGGGCGCCCTGGTGCTGCGGGCGGCGGCGTGGGCGCTGCGCGGCGCCCGGGTGGGCTGGAACCGGCGGCTGCGCCTGCTCCAGTGGCCCACCGTGGCGGGCCTGTCGTTCGCCCACGGCTGGAACGAGGCCCAGAAGAGCATGGGCGTCATCGCGCTGGCGCTGCTGGCGGGGGGCGCGACCGACCATCTGGAGGTGCCGTCGTGGGCGGTCGTCGTCGCGGCGGCGACGATCCCCGTCGGCGCCTTCGTGGGCGGCTCCCGCATCATCCGCACGCTGGGATACGGCGTGTACCGGCTGCGGCCGATCCACGCGGCGGGCGCCGAGGCGACGGCCGCCGCGGTCGTGGCCGCCACCTCCGCGTGGGGCGGCCCCGTCTCGACCAGCCAGGTCACCAGCTCGGCGATCATCGGCGTCGGCGCCGCGGATCACCCCAGGGCTGTTCGCTGGAGCACCGGGAAGGAGATGCTGGTGGCGTGGCTGCTCACGATTCCCGCCACGGCGGTCCTGGGCGCGGTGTTCGCGGGGATCCTGCGCGCCGGCGCGGCGGTGGGGTGACCGCGCCGTGAGGAGCCGTCTCCAGCGCGCGGCCGAGCGCCTCACGGCGCGCCTGGCGC
Organism: Thermoleophilia bacterium; assembly: GCA_050250915.1. Lineage (GTDB taxonomy): Bacteria > Actinomycetota > Thermoleophilia > Miltoncostaeales > Miltoncostaeaceae > Miltoncostaea. Next base: position 242,199 of record JBFWNT010000001.1, read on the forward strand.
CGAAGGTCCCGGACTTCTACGGGCTGCTCTCGGCGCAGTGCGCCGTGGTGGTGGAGGCGCTCGACGAGCTGGTCGCCTTCACGCGCGGCGGCACGCCCGTCCACGGCGACCGGGTGCGGGAGCTCGAGAAGGAGGGCGACCGCCGCCAGGTGGTGACCCTGGACACCCTCGCGCGGGCGTTCGCCACCCCGATCGACCGCGGTGCCATCTACCTGGCGGCGACGGCCATCGACGACGTCCTGAACTATGCGAAGACCACGGTCCGGGAGATCGAGGTGCTCGACGTGGAGCCGGACCGCTGGATGGCGGAGATGGCCGGACACCTGCGCGCCGGGGGCGCCGCCCTGGGCGCCGGGTTCGCGTTGCTGCGCGACGACCCGGAGGCGGCGCACGCGAAGGCCATCGAGGTGCACAAGTCGGAGCGGAACGCGGAGAAGGTGTACCGCGCCGCGGTGGCCGACGCGTTCGCCGCGGCCCGGTTCGAGCAGGCCGTCGGGCCCGACGGCGCGGGGGTTGCCGAGGCCTTCGACCGGCTGCTCCTGAACCTGCGCCGGCGCGAGGTCTACCGGCATCTCTCGAACGCCGCCGACCACCTCGACGTCGCCGGCCGCGCGCTGCTGGACATCATCCTCGCGGACGTCTGAGGGCCGTCAGCCCGGCGCGGTGCCCCGGCGTTGCAGGAGGCCCCGCAGGGCGTTGGCCGCCATCGTGTCGGCGAGCTCGCCGAGGCTCGCCAGCGCGGCGGCGGCCGCCGCGTCGGCGCTCGGCCCCCGCCCGCCGACCCGCACGTGGCGGTCCTCGATGACGCAGACCGTCTCGTCGCTGCCCGGCCGCCGGCCGAGCGTGACCGTCCACCCGGCGTCCACCAGCACGCCGAGCCGCACCACCATCCCGTCGTCCGCCGGCATCGCCCTCCCCGCCCGTCGCCGTCGCCCGTCCGCTCGGATCCATCGTCGGGCGGAGAGGGCCATCGGGGCGTCGGACGATCCCCGGCATCAGGCTGCGGCGAACTACGCGGACGCGCCCCCGCGGCCGTGCCCGTCGAGCGCCCGGTGCAGCTCCGCCCACGCCCAGCGGCGCATCGCCCAGCCCAGCTCGCCCGAGATCCGCCCCGACTCGTCGAGCCGGCGCAGGTCGTCGACCAGGAACGCGCAGCCCACGGCGTCGGCGTCGGGCGATCCGGCGAGCGCGGCGAGCTCGCCCTCCGGCGCGTCGCCGAGGGCCTCGCCGCGCTCCAGGCGCACGATGCGGCGCTCGGTCACCGCCCGGACACCGGCCGCGAGGTGCCCCGGGGCGCTTCGGGCGTCGGCGTCGGCCACGGGCCGCAGCGCCGCCCGGAGCCGGTCCCAGGTCGCGGCCCGGGTGTCCTCCCAGGCCACCTGCGTCGCGACCCCGGACGGGCCCGACCGCTCCATCGCGGCGAGCACGCGCGCATGGGCGATCACCGGCGCGGCCAGGCCGGCGACGTCCACGTCCACCTCGGCGTCAGTCGACGACGATCACCTCGCAGCCGGCGTCGCGCCGGACGTCGGCGGCGACGTCCGAGCCGAGCAGCCGGCCGAGCATGCCGTGGTGGTGGTGCCCCACGACGATGGCCTTCGCGCGCCGCTCCTTGGCGACGTCCACGATCAGGCGGGCGGGCTCCCCGGGTGCCCACACGTAGTCGGCGGCCACGCCGGCGTGCTCCAGGCGCGCCCGCGCGTCATCCAGGGTCTCGGTGATCTCGGGCGGCGGGGTGAAGCCCCCGGTGATCGGCGTGCCGTCGCCGGCGGTGCCGAACTGGCGCGGATCGCGCGGGTCGAGTGGCATCTCCAGCACCGCCAGCACGATCAGCCGCGCGTGGTGCCCGCGCGCCTCCTCGGCGGCCCGCTCCAGGGCGCGCACCGACGCCTCCGACCGGTCGTATCCCACCACGATGCTCATACGCGTGATCTCCTCGTCACCGGGGGGCCCTCGGCGGGCCGATGAGCGGGGTGGCGACCGGGGCTGCCGCCCCGATGAACTCCACCAGTCCGTCCCCGCCGACCGTCGGCACGATGTCGGCCCAGTTGTTGGCGACCCACACATTGCCCGACTGGTCGATCTGGACGGCGGTCAGGTGCTGCAGGCCGCTGTTGGTGAAGCCGGTGAACGGCGGCGAGATCACGTCGCCGGTCCGCGACCCCGGCGGGCAGCTCGCGACCCTCCGCCCGCAGAACTGCGTGAGCGTCCGGCCCGGGAAGCTGGCGACCCACACGTTGTCGTCCCCGTCCACCGCGACGCCCCACGGACCGAGCATGCCCGACGCCCGGAACCGCGCCTTCAGGCGGCCGTCGGGGCTGATGCGGTTGATCGTCTGGTCGACCAGGCTCGCCACCCACAGGTCGCCGCCGGAGTCGATCGCCATGCCCTGCGGGGAGCGCATCCGGTCGAACACGAACGGGCCGGTGGCCTGCCCGTCGGGGCTGATGCGCGTGAGGGAGCCCTTCACGTCGGCGTCGATCGCGCCGTTGCCCACCCACACGTCCCCCCGGCCGTCGACCTCGACCGCGAACGGCTTGTACAGGCCGCCGCCGGTGATGACCCGCGCCTGTCCCGGGTCGCCGCCGGGGTACATCGTCACGGTGTTTCCGACGTGGTTCGCGATCCAGACGTTGCCGCGCTGATCCACGGCGATGCCCTGCGGCGCCTGCAGGTTCCCGGCCGTGATCCCGCTCGCCCCGGAGAGCGCGACGCCGTCGCGGGTGAACAGCGACGCGGCGTTCCCGCCCGTGAAGTCCGGGCTGGTGAACGACTCCGGGTCGTCGCCCGTGAAGTTGCTCAGCCACACGCGGTCCTGCCGGTCGACCGCGATGCCCCACCAGTTGCCCATGATCCCGCCGCCGCCGACGGCGCCGCCCAGACGCGGGGCGCCGGTGGGGTCGAGCGCGACCGTGTAGAGGCCGGGCCCGGTGCCCGGCGGCTGGAAGTTGTTGGTCACCCAGACGTTGCCCTGGGAGTCGAACGCCATCCGACCCGGTCCGTCGAAGCCGCCGGCGGTGTGCTTCAGCGACAGCACCCACGACGACGGCGCGTGCCGGAGCACCGGCCGGTAGTGGGCGGCCTTGCGGAGGCGATAGATCGCGCGGACGTCGTTCGCCGGGTTCAGCGCGATGGCGTGGGCGGCGGCGAGCGTGTCGCGCGGCGCCGCGCCGCGCGGCGGCGCCGACGCCCGGAAGAGGGCGCGGCAGTCCTGGACCGTCCCGCGCGTGCAGCCGCCCAGGACGGCGGCGAGCGTGCGGACGGCCGGGAGCGTCCGGGTCGCGGTGCCGTTCGGGGCGGCCGCCAGGACGGCGCCGACGCGGCCGGTGGCCGGGTCGACCAGGCCGCGCGCGGTCGCGGCGGCGTTGCGCATGCCCACGGACGCGCCGGTGATGCGCGTGCCGTCCAGGAACCGCGCCATGGCGTACGCCGACGCCACGGTGGTCAGCTCGTTCAGCGTCAGGCGCGCCGGGGGCCCGGTGCGGGGGTCGGCGACGACCATGAGCCGCAGCGCCCGCGGGGTGGGGGTGTCGCCGCCGCCGGCGACCGCGTAGACCACCGCACGGCCCGCGGGCGCCCGGTAGGCGATCGCGAACCGCCCGTCGGCGCCCGTGGCCGCCGAGCCGAGGCGGCGCGGTGCGGCGCCGCCCCGCCCCGCGTACAGCGTGACCGTGGAGGAGGCGACCGGCGTGCCGCTGGCCACGACGGACCCCGAGACCTGGGCGCCGTGCGCCGCGGCGGCGAACGCGGCCATGCCCGCCAGGCACCCCGCAGACGCCAGCATCCCGAGCCGCGCGCGGCCCCGAGATCCCATCCGATCCCCTTTGTCCCCGGACGTCGCGGGCGACCGTATGGCAGCCGCGCGCCGCGGCGCAAGCGGGAATCCGGCCGCACCCGCCGGTCCGCCCCTCTCCTGCCCGAGGGGACGGCCGGCGGGTGCGCTCGGGCTACGGCGCGGGTGTGGGTGCGCCGCCGCCGCCCCCGCCGCCACCTTTCCCGGCGACCTGGGCGACGTAGTCCGCGACGGCCTGGATCTCCGCCGCGCTGAGGGTGCCGTCGAACGACGGCATCCCGCCACCGCCGTTGGTGACCTGCAGCTGCACGGTGGCGGCCTCCGGCTTCAGCTGGTCCAGATCCGGACCCACCGTGCCGGTGGCGTTCGCGTCGGCGAGCGTGTGGCAGCTCGCGCAGTTGGCCGCGAAGATCTGCTTGCCGCCGGCCGTGCCGCCCCCGCCGCCCTGCGCGGTGGTGGTCGACGGCGCGGTCGCCGTGGACGAGGTCGTCTCCGGCGCGGTGGCCGCCGGCGGCGTCGCGCCGATCCGGTAGGCCACGACCTCCGGCACCTGACCCTTTCCCTGCGGGAAGCCGGCGGCGGTGATGATCGTGTCGCCAGCGATCGCGATCGGGGCGTTGCTCGCCGCCGGGAGCCTGATCTGGTGGACGATCGAGCCGTCCTCGCGCGAGAAGGCCACGAGGTTGCCGTTGAAGAGCGTCGTCCACACCAGGTCGTTGGAGACCGTCGCCGCGCCGAACGGCATCGTCGGGAGCGTGGTGCTCCACAGCTGCTTGCCGGTCTCGAGGTCCAGGGCCACCATCTCGCCCGTCCCCTTCGAGAAGTCGGGGGTGCCGAGCGGCTTCTTCAGGTTCGTCACCGGCACCGGCAGGTTCACGACGGCCGCGTAGACGACGCCGTCGTCCACGGCCATGTTGGTCTCGACGCCGCCGTAGATGCCGGGCGTGATGTCCGCCGGCACCTTCAGGCCCTTGAAGGTCCCCGCGAGGGCCTCGGCGCTGTCGTTGTCGTGCCCGTTGTGGACGCCCACCGGCGTCTTCCAGATGAGCTTCCCGGTCGCCGCGTCCATCGCGTAGACGTAGCCCATCTTGCCGGCGTCCAGGACCGCCGGGCTGCCGCCCACCGTCGTTGCGATCGGCGACAGCTGCATGTCCCAGTCGTAGAAGTCGTTGGTGACGCCCTGGTAGTACCAGCGCAGCTTCCCGGTGGCGGCGTCGAGGTTGACGGTGCTGTCGGTGTAGAGCCGCTTGCCGGGGTTGCTGATGCCGTTCGCCGGCGGCTGGTAGGGGTTGCCGATCCCGTAGGAGACCGAGCCGTCGGTGCCGACCAGCGGGGTGTTCCATGCGCCGCCCGACCCGATCGCCGAGTCCTGCTTCGCGTTGTCGATCACCGTCGCGAAGCTCCAGAGCTTCTTGCCGGTGTTCTCGTCCAGCGCGTAGGCGATGCCCCCGCCGGGCTGGGTGGCGGTGGAGATGTAGACGCGCCCGTCGGCCACCTGCGGCTGGATGGTGAAGCCGACGCCGCCCTTGCCGACCAGGGTGTCGTTGCTCCAGACCTGCTCTCCGGTGGCGGCATCCAGCGCGAACGCCGACTTCGGGTCGGCGGCGAAGACCTTGCCGTCGGCCACGGCGACGCCGTTGGGGCCCACATCCGGCAGGTTCACCTTGTGCTCCCACTTCAGCGCGCCCGTCTCGAGGTCGAGCGCGAAGACGTTGGAGCCGAGGTCCTGGAGGTACACGACGCCGTCCTGCACCACGGGCATCGCGGCGAACGCGCCGAACGACGTGCCCTTGACGTTCAGCGGGTGCGTCCACGCCTGGTTGAGCTGCGTGACGTTCTGGGACGAGATGTTCGTCCCCTGCGCGACGCGCGTGTTGGCGATGTCGCCGTTGGGGTACGCCCACTGGCCGGTGGCGGCGGCCCCCGAGGTGGTCGCGCCCGACGTCCCCTGCGCGGAGTCGTCGTCGCCCCCGCAGGCCGTGAGGCCCAGCGCGAGGAGTGCCGCGGCCGCGGTGGCGGCGAGCGCGCGGCGCGCGTGCCTCCCCCGTGACCGGCCGTTGGGTGGCGCCGCCGTCGTTCGCATGCCGTCTCCTCGTCGCCCTCGTCCGATGAGATGCTCCTCAGATTCCAATATATCGGAACAGCCGGGCCGCGCCTTCGGGCGCATACGATCGGTTCATGGGATCGGTCGAGCTGGGACGCAGGCTCCGCGCCCTCCGCCGCGAGCGCGGCCTGACGCTCAACGACCTGGAGCGCGAGACCGGCATCTCCCGCTCGTTCCTGGGCGCGGTGGAGCAGGGCCGCTCCGACATCTCGATCAGCCGGCTGGTGCGCCTCGCGCGGACCTACGCGATCAGCCTGGACGAGCTGGCCGCCGAGGCCCCGGACGACGCGCCGATGGTGGTCGTGCGGGCGGGGGAGGCGCCGGTGATCCAGGGCGAGGCGTCCGACGTCGCGGTGCTCCTGCGCCACCGCGGGCCGGGCCTGACGGCGTCGATCCTCTCCCACCGCCCCGGCTCCGAGCTGGCCGTCGAGCAGACCAGCTTCCGCGAGGCCCTGTTCCACGTGCTCGACGGACGCTTCGCCGCGACGGTCGGGGACGAGGCCGAGGTGGACCTGGCGCGCGGCGACACGCTCGTCTACCGGGGCCCGGTGCGGCTCGCGGTGCGGTGCCTCGACGGGGACCCGGGGCGGCTGCTGTCGGTGGGCAGCGCCTTCCTCGGCCCCGGCGGCACCGACGCCGCCCGGGGCTGAGCAGCGCTCAGATCTGGCCGGGGCGGGCCCTCCGCGGGCCGATGGCGTTGGCGAGCGTGGCCTCGGTGAACGCGCCGGTGGCCCCCCGGCCGGTGGCGTAGCGGTAGAGCGCCACCGCGAAGATCTGGGTGAGGGCCGTGCTGAGGATGCCGGCGACCACGACGATGATCACCGCCAGGCCCACGAAGATGCCGATCGCGACCGTGCCGCCGATCAGGACGCCGATCGCGACCAGCAGGGCGGCCGGGATGACCGAGGCCAGCGCGATCACCGCGCCGATCGAGACCTGGCCGGTCACCTGCTCGCCCCAGCGCTCGCGGAAGATGCTCGCCGACCGCTTGAGCGTGTCGATGGGCCCGAGGCCCTCCAGGGCGATCACCGGGATGGCGAGGAACGTCACCAGGTTCCAGGCGATGGCGATGCCGCCGAGCAGCAGGTCGCCGAGCGGCCCCGTGCGCTCCTGGAGCGCGCGGATCACCACGTTGACGCTGGCGACCATGCCCGCCCAGCCGGAGATGGCGGGCAGGCGGGTCTTCGCGACGGCGACGCCGCTCGCCACGGTGGCGTCGTGGCCGTCGAGCACCTGCGCCGCCGCGGCGGCCAGGGCGACGTTGAAGAAGACCGCCGCGAACGTGACGAGGTAGATCGCGATGGCGGCGAAGATCACGCCGAGCACGCCCATGTCGCCGTCGAAGAACAACAGCGACGGGATGCCGAACGCGGCGGCGGCGAGGAGGGCCGCGATGGCGGCGAGGACGGGGAAGGCGGCGAGCGACCGGTCGGACCGGAGCACCGACCAGCTGATCCGCGCCAACGCCCAGCCCTGACGGATGCGATTCATGTCCGCCATCGTCCACCATCGGGGGGTGCCCACGAAAGCCCCGGGCGCGTAATGTCGGCTGGTTGGCCTCCTCCAGCCCCGCCCGACCCCTGATCCTCGCCGTGGACGACGACCCGGCCGTCGGCCGATCCATCGAGCGCGACCTGCGTCGGAGGTACGGCTCCCGGTACCGCGTGCTGCTGGCCGGCTCCGGCCAGGACGGCCTGGGCATGGTGGAGCAGATCGTCCGCCGCGGCGAGCCGGCCGCGCTGCTGGTGGCCGACCAGCGGATGCCGGGGATGAGCGGCGTGGAGTTCCTGGCCCGGGCGATCCGCATCGTGCCGCACGCCAAGCGGGCGCTGCTGACCGCCTACGCCGACACCGAGGCCGCGATCACCGCGATCAACGACGTCCGCCTGGATCACTACCTCATGAAGCCGTGGAGCCCCCCCGAGGAGCGGCTCTACCCCGTGCTGGACGACCTGCTGGAGGACTGGGAGGCGGAGGCGGCCTCCCGGGTCGCCGAGCCGGGGCTGCGCCTGGTGGCCCACCGGTTCTCGGCCGAGGCCCACGCCACCCGCGACTTCCTGGCGCGCAACGGCGTGCCCTACCGGTGGGTGGACGTCGCCGAGCCCGAGGCGGCCGCGCTGCTCGCCGCCGCCCACGGCGACGAGGGACAGCTGCCGCTGCTGGTGTTCGAGGACGGCGACGCGCTGGTGCGCCCCACCCAGGCGGAGCTGGCGGCGCGCCTGGGGCTGCACACCGAGGCCGACCTCCCCTTCTACGACCTCGTGATCCTCGGCGGCGGGCCCGCCGGCCTGGCGGCGGCGGTCTACGGCGCCTCGGAGGGACTGCGGACGCTGCTGGTGGAGCGCCACGCCACCGGCGGCCAGGCGGGCCAGAGCTCCCGGATCGAGAACTACCTGGGCTTCCCGTCGGGCCTTTCCGGCGCCGACCTGGCCCGGCGTGCCACCGCCCAGGCCCGCCGCCTCGGCGCCGAGATGCTCACCGCGCGCGAGGTGCTCGGCATCCGCGACAACGGCCCGGCGCGGGTGGTGATGCTCGACGGCGGGGGCGAGATCGGCGCGCACAGCGTCCTGGTGGCCACCGGCGTCCACTACGCGCGGCTCGAGGCACCCGGCGTGGAGGAGCTGACCGGCACCGGCGTCTACTACGGCGCCTCGCCGGCGGAGGCCGCCGGGGTGGAGGGCGAGGACGTCGCGGTGGTGGGCGCCGCCAACTCGGCGGGGCAGGCGGCGATCGACCTGGCCGGCCGCGCCCGGCGCGTCGTCGTCCTGTGCCGGGGCGGCAGCCTGGCGAAGAGCATGTCGCACTACCTGGTGGAGCGGATCGAGTCGCTGCCCAACGTCGAGGTGCGCGTCGACACCACGGTGGTCGGGGCGGCGGGCGACGGGCACCTGGAGGAGCTGGCCGTCGAGACGCGCGGCGAGCGGTCCGCCCTGCCGGTGAGCGCCGCGTTCGTGTTCATCGGCGCCCGCCCCCAGACCGACTGGCTCGACGGGACGCTGGCGCGTGACGCCCAGGGCTTCATCCTGTCGGGCCCGGCGCTGCGGCTCCTGGACGGCCGGATGCGGTGGGCGCTCGACCGCGATCCGTTCCCGCTGGAGACCAGCCTGCCGGGCGTCTTCGTGGCGGGGGACGTGCGCGACCAGTCGATCAAGCGGGTGGCGTCGGCGGTGGGGGAGGGGTCGATGGCGGTTCAGCTGGTCCATCACTACCTGGGCGGCCTGGCGCCCGCGAACCGGTGAGCCCCGAGCGCCTGCGGGGGGTGCCGATCCTCTCCGGGCTCGGCGACGCCGAGCTGGACCGGCTGTCGGAGATCGGCCACGAGCGCCGGCTGGCGCCCGGCGACCTGCTGTTCCGCGAGGGCGACCGCGCCACCGCGTTCCACATCCTGCTGGAGGGCGCCCTGGAGACCACCCGGGCGGTCGCCGGCGAGCAGGTGCTCCTGCTCACCCACAAGCCGGGCGGCTACCTGGGGGCGATGGCGCTGCTCACCGACACGCCGTACCGGGGCACCACCACCGCCACCGTCGACGCGCTGGTGTTCGAGCTGGACGGCGACGAGCTGCGCGGCCTGGCCTTCACGCACCCGCCGCTGGTGCGCGCGTTCCTGGCGGCGATCGAGTCGGTGAGCGGGGCGGTGAAGGGGCTGGAGCGCGACCACGAGAAGCTGATCGCCGTGGGGCAGCTGGCCGCGGGCCTCGCCCACGAGCTCAACAACCCGGCCGCCGCCGCGGCCCGCGAGGTGGCGACGTTGCGCGAGTACGAGCGCACGCGGCAGGAGGCGTTCGGCCAGATCGCGGCGGGCGGCGCGTCGGCGGAGCGCCTGGCGGCGCTGGCCTCCCTCGGCGCCACGGCCACCGCCGGCGCCCTGGAGGACGAGCCGCTCGACCCGATCGCGCGCAGCGACCGCGAGGCGGAGCTGGCCGGCGAGCTCGAGGCGCGCGGGGTCGACGACCCGTACGACCTGGCGGCGGCGCTCACCGAGGCGCGCCTGGACGCGTCATGGGTGGAGCGGGTGTCCGAGGAGGTGGGCGCCGACGTCCTGCCGGCCGGCCTCCGCTTCGTCGCCTCGTGCGCGGGCACCCGGATCGTGCTGATGGAGCTGGAGGAGGCGACCACCCGCATCTCGGACCTGGTGGGCGCGGTGCGGAGCTACTCCCACGTCGACCAGGCGCCGCGGACGATGGTGGACGTGCGGGTGGGGCTCGAGGACACGCTGTCCCTGCTCGGGCACGCGCTGCGCGAGAAGCGGATCGAGATCGTCCGCGACTTCGAGGACGTCCCGCTGGTCGAGGCGTCCGGGCCGGAGCTCAACCAGGTGTGGACGAACCTGATCGACAACGCGGTCGACGCCCTCCCGCCCGGCGGGCGGCTGGAGCTCGCCACCCGCCGGATCGGGGACCGCCTGTGCGTGGAGGTCGCCGACAACGGCCCGGGGATCCCGGAGGAGACGCAGTCCCGCGTGTTCGACGCCTTCTTCACCACCAAGCCGGTCGGCGAGGGGACCGGCCTGGGCCTGGACATCGCCCGCCGGCTGGTGCTGCGCCACCACGGGGAGATGCGGCTCCACTCGGAGCCGGGGTCCACCCGCTTCCAGGTGATGCTGCCGCTGACCTAGGCGACGTCCTCAGCCCTGGAGGACCTCGATCACGTCCTTGGTGTGGGTCACGGGGATCCGGCTGCCCTCGAGCTCGATGCGCGAGCCGGACTCCGTGTCGATGAGTTCGAGGATCCGGACGTTCACGCGCTGGTGCACCTTCACCTCCAGCTGCGACCGCGGCACCCGGAACACGATCGGACCCGCCTCCTTGCGGCGCTTCGCCTCGCCGAACCCGCAGACGTGCGTGGGCGTGACGCCGACCATCATCCACGCCGGGAGTCCGGTCGTGGCGTCGTGGATCCGGCCGCCGGCGATCATGCCGCCGACGGTAGCGATCGAGTCGCCCAGGCCGCCGAGCCCCGAGCCGAGCTCGTCGCCGATGAATCCCCCGGCGAACATGGCACCGGTGTGGCCGCGGGGCTGGAACTCGCCGGCCGCCTCGACCTCCTCCTGGACGCCGAGCAGCACCAGCGCGTTCTCGATCGCCTGGACCATCGCCTCTTCCGACATGCGGGCTCCCCTCCTCGTGGCCGAGTGCGCATCTGAAACCAGCAGCCCGCGACGGCGCAACCACGACCGGCAGCGGCGGTCGCTCGCCGATGGGCACCGTTCGGCGGCTGACCGGTCCCTCCGCCCGTGGCCGGGTGGACCGGCGGCTATGCCGAGCGGTGCGCCGCCGGGCTCTCGTAGTCGACCGCGGCGTGCTTGCTCGACACCAGGCGGCCCTGCGAGAGCGACATCAGGAGCACCGCGATGCGCTCGTGCATGATGATCGTGTGGCGGTTCGCGGACTCCTGCATCTCGGTGCGGAGCCGGTCGCGGACCTCCGGGACGCCGGTGGTGTCGATGATGATGTCGACGCCCTCGCCCAGCGCCGCGACGTCCAGGGCGTCGCCGAAGGTGGGGCGGCCGTGCGCGCGGGCGAGCGCCACGCCGGGCGCGTCCGGGTCGAGGTCGGCCACGCCGACGACGTCGACGAAGCCGGCGGACAGGAGCTCGCGGAGCAGGGGGGTACCGGTCTCGCCGGCACCGACGACGCCGATGCGGATCGTGTTCACGGGATTCCTCGCTCGTGGGCGCCCCGGCGGGCCCGGGGCGCGGTCACCCCGCGTATCGGCCGTCACCCGGAAAGCTTGAAGCGCCCGCCCCCCGGCTGGCGCGGCGGTACGCGGCGGGCGTGAGCGCGTACGCGCGCCGGAAGTGGCGGCGGTAGCCGGAGACGTTCGGCAGTCCGACGCGCCCGGCCACCGTCTCCACCGGGTCGTCGGTGCGCTCCAGCAGCGTCCGGCTGGCGTCGAGCCGCTCCCGCAGGAGCCACTCCCCGGGGCTCGAGCCGGTCGCGTCCACGAACCGCCGGCTGAGCTGGCGCGACGAGAGGTGGACCTCGGCGGCGATGCGCTCGAGCGTGAGCCGCTGCCCCAGGTGCCGCCGGGCGTACCCGATGGCCTCCTCCACCAGCGGGTCGCCGATCGCGCCCGGCACGGGCCGCTCGATGTACTGGGCCTGGCCGCCCTCCCGGTGCGCGGCCACCACCATCCGCCGCGCCAGCCGGTTCGCGACGTCGGTGCCGTGGTCGGACCGCACGATGTGGAGGCACAGGTCGATGCCGGCGGCCGTGCCGGCCGACGTCAGCACGCGCCCGTCGTCCACGTAGAGCACGTCGGGCGTCACGCGCACGTCCGGGTAGCGGCGGGCGAGCAGCGCGGCGTGGCGCCAGTGGGTGGTGGCGCTGCGGCCGTCCAGGAGCCCGGCGGCCGCCAGGGTGAACGCCCCCGTGCAGAGCGACACCAGCCGGGCGCCGCGGCGGTGGGCATCGCGCAGCGCGTCCAGGACGGCCTCGGGCGGGGTGCGGGTCACGTCCGGCGTGCCGGGGACGATCACGGTGTCGGCGCGGGCGATCCGGTCGAGTCCGCCGGAGGGGATGAGCTCGAACGCGCCGAGGGTGCGCAGCGGGCCGGCCGACGCCGAGCACGTCTCGAACGCGTACCACCAGGCCGCCCCGAGATCCGGCCGCTCCAGCCCGAACACCTCGGCGGCGATCGCGAACTCGAACGGCGACAGCCCGTCGTAGACGAGGGTCGCCACGCGGTGCGGGCCGTCGGATGGGTTCGCGTGCGTCACGTCGCGATCATATCGATACGTGACGATCATGCCACTGGCCGGCGCCGGCGCCCCGCACGAGCATCGATCCACACGAAGCGACGACCGGTGGTGATCGATGCTCGAGCTCCGACCCAACTGCGAGCTGTGCGACACGGACCTCCCGCCCCAGAGCGCCGCGGCCCGGATCTGCACCTACGAGTGCACCTTCTGCGCCCGGTGCGTCGAGCACCACCTCGGCGACGTGTGCCCCAACTGCGGCGGGGGCTTCCAGCCCCGGCCGATCCGGCCGCGGGGCGAGTGGCGGCCCGGCCACGGGCTCGCGCACGACCCCCCCGGCACCGAGCGGCGCCGCAACCGACGCACGCGCGACCAGATCGCGGCGCTCACCGAGTGCCTGCGATCGATCCCCCCGGGCGAGCGCTGACCGCGCCGCCCACCTCACGACACCGAAGGAGACCGACATGCACGACTCATCCACCCTCCCGCTGTTCGCCATCCGCCGCTCTGGCTGGCAGACGCCCGACGCGCTCCAGGCGTCGGCAGTCCGCTCCGCCGACGTCGGCGACAACGAGATGTCCGACGACATCCGCTGGATCCGCTCCTACGCGGTGCAGGAGCACGACGGCACCCTCGGCACCGTCTGCATCTACCAGGCGTCCAGCCCGGAGAAGGTCCGCGAGCACGCGCGCCGCTCCGGGATGCCCGCCCAGGACGTGCTGCCGGTCGTGGAGACCCTCGTCATCCGGCCCGACCCGGTCGCGGTCGCGGCCTAGGCGGACGGGGGCGCGGCCCGGGCCGCGCCCCCGCCGTCAGCCGTCGTCCAGGAGCATCTCCGCGCCGCGCTCGGCGATCATCATCACGGGCGCGTGCGTGTTGCCGGACGTGATCGCCGGCATCACCGACGCGTCGATCACCCGCAGCCCGTCGACGCCGCGCACGCGCAGTCGCGGGTCGACCACCGCGTCGTCGCCCACGCCCATCCGGCACGTGCCGCACGGGTGGTAGAGCGTCTGGCCGGTGGCCCTGGCCCAGCGCAGCAGGGCGTCGTCGTCGTCCGCCCGCGGCCCGGGGTTCATCTCCCGCGCCACCAGCCGGGCGAGCGACGGCCGGGATACCAGCCGGCGCGCCCGGCGCATCCCGGCGACCACGCGCCGCTGGTCGTCGGGGTCGCTCAGGAAGCGGGGGCGGATGACGGGAGGCCGGGATGGGTCGGCGGCGGCGCTGTGGATCGACCCCGCCGAGCGCGGCCGCTGCTGGATGATCCCGATCGTCATCCCCGGCTCCCGGTCGAGCACGCGGCGGGCGGCGTTCTCGTAGCTGGCGTGCATGAACAGGAACTGGATGTCGGGCCGGTCGTCGTCCGCGCCGGTCGCGACGAAGCCGTGGCAGAGCGCGGGCCCCAGGGTGAGGATCCCGGTGCGGCGGACGAGGTATCGCCCCGCGGCGGCGGCGAGCCGCCAGCCGCGCGTCGACTCGTTGAGGCTCGCGATCCCCTGGAGCCGCCAGTTCATCCGCAGCGCGTAGTGGTCCATGTAGTTCTCGCCCACGCCCGGCAGCTCTCGTCGCAGCGGCACGCCGATGCCGTGCAGCACGTCGGCGCGCCCGATGCCGGAGAGCTCGAGCAGCTGGGGCGAGCGGATGGCGCCGGCCGCCAGGATCACGCCCCGCCGGGCCCGGATCGACCGCACGGACCGCCCGTGCCGCACGGTGGCGCCGGTGCAGCGGCCGCCCTCGAACGTGAGCCGCAGGCCGAGCGTGCCCGTCATCACCGTCAGGTTGGGCCGCCGCCGGGCCGGGGCCAGCCAGGCGTCGTAGGGGCTCCAGCGCCGCCCCCGGAACTGGTTGACCTGGTAGTAGCCGAAGCCCGTCTGGTCCAGGTTGTAGTCGGCGACGATGCGGCCGCCGTCCTCGACGGCGGCCTGCAGGAACGCGTCGGCCGCCGGGAACCGCTCCCGCACCTCGGTCACGTGCAGCGGCCCCCCGCGGCCCCGGCCCGCCTCGCCCCCGGCGACGTCCTCGATGCTGCGGAAGCAGGGCTCCACGTCGGCCCACGACCAGCCCGCCGCGCCGCCGGCCGCCCAGGCGTCGTAGTCGGCCTGCTGCCCGCGCACGTAGACCATGCCGTTGATGAGGCCCGAGCCGCCGAGCCCCCGCCCGCTGGGCACCGGGATCGCGCGCCCGCCGGTCTCGGGGTCGGGGGCGGACGTGTAGCCCCAGTTGTGGCGGCGGCTCCGGAGGAGGTGGCCGAACCCGGCGGGGATGCGGATGAAGGGGCTGCGGGGCACGCCGCCCGCCTCCACCAGCAGCACGCGATGCCGGCCGCTCTCGCTCAGGCGGTTGGCCAGGACGCACCCCGCCGTCCCGCCGCCCAGGATCACGTAGTCCGCGTCGTCCACACATCCACGGTAGGGGCGCCCCTCGGCGCGCGGATCCGCAATTGGCCGAAAGGCGCGTCGTAGGCTGCACGCATGGATCCGCTGACCCGCCGGATGGCGTGGACCGCGTCGGTCGCGGCCGCGGTGACCGGAGCCCTGATCGCCCTGGGGGCCGCCGTCTTCGCGACGGTCGCCGGCCACGCGCCGTCCGTGGGCGGGCTGGTCGCGCTGGTGGGCGGGTCGGGCGTGCTCTTCGCGGTCGTCGCCCTGGTGCTCGTGACGCGGGTCACCCGTGTGCGCCGGGCCCTCGGGCTGGAGCCCATCCGCCCCCGCCTGCCCTGACGCCGGTCAGGCGCGCGGGCGGCCTCGGGTGCGCGCGATCTGCGCGGGCACCAGCGGCCACACGGCCGCCTCGCGCGCCACCGGACCCGGCGCGAGGGGACCGCGCACGGACGCCACGCGCACGCCGACGCCGCTGCCGCGCAGGTACCAGCGGAAGAGGAGCGCGGCGCGCGGCGCGTGCCATCGCGACGTGACCACCAGCACCTCGGCCGCGTCGAGGTCCCGGGCCACCCGCGCGGCGTGCACGGCGTTCTCGGCCGTGTGGCGGGCGCCGTCGTCCAGCACGATGCGGGCCGCGGGGCCCTCCCACGCGCGGCGCATCAGCTCGGCCTCCGAGCTGGCCGCCGGCGAGCGCGCCCAGCCCGACAGCAGCACCACGTCGTCGGCCGTCGCCAGCTCGCCGGCCCGCCGCACCCGGGCGGCGCACACGGGATGCAGCTCCCCGCCGCGGCGGCGGGAGAAGCCGAGCACGGCGACGACGCGGCCGGGGCTCACCCGCGCCGGTGCCGCAACCACCCGAAGAAGATGAGCGTGCCGATCACCGTGGCCACCAGCTTCCACGCCACCTTGCCGTGCAGGCGCGACTCCCCGCTCGCCCTCGGCCGCATCTCCACGGCCACCTCCTGCACGCGCAGCCCGGCGCGGTGCAGGCGCAGCAGGGCCTCCACCTCGGGCGCGCCGCTGGTGTAGGGCTCGGCCATGAGCGGCATGGCCGCCGCGTTGACGGCCGCCATGCCGCTGGTGGCGTCCATGAACCGGCGCCCCAGCCGTAGGCGCATCGCGCCCTGCAGCAGCCCGATGCCGAAGCGGCGCGACGGGCTCGGCGCGTAGCGGTCGGCCTCGTAGCCCTCGCCGGCGGCGAACCGCGAGCCCACCGCCACGTCGCACGCGTCGGCGCGCACCAGCGCGATCAGGCGCGCGAGCTCGGCCACGGGGTGCTGCCCGTCGGCGTCCACCCGCCCGCAGATCGCGTAGCCGCGCTCCAGCGCCTCGCGGTAGCCGGCGGCGATCCCGATCCGCAGGCCGCGGTTCTCGCCGAACGAGACCACCTCGGCCCCGTACGTCCGCCCCACCTCGGCGGTGGCGTCGGTGGAGCCGTCGTCGATCACCAGCACGTCCACGTCCGGCAGGCCGGTGCGCAACTCCTCCAGGACCGCCGGCAGGTTCGCCTCCTCGTTGAAGGCGGGGATGAACACCACGGTGTCAGGCATCCACCGGATGCTACGGGGCGGACGGCGCCGACCCGGCGCGCCTCAGCTGGCGGGAGGGCGCCCCGTGTCGTCGTCCCCGGCGTCGTCCGCCGGGGTCTCGCCGTGCGTCCCGCGGATGCCGTGCTGGAACTCCCGGAGCCCCTGTCCGATGCCGCGGCCCATCTCGGGCAGCCGCTTCGACCCGAACACCAGCAGCAGCACGGCGACGAGGATGATCAGGTGGCCGGGCGCGAACGCTTCCATGAGACTCCTCTCATCAGGACGCTCACCATACCGCGGCCGGCGTCAGGCGTGCTCGAGGAACAGGTGCGCCATGTCGCTGTAGAGGCGGCAGTGCTCGACGTTGGTCGCGCTGGCGGTGGGCTCCGGGACGATGCGCAGATAGGCCTTCTCGCCGTCGGCCTCCACGGTCATGTGCTCCGGCAGCGCCGACATCACGATGTATCCCTTCGTGAACTGGCCCCCGGTCATGCGCGCGAGCTCGGCCGCCTCGGCGCCGCCGTCGCCGTGCAGCAGGAGCATGTGGGTGATCATGTACCGCCGCGACATCGCCGCCTTCTGGGCGATCACCAGGCGGCTGTCGGTGAGCACCGCATGCGTCCGCCGCAGGCGCGCGAAGGTCATCACCTTCGCCTGCCCCAGCCGCGGGACGACGTAGAAGTCGGCGGCGGGGTCCTCGACGAGGCGGTCCTCGCCGGGGTCCGGGCTCCAGGCGTCGAGGTAGTGGGCGCTGACGCCCCGCACACGGTTGACCACGATCGCGCCCCCCACGATGACCACCAGGGCGCCGACGAAGATGAGCAGGGCCCCCACCGCTACCTCCCCCCGGGCGAGTCCGGCTCCACGATGACGAGCGGCCCGGCGGCGGCGACCGCCCCCGCGGCGGTCGCCAGGTCCTGGCGGTTCAACTCGGACATGGGTGCTCCTCGCGTCGGCTCTCGGGACGTCGCACCCGGACCGTCGGGCGGCGCGCATCGCCGCGTCAAGCGCCGCCGGGACCTTGACCGCGACATCCGGGCCGGAAGAGGCTCACGCTCCCGTCCGGAGGCGACGATCCCGATGAACGCCACCACGAGCGATCGGCGCGTCACGGTGCCCGCAGCGATCGTGCCGGGCGCTGCTCATCCTCGCCGTCGCGGCGTCGCAGCCGCACGCCGGGACACCGAAGCTCCTGGGGTCGCACGCCTTCACGCCGACGCCCCTACCGCACGGCCCACGGCTCCGAGGTGCCCTTCGGCAACGCGTCGCATCAGCAGTCCCGCGGGCTGATCGCCGGGGACGGACTCGACCCGGAGGCCCTGGCCGCCGACTGGTGGCTCGCATTCGAGGCGGTCGAGCGGGCCCTCGACGCGAACGCCGCGCGCCTCGGGACGGCCTTCGTCATGGAGCGTCGGCGGCACCTCGGCGAGCAGCACGCGCGGGTGGCCCTGGTCCTGCAGGGCATCGCGCGTGAGCGCGGGCTGAGGAGCCCGCTGGTCCGGTGGCTCGGCGGACCCAGGATCACACGGCGCGTGCTCGGCCTCCCGGCCGCGGTGACGGCGTGCGTGTTCGACCTCGACGGCGTGCTCACGACCAGCCAGCAGGTGCACGTCGCCACCTGGGCGGAGGCGCTCGACGGCTTCCTCTTCGAGCGGGCCGAGCGGAGCGGCCAGGACTTCGCGCCCTTCGACCACGGACGCGACTACGAGCTCTGGGTGGCGGGGCGGCCGCGCGTGGAGGGGCTCCGCGCCTTCCTGGGGAGCCGCGGCATCCACCTGCCCGAGGGTGCCCCCGAGGACCCGCCCGGCGCGGAGACCGTGCATGGGCTCGCCAACCGTAAGAACGCGCTGCTCCAGCGGCGCCTGGCCGAGGAGGGCGTGCGCGCCTTCGCGGGGTCGCGGTCCTACCTCGAGGCGGCGCGCATCGTCGGTGTGCAGCGCGGCGTGGTCTCCGCGAGCGAGAACACCGCCGCGATCCTCGAGCGCGCGGGGCTCGCGCACCTGATCCAGGAGCGGATCGACGGGGAGGCCATCGCGGGCGAGGGGCTCCGCGCCAAGCCCTCCCCCGACACGCTTCTCGCCGCCTGCGCCCGGCTCGCCGTCACGCCCGCCCGGAGCGCGGCGTTCGAGAGCAGCCGGGCCGGGATCGCGGCGGCGCGGGAGGCCGGGTTCGCCGTGGTGGTCGGCGTCAACCGGCACGGGCAGCGGTCGCATCTCCGCGCCGACGAGGCCGACATCGTCGTCAACGACCTCGCCCAGATGCTGACCCGCGGCGTGTGACGCTCGCGCGAAGGACGCGTTCGCGTCCCGCCCCCGGCGGACCGGGGGAGCCGGGATCCTCGCGCCCGCGTGCGTGGGGCTCGGTCGTCGTGGCGGGCTCCGCTACCCCCGGAGGCTCCACGTCCACGCGTACTCGCCGTCGTTCGACGAGGCCGCCTGGGAGCCGGTGCCGGCGAAGACGCCCTCGGTCTGGACCTCGTGTGCCCGGGTGACGTCCATGAGCGCCGTCGCCGCGAGCGGCCAGATCCCGGTGTTGCCGTTGCTGGCCGGGTCGGCGCATTCGGAGAGGACGGTGGGGATGGCCGCCGATCCCGCGCTCATGAACAGGCGGTACGTGTCGGGGTCTCCTTCGGTGACGGACATGGCGAGCACCTCCGGCCCGCCGTTGAGCTTCGCGGCGTCGAACGAGGCCGTGCCGGTGATGGTGCAGTCGTTCGTCCGCCCGGAGAGCCGGGCGGTCAGCGTGCCCGACCGCACCACGTAGGTCACCGGCGCGCCGACGCGGCCTCCGATCGCCACCGGGACGCCGCCGATGGTGGTCTGCGGCACCAGCTCGACGTTCGCGCTCCATGAGGTCCTGAGGTCGACCGGCGCGATCGGGAGCTTGGAGAGGTCGAGGGATCCGCTGAAGGTCCCGCTGATCGGCGGCGGCTGGTCGCACAGGAGCGCCGCGAGCCGCCCCGCGAGCGCCGCCTCGAGCTCGAAGACGGTGTCGGCGGGGCCCTGGACGCTGGTGCGTTCCAGGGTGCGCCCGCCGGACCATCGGTAGATCTCCGCGCTGATCGTCATCTGGCCGCCGGAGACGGCGATGCGGCCGCGGATGCCCCGCGTCGGGGTGAGGAGCATGCCGGCCCGCACCGCGGTCGCCGGGTCGATCCGGCCCTGGCGCGGCAGCCGCAGCTCCGTGTTGTACGCCGCCACGAAGCGGGCGCTGACCTCGCGAAGCGTGATGGTGCACCCGGGTGGCGTCCGCGCGTTGACCAGATCGGTGATGAGCATCTCCCCCATGCCCTTGTTCAGCACGGCGAACTCGCCCGTCCCGCCGGTGAAGGCGCCGTCCGGGATCGCGACGATGGGGCTCCGCACGACCGCGGTGGCCCGGGCTCGGAGCGCCACCGTGTCCCGCTTCCCGCGCGTGATCCGCTGCCTGACCGCCGCAGGGCGTATGAGCGGCCGTCCGGGATGCACGATGGCCGGAAGCAGGGCGAACGCCCCGGCGGGCACGGTCAGCCGGTACCGCCGGTCGGCGCCGATGGCCGCGGCCGCCTGGACCTTCCCGGTCGGCAGGGCGACCGCCCGCACCACGGCCTCGCCGGCGCCGTCGGCGGGGATCGGCGCGCCCGTCAGGCGCCCTGAGAACGTCGACGCACCGCACAGGGCCGGGGCCCCGAGCATCGCGATGGCGGCCAACGCCATCCCGGCCAGGTACGCCCGCCCCCGTGCGTTCCCCATCAGCCCGCGGCCGCGAAGATCCTGCTGACCGCGTCCCGGCCCCGTCCCCAGTCGATGGCCGGGACGGCCCGGCCGCCCTCGACGGTGAGCCGGGTCTCCGCGGGGCCGACGGCCTCGAGCATGACGGTGATCGATCCGCTCCAGGACGTCGCCGTGATGCCCTTCGAGAAGACGAGCCGGTGCTGGTCACTCGCGCCGCTGACGATGCTCCAGCTCCGCTGGGCGGCGACGTGGACGACCGTGGCGGCCGCCTGGCCGACCGGCTCGTCGAGGTGCGCGGTTGCGTGTTGAGCGGACATCGGGCCTCGTCTCATCGGGGGCACGGGGGGATCGGATAGTTCTGGTAGCCCAATGGATACCGGGTGTCGTACCGCGGCCGCGTGCGACAGCGCGCCGCCTCGAAGGCGGCTTCCGGGGCGATCACCCACGCCTTCTGCACGAACATGGTCTGCTTCCGCCCGAACGCCACGTAGTAGCGGGCCTGGAAGAGCACGCGATCGGCCTGGGTGATGCGCAGCCGGTAGCGGGCGCCCCTCCGGAACCGGTGCTCGACGGCCAGGACCTCCTCCTTCAGGTAGCGCAACCGGGCCCCTGGGGCGAGGACGGTCGAGCTCTTGGGGCCGCAGGGGTCGGACACGGTCATCGTGGCCCCCGGCGAGGTCGCCGACGGCTTCCGGCGGAGGTTGCGCTCGACCCTGAGGTCGACGACGACGGGGATCGCCCCGGTGGTGTCGAAGCATACGAACTGGATTCCGACCACCGGTGCCTGGAGCGTGAGCGCGCCCTTCCGAGGCAGGCGGTCGAACCTGCCGGTCTCTCCGACCGGCCCCTCCCCGTAGCCGCCGCTCGGGGTCAGCAGGTCGCCGGCCTCCACCTCCACGGTGTACGAGAAGGTCTGGGAGCAGCCTGGCGGGTCGGCGTGGTAGCGGGCCGTGAACACCGCGGGGCCCGCCGCCGCGACCGTCACCGTGGCGCCGAGGAGGTCGTTCGTCGCGAAGGTCGTGCCCGGCGGGCCGGCGGTCTCCTCCACGATCGACTCGCCGCCGTACTCGATGGTGAACGGCCGCCCGGCCACGAACCGCCCCGGTGATCCGGGGTCGGCCCTCACCGTGACGGCCGGGGGCGGGATCGGCGTCGTACCGGGAGGGCACGGGGGGTACGGCGTCTGGCCCGCGGCACCGCCCGCCACCACCGCGCCGCCGATCACGACGGCGGTCAGCGTCAGCGCGATCCCGACGAGCCACGACCGCATTGCCGCAGCCTATGCGGGCGCCCGGGGCGCGCACCACCCGGACCCGCGACACCTTCATCACGAAAGACTTCCGTAGGCGTTCTGTGAAAGGCGGGCGGCGCCGGGTGACGTGTCGCATGTGGTCGGGTAGGGGTGGGCCCCGACCCCTCGATCGCCGAACCGGACCCGGATCCCACATGCCCCTGAAGCCGTCCGCACCCGCCGTGGCCGTCGCCACCCTCTCGCTCGCCGCGCTGGCGCCGTCCGCGCTCGCCGCGGCGCCATCGACGATCCTTCCGACGCCCGCCGATGTGGCCGCGCCGGCGGGCGGAGTGGGCGCGGCCCAGGCCATCAACCTCGGCGCGGCGGCGCCCGGAGTGACCTACGAGGTCGCCGTCCCGCCGCGCAACGGCGTCGTACAGGACGCCGCTCCGACCGACCCAGGGGTGCTCTACACGCCGAACCCCGGGTTCCAGGGCACGGACGCGTTCTGGTACCGGGTGCGCGCAGGGGAGAAGCTGAGCGCACTCGCGCTCGTGACGATCACCGTGAGCCCGGGGCCGCCGATCCCGTCGCCGGCCATCCTCTTCGCCGACGGCTTCGAGAGCGACAGCCTCACACCCGACGAGCGCCGGTCGGGTCCCGGTCGCTGGAGCAGCGTCGCCGACGAGCCGGGCACGAGCGTGTCGGTCGCCGGAGGGCGTGGAAATCTGAGTCGCTTCGCCATGCGGGCCGTCGACGGCAACAATGGCGCACGCTCCGCCTGGGTGATCGGCAGGTTCGCGCCGGCGGGCGCGGTCACCGTGCGCGCCGACCTGCGGATCGACCGCCTGCGCCTGGGCCGCAACCAGATGCGATCGTTCCTGCGGCTCGGCAGCGGCGCGCGCGGCAAGCGCTTCGAGATCGTCGTCTTCCGTCCGTCGCGCGGCCCGATGATCTGGGCCGCCACCGCCGAGGACCGCCGCGGCCGCTTCCGCTTCGCGAGCGGCAAGGGTCCGGTGCCGCTGCACAGGTACGTCGCCGTCGAGATGCGCACCGACTTCGCGAGCCGGGCAGGCGGCGTGCAACTCCTGGTCGACGGCGCGCCGAGGCTCACGTTGCGAGGAGTCGACATGTCGGGCGTCACGGCGCGAAAGGTCGAGGCGGGCCTGCTCTACACCGGGCGCGCGCGCGACAACGCGACGATCTCGATGGACAACGTGCGCGTCACGGCGGAGGGCATCCCCGCCCGGTAGCTCCGCGCCTCCGGACGAGCGCGGTCGGAGAAGCCGACGCGGGGACTCGAACCCCGGGCCCCCTTCATCAGGGCTCAAGGCCCGTGGCCATGTGGCCCTCCGGGTGCGGAACGGCCCAGGCCGGCCACTTCGTGACCTTCGAGATTCTCGGCAGAGACGGATCCCGCCATGGGCCCGTGCAGAAGTCACCTCGACGGCTGCTCACAGGTAGTGGTGGCGCGTCAGCCGGCGGAACGCCGCATAGCCCCAGATCGGTGGCAGGTACGAGGTCGCGAACCGGTGGGTGAGCGCGATCGCGAGGGCGGCGTCGGCCGACACGCCGGCCCTGGTCAGGCCCAGGGCGAGTCCCGCCTCCGAGACGCCGACGCCGCCCGGTACGGGGATGAACCCCGCGAAGAGGGAGACGAGGGTGTTGATCAGGATCGCCGTGGAGAGATCGACGTCCTGCCCGAAGGCCTGTGGTCCAGACCTTCCTCCTGCGGACGTCGATCGCCGACATCCTGGACGGCCATCTGGCGGAGCTCCTGAGCGGCCAGCCGGACGGGCGGGAGCGCCTGGCGCAGCTCGCCTCGAGCGGCGCCCTGGTCACGGCCATCGATCGGCGGGGGCGGTGGTACCGCTACCACGGGCTGTTCGCGGAGTTGCTCCAGGCACGGTTGAGGTGGCAGGACCCCGACCTCGCACGCCGACTCCACGCCCGGGCGGCCTCCTGGTATGCGCGGGCTGGCGACCCGGGGCGCGCAGTGAGCCACGCCGTGGCCGCCGAGGATTGGAGGCTCGCCGCGGAGATCGCCTCCGGCCAGTGGCTCGCGTTGCTGCTGCGCGGAGAGCTCGACACGCTCGGACCGCTTCTGGCGGCGATCCCGTCCGAGGAGGTGGCGGTGGATCCCTCGTTGGCCGTGGCCGCGGCGGCCATCGGCCTGCAGACCGAGGGTCCCGAGCGGGCCTCCGGGCGAGTCGAGCTGGCCAGGTCGGCCGTCGCAGGTGCCGCGCACCGCCCGGCGGACGCGGCGGGGCTCGCCCTGGTCGAACTGGTCCAGGCCCGCCATACCGGCCGCCCCGACGAGGCGCTCGCCGCGGCGACCGCGGTTCTCGACGACACGGACGTCGACGCTCCCGAGGTCGATGCGGCTCTGCGCAGCCTGGTCCTGACGTATCTCGGCACGGCGGAGTCGTGGACCGGGCGGGTGCTCGATGCGCGCGACCACCTGCGTCGCGCGATGATCGCGGCGCGCGAGGCGGGGTCGGCATGGCTGGAGTTGCACGCGCTCGCCTACCTCGCCGGCGCGGAGATGAGTTGCGGTGATGTCCCCGCAGCTGATCGGCGGGCCCATCAGGGACTCGCGATCGCCCGCGAGGCGGGATGGCTGCGGACCCCGCCGGCCGGCGCCGCCGCCTGCATCGCGGCGCTGGTCGCCACGCTCCAATGCCGACTCGAGGACGCCGCGTCACTCGTGCAGGTCGCGGACGGCGTCGTCTGGCGACCCTCGGATCGGCCCATCCGCGCGGCCGTGGCCCTGCCACGGCTCGTCCTGCTGTGCGCCGATGGACGAGAGGGCGACGCGCTCGACGTCGTCCGTGAGGCCATCGCCGCCTATGACGGCTTCCCCCTGCAGGAGGGGGTCTGGGTCGCGCTGCGAGCATGGGAGGCGCGACTGCTCGCCGCGACAGGGGACCGACCCGGGGCCTTGCGGGTGCTCGACGAGCTCCAGCAGCCCACCGCGCATCTCGTCATCTCGACCCGCGCCAGGTTCCTCGTGGACGAGGGCCGCCACGCCGAGGCGCGGGCGGTGCTCGCGCCGGCGCTGGATCCCGCCGGACCCGTCGTCGCGTCCATCCGGATGGACGCCTGGTTGGTTCACGCGCTCGCGCTCGACGGAATGGGCCGGCAGGAGGAGGCGGCGGCGAGTCTCGAGCGCGCACTGGACGTCGGCGCACCGGGAGATCTGCTGCGGCCCGTCGTCAGCCACGGGGACGCGATCCTCCCCCTCCTGCGCCGCCACCCGCGGTCGGGGACGCGGCACGCCGACTACCTCGGGAGGTCCATCGCGCTCATCGAAGGGCACGCGCCCGCCACGCGCGTGGCGATCACGCCGGGTGAGCCGCTCAGCGCACGGGAGCGGCAGGTGCTCGGCTACATGCCGACGATCCTCTCGAACGGCGACATCGCGCGGGAGCTGCACGTCTCGGTGAACACGGTGAAGACGCACATGCGCTCGATCTACCGCAAGCTGGGGGTCGACAACCGGCGCTCGGCGGTGACCCGCGCCCGCGAGTTGAAGCTCCTCGCGTAGGCGGCTGCAGATCACCCGCGCCGGGTGACGACGACTCATCCCGGCCCGGTCGAGGATCCACGTGATGGGAGACCACTACGAGATCCGCGTCGCGGGCGAGTTGACCCCCGCCGTGGCGCAACTCTTCGAGGGCCTCGAGGCCACGGCGGCGCCGCGGACGACGGTCCTCCACGGCGTCCTCCCGGACCGCGCGGCCCTCCACGGCATCATCGAGCGGGTCCAGGCGCTCGGCCTCGAGCTTGTCGAGGTCCGGCGGGTCACCGAAGATCCCCGGGACGTCGATCGTGATGACTGACATCGGAAGGGGTGGCGTGTGGCGGGTCTGAGGTCGCTGAGCGCGTTCTACCGGCGCCAGGCGGGGCGCCTCCCCTGGTGGGCCGCCGTGGCCCTGGGCGCGGTGGCGGTCGTGTTGGGCATCGCGATCACCTTCAAGCCGTTCTCATCGCTCGGGGTGCTGGTGGCCCTGATCGCCGCGGCCTTCATCCTGGCGGGCATCGGCGAGCTCGCCGGCGCGCGCGACGGGGCGCACCGGTGGCTGGGCGCGCTCGGGATCGTGGCCGGGATCGTGGTCGCGGCGCTGCCGGGCACGACGATCCGGGTCGTCGCGATCGTCGTGGGCGTCGCCCTGGTGCTCGGCGGCCTCATCGCGATCTGGTCGGCGTTCCGTGGCGGGCTTCCCGGCGACGAGCGCGTGATCGCCGGCGTCGGCGGCCTGGCGCGGATGGTCTTCGGCGTCCTCGCACTGACCTGGCCCGACGTCACGCTGAAGGTCGTGGGGCTCCTGGTGGGGCCGGCGATCATCATCTACGGCGCCGGGCGGATCGCCTCCGGCCTGAGGGACCGCGGCAGGCCGGCGGACCCGGCCGGCAACGCCGACGAGCATCGCTGGCCGTCGTGGCTGCGGATCACCGGGGTGGCGGTGACGCTGCTCGTCGCGCTCGGCCTGATGGGCGTCAGCAACGCCGTGCGCGACTCCTCGCCCTCGCCGGACGCGTTCTACGAGGCCCCCGACGACGTCCCGTCCCAGCCCGGTCAGCTGCTGCGCACCGAGGACTTCACGCGGGCGGTCCCCGCGGGAGCACATGGGTGGAGGATCCTCTACACCACCACGCGGGGCGACGGCTCCCCGGCGCTCGCCAGCGCGATCGTGGTGGTCGCCGACGACGCGCCCGCCGGGCCGCGGCCGGCGCTCGCGTGGGCGCACGGCACCACCGGCTTCGCCGAGAAGTGCGCGCCCTCGCTCCTCGCGAACCCGTTCGCCGCCGGCGTCATGCCGGCGCTCGACCAGGTCCTGGAGCGGGGCTGGGTGCTCGTGGCCACCGACTACGTGGGCCTCGGCACGGAGGGCCCCCACCCGTACCTGATCGGCGACCCCGAGGGGCGGTCGGTGCTGGACGCCGTGCGAGCGGCGCGCCAGATGGACCAGGTGGACGTGGGGGACCAGACCGTCGTGTGGGGCCACTCGCAGGGCGGCGGGGCGGCGCTGTGGACCGGCATCATCGCCCCGCGTTACGCCCCCGACGTGCCCCTCGCCGGAGTGGCGGCCCTGGCGCCGGCGACACGGCTGCCGCAGATCTTCGACGCTGTGAAGGACTCGCCGGTCGGGCGGATCATGGGCTCCTACGTCGTCTCCGCGTACGCGGGCACGTATGACGACGTGTCCTTCGACGACTACATCCGACCGGCCGCCCGGGTCTCCGCCCGCGAGACGGCTGACCGCTGCCTGTCCGGACCCGAGGCGCTCGTGTCCGTGGGCACTGCGCTCGGCGGGGAGTCGTGGTTCAGTCAGTCCCCATCGGACGGCCCCCTCGGGCGCCGGCTCCAGGAGAACGTCCCGAACGCGCCGATCCAGGCGCCGCTGCTGGTCGCCCAAGGGCTCGCCGACAACCTCGTGCTGCCGGCCGAGCAGCGTGCGTGGGTGACCGGTCGCTGCGCCGCCGGGCAGTCGCTGCTGTACCGCACGTACGGCGGCTTCGACCACGTCGGGGTGGTGGCGGATCCCTCCTCCGCGCTGCCGTCCGATCTGCTGCGCTGGACCGAGGACCGCCTGGCGGGGCTGCCGCAATCGACCGGCTGCCGCACGGTCGTGACCGCCGCGCCATGAGCCGCCTCGTGCGCTGAGGATCCCCGCCACCGGGCTCCGCGTTCGGGCCGTGCGGCACGGCCGCCTGCCGCAACCCGATGGATGAGAGCCGACGCGGGGACTCGAACCCCGGACCCCTTCATTACGAGTGAAGTGCTCTGCCAGCTGAGCTACGTCGGCCCGGGCCCCAGGGGGGCCGCCGGGGGAGGATAGCCCACGCGCGGATCGGGACGGACTCCCCGCAGGCGGCATCCGGGGAGGCACCCATGTGGTCGCCCGCCGCGCAACGCACTATGGTCGGCAGCACGGCGCCGGACGGAGGGCGGCGATGAAGACCCCTGAGGATCCCCGCGATGAGCTGCTGGCCCTGGCCGCGGAGTTGCGGCGGCTCCGTGCCGCCCACCTGCGGGCGGGCGCCGGGAGCAGCACCCGGCGGCACCTGGAGACGCGGATCCACGAGGTGAGCTACCACCTCGACCGTCGCCTCGAGGCGCTCGTGGGGGACCCGGAGGACCGCGCCGCCTGGCGCCATCACGCCCACGGCGGCCCCCCACCCGCGCGGCCGGCGACCGCGACGGCGGCCGTGGCCGAGCGCTCGAGCGGCTAGACCCCCAGCCGGCCCGGGCGGATCAGGCGCCCGTGGGCGCCGTGGCGGGCGTCGTCGATCCGGACGAGGAGCGCCTCGGCCGCCAGGTCGCCCGCGGGGTTGAGCTCCAGCTCGGCCCGCGTCTGACCGATCTCGGCGATCGCGCGCTCCAGGAACGCCTGGCGCTCCGGCCGCCCCACCGCCCGCAGGGCGTCCAGGTGCTCCGGGCTCCGCACCGCCGCCTCCGCCCCCACCGACACCGCCAAGGCGTCGCCCGCCGCGGCGGCGGCGGCGTCCAGGACCGTCGCCCACCCGTCCGACACCATCCGCCGGCGCTCCCGCTTCTGCTGGTCCTCCACCCGCTTCTCCGCCGTGCGCAGCCCCCGGGTCTTGCCGCTCTGGCGGATCGCCTCGGCCTCGGCCTCCAGCGCCTCCAGCTCCTGCGACCTGTTGCCGGCCGCGGCGGCCTCCATCTGCGCCTGGATCGCGCGGACCGTCGCGGCCGGCGGCGCCTCGCCGCCGAGGGCCGCCAGGGCGAGGCCCGTCCCGATCCTGCGGAGCTCCCGGTCGAGGGGCGCCAGGGCCGCCTCATCGACGTGGGCGCCCATCCGCCGGAACGGCACCGGCAGGCACCGGGAGCGCACGGTGGGCAGCAGGTCGGCCGGGTGGTCGGTGACCAGCACGAAGTGGGTCCGCGGGGGCGGCTCCTCCAGCATCTTCAGCATCCGCGGCGCGCCGTCGCGCTCGCTGAGCCGCTCCGCCCCCTCCAGGATCATCACCCGCCGCGCCATCACCGACGGCCGGGACGCCACCTGCTGCAGCGCCGCCTCCAGGTCGGCCAGCAGGATCTGGTGGCCGGTCGCCGCGACGCGGGTCAGGTCGAGGGCGGCGGCGCGGGCGTGCGCGCCCGCCGGGTCCATCAGCGCCCACGCCACCTCGGTCGCCGCCGCCCGCTTCCCCGTGCCGGGAGGGCCGAACAGCAGCAGCTGCTGCGGCGGCGCCTCCCGCGCGAGCGCCGCCCGCAGCACGCGCTCCGCCAGCGGCTGTCCCGGAATCGCGATCACGCCGGCCCCCCCAGGTCGCCGATGGCCTCGAGGACGCGGTCGTGGACCTCGCCGGGGGTGCCGACGCCGTCCACCAGGCGCACCCGGTCCGGGAACATGCCCGCCAGGTCGTGGTAGCCGGCGGCGACGCGGCCCAGGAAGCCGTCGCCCTCCGCCTCGATCCGGTCCGGGGAGGCGCAGCGGCGCGACGTGGCCAGCGCCACGGGGACGTCGATGACCAGCGCACGGTCGGGCATGCGCCCGTCGACCGCCAGGCGGTTCACCTGGAGCACCGTCTCCACCCCCAGCCCGCGGGCGGCGCCCTGGTAGGCCAGCGAGGAGTCGAGGAAGCGGTCGCTGACCACCCAGCGGCCCGCCGCCACCGCCGGCGCGATGACCCGCCGCACCAGCTCCGCCCGGGCGGCCGCGAAGAGGAGCGCCTCCGCGCTCAGCTCCAGCTCGCCGGGGGCGCCCTGCAACAGGATCTCGCGCACCCGCTCCCCCACGGGGGTGCCTCCCGGCTCGCGTGTGCGCACCACCTCCAGGCCGCGGGCCTCCAGGGCGTCGGCGAGCATCGCGGCCTGGGTGCTCTTGCCGCTGCCGTCCACGCCCTCCAGCGCGATGAAGCGCCCCGCTACCAGGGGTGGGCCCCGAACGCGGCCGCGATCACGGTGCCGACGATCGCCAGGCACACCAGCCAGCCCAGCAGGCGGGTTCCGCGCGGGGGCCGCAGCGCGGTCCGCTCGACCTCCGCCTCCTCGGCGAGTCGCGCGTAGACGCCCGGGCGGCGCGTGGGGTCCGGCTCCTCCATGGTCGTGACGTTACCGCCCGGACGGCCAGTGAATACACGGACGGGCCTCGTCTAGCATCCCGCGGAGTGACCTGGCTCCTCACGGGCGGCGCGGGCTACATCGGCTCGCACATCACCGCCGCCTTCACCCGCGCGGGCGTCCCCATCGTCGTGCTGGACGACCTGTCGACCGGCTACCGGGAGTACGTGCCGGACGACGTGCCCTTCGTGGAGGGGTCCGTCGCCGACCCGGGCGCCGTCGCCCGCGCGCTCGACGCCCACGACGTGACCGGCGTGGTCCACCTGGCCGGCCTCAAGTACGCCGGCGTCTCCGTGGCCGAGCCGCTCATGTTCTACCGGCAGAACGTCACCGGGATGCAGGTGCTGCTGGAGGCCGTCGCCGAGCGCCGCATCGGCCGCGTGCTCCTCTCGTCCAGCGCCTCCTGGTACGGCACGCCCGACAGCGGCCTGGTCGACGAGGACACCCCGCCGGCGCCCGAGAGCCCGTACGGCGAGAGCAAGGTCATCAGCGAGTGGCTGCTGCGCGACGTCGCGCGGACCGCCCCGTGGCTGCGCCAGACCTCGCTGCGCTACTTCAACGTCTGCGGCTCCGGCCCGCCGGAGCTGGCGGACCACAGCCCGCACAACCTGTTCCCCAAGGTGCTCGGCGCGATGTCGCGGGGCGAGCGGCCCGTCGTGAACGGCGGCGACTACGCCACCCCCGACGGCACCTGCATCCGCGACTACATCCACGTGGCCGACCTCGCCGACGCGCACCTGCGCGCCGCGCTGCACCTCGACTCCGACGCGCCCGTCGCCGCCGCCTACAACGTGGGCCGGGGCGTCGGCTCGTCCGTGCTGGAGGTCATCGACACCATGCGCCGCGTCACCGGGATCGACCTGGAGCCGGAGGTGCGCGAGCGCCGCCCCGGCGACCCCGCCCGCATCGTCGGCGCGGTGGACCGCATCGCCGCCGACCTCGGCTGGACCGCCTCGTACGGTCTCGACGAGATGGTGGAGAGCGCGTGGCGCGCCTGGCAGCGCCAGCTGGAGCTGTACGGCGGCGCCCCGCCCAGCGGCGGCCGCCTGCTGAGCGCGGGGACGGTCTGATGGCGCCGAAGGGCGGCGTGCTGGTGACCGGCGGCGCCGGGTTCATCGGCTCCAACCTGGCCGACGCGGTGGTGGCCGACGGCCGCGCCTGCCACGTGGTCGACAACCTCAGCAACGGCCAGGCGATCCGCGTGCCGGGGGAGGCGGAGTTCCACGAGACGGACATCCGCGACGCCGCGGCGCTCTCCGCGATCGCCGCCGCCGCGCAGCCGTCCACCATCTTCCACCTGGCCGCGCAGGCCGACGTCCGCAAGGCCGTCGAGGACCCCGGCTACGACGCCGACGTCAACGTCATCGGCACCCTCAACGTGCTGGAGGCCGCCCGCGCGGTGAACGCCCGGGTGGTGTTCGCCTCCACCGGCGGCGCCGCCTACGGCGACTACGAGGGCCTGCCCGTCCCGACGCCGGAGACGTCGCCCACCCGGCCGCTCTCGCACTACGGGATGAGCAAGATGGCGGGCGAGGGGTACTGCGGCCTCTACGGCCGGCTGTACGGCACCGAGGTCAACATCCTGCGCTTCGGCAACGTCTACGGCCCCCGCCAGGACCCCCACGGCGAGGCGGGCGTCGTCGCGATCTTCATCGGCCGCATGCTCGACGGCCACCCGCCGCGCGTCTTCGGCGACGGCCTCCAGACCCGCGACTACGTGTACGTCGGCGACGTCGTCCGCGCGTTCCTGGCCGCCGAGGCCGGACCGGCGGGGGAGACCGTCAACATCGGCACCGGCTCCGAGGCCAGCGTGATCGACGTGATCGAGTCGCTCGGCTGGGAGGGCGAGATCGAGTACGCCGGCAACCGCGTCGGCGAGCTCCAGCGCAGCTGCCTGGACCCGTCGAAGGCGGGGCGGGTGTTCGGCTGGCGGTCGGAGGTGGCGCTGCCGGAGGGGCTGGCGCTCACCCGCGAGTCGGTGATCGCGGCGCGCCGGACGCCGGACCGGCGTCCGCCCGGGGCGTTCGCGACGGTGTGAGCTGCGGCGGCCGCACCGGCCGCCCCTCGATCACGGCGCGGGGACCCTCGTCGACCATCCACCGCAGCGCGTCCGGCTCGGTGCGCAGCACGCGCGCGGCCGCCTCCAGCCCGTCGCCCAGCCCCGGCGGGCGCCACGGCCCGGCGGAGTGGGCGTCGGAGGCCAGGAAGTGGACCAGCCCCCCGCGCAGCAGCGTCTCGGCGGCGCGGCGGGCGTCGGGCCCGTGCTCGCCGGTGAGCGACCCGGCGGTGACCTGCACCAGGGCGCCGCGGCCCACGATGTCGCGCATCCGGTCGGGGGCGCGCTGCACCGCCGCGGCGCGCTCGGGGTGGGCCAGGATGACGCCGAAGCCCCGCATCTCCAGGTCGCGCAGCGTCTCGGCCAGCCGCAGCGGCCAGCCCCCGAACGGCATCTCCACCAGCAGGTGCCCGCCGTCGCCCAGGCGGGCCATGCCCAGCGCGGCGTCGTCCATCCGCGGCAGCCAGTCCAGCGACACCTCCCCACCAGGCACCAGGCGCAGGGGCACGTCCAGGGCGTCGAGGCGCCCCTGGAGGTCGCGGACCCCGTCGTGGACCACCCCCGGCGAGGTCGGGTAGCGGGGATGCATGTGCGGCGTGCAGGCGATCGTCGTGGTCCCCGCGTCCACCGCGGCGCGCGCCATCTGCACCGAGTCGCCGACGGAGCCGGGCCCGTCGTCGATCCCGGGGAGGATGTGGCAGTGGAGGTCGATCACCCGCGTCCAGCGTAGCGGGAGCGCGAGGGGCTGACGGGTCGCGGACTGCGCGCTATGGTGTCCGTCCTCCGGGGGATTAGCTCAGTTGGGAGAGCGCCTGGATCGCACCCAGGAGGTCAGCGGTTCGAATCCGCTATCCTCCACTCGGATCGAAGAAAGCCCTGCAGATGCAGGGCTTTTTCGTTGTGTGCAGGGGGTTGGCGTGGCCGTCGCAGTGATCCTCGAGTTCGCCGGCGGGACCGTGGAGGACTACGACCGGGTCCTCGGCGAGCTGGGCTTCGCCGACGCGCGCCGGGGCGAGCCGGGGCTGCTGTTCCACTGGGTCGCCGCGCTCCCCGGCGGCGGCATCCGCGTGGTCGACGTGTGGCGGGACCGCGACCTGGCCGAGGCGTTCATCCGCGACCGCCTGGTGGGCGCGACGCAGGCGCTGGGCGCGGTCGAGCCCCCCGACATCGAGGTGCTCGACGTGCACAACTTCCTGCGCGAGGGCTGACGCCCCCGGTCAGGCGTCGAGCAGCCTCACCTGCTCGGTCACGCGGCGCAGCCGCCCGGACAGCAGCTGCGCGACGCCGCGCAGGAGCGCCGCCGTGAGGCCCGGGTGGAGCGCCTCCAGCGCGTCGAGGTCGTCGAAGCCGAGGCGGTAGACGGTGGCGTCCTCCGTGACGACGACGTCGGCGGAGCGAGGGCCCCGGTCGACGAGGGCCAGCTCGCCGAACGCCACGCCGGGGCCCATGCCCTGCAGGCGCCGCGGGCGCGCGCCGCCCGGCACGGTGACCTGGGCGCTCAGGCTGCCGGCGACGACGAAGTAGATCGAATCGGCCTCGTCACCCGCGCGGAAGACGAACTCGCCGGCGCCCAGGCGGACGGGGACGGCGACCTCCTCGATCGCGGCGAGCGCTGCGGGGGGCAGGTCGGCCAGCAGGGGCTGGTCGGCCAGGGGGACCGCCGCGTCCAGCCGGTCGCCGAGCTCGCTGCGCAGCAGGTCGTCCTCGCAGCGCTGGAGGGCCTCGTCGGTTGTGGGGGCCGTCTCGATGGCGACGGGCGGGCGCTCGCGGTGGCTGGCGATCACCCGCACCCCGTGGTCGCGGGCGCGGGCGGAGAGGCCGGCCAGCAACTCCCAGGCGGTGCCGTCGATACCGGTGACCCGGCGGAAGTCGAGCAGCACCCAGCCGACCTTGCCGAGCTCGCCCAGCACCCTCCGCACCAGCCGCTCCGCCGAGCCGAAGACGAGGTCGCCGCGCAGCTCGTAGACGCGGATGCGCCCGCCGTGCTCGACCAGCGCCCGGTTCTCGTCGGCCGATCTGGAGCGGCGCGAGCTCATGACGTCGGCGCAGTACGTGCGGGCGACGGCGTCGGTCGAGACGAGCCCCGGCCGGTACTGGTGCAGCCGGTGCCGCGCGGCCAGCTCCTGGCACGCGCGCACGCCGCGCACCGAGTTGCCGCGCGGGTCGAGCCGCGGCGAGAAGACGCCGATGCCGAGCTGCCCGGGCAGCACCGCGATCACTCCCCCGGCCACCCCGCTCTTCGCCGGCAGTCCGACGGTGTAGAGCCACTCGCCGGCGAAGTCGTACATGCCGCAGGTCGCCATCACGGCCAGCACGCGCTCCACGTGCTCGTGCGCGAGCGCGCGGACACCGGTGATCGGGTTGACGCCCCCGTTGGCCAGCGTCGCGGCGATGACGGCCAGGTCGCGCGTCGTGACCAGCACCGAGCACTGGGCGAAGTAGAGGTCGAGCGCCGCGTCGACGTCGTCGAGCATCCCCAGGCCGCGCATGAACCACGCCATCGCGCGGTTCCGGTCGCCCGTCGCCCGCTCCGAGGCGTAGACGGCCTCGTCGATGGTCAGCGGCCGGCCGGCGAAGCGGCTCATGTACGCCACGAGGCTGTCGCGGCAGCGGTTGTGGTCCTCCCCGGCGACGAGGCTGGTCGTGACGATCGCGCCGGCGTTGACCATGGGGTTGAACGGCCGGCCCGAGCGCTCGTCCACCTCGATGGAGTTGAACGCATCCCCGGTCGGCTCGACGCCCACCCGGGCGAGCACGGCGTCCAGGCCGTGGTGCTCGAGCGCCATCCCGAAGATGAGCGCCTTCGAGATCGACTGGATCGTGAAGGAGTGGTCCGTGTCGCCCGACGCGTGCACCGCGCCGTCGGCGGTCGCGACGGCGATGCCGAACAGCTCGGGGTCGGCGCGCCCCAGCTCCGGGATGTAGTCGGCCACGGCGCCGTCGCGCAGCTCCGTCAGGCGCGAGTGCAGGTCGTGGATCGCGTCCGCGAAGGGCGGCGTGATCGATGGCGCGACGGGATCCGCGATCGCCACGGGGTCCTCCGGTCCGGGTCGGGGTTGGGCGCCCCCCGCGGGGGCGGGCGAGCCTAGACCGGGGTGCGCCGCGCGGCCGACCGCCACGCGGCCAATGATCGCCGGCCGCCGTTGGCCGGCGGGCCTACTCCTGGTGCAGCGCGTCCAGCGGGTTGAGGTGCGCCGCCCGCCGGGCCGGGATGAGCGCAGCGATCACGCCGACGATGATCGCTCCGATCAGGATCAAGATCAGCGGGAGCGCGGAGATGGAGAACTCGAAGCCGAAGTCCTGGAGCGCCTTCACGATGATCCACGCGAAGACGGCGCCGATGATGATGCCGAGGACGCCGCCGATGACCGAGGTGATCACCGCCTCCCAGCGCACCATCGCCCGCATCTGCGGGCGGGTGGTGCCGATTGCCCGCAGCATCCCGATCTCGCGCGTGCGCTCGACGACGGAGAGGGCGAGCACGTTCACGATCCCGAACGCCACGATGATCGCGATGAGGAACCCGAGGGCGTAGAAGATCGAGAGGATCGAGTTGATCTGGTCCTCGAAGTTCGCCTTGTACTCGGCGTTCGAGTCGACGTTCAGCGTCGGGTAGTCCGTCGCGACGGCGTCCTTCACGGCCTGCTGGGTCGCGGCCGCGTCCGCCCCCGGCGCGAACTTCACCACGCCGACGGACGGGTCGGGCGGCACACCGAGCCGGTCGGCGGCGGCGTTCGAAACCGTGAAGCCGGTGAACAGGACCGGGTCCTTGTACTCGCCGATCACCCGGAACCTGCCGCTCTTCCCGTCGATCGTCCGCACCGTCAGGGTGTCGCCGATCTTCAGGCCGGTGTCCTTCGCCAGGTTCTTCTCGATCAGCACTTCGCTCAGTCCGAGCTGCGTGAAGAGTTCGTCGGAGCCGCCGTTCTGCCAGTCGAAGTTCAGGACCTGCGGGGCGGTCTCCGGGTCCAGCGTGTTCAGGAACTGGCTGCCGCCGGGCTGCGTGCGGACCTCGGGGAAGCGCGAGAAGATCGCGGTCTCCACGCCCGGCACGTCGCGGATCACCTGCTCCGCCGACGCCGGGAAGGTCGTGAAGTTGTCCGTCTGCAGGATCAGATCGCCCTGGACCGTCCTGTCGATGGCCCCCGTGAACGTGTTCTTCAGGCTCGTCGAGAAGATCGCGAGGAAGACGAACACCGTCACGCCGATCATCAGGACGGCCGCCGTGAGCGCCGTCCGCGAGGGATTGCGCACCGCGTTGGCGCGCGCGAGGCGGCCGGTGGTGCCGCGCGTCGCCTCGATCGGGACGCCCACCACCTTCGCCATCGGCCGGATGAAGAAGCGGGCCGCCATCGCCACGCCGATGAAGACGAGCAGCAGGCCGACGCCGACCGAGAAGAGGATCCCGCCGGCGCCGCCGCCCGAGTTGAGCCCGGTCACGATCAGCACGATGCCGCCGATCGCGAACAGGCCGGCGATCCAGGGCGCCAGGCGCGCGAAGCGGCTCTCGGGGAGCGCGCCGCCCTCCTGGGCGGCGGCGATCGGCGGCACGCGGGTGGCGCGGAGGGCCGGCAGGAGCGCGGCCAGCAGCGTCACGACCGTCCCGACGACCAGCGCCGTGACCACCGTCTGGCCGGACACGCTGGCGCCCGCGGCGGGCAGCGCGAACCCGAGCGCATCGAAGATGGCGAGCACGCCGTAGGCGATGCCGATGCCGGCGAACAGCCCGATGATCGACGACAGCACGCCGATCACCAGGGCCTCGCCGATCACGTTGCGCATCACCTGGCCGCGGGTGGCGCCGAGGGCGCGGATCATCCCGAACTCGCGGGTGCGCTGCGCGACGGTGATCCAGAAGGTGTTGAAGATGATGAAGGCGCCCACGAACAGCGCCAGGACGCCGAAGGTCGTGAGCACCGGCGACAGGAAGCTGTTGATGGAGTCGGAGATCTCGCTGGCCTGGGCCTCCGCGTTCTCCTGGCCGGTCTCGACCTTGGCGATGTCCGGGAGGGTCTTCTGCAGGTTCGCCTTGAGCTGGGTCGGGGAGACGCCCGGCTCGGCGGAGGCGACCACCTGCGTCACCTCGCCCTGGCGCTCGAACCACTTCTGCGCGTCGCGCAAGGTGGAGAGCACGAGGGTCGCCCCACCCACCGACTCCTTGCCGCCGAAGGTGAAGATCCCCACCACCTTCACGGGCACGGCGCCGATGCTCGTGGCGAGCGTGACGCCCGGCTGGCCGACGGTGATGTCCTTCTGGTCCGCCGTGTCCTTGATGAGCGCGACCTCGCCGGGCGCCTCCGGCAGGTGGCCCTCGATGGCGACGCTGGGGTTGAGCGCCGGGTTGACGGTCGAGACCACCAGGGTCGGGGCGCCGCCGACCGACTCGACCTTCTTCCCGTCCACCAGCAGCTGGCCCTGGCCCGACACCTGCCCGTCGGCCACCGCGACGCCCGGCGTCCGCTTCACCTGCGCGACGATCGACTCCGGCAGCGGCGGCGTCTCGGCGTCGGAGCTGTCGAAGATCGTCTGCCGCGTGACGACGGCGTCGATCTTCTCGTTGCCGGTCTGGAAGATGCTGTCGAACGCGGAGTTGATCTGGTCCGTCAGGATGAAGGTGCCGCACACGATCGCGACGCCGAGCACGATGGCGATCGACGTGAGGATGGTGCGGAGCTTGCGGGACAGGAGCCCCCTGATGACCAGGCGGACCACGGGCTACTCCAGCGACTTCACGACGTCGTAGATCTCGTCCGCGTCGAGGTGGCCGTGGTCGCCGACGATGTGGCCGTCGCTGAGGAAGACCACCCGGTCGGCGGTCGACGCGGCGCGGCCGTCGTGGGTGACCATCACGATGGTCTGGTCGTACTCGTCGGCGGAGTGCCGCAGCAGCTCGAGCATCTGACCGGAGGTGGCGGAGTCGAGGTTGCCGGTCGGCTCGTCGGCGAAGAGCACCGCCGGGCGCGAGATGAGCCCGCGCGCGAGCGCGACGCGCTGCTGCTGGCCGCCCGACAGCTCCGGCGGCCGGTGCTTGCGCCGGTCGCTGAGGCCCACCGCGGACACGAGCTGCTTCTCCCATTCGGGATCCACCTTGCGGCCCGCGATCGTCAGCGGCAGCTCCAGGTTCTCCTCCGCCGTCAGCATGGGCAGCAGGTTGAAGAACTGGAACACGAAGCCGACCTTCTCGCGGCGCAGCAGCGTGAGCGGCTTGTCCTTGAGGGTCGTGATCTCGGTGCCGTCGATCATGATCGATCCCGACGTGACCCGGTCGAGGCCCGCCAGCACGTTCATCAGGGTCGACTTGCCGGACCCCGAGGGACCCATGACCGCGGCGAACTGGCCGCGGGGGAACTCCACCGAGACCCCCCGGAGGGCCTCGACCGCCGAGTCGCCCGTGCCGTAGCGCTTGACGACGTCGCGCGCGACGACGGCCGGTGCCGCGGCCGCGGCGGGGGTGCCGTCGGTGCTCACGCGGGGCTGGCTGCCGGCGCCTCGGCCGGCACGAGGTCGATGATCGTCTCGATCTCGATCGCCGCCATCACCGAGCGCGCGTTGGGGCAGGCCTTCACGTGCATCTTGTTGACGCGCTCCAGGGTCTCGCGGTGCTGCTCGTCGGCCTTGACGTGGTAGGTCACGGTGATCTTCCGCAGCCGCAGCACCTTGTCGGGCTCCACCACGACCTCGCCCACCGCGTCCGCGGTGAGGTCGTCCCCGAGGAGGACGACGTCGCGGACCTTGCACGCGCCGCCGAAGGTCCCGATGAGGCAGCCGCCGACCGAGGCGACCAGGTAGTCGAGCGTGCCGGGGTGCTCCTCGACCGTGCCGGGCGCGAACCCGTAGTGGTCGCCCTGCCAGCCGGGCACGCCGAACGTGACGTCGGTGCCGGTCATGTGCAGGTGTGCGTGCCGGATCGGCGGGCGCTCGCGCGCCAGGCTCACGTGCACCTCGTGGACCGTCTCCTCGGGCATGCTTCCCCCCATCCATGTCGCCTGAGCCCTGGTGAAGACGCCAATCTACGGGGAAGCGCCTGCCTTTGCAGTCACTCGGTGAAGCTTCGCTCGTCACATTCGACACGTCGTTGACGGCGCTGCAGCCGATCCGATAGAAACGCCCACCCTCGCCACCGCCCCGGGAAGCCTCACGTGACGACGAGACCAGATTCCGCCCCGACCAACGGGGCCGATGCCCCGCGCGCCCTGGTCGTCGGCGTACCCGCAGAGACCCTGGACGGCGAGCGCCGCGTCGCACTGACGCCCGCCGTCGTGCCCGCCCTGGTGAAGCTGGGAGCGGACGTGGTGGTCGAGTCGGGGGCCGGCCTGCCCGCCGGGTTCCCCGACGCGGACTACGAGACCAAGGGCGCGCGCATCGGCTCGCGCGACGACGCGTGGTCGGCCCCCGTCGTGGCCCAGGTGCGGGTGCTCGGCGCCGACCCGGCCAGCGCCGACCTGGCCAGGGTGTCGGCCGGGCAGGTGATCGTCGGCACGGCCGCGCCCCTCGCCAACCCCGCGGTGACGCAGGCCCTGGCCGAGAAGGGCGCCACGGTCTACGCCCTCGAGATGCTCCCGCGCACCACGCGCGCGCAATCGATGGACGTGCTCTCGTCGCAGGCCAACATCGCCGGCTACCGGGCGGTGCTCATGGCCGCCGAGCACCTCCCCAAGGTGTTCCCGCTGCTCA
Source organism: Thermoleophilia bacterium (assembly GCA_050250915.1). Classification (GTDB taxonomy): domain Bacteria; phylum Actinomycetota; class Thermoleophilia; order Miltoncostaeales; family Miltoncostaeaceae; genus Miltoncostaea. Next base: position 281,466 of record JBFWNT010000001.1, read on the forward strand.
CCACCGCCGCAGGCACCCTGCCGCCGGCCCGCGTGTTCGTGGTCGGCGCCGGCGTGGCAGGCCTGTCGGCCATCGCCACCGCCCGCCGCCTCGGCGCCGTGGTGGAGGCCTACGACGTCCGCGCCGCCGCGGCCGAGGAGGTCAAGTCGCTGGGCGCGCGCTTCGTCGAGTTCGACCTCGACACCGGCCAGGAGGGCAGCGGCTCCGGCGCCTACGCCACGAAGATGACCGACGCGCAGATCGCGAGGCAGCAGGAGCTGATGGCCGCGGTCGTGGCCAAAGCCGACGTCGTGATCACCACCGCCCAGGTGCAGGGCGCGAAGGCCCCGGTGCTGATCACCGCGGCGATGGTCGACGGCATGTCACCCGGCTCCGTGGTGGTCGACCTGGCCGCCGAGCAGGGCGGCAACGTCGAGCCGAGCGTCGCCGGCGAGGTGGTGCAGGTGAACGGCGTGACCGTGATCGGCCCGGCCAACGTCAACTCCGACGCGGCCCACCACTCGAGCCTCGTCTACGCCAAGAACGTCCAGAACTTCCTGGCGCTGATCCTGAAGGACGGCCAGGTGACCCACGACGACGGCGACGACCTGGTGGCCGGCAGCGTCGTGGCGAAGGGCGGCAGCATCGTCAACGAGAGGGTGAAGGGCGCCCTCGGGGAGGGCGTGACCTCGTGAGCGCGGACCAGATCATCACCAGCCTGTTCATCTTCGCGCTGGCGGCGTTCGTCGGCTTCGAGGTGATCCGGCGGATCCCGAAGCTGCTCCACACCCCGCTGATGGCCCTCACCAACGCGCTGTCGGCCATCGCGCTCGTGGGTTCCATCGTGATCCTCGGCCAGACCGAGACGACCTACGCGAAGGTCCTCGGGTTCATCGCGGTCGTCTGCTCCACCATCAACGTGGTCGGCGGCTTCATCATCACCGACCGCATGCTGAAGATGTTCAAGCCGCGGGAGAAGCGGCCGGCGCCCGTCGAGGAGCCCGCCGCCACCACGGCCGCCGCCACCACGGCCGCCGCCACCACGGACGGTGCCGCGTAATGGACCGCATGGACTGGATCAACCTGGCCTACCTGGTGGCCGCCCTCGGGTTCGCGATGTCCCTCAAGTGGATGTCGGCCCCGAGCACCGCCCGCCGGGGCGTCCTGGCCGGCGAGATCGGCTTCGGCATCGCGATCCTCGCGACGCTGTTCTGGCCGGGGATGACCACCCAGGGCTACGTGCTGATCGCGGTCGCCGCGCTGATCGGCTCGGCCATCGGCGTCCCGCTGGGCGTGATGGTCCCGATGACCGCGATGCCCCAGCGGATCGCGCTGTCGCACGCCTTCGGCGGCCTCGCCGCCGCCCTGGTCGGCGTCGCGCACTACTACCTCACCAACAACCACCTCAACGAGTTCGAGACCGCCGTCCTCGGCGTCGAGATCGTGCTCGGGTTCCTGGTGTTCACCGGCTCGCTGATGGCGGCGGGCAAGCTCCAGGAATGGCTGCCCCAGCGGCCGATCGTCTACAAGGGCCAGAACGCGGTGAACTTCGCCGTGCTCGGGGCGGCGCTGGTGCTGGTGATCGTGCTGGTCTTCGACCCGACGGCCGAGGTGATCATCCCGATCATCGCCGTGCTGGGCATGGCGTTCGGCGTGTTCCTGATCATCCCGATCGGCGGCGCGGACATGCCGACGGTCATCGCCCTGCTGAACAGCTACGCCGGCCTCTCGGCCGCGGCCCTGGGCTTCGTGCTCGACTCCAAGCTGCTGATCGTGGCCGGCGCCCTGGACGGCGCCTCCGGCCTGATCCTGTCGATCATCATGTGCCGCGCCATGAACCGCTCGTTCCGCAACGTCCTGTTCGGCGCGTTCGGCGCGGTCGACCAGGTGGGCGGCGGCGACGCCGGGGAGCAGGGCACCTACCGCTCCGCGTCGACCGACGAGGCCGCGGAGCTCATGAAGATGGCCCGCAACGTGGTCATCGTCCCCGGCTACGGGATGGCGGTGGCGCAGGCGCAGCACAAGGTGCGCGAGCTGGCCGACGCCCTCGAGAAGGAGGGCGTTGACGTCCGCTTCGCGATCCACCCGGTCGCGGGGCGCATGCCCGGCCACATGAACGTGCTGCTGGCCGAGGCCAACGTCCCGTACGAGCAGCTGCTCGACATGGACGAGATCAACGGCGACTTCCCCCAGACCGACGTGGTGCTGGTGCTCGGCGCGAACGACGTCGTGAACCCCGCCGCCCGGCACGACACGTCCAGCCCGATCTTCGGCATGCCCATCCTCGAGGTGGACAAGGCCGCGACGGTCTTCGTGGTCAAGCGCTCGATGCGCGCCGGATTCGCCGGCATCGAGAACGAGCTGTTCTTCAACGAGAACACCTCGATGGTGTTCGGCGACGCGAAGGCCGTGGTCACCGAGCTCGCGACCGAGGTCAGCGGCCGGCGGGACGCCGTCTCGATCTAGTCCTCAGCGCCCGCTTGCGGGCTCTTTTCCGAGAATCCGCATGTCCGACGTCCCCCTCACCCGTGAGGGGGACGTTTTGGTCTCTGAGGATCCTGTGAGGGTTCCGTGATCCGCCCTCCCGATCGGGGCACGCGATCCCGATGGTGTCGAGAGCCTCCACCTGACCGGAAGGATGGACTCCCGACATGCGCCGCACCCCGCTCCTGATCGCCGCCGTGTCCCTCGTCGCAGCCGCGACGCCGGCGGCGCTCCTCGCCCACCCGTCCGACGGCCCCAAGGGTGATCCCGGGACCCACCACCCGGGCACGCACAAGGACCCCAAGGGCCCGCTGGGTCCGAAGGGCACCAACTACCTGTTCCACGCCTGCGTGACCGCGGACGCCACCGAGACGGCCGTCAACCTCTCCGTGCTGCACGCCAACCGCCACGCCCGCAGGGCGCTCGACGGCGCGACGACGTTCACGGCGACGCTCAACGTCGACACGAAGATCCGCCTGGCCGGGAAGGCCCGCAAGGCGCCGGAGGGCAGCACCGAGAAGCGGCTGCCCCGGATCGGCACGTGGGACAACCTGGACGCGGGCGACGTCGTGACGATCCGCTACCGCGCGCCGCGGGGCACCCTCGTCGCCGACCTCGGCCCGGCCGCGAAGGTCACCGACCACGGCCCGCGCGCGAAGAAGTGCCCCGTCCCCGTCGCGGACCCGAAGCCGAAGGACCCGCCGACGACGGACACGCCTCCCACCACCACCGCCCCCGCGTCCTAGGGCAGCAGGCGCGGGGCACCGACCGGGGCGCCGCCGGGCTCGCGGCGCTCCCGGGCGGACAACCCGCCGGCCTGAGCAGCACCTCTCTACCCGGGCGCTGCGACCGCGCTTCGCGCGGTAGGGCCGGCGGGCACGACCGTCGTGAACGGGGGAGGGCGCAGCCGCGATCGGGGTGCTCCCGGTAAGCTGTGGGGACCAATCCCGTCGGCGACCAGAGAGCCCCTGCATGAGCACCCTCCCGGCTGATTATCCGCCTCCCTTCAGCCCCTCCGACTACATCGTCACGCCCAAGGCGGCGGAGGATGAGCGGATCGACGTCGGCGTCCTGATCGTCGGCGCGGGCCCCGCGGGGCTCGCCACGGCCGTGCGCCTCGGTCAGCTGCTCGGCGAGGACCCGGAGTTGCTGGAGCAGCTCGGCGAGGTGCCGATTGCCGTCGCCGAGAAGGGCAAGGGCCCGGGCTCCCACCTGCTGTCCGGCGCGGTCATGCGCCCGGGGCCCATCAAGAAGCTGTTCCCCGACACGCCCGATTCGGAGATCCCGCACTACGGCGAGGTCACCGGCGAGGCCGTCTACTTCATGCGGCCCAAGAGCAAGGTGCGCATCCCGACGCCGCCGCAGATGAAGAACCACGGCAACTGGGTGGTCTCCATCAGCCAGCTCGCCCGCTGGATGAGCGAGCAGGCGGAGGAGCTCGGCGCGTTCATGCTGCCCGAGACCGACGGCCAGAAGCTCATCATCGAGCAGGGCCGCGTGATGGGCGTCGTGACCGGCGACAAGGGCCGCGGAAAGGACGGCGAGGAGCTGTCCGCGTTCGAGCCCGGCGCCGAGGTCCACGCCCAGGTCACCGTGATCGCCGAGGGCACCCCCGGCCACCTCGCGGGCGTGCTCCGCAAGCACTTCGACCTGGACCGCGACTCCGTGCAGACATGGGAGCTCGGGGTCAAGGAGGTCTGGGAGGTCGCGAAGCCCCTCGGCAAGGTCATCCACACCCTCGGCTGGCCGCTCCGGCTGGCGCCGAAGTACCGCGAGTACGGCGGGTCGTGGATCTACCCGATGGGCGACGACAAGATCTCGCTCGGCTACGTGATCGGGCTGGACTACGCCGACGCGAACCTCTCGTGCCACGACGTGCTCCAGCAGTTCAAGACGCACCCCTTCATCGCGGACATCCTGAAGGGCGGCAAGCGGCTCGCCTGGGGCGCCAAGACGATCCCCGGCGGCGGCCTCTACGGCCTGCCGAGCCGCTTCCACGTGCCCGGCGCCGTGCTGGTGGGCGACAGCGCCGGCTTCGTGGACATGATGGCGCTGAAGGGCGTCCACCACGCCATCCACTCCGGGATGCTGGCGGCCGAGGGCATCTACGAGGCCCTCAAGGCCGGGAAGGCCACCACCCCCGCCGGCCTCTGGGGCTACAGCGCCCGGGTGCGCGACTCGTCGATCTGGAAGGAGCTGTGGAAGGTCCGGAACATCCGGCCCGCCTTCCAGAAGGGCTTCCTCTATGGCGGCATGGTGCACGGCATGGCCACCACCTCGATGGGCCACGCGCCCCGCAAGCGCGTGAAGGCCAAGGCCGACACCCGGGAGCCCGTGTTCCTGGCGGGCGACCGCGCCGCGACCTACCCCAAGCCGGACGGGCAGCTCACGTTCGACAAGCTGTCGAGCGTGTTCGCGAGCGGCAACGCCACCCGCGACGACCAGCCCAACCACATCCGGCTCCAGCGGCACGTCCCCGTCGAGCTGGCGACCACGTGGGTGCGGATGTGTCCCGCCCAGGTCTACGAACTGGACGAGGACGCCCCGCAGAACGGCACCGTCACGGTGAAGATCAACCCGTCCAACTGCGTGCAGTGCGGCGCGATCACCGCCAAGGGCGGCCGCCTGACCCCGCCCGAGGGCGGCAGCGGGCCGGAGTACTCGATCACGTAGCTCCCCCGGGGGTCCGCCCGGACCTCCGGTAGGTCCCCGCCTCGGGCGGGCCCGCGACCGCGTACTCGTGGATCGCGAGCCCGCCCGGCGTCGTCTCGGCGCGCAGAAGCGCCAGGCCGGTGGCCGCGCCGTCGGGCGGGAACAGGCGCCGGCCCGCCCCCATCGCCGCCTCCTCGTCGTCCGGCCGGGCCGCCGACACACAACCAGACGGGCTGGAACGCGGACTGAGGGGCCGCACACAGAGCCCGTCAGGACTGTTCACAAACCGATCACGCACTCCGGGCCGCTGCACGAAAGGGTTGCGGTATGCAGAGCCGACGCAATCGCGTCTGCGTCGCCGTGCTCGCGCTGGCGGCCGTCGCGTCGCCCGCCGCGGCGGCGACGCAGGTCACCCACGACGGCGCCGGCCGGCCCATCACGTTCGACGTCCTCGCCGCCAGCGGCGCCGACGTGGCCGGCTACACCACGATCCTGGACGGCCTGCTGCACGGCGCGGAGATCAGCAGCGTGGTGGTCACCGTCATCCCGGAGTCGTCCGTGGCCGGGGAGTGCGGGGACAGCCAGGCGATCGCCTGCTACCGCTGGAGCTCCGCGGGCGACGCGACCATGTACGTGCCGGCCGTCCCCGCGGCGCAGGTGCGCAGCGCGCTGACCCACGAGTACGGGCACCACATCGACGCCACCCGGCCGCACGTCGCCGGGGCCCGCGGCCTGGACGGCACGGCGTCGTGGTGGCGGGCGCGGGACATGGCCGCCCGCCTCGCGCGCGGCGAGGTGGCGTGGGACTACTCGCTGGGCTGGGACCACTCGATCGCGGAGATCTACGCCGAGGACTACGCCGCGACCAACGGCGCCGGGTCCTCGGGGATCCGCTGGCTCGGCGACCCCCCGGCCGCCGTGCAGGACGCGATCCGCGCCGACCTGGCCGGCGCCGTCGTGCCGCCGGCCCCGCCCGCCCCGGCGCCGGCGCCGGCGACCCAGCCGGCGGCGGGGGCCACGGCGGCGTCGAAGCCCGCCATCGCGCGACGCAGCGGGCGACTGGCGGCGGGCTCCAGGACGCGGATCTCCTTCGCGATCGCCGACCGCGCGCGGCTGGCCGTACGGGTCAGCGGCGCCACCGCGGGGCGCCTGCGCGCCGTGCTGCGCTGCAACCGCCGCCCGCGCGGCGGCGCGACCGCCCGGCCGGCGCAGCCGGTGGTCGTGCGGGCCCGCGTGGCCCCCGGCCGCTGCCGCGTGACCGTGCGCGCCCTGGACGCCGCCACCCGGTTCCGGGTGGTCGTCCGCGGGACCTAGGCCGGCGCGGGGCCCGAGGATCCCCGCATGGCCACGACGCCGCACCCCGCCGCGCGGGGGGCTGCTGGTCTGGATGCAGACCCACCCCGACCGCCTGCGCGGCCTGCTCGACCGGGAGGCCGAGGGCCAGGACGACTGGCGCCCGCGGGCGACCCCGCCGTCCGCGCCCACCTCGCCTTCGTGGCCGAGGCGCTCGCCGCCAACGCGGCGCGGCCGTCGCCTTCGAGCTGGGCCTCCCGTTCCGCGGTGAGACCGCGGCGATGCTGCACGCCCACACCCGGTTCCTGGTGAGGCGCCGGCGGACGCCCTCTAGGCCGTCGAGGCGGGAGGGGTCCGCTTCACGACGGCGATGGCCACGTCGTCGCTCAGGCGGCCGCCGCAGAAGGTGCGGGCCGCGAGGTGCGCCATCCGCGCGAGGCGGTCGGGCCGCTCGTGGCGGGCCTCGAGCAGGGCGTGGTGGAGGCCCTCCTCGCCGAACTCCCGCGCCTTGCGGCGCGCCTCGATGAGCCCGTCGGTGTAGAGCACCAGCAGGTCGCCGGGGGCGAAGGGCTCCTCGGTCTGGTGATACCGCTCGCACGGGAACACGCCGCAGGGCGGGTCGGGGTCGTCGAGCGCACGCAGGCCACCGTCGGCCGTCAGCAGCACGGGGGGCGGGTGGCCCGCCGAGCACCACACCAGCCGGTCGCGGGACGCGTCGACCACCGCGAGCACCAGGGTCACCAGCGCGCCGTCGGCCATGCGCACGCACAGCAGGTCGTTGAGCTCCTGCACCAGCTCGGCGGGCTCCGGGCGGTGCTGGCTGAGCGCCTCCGCCATGTACCGCACCATCGCGGTCAGGCCCGCGGCCTCGACGCCCTTGCCGGACACGTCGCCCACCAGGATCGCCAGGCGGCCGTCCGCGAGCGGCCACGCGCTGTAGAAGTCGCCGCCCACCTCCGACTCGCCGGACGGCTGGTAGAGCGCGGCCAGCTCCACGCCCTCCACCTGCGGCAGCTCCTCGGCCAGCAGCGCCTGCTGGAGCACCTCGGCCACGTGCCGCTCCTGCTCGAACTGGATCGCGTTCTGCAGGGCGCTGGCCGCGTGGAGCGCCAGCTCGTCCATCACCTTCAGCTCGCGCTCGCCGAACGCGCGCGGCTGGAGGCTGTTGATGCTCACCACCCCATAGACCTTCTCGCCCAGCACCAGGGGGACGTGCATGAACGAGCGGATCCCCTCCGGCCCGACGATCCGCCGCGACACCCGCTCGTCGACGAGCGTGTCGTTGCAGATGACGGGGCGCCGGTCCGTGACCACCCGGCCCAGGTAGCCCTCGCCCGCCCGGTAGGTCATGTGGCGGATCGTCTCCTCGGCGAACCCGCGGGTGGCGGTGGGCAGCAGCAGGCCGCGGCGGTCGCCCGCCAGCACGGCGCTCTTGTGGCAGGCGGGGACCAGGGCGTGGGCGTTGTCGAGCAGGATCTCGTGGATCTCCGCGGGGGTCAGGGCCGACGCCATCGCGTGCGCCGCGCGGCTCAGCGCCATCTCCTCGTGCGCCCGGCGCTCCTCGCGCTCCAGCAGCTGCGCCCGCTCGGAGGCGAGGCGCCGCGCGTCGGCCAGGGCGAGCCGCGAGGCGGTGACGTCGTGGAGCATGTCGACCCGCCCCACGATCGCCCCGGTCGCGTCGCGGACGGGCGACGACGAGTACTCGATGGCGCGGCCGTCGACCGTCTCGCGGTCCTCGATCACCTCCAGCGCCGCCTCGGCGTGGACGTGGTTCGCGCGGGCGCCGAACTCCTCGGGGTTGGTGAACCGCCACTTCAGGACCTCGTCGATGACCACCCGCATCGGGCGCCCCACCATCGGGCTCAGGTCGATCCCGAGCAGCGAGCCGACGGCGGCGTTGGCGAGCGACAGGCGCCCGCGCGCATCGCTCACGATCACCCCGAGCCGGCTCGAGGCGATCACGCCCTCCAGCGTCTGGCGGTTGCGCCGGCTCCGGGCCGCCAGCTGGGCGTTGCGGGCGCTCAGCGCGATCTGCGGCGCCAGGTTCGACAGCTCGGCGACGGCGGCGTCGTGGATCGGGTTGTCCCGGGAGAGGCTCACCAGCGCGATCGCCCCGAGCGTCGCGGTGTGGTTGGTGCCGATCGGGACGGCGATGCCGCTCGCGTCGAGCATCAGCCGGTGCAGCGCCCCCGCCGGCCCGCCCTGATCCGCGAGCGCGGCCAGGCGGTCGATCTCGGCCGGCTCGGACACGAGCCGCGGCCACACCACCGGCTCGCCGGCCCGGCGGGCGGCGTCGCCGATGCCGATGGGGTCCAGGCCCTCCGGCGTCAGGAGCGGCGCGAGCGCCTGGGCGCCCGGCGCGGGGCCCACGCAGTAGCCGTGGGTGACGGCGTCGCCGTCGGTCTCGTCCGCGACGTGCACCGCGACGACGTCGACCGGGAACATCTCGTGCACCCGCTGCGCGATCTCGTCGAGCGCGGCCGACAGCTCCGGCGCCGTGACCGACGCCAGGCGGGCCGACCACCGCGACGGGTCGAGCGACCCGCGCATGCCGTGCTCAACCCCGCTGGCCACCGTGCACCGCGATCATGTCGACGTAGTGGCCGACGCCCTCCGCGAAGCGGGCGCGCTCCTCGGGCGTGGTGTCGCGGACGATCTTCGCGGGGATCCCCAGCGCCAGGGCGTTGGCGGGGATCTCGGCGCCCTCGGGCACCACGGCGCCGGCGCCGACGACGGCGCCCGCGCCCACCGACGCCCCGTTCAGCACGATCGCGCCGATGCCCACGACGGCGCCGTCGCCGACGGTGCACCCGTGGACGCACGCGCGGTGGCCCACGGTCACCCGGTCACCCAGGCGGCAGGGCAGCCCGGGGTCGGCGTGGAGGACGGCGCCGTCCTGCACGTTGGTCTCGTCGCCCACGGCGATGTCCTCCGTATCGCCGCGGATGACGGCTCCCGGCCAGACGGAGGCCCGGGCCCCGAGCCGCACGCGGCCGATGACCTCGGCGGCGTCGTGCACGAACGCCCCCGGGCCGAGCGCTGGCGCGTGGCCGTTCAGGGTCCGGATCAAATCCCGTCTAGGGTATCGCGGCGGGCGGCCGGTGGCACTCGTCCCTGACCGCGCGGCACGCGTTGTTTCTGCGGTCCCGGTGCATATGATCCGCAGGTCCGAATCCGAGTCCGGGGGTGTGCTGGTGCGCAGCAGGCTGATGGTGGCCCTGGCGTTGATCGTCCTGGTGGTCGCCGCACTCGGCTTGGCGGGTTGCGTCGACAGCTCGGAGGAGGCCGCGCAGACGCCCAGCGGTGCGTCCACGGTCGCGAACAGCGCGGCGCAGACGGACTCGGAGGGCAAGACGATCACCGCGCCCGCGCAGACGGCCCCGGCGGGCGGCGGCGGTGGTGGCGCGACGACCACCACCGGCGGCGGTGGCGGCGGCGGCGCGTCCGCCGGCGACAAGGAGGCCGGCCTGGTCGTCTTCCAGCAGAGCTGCACCGGCTGCCACCTCGGCGACGGCATGGAGGACGGGGGCGTCGGTCCGAAGCTCGCCGGCCTCGGTCTGGACGAGACCACGATCAAGAACCAGGTCGTCAACGGCGGCGGCCCCATGCCCGCCGGCCTCGTGAGCGGCGTGGATCTGGACAACGTCGTCGCCTACGTCCTGAGCATCCAGTAGTTCCGGACCGGGGGCCGCGGGTGCGCGGCCCCCGGGCCCGGGGTAGCATCCCCCTGCGATGAGCCTGGAGGTCACGACCGAGGCTCGCGACGGGGTGACGCTGGTCACGCTCGGCGGCGAGCTGGACATCTACACGGTCGCCGGCTTCCGGCACGACCTCGAGGAGGTCGACCCCGCGGCCCGGCCGCTGGTGATCGACCTGACCGACGTCACGCTGCTCGACTCCTCCGGCCTCGGCGCGCTGGTGAGCCTGCTCAACCGGGCGCGCACGGGCGACGGGCAGCTCGGCCTGATCTGCCCGCACCGCCGCTTGCGCCGGGTGTTCGAGATCACGGGGCTGCGGCGCGCGTTCGTCTTCGGCGACGACCTCGACGGCGTGCTGGCCGCGCTCGCCGAGGGCCCCGACGGCTCCGCGGGCGCGGACGACCCGGCCTAGGTGCTCGACCTCAAGGTGATCCGCTCCGAGCCGGAGCGGGTGGCGGCGAACCTCGCGCGTCGCGGGGCCGACGCGACCCTGCCCGAGCTGGTGGAGGCCGACGAGCGCTCGCGCGCGCTCCGGGTGCAGGTGGAGGAGGCGCGGGCGGAGCGGACGCGGATCTCGAAGGCGGTCGGCGCGGCACGCAAGGAGGGACGCGACGCGAGCGCCGAGCAGGCCGAAGCGGCCCGTCTGGGCGAGGCGCTGGGGGCGCTGGAGGGCGAGCTGCGCGCGGCGGACGAGACCCGCGACGCGCTGCTGGCCGCGCTGCCGAACCTGGCTGAGGACGCCGCGCCCGACGGGGGCGAGGACGACGCCGTGGAGCTGCGCCGGGTGGGGGAGCCGCCGGACCTCCCGTTCGAGGTCCGCGACCACGTCGAGCTGGCCACCGCGGCGGGCGCGCTGGACCTCGAGGCCGCGGCCCGAGTCTCGGGTGCCCGCTTCGCCTACCTGATGGGGCCGCTGGTGCGGCTCCAGTTCGCCCTCGTGGGCCTGGCGCTGGATCACCTGGAGGCCGCCGGGTTCACCCCGGTGGTCCCCCCCGTGCTGGTGCGGGAGGAGGCGATGTACGGGACGGGGTTCTTCCCGACCGACCGGGCCTCCATCTACGAGACGGCGCAGGACGACCTGTACCTGGTGGGCACGTCGGAGGTGCCGCTGGCGGGGCTCCACGGCGAGGAGATCCTCGACGAGGATGCGCTGCCGCTGCGCTATGGCGGCATCTCCACCTGCTTCCGCCGCGAGGCGGGGGCGGCGGGCCGCGACACCCGCGGGATCTTCCGCGTCCACCAGTTCGACAAGGTGGAGATGTTCTCGTTCGTGCTGCCGGAGGACTCCCCCGCGGAGCACCTGCGGATCCTGGCCGTGCAGGAGGCGATCCTCCAGGCGATCGAGGTGCCGTACCGGGTCATCGACATCGCGGCGGGCGACCTCGGCGCGTCGGCGGCGCGCAAGTTCGACACCGAGGCGTGGATGCCCGGGCAGGGGGCCTACCGCGAGGTGACGTCCTGCTCCAACTGCACCGACTACCAGGCGCGCCGCCTGCGCACGCGCGTGCGCCGCGAAGGCGGGACGCAGCCGGTGCACACGCTCAACGGCACGGCGGTCGCGGTGGGGCGCACGATCATCGCGGTGCTCGAGAACCACCAGCGCGAGGACGGCTCGGTGGCGATGCCCGCCGCGCTCGTGGCGCACGGCGCCCCCGCGGAGATCCGCCCGCGATGACCGCGGCGCCCCGGCCGCGCGTCGCGGTGGTGGGGCACGTGGAGTGGCTCACCCACGGACGGGGGCGGATGCCGCTGCCGGGGGAGATCACCTACCTCACCGACCCCATCGACGAGCCGGCGGGCGGTGGCGGCGTGAGCGCCGTGCAGGTGGCGAAGCTGGGCGCCGAGTGCCTCTTCTACACCGCCCTCGGCGACGACTGGGTGGGCCGGCGGGCGGGCGAGGTGCTGGAGGGCCTGGGCGTGCGGGTGCTCGCGGCGGTGCGGGATGCGCCGCACACGCGGGCGGTGTCGGCGGCGGGCGAGGTGCCGGACCGGGCGATCGCCGTGATCGGCCCGGCGGCGTCGTCGCGGATCGAGGACGCCCTGCCGTGGGACGAGCTGGCCGGGTGCGACGCGGCGTACTTCACCGGTCACGACTCGGCGACCCTCCAGGCGGCGCGCAGGGCGGCCCACCTGGTGGTCACGTCGCGGCGGCTCTCCCTGCTCATCGAGAGCGGCGTGCGGGCCGACGTCCTGGTGGCGAGCGCCGCCGACCCCACGGAGGCGGTCGACCCCGACGTCCTCCCCGTGCCGCCCCGGTTCATCGTGTGGACGGAGGGCGCCGACGGCGGGCGCTGGGAGGGGGACGACGGCAGCGCCGGCCGGTGGGAGGCGGTCGCCCCGCCGGGCCCGGCGGTCGACAGCTACGGCTGCGGGGACTCGTTCGTCGCGGGGGTCACGGTGGGCCTCGGCCGCGGCCTGGACCTTCCGGGCGCCCTCCACCTGGGCGCCCGCTGCGGCGCGCAGTGCATCACGGGCCGCGGCGGCCTGGGCCCCCAGCTGGTGGAGGACTCCTCCGGGGCGTGACCGGCCTCATCGCCGGCCGGCGCTCCGGGTGGCGTGCGCGGCGGCGAGGTCGATCGCGATGGCACAGGGTCGAAGATCAGCGGGGCGCGATCCCGCGCTCGGTGATGTCCGGGTCCCCCCGAGCGTCCTGCGGCCGGGATCAGACGCGTATCGGGGGCCGCCCGGGGACGGCTGCGGACACCCCGCACGCCGCCGCTCGATCACGTGAACGTGGGCGTCCGTCCGAATGAACGGGGCGAACCCCGCTAGCCCTGGCCGTCCCCGTTGCGGGCGCGCTGCTCCTCGTCGCTCGCCTTCCTGGTGACCTCGGCCGGCTCGATCGCGACCAGCACGACGCGGGTGCCGCGGGTGGCCTCCACCGTGAGCTGCCAGCCGTCCGCCACCACCGAGTCGCCCGTGCGGGGCAGGCGACCGAGGCGGGTGAAGACCAGGCCGCCGACGCTCGTGACCGTGTCGTCCACCAGCTCGACCCCGTGGTCGTGGAGGTCCTCCAGCGGGACGTGTCCGCGGACGATGAGGCGCCCGTCGGGCTGCTGGTCGACGGCCGGCGCGCGGTCGCGCTCGTCCTCGATCTCGCCCACGATCTCCTCGATCACGTCCTCGACGGTCACGACGCCGGCGAAGTCGCCGTACTCGTCGAGCACCACCGCCAGGGAGGCCCGCCGCGCCTGGAGCTGGCGCAGCAGGTCGTCCACCGGTTGGGTCTCCGGGACGAACAGCGCGTTCCCGGCGAGCTCGCGGATGGGCGTGTCCTCGCCCTTCTCCAGGAGCCCCCGGGCGAGTTGGCCCAGGTGGACGATCCCGAGCACGCCGTCGCCGTTCAGCACGGGGAAGCGGCTATGTCGCGTGTTCAATGCCTCGGACAGGCCCGCCCGCACGGGCGCGTCGCCGAGGAGGGTCGTCACCTCGGGCCGCGGGGTCATGATGTCGCGCGTCAGGGTGTCCTGCAGCCCGAACACGCCCTCCAGCATGTCGGCCTCCTCCGGCTCCAGGGCGCCGCCCTCCTCGCTCTGGGCGATCAGGATCTGGAGGTCCTCCGGGGTGGAGGCCAGCTCGCTCTCGGTCGCCGGCTCCACGCCGAGGGCGCGCACCAGCGCGTTGCCGGCGCCGTTCATGACGTAGATGAACGGGGAGAACACCCAGCGGAACCACTCCAGCGGGCGGGAGATGCTCAGCGCCACCGGCTCGGCGCGCTGGATGGCGATGGTCTTCGGCGCCAGCTCGCCGATCACGACGTGCAGGACGGTGATGATCACGAACGCGATGATCACCGCGGTGGCGGCGGCGCTGCCGGCGCCGAAGCCGATCCGCTCGAAGAACGGCTCGAAGATGTGCGCGAACGCCGGCTCGCCCAGCCAGCCGAGACCCAGGCTGGCGAGCGTGATGCCCAGCTGGCACGCCGCCAGGTAGCGGTCGATGTGCTTGATCTGGTGCTGCACGAGCACGGCCGTTCCGCGCCCGGAATCCGCGAGCTGCTCGATCCTGGTCGTCCTCGCGCGCGCGAGTGAGAACTCGGCTGCGACGAAGAAGCCGTTCAGGAGCACCAGGAAGAGTGCTCCGCCGATCTGGACCGCGTTCGTCACCGGCCCGAAGGTTTGTCCACGGGCGGGATTGTACCCGAGGGCGGGTCCGTCACCCCTCGAGCACGAGTCGCATGACCCAATCGCCCAGGGCCGCGTCGCTCCAGTAACCGGTGTGGCTGCCCGCGCCGATGCAGCGCTCCACCACGCGTGGGCCGCCGGGCGCCCGGAGGTCGTAGCCGGGGTGGTCGGGGTCGTAGACCTCCTCGGCCTCGGTGTCGCGGGCCCACAGGGCGCGTCCGACGTAGTCGCCGGAGCGGTACAGGTTCACCCACGTCCCCGTCACCGGGCGCAGGCCGCCGGGCCGCCGTGGCCGCTCCCGCACCCAGTCGTACTGGCCGGGCAGGCGCTCGTCGTAGAGCTGCCGCAGCGGGCAGCCGCAGGTGAGCAGCGACACCGCGTCCGGCAGCACCAGGCCCGGCTCCTCCTCGTCGAAGGGCCGCGCCGGGGGCGAGCGCTGGTCGTCGCCGAAGAGCGTCGCCGCGCTCAGCACGGTGCCCTGGCTGTGCGACACGATCACCAGCCGGTCGTAGGGGGCGCGGTCCACGCCCCCGGCGGCGACCTCGCCCAGCAGCGCGCGGTACCGGCGCAGCATCCGCTCGCGCGGCGCCACGATCCCGGGCTGGCTCACCCGCAGGTACGTCGCCACGTCGTACGGGATGTCGAGCACGATCCGCAGGCGCTCCAGGGCGCTCGCGTTGGAGCCGAGCGGCCGCCGGGGCGACACCCCCAGGAACCGGACCGCCAGCACCAGCGTGCTCACCACCAGCGCGATCGCGGTCCCCAGGCGCGCCGCCGTGGTCGACCCCGGGGCGTCCGCCACCAGCCACGTCGCGAACACCGCCGCGGCGCCCGTCGTGACCGCCAGCAGTGCCAGCAGGCCGGTGAACGGGTTGCCCACGGCGTCGAGGGCGCTCGACATCAGGGCGCCCTGCCGCTCGCTGGCGCCGCGGCGGTCCCGCCGTTGCTCCACCAGCGAGGTCGCCACCGCCAGGACGAACGGGAGCACCGCCACCAGCAGGAACAGCCCGGCCAGGATCCCGGCAATCAGCAGCGCCGGCGCCAGGGGCCCGAGGCCGCGGGAGAACAGCGCGAACGCCCAGTCGGCGGGCGACCCGTCGGCGATCGTCGACCCCTCCGGCAGCCCCGCGTCGCTCGCCTCGGGGCCGGTCAGCACGGTCTCGTCGCATGGCGTCGGGGTCCAGGAGCTCGGCGAGGCCAGGCAGTTGAGCTCCGTCGTGCCGCCCCACGACGAGTTGTCGGCCACCTGGAGCGCCAGGGCGCCGTACGCGGCGAAGAGGGTGGCGCTGACCAGGGCGATCCCGAGTGGGGCCACGACAATCGTCACCAGCCCCGTGAGCGCCGCGCGCCAGCGATGGTCGTCCAGCGTGAGCACGGTGCCGGCCCGCCGGAACGCCATGACCGCGAGCGCCACGGCGGCGACCGCCGCGGCGGCCGAGGCCGCGAGCCACGCGATCCGGAAGGGGTATGCCACGACATCGACCAGGGCGTTCGCCAGCCCCACCCGCAGCCCCGCCCGGTGCACCCACCACGCCGCGTGCGCGATCAGGATCAGCGCGACCAGCGCCGCCACCTGCCGCGGCAGGCCCTGCCAGCCGCCCCGCTTCAGGCGCGTCGCGCCCCACACCGAGAACGCCAGCCCCACGAGCGCCACCGTCACCGCGATCACGCGCGCCAGGATCGGGCTGTCGTCGAACGCGACCGCGCCCAGCACCGCCCCGCTCTCCAGCACCACGGCGGCCGTGGCCGTGAGGACCGGGATGGCCAGCAGCCACGCGGCGGCCATCAGGGCGGCGCGCGCCACGCGGGCGCGGCGCAGGCCGTCGCGCAGGGGCCGCAGCGCCTCCAGGCCCGTCGTCGAGATCTGGAGCATCAGCCCGTAGAGCGTGTAGAGCAGGCGGAGGATCCCCCCGGGGAACCGGGAGATGTCGGACCACCGCATCTCGTACACGTCCACCTCGAGCGACCGGTCGGCGCTGTTCAGGCGCGTCCACGGCGTCCGGTAGCCCACCTCGTTGCCGGCGGGCGACAGCAGCATCTCCCGGCGCTCGCCGTCCTGGAGCTCGATCCGCGACACGAGGGCCCCGGCGACCGCGTCGAGGGTCTGCCCCGGGGCGTCGTCGCCGACCCCCGGGACCACGACGACCGCCACCCGGCGGGCGGAGGGGCTGGTGGCGGACACGGCGCGAGCCTAACCCCACCCCGCGCACGCATCACCCCGGGCGGAACGTCAGGTTCCCGCTATATCCCGGGATTGCCGTGGGCGGGGGGATCGGAGCTCGGGAACGACTCCTCCACGGCCTCCTCGGACTCCTCCTCGTCGGGCGCCGGGTCGGGCGGGTCGGGGGGACGGTGGGCGTTGGTCATGCGGGCTCCTCGCTCGCTGGACGGGGACGTCGGGATGGGTTCCCGCGGGGCGCCGCCGCCGAACGCGCGTGTTGCCCGGGCCCCCGCCCCGGGTACAACCCCCGCCATGGGCACACAACCCGTTCCCCCCGCATTCCCGGAGCCGCCCTCCATCCCGGAGCCCTCTCCGCCGGACATCCCGGAGCCCTACCCGCCCCCGACGCCGGCTCCCGGCCCACCGGACATCCCGGAGCCCACTCCGGACCCCGGGCCGCCCGTCGAGCCGGACCCCGTGCCGGCGCCCCAGATCTCGGGCCCGTAGCGACCACCGGGAGACCGGGATGTCGGACCTCATCCTGGGCCCCCTGCTGCGCTACGTGGGGGACCACGACGCGACCGTGTGGGTCGAGACCGACGCGCCGTGCGAGGTGCAGGTGCTCGGCGCGCGCGAGCGCACCTTCCACGTGGAGGGGCACCACTACGCGCTCCTGCTAATCGAGGGGCTCGAGCCGGACTCCTCCACGCCGTACACCGTGCGCCTGGACGGCCGGGAGGTGTGGCCGCCGGACGACGGCCGCCCGCCGTGCCGCATCGTGACGCGCGGCGGCGAGGACCGCGTGCGCCTGGTGTTCGGCTCGTGCCGGATCGGCGCACCCCACCGTGAGCCGTGGACGCTGCCGCCCGGCGAGCACCCGGACGGGTTCGGCATCGATGCGCTGTGGGCCTACTCCAAGCGCCTCCAGCGGGGCGACGAGGGATGGCCGGACTGCGTGCTGCTCATGGGCGACCAGGTCTACGCCGACGAGGTGCCGCCCGACACGCGGGAGTACATGCGGGAGCGCGAGGAGCGCGACCGCGCCGCCGGCGACCGCGACGCGGTGCCGCCGCCGGGCGAGGTCGCGAACTTCGAGGAGTACACGCGGCTGCACCGCGAGTCGTGGAGCGAGCCGGACATCCGGTGGCTGCTGGCCACGGTGCCCAGCACGATGATCTTCGACGACCACGACGTCCACGACGACTGGAACATCTCGGCCGCGTGGCGCGAGGGGCAGCGGCGGCTGCCGTGGTGGCGCGAGCGGATCTGCGGCGCCTACATGGCCTACTGGATTTACCAGCACATCGGGAACCTCTCGCCGGGCCACATGGGCGACGAGCCGATGCTGGAGGAGGTGAAGCACGACGACGACGCGGGGCCGCGGCTGCGCCGGTTCGCCATCGAGGCCGACGAGGACAGCACCAGCAGCCGTTTCGCGTTCCACCGCGACTTCGGGCGGACCCGCCTGGTGGTGATCGACTCCCGCGCCGCCCGCGTGCTGACGCCCGGCGCGCGCGAGATGGTCGACCCGAAGGAGTGGCGGTGGATCACCGACCGGACCGAGGGCGACCACGACCACCTGATCCTGGCGGGCACCCTGCCGGTGTTCATGGCGCCCGCGGTCCACCACCTCCAGGCCTGGAACGAGCGGGTGTGCGACGGGGCGTGGGGCCGGCCCGCCGCGGCGGTGGGTGAGCGGATCCGCCAGGCGCTCGACCTGGACCACTGGCCCTCGTTCGCGCGCTCGTTCCGGCGCGTGGAGGACCTGCTGCGCCTGCGCGGCGGCGACGGGGACGGGCCGCCGCCCGCCAGCATCCTGCTGCTGGGCGGCGACGTGCACACCGCCTACGTCGCCGAGGTGGACGCGGGTCCGGCGGTCCGAAGCCGCGTGTGGCAGCTCGTGTGCTCCCCGTTCCGCAAACCCCTGACGCCGCGGGAGCGCCGCCTGATCCGCGCCCTGTTCACCCGCCCCGCCCGCACGCTCACGTGGGCGCTGGCGGGGGCGGCGCGGGCCCCGCGGCCCAGCGTGTCGTGGCGCGTGCGGTCCGGGCCGACGTTCGACAACTCGGTCGGGGTCGTCGAGGTGGAGGGGCGCCAGGCCCGCGTCGCCATCCGCCGGACGGGCGAGGGCCGCGACCCGACGGATCTGTCAGGGCTTCACGACCTGGACCTCACGGGCGGGCGGCGGCCGGCGGGACGCAGACGACGAGGCCTCCGGGGATCACCTTGACCTTGAGCGAGCGCACCTTCTCCCGGTCGCCGCCGTCCACCTCGAACAGCACCTTCCGGTCGAACCGCACCTTCACCCGGCGGGCCTTGGTGGTGCGTGCGTGGGGGGCGTCGTCGACCGACGTCACCGCGACGCGCGCCATGGTGCGCATCGTCGCGACGGCGCCCGACGCGGCGAGGACGCCGACCTCCAGGAGCCCGTCGTCGTCGCGCGCGCCGTCGAACACCTCCGCGCCGGCGAAGAGCTTCCCCACGTTGCCCACCAGGACGCAGTTCGCCTCGCCGTGGTACCAGCGCTCGCCCTCCACGGAGATGGTCGCGGTGAACGGCTCGGCGCGCAGGTTGCGCAGCCCCGTCCAGATGTAGCTCAGCCGGCCCAGGCGGTCCTTCAGCGCCCCGTCCGCGCCGGCGATCATCTGCGCGTCGAAGCCCGCGCCGGCCATCACCGCGAACGTCTCGCCGTTGATGCGCCCGAGGTCGATCCGGCGGCGGTCCCCGCGCAGGCCCACGTCGACGGCCGCCTCGACGCTCTTGGGGATCCCGAGGCTCGACGCGAGCAGGTTCGCGGTGCCCGCCGGCAGCAGGGCGACGGGGACGTCGGCGCCGTCGAGCGCGTCGATCGACCGCTGCGCCAGCCCGTCGCCGCCCCACAGGAAGATGAGCTCGGCGCCCCACTCGAGCGCCTTGCGCACCTGCTTCGGCGCCTTCCGGCTCTTCGGCACCTCCCGCCACCGCAGGTCGTGGACGCCGCTCCGCTCCAGGATCCGGCGCAGCTCGGGCAGCCCGCCGCCGAACGACTTGCCGCTGTGTGCGATGACCGCGACCTTCACGACGACGCCTCCATCTGTTCGCGGCGGTCCTCGACGTGCCCGTACACGCGGATGGCGACCAGCGCGACCGCCAGGCAGCCGAGACCGAGCAGCAGGCCGCCGAGGGTGTCGATGGGGTGGTGCATCCCCCGGTACATGCGCGACAGGGCGACGACCAGCACGGCGAGCACCGCGATCGTCCAGACCGCGACCGACACCCACCGCCGGCGCGCCCACGAGCTGATGATCAACGCGAGACCGAAGTAGGTGACGGTCGCCGCGGCGACGTGGCCGGACGGGAAGCTCTCGTCGGGCGGCAGGTGGCTGTCCAGCCGGGGCACGTCCGGGCGCTCGCGGGGGCCGACCAGGGCTCCGAGGCGGTAGAGCGTCAACTCGATCACGATGGCCGTGATCAGGAACACGCCGATGCGGGCGCGCCGCACGATGAGCGACACGATCGCGGTCAGGGCGACGAGCCCCGGGATGACGGGTACGTCGCCCACCAGCGATCCGACGTAGGAGAGGTCGGTGCGCGACGGCGTGCGGCGGTCGGCGAGCCACTCCGGGAACCAGTCGTCGGCGTCGCGCACGCCCACGGAGTCGAGAAGGACTTTCGTGACCACGAGCGCCACCACCGCGATCACCGCGGCGAGCGCGGCCCAGCCGATCAGCGTGGTCGCGCCCCACGCGGCCACGGGGCCGTGGTCCCAGCGGTCCGCGATTCGGGCGGAGAGCCCGGGGCGCGGCTCGACGACCGTCGTCTCTGCGCGGCGTGCTCGGCCGGTCTCGCGGGCGCGAGCGGCGGCCGGTCCGGTGGCCCCACTCGTTGTCGTCACGGCCCGAGCATCCCCACCGCCAGGAGCGAGGAAACCTCGCGAGGGGGGAAACTGACGGCAGCATGCCCGCCCTCGTCCTCATCGCGATCGCGCTCCTCGCCGGCGTCACGGCGTGGGCCGTGGCGCGCCGGTATCCCTATGACGAGCCGGGCGCCGTGACCGCGCGGCCCGTCGCCGAGGCGGCCGGGGAGCAGGCCGCCGGCCACCGCGGGTTCCGGCGGTGGCTCCGCGCCCGCCGGGACCCGCGCGTGGCGACCGGCCTGCTCATGTCGCTCGCCGCCGTCGTCGTCGTCGCCGCCGGCCTCGTGATCGGCGTGCTGGCGTACCTGATCCGCGGCAACGACGTCCTGCGCCGCATCGACAACGGCGCCGCCCGGTGGGGTCGCGAGCACGCGACGGACGCCTCCGACACGATCGTCAACGGCGTCACCCAGCTCGGCGAGACGTGGTTCTGCATCGTGGCCGGGCTGCTCGTGGCCGCGTACGCGTGGCGGCGCGGGTCGAGCCGCCTGGTGGTGCCCTTCCTGATCGTGGTGGTCGCCGGCGACAAGCTGCTCACCACCGGCATCAAGGAGCTCGCCAACCGGGCGCGGCCCACGCTCGAGCCGATCGCCGGGACGCTCGGCCCGTCGTTCCCGAGCGGCCACTCCTCGACCGCCGCGGCGTTCTTCGCGGGGGTGGCCCTGGTGCTGGGCCTGGGCCGGTCGCCGCGGACCCGCGCGCTGATCGCCGGCGCGGCGGTGGCGCTGGCCGTGGCGGTCGCCGCGAGCCGGGTGCTGCTCGCCGTGCACTGGACGAGCGACGTCGTGGCGGGGCTGGCGCTCGGCTGGGCCTGGTTCGCGCTCTGTGCGGTCGCGTTCGGCGGCCGGCTCCTGCGCTTCGGCGCCACCGCCGAGCGCGCGCAGCGCCGCGCGCGCGCCACGCCGGACGTCCCTCGCGGATCGGAGGTGTCGAAACCGGCGGGGGAGGGAACCCCGGGGCCACGATGACGACGGCACACCGGACCGTGCACGAGGTCACCGCGGGCAGGAACTTCGAGCGCTTCGCGCGCACGGGGTACGTCGCCCGGGGCGCCCTCTACATATTGATGGGGATCCTCGCGATCGAGCTCGCGGTGGGGGAGGCCTCGAACCGGCCGAACCAGGAGGGCGCGCTGCGCCTGGTGGCCGAGCAGACGTTCGGCCGCGTGCTGCTGGTGCTCATCGCGATCGGGCTCCTCGGCTACACGATCATGCGCTTCACGCAGGCCTTCATCGGTCGAACGCCCGAGGCCGGGCGGCACGGGGCCGCCGATCGCGTCTCGGCGTTCGCCAGCGGCTGCGCCTACGCCATCTTCTTCGGACTCGCCATCGCCGTGCTCGTGGGCTCGGCGGGGAGCAACAACGGCGGCGAGCCGAAGAAGGCCACCGCCGACATCATGGACCGGCCGGGTGGCCGCTGGCTCGTGCTGGGCGCCGGCGTGGTGTTCCTGGGCGTGGCGGCGTACCAGGGCTGGATGGGTGCACGCCGCCGGTTCCTGCGGTACACGAAGACCGAGCGCATGTCCCGCGTGGGCCTGCGCAACTTCACGGCCCTCGGCGTCGTCGGCCACGTGGCGCGCTGCATCGTCTTCGCGCTGGTCGGGGTGTTCCTGGTCAAGGCGGCCGTCGAGTACGACCCGAAGGAGGCCGTCGGGATCGACGGCGCGCTCCAGCGCCTCCAGGACCACGCGTACGGCACCGTCGCCCTGATCGCCGTCGCGATCGGACTCATCGCCTTCGGGGTCTACTCCGCCGTGGACGCGCGCTACCGCAAGATCTAGCCGTCTCCGAGGGGGTTGAGCAGCGCCTCCTTGCCCTCGAAGGCGAACAGCAGCAGGTCGACCATCCGGAACGTGTCGGGGTCGGGCCCGAGGGTCGGGCGCCAGGTGGGGTCGGCCATGATCGAGATCTGGCTGCCCTCGATGGCGCGGTGGAAGGTCTCGGCCACGATCCGCCCGCCCACGCCCGCCAGGCGCCCGCCGTTGAACTCCGCCTCCCGCAGTGCGTAGAACCAGAGAGGGGTGTCCTTCAGCAGGGCGGCGCGCTGCGCCGTGTCGAGCGTGCCGAGGGTCGCGCCGTCCTTGCCGTCGCGGATCTTCGCCGGCGTGAGGGCCGTGACGGTGACGCCCCTGGCGCGCATCAACGCCAGCATCTGCTGGCCGGTCGCCAGGTTGAGCATCCGCGCGCGGGTGAGGTTGCGGAAGGCCAGGTTGCGGCGGCGGGCGACCGGCTCGGGGCCGCCGATCGAGCCGGGCCGCAGGTCGGCCAGCGGGTCGGCCAGCAGCGTGTCGATGCGTCGCGCGAAGTTCATCTTGTTGCGCCCGCCGACGATCGGGCGCAGGTCGTTGCGGCCCGCCTCCGTGAAGTCGTAGAGGCGCCGGAGGTCGGCGATCCAGTTGCTCGGCAGGCGGGCGAAGCCGCCCAGGTCGCCGCTGGTGCCCGAGAACGTGAACAGGAAGTCGAGCGTCCCGCCGCCGTCGTCGAAGACGTGGTTCCAGTTGTAGGCGCTCCGGATCATGCTGTGGCCCAGCCGGAACGCGGCGACCGAGAACTCCACCGGCATCGTGGGCGAGTCGCCCGGCACCGGGGACGTCTCGAACACCTTGCGCCCCTCGGTGAACACGCGGTCCACCAGCTGCGGTTTCACGACCCGCGGCAGGTAGTCGCTGCGGACCATCCACTGGTAGTGCTTCACCACCAGCTCCCGGGCGGCGGCGAAGCGCTGCGGCTTGGGGACGCCGTCGGCCTCCAGCTTCTCGACCACCCGGTTGTGGAAGCGGATGAACGCGGCGTGGGTCTGCGCGACGGCCAGGTTCTCGTCGTTGCGGATGTCGGGGATCCGCGCCTGCTTGTTCGCGCGCCGCGGCAGGTCGAAGCCGGGGTGCGGCTGGTCGGCGATGCCGTCGTTCGGGAAGTCCGCCTTGGCGGTGGCGCCGATCTTCAGGTGCACCTTGTCGGTGGCGTAGAACTCGGGCGTGAGGCCGGGGCCCAGGCCGTAGAGCGAGTCGAGGTCCAGGCTGGGCGAGCGCCCCGCGATGAGGTCGGCCACCGGCACGCTCTGGTCGTCGCGCAGCCGGCTCTTGTCGAACGTGAGGTCGTGGTCCAGGAACTGGCCGAGGTAGGTGAACCCGGAGGGGACCGTGGAGTCGAGCTTCCGCGCGTCCTGGTCGATCGTCATGGCGCGGCCGATCTTGCGCCGGGCGGGGTCGCCCAGCTGCTTGCCCTTCGGGCCCATCCGCGAGAAGCGGAAGGCGCGCAGGTCGGCGTCCATCGACATGGCCATGGCCGTCCCCGGTGGCGCCTCGGGCGCCCCGAGCAGCCCTTCGCCCACGACGAAGTAGCCCTCGCGGGTGTGCCGTTCCTGCGGACCGGCCACGTCGAACCCCCCACCCCGGGAACCGTTCTCGGACGACCCTAAGGCCGCTTCCCGGAGGCGGCAAGCAATACGGGGTCCCGGATCAGTCCCGGGCGCGCCGCCGTTCGTAGAGCAGCACGTCGCGCCACCGGCCGCGGAGCCGGCCCAGGCGTTCGCGCCGGCCCACCAGGCGGAAGCCGCAGGCCTCGACCATCCTGGCGCTGGCGGCGTTCCCGTCGATGACGACGGCCTCCAGGGTCCACAGGCCCGACGCGTGGGCCGCCGCCGACAGCGCCTTCAGCAGCGGCTCGCCGACCCCGGCGCCGCGCGCCTCCTCCGCCACGTACACCGACACCTCCGCGACCCCCCGGTAGACGTCGCGGACCGAGGTGCGGTTCGCGGCGCCCCAGCCGGCGATGCGCCCGTCGAGGCGCGCCACCAGCCGCGGCTCGGGCAGGTGCTCGCGGTCCCACCGCTCCCACGTGGGCACCTCGGTCTCGAAGGTGCTGTCGCCCGTGGCGACGCCCTCCGCGAAGATCTCGGCCACGCGCGGCCAGTCCTCGGGGCGCATCGGGGTGATCTCGGGGTCCGGTCGGGGCACGCCCAGGATGGTTCCCCTGGCATCGTCCCGGCATGCGGAATGCCAGGATCGTCATGCGGACCGGGACGGTGGCGTTCGCCGAGGCCGGCGGCGATCTGCTGGCGCTCCACGAACCGGACGTGGAGGCGTTCCCGTTCAGCCTGCTGGTGGCGAGCGTGCCACCGGTGGACGACCTGCGCATCGGCGACGGCGTGGTGGAGGCCGCGGGCCGCCGCCTGGCGGCGCGTGCCGTGCCTCCCGCCGTTCCCCGCCCGCCGGGCGTGGACGCCCCCGTGATGCTGCGGGCGCTCGACGACGTGCCGGGGCTCGCGTCCCGGCGGCAGGCGCTGGGCGACCCGGACGATCCGGAGCGGCTGCTGGGGCGCGGGCCCGGACTGACGCCGAGCGGGGACGACCTGCTGCTGGGCTGGCTCGCGATGGCCGCCCACGCTCACCGTGAGTGGGGGCTGCCCGACCCGGGGCCGCTCGCCGCCCGCCTGGCGGAGCGGGCGCCGGGGCGCACCACCCGCGTGGCGGCGGCGATGTACGCCGCGGCGGCGCGGGGCCGCTACGCGCCGGCCGTCGGCGCGGCGTGCTCGGCCGGCGCGGCGGAGCTCCCGGCGGCCCTGGCCCGCCTCGCCGCGGTGGGCGCGACGTCGGGGCTGGACACGCTGGCGGGGGTCGCGGCCGCGGCCCGCGGCGTCAGCCCGCGCGGGGCAGCGGGACCGGCGTGACCCGGATGAGGTCGCGGCGCGCGGTCTCGGGCAGGCCCCGCAGGGCGAGCGCCGCGGGGGCGAGCAGCGCGCCCAGCACGATCAGCAGCAGCGAGGGGCTCACCAGTCCGGCGAGCGCGCCCAGCACCGCCAGGCCGACCGACCCGGCAACCACCTGGCACGACAGGACGAATGCGGTGGTGGTGGCGCGCACCTCGGTGGGGAACAGCTCCGCGACGTAGGCGACCGACGCGGCGACGAAGCAGGAGCCGGCGGCGGTGAGCAGGAACAGCCCCGGCGCGAACAGGCCGCGCACCTCGGTGAACACCATCACCGTGCCGGCTGCGCCGAGCACCATCGCCAGGGCCATCATCGGCCGGCGGCCCGCCAGGTCGGAGATGCGCCCGCCGAGCCAGAAGCCGAGGATGCCGAACAGCGCCGACACCAGGATCAGGACGGTGAACAGGCCGCTCCAGCCGTACTCGTGCTGCGCCAGATCGGAGCCGTAGAAGAAGCCGCTCGTCTGGACCAGGCCGAACGCGGCGACCATCAGCACCACGCGGCGCAGCCGCGACCGGTCGGCCGGCGCCAGGCGGGGCAGGAACGACGCCTGCAGCCGGTCGGACCGCCGGGCCTCCTGGAACGCGCGCGTCTCCGGCAGCCGGCGGCGCAGGACCGCGGCGACGGCCAGCGGCGCGAGGGCGACGAGGTACAGGAGGCGCCAGTCCAGCGGTGTCACCGGCACGAGCAGCAGCAGCCCGGCGACGGCGCCGTAGCCGATGCCGGAGATGATCCCGAGCACGCTCAGACCGGCGCCGCGGCGGTCCTCGCGGAGCTCCTCGGCGACCACCAGGCCGGCAAGCCCGGACTCGGTCGCCAGGAACACGCGTGCCAGGGACTGGAGCGCCACGAAGGGGACGAGCCCCCACGCCAGGGACGTGAGCCCGGTGACGACGCTGAAGGCCGCGAGGGAGGCGATGAGCATCGGCCGGCGGCCCCAGCGGTCGGCCAGCCGCAGCAGCGGCACGGAGCCGAGGGTGAAGAGCCGGATGATCGCGACCCCGATGCCGAAGGTCGCGACGCCCACCCCGAGGCCCCCGGCGATCTGCGGGGCGGCGAGGGTCAGGAGCGCGACGTCGTAGACCTCGAAGAAGCCGGCGGTGGCGAGCGGCAGCAGCACACGCCACTCCGCCCTGCTGAAGTCGAGCATCCCCCGCACGGTCCCCCCGCGTCCGCTCCGCGCACTCCCATCGGCACGGTGGGGCACAGGATGAACCCCGCGGCCCGCGGGGTGGCGTCAGCCGGGTCGGACCGCCCGCACCAGGGTGTCGAGCGCCACCACTTCGCCCTCGTCGGTGGTCACCGGGCGGCGGACGACCTCCGCCCGCAGCACCTCCAGCCCGCCGAGCGCCCCGGCCACGCCCTCCGGCGTGGACAGCACGTCCGCGTTGCGCGGCCCGCCGTGCCCGCCGTCGAGGTTGGACCGGTCGTGCGCCACCCACAGCAGGGTCCCGCCGGGGCGCAGCGCGGCCGCGGCCCGCCCCAGCACGGTGGTCCGGAGCGGCTCCGGCACCTGGAGGTACATCAGCGCCACCAGGTCGGCCGACCCCGGCTCGGGGACGTGCCCGGCGAGGTCGGCGCGGACGAAGCGGGCGCTCACGCCGGCCTCGGCGGCCATCCGCCCCGCCTTCTCGATCGCGACACCGGAGAAGTCGACGCCGGTGACGTCCCAGCCCTGCCGGGCGAGCCAGATCGCGTTGCGCCCCTCGCCGCACGCGAGGTCCAGGGCGCGGCCGGGAGGCAGGCCGGCGAGCTCCTCCGCCAGGAACCGGTTGGGCTCCGCCGACCACACCAGCCGGGGCTCGGCGTAGCGGCGGTCCCAGTCGTCGGGGGTCATCATGCTCCAGGGAGAATGCACGACCCGGCCAACCACGCAGAGGTCCCCCATGTCCGAGCCCCCGCCGCCCCTGGCACCGGTCCACGTCCCGCCCGACGGCGGGGACACCGTGTTCCTGGTGGGCGACACCTACACCACCATCCTCAGCGGCACGCAGACCGGTGGCGCGTTCACCCTGCTCGAGGCGCTGGTCCCGCCCGACACCGGGCCGCCGCCCCACGCCCACCACGCCGAGGACGAGACCTTCGTCCTGCTCGATGGGGACCTCACGTTCACGGTGGACGGCGAGACGCACGTCGCCGCGCCCGGCACCACGGTCTTCGTGCCCCGGGGGACCGTCCACACCTTCGCGAACGTCGGGACGGCGCCCGCCCGGATGCTGTTCATGTACTCGCCGGCCGGGATGGAGGGGATGTTCGCCGAGATCGGCGCGCCGGGCACCCGCGGCGCCGCGGCCCCGGCCCGCTCGATGGCCGATGTCGAGGCGATGATCGCGATCGCGCCGAAGTACCGCTTCACCCTCGGCTGAGGTGACGATCCGGAGCGCGGACCCGGGCCGGGACGCGGCCGCCTGCGCGGCGATCTACGCGCCGCACGTCGTGGCCGGCCTGGCCACGTTCGAGGAGGTCGCGCCGGACGCCGCGGAGATGACCGCCCGCATCGCGCGCGTGCGGTCCACCCACCCGTGGCTGGTGGAGGAGACGGACGGCGACGTTCGGGGGTTCGCGTACGCGTCGCCGCACCACCCGCGGGCGGGTTACCGGTGGGCGGTGGACGTGGCGGTCTACGTCCACGGCGCGCACCACCGGGAGGGGGTGGGCCGCCAGCTGTACGAGGACTTGATGGCGCGGCTCCGCGCCCAGGGCTTCCGGCGGGCCTGCGCGATCATCGTGCTGCCCAACCCGGGGAGCGTCGGCCTGCACGAGGCGCTCGGCTTCGCCCGCGTCGGGGTGTTCGAGCGGGTGGGGTGGAAGCACGGGGCGTGGCACGACGTCGGCTGGTGGCAGCTCGACCTGGGCGGCGACGACCCGCCCCGCGAGCCGGGGCCGCCGCTCCCCTGAGCCCGACGCTGGTTGCGCTCGTACCGTCGTCGGCAGAAACTCGCGGCCGTGCGTGACGACGACGTCAGAGCCGCATGCTTCGCTGCCTTGGACGTCCTCGGTGCGCAGTTCGGCGTCGATGTGCCGTACCCGGCGATCAAGGAGGGGTTCAACTTCCGGGGCCGGCGGATCCCATTCCTGAATCGTGCGTACGGGATCTATCGTGCGGCCGACGCGCAACGCGGCGGCGCGGCGCTCTCGATCAACAGCGCGTTCGAGCCTCGTCGATACCGCGATCAACAGACGCCGGACGGGGTCTGGTACCGGTACCAGGACGGGCCGATCGACAACCACTTCAACCGGTGGTTGCGCGAGGCGAGTGTCCTCCAGGTGCCGATCGTCTACTTCATCGGGACGCGCCGTGGCTGGTACCGGCCCGAATATCCGGCGTTCGTCGTCGACGACCAGCCCGAGGAGCGGCGAGTCCTGGTGACGTTCGGGAAGATGGTCGGCCCCTATGACGAGCGCGAGCCCCGGGCGATCGGCGACGAGATCGAACGGCGATACGTCATCCGGCAGGTGCGCCAGCGCGTCCACCAGGCGCAGTTCCGCGGCGCGGTGGTCCCGGCCTACCTCGACCGATGCGCGGTCTGCAGGCTCAAGGAGGTCCGGCTCCTCGACGCGGCGCACATCGTCGGTGACGGCGAGGAGGATGGGGTGCCCGTGGTGTCCAACGGCCTCAGCCTCTGCACGATCCACCACCGGGCCTACGACCAGAACCTCATCGGGATCTCGCCCGACCGGGTCGTCCATGTCGCGCGGCGGCTGCTCGATGATGAGGACGGCCCCATGCTCGAGTTGCTGAAGAGCTTCCATGGGTCGGACCTGACGGTCCCCGCCTCGCGGGTGAACCGGCCTGATCGCGACCGCCTGGCCCAGCGGTTCGAGCACTTCCAGGCGGCCGACTGACCCCTGGGGACGGTCCGCCCGGGCGGGGGCGACGGCCGTCGCTTCCGGGCGCGGGCGGACCCGCCTACCGTGGGGTCATGTCCCTCCTCCCCGGCACCCCGGCGGGCCGCTTCACGGCCGTCGCGATCGCCGAGGCCGTCTCCTGGGCGGGCCTGCTGATCGGGATGTTCTTCAAGTACGTCGTGATCGGGCACGAGATCGGCGTGCAGGTGTTCGGTCCCGTCCACGGCGTGATCTTCATGGCGTACGTCCTCGTGACCCTCGCCACCTGGGGCGCGCTGCGCTGGAGCACCGGCACCGGCGTGCTCGCCGTCCTGGCGAGCGTCCCGCCCTTCGGTTCCTGGGTGTTCGAGCGCTGGGCCGTCCGCAACGGGCGGCTCGGGCCCGCCGCCGCCTAGCCGCCACCGCCCCGGCCGCCGGCAGGTGGCGCCGGCGCGGTGCCATCGCACCGGCGCCACTTCGGCGCGCCACGACGTCGACCCGCGCGACCGTTCGCACCCCCGCCCGCCGGACCCGGTCGGGAAGGGGCCGAGCGGTGTGCCGTTCCGCGCTCCGACGGCCTCCGTCGTGGCGTGGCCCGACTCTCGGCCACAGCGGGTCCCCGGGTCAACCGCACGGGCCCCCACTACGATCGCCGCCGGTGGGCCCGACCAGGATCGTCATCTGCGGCGCCGGCGTCATCGGCGCGTCCGTCGCGCGCGCCCTCGCGCGCCGCGGGTCGCCGCCGCTGGTGGTCGACCGGGCCGGCACCGCCGCCGCGGCGTCGGGGAAGGCGTCCGGCTTCCTGGCGCTCGACTGGAGCGCCGGAACCCCGCTCGACGCGATCAGCCGCGCCGGGTTCGCGCTCCACCGGGAGCTCGCGGACGAGCTCGGCGCCGACCGCACCGGGTACCGCGCCACCGACGCCCTCATGACCGCCGCGGCCGACGCGGAGGACCTGGAGCC
Organism: Thermoleophilia bacterium; assembly: GCA_050250915.1. Lineage (GTDB taxonomy): Bacteria > Actinomycetota > Thermoleophilia > Miltoncostaeales > Miltoncostaeaceae > Miltoncostaea. The sequence goes on from JBFWNT010000001.1 coordinate 311,250, forward strand.
CTACCGCCGCCTCCCCAACCCGGCCTGGCTCGACGGCAACGTGGTGGCGCACGAGGTGATCGGCGGGCCCGGCACCACCGCGCAGGTGATCCCGCGGGCCTTCACGGAGGCGGTGATGGACGACGCGGTCGCCCACGGCGCCGAGCTCCGCACCGGGGTCGTCGAGGGCCTGCGCCTCGACGTGGACGGCGCCGTCCGCGGCGTGTCCATCGACGGGGCCGACGAGCCCGCCGACGCGGTCGTGCTCGCCCTCGGCCCGTGGACGAGCCAGGCACAGCGCTGGCTCGCCCTGCCGCAGGTGCTCGGCACCCGCATGGCCAGCGCGGTGCTCGGCGCCGACCTGCCCGCCCAGGTCGTGTTCAGCGAGTTCGTCGCCGCCGACGGTCGCCGCGTCACGTTCCGGATCTACCCGCGGCCGGGCGGCGCCGTCTACGTGACCGGCCACCCGGAGCACGCCGCACTGCCCGACGACCCGGGCGACATCGTCCCCGACGACGCGTCCGTCCGGGAGCTCCACCGCATCGCCGGGGTCCACGCGTCGGCCCTCCGCGACGCCGAGGTGGTCACGCGCACCGCGTGCTACCGGGCGATCACCGTCGACGGCCTGCCCCTGATCGGGCCCGTGCCGTGGGCGCCCGGCGCGTACCTGGCCACCGCCCACGGGTCGTGGGGGCTGCTGACCGCGCCGGCGACGGGCCGGATGATCGCGGAGATGATCCTGGACGGCGGCTCCCGCTCGCTCGACGCCGCCCCGTTCGCGCTGACGCGCCTCCCGGCGGGGCGGATGTGAGCGTGCGGGGTGGTCCTGGGGGCCGCGTAGGCTGCCGGTCGTGACCGCCGTGCCCGCCGAGGTGATGCGCTGGGACCAGGTGGGCCAGGCGGCCCGCTTCCTGGCCGAGGCGGTGCACGCCGACGGCTACCGGCCCGACATCATCCTGGCCATCGCGCGCGGCGGCCTGATCCCCGCCGCGGCGCTCGGGTACGCCCTCGGCGTGAAGAACACGTACACGATGAACGTCGAGTTCTACACCGACGTCGACCAGCGGCTGGAGATGCCGATGGTGCTGCCCCCCGTGCCCGAGTTCGTCGACGTCGGCGACGCCGACCTGCTGATCGTCGACGACGTCGCCGACACCGGCCTCACGCTCGAGGTGGTCCAGGCGTTCTGCGGCGGCAAGGTCGCGACCGCGCGGACCGCGGTGCTCTACGAGAAGCCCCGCTCGGTGGTGCGCTGCGACTACGTGTGGCGGCGCACCGACCGGTGGATCACGTTCCCGTGGAGCGCCGAGCCGCCCGTGGGCGGCGGCTCGGTCGGGGGCGGCTGAGGCTCAGCCCGCCGCGCTCAGCCCGCCGGCGGGGGCACCGGCGTCAGCCCGTGGCGGCGCATGACGGCCATGACCGCGGCCATGTCCGGCGGCCCGCCCGCCGCGGCCGCCATCACCTCGCCCACCTCCAGGAAGTAGGACGGGCCGAACAGCCCCGGAGTGGCCACGCAGAGGAACACGGCCTCGCCGTCGCCGTCGTTGGCGAACGCGTGCACCGCGCCGCGCCGGATGCAGAGCGCCTCGCCCGGCCGGACGTCGTGCGGCCGGCCGTCGACCGTCCAGGTCGAGACCCCCTCGAGCCCGTAGATCGTCTCCTCGAACCCGTCGTGGCTGTGCGGGGCCGGCGTGCGGACGGCGGCCGGCACGCGGCACTCGAAGACGCTGACGCTGCCGCCGGACTCCTCCGGCTCGACCAGGAAGCGGACCGCGACGGGTCCGGCGTGGATGACGCTGCTGGTGGCGTGCATCGGAACCCTCCCACTTGACGTAAAGGGACTTGACGATGCTACGATGCCACCCACGATGTCGTCAAGTCACTTGACAGAGTCCTCGGATCCGCCCGTCGGCCCACCCATGATCGGGGCGCTGCTGCGGATGCCGCTCGACGCCGTGCTGGAACGGATGCTGGACGGGCTCCACGCCGACGGGTTCACCGACCTCAACGCCGCCCACCTGCCGGTGCTCCGCTGGCCGGGCCCGGACGGCCGCCGTCCCTCCGACCTCGCGCGCGAGACGCGCATGAGCCGGCAGGCCATGAACTACCTGCTGGGGGAGCTGGAGCGGCTCGGCTACCTGGTCCGCGCCGACGACCCCGACGACCGGCGGTCGAAGCGGGTCCGGCTGACCAGGCGCGGCGACGGCGTGGCCCACAGCATCCGGGGAACGGTCCGCGCGATCGAGCGCGAGTGGGAGGAGGAGCTCGGCCCCACGCGCCTCGCGCGCCTGCGAACGCTCCTCGAGGAGCTCAACGGCACCCGGGCCGTGCGGGCGCTGCACGGCGGGTCAGAGCGGGGCTGACGGACCGCCCGCCGGCGTGATCGCCGCGCGGGTCACCAGATAGTCGCCGGTGCCGCCCGTCAGGCGGACGTCGCGGCCGCCGAGGGAGACCTGCAGCGACGGCGCCCAGCCGACGCGGAGCGCCAGGGTCCCGGACACCGGCAGCCGGACCCGCTGCCCGGGGGCCAGCGTGCCCTCCCACGCCACCGGGCCCGCGGGCCCGCCGCGGGCGACGCGCACCCACGACCCGTTCGCGCCCGTCCCGGTCAGCACCAGCCCGACGCGCCGCGGCGCGGGCCGGGCGGGTGCGCTCGTCGCGGCCGGCGCCGCCGCGGACCCGGTCGCGATCGCCGGGACGTCCGCGCGGGGGGCGGCGGGCTGACCCGACGGCCCCGAGCGGGCGCCGAGCCAGATGACGAGGGCGAGCGCGCCGAGCAGGCCGATGGCGCCCCACGTCGCGTCGCGGCGCCGCGACCGCCTACGGGGTTGCACCAGCCACCGCCGCAGCTCCCGGGTGCGGCCGGCGGGCCCGGGCTCCAGCGGCACCACGCGGTGCTCCTCCCGCGGCGGGCGCACGCCCATGTGCTCGTCGAGCTCGGTCACCAGCGCGTCCGCGTCGAGCTCCAGGAACGTGGCGTAGCCGCGCAGGAACAGGCGCGCGTAGGCGGCGTCGGGGATGTCCTCCGGCCGGCCTTCCTCCAGCGCGATCAGGTGGCGGCCGCGGATGTGCGTCGCGGCCTCGCACTCCTCCAGGGTCAGGCCGCGCCGGCGGCGCTGGTCGGAGAGGCGCTGACCGATGGTGATCACGCGGCGGGGCTCCGTCGGGCGGGCCCCCGATCATGGCGCGATGTCCACCGATTTTCCACGCAAATTGCGTGGTGACCCGTCTCGGGCTAGGGGGGCCCCATCCGCCGCTCGCCGGCGTCGTCGCGCACCACGACCTCGAACTCCGCGGTGCGCAGGTCGCACGTCAGCGTGGCCTCGCCGCCCGGCCCGCGGAAGCGCAGGCGCGGCGCGGCGTCGGGGCCGTCGACCGACCACTCGCCCCCGAAGGCGGGGCTCGCGCGGGCGCGCAGCAGGTCGAGCTGCGCCCGCACCACCGGGCGCTCCAGCGCCGCGAGCACCTCGCCCGGGGCGTAGTGGTGGCGGTTCACGTCGCGCCCCACGTTCGTCCGCGCCAGCAGGTCCATGTCGTTGCCGCCCGCGAGGAGGCCCACGTAGTAGACCTGCGGGTGGCCCGGCGTGAACAGCTGGAGCGCACGGGCCAGGAGGTAGCGGGCGTCGTCGCGTCCCAGGGCGTCGTAGAACGTGCAGTTGACCTGGTAGAGGTCCACGTTCGACGCGGCGGAGCCGGTGGCCCGCGTGCTCGTGCCGCCGGAGTTGTCGTGGATCGCGCGCACCAGGGCGTCGATCTGGGCGTCGTCGAGGAGGCCGGCCAGCGAGCGATCGGACCGGTCGGCGCCGACGTCGACCACGCCGATGCCGTCGTGCGTGTCCAGCACCGTCACCGCGTTGCGCGGCCGGCCCTTCCACCACGCCCGCAGCGGCGCCCCGTCGCCCGAGGTCAGCGCGTGGAGCACCAGCGGCGGCAGCGCGAAGTCGTAGACCAGGTCGACGTGACGCGCGATCTCCACCTGGCGGCGCCAGTGGGAGTGCACCTCCACCAGCACCTCCAGCCCCAGCCCCCGCGCCTCCTCGGTGAGCGACGCGATGAACGCGAACGTCTCCGGCGTCATGAACGAGCTGGTCCCCGGGGTCTTCACCGCGTAGCCGACGGCGTCCATCCGCACCACCGACACCCCGCCGGCCGCGAGCGACCCGAGCACCTCGCGCAGGTAGGCCCGGCCCTGCGGGTGGGCCACGTCGATGTCCATCTGCTGGGGCGTGAACGTGGTCCACACCAGGCGGCGCGTCCCGTCGGCGAGCGTCACCGGCGTGAACGGCAGCCCCGGCCGCGGGCGGTAGATGCGCAGCAGCTCCTGCTCGGTGACGCCGTCGGGGTATGCGCCGCCCAGGGTCAGGAACATCCCGGCGTGGGGCGACGCGTCGCCGCGGGCCAGCCAGTCACGGAACTGCGGCGACTCGGAGCTGACGTGGTTCACGATGGCGTCGGCCATCACCTCGTGGCCGGCGGCGAGCGCCCGCACGTCGTCCCATCCGCCCAGCCGCGGGTCGACCGCCGTGTGGTCGATTGGGTCGAACCCGGCGTCGGCGCCGTCGAACGGCGTGAAGAACGGCAGCACATGCACGCCGGTGAACACGCCCGCCAGCGGGCCGTCCAGCAGCGCCCGCAGTCCGGGGAGCGACCCGGCCAGGCGGTCGGCGTAGGCGATCAGGTGGGCGCCCGAGCGCATCGGGAGTGGACGTTATCCCCTCCGCCCCGGGCGGCGGATCCCATAGCCTGACCCGACCATGCTCGGAGGCATCGAGGCCGGCGGCACCAAATTCGTCTGCGTCGTGGGCGCGTCGCCGGACCGGATCGCCCGCGAGGCGCGGTTCCCCACCCGCGACCCCGCCGCCACGATCGCCGACGCGGTCGCCTTCTTCCGCGACGCCGCCGCCGACGGCCACGTGATCGACGCCCTCGGGGTCGCCTCGTTCGGCCCGGTCGAGCTGCGCCCCGGCCACCCGCGCCACGGGTGGATCACCACCACGCCGAAGCCGGGCTGGTCGGGCACCGACCTGGTGGGTCCCCTCCGCGACGCCCTGGCCGTCCCCGTCGGGTTCGACACGGACGTGACCGGCGCCGCCCTGGGCGAGGGGCGCCTGGGCGCGGCCCGCGGGCTGCGGACCTTCGTCTACGTCACGGTGGGCACCGGCATCGGCGGCGGGGCCGTGGTGGGCGGCGTCCCCGTCCACGGGCTGCCGCACCCGGAGATGGGGCACGTGAGCGTGGCCCGCCTCCCGGGCGACGAGTTCCCCGGCATCTGCCCCTTCCACGGCGACTGCCTGGAGGGCATGGCCTGCGGCCCCGCGATGGCCGCGCGGTGGGGGCGGCCGGCCGAGGAGCTCTCGGGCGCCGACCTCGAGCGCGCGGTGGCGACCGAGGCCCACTACCTGGCCGCGGGGCTGCGGAACGTGGTCTACGCGCTCGCGCCGGAGCGGATCGTGCTGGGCGGCGGCGTCGCCGGCCTGCCCGGCCTGCTGCCCGCGCTCCGGGGCCGCCTGGTCGATGCGCTCGCGGGATACCCCGGACTTCCGGAGCAGGCGGCCGACGACTTCGTGGTCCCGCCCGGCCTCGGGGCCGCGGCGGGCGCCGCCGGCGCGCTGGTGCTGGCCGAGCGCGCGCGCACCGCCGGCTGAGGGCCCGTCGGCCGCCCGGGGAATCCCGGATGGCGCCGTGGGGCTCCGGCGTGATCGGATGGACCCATGCTTGCGGATTCGGCGCAGAGCGCCCTCGCCGACCCCAACGCCAACCGGCTGAAGACCTACCGGTACCTCAGGGTCGGGATGGTCCTGCTGATGGTGATGCTGGGCGTGTCGATCCTCGTCGACCGCGTCGACGGCCCGGCGGGGCAGTTCCAGACGTCGATCAGCGACTACTACTACACACCGGTCCAGTCGGTGCTGGTGGGGAGCCTGGTGGCGGTGGGCGCGTGCCTCATCATCATGCGCGCCGAGCGCGACGTGGAGGACATCTTCCTGAACCTGGCCGGCATGTTCGCGCCGCTCGTGGCCTTCGTGCCCATCGACCGCGAGGGGGTGACCGACGGGGTGCTGTCGAGCGCGTCGGCCGCCGCGTTCGTGGACAACAACGTGAAGACCCTCGTCATCACCGGCGTGATCGCGCTCGTCGTCGCGGTCCTGGTCCTGGCACGCTCATGGCCGCAGCTCGACGACGTGGGCGAGCGCCTGCGCCGCGTCCTGGGGCTCCTGGCGGCCGGGGCCATCGTGCTGGGCACCTGGCTCTGGTACGACCTCGCGCCCGACTCGTTCCAGGGCACCGGGGCGTACGTCGCGGGCGGGCACTTCACGGCCGCGATCTCCCTGTTCGTGTGCATGGGCGTGGTGGTGCTCTGCAACGCGCTGCCGCCGACGGTGCAGCCCTACAACGCGATCTACGCGGGGATCCTGGGCCTCATGATCCTGAACGGGATCGTGGCCGTGCTGTTCGGGTTCGGCGTGGGGCCGTTCGACTGGCGCTACTGGCTGCTGGCGGTGGAGGTCGCCGGGATCCTGCTGTTCGTGGTCTTCTGGCTCGTCCAGACCGTCGAGCTGGGACGGCTTCAGCTGAAGGACCAGGTGTAGGTCTGCTGGTCCAGCGCGCCGCCGCGGCTGCCCGCGAGCACCGCGGTGCCGAAGGGGAACGGCTGTGGCGCCACGCCGATGCCCGTGTCCACGAAGACCGGCATCACGGGCCCCTGGAGGTCGTCGCAGAGGCTGTTGATGGGGTACCTGAAGCCCTCGTGGACGCGCCCGACCGCCTCGTAGGTGCCCTTCAGGTAGTCGAGGCTCAGGCGGCCGGTGGCGCGAAGTCGGTGAGGGTCCCGATCCGCTCGCAGCCGGTCGCGTTCTCCTGGTCGTTGTAGGTCACGCTCCCGGCGGACAGCCGGTAGGTGAAGTGCCCCTGGTCGATGCGCTGCTGGGCCGGGTCGAACGTGAACGTCACCCCGTTGGACTGCCAGCGCTCGAACCCGAGCTCCAGCACGCCCAGGCCGGCCTGCCCGCTGAGGTTGGCGTTCCAGGTGCGCTTGACCGCGAACACCCGCTTCGCCTGGCCGCGGCAGTTGTCGCCGGTGCGCCGCTCGCGCCCGCTGCGCTCGCGCACGCACACCTCCACGTCGTAGGTGCCCAGGGGCAGCTGCAGGGGCGCCGCCTCGCCCTGCTCGCAGCCGCTGATGGAGTCGACGTCGAGCGGCGCGCCCCGGCGCGCCCGGGTGGGCGGCTGGAGCGGCGCCAGCGACCGCCTGGCCACCTCGGCCTCCACGCCGCGGCCACGGAGGGTCATCGTCGCCACGATCCGGCCGGAGCGGCGCCTGCCGTGGTTCTCGACCGTCACGCAGAAGCGCGCCTGGGACTTCGGCTCGCCCACGAACAGGACGCGCGGGGTGAAGGTGGCCTTGGTCAGCTCCAGGTCCGGGCGCGCAGGCGGCGGCTTCGCGTGCGCGGCGCTCGCCGACGCTGCCACCCCGGCGGCGGCGATCATCGCGACGACGATCCGCGTCCCGCGCACGCGCCGATGATCGTCGCGCGCCGCGGCCGCGGTCAAGGCGCGGTCGCTCAGGCCGGGAGCGTGAACTCGCCGGCGGGCGCGGCGGGGTCGGCGTGGAGCTCCCGCTCGCGGTCGCGGAGCGCGACCCGGCGGATCTTCCCCGAGATCGTCTTCGGCAGCTCGGCGAACTCGAGGCGCCGCACCCGCTTGTAGGGGGCCAGGCTCTCGCGCGCGAACGCGAGGATCGCCCGGGCGGTCTCCTCGGTGGGCTCGTGCCCGGGGGCGAGCGCCACATAGGCCTTGGGCACGGCGAGCCGCAGGGGATCGGGCGACGGCACCACGGCCGCCTCGGCGACGGCGGGGTGCTCGATGAGCACGCTCTCCAGCTCGAACGGGGAGATGCGGTAGTCGGAGGCCTTGAACACGTCGTCGGCCCGCCCGACATACGTGATGTAGCCGTCCGCGTCGCGCGTCCCGATGTCGCCGGTCCGGTACAGCCCGCCCTCCATCGCCTCGGCGTTGAGCGTGGCGTCGCCGCGGTAGCCCACCATCAGCCCCAGCGGCCGCCCCGCGGAGAGGTCGATGCAGATCTCGCCCTCCTCGACGCCACGCTCGCCGGACACCGGGTCGACCAGCACGATGGGATAGCCGGGCACCGGGCGCCCCATCGACCCGGGCCGCACCTCCTGGCCGGGGGTGTTGGCGATCTGCACCGTCGTCTCGGTCTGGCCGAAGCCGTCGCGGATGCGGACGCCCCACGCCCGCTCCACCCGGTCGATCACCTCCGGGTTGAGCGGCTCCCCGGCGCCCACCACCTCGCGCGGCGGCCGGGTGAGACGCGACAGGTCCGTCTGGATCAGCATGCGCCACACCGTGGGCGGCGCGCAGAAGGCGTCGACGCCGCACCGCTCCATCGCGTCCAGCAGGGCGTCGGGGTCGAAGCGCGCCGAGTTCACCACCAGCACCGTCGCCTCGGCGTTCCACGGCGCGAAGACGTTGCTCCACGCGTGCTTCGCCCACCCCGGCGACGAGATGTTGAGGTGCACGTCGCCCGGCTCGAGCCCGATCCAGTACATGGTCGAGAGGTGGCCGACGGGGTACGACGCGTGTGTGTGCTCCACCAGCTTGGGCCGTGCCGTGGTGCCCGAGGTGAAGTAGAGGAGCAGCGTGTCGCCGGCGTGGGTCGGGCCGTCGGGGGTGAACGCCGGGTCGGCCGCGTCGGCGTCCTCGTAGCGCAGCCACCCGTCGGGGGCGCCGCCCACGGCGATGCGCGTGTAGTCGCCCTCCACGCCGTCGAACCGGCCCGTGTCGGCGCCGCCGACCACCACGTGGCGCGCGGCGCCGCGGTCGAGGCGGTCGCGCAGGTCGGACGGCGTGAGCAGCGTGGTCGCGGGGATGACCACGGCCCCGAGCTTCATCGCCGCGAGGAGGGTCTCCCACAGCTCCACCTGGTTGCCCAGCATCAGGATGATCCGGTCGCCGCGGGCGACGCCGGCGGCCCGCAACCGGTTGGCCACGCGGTTGGACCGCTCCGAGAGCTGGGCGTACGTCCACGACGCCTCCGACCCGTCGCCCTCCACGATCCAGAGCGCGCGCCGCGCCCCGCGCACGGGGTCGGCGGCGACCGCGTCGAAGTGCTCGAGGGCCCAGTTGAACTCCGCGAGCTCCGGCCAGCGGAACCCGCGGTACGCCGCCGCGTAGTCCTCGCGGTTGTCCCACAGGAACGCGCGCGCCTCGTGGAAGGCCCGCGCCCCCGGCGTGGTCGCGCTCATCCCCACCCCCGGCGTTCACGGCTCTGCGGTCGGCGCCACCCTACGCCCGGCGCCGACCGCGGAAGCGCCTGGCCGGGCTACTTCACGGTGAAGCTCGCGTACATCCCGCCGGCGAAGTGACCGGGGAGGTTGCAGAGCAGCGTGTACTTCCCGGGCTTCAGCGTGATGGTGAGGGTCTTCGTCTGCCCGGGCTCCACGTCGGGCGCCTCGCCGGGCGAGTTCGCCTCCGAGGCGCTGCCGTCGGGCTGCTTCAGGGACGCGGCACCGCCGGGGGAGGGCACCACGACCATCTCGTGGAGCACCTTCCCTGAGTTGTTCACGGTGAAGGTCACCTTGCCCGAGGGAACGGACGCGACGCTCGGGACCAGCGAGAACTCCTTCGGCGTCCCCAGGGCGACCGCGACGGCCGTGGCGGTGGCAGTGGGGGCCGTCGTCGCGGGCGCCGTCGCGGCGGCGGCCGTGGTCGCGGGCGTGGTGGTCGGCGACGCCGAGCTGTCGTCGCCGCCGCACGCGGCGGTGGCGAGGACGCCGGCCGCGAGGACCGCGGCGGCGGCGCTGAGGACGATCGGACGACGTTGCATGTCTCCTCCGGGTCGGCCTGGGGGCCAGGATGCATTCACGCGGACATCGTCCCGCCGTGACCGCCGGCCGGCGTCCGGGAACGCGGCCGCGAGGGTGCGGACTTTCCGAAGGCTCCTCCGCATCGGGCAGACTGACGGCATGGCGACAGACGGCGGCAGCGCACCCGAGGGATTCAGCAAGAGCGCCGGGTCGTACGACGACGCGGTGCGGCACAACATCGCCGGCTCGCAACGGCTGGTGATGTCCCTCCCCGACGGCGCCTACCGCCGGGTCCTGGACGTGGGCTGCGGCACGGGCTTCTCGTCGGCGGCGATGCTCGGGCGCTTCGACGTCGAGACGCTGGTGGGGGTCGACCCCGCCCAGGGCATGCTGGACGTCTTCGCCGCCAAGCGCGCCGAGTTCCCCGGCGTCGAGATCGAGCTGCGCGCCGAGGACGTCATGGCGATGGACGTGCCCGACGGCGCGTTCGACGCCGTGATCTGCGCGATGGCGCTCCACTGGTTCCCGGACAAGCCCGGCGCCGTCGCGCGGATGGCGCGCGCGCTGCGCCCCGGCGGCGTCATCGGCATCCTCACCGCCGGCGCCGGCGGCGAGGACGCGTGGCGCGACCTGCTGGAGCGCATGGGCGCCCCGGCGGAGTGGACCGGCTGGTTCGCCGTGAACCAGCTCGACGTGGACCAGATGGCCGACGCGCTGCGCGCCGCCGGCCTGGAGCCCCTGGACGTGTGGATCGAGCGCCGCCGCCGCGCGACCCACCCTGACGCGTTCATGGCGCGCACCCGCGCGGTGGCGGGGCACCTGCTGGGCAACCCGCCGGGCGGCCACAGCGAGCTGGACCAGCGCATCGAGGCGGCGCTGCGCGAGGCCGCCGGCCCCGACGGGTTCGTCTACGACTACTGCAAGCTGTTCGCCGTGGCCCGCCGGCCCGCCGGCGACGGGGTGCCGGACTGATCGGGGACCTCCAACGCGCGGACGACGTGTCCGCGATCGGCGAGTCGCGGTGGCCGCCGGTGCTCGCGGTGCTGCTGTTCATGGTCGCCCACATCACGGTGCACCTCTGGTTGCCGGGGACGACCCAGGTGGTGCGGATGCCGTGGCTGGTCCCGGTGCTGGAGGCGATCCTGATCGTCGCCCTGGTGACCGTGAACCCGAGCAGCGGCATCGAGGCCCGCCGCCGCCACCGCGTCGCGCTCGTCATCGTGTCGCTGCTGGCCCTCTCGGCCCTCTACGGGACGGGCGTGCTCACCAAGGACCTGATCGAGGGGACCGGGGTCGCGAACGAGGCCGGTCCGCTCCTCGCCGCCGCCGTGGTCGTGTGGCTCGGGAACAACCTCTCGTTCGGGCTCCTCTACTGGCTGATGGACGCGGGCGGCCCGCTGGCGCGCGGGCAGGGCCGCGCCGGCGCCCCGGACTTCGCGTTCACCCAGCAGCTGAGCCCGGAGGTCATGCCGCCCGGCTGGCGGCCCGTGTTCATGGACTACCTGCACCTCGGCTTCACCAACGCGACGGCGTTCAGCCCCACCGACGTGATGCCGCTGACGCTCCGCGCCAAGTACACGATGCTGCTCCAGGCGACGGTGGCGCTGGCGCTGTTCACGCTGGTGGTGGCGCGCTCGGTCAACGCGTTCACCTGACCGCTTCGCGGGCGGCCTCCAGGCGGGCGTCGAGCCAGTCGTGGTCCTCGTCGATCGCGGCCTCGGGCATCAGCAGGATCGCGCCGGCCAGGAAGCAGATCGCCCCGACCAGGGTCCCCGACGTCGCGAGGGCGGCGTTGCGCAGCTCGCCCGTGTCCTGGACCACGTAGGCGGCGACCGCCGACGCGCCGAAGGCCACCGACCCCAGCATGTTGAGCCACGCGACCTGCCACTCGTGGCGGCGCGGAGTCCACCACGGCCGGCCGCCGCCGCACACCTCGCGCACCGCGATCCAACTCGCCACGAGGAAGCAGATGGAGCCGTACGCGTCGGGCGCCCACACCAGCAGGTCCTCGCCGCGCGCGCCGAACACGTCCCAGATCGCGAGCAGGGTGCTGACGTTGAAGCAGAGGGTCCCGATCGACTGGATGCCGGCGGCCCAGAACCCGGCCTCCCCCGGTTCCCAGCCGAACCAGCGCGTCCCGGTCTCGCCGGGCCGGTGCTCGCGGTCGGCGTTCAGCACCTCCAGCACGCACGTGTAGCCGGCGGTGGTGAAGAAGATCGACCCGATGAAGTACGTGATCGCGATCGCCTGCAGCGACATCACGTCCGGCGCCGCCGGCAGCGACGGCACCAGGAAGAGGGTGGAGCCCACCGCGAAAAGCGCGCCCGTCCACCAGCCGATGCGGTGCGGCGCCCAGAAGGTGCGCTCCGTCCGGACGATGCGGGTCGCCATCCGGGCGGTCAGCAGGTTGCGCCCCTTGCGGAGGCGGCGCGGGCCGGCGACGCCGGCCCGCTCGTCGTCCGCCGTCACCTGCCTAATGGGCGAAGGCCTGGGGGGTCTCGCGGGCGTGCGGCATGGGGGCGTCCAGGTCGTCGAACCAGGCCAGGGCCTTCTGCAGGTCCTCCAGGAACATGTCCGCCATGTCGTGACTCAGCCCGTTGCGCACCACGACGCGCAGGATGGAGAGGTCCTCGCGGTTGGGCGGCATCGTGTAGGCGGGGACCTGCCAGCCCCACTCGCGGAGCTTCGCCGACAGGTCGTAGACGTTGAAGCGCTTCTCGTCCTCGGTGAGCGCGAACGCGAAGAGGGGCAACTCGTCGCCGCGGGTGATCAGCCGGAAGCGGCCGGTCGCCTCGATCGCGGACGACATGTGGAGCGCGACGTCCTGGCAGGTCTGGTGCACCAGGCGGTAGCCCTCCATCCCGAGGCGGAGGAAGTTGTAGTACTGCGCCACCACCTGTGAGCCCGGGCGCGAGAAGTTGAGCGCCAGGGTCGGCATGTCGCCGCCCAGGTAGTTCACGTGGAAGATCAGGTCCTCGGGGACGTTGGCCGCCTCGCGCCAGAGCACCCAGCCGACGCCGGGGTAGACGAGGCCGTACTTGTGGCCCGACGCGGAGATGCTCGCCACCCGCGGGAGGCGGAAGTCCCACGCCGGCATGTCCTTCTGGATGAACGGCGCCACGAAGCCGCCGGAGGCGCCGTCGATGTGGAGCGGCACGTCCGGGCCACCGCCGTCGGCGAGCGCGTCGAGCGCGGCGGCGATCTCGCTGACCGGCTCGTACGAGCCGTCGTACGTGGACCCCAGGATCGCGACCACGCCGATCGTGTTCTCGTCGATGTAGTCGGTCATCCGGTCGGGCGTGAGGTGGAACACGTCGCCCTCGACCGGCACGTACCGTGGCTCGACCTCCCAGTAGCGGGCGAACTTCTCCCACACCACCTGGACGTTCGAGCCGAAGACGATGTTGGGCGCGTCGGCCGGCTTGCCGGCGGCCTGCCGCGCCACCTGCCAGCGGCGCTTGAGGGCCATGCCGGCGAGCATGCAGGCCTCGGACGAGCCGATCGCCGACGTCCCGACCGCGTTCTCCGCGTCGGGGGCGTTCCACAGGTCGGCGAGCATCGCGACGCACCGCTTCTCGATCTCGGCCGTCTGCGGGTACTCGTCCTTGTCGATCATGTTCTTCTGGAAGGACTCGGTCATGAGGCGCGTGGCCTCGTCCTCCATCCAGGTGGTCACGAACGTCGCCAGGTTGAAGCGGGCGTTGCCGTCCATCGACACCTCGTCGTGGACGATCTGGTACGCCGTGCTCGGCTGCATCGGCGCCTCGCGCATCCGGTACTTCGGGACGCTCTCGCGCTCGCCCGTCCGGGCGAAGACCGGGTTGACGGAGAGGTGCGCGCCGCCGTCGGCGCCGGTGTGCAGTTGTGACATCCCGTGCTCCCAGGGTGGTCCGGCCGTCCGCCCGCGATCCCGTCGCGGCCAGGCGAGCCTAAGCCGAAGGCCCCGCCCCGCCATCGTCCCGATGGGGTGAGCCCCCGTGGGTTACGGGTACGTGGGCGCGGCGGCCGCGGGCGGCAGCGCCATCCCGGCGCGGGTGGCCACCAGCGGGGTGTCGGGGACGTCGATCATCCCGCGGACCGGGCGGTCGAGGTCGAACGTGATGAGCAGCAGCAGCGCGACGAGGGTGGCCGCGGCGACGACGGTGGCCGTCCCCCGGCCGACGAACGCCAGGTACAGGGCCAACAGGAACAGCGCCGCGGCGGCCCCGCCGAGCTCGACGGCGAGCACGGGTCCGGGCACGCGGTTCGCCAGCCCGGCGGTCCGGGTGGTGAGCGCGTCGAAGGTCTCGTTCAGCGATTCGACGTAGAGCCGGGGCGCGGAGTCCTGCGGTCGCCGGTCGAGCGACTCGCCGGCGAGGGCCCACAGCCGCCGCTGGAGGACGCCCGCCTCGGCGAGGGTGCTCCGGTAGCCGGGGGTCTCCGGCACCTCGTGCGAGAGGCGGATGCTCGCGTCCGTGTACCTGACGATCAGGGCGAGTGAGCGCGAGCGCTGCGGCTCCAGGAGGGTCTGCGCGCGGAGATAGGTGGTCCCGATCGCGTTCGCCTCCTCGACGACCGCGGCGCGGCGGTCCTGGTACCGGCCCACGGCCAGGCTCAGGCCGAACGCGAGGATCAGGGCGACGAACGCGAGCAGGGCGCCCTGGACGACCCCGATGGGCTCCCGGAGGCTGTCGGAGTGGCGGCGCAGCGCCCGTCCGGCGACGAGCCCGAGGCCGGTGGCGCCCAGGATGATCGCGAACACGAGTAGCCACAGCACGACGGTGTCGACGCGGAAGAACATGTCCCGGCATCCTGGGGGCCCGCGCCGTTCCACCCGGTCCGGTCGCGGGGACCACCCGGGTGAACGGAGGGAGCGGACATGAGCGGATCGGGACGGCCGGCGTCGGAGCTCATCGACGAGCGGATCGCCGAGCTCGGCGACTGGCGCGGCGAGACCCTGGCGCGGATGCGCGGCCTCATCCACGAGGAGGACCCCGACGTCAAGGAGACGTGGAAGTGGAAGGGCACGCCCGTCTGGGAGCACGACGGGATCATCTGCACCGGCGAGTCGTACCGGGACAAGGTGAAGCTCACGTTCGCCAAGGGGGCGTCCCTCGAGGACCCCGCCGGGCTGTTCAACTCCAGCCTGGACGGCAACGTCCGGCGGGCGATCGACATCGGCGAGGGCGAGGACGTCGACGCGGCGGCGTTCCGGACCCTGGTCCGCGCCGCGATCGACCTGAACGCCGCAGGCCGGGCGGGCTGACGCCCTAGCGCACCACCTCGTTCTGGATGGCCCACAGCGCGGCGGCGGCGCGCGTGGAGACGCCGATCTTGGTGTAGATGTGCTGGATGTGGTGGTCGGCCGTCTTCGGTGAGATCACCAGGTCGTCGGCGATCTCGCGCGTGGTCAGGCCGCGCGCGGCCAGGCGCAGCACCTCCACCTCCCGCGGCGAGAGTCCGGCGGGGTGCTGCGGGCGCCGGCGGACGCGGCCGGACGGCTCGCCGTGGCCGGCGGCCACCAGCACGGCGCGGGTCGCCCGCGGCTCCAGCAGGCCCTCCGCCTCGAGGCGGCGCAGCTCGGCGGCGGCGTCGTCGTCGGCGAACGCGGGCCGGTCGGCACGGTCGGTGGTGAGGCCCACGTAGACCTCCGTCGCGGCCAGCACGCAGGCCCCGGCGTCGCCGCCCGCCGACCGCACGCGGCGGTGGTAGCCCGACCCGTCGCAGCGCTCGTGGTGCCCGGCGGCCACCGGGTTCAGCGCCGCCAGGGCCGGGGAGCGGCGCAGCATCTGCTCGGTGAGCATGGGATGGAGCTCCACCCGGTCGAACTCGGATCGCGTCAGGGGGCCCGGCTTGTCGAGGATCGCGTTGGACACGCCGGTCGACCCGGCGTCGTGCACCAGGGCGGCGCGGCGGAGGGTGGTCACGCCGTCCTCGGTGAAGCCGAGGACGCGGGCGGCGTCGGCGGCGAGCTCCGCGCAGCGGCGGCCGTGCCCCCCGGACCACGGCGACTTCAGGTCGATGAAGTCGGCGACCACCAGCAGGGCGTCGTCGAGCTCGTCGCCGGCGAGCATGCGGTGCGGCTCGGGCTCCAGGTCCATCACGGCGTCCCACGGCTCGGTGCCGGCGAGGCGGTCGAACCACTCCGCGCCGTGCTCGGCGAACAGGTCGGCCAGGGCCGGGTCGTACGTCCGGTCGCGCCGGTCGCGGGCCGCGGCCACCGCCTGCGCGGGGGAGCGCATCCGGCCGATCGCCTCCATGTCGTGGCTCACGTGGACGACGCGCATCGGGAGGGGGATCGACTCGCCGCCCCGGTGGCCCGGGAACCCCTTGCCGTTCCAGCGCTCGAAGGTGAAGTCCAGGGACGCGCGGACGGCGGGGTCCACGTCGAGCCGTGACACGATCATGTCGGCCACCTCGCACCCGGACGCGAAGTTGTGCACCGCCCACTCGTGGCCCGACTCCTGGATCCGGAGGACGATGGCGTCGCGCTCCTCCGGTGCACGGCCCGCGGTGGCGAACGCGACGACGTCGCCCATCACCTCGGCGGGGTCGCCGGCGTCGTGGATCAGCGAGCGGCCCCGGATGGGGATCTCGTCCCCGAACAGGCTGGCGACCTCGTGGGCGTGGCCGGTGCAGCCGATGTAGCGCAGCAGCGCGACCCAGTAGACGGTCTCGCGGACCTCGGCGTCGAACCCCGCCTCCTCGGACATCCACGAGGCGAGCAGGCACGACCGCAGCTGCGACTCGAGCGGCTGCCCGAACGCGTTGTCCTGGGCCAGCGCCAGCGTGGCGACGAGCTCGGCGAGGCGGAGCGGTGGGTCGGAGATGGGGCGTCCTCCCGATGTGCGGTACCGCAGGCGCGGGTGAGCATCCTCCAACACACGGCGCCGCCGCAACGCGGGGCGCCACGGGAAGGAGGAAGCCATGACGGATCGGAACGGCGGGGACCCCATCAGGGTGGGGCTCATCGCCGACGAGACGGGTCCGCTCTCGTTCGTCGGGCGCGCGAACGCCAACGTCGCGCGGATGGTGGTGGGCGACATCAACGCCACCGGCGGACTGCTGGGGCGGAGCGTCCGGCTGCTCATCGAGGACTCCGCCACCGACGACGCGCGGGCGGCGGCGGCGGCGCGGACCCTGGTGCGGGACGAGCGGGTCGACGTGCTCTTCGGCGGCATCTACAGCTCCACCCGGCAGGCCATCAAGGGCCCGGCCGTGGTGGAGGGGCGGACGCTCTACATCTATCCCGAGCAGTACGAGGGGCAGGAGTCCGACCCGCTGATCTTCTGCACCGGCCCGGTGCCGGCGCAGCAGGTCGATCCCTTCATCCCGTGGCTCATGCGGGAGACCGGGGCCCGGACGTTCTACCTGCCGTCGGCCGACTACGTCTGGCCGCACGTCCTGAACGCACGGGTGCGCGAGGTGGTGACCGCGAACGGCGGGTCGATCGTGGGCGAGGAGTACCACCCGCTCGACCACATGGACTACGCGGCGACGGTCGACCGGATCGCCGCGAGCGGCGCCGACGTGGTGTTCAACACCCTCGTCCCGCCCGCCGTCGGGCCGTTCCTGGAGCGGCTGCACGCCTCCGGCTTCCAGGCTCGCGGCGGGCAACTGGTGTGCACGTACTTCGACGAGAACTTCCTGAACATGGTGCCGGCGGAGCAGGTCGAGGGGCTCTACAGCTGCCTCGACTACTACCAGTCGGTGGACGACCCGTTCAGCCGGCGTCTCCTGGCCCAGTACGAGGCGCTCTACCCCGGCGACGCCCTGTTCACGGGCGGCAGCGCCTGCTCGGGCCTGTACCGCGGGCTGCGGCTGTGGGCCGCCGCCGTGACCGAGGCGGGCTCCCTGGCGCAGGACGACGTGGTCGCCGCCCTCGACCGGGCGGAGATCGCCGACGGCCCCGGCGGGCCGGCGGCGATGGCGCCGGGCCAGCACCACGTGCGCATGAACATGTACATCGCCCGCTCCCGCGGCGGCCGCTTCGAGATCCTCGAGCGTCTCGGCGCCATCGACCCGCAGGAGCCTTCCGTCCCCGTGCCGGCGACGGCCGGCTGAGCCACACGACCCCACGACGACACGTCACGAAAGGAGATGGCCATGGTGCTCGCCACGACGCGGTACGAGGACCTCGAGCGCATGAAGGAGGTCTTCACGGGCCCCGGCGCCGAGAAGCGCAAGGAGCATGGGTGCAGGGGCGCGATGGTGTTCCAGGACCCGTACGTCCCGGACCGGATCTGGGCGGTCTTCGACTGGGACGAGGCCGGCTGGCAGGCGTTCCTGTCCGACCCGGAGGTCCCGCCGATCATGAAGAACGCGGGCCACCTGGAGAAGCCGCAGTCGGCGTCGCTCTCGTTCGACTGCGACTCCTGACCCGCCGCGGCTGCGCTACGCGCTGGGCCCCGCCCAGCCCCAGCGCGGGATCCGGAGTCCGCCGGGCACGTCGCCGGCGGACCCCGGGTACCGCGCCATCGCGGTGGTGGTCGCCCAGGTGAAGTAGTCGTGCAGGGCCGTGTGCAGCGGCGTCCCCGGGGCGAGGCCGACGTCGCCGAGGGCCTGGTCGAAGCAGGCGATCGCCCGGGCGTCCATCTCCTCGTGCGGGCCGTTGCCGCTGTGCATCCGCACCACAGAGCTCTCGTCCCCGTACCGCTCCGAGTACGTCGCCGGACCGCCGAGGGCCTCCCCCCAGTAGGCGGCCAGCCGCGCGGTGTGGTCGGGATGGAAGCCGTGGCTGAACGCGTGGGCCACCACCTCGTCGGCCAGGACCCGCTCGTGCCACGCCGCCGCCAGGCGCATCACCCCGTCGCCGCCGCCCAGCGCGTCGTACACGCTCTCCACGTCGCGACCGTAGCCGATGTCTAGTCGGCCAGGACCTTCACCATCCCCTTCAGGCCGAGGTCCATCATCTGCCAGCCGGCGCCCGCGTGGAACGGCTCGCCGGCGCCGAATCGCATCGGCAGGTAGAAGCCGAGCATCTTCTTGCCGACGCGCCAGGCGGGGGAGACCCCGACCTTGTAGTCGTCGCCGGCGTCCGGCCTCACCTCGACGGGGCGGTCCGGGTCGCCGGTCACGCGCAGGGGCACCTGGGCGAAGGTGGCGGAGTCGAGCATCTCCATCACGCACATGCTCACCGGGTCGAAGCCGCGGTCCGCCGGCGTCCCGGTGACCTCCGCGGCGACGCGCTCGGCCACCGCGTCCGCCTGGAGGAAGGCGAGGAACGCCTGCTTCACCGGGAAGTCCCCGGCGTCCCCCGGCGCGTAGACCCCCGCGCACCCGGCGACCTGACGCGTCGCGAGGTCCGTGCGGAGGAACCCGCGGTCGTCAGCGGGCAGTCCCTCCCACCGCATCGCCGCGACGTAGGGCGGGAAGGCGATGAGCAGGTCGAAGGACTCCACGGTGCCGTCCCGCATGACGGCCTCGCCGGGGCGCACCTCGGCCAGCACCGTCTCCGTGCGCCCGTCGATCCCGCGCTCTGCGAACTCGCCGGTCACCACATCGTGCAGACGGGGACCGAAGGCCTGGATGTACGAGTGCTCGTACGTCCGATAGGCGATGTCGACCGCCTCCCGGACGCCCTTGCGCCGCAGCCAGGTCTCCAGCATGAAGACCATCTCGTAGAGCGGACCCGAGCACTTGTTGGCGGGCGGCACGGCGAAGAGCACGCGCTGACGGGACCCGCTCGCCGCGCGCCGCACGGTCTCGTCGATGCGCCCGCGCAGGGCGAGCATCTCGTCGGTGGTCCAGATGGTGCAGGCGTGATCCGCGAGTCCCGGGACCTCGTCCGGGCGCATCGCGGCGCCGGTCGCGATCACGAGGTGGTCGAACGGCAGGCGGCGTCCGTCGTCGAGCTCCACCGTGCGGGCGTCCGTGTCGACCGCCTGGACGCGGCCCTGCACGAACGGGATCCGGCGTCGCCGCAGCGGCTTCTCCAGGTCGACGACCAGGTCCTCCGGGTCCGCTCCGAACGGCACGTAGATGCTGTTCGGGCGGAAGACGAACCGCGGTGACTCCGACACCAGGTCGATGTGGACCCGGCCGCCCAGGCGCATGCGCAGCAGGAAGGCGGCCTCCAGTCCGGCGAACCCCGCGCCGGCGACGACGACCCTCGGCGTGGCGGTCATGGCCTCCCCCTCGATCCGACACCGTCGACCCGAGTCTCCGGCGTGACGCCCGAGGGGGCATCCGGGCGCCCGCGGGGCCGGGCTTCGGGATGCCCGAACCCGCGGGGCGGCGCTCCCCTCAGCCGAACAGCGCGACGGCCTGGTCGATGACCTCGTGGGCCTCGGCGTCCCCCCGGCGGCGCTCGTCGGCCGGTGCGGTCGGCGGCCCGTCCTCGCGCAGGACGCGGTCGGCGTCGCGGCCGGTCAGCTCGCGGACGCGCTCGCGCCACGCGGGCGGCAGCTCGTCGTCGAGCTCGACGCCCAGCATCGACGCGAGGAAGAGCGCGGTGCCGCGCGGCAGGACGTCCCCGGTGTAGCCCCCGCCGCCGACGGCCGCGAAGCGCCCGTCCGTCACCTCGGCCGCCAGGCCGCGCAGCACGCGGGCCACCCGCTCGAACCCGTCCATGGTGATCTGGAGGTGGCTGAGGACGTCGGAGTGGTGGCCGTCCCACCCCGGCTCGATCACCAGGGCGTCCGGGCGGTGGGCCCGGACGGCGGGGATCACGGCCTCCTCGACGGCCCGCAGGTACGGCTCGTCGCCGGCGAAGGGCGGCAGCGGCACGTTGATGGAGGTGCCGAAGCCCTCCCCCTGGCCGCGCTCGCCGAGGAAGCCGGTGCCGGGGAAGAGGTACTTCCCGGACTCGTGCACCGAGCACGTGAGCACCCCGGGGGTCCTCGTAGAAGATCCATTGGACGCCGTCGCCGTGGTGGGCGTCGACGTCCACGAAGGCCACCCGCTCCGCGCCGGCGTCGAGAAGCATCTGGATGGCGACGGCGGGGTCGTTGTACACGCAGAACCCCTGGGCCTTGTGCGCGAACGCGTGGTGCAGGCCGCCGCCGACCCCGATCGCCTGCTCGGCGCGCCCCTCCCACACCCTAGGGCGCGCTCCCCCGGCGCGCCGGGGGGCGCCGGAACGTGTTTCCGCCGGCCCCTTGTCGCTCCACGCCGCGCGCTCATACGCTCGCCGTGCCCGCCGGTCGCGGCGAGGAGACCGCTACGAGGGAGCCCTCATGCCCACGGTCGTCGCGTACCACGATGTGAAGGACGTCGAGCACTGGCTCGCGTCGCCCAAGCGCCAGGAGTTCTTCGGGCCCCTCGGGGTCACGGGCATCCGGACCTTCGTCGATCCCCAGAACCCGAACCGCGTCGCGCTGGTGATGGACGTGGCCGACATGGACGCCGTCATGGCCGCGATGGACGGCGACGCCGCGGCTGCAGCGATGGAGCACGACGGCGTGCTGGGGGAGACGCTCGTCATCCTCGTCGAGCGCTCCTGAGGGCGGCGTCGGTCAGAGGCGGCCCGCGAGCCGCGTCTCGAGCCCGTCCAGGGCCGCCTCTGCCATGCCTGTCGGATGGGACGTGAAGCCGTGCAGGGCCTCCGGGTACACGCGGAGATCGATCGGGTTGCCGGCCGCTGACAGACGCGCCGCCATGGCCAGGTTGTCCTCCGGCAGCACGTCCAGGGTGCCGGCCAGGGATGTTCGGGTGCCAGGCGGTACTCGACGCTCACCACGGTGACCCCGAGCGCGTCGGCCAGGCGGGCGTTGCGCGCATCGTTCCGGGCCGCCGAGCCCATGAAGAACCCGCCTCCGTGGTGTCGAGGTAGGCGCCGCGGGACCGGCCGGAGCCCGGGCTCGTGACCCTGACCGCGACCTCCCGGCCGCCGGCGCGCGCGACGACCTCGTCGGCGCGCGAACCGGCAGGGACGGCCGGCTGCGCGCCGCGCGCCCTCAGCAGCTCCCGGTGACTCCCGGGTCCCCGCTGATCCCCGGCGGCCCGTTTCGCGGCGTTGAACGCCCGGACCCCCTCCAGGTGGTCGCCTGCGCGTACGTCGAAGAGTTGGTCCAGCCCGAGGTCGATCGCTCAACTCTCGAACGTGCGTTCGGCCCAGTCAAGGGGACGGCGATCCGGGGCAGCGCGTCAGGTCGCCCGTGACCGGCCTGAGGTCGAGCGTCAGCGAGACCTCCTGGAACTCGGGGTCCTCGGGCACCGCGACCGTCCTGGCCGCCCGGATCCGCCCGCAGGTCGCCACGACGCGGTAGCCCGCCCCGGCGCTCGGCGGCAGGCCGAACACGGCGGCGGGGGTTTGGTCGGTCTCGTCGACCGTGCGGTTGCGGGTCGCGCGGCCCGTGACGTGGATGGTCACGCCGTCGATGTCGCGCGACAGTCCGTCGGGGTCGGTGGACGCCGGCGTCTCCGCGATGACCCGCAGGTTGACGTAGTCGACGTACACGAACCCGACGGCCCCGCTGCGGGTCCCGGGGAAGATGAAGCCCTGGGTCGACTTGATGTGCCGCTGGTCGCTCGAGTGGGCGATGTAGCGACCGTCGGGCACGACGGCGCGGGCGCGCCCGTTCGCGCCGGTGGTCAGCGGGACCTCGTCGCTGGCCGGCGGCAGCGCCACCTGCCCGCGGGAGAAGAGGATCGGGACGCCGCGGACCGCCCGGCCGTCATCGACGTGCTGCACCTCGAAGACGACGGCGTGCGTCTCGACGGTCACCCGCGCCGTCGAGGAGTCGCCCTGGTCGTCGGTGACCCGCAGCGTCACCGCCTGTCGCCCCGCCGTCGTCCACTGGTGCGTCACCGGCCGGGGGCCCGCGGTGGAGGCCGTCGTCCCGTCGCCGAAGCCCCATTCGTAGCGCACGATGCGCCCGTCGGGGTCGGTGGAGCCCGAGGGGTCGAACGTGATCGCGCGAGGGTCGGCTGCCTCGCCCCGGGCGATCCGTGCGGTGGGCTCGCCGCAGCCGCTGAGCGGACGCTCGGCGCCGGTCGCGCAGCGACGGAAGTCCTGGCCGGCGACGTTGCCGAACACCGCGACCGGACGTGACGCCGGATCCCATGACCGCTGGCCCCGGGGCTGGTCCGGCGTCACGGCCCATACCCCTTGCGTGAGCAGGAGCCGGTATGAGCCGTCCGCGGCCGAGATCGCCGCCGCGCCGGCGGCGGAGCCGCTCGCCGCGACCCGGATCCCCGGCACCGCCACCGTCCGGCAGTTCCCGCCGGTACCGCAGCGGCGCTCGGTGAGCCGGCCCGTGACCT
Organism: Thermoleophilia bacterium; assembly: GCA_050250915.1. Lineage (GTDB taxonomy): Bacteria > Actinomycetota > Thermoleophilia > Miltoncostaeales > Miltoncostaeaceae > Miltoncostaea. The sequence continues at coordinate 334,241 of JBFWNT010000001.1, forward strand.
CGTACGGGATGTCCGCGACGGCGGTGCCCGGGACGGTTGCGCCGTCGTCGTCGGTCACGCTGAGCGTGACCGTGTAGCGGCCGCCGCCGGCGTACTCGTGCTGGGCCACCGCGCCCGAGGCCGACGCGCCGTCGCCGAAGGTCCAGCGGTACCCCACGATCGCGCCGTCGGGGTCGACCGATCCGGTGCCGTCGACGCGGACGAGCCGGGGGTTGTCGGGGTCGCGGCTCACGACGGGCGCCGGCACCGGCGGCGTGTTGCCGATCTCGCCGAAGTCGGCGCGCATGTAGAGCACGCTGAACCGCCCGGCGAGCGCCGCCTCCGCCGCCGGACAGCCGGCGCCGGTCGACGCGCCGCCGAGGGCGAACCAGTGCTTCCCCGCGTCCACGGTGAACACCGCGGGGTACCACGAGTAGGTGTCCTCGCTGAACGGCGGTCCGGAGAACGCGACGTCGTTGCTGCCGAGGTGTCCCTCCGCGTACCCCTCGTAGGCGGTGGCGCCGGCGACCTCCGGGAACATCATGAAGGCGTAGGCGACGCACCGATGCGGATCGTTGGGGCCGGGGTGCTCCTGTGAGCGGACGACGATCTCGGCGGGGATCTCCTGCGCCGCCGCCGTCGAGGCCACGGCACCCAGGGCCACGGCCGTGACGGCCAGCACGAGCAGGAGGCCGGCGCGACGAGCCGCGGTCGCGCGCCCACCCGACCGGAAAAGCTTGCGTACTCCTCGCATCATCCACCTCGTTCGCGCCTCGGATGGGTGATTGAACGTCGCGGCGAGGAACGCGATCAATACGGACCGATGCGTACCCCGGGCGACGGCGCGGCCCTCGACGTGCTGCGGGAGCTCACGGCGATCTCGCACCGCTCGGACTTCCCGCGCGCGGTGCTCCATGCCCTCCGGCGCGCCGTGCCGTACGACGTGGCGACCTACAACGAGGTCGATGTGGCGGGCGACCGCATCGTCGCCATCACCGAGCCGGCGCAGTTCGTCTACCCGCCGGGGAGCATCGAGCGCTTCATGGAGTGCGTCGCCGAGCATCCGTTGATCCAGCGGCACATGGCCGGCGATACCGGTGTGTTGCGGATCTCGGACCTGGTCGACCGGGACGTCTATCGCGCCACGGCGCTCTACCGGGACGTCTACGGGCCGATGGGCGTCGAGTTCCAGGTGGGGCTGCCGCTCCCCGCGCCGCCGCCCCTGGTCGTCGCGTTCGCCCTCAGCCGCCGAGACGCGGACTTCACGGACGACGAGACGGAGCTGCTCGCCGCGCTCCAGCCCCACCTCGCGCAGATGTTCCTCCTGCTGCGCCGCATCGACCTGCTGCGCAACGCGGGGCCCCTGGGGCGCGAAGGCGGCCGCCGTGCCCTGGTGGTGGTCGCGCCGGACGGGGCGCTGGAGGTGATCGACGCGGCGCCGGGCCTCGCCGGGCGCCTGCGGAGCGGCGACAGCACGCTCCCCGCGACCATCAGCGCGTGGGCCCGCGGCCTGGCCACGGAGGCGCCCGAGGCGCCGTTCATCGCCCGCGGGGCGGGATCGACCGTGACCGCGCGCGTGGTCGCCCGCGGGGAGGGCGGGGCCGTCACGCTGGCCGTGGACGAGGTGGTCGTCGACGCCGCACGGCTCGCCGTCCTGGGCCTGACCCCCCGCGAGGCGGAGATCCTGGCCCGCCTCGCCGGCGGCGCGACCCCCCAGGAGACGGCGACCGGCCTCGGCATCAGCAAGGCGACGGTCGACAAGCACCTGGAGCACGTCTACCGCAAGCTCGATGTCACGGACCGCGGCGACGCGGTCGCCGTGGCGGTCGCGGCGGTCCTCGCCGACGGGGCCCAGGAGCCGCCGCCCGCCGCCTGACCCGCGGCTCAGGCGGCGGGCGCCTCCGGGCCCGATGGGCGCAGCGAGCCGATCCCGAGGGACGGTCCGGGCGCGGGCTCCGGCGCAGCCGCCGGCGGGGCCGTGAGGGCGCTGAGCACGTCGGCGGTGGGGACGAAGAAGGTGGTGCCGGTGAGGGCGGTGGAGACGTCCAGGATGCGGTCGTGCAGGCCCGGCGGGTCGCCGACGAACATCCGCTCCAGCATCCGCTCGATCACCCACAGGCGCCGGGCGTAGCCGATGAAGTAGGTGCCGAACTCCCCCTGCCCGGGGCGCCCGAAGGGCATGTTGTCGCGCAGGATCGCCAGCTCGCCGCCCGCGCCGTCGTCGATGGTGGTGAGCGTCTTGTGCGCCTGCTGGTGCCCCGGCTCGGCGTCGTCGAGCTCCACGCCGTCGGCCTTGCGCCGTCCGATGACCGCCTCCTGCTCCTCCGTGCTGAGCGCCTCCCACGCGTCCATCTGATGGACGTACTTCTGCACCACCACGTAGCTGCCGCCGGCGTTGTGGGGATCCTCGTCGCCGACGAGGGTCGACTCGGGCAGCTCGGCGCCGACGGGGTTGGCGGTGCCGTCCACGAACCCGAGCAGGTCGCGGGTGTCGAAGTAGCGGAAGCCGGCGACCTCGTCGACCGTGGTGACGGCATCGCCGAGGGCCTCCAGCAGCAGGCGCTCCAGCTCGAAGCACAGGTCCTGCCGGTCGGCGCGGATGTGGAACAGCAGGTCGCCGGGGGTCGCGGGGGCGGTGTGCCGCGCGCCGGCGACCTCGCGGAACGGGTGCAGCTCGGCCGGCGCCGCCCGCCCGGTCAGATCCGTCCAGATGCGGCTGCCGATGCCGACGACGCACGACAGCGGCGCCTCCAGGTCGCGGAACCCGACGGTCTTCACCAGACCGTCGACGTCGGCCAGGACCGCACGGACGGTGTCCATCGCCTCCTCCCCGCCGGCGACGGTGACGACCAGGAACACCGCCGACCGGGTGAGGGGCGCGTCGACCCGTTGGAGGGCGATCGGCACCTGGCCGGTCTCGCCGCGATCGCCACGCCGGTCGCTCATCTCGCGGGACGTTATCGCGCGTGAGCAGGGTATCCGCGGCCGCGACGACCCAACTGCGGCAATCCTCCGTGCCGCCGGTTCCCGGCCGTCTCCCGCTGTGGACGGCCGCGAGGGCGAGTGGGATACATACCGCACAAGCCTGCGGGTCAAGGGGGAGGGTGCGATGTACGCGAAGGCCGGCGAGAAGTACTTCGTCTTCGACAGCCACCTGCACTTCTGGGACGCGAGCCCGGCGAACTGGAAGCCGGGCGCCGAGGAGTACGCCGAGGGCTGGATCAAGTGCTTCCACGCCTATCAGGGGCTTGGTCCGGCGGACACCCACTGACGCTCGAGCACTTCGAGAAGTACTCGGTCGACGACTTCGAGAAGGACGTCTTCCAAGAGGGTCACGTCGACGTCGGCGTGTTCCAGTCGACCTACCTCAAGGAGTGGTACACCGACGGGTTCAACGACATCGACCACAACGCCGCGCTGCTCGACCGCTTCCCCGGGAGGCTGCTCGTCAACGGCCGCTGGGACCCGCGCGAGGGCGAGGCCGGGCTCCGCCAGCTCGAGGCCGACCACGCGAGGTACGGCATGCGGGGCGTCAAGCTCTACACGGCGGAGTGGTACGACGGCTCGCGGGGGTGGAAGCTCACCGACCCCGAGGCGGTGCCCTTCCTCGACATGTGCGTGGCGCTCGGCATCACGAACATCCACGTCCACAAGGGCCCGACGATCTGGCCGCTCGACAAGGACGCCTTCGACGTGTCCGACATCGACCACGTGGCGACCGACTACCAGGACCTCAACTTCATCGTGGAGCACGTCGGCCTGCCGCGGATCGAGGACTTCTGCTTCATGGCGACGCAGGAGCCCAACGTCTACGCGGGCCTGGCGGTCGTCATCGGCGGCCTCATGCACGCCCGGCCGAGGATGTTCGCCAAGGTGATGGGCGAGCTCCTGTTCTGGGTGGGCGAGGACAAGATGCTGTTCGGCTCCGACTACGCCATCTGGGAGCCGAAGTGGCAGGTCGAGGGCTTCGTCGACTGGGAGATGCCCGACGGCGACGACTTCGCCGACTACCCGCGGCTCGGCGTCGAGGGCAAGAAGAAGATCCTGGGCCTCAACGGCGCGAAGCTGTACGGCGTGGAGGTGCCCCGGGAGCTGCAGCTGCCGGTGGCCGCGGGAGCGCCCGGCGACCCCGCGGACGCCCGCTGGTGGAGGGGTCGGCATGACCCTCCGGGCCCGGGCATTCGACGCCTTGGGCGCGGTCTACGACCCGGAGCTCGACGAGCCGATCACCACGCTCGGCTTCGTCAGCTCCTGCGTCGTGGGGGCGCACGACGAGGTGGAGGTCCGCCTGCGGCTCCCCACGCCGCAGTGCGCGCCCAACTTCGCGTACCTCATGGTGGCCGACGCGCGCAGCGCGGTGCAGCGGCTGCCGGGGGCGGGCGAGGTGACCGTGGTGCTCGAGGACCACTACACGGGGGCGGAGATCAACGCCGCCGTCGGGAGCGGCGCGGGCTTCGACGGGGCGTTCCCCGGCGAGACCGACGGCGACCTCGACGCCCTCCGCGACCGGTTCCGGCGCAAGGCCCTGCGCGCCCGCCAGGCGCGGATCTGCCAGGCCCTGCTCGGCGGCGGCGCGAGTCACGAGGAGGTGGCGGCGCTCCGCGTGGCCGACCTGCCCGACTCGGTCGACGCGCGGCGGAGCGTCGCGCTCCGGGGGGCCCTCGGGCTGCCGCACGCCCCCGGCGATCCGGCCCTCCTGGCGGACGACGGGGGGCCGATCTCCGCCGACGCGCTGCCGATGTGGTTGCGGGTCGCGCGGCTCGTGAGCCTGAGCCTGGAGACCAACGGCGGCATGTGCCGCGACCTGCTCCGTGTCCGCTACGGCGAGGAGGTGGCCCGATGAAGGCCGCGCGGCTGCACGCGTACCACGAGGCGCTCACGCTCGACGACGTCGACGAGCCCAGGGCGGTCGGGCCCCTCGACGTCGTCGTGCGGATCGGGGCGGCCGGCCTCTGCCGCACCGACCTCCACATCCAGGAGGGGCAGTGGGCCGAGAAGTCCCAGGTCGCCCTGCCCTACACGCCCGGGCACGAGAACGCCGGCTGGATCCACGAGGTCGGCTCCGGCGTGACCAACGTGGAGGTGGGCGACACCGTCATCGTGCACCCGTTCATCACGTGCGGGTTGTGCATGGCGTGCCGCCGCGGCGACGACATGCACTGCGAGAACGGCGCGTTCCCGGGCATCAACCGGGACGGCGGCTTCGCCGAGTTCCTCCAGACGAGCGCACGCTCGGTGGTGAAGCTCGACCCGTCGCTCCACCCCACCCAGATCGCCGCGCTCGCCGACGCCGGCCTCACCGCCATCCACGCGGTGAAGAAGGCGATCCCGGTGCTGGGGCCGGGCACCAGGACGGTCGTCATCGGCGCCGGCGGCCTGGGCCACATCGGCATCCAGTGCCTGAAGGCGATGACCCCCACGGAGATCATCGTGGTCGACCCGAACGAGAAGGCGCTGGCCCTCGCCACCGAGTGGGGCGCCGACCAGACGGTGAAGGTGGACGGCACCCAGCGCGAGGTGGTGGCCGAGATGACCGACGGGGTGGGCGCCGAGGCGATCATCGACTTCGTCGGCGAGAAGGGCGCGATCGAGGACGGCATCGCGATGGTCCGAAACGGCGGCTTCTACTACGTGATCGGCTACGGCGAGAACCTGAACGTGCCGACGATCGACGTCATCTCCCGCGAGATCTCGTTCATCGGGAACCTGGTGGGCACGTACGTCGATCTGCAGGAGCTGATGACGCTGACCGCCGAGGGCAAGGTCACGCTCCATACGAGCACCTATCCGCTCGAGGCCATCAACGACGCGATGGCCGACCTGGACGCCGGCCGCCTGCAGGGCCGCGGCATCCTCGTCCCGAGCTGAGCCGCGCGACCGCCCCCGGCCTCGCGCGAGGCCGGGGGCGGAGCCGTCGTTCAGCGCCGGCCGCGCAGGAAGTAGATGAGCGGGATCGCGCCGGCGGAGTTGACCAGCGCGATGGCGAACGCCCACGACCGCTTCGAGCCGCGAACCTGCGGACCCGGGCGCTGTGCGAGGTCGATCAACGCAGCGATCTTGAGCCCGGCCTCGACGGCGGCGACCAGCTGCACGGCCTGACGGATCCTCGGATCCAGATCGCTCCAGCGCCGGGTGGCCATGTCGGCACGGTACAACGGCGCCGGGCGCGTCTACGCTGGTCGCGTGACCGGGACCGTCACCCTCGGCGACGTCCGCGACGCCGCCCGCCGGCTGGACGGCGCGATCGTCCGCACCCCGTCGGCGGTCTCGGCGACGCTGGGGGAGGTGCTCGGCTGCACCGTCGTCGTCAAGTTCGAGAACGTCCAGTTCACGGCCTCCTTCAAGGAGCGCGGCGCCCGCAACATGCTCGAGCGCCTGACGCCCGCCCAGCGCTCGGCGGGGGTCGTCGCGGTCAGCGCGGGCAACCACGCCCAGGCCGTCGCGCGCCACGCCCGCCTGCTCGGCATCGCGGCGACGATCGTGATGCCCGAGCCGACCCCGTTCGTGAAGGTCGCGCGCACGCGGCTGCTCGGCGCCACCGTCGAGCTGTGCGGCGATACCCTCGGCGAGGCGATGGCCCGTGGCGAGCAGCTCGTCGCCGAGGGCGGCCGGACGCTCGTCCATCCGTACGACGACCCGCACGTGGTCGCCGGCGCCGGCACCGTCGCCCTCGAGCTGCTCGCCGACCACCCCGATCTCGACGTCCTGCTGGTCCCCGTCGGCGGCGGCGGGCTGCTCGCCGGGATGTCCGTGGTCGCGCGAGACCTCTGCCCCGGCGTCGAGATCGTGGGCGTCGAGACCGAGGCGTACCCGTCGATGCTGAGGGCGCTGGCCGGGCGCCCGACACCGGTCGACGGCGGCCCGACGCTGGCCGAGGGGATCGCGGTCGCCCAGGCGGGGCGGCTCGCGGCGCGGCTGCTCGCCGACGCGGGGGCGCGCATCGTCACGGTGAGCGAGCGGGCGATCGAGGAGGGGATCAACCTCCTCCTCGAGATCGAGAAGGTCGTCGCCGAGGGCGCCGGCGCCGCGGGCGTGGCCGCCCTGATCGACCATCCCGAGCAGTTCCGGGGGCGGACCGTCGGGGTGGTGCTCACCGGCGGGAACGTCGACCCGCGGACGCTCGCGTCGGTGATCATGCGCGGCCTGGTGCGCACCGGCCGGCTGAACCGCTGGCGGGTCCTCGTCGACGACCGCCCCGGCGCCCTCGCGAAGCTGACCGCGGTCGTCGGCGACGTCGGCGGCAACATCATCGAGGTGCTGCACCAGCGCCTGCTCGCCTCGGTGGCGGTCCGGTTCACCGAGGTCGAGCTGGCGGTCGAGACGATGGATCAGGCGCACGGCGAGCGGGTGCTCGCCGCGCTGCGCAAGACCGGCTACCGCGTCGACGTCGTCCCCGTGGACGTCGTGCCCTGATGAGCGTGCGAACGAGCTGAGGAGGTCCGATGCGCGTCGAATACGTCCGGATGTACCACGACGCCGACGGGGACTCGCACTTCGAGGACCTCGCCCTCGACCTGGAGGAACAGGACTTCGCGCCGCCGGCCGCGCCGGCGATGATCCGCGCGTTCGAGGGCGCGTCAGGGACGCTGTTCTTCGGCGCGGCCCCCGAATGGGGCGGCGAGGTTCCGCACCCCTCTCCGCAGCGCCAGGTGTTCTGCGTCATGCGCGGCGTCGTCGAGGTCACCACGAGCGACGGCGAGCAGCGTCGCTTCTCGCCCGGTGACGTGATCGTCCTCGACGACACCCGGGGCAGAGGCCACGCCTCGCGCGTCGTCGGCGTCGACGACCTCCTGATCTTCGGGACGGTCCTCGCCGATCAGGAACCCTCGCCCGGGCCGACGATCCTGGACGGGTGAGGCCGAGCGGGTGTGAACGGACCTCGCGGGACTGAGGTTCAACCTGAACCCGTGTGCGCGAACGGGAGCAGCGGGAGCGTGAACCGTCGTCTGCTCACGGGTGCAACGCCCGCCACTTCTCGAGCGCACGAAGCTCGGCGACGGGGAACGGATGCTCCGCCCATTGGGCGAGGTATCCCGCTTCACCATGGTGGTCGAGGATGCCGCGTGCCGCATCGACGACGACGCGGACCAGCGCCGTGAGCTGGACGGTGCCGGAGAGCGGGGGATGGAAGTCGTTGGCGCCCTCGCGCTCAAACTCCAAGACGAGGTCCACTCGATCGCCATCGAGGACGAGCGACCAGTAGTCCCACCAACCTTCCTCATCCCAGGTCAGGGAGGCAGGGGAGCCCCCTTCGGTGAGTGTCAGGACCGCTCGCAGCAGGTCGCCCAGGGCGTCAGTGAGATAACTCGGCGTCATCTCGGTGGCATTTGCGCCGATTTCGAGCCGGGCGTCGGCCCAGCCAACGCTCCGGAGGCAGAACTCGAAGGTGATGTCATCAGTCGGCGGGGTCACCCGCGGCCATCGTAGGCCGCTCGCATGAGGGTCCGGAACGGAGGGGGAGGGATTCGAACCCTCGGCCCGGGGTGACCGGGCAACGGTTTTCAAGATGGCGCGAATCGAACACGTCGCCGCTGCAAAGCGCCATATTTGCTGCCGGCGTGGGAGACCAGGCGGGAGAGTCACAAGAAAGTGCCGCAACCAGCGTCTTCGGCCCTCACCCAGAGCCGGGCGAGGTCGCTCGACGCGGCAGATCCCCACCGCCGTCCGCTGGCCACCAGCCGCCTCGTGGACGAGGCTGGACGGCCACACGCACCGGCCCCAGAAACGACGCGACCCGGGGTGGCTCCCCCGGGTCGGTCACTACGAAAGATCACCGCTCAGTGGTCGAAGAGTATCCCCTGCCGCGGACGGCGGCCAGCCGCCCGGCAGCGACACCGAGGCGACGCCCAGCATGAGCGACGCCGCCCGAGCCCTCGAGATCGAGGCCCTCGCCGGCGAGCGCTTCGCGGCGGTCGGCCAGACTGTCTTGGCAGCGTTGGCCGACTCAGGGCTGAGCGGCCGCCGCGTCGCGAACGTGGTCAGCTGGTTCATCGTGGCGCAGCTCGCGCTGGGGCCGTGGCGCAGCCGAGGGGAGGTGCGGCCGGCCGAGCTGGCGCGCGCGATGGGCGTCTCGCGGTGGACCGAGTGGCGCACCCGTCTCGACGCCGCCCGCGCCGGCCTGGTCCGGGACTGGACCCTCCCCGACCCGGAGGCCCGCGGCTATGGCCGTGGCGCTGTCCGGGTCCTGGAGCTCGCCTTCGTCCGGACTCGCGAGGTCACCAAGCGTGTCGTCGCGAACCGCGAGGAGAAGGTGAGCCGCGCCGAGCGCCGCCGCGAAGCGCGCCGGCAGGCGAAGGAGGCCCATCTTGCGGCGACGCCGGTCCCTTCCCCTGCGTCGAACTCCGTCGAGACGGTGGCGATCAGGCGCGAGGATCTGACCTCGCCCGCCGCCTCGCGGCTCTGGGAGTTGCTCGACCGCGTTCAGCCTCGCCTCGGGCTGAAGGGCGCTGCGCCGACTCGCACGCACCCGCCGCCGGAATAGCAGCGGCCTCGAGCCGGATCGCCCCTCGCGAGATCGAGCACGAAGACTCTCCGGCGCACGGGCGGGCCTAACGCGTGCGCAATCCTTGGAAGTTCGGGTGCGCGGGAGCGCCGGGCTGGAGCTCGCCGGGCAGGACCGCTGTCGCAGGACCTTCCCAAGTCCCGGCGGGACTGCAGCCTCCCGCCCAGAGCTGCAACAGTCGCAGCCGCGCGCCGTCGTGGGGTGCTCCTGCGAGCAGTCGGCGGTCGCGATGGCTCTTGGCATAAGGCGTCTGCTGCCCGTCAGAGGCTCCTTCGGAGCCAGATGAAGACGTCGCCGGTCGGTCCGGCCGATGGCCGACCGGCGACGGGCCGGTTCGTCGGGAGGGCCGGGAGCTGAAGTAGCCTTTGGCGCGAGATGAAGCCCGCCACCCATACCGTGAACGAGCTCTTCGAGCGTGACGTCCGGTACGTCGTCCCGCTCTTCCAGCGGCCGTACGTCTGGGATCGCGAGGACCAGTGGGAGCCGTTGTGGGAGGACATCTGCGTCCTCCTCGATCACCAGGTGACCGATGCGGGGTCAGCTCCGGTGCCCTCGCACTTCCTCGGCGCGATCGTCCTCGAGCAGGACGACGTCTTCGTCCCGGGAGCGATCCCGGTCTTCACCGTCATCGACGGCCAGCAGCGCCTGACGACCCTGCAGCTGCTGCTGGCCGCCGCAGCCGCCGCCCTTCGGAGCGTCGGCGCCGAGGACGACGCGGAACTGCTCGATGACCTGGTGCGCAACAACCCGAAGAAGGCCAAGGGAGACGAGCTCTTCAAGGTCTGGCCGACCAACGCCAACCGCTCCGCCTTCGCTGCTGTCATGGCGCCCGGCGGGCCGGCGCCGGATCGGGAGGACGATCCGGACAACCGGATCGACGAGGCATACGCCTTCTTTCGAGAGCGCATCGCCGAGTGGGTAACGGGTGACGCCGATTCAGACGGAACGCTCTCAGTCGAGAATCGCGCACTCCTGCTTCGGATCACGCTCGTCGACCTGCTGCGGCTCGTCTCGATCACCCTGGAGTCGGGGGACAACGCCCAGGTCATCTTCGAGACCCTGAATGCCCGCGGCACGCCCCTGCTTGCGCTCGACCTGGTGAAGAACGCGGTCTTCCACGCGGCCGCGCGCCACGGGGACGAGGTCGAGACGCTCTACGAGGAACGCTGGCGACCCGAGCTCGACGCCGACTACTGGCGGGAAGAGCGGGTCCAGGGGCGCCTTCGCCGGCCGCGCGGCGAGCTGTTCCTCATGCACTGGCTCGCGATGAAGCTGGAGCGGGTCATCCCTGCGACCGAACTGTTCGCCGTCTTCCGCAAGGACGTGCTCGGAGATGCGACCGCGACCGCCGTCCGTCCCTTGATCGACGAACTCTGCCGAGATGCACGCACCATGCGCGGCTTCGACGACTTCTCCCCGGCGACACCTGAGGGGCGGTTCTTCGCGCGACTCGAGACGCTCGACACGACCACCCTGCTGCCGCTCGCTCTGCTGCTCTTCCGAGAGCGGCAGGTCGATCCGGCGCGGCGTCGGCGCGCCCTCGCCGCCCTCGAGAGCTGGCTTGTTCGTCGAGGCCTCATGCGCCTGACGGCGCAGACGTACAACCGAGAGATCCCCCGCCTCCTCTCAAAGGTCGCCGCCGAGCCACTTCGGGCCGACGAGGTCATCGTCGAGCATCTGCGCGGCGCGGCGGGCCAGGCATCGAGGTGGCCGAGTGACGAGGAGTTCGTCGCATTCCTCGTCTCGCAGAATCTCTACGGCCTCGTCGCGCAGAAACGGCTCGTGATGGCGCTGAGCGCCGTTGAGGAGGCGATGCACGGCGACAAGACGGAGATCCTCGCCGCCGGTGCTCTGTCCCTCGAGCACATCATTCCGCAGAGCTGGCAGGCCAACTGGCCACTTCCTGCGGGTGTCGACGAGGTCGCAGCGATTGCAGCGCGCGCGGCCCGTATTCACCGGCTGGGGAACCTGACGCTGACGAGCATGCCGCTGAACGCGGCGCTGTCGAACAGCGCGTGGCGTGCCAAGCAGAAGGAGCTGAACGCCCACACGCGTCTCTTCCTCAATGTCGACCTGATCGACCGCTACGGCGCTGGCTTCGGTGATGAGGAGATCGACGAGCGCTCGGCGTGGCTCGCCGAGGCCATCAGACGTGTCTGGCCCGGCCCCGAGGACCCGTGCTGGTCGTCGGCCGGCGACCTCCCACGCCTGCGCATCGCGCGCCTCTCGGCCAGCCAAGGGACGCACGGTGTCGCGCCTTCGACCACACCGGCTGTCACGCCTTCGAACACACCGGCCGTCACGCCGCCGGTCTACTCACCGGCTCCGGGGGGAAGTCCGCCTCGGCCTGCGGGTGTGGAATCTCGTCGCGCCAATGGACCGGTCAATCGCGAGACCGCGATCAGGATTGTGCGCGCCCACCATGAGGGAGAGCGCTTGAGAGGCGAGGCCCTCCAGTCACTGTTCGGGCTCGACGAGTCGGCGACGTGCGGGGCGCTCTACTCGACGGAGCCGATCGTGTATCCGCACATCAGGCTTGCGGCCACGCCAGAGGATGTGGTCGCCGCTCGTGAGGGGACCCTGCCGTCGAGTCGCCTGATCGAGGGCGAGTACCCCTACCTTCGCTGGGACCGCATCGCCGAACGCGCAGGAATCACCCTCCAGGAAGCACGCGACCTCTATGAGCGCCTCCGTGGTCCCGGGGCCGCGAAGCGCAGCTACACCGGCCGCGGCCGACGCTTCGACGAAATGGACTGACCATCGTGCCCGCGACGCCCTTGACGCCAGAACACATGTTCGGTAAGGATCGCGAATGAGCGATCGGTACGAGACGGCCGCGCTAGTGGCGCTTCTGCGTCGCGGTGGCCGCGTCTGGCATCTTGTCTCAGATGAGGTGGAGGAGCGCGGTAGCGCCCTCGCGGTCATGGAGGGTCGCGGCGAGGACGTCAGCGGCGCGCAAGGCCTGACGCTCTTCCCGCTTGAGGTCGGCCAGCAGCCGGCCGAGGATCTCGATGCCATCGTCGCCGAGGTGGCCGCCTGGGAGGCCGAGGGCATCCGCGTCGTGTCGGTCCTCGACGAGGACTACCCGCAGAACCTGCGCACGATCCACAATCGTCCCCCGCTGCTCTTCATCCGCGGCTCGCTCATTCCCGAGGACGAGCGCTCGATCGCGGTCGTCGGCACGCGCCAGGTCTCGCCCGAGGGCTTGCGACAGGCGACCGCCATGGCCCACGACCTGTCCGTGCACGGATACACGATCGTCAGTGGTCTGGCGCAGGGGGTCGATACGGCCGCCCACCGGGCCGCTCTGGACGCCGGCAGGCGCACCGTCGCCGTCATCGGAACCGGGCTCCGGCGCGCCTATCCGACTGCAAACGCCGAGCTTCAGAAGCGGGTCGCCGAGGAGGGTGCCGTGGTTTCGCAGTTTTGGCCCGACGCCCCGCCGAGGCGCCAGAGCTTCCCGATGCGCAACATCGTCATGTCGGGCATCGCGCTCGCGACGGTCGTGATCGAGGCGTCGCACACGAGTGGCGCGCGGATGCAGGCCCGCATCGCCCTGGAGCACGGCCGGCCGGTCTTCCTGATGCGGTCGCTGC
>JBFWNT010000002.1:0-249028 GCA_050250915.1 Thermoleophilia bacterium
CGCGGCAGCGGCGGTGACGGATCGACACCAAAGCCGCACCAACCACGGCCGACCCCGTGTCGTTGGGGGTGCGAATCATCGTGGGGTGAGGTTCGAATGAACGTCGACCACCCACCGTCCCCAGCCCCCTCCCGGCGCCTTCCAGCACGCGGCCCGGCCCACGCCGGCGAGGGCTCGGGCCACGACCCCTCCGTCGACCGAGGCGAACCGGCCCCGGGGAACCCCGGGGACCCCGGAACCCCGATCACCTACTCCTTCAGGCAGCCGGCCTTGGTGTAGGTGACGTTGGCGTCCCACATGATCCACTCCTTGACGCCCTCGGCCTCGGCGCCCTTCACCTGGGCGCAGACCTCCTTCGGGCCGTAGTGGACCCTCAGGGAGAAGTCCTGGAGCCATGGGACGACCCTCGCGCCGGAGCCCTTCACCAGCTCGTTGAAGCGCTTCAGGGACTCCTCGATGATCATCTTCGGCTCGCTCTCGGGGTCGTTGACCCCGTAGACGCCGGGCCCCCAGTGGCTCGGGTAGATCAGCGGCGCCACGTAGTCCACGTTCCGCGCGATGCGGGGGACGTCCTGGGCCACCTCCTCGGGCCGGAACGCCGCGATGCCGAAGAGGCTCGCCCCCAGGAACGCCCCCGTCGGCTCCAGGGCGTCACGCGACTCGGCCAGGAAGCTCACGATGCTCCCCTGGGCCCCGCCCTTCAGGCCCGGGAAGACCATCGTCTCGATGGGGCCGTCCGGCCGGCGGACGTAGTCGTACAGGATGTCGTCCACCCCGGCCTCGGCGCCCTCGCGCGCGATGTCGATGTTGTACTTCCGCACCACCGGGTCGGCGAAGTTCGTGAACCCGCCGTATCCGGAGTACGCGTCGCCGGTGGGCGTCTGGATCACCTGCTGCCGGTCGCCGTGGTCCCACGCCCACTTCGCCAGAACCGGGTCGCGGAACGCCACGATGCGCCCGATCACCCGGCCGCCGAGCGAGTGGATCTCCTTCACCGCGTCGTGGATCTCGTAGCTCGGCTGCACCGCGCCGATCTCGTTCGCCAGCGGCACCTTGCTGTCGTACCCCACGATCCCCGACTCGTCCTTCAGGTCGAGCTCGATCGTGTTGATCAGCCCCTTGCGGAGCATGTCCAGCACCGGCTCGCGCAGGTAGTCCGTCTGCCACGAGATCGCGGTCATGTGGACCGCGCGGGTCGGGACGAGCGGCGTCCGCGTGACCACGGGGATGCTCGTCCGGATCCCCCGCGAGTTCCCCGCCCGGTCCACGGCGCGCACCGACACCAGCCCCGCCGGGGGGCTCGGGAACGTGACCGACCACGTCCCGTCCGACGCCACCTTCACCGGCGCATCATCGACCGTCACGGTCGACGGCTCGTTCACCCGGCCCGACAGCGTGACCGGCGCGCCGCGCACCGCCGGCCGCGTGGGGCCCGTGATCGTGATCGTCGGCCGCGTCCGGTCGACCGTGAACGTCCACGAGCGGTGGACGTCCCACGGCACGAACGGCTGGTCGATGGAGAAGTCCAGCGTGTGCGTGCCCTCCTCCAGGTCGCGCGGCCGGAACGTCAGGTCGCCGTCGCCCACGTACGCCTGGTCGATGACGTCGCCGCCGTCGTACTCGAGCGTCGCCGTGTCCATCAGGCTCGGCAGGTCCGAGTGGATCCGGAACAGGAGGTCGTCCGTGGCCTTCGCGCCGAGATGGGCGTCCTGGGGCGGCCCCGTCGTCGCGATCTGCGGGCCCGCGTCGCGCAGCGCGTAGCCGCTCAGGAAGCCGAAGGCGAGCGCGCCGCCGCCGATGAGCACCCGCCGCAACCACGGCCGGCGCGGACGCTGCGGCGGCCCCGCCTGCTCGGCGGGCGCCTCGTCCGTGCGGATGGGCGGCAGGTCCTCATCGACGGCCGGCGCGCGCCGGCGCTCCGGTGGGCGTCGGGTGGCCATATCGGCGGGACGTTACCCGGTCCCGGACGGGGGCCACAACGCGACCGGCAGGCGGGCGGCGCCCCTAGGCGGCGTGCACCTGGTCACGGCCGGCCCGCTTCGCGCTGTACAGCGCCCGGTCGGCCAGCCGCTGCAACTCCTCGGCGTCGCCCGCGGAGGACATGTCGCACACCCCCGCCGAGCAGCTGACCCCCTCGACCCCGTCGAGCCGGATCAGGGCGAGCTCCTCGCGGGCGCGCTCCACGGCCCGTACCGCCCCCGCCGTGTCGATCTGGGGCAGCACCCAGGCGAACTCCTCGCCCCCGATCCGCGCCACCAGCTCGCCGGCGCGGCACGTCCCCAGGAGCCGCCGGCCCACCTCGGCCAGCACCGCGTCGCCCACCTGGTGGCCCAGGGTGTCGTTGATCGTCTTGAAGTCGTCGAGGTCCATGATCGCCAGGGCCAGCATGTGGTTGTGGCGGCGTGCCCGCTCCACCTCGCCGTTCAGCCGGGCGGTGAACGCGCGCCGGTTCGCCAGCCCCGTCAGCGGGTCGGTCGCGACCAGGCGGTCCAGCTCGGCCCGGGTCTCGGCGTTCGACACCGCGATCGTGGCCAGCTCCGCGAACGCCGCCAGGCGCCGCTCGTCGGCGGCGTTGAACGCGAACGGCCGGGCGGAGCCGGCGGCCAGGGCGCCCCACAGGTGCCCGCGCGTCCACAGCGGCGCGGCGATGCCGCTCCGCAGGCCCGCGTCCAGGACCTCCGAGATCGAGTCGTCGGGCGCCACCAGCCCGTAGTCGTCCACCCGCTCCGGCTCGCCGGAGCGCGCGGTGCGCCCGGTGGCGGACCCGCCGCTCAGCACCACCACGTCCGGCACCGCGGCGCCCGGCGCGGCCGGCGGGTGGGCGGCGATCGGCGTGGCCTCGGTGTCGGAGCGGAAGCGGTACACGGCGCTGCCGTCGGCGTCGAGCAGGATCGCCGCCTCCTGCGCCACCACCCGGCCGATCTCCTCCAGGTCGGCCTCGCGGGCGACCACGGTCGCCACCCGCCGCAGAGCCGCCTGCTCGGCCTCGCGGTTCACGCGCTCCGTGACGTCGGTGAACGACACCACCACGTGCCCGCGGTCGGCGCCCGGCTCCGGCAGCACCCGGCCGGTGAGCCAGCGGGGCCCGTCGTCCGACGGGACGCTGAAGTCGATCGCCAGCCGGTCGCCGCTGGCGAACGCGTCGGCCACCGCCCGCTCCAGGCGCGAGGCCGCGTCGGGCGGCAGCCCCAGCTCGGACACCCCGCGGCCGATCAGCGCCGCCGGGTCGCGATCGGTCGCGCGCGCGAGGGCGGTGTTCACGAACACGATCCGCCGGCCGGCGTCGATCAGGGCGATCGGGTCGGGCGAGTCCTCGACCAGGGCCCGGAACGCCGCGTTGCCGGCGCTGAGCCGCAGCTCCGCGTGCTTGCGCGCGGTGATGTCCGTGGCCAGCAGCTCCACCCGCGACGGGCCGCCGGCCGCGCCGGGCCGGGGCACCAGCCGCAGGTGCAGCCACCGCAGCCCCTCGACGGTGGGCATCTCCAGCTCCAGCTGGCGCTCCTCGCCGGTGGTCACCGCCTCGCGGAGGGCGGTCTCCAGCGGCACGACGACCTCGGGGGGCAGGCCCGCCTCGCGGGCGGTGCGCCCGAGCAGCGCCTCGGCCGGCAGGCCGACCATGGCGAGGGCGGCGTCGCTGGCCGCCAGGTGGCGCAGCTCGCCGTCGAGCTCCATGACGATGGGCTCGTCGCCTCCGCCCGCCGCTGTGCCGGTCGATGTCACCACGCCCTCCGGAGCACGGGATCCCCGGACCGCTCATGCCACAGGGGGGTGCCCCGGCGCAAGCGCCCGGGAACGGTGGATCGGCGGTTCTGGCGGTTCCCGGGCAGTTGCCGCGGGGCCTAGAAGGTCTCGTCGTCGGGGGAGCGGACCCGGTCGGGGTGGTCGAGGCTGTCCATCTGGAATCCCCGCCAGAGCGATCCCGAGCCGCCCCCGCCGAGGCCGCCGAACCACCGCCACCCGAGGGTCAGCACCACGTCACCCAGCGCCACGGGGGCGCGGACCACGATGGAGTAGAGCGCCCACCAGAAGGGGGAGAAGCTCTCCGGCCGCACCTTCCCGCCCCGGCGGGCCGGCTCCATCACCACGTAGGTGCTGCCCGGCTGCCCCTGCACGTCAACCGTGGGGTGGACCTGCTTGGAGAAGTGGCGCTCCAGCGTCTCGCCGCGGGCGTAGGCGCGCCCGAACCGGAAGCTCATGAGCACGCCGAAGACCAGCAGCACCAGCGACCACATGTGCCACACGAGCGTGACCCCGCCCCACGTGGCGACCCACAGGAGGAAGAAGAAGGCCACCAGCCCCACACACCACGCGCCCCACCGCCACAGCGGGTCCTTCAGCTCCGGACCGAACGGCAGGGCCCGCCCGCGGTTCACGGCTTCGCTGTCGTGATGGTGGTGCTCTCGTTGGAGTTGAAGCTGATCCCCCCGGAGTCACCGGTCACGCAGCCCACGCCGCGCAGGCACATCGAGCCCGCGAACGCGCCGCTGGAGAACAGGATCCCGAAGATGACGATGACGCCGATCACGACGAACAGGGCTTTCATGGTGGTCGCCTTTTCGCCTCCGCCGACCCGAGTCCTTCGCCCGGGGCCCGACCTTGTCACGCGCACCCGCGCACGGCGTCCCGCGGCAGGGGCCGCGTGACGGCCCGCAGCAGATAGGTTCGCCAGGATCACGCCGATTCCCCGGAGGCCGCCTGTGACACCGCCGATCCGCGTCGCGATCGTGGGCTACGGGCTCGCGGGGCGCGTCTTCCACGCGCCGCTCGTCGCGGCCGAGCCGGACATGGAGGTCGCCGCGGTCGTGACCGGCGACCCGGACCGCGGGGCCGCCGCCGCGGCCGACCACCCCGGCGCCCGTGTGCTGGCGTCGGCCGAGGCGCTCTGGGACGACCCCTCCGCCGTCGACCTGGTCGTGGTGGCGGCCGCCAACCGGGCGCACGTCCCGCTGGCCCGCGCCGCGATCGGGGCGGGCCTGCCCGTGGTGGTCGACAAGCCCCTGGCTCCCGACGCGGCGGCGGCCCGCGCGCTGGCCGACCAGGCGGAGGCCGCCGGCGTGATGCTCACCGTGTTCCAGAACCGGCGCTGGGACGCCGACCTGCTCACCGCCCGGCGCCTGCTGGAGGAGGGGGCCGTCGGCGCGCCGGTCCGGTTCCTGTCGCGCTTCGACCGCTGGCGCCCGGCGGTGAACCGCGACGCCTGGCGGGAGCGCCCCGACCCCGATGACGCCGGCGGCCTGCTGATGGACCTCGGCAGCCACCTCATCGACCAGGCGATCGTGCTGTTCGGCCCGCCGGTCGAGGTGCACGGCGAGGTGGCGCGCCGCCGCCCCGGGGCCCAGGTGGACGACGACGTCGACATCTCCATCCTCCACGCGTCGGGCGTGCGCAGCCACCTGGGCGCGACCATGCTCGCCGCGCTGCCCGGGCCGCGGATGCGCCTGACCGGGCTGGCCGGGGAGTGGGAGGTCCACGGGCTCGATCCGCAGGAGGCCGCGCTGCGCGACGGGGCGCGCCCCGGCGACCCCGGGTTCGGCGAGGTGCCCGAGCCGGGGTGGGGCGTGATCGCCGGCGGCGGCGCGCCCCGGCCGGTGCCCAGCGCGCGCGGCGACTGGCCCGCGTTCTACGCCGGGGTGGCCCGCGCGATGCGGGATGGCGGGCCTGCGCCGGTCGATCCCCGCGATGCTGTTCGCGTCCTCGAGGTCATCGACGCCATCCGGGCGTGACCATGAGGGTAGTGACATCGTGATGATCGTTGCATAGTCTGGCGCGGTCGGACGGCGAGAGGCCGTCCGCCATTCCGGATCAGGGCCTGAACGGCCCGTCGAAAGGGGCGCAAGTTGAGAGTACGGAGCAAGGGGGGCGCCATCGCGGCCATCGCGGCCGCGGGCGTGCTCGCGCTCGGTCTGAGCGCATGTGGCGGTGACGACGACGACAGCGGCGCGGCGGCGGACACCGCCGGCGGCGCGAGCAGCGCGGGCGGCAAGATCGCCCTGCTGCTCCCGGAGACGCAGAACGCGCGCTACGAGACCAAGGACAAGCCGCTGTTCGAGGCCAAGGTCAAGGCGCTGTGCCCGAACTGTGAGGTGATCTACTCCAACGCCGACCAGGACGCCGCGAAGCAGCAGCAGCAGGCCGAGGCCGCCATCACCAATGGCGCCAAGGTGCTCGTGCTCGACGCGGTCGACGCCGGCGCGGCGCAGTCCGTGGTGAGCCAGGCCGACGCCAAGGGCATCCCGGTCATCGCGTACGACCGCCAGCTGCTCGGCAAGGGCATCGACTACTACAACTCGTACGACAACGCGAAGGTCGGCGAGTTGCAGGCGCAGGCCCTCGTCGACAAGCTGAAGGCCGACGGGAAGACCAGCGGGACGATCGTGATGATCAACGGCGCCCCGACGGACAACAACGCCAAGCTGTTCAAGCAGGGCGCGCACAAGGTCCTCGACGCCAGCGGCTACAAGATCGGCGCCGAGTACGACACGCCCAACTGGACCCCCTCCGAGGCGCAGAAGGAGATGGACCAGGCGATCAGCAAGCTCGGCAAGAACGGCTTCATCGGCGTCTACGCCGCCAACGACGGCACCGGCGGTGGCGCCATCGCCGCGCTGAAGGCCGCCGGCATCGACCCCTCGACCATCCCGGTCACGGGTCAGGACGCCGAGCTGGCCGCGATCCAGCGGATCCTCGCCGGCGAGCAGTTCATGACGGTCTACAAGGCCATCAAGCCGCAGGCCGAGGACGCCGCGACCGCCGCCGTGAACCTGCTGAACGGGCAGCCCCTCGGGCTCGACACCACGCCCGTCAACAACGGCACCGAGGACGTCCCCAGCTCCATCTACAACCCGGTCTCCGTGACGAAGGACAACGTCAAGGACACGATCGTCGCCGACGGCTTCTGGCCCGTGAGCGAGATCTGCACCGGCCCGTACGCGGCGGCCTGCACCGCCGCCGGGATCCAGTAGCAGCAGCACCCGTGGACGGTGCCGGGCGGGGGAGACCCCGCCCGGCTCCGACTGCCCGAAAGGACCGATGTCGATGAGCGACGCTCCCGTTCTGGAGCTGAAGGGCGTGAACAAGCGGTTCGGCGCCGTGCAGGCGCTGACCGACGTGGATTTCCGGGTCGACGCCGGAGAGGTCGTCGCCCTGGTGGGCGACAACGGGGCGGGTAAGTCGACCCTCATCAAGACGATCTCCGGCGTGGGGCTCGCCGACAGCGGCGAGTTCCTGTTCCAGGGCCAGCCGGCCCACATCTCCGGCCCGCAGGACGCCACCCACCTGGGGATCGCGACCGTGTACCAGGACCTCGCCCTGGCGGACAACCTGGACGTGGCCGGAAACCTCTACCTGGGGCGCGAGAGCTACCTGCCCGGCGGGTTCTTCAGGAAGCTCCGGCTGCTGAACGACACCGGCATGGAGAAGCAGTCGATGGAGCTCATCCAGTCGCTGTCGTCGCGCATCCCGAGCGTGACGACGCCGGTGGCGTCCCTCTCCGGTGGACAGCGGCAGATCGTCGCGATCGCGCGGTCGCTGCTGGGCGAGCCGAAGTTGGTGATGCTCGACGAGCCGACCGCCGCACTCGGCGTCGCGCAGACCCGTCAGGTCCTCGACCTGATCCTGCGCCTCAAGGAGCGCGGCCTGGCGGTGATCGTCATCAGCCACAACCTGGCCGACATCTTCGAGGTCGCCGACCGCATCGTGGTGCTCTTCCTCGGCCGCAACGCCGGGGACTACGTGCGGACCGCGACCACGCGCGAGGAGGTCGTCCGCGCCATCACCAGCGGGCCGGGCATCCCGGCCGGCGTGGGCGGCGGCGGCGACGACGAGCCGGCGGTGACGCTGTGAGCACCGCCGAACCCCCCGCCAGCGCACCGCCTCCGGCGCGCGACCCTCGCCTTCAGGTGGACCCGGAGGGCCTGGCCGGCCTCTGGACGCGCTTCACCCGCCGAGTGAGCCAGGGAGAGCTCGGCGCGCTCCCCGTGATCATCGGGCTCATCGTGATCTGGCTCTACTTCTCCATCTCCGAGGAGAACTTCCTGACCTCGGGGAACATCACCAACCTCTTCCTGCAGATCACCGCCGTCGGGATCATCGCCACCGGCGTGGTGCTGGTGCTGCTCCTCGGCGAGATCGACCTGTCGGTCGGCGTCGTCAGCGGCCTGGCGGCCGCGATCATGGCCGTGCTGAACGTCAAGCACGGCTGGAGCGGCTGGTCGTCGATCGTCTTCGCGCTCCTGGTGGGCCTGGCGATCGGCCTCTTCCAGGGCGTCTTCATCACGTTCTTCCAGGTGCCGTCCTTCGTCGTGACGCTGGCCGGCCTCCTCGGCTTCCAGGGCGTGCTGCTCTACGTCCTGGGCGACACGGGGACCATCAACCTCACCGACTCCACGATCGTGGACCTGGCCAACACGTTCTACGCGGACTACGTCGGCTGGATCATCGCGGTGGTGCTGCTCGTGCCCTATGTGCTGCTGACGTTGAACGGCTACCGGCGACGATTGGCGTCCGGCCTCGAGACCAACCCCTTCGGGCTGGTCGTGCTCCAGATGGCCGTCGTCGTGATCGGCGTGGTCGTGGCGGTGGCGGTGCTGAACCAGGACCGCGGCGTGCCGCTCGCGACGCTCATCTTCGTGGGCCTCGTCATCGTCGTGGACTTCATCCTGCGCCGCACGGCGTTCGGCCGGCACGTCTACGCCGTCGGCGGCAACGCCGAGGCGGCGAGGCGCGCGGGCATCTCGCTCACGCGGATCAAGCTGATCGTGTTCGGGATGTGCTCCACGATCGCCGCCCTCGGCGGGATCATGGCGGCGTCACGGCTCTTCGCCGTCAACCAGGCGTCGGGCAGCGGCGACCTGCTGCTCAACTCGATCGCCGCGGCGGTCATCGGCGGTACGAGCCTCTTCGGCGGCCGGGGCACCGCGTGGTCGGCGCTGCTCGGGGCCCTGGTCATCGGCTCCATCTCCAACGGGATGGACCTGAAGGGCCTGGACTCGAGCCAGAAGTACATGGTCACCGGCGCGGTGCTGCTCCTCGCCGTGACCCTCGACGCGACCGCCCGCCGCGGGCGCAAGTCCTCCGGCCGGGCCTAGGCCTCCCGGAGCACCCGGACGGCGGACACGAGGGCCGCGCGCTCGGCCGGCGACAGCCGGTCGAGCGCCTCGGCCACCGCGGCGCGGTCGAGGCCCGGCACGGTCTCGTCGGCCAGCTTGAGGCCCTTCAGGGTGGGGACCACGAGCAGGCGGCGCCGGTCGTCGGGGTCGCGCTCGCGCCACACCAGCTCCAGGTCCTCGAGGCGCGCGCAGACGTCGGCCACCACGGGGCGGGAC
Source organism: Thermoleophilia bacterium (assembly GCA_050250915.1). Lineage (GTDB taxonomy): Bacteria > Actinomycetota > Thermoleophilia > Miltoncostaeales > Miltoncostaeaceae > Miltoncostaea. Next base: position 9,324 of record JBFWNT010000002.1, read on the forward strand.
ACGCCCAGCGCGCGGCCCAGGTCCGGCAGGCCGCGGGGCTCGTCGGCCAGGGCGCGCAGCACGGCGGCCATGCGCGGGGTCACGCCCAGGGCGTCGCCCTCGGCGAGCACGGGGGTGAGCGCGGCGACGGCCCGGGGCAGCCCCTCGGCGACCGCGTCCACCTGCTCCGCGGGATCGGCGTCGTCGACGGCGGCGAACGCCGGCTCCACGACGGGCTCCCACGGCGCGTCGACGGTCACGACGACGGGCTCGGCGACGACCTCGGGCTCCGGCTCCCACGCGGGGAGCAGCGCCTCGACGGGCTCGGGCTCCTCGACCTCGTCGGGCTCCACGACCGGCACGTGGTCGGGCTCCTCGACGGCCTCGGGCTGCCAGGGCGGGGGGCCGGCGACCTCGTCGGCGGGGAACACGTCGTCGATGGGACCGGCGACGGGCTCGTCCTCGGCGGCGGGCGCCGCGTCGGCCCACACCAGCACCGGCTCCGGGTCGGCGGCCGGGGCGTCGGGCTCGGAGTCCGGAAGCACCACGGGCTCCACCTCGCTCACGCCCGGCACCCACGCCTCCATGGCGGGGTCGGCGTCGGGCTCCGCCTCGGCGTAGGCGGCCTCGGGCTGCGGGGCGTCGTCGACGGGGTCCGCCTCCGGCGCGGCGTAGGTCGGGGTGGTGGTGGTGGTGGGCATCGCCCACTCCCCGGTGACCTGGTCGGCCACGGCGTCGTCCCGCGGCGCGGCCGGCTCCGCCACGGCCACCGGCTCGGCCACCGCGATCGGCGGCCCGGCCAGGGGGGGCTCGGTGGTGGGGGCGCCGGACGGCCAGGTGCCGGCGATCTCGCCCGGCATCGGCCAGCCGGGCTCCACGATCATCTCGTCGAAGCCCCAGTCGCCGGGGGATCCGGCGGGCACGGCCGGCTCCGCCGGCGGCGGCGCGGGTGCGGCGGGCGGGAGCGGCTCCAGAACGGGGGAGAGGGTCCGCGACGCGGCGGCCTCGGCCACGGCGGCGGCGGTGGGGCCCTCGGCGACGGCGTCGGGATAGCCCTGGATCGTCCCGTCCCGGCGGGTCTTCCCGCGGCCGCGCAGGCGCGGCGCCCTGGGCGCGCGCTCGGCGGCGGGCGCGGCGCCCGCGGCCGCCTGCCGCTTCCGCCTGATGACCAGGAACGCCACCAGCCCGAGTGCGACCGCGGCGAGGAGGAACGTGTTCACGAGGGGAGGCCTCTCCGTCAGCTGACCGTGCCGCCCGTATCGGCCTCGCCGCGGCCCGCTTGAGCCCAGCGGCGGCCGGGGGTCCCCGGGGCCCGTGAGTCGCGCGTGAGCGCCCCGTGAGGTCCGGGCGCGAGCCTCGGCGCGTCCTGATGCACCGAGACGACGAGGAGGCTGGGCCGTGCTGGACGACCTGTGGCACCCGGGCGCCGAGGGGGCGACCGTGGCTGCCGTCACCGTCTGCCGGGCGTGCGAGGAGCTGATCGGCCGCGTCGAGGACGCCTGGCCCGGCGGCGACGCCGACGAGGCGCTCCAGAAGCTCCGGACGCGCATCGACGGGCTGCTCGAGCGGCCGGGGCGCGCCGCCGGCGATGCGGCGGGAGAGCCGCTGCCCGTCATCGAGGTGCGCTGCCTGGGCGCGACCCGCATCGAGGCGGGCGGCGTGGCGGTCGACCCGCCGCGGCGGTCGCGCCTCGTGCTCCAGTACCTCGTGGCGCACGGAGGGCGGCCCGTGCCGCGCGACGTGCTGCTCGAGACGTTCTGGCCCGGCTCCTCGCCGGCCGCGGCGCGCAACAGCCTGAACGTGGCCGTGACGCTGCTGCGCCGGGCGCTGCGGCCCGCCTTCGGCGACCGGCCGGTGGTGGTGTTCGGCGACGAGGCGTACCGGATCCATCCGGCGATCGAGGTGCGCGTCGACCGCGACCGCTTCGAGCGGCTGGTCCGCGAGGCCGCCGCCGCGCGCCGGGGCGGCGACCACGCCGAGGCGGCGCGCCTGCTGCGCGCGGCGGTCACGCTCCACCGGGGGCCCCTGTTCGCGGAGGAGCCGTACGAGGAGTGGATCGTGACGATGCGGCGCGCCGTCGAGGCGGCGCGCCTGTCGGCCCTGACGGATCTGGGCGACAGCCTCGCCCTGGTCGGCGACGTCGACGGCAGCGTGGAGGTGCTGCGCGCCGTGCTCGACGCGGAGCCCGTGCGCGAGGACGTCCACCGCGCCCTGATGGAGCGCTTCGTCCGCCAGGGGCGCCCGTACCTGGCGCTGCGCCAGTTCGAGGAGTGCGCCGAGCACCTGCGGCGGCGCCTCGGCGCCGAGCCCGCCGCCGAGACCTGGGCGCTTCGCGAGCGCATCGCGGGCCGCGCGATCCCCCCCGCCCCCCGTAGGCGCGCGGTAATCGCCGCCTAAGCAGCCGCGTCTACCGTCCTTGCACGCTTGCGGAACGCACCGTTTCCGCTCCGGAATACGAAGGAGAACATCCGATGGCCACCATCCAGCTCCCCGTCCCCTCGCCGCTCATCACCGCCGGCGACTTCACCGCCGACGTCCTGGACCCGGGCAGCGGCAACCCCACCAACGTCATCCGCACCGAGGACCCGTGGGCCGTCCACGCCGAGTGGTTCCTCGAGGGTCCCATCGTCCCGATCCTGAACGGCCGCTGGCGGCTCCAGGTCGCCCTCGAGTCGATCGGCAACCAGGGCACCGAGATGGTCGCCCCCGCCGTCCTCGTGAACTACAGCGCCGGCACGCTGTCGGGCGTCTACCCGAACCAGAAGATGTCGTTCCACGCGGACGTCAACTTCGCGGCCGGCACGCCCCCGCTCGCCGGGGCCCCGGACGTCGTCTACCACTGCTCCGCGATGCTCACCTACCTGACGCCCGCGGGCACCCCCGGGCCGTTCGCGGCGGTCATCGACCTGGGCCTGGTCCAGATCTTCGACAGCCCCAAGCCGTAGAGGGACGCAAATTCCCGCCGGCCCTACCGCGCGAAGCGCGGTCGCGGCGCCCGTGTAGAGAGGTGCTGCTTGGCCGGCGGGATCGTCCTCACTCCGGACCCTCGGCGATCGAGAGCCACGGCCCCGCATGGGCCCCCAGCTCGAGCTCGTCGGGGGTCCAGTCGTGTCCGGACTCCGGCAGGAAGCGGGCGAGGTCCGCCGCGGCGTCGGCCTCGCCGGCGCGCTCGAGCAGCGCGACCATCTGCCGGGCCCGCTCCTCCTCGTCGCCGGTCAGCGCCTTGCCGGCCCACAGGACCACGCTCTCGCCCATCTCGCGCTCCTCGCTCGGGGACCACTAGCCTAGAGGCATGCCGGTGTCCGGACCAGGCGCGGAGCCGGCGGCCCTCCTGGCCGCCGCACGCGGTGCGGGCTGCGGGTGCAAGCTGCCGCCCGACCTGCTGGGCCGCGCGCTGGCGGCGCTGCCGCCGCTGCCGCCCGACCCGGACGTGCTGGTGGGGCACACGGGGATGGACGACGCGGCCGTCCACCGGCTGTCCGACGACCTGGCGGTGGTGGCGTCGATCGACTTCTTCACGCCGGTGGTGGAGGACCCCGGCCTGTTCGGGGAGATCGCCGCGACCAACGCGTTGAGCGACCTGTACGCGATGGGCGCGACGCCGCTCATGGCCCTGGCCGTGGTGATGTGGCCCCGCGACGGCGATCCCGAGGCCCTCGGCGCGGTGATGGCGGGGGGCGCGCGGGTGGCGGCGGCGCATGGGTGCCCGGTGCTCGGGGGCCACTCGATCGACGACCCGGAGCCCAAGTACGGCCTGTCGGTGCTCGGCACCGCCCACCCGGACCGGTTGATGACCAACGGCGCCGGGCGGCCCGGCGACCGGCTGGTGCTGACGAAGGCGCTGGGCGTGGGCGTCGCGGTCGCGGCCGCCCGGGCCGGCGACGCCGCGTCGTTCCCGGCCGCGGTGGCGTCGATGCTGCGGTCCAACCGGGAGGCGGCGACCGCGGCGCTCTCCGTCGGCGTGCGCTGCGCCACCGACGTGACCGGGTTCGGGCTGCTCGGCCACCTGCGCGAGGTCGCGGCGGCCAGCGGGCTCGCCGCGTGGGTCGACCCCGGACGGCTGCCCGTCCTCGACGGGGCGCGGGCCCTGGCCGACGCCGGGCACCACACCGGCGGCGGCGACCGCAACCGGGCGGCGCTGGCCGAGACGGTCGACTGGGCCCCGGACGTCCCGGAGCCGCTGCGTGTGCTGCTCACCGATCCCCAGACCAGCGGCGGCCTCCTGCTGGCCGTGCCGGAGGCCCGCCGCGACGAGCTGGTGCTGGCGCTGACGGCCGCGGACGCCGGCGCCCACGAGGTGGGCGTGCTGCACGCCGGCGCGCCGGGCCGGATCGCGGTGGGTGGACCCGGCCCCGCCTGACCCGCGGCGGGCGCTCCCCGCGGTCGACGCGGTGCTGCGCGGGCCGGACGTGGCGGACCTGCTGGCCGCGCACCCGCGCGGGCTCGTGGCCGACCGGGTGCGCCAGGCGCTGGCGCGCCGGCGGACGGCGGGGGAGGGCGCCGACGGTCTGGCCGAGGAGGTCGCGGCGTCGCTGCGGCCGTCGCTGCGGCGGGTGATCAACGCGACCGGCGTCGCGCTCAGCACCAACCTGGGTCGCGCGCCCCTCGCCGAGGAGGCCGTCGCCGCGGCGGTCGCCGCCGCCGGGTACGCGACCCTCGAGTGGGACGCGGCGACGGGGGAGCGGGGCGACCGCGACGTCCACCTGCGCGACCACTTGCGGGCGCTCACCGGGGGCGAGGACGCGCTGGCCGTGAACACCAACGCGGGCGCCGTGCTGCTGGCGCTGGTGGCGGTGTGCGCGCCGGGGGAGGCGCTGGTGTCGCGCGGCCAGCTGGTGGAGATCGGCGGGGGCTTCCGGGTGCCGGAGATCCTGGCGGCGTCGGGCTGTCGGCTGGTGGAGGTGGGGACCACCAACCGCACCCGCGCGGCCGACTACACCGCCGCCGCCGGCCCGGACACGCGGGCGATCCTGCGCGTCCACCCCTCCAACTTCCGCCAGGTCGGGTTCACCGAGGAGACCCCCCTCGACGAGTTGGTGGGGCTGGCGCGGGAGCGCGGCCTGCGGGTGATCGACGACCTGGGCAGCGGCGCCCTGATCCCGGATGCGATGCACGGCGACGAGCCCGACGCCCGCGGCAGCGTCGCCGCCGGCGCGGACGTCGCCTGCTTCAGCGCCGACAAGCTGCTCGGGGGGCCGCAGGCCGGGATCCTGGTGGGGCGCGCCGAGGCGATCGCCGCGGCCCGCCGCCACCCCCTCCACCGGGCGCTGCGCCTCGACAAGCTCCGCATCGCCGCCCTCGAGGCCACCCTCGCCCTGCACCGCGACCCCGCCGCCGCCCGCCGCCGCATCCCCGCCCTGGCGATGCTGGCCGACGACGCCGACGCCCGCATGGCCCGCGCCCGCGCCCTGGCCCAGGCGATCGGCGACGGCGCCGAGGCGGTCCCCACGGTCGGCCGCGTCGGCGGCGGGGCCCTGCCGCTGGCGGAGCTCCCCAGCGCCGCCGTGACGTTCAATTGGACGGACCCCCGGAGTTCATTCGTCGCGTCCCGGCTGCGCGCCCTGGATCCCCCCGTGGCGACCCGGGTGCATCAGGGGCGGGTGCTGATCGACGTGCTGGCGTTGTCGGAGCGGGACCTGGCGCAGCTGCCCGGCCTCGTCCGCCGAGCGCTTACACATCCTTGACAAACGGGCCGTGAGGACCGCCGGGGCCGCCGGTTGGACGGGTGCAGATCACGCACCCTCCGAACCAAGGAGCCCGTCATGGCCCGCACCACCATCCTCGCGTCCGCCACCGCCGTCCTCGCCGCCGCCGCCGTCGGCGCGGGGGTCATCGGCTCGCCCGTCGGCTCGGCCGGCGCCGCAGCCCCGTTCAGCATCACCAAGTCGCAGTACAACCAGGTCAGGACCAACGCGTCGAAGGCGCTCCAGAAGTCCAACGCCAACGCGAAGGCGATCAGGGACCTGAAGATCGCGACCGTCACCGGCGTCCAGGGCCCCAAGGGCGACCCCGGCTCCGCCGGCGGCCTCGACCCCGCCAAGCTCGTCCGCGTGCCCGGCCCGGTCGTCCCGGTCTCGTCCGACTCGGACTACGTCTCCTACTCGCTCGACTGCCCGCCCGGCACCGTCGTGCTCTCCGGCGGCCAGTCGATGTCGACCGGGAACGAGAAGGCATTCCGCGTCGTCAACTCGTACCCGCAGAGCGACCTGAGCGGCTGGACGTTCCGCTGGGCGTACTCGACCGGCGCGGGCCAGAGCGTCAACGTGACCCCCCACCTCGTGTGCGTGGCCCCGTCGTGACCCACGCGGATCCGCGGCGCCCGCTCGACGAGCAGATGCTGACGGACTGGGCGTCGGTGGGCCTCCGCAGGCTGGAGGCCCACCTCGCACGTCACGCCGCGTTCTGCGATTTTCTGCGTGAGCGCACCGCCGCGCCGGCCGAGCCCGAGGAGCCATGTCCCGGACCGAACCAGCGATGAGCCCCGCCGACCTCACCGACGAGCAGCTCGGGCGGGCGGCCCTCGCGGGCGACCGCGAGGCCTTCGCGGAGCTCTTCGGCCGCCACGAGCGCGGCCTCTACAACGTCGCCTTCCGCCTGACCGGCGACCGCGAGGACGCCGCCGACATCACGCAGGAGGCCTTCCTGCGCGTGTTCGCGCGGATCGGCGACCTCGCCGGCCGCGAGGTGAACCTGCCGGCGTACCTCCACCGCACCGCCCGCAACCTCGTCTACGACCGGAGCGCCCGCCGTGCGCGGGAGACGCCCGTCGACGAGCTGGTGGGCGCGGCCGGCGCCGACGAGTCGATGGACGCCGACCCGCAGCTCACCGCCGTGGTCGGCGCGCAGGGCGACGAGGTGCGGGCCGCGAACGCGCGCCTGCCGGAGCGGCACCGCCTGGTCCTGGCGCTCCGCGAGCTCGAGGACATGAGCTACGGGGACATCGGCCGGGTGCTCGACGTCACCCCCGGCGCCGTCGCCCAGCTGCTCGCACGCGCCCGCATGGCGCTGCGTCGCGAGCTGCGCCTCGAGCAGGTCGACGCCGGCGCCCTCGACCCCGCGTGCCGCGCGCGCCTGGGCGACATCGGCGCCCTCATCGACGGCGAGCTCGACCCCGACCGCGCCCAGGTGCTGACCGCCCACATGGCGACGTGCGCCGCGTGCCAGTCGTCGCGCGCCGCGTTCGAGGACGCCCGCGTGACCTACCGCGCGTGGCTGCCGCTGCCGGTCCTGCTGGGCCTCGGCGCCGAGACCGCCCGCGCCGCGGAGGCGCGCGGCCTGGTGCGCTTCCGCGACGGCGACGGCCGGGAGGCCGGCGCCCTCGGCCGTGGCGCCGCGGGCGGCGGGCTGCTGGCCGGGCGGCGGAGGGTCGCCGCCGCCGCGGTCGCGCTGCTGCTGATCGTGGGGGTCTCCACCGTGGTGGGCGTGCGCTCCACCGGCGGTGACCCCGCCCCGTCCTCCCCGGTGCCGGAGGCCGACGCCGAGCCGGCGCCGACGGCGTCCACCGGGGCCGCCGCCGGCACCGCGCCGGCCGCGACGACCGCCCCCGGCGCCGCGACGGCCGCCGGGTCCGCCGGCGTGATCCCCGCCGCACCCGGCGCGACCGCCGCGGCCGCCACGGTCGCGCTGCCCGCCCGGCCCGACCGCCCGGCCACCACCGCCCGCCCGCGGACGACCCGCCGCACGCCCACGGTCACGCAGGCCGGCGAGCCCGTGGCGCCGCCCGGCCCCGGCACCACCACCGCCGCCGAGCCGCCCCCGCCGGTCACCACCGACACGCCCCCGGTGGTGACCGACCCGCCGCGCGAGCCGCCCCCCTGCACCCCCGGCGCCGCGTGCGACCCCAACGACCCCGGCACCACCACGGGCCGCGTGCCCGTCCCGCCGGTCACCACCTCGCGCGTGCCGCCCGTCCTCACCATCCGCGACCCCACCCACACCGTCCGCTGACGTGTGGGTGCAGCGGACGTTCGCGCTGCGGCCCCGGCCGCGGGGCATCCACCTGGTCACGCGGGAGGTGGTGGAGGCGATGCCCGAGCTCGCCGGCATGCGGGTGGGCCTGGCGCACCTGTTCATCCGGCACACGTCCGCGTCGCTCGCGCTGAACGAGAACGCCAGCCCGGACGTGCGCGCCGACCTCGACGAGTGGCTCGCCCGCGCCGTGCCCGACGACACCCGCTGGTTCCGTCACACGCTGGAGGGGCCGGACGACATGCCCGCCCACGTGAAGGCGGTGCTGGTGGGCCCGTCCCTGACGATGCCGGTCGCGCGGGGCCGCCTGGACCTGGGCACGTGGCAGGGCGTGTACCTGCTGGAGCACCGCGAGCACGGTGGGCCGCGGTCGGTGACCGCGACCCTCCACGGCGAGGAGTAGCCCCGCACGCCGCGGGGTACGTCCCCGGCGTGTCCGGCGCGCTCACCACCCGCCGCCTGGGCCGGGCGGGCCCCGAGATCACCAGCGTCGGGTTCGGCGCGTGGGCGATCGGCGGGGGCGACTGGGCCTACGGCTGGGGCCCCCAGGACGACGCCGACTCGGTCGCCGCGATCCGCCGCGCCCTGGCGCACGGCGTCAACTGGATCGACACGGCGGCCGTCTACGGGCTCGGCCACTCCGAGGAGGTGGTGGCCCGGGCGCTGACCGGGATGTCGGAGCGGCCCTACGTCTTCACCAAGTGCGGCATGGTGTGGCAGGACCAGCCCGACGGGGTGCCGCGGCCCAACCTGCGCCCCGAGGAGATCCGCCGCGAGTGCGACGACTCCCTGCGCCGGCTCGGCGTCGAGCGGATCGACCTGCTCCAGTTCCACTGGCCGGACGGCCGCACCGGCACGCCGGTAGAGGAGTCGTGGGGTGCGATGGCCGACCTGGTGGAGCAGGGGAAGGTGCGCTGGGCGGGCGTCTCCAACTTCACGGTGGAGTTGCTGGAGCGGTGCGAGCCGATCCGCCACGTCGACAGCCTCCAGCCGCCGTTCAACGCGATCCAGCGGGAGGCCGGTGGCGACCTGCTGGCGTGGTGCCGCGACCACGGCACCGGGTTCATCGCCTACAGCCCGATGATGTCGGGGCTGCTCACCGACGGCTTCGGCCGCGACCGGGTGGAGCGGATGGCCGACGACGACTGGCGCCGCGGCTTCACCCACGTGTTCGGCGAGCCGGCCCTCACCCGCAACCTGGAGCTGCGCGACGCGCTCCGGCCGGTCGCCGAGCGGCACGGCACGAGCGTCGCCGCCGTCGCGGTGGCGTGGACGCTGGCGTGGCCGGGCGTGAGCGGGGCGATCGTCGGCGGCCGATCGCCGGACCAGGTGGACGGGTGGATCGACGGCGGCCGCTTCGCCCTGACGGAGGGGGATCTGGAGGAGATCGCCGCGGCGATCGAGGCGACGGGGGCCGGGGAGGGCCCGGTGCTCCCGGGTTCGGGGGCCTCGGCCCGTGGGTAGCGGCGCGTTCGGGGTGGGCCGGATCCTGCAACTCACGCCTGCTGGGGCACCTGGAGGTCGCGTCCGACCTCGGGGCCGCCACCGCCTGATCGGGGAGGCGCGTCGGGCGAGGCGCTCGCGCGACGCTCGGGGTGGATGAACGGCGCGCGCGCCTCGCCCATCCCTCAGTACCCCCTCCCGGGAAAATCACGCCTCTCCGATGCGATCTGTGATGATCGGGGCATGGACGATCCGGTCCCCGCACGCCGCCGCGACCCCGCCTGGCGCTGGTACGCCGTCGCCCTGGCCGTCCTGGTGCTGGTGCTGGTGCTGGAGCTGACCGGGGTGTTCGACCGGCTGGCGCCCTAGGCGGGCCGCCCTCGTCAGGCGGAGAGCGTCGCCCGGCAGCGGCCGCAGAGCGCGTTGACGCGAGCCGGCTCGCCGCACACGTCGCAGGGGCCCGACGGCCCCCGCGCGTCGCTCGGCTCCAGTGCCCCCCGGTCGATCTCGGCCATCACCTGGGACAGGGACACGCCGCAGGCGGCGGCGACCTCGTCAGGCCGGGCCGGCCCGTTGGCGACGAGGTAGTCGCGCATCCGATCCCGCGGGGTCGCGGGCGGCGAGGGGTGGGGCATCCCTCACCATCGGCGGGCGCGGGCCGCGGGTCGACCGTCCGCGCGTAGGCTCTCGGCCGTGGCCGACGTCCCCCGCCTGCTCGTGGTGCACAGCGACGACATGGGGATGCGCTTCGGCGGCGACCATCCCACCGACGTCCGCCGCCACCGCCTGGCGGTGGCCCTGATGCGCGAGGCCGGGATGCTCGACGCGCCCGGGGTGGTGCTGGAGCCGGCGCCGGGGCCGCTGTCCGACGCGTCGCTGGAGCGGGTGTTCGCCCCGGCGTTCGTGCGGGCGGTGCACCGGTACAGCGACCAGCCGGTGCTGGCGGCGGCGCCGGAGGCGGCGCAGTGGGGGATCGGCGGCGACAACAACGCGTACGAGGGGATGCACGACGACTCGGCGCGAGCCTGCGCCGCGTGCGACGCCGCGGGGTCGGCGGTGGGGGAGGGCCGGGCGCGCGCGGCGCTCGTGCCGGCGGGCGGCGCCCACCACGGGCTGGCGAACCGGGCGTGGGGCTTCGGCATCTACAACGAGACGGCGATCGCGATCCGGGCGCTCCGGGACGCCGGCGCCGCGCGGGTGGCCTACATCGACCTGGACGTCCACCACGGCAACGGCACCCAGTGGATCCACTACGACGACCCGTCGGTGCTGACCGTCTCCGTCCACGAGAGCGGCCGGCACCTGTTCCCGGGGTCGGGGTTCGCGGCGGAGACGGGCGGCGCGGAGGCGCCGGGGTCGGCGGCCAACGTGGCGCTGCCCCCCTTCGCGGGCGACGACGCCTACCGCGCGGCGATGGACCGGGTGGTGCTGCCGGTGGTGCGGGCGTGGCGGCCGGACGCGATCGTGGCCCAGTGCGGGGTCGACCACCACCACGCCGACCCCCTCAGCCACATCCTCACCACGATGCCGCTGTACCCGGAGCTGTGGGACCGTCTCGCGGGCCTCGCCGACGACGTGTGCGACGGACGGCTGGTGGCGCTCGGCGGGGGCGGCTACGAGCCGTGCACGGCGCCCCCGCGGGCGTGGGCGCTGCTGGCGGCGCGGATGGCGGGGGCGGAGGTGACCGACCCGGTGCCGGAGTCGTGGCGCCGGATCGCCCTGGACGCCGGCTGCCCCGAGCCCGCCCACGGCTGGACCGAGGACCGCGGCCCCGCCCCCGACCGGGACCGCGACGCGCGCGCCGCCGCCGAGGCCGACGCCGCCATCGCCCAGTCCGTCACCGCCCTCTCCCGCTTCTTCCCCCTGGGCTGATCAGGCCGCCGTCGCCGCGGGCCCGGCACGCCACCGCGCCTCCCCGAACCAGCGGTACATGGTGGTGCGGGACGGGGGCCGGGCCTCGCCTCGGGATGCCCTGACCCGGAGCCGTTCGATCACCTGGCGGAGCGACAGACCCCGCGCCCACTGGTCCTCAGCATCCCGCCGGAGCTCGGGCCAGGAATACGACCCGGGCCGAGGCCGCGGCGCCGGCTCCCGATCCTGCCGGAGGAGCCGCTCGCGATGAACCTTCAGCGCCCGTTCCCGTCGGGAGGTGAGGCAGCCGGCAGCAGCCCACACGTACCGGAGCGACACCCAGAAGTCCCGCCCGGCACGGGACCGCTGGAACGTCTCCGAGCGGTGCGCGGCGCAGAGCCACACCGACACCCCACCGGGAAGGACGAGCTGCGCACGCTCACCCTCCCCACGGCCCATGCAGATCGCACACGGCGGCCGGGACCCCAGCCGCTCCCCCTTGTACAAGCTCTTCGTCATGACCCCAGGGTCTCGCCGCCCCCTGCCCCGGATCACCACCCAACCGCCACAGCTCTGCACCGTCCGGGTGCCGATCCATGTCACGAATGGGACCCTGGAAAAGTCCCAAGTGGGACACGGGAACGACGGCGCCGCCCTCTCGGGGGGCGGACCGGCTTGGCTCCCCCCGGGGGGTTTCGGCCAGAACCCCGTCAATGAGGGGGTTCGACGGTCATGCGTGTCTCCAGGCCGAGGAAGCGGCCGAGGTCGGCGACCTCGTTGCGGAGGCCGCGGACCGTCCCGCGGGGGAGGTGGTCCGCGAAGGGCCGCAGGACCACCTCCTCGCGCTCACGCCGCCAGGTGCCGACGACGCGGCCTCCGGCGACGACCGTCGGGAGGATCCAGGTGCCGGCGGTGAGATGACGGGCATCGGCGCGGCGTACGAGTGGGGTCCGATCGCGGTGGCCCAGGAGGACGCCGTCGAAGGCCGGCAGCAGGCGCGGCGGCGGGGGCCCCTCGTCGGGCGGGGACGGGGACGGCGGCCCGGCCAGCTCCCACGCCCGCCGGGCGTCGCCCGCAGCCATACCGCTCCAGTACCGCAGGTCGGCGGCGTCGGACGGCCCGTACGCCGCGCGGAAGCGCCGCGCCAGCTCGGCCAGGGCCGCGTCGCGCTCCGGCGGCGCCTCCGGGGCGACCCAGTCGTCCAGGAGGACGTAGGTCGGCTCGTCGGCCGAGCGGTCGGGGCCCCGGCAGGTGAGCCCCGAGGCCGAGGTCAGGAGCACCGCATGCGCGGGCGCCTGCCCGGACGCGTCGATCGCGACGCCCCGCGCGGCGAGGGCCGCCACCAGCTCCGCCCGGCTCAGCGACCCGCCGGCCAGGGCCCGCGGCGTCTCGGCCAGGATCCGCGCGCACACGCCGGGGGTGAGCCCCAGCTCCGCCCGCCGGCGCGCGTAACGCCGCACCACCCCCGGGCCGAGCAGCCCGACGATCCAGCGGACGTCCTCCGCGGCCAGCATGTGGAGCGTCCCGCGCATCGCCCACGTCCGCACCACCGAGCGCTCCTCGTCGCAGGCGCGCACCACGTCCGCCAGCACCAGCCCGTCGCTCCGCGCCCGCACCCCCAGCCGCGAGGAGCGGGTGTCCTGCGCCTGGATCGCCAGGGCTGTGCGGACCGCGCCGTGGGCGTCCCGGGCGCGCGCCTCGCCGAGGCCCTGCGCGCGCAGCCGGGCGGCGCCCTCCGGGCTCACCCCCCGAAGTCGAGCTGGTCGACCGTGCACGACCGCGCGTCGCGGTCGTCGCGCCAGCGCAGCCACCGCGCGCCGTGGCGGATGCGCCCGTCGCTCGCGTGGTCGTAGCTCACCTCGGCCACCAGCTCGGGCCGCATCTCCCGCCACTCCAGGTCGCGGTCGCCGTCCCAGCGGCTCGCCTCGCCGCTGCCGCGCCCGCCCGTCTCATAGGGGGCCAGCTCGTCGCGGAGGGTCACCTTCCGCGCGCGGGGGAACCCGGCGCAGTGCCCCACCGGCCTGAGCTGGTCGCCGTCGTAGAGGCCGAGGATGAGCGACCCGACCGTGCCCTCCGCCTTCCCGGGGCGCCAGCCCATGACCACGCAGTCGAGGGTCCGCAGCCGCTTGATCTTCACCATGCCGAGCCGCTTGCCCGGCGCGTAGGGCGCGTCGACCCGCTTCGCGATCACGCCCTCGGCGGTGCGCAGCCACTCCTGCGCCCGCGCCGGGTCGGCGGTGGTCTCGACCGCGTCGATGCCCTCCATCGCCTCCAGGCGGGCCCGCCGCTCCGACCACGGCAGCGCCATCAGGTCCTCGCCGTCCTGCTCCAGCAGGTCGAAGGCCGCGAACACGGCGGGTATCTCCTCGGCCAGCATCGCGATCCGCGACGCCGCCGGGTGGATCCGCTGCTGCAGCAGGCCGAACTCCTCGCCGCCGTCGGCGCCCGCGATCAGGATCTCCCCGTCCAGGACGTAGCGCCCCGGCGGGAACGCCAGCTCCGGGAAGTAGCGGTCGAGGGGCTTGCCGGCGCGCGACCACACCTCCAGCGCGTCGCCATCCCTGCGGACGATCGCGCGGAAGCCGTCGAGCTTGCGCTCGTACGCCCAGCCCTCGCCCTCCGGCAGCTCCTTCGCCGACTTGGCCAGCTGCGGGGGGATGGGGGTCCCGGCCGGGCTCACCCGCCGAGCCTACCCCTCGGGCGCTACCGCTCGACCGGGACGCCCACCATCGAGCCGTACTCCGTCCACGAGCCGTCGTAGTTGCGCACCCGCTCGTAGCCGAGCAGCTCGTGGAGCACGAACCACGTGTGGCTGGAGCGCTCGCCGATGCGGCAGTACGAGATCACGTCGGTGTCGCCCGTCACGCCCTTGCCGCCGTAGATGTCGCGCAGCTCGTCGTCGCTCTTGAACGACCCGTCCTCGTTGGCGGCGGTCGCCCACGGCACGTTCGCCGCCCCGGGGATGTGACCGCCCACCTGCGACTGCTCCTGGGGGAGGTGCGGCGGCGCCAGGATCTCGCCCGAGAACTCGGCGGGGCTGCGCACGTCGACCATCGTCCGCCCCTCGCGCCCGATGTGGTCGAGCACGTCGTCGCGGAACGCCCGGTACTCGTGGCGCACCGGGCCCAGGGGGCCGGGGTCGGCGGGCGCGCGGGTGGGGACCTCCGTCACCAGCTCGCGGTCCTCCAGCTCCCACTTCTTGCGGCCGCCGTCCATCAGCATGACCCGGTCGAACCCGAGGTACCGCAGCAGCCAGAACGCATAGGTCGCGAACCAGTTGTTGTTGCCGCCGTAGAGCACCACGGTGGTGTCCGGGCCCACGCCGGAGCCGCGCAGCAGCGCGGCCATGCCCTCCTGGTCCAGGAAGTCCCGGCGGGGGTGGGCGTGCAGCTCGTCCCGCCAGTGCCAGGCGATCGCGTTGCGGATGTGGCCGCCCTCGTAGGCGGCCGTGTCCTCGTCCACCTCCACCAGCACGTACGCCGGGTCGTCGGCGTGCCCGGCGACCCAGTCGGTGGAGACGAGAACCTCGTCACGTCGGCTCATCGGCGCTCCGATTTCATCGTGTCGGTCCTCTCGATCATGCCAGGGACCGATGTACCGGGTCCTGCGGCCCGGACCGGTGTTAGCATCGCCACCGATGCGCTCCCGGATGCGGTTCATCATCGCGATCGCCCTCGCAGTGGGGCTGGGTGGCTACCTCGCCTACGCGAGCCTGGGCGGCGCGCTCGAGACCTACGCGGGACCGTCGGAGCTGACGGCCGCGAAGACGTACCGCCTCAACGGCAAGGTCGGCGCCGGGGCCCCCAAGGACGCGGCCGGGCTCGCCCAGTCGCGCGAGGGCCTGCACTTCACCGTGGTCGACAAGGAGGACCCCAGCAAGACGGTCCCCGTCGTCTACCGCGGATCGGTGCCCGACCAGTTCAAGGTCGGCCGCGAGGTGGTGCTCACCGGGCAGCTGGAGAACGGGACGTTCGTGGCGCGCAACGATTCGCTGGTGACGCTGTGCCCGTCCAAGTTCTCCGACCAGCCGGGCGACACGAACCCCACCTGATCGTGACGGCGCGCCGGACCTGCACGGTGCGCCCGTGAGCCTGCTCGGGCGCGCGGCCCTGCTGCTGGCGCTGGCCGCCGCCGTGTTCGTCGTCTGGAGCGCGCTCAGGTCGCGCCGCCCGGGCGGGCGCCCCTACCTGCAGAGCGCCGAGCGCGGCGTACACGCGGTGTTCGCGTTCACCACCCTCGCGATCGTCACGATGTGGGCGGCGCTGCTCACCGACGACTTCTCCCTGCGGAACGTCGCCGAGTACAGCTCCACCACGCTCTCGCCCGCCTACAAGGCGACGGCGCTGTGGGGCAGCCAGGCCGGCTCGCTGCTGCTGTGGGCGTGGATCCTCAGCGCG
The DNA here is from genome assembly GCA_050250915.1 of Thermoleophilia bacterium. Lineage (GTDB taxonomy): Bacteria > Actinomycetota > Thermoleophilia > Miltoncostaeales > Miltoncostaeaceae > Miltoncostaea. The sequence goes on from JBFWNT010000002.1 coordinate 24,962, forward strand.
TTCTCGTCGCTGGTGGTCTACGTGAACCGCCACCGCAACCGCGAGCTCATGCCCATCGTGATGGCGGTGATGATGGGCATCGGGATCTTCTTCCTGGGCCTGCTGTCGTTCGTGACCAGCCCGTTCGAGACGCTGGCCACGGCGCCCGCGGAGGGACGCGGGCTCAACCCGCTGCTCCAGAACTTCTACATGCAGATCCACCCGCCGATGCTCTACATCGGCTACGTGGGGCTGTCGGTGCCGTTCGCCTTCGCGATCGCCGCGCTCGTGACCCGCCGGCTCGACACCGTGTGGATCACCAGCATCCGCCGCTGGACCATCCTGTCGTGGCTGTTCCTCGGCATCGGGATCCTGCTCGGCGCCAAGTGGGCGTACGAGACGCTCGGCTGGGGCGGCTACTGGGCGTGGGACCCCGTGGAGAACGCCGCGTTCATGCCGTGGCTGGTGGCCACCGCATTCCTCCATTCCGTGATGGTGCAGGAGCGCCGCGGGATGCTGAAGGTCTGGAACATGGTGCTGGTGATCCTCACCTTCAGCCTGTGCCTGTTCGGCACGTTCCTGACCCGGTCGGGGATCATCGCGTCGGTCCACGCCTTCGGCGAGTCGACCCTCGGGCCGTTCTTCCTGGCCTTCATCTCACTGATCCTGGTGGGGTCGGTCGCGCTGCTGGTCTCGCGCCTGCCCCTGCTGCGCTCCCAGCACTCGCTGGAGAGCTACCTGTCGCGCGAGGCGATCTTCCTGTTCAACAACCTGCTGCTGGTGGGCCTCGCGTTCGCCGTCTTCTGGGGGACGATGTTCCCGATCCTCTCCGAGGCGGCGCGCGGCGAGCGGATCACGGTGGGGCAGGGCTACTACAACCAGGTGGCGATGCCCATCGGGATCGCGCTGCTGATCCTGACCGGCGTCGGCCCGCTCATCCCGTGGCGCAAGGCGTCGCCCGCCCAGCTGCGCAAGCGGTTCGTGGCGCCGGTGGCGATCGCGGCGGTCGCCGCGATCCCGCTCTTCGCGTTCACCGACCTGTGGGGGAGCCCCGCGGCGGCGGCGACCGTGCTGGCCGGCGTGTTCGTGGCCGCCTGCGTGCTCGGGGAGTTCTGGCGCGGCATGAAGGTGCGCCACGCCCTCGGCGGCACATCCTGGCCCGGCGCCCTGGTGTCGATCGTGGGCCGCAACCGGCGACGCTACGGCGGCTACGTCGTCCACCTGGGCATCGTGCTGCTGTTCATCGGCTTCGCGGGGTCCAAGGGCTTCGCCACCGAGGCCGACATCGCGATCAACACCGGCCAGCGCGCCGAGGTGGCCGGCTACACGCTGGTCAACGAGGGCGCCAGCCGCACGGCCGACGACCACAAGAAGACCGTCAGCGTGGCGATCGGCGTCTTCAAGGGCGACGAGCGGGTCACGACGCTCCACCCGGGCGTCATCACCTACAACGTCGACGAGACGCGCGCATCCCAGGTCGCGATCGACTCGGGACCCAGCCGCGACCTCTACCTGTTCCTGAGCCAGCTCCAGGACAACGGCCTGGCCCGGATCTCCGTGTTCGTGAACCCGCTCGTGCTGTGGATCTGGATCGCGGGCGCGTTCATCCTGATCGGCGGCCTCATCGCCGCCTGGCCCGGCCCGCCCGCCACGCGGCGCCAGCCGGCCGTCGCCCCCGCGCCCGCTGCGGACGCCGACGCACCGGCCTAACCTGGCCGCATGATCTGGGGGATCCTGATCGTCGCGGTCGCGGCGCTGGCCGTCGTGGCCCTCGTCGCCTGGCCGCTGGTGCGCGCCGACGAGGAGACGGCGCCCCCCGATCCCGATGCGGACGCCCGCCGCGACGTGGACGAGCAGCTCACCGCGTCGCTCGAGTCGATCCGCGAGATCGAGATGGACCACCGCGCCGGAAACCTCTCCGACGAGGACTTCGCGGAGCTCGACGCGGCCGAGCGGGCGCGGGCCGTGGAGCTCATGCGGCGGGCGGACGCGCTCCGGGAAGAAGGAGACGTGCCCAAGTCGCCAGAATCCCAAACGGACAAGGGTCCCGAGGCGACGACCGAGGGTTGACCACCATCCGCAGCGCTGCGTAGAGTCCCGCGCGTTCCCGACTGACTCCACGGCTGCCGCGTGTGCCCAAGCGACGGCGTCCGAGGCTCAGGGCAGTGTCCCCTGGGAAAGGAGCCGAAGGATCCGAGCTCGACCGCGCCCCGAACACGGTCCTGGCAGGCGCCCCCGCCTTCTCCTGGGGGGTCTGACAGCCCTCGTCACGCTCCTCGTCTGGGCCGTCCCCGCGATGGCACAGGTGGAGGTACCCACCGCCGCGGGCTCGAGCTCCGGCACCGCCGCCGCCCCGCCGCCCCCCGACGCGGCGCCCGCGCCGGCCCCCACCGCCCCCGCGCCCACGGCCGCCACCACCGCACCGAAGGCCACGCCGGTCGTCCTGCGGATCGGCTCCTACGGCGCGGCCGTGAAGGACCTCCAGCGCGAGCTGCGGCGCCGCGGTCTGAAGATCACCGTCGACGGCGCGTTCGGCCCGGCCACCAAGAAGGCCGTGAAGCGCATGCAGAAGCGCTTCAAGCTGAAGCAGACCGGCATCGCCGATGCGAAGCTGCTGAAGAAGCTGGGCCTCCAGGTGCGCGTCACCGCGGGGGCGACCGCACCGGTGCGGCCCACCGTGGCGCCCGGCAAGTCGCCCTACCTGGACGTGTTCCCGCTCGTCGGCGACTACACGTACTCGGACGACTTCGGGGCCGCCCGCCACCAGGGCCGCCACGAGGGCAACGACATCATGGCCGACCGCAACACGCCGATCGTCGCCGTCGTCAACGGCACGATCGAACGGCTGACCCGCACGGAGACGGGTCTCGGCGGCATCTACGTCTGGCTCCAGCGGGCCGACGGCACCGAGTACTACTACGCCCACATGAACTCCATCGCCGCCGGCCTCCAGGCCGGGCAGCAGGTGTCGGCCGGCCAGGTGATCGGGGCCGTCGGCAACACGGGTGACGCGCGGTACGGCGCGACGCACCTCCACTTCGAGATCCGCCCCGGGGGATCCCCGATCGATCCGTATCCCCACCTGGTGGCCGTGGACCCGACCGCTCGGTGACGAACGCGGGCCGCGGCCGACTGGCCGCGGCGCTCGCGTTCGCCGTGGGCGCCGCGATCGCGCTCGGCATCGGAGCCGGGGCGGTCGCCGCCCCCGAGGACGAGAAGGCGGAGGTCGACCGCCGCCTGGAGCGGGCCCAGCAGCGCCTGGGCCGCGAGCGCGCGCGGGAGGACGTGCTGGTGAGCGAGGTGCAGGCCTACACGGTCCGCATCCGCTCGCTCGAGCGGCGGCTGGCGCCGCTGCGGGCCCGCGCCGAGCGCCTGGAGAGCGAGCACGCGGCCCTGCGGGAGCGCCTGACAGTGCTGACACGGCGGCTGGCGCGGGAGAGGGCGCGCCTGGAGGCCGCCCGCGCCGAGCTGGCGCGACGCCAGGAGCTGCTGGGCCGCCGTCTGCGCGAGGTGTACGCCCGCGGCGAGCCCGACCCCATCCTGGTCCTGGTGACCACGGGCAGCCTCGCCGACGCGGTCGCCACGACCGACCTGCTGGAGACGATCGCCCTGCGCGACGGCGACCTGGCCGCCGGCGTGCGCCGCTATCGCGACGAGACGCAGCGCTCGAAGGACGCCATCGCCGAGGTGCGCGCGGGCGTCGCCGACTCCGAGGCGACGGCGGCGGTCGCGGCCGCGCAGGCCGCGGAGGCGAAGGCGTCGCTCGAGACCGAGGCGGCCGGGGTCGACCGGCTCCTGGACGGCCGCCGCACGCTGCTGGCCTCGGTGCGGGGCGACCGCGAGGACATCGAGGCCGAGGCCCGCGGCCTGGAGCGCCGTTCCGCCGACCTCGCGGCGAAGATCCGCGCCGCCCAGGGGCCGTCGGCGGCGGGGGCGACGGCCGGCGGCGGCGCGCCCTCGTCGCAGGGCTTCATCTGGCCGGCGTCGGGGACCATCACCTCGGGCTTCGGCCCCCGGTGGGGCCGCATGCACGAGGGGATCGACATCGCCGGCGGATCCGGGTCGCCCATACGCGCCGCGGCCTCGGGCACCGTGATCGTGGCGGGCTGGTCGGGCGGCTACGGCAACCTCGTGGTCATCGACCACGGTGGCGGCATCAGCACCGCCTACGGCCACAATTCCCGCCTGGCCGTCTCGGTGGGCCAGCAGGTGTCCCAGGGGCAGACGATCGCCGGGATGGGCACCACCGGCCACTCGACCGGCGTCCACTGCCACTTCGAGGTCCGCGTGAACGGTGGCGCCGTCGATCCGATGGGGTACCTCTAGCGGCGCAGACGGCCGTGCCTCTGATTGACTCGCCGGTCGATGAGCGATCCGGCTGACGACGCGCGCCGCGCCCGCCGGGCGGCCCGGGCCCGCCGGGTCCGCCGGCGGCGCCTGACGGCGATCATCGTCGTGCTGGTCATCCTCGTCGTGGGGGGCGGTGCGATCGCGGCGCTCGCGGGGCGGGGGGATCACGACGGGGCGGCCTCGGCCGTGACGTCCACGCCGACCGCCGCGACGACCACCGCGCCGCCGGACACCACGACGACCCCCCCGCGGCCGGCCGGCAAGCCGCGGGTCACGGTCATCGGCGACTCGGTGTCGGCGTCGCTGATGTACGTGCCGTCGGCGGTGCGGCTCCTGCGGACGGGCCTCGACCTGCGCCTCGACCTGCGCGTGTGCCGGCGGCTGGCGTCGCTCTCCTGCCCGTACATGGGCGCGACGCCGCCGTCGGCGCTGGACGTGATCGAGACGCGCGGCGCCCGCCTGGGCCCCACGGTGGCGATCGACGTGGGCTACAACGACGTCTCCACGACCTACCAGCGCGACGTCCGGGAGGTCCTCGGCGCGCTCCGCGAGGCCGGCGTCACCAACGTCGTCTGGGTGTCCCTCGCCGAGAAGCGGCCGGACTACGCGGCGATCAACGCGATCGTCCGGTCCGCGGCGCGACGGGATCCCGAGCACCTGTGCGTCGCCGACTGGGCCCGGGTCAGCCGCGGGCAGCCGTACTTCGGCGACGACGGGCTCCACCTGAACACGGCGGGGGCCACCGCCTTCGCCAAGCTGCTGCGCCCCTACGCGATCCGGGCCGGCAGGACCGGCTCGTGCCGCCCGGCATGAGGCGGCGCGCCTAGAGGTCGGGGTCCGGCTCGCTCGGCGCGCCGGCGAGCGCGTCCCGCAGCCGGTTGAGCTGGGTCTCGATCCGCTCGCCGCGACGGTCGGCCCGAGCCTGCTTGTCGGGGTTCCGCGCGTAGAAGCGCCGCGCCCACACCGACCGCGGCTTCGCGAGCCGCACGGCGGCGATCAGCGTGATGAACGGCACCACGAAGCCGACCACCGCCGTCAGCCACTTGCTCTTGAGGATCACCACGATCGTCAGCGCGCAGTTGACGGTCACCCACACCGTCAGCCAGGCGCGCGAGAGGTCTCCGTCGCCGTCCAGCTCCACGGGGGCGATGCCGAGCACGAAGATGCCCCCCGTCGTCAGCGCGATGATGACCGCGTCGACCGACGCCCGTCCCTCGTCCGACCAGTAGACGTCGGACATGTGGAGCGACAGTGCGAACTCGTCGAGCATCAGGGCGGCGCCGATCCCGAAGAGCACGGCCAGGATCTCGAGCCACGGCGTGTCCGGCTGGAAGCGGAACTCCATGTACCCCGCGAACAGGACCAGCGCGATGCCGTAGACGATGTGGTGGATGTGCAGGCCGCCGACGACCACGTCCCGCAGCACCGCGCCGGGCTCCCGGTCGCGCCGGATGCGCCGGGTGATGGTCCGGCAGGTGACGAACGTGACCAGCACGGCCAGGAGCAGCCAGAAGGCACCGGAGCGGTTGCCGTCCAGCATCGTCTCGCGGTACCAGTCGATCACGTCGGGCTCCCCGTCAGGTGGGCTCGAGCGCCGGCGCCGGCGACGTGCCGGGCGCGTCCCCGGCCTCCCCCTGGGCGCGCGCCAGCGCCGCGGTGGCGACGATCATGGTGACCGTCGCGAGCGCGATCAGCAGCCAGCGGCCGCTGTCGGCGCGGAGATCCTCCTGGAGCACGGCGATCCCCAGGCCCACGCCGACCACGGGCTCCAGGACCGCCGCGGGCGGCAGGGTCTCCGCCAGGCTCCCCGCCTGGTACGAGGCCTGCTGGAGGTACGTGCCGGCGACGGCGACGGCGATCAGGGCGTACGTCTCCCATGAGCCCACGATGGTCTCCAGCCCGTCGTCGAGGAAGCTCACGACCGATTTGGTCAGCGCCGCCGTGGCGCCGAACAGGATCCCCGTGGCGACGGCCAGCGCGACCGCCCGCTCGGATCGCCGGCGGACGGCCACCAGCAGGGCGAGCCCGGTCGCGGCCAGGAGGATGCCGCCGCTGACCACCCAGTCCTCGAACGGGGCGGTGTCGACGCCTGCGGTGGGCTCCCCCGCGATCAGGAAGACCGCGAGCCCGCCGGTCAGGAGCGCCGCCCAGACCGCGTCGCGGCGCCCCAGGCGCCGCTTGGCCATCCAGGCGCCGAGCGGGAGTGCGAACAGGAGGTAGGTGGCCAGGAGCGGCTGGACCAGCACCAGCGAGCCCAGCCCGAGCGCCGCGGCCTGCGCCACGTACCCGAGCGTGTCGGTCGCCGTCCCCGCCAGCCAGAGGGGACGGCGGACGAGCTTCCGGATGAGGCCCGTCCCGTGAGCATCCGCGTCGCTCACCTCCGACGCCGCGCGCTGCTGGAGCACGGAGGCCAGGGCGAACAGCACGGCCGCCCCCAGCGCGACGATGCCCGCGAGGATCATGCCGCGGAGGCGTCCTCGGCCGTGTCGGCGTCCACGGCCATCGGAGCGGGGCCCGGGCCGCGCCGCACGAAGAAGGGCGGGGCGGCGAGCACGATCAGCCCGAGCGCGATGCCCAGGACGTAGGTCGCGGTGTTGCCGGTCTTCAGCTGGTCGGGGGGCACGAAGCCGAGCACGAAGGTGAACGCCGCCCCGCCCAGGCCCACCATCGCCGTGACCCACACGCCCACGGTGCCGCCGGGGATCCGGAAGGGGCGCGGGACGTCGGGGCGGGTGTACCGCAGGCGCAGCACGGCCGCGAAGATCAGCCCGTACATGATCAGGATCACCTGGGCGGTCAGCACCGACAGGATCCAGTACGAGGTGTTGACGCTCGGCACGAAGAGGAACACGAGGCAGAAGAGCGTGGTCCCGACCGCCTGGGCCACCAGCACCGGCGTGGGGGCGCCCCGCGCGTTGCGGCGGCCCCAGGAGGGGGGCGCCTCGCCGCCGCGGGCGACGCTGGCCAGGCCCTCCGCGGGGCCCATGATCCACGGGATCATGTGGGCGATCCCGCCGATGGTGATGAGGATGGCGGTGGGCACCAGGAGCCAGCCGGCGTCGAGGGCGTCGAAGACGGCCTGGAACGCCTGCATGACGCCGCCCACCAGGCTGATCTCGTGCTGGGGGACGATGACGGCCATCGCGATGGAGCCGGCGATGGTGAACACCGTCATGACCACGCCCGCGAGCAGGATCGCCCGCGGGAAGCTGCGGGCCGGGTCCTTCGCCCGGTCGGCGTGGTACGCCGCCACCTCCATCCCGGCGAACATCAGGATCGCGCCCGTCAGGAACACGAGGTTCGTGAGCCCGAGGTCCGGGATGAGCTCGTCCGACGCGTACGGGATCTGCGAGGGGTTGCCCTGGGCCACGTAGACGATGCCCAGGATCACGATCAGGATCGCCGGCAGGATCGCCCCCAGGATCGTGCCGGCGCTGCCGACCCAGGCCGTCGTGCCGATGCCCCGGAAGCCGAGCAGGGTCGCGCTCCAGAACACGACGAGCATCACGACGACCAGGAACACGTTGTCGTTCGAGAGGTCGGGGTCGATCGCGTACGCGAAGCTGCCGGCGGTGAACGCCAGGACGGTGGGGAACCACGCGAGGTTCTCGGACCAGTCGCACCAGACGGCCAGGAACCCGGTGCGCCCGTGGAACGCCTCCTTCACCCAGGGATAGACGCCGCCGTTGCGCGGCCACGCCGTGGCCAGCTCGGAGATCGCCAGCGACACGGGGATCAGGAAGATCAGGACGGCGATCACCACGAAGAAGATCGCCCCCCAGCCGTACTCGGCCATCATCGGCAGGTTGCGCGGGCTCACCATCGCCGCGACGTTGATCATCGCCAGGGCGAAGACGCCCAGGCCGACGCCCCGCCCGGTCACTTCGCCCCCGCGTCGTCGAGGGCCCCGGTCAGGTCGTCCACCGCCCGGCCGTCCCGGTCGCCCGAGGCCGAGATGGTGAGCGTCCCCAGCGTCCACAGCACCCCTGCCGGCCGCGCCTGCGCGTCGTAGCGGCCGAGGGCCGCGTCGCGGTCGCCCTCGGTGGGGTACTCCGTCACGGTGACGAGCACGCCGTCGCCGTCGTCCCGGTCGCAGGTGCGCTGCAGGTCGTAGACGCGCTCGGCGGTGGCGTCCGGTGCCCGCACCTCCGGGGTGGTCGTGGAGCAGATCTGCAGCCCCGCCGCCCGGAACGCCTGCTCGGCCTCGGGGAACGAGGCGCCGCTGTCGAAGTCGGCCGTGCCGCAGCCCGTCACCAGGGCGGTGACGGCCAGGAGCGCGGCAGCGGCGATGGCGAGCCTCATGCCCGCTGGGAGACCACCGGGGGGACGAGCAGGGGGCCGAGCAGCGGCACGTTGAGGAAGCCCTCCACGCCGGCGTACAGGATCCCGACGCGCGGGAGGTCCGCCGTCGCGTCGAAGACGATCGAGCGCGGCAGCCACTCCGGCTGGAACTTCTCGTTGAAGTCGTGCAGGGACTTGATCTGGAAGAACGGGTTGAGCTTGCTGATGATCCACTTGAGCGTCCGGTCCCCGGGGCCGAGTTCGGCGTCGGCGTCGAACAGGCGCCCCCAGGCGGCGAAGTTCATCGAGAGCCGCACGACGCCCATCCGCCCCAGCTCCTCGGCCGCGCGCACGATCAGGAACTCGGTGATCCCGTTCGGCGCCGACGGGTTGCGGCGCATCAGGTCCAGCGAGTAGCCGGGCTCGGACCCGAAGCACGGGACCAACCGCAGGAAGCCCGCCACCACGCCTGCCTCGTCGCGGGCGATGCAGAGGATCATGTCCTCGCTGACGCCCTCGACGTCCTGGCTCAGCGCCATGGTGAAGCCGCGCTCGGGGTCCTTCCCGCGCCAGAGCTCGCTGATGTGGTTGAGCTCCTTCACCAGCTCCGGCCCGGCGTCCGACTCGCGGATGATGGTCATCGCGTGGCCGCGACCCACGTGCTGCACGGAGCCGCGCAGCTTCTTCATCCCCGGAGCGTGGATGTCGAAGGTGTCGCAGCGGATGATCGCCTCGTCGCCGAGGTAGACCGCGTGCATCCCACGGCGCTCGTAGCCGGGGACGTCGGCCTCGCGGACCGCCAGGAACGCCGTCCGCCAGCCGCGCTCGTCGCACCAGGCGCGGAACTCGTCGATCACGAGGTCGGTGGAGCCCTCGGCGCCGATGGGGTCGCCGGACGCCAGCGCGTATCCCTTCAGGAACGTGTACGCGATCATCGCCTGCCCGTCCGACGAGAAGAACAGGCTCTTGTCGTCGCGAAGGGAGAAGTAGGCGAGCGTGTCCGAGCCGTAGGCGTGCACGAGGGCGTCGGCGCGCTCGCGGTCCGCCTGGGGCACCCGCTCGCGCAGGACGAACGTGCGGGTGACGAGGAAGCCGAACAGCAGCAGCCCCAGGATCCCGAGGGCCAGCAGCGAGTCGGCGAAGAACTCCTTGAACACGCCGCTGTCGTACGTGTACGGACCGTCGAGCCCCACCAGGCCGCCGAACGTGGTCTCGAGCACGCCCCCGATGCTCAGCCCGGGGCTGACGTGGTCGCGTTCGATCAGCAGCGAGATGGTCCCGTACAGCAGCACCACGCCCAGGTAGATGGGCACGAAGCGCACCGCGGCCCAGATGGAGGGTGGGTCGCCGGGGGCCGGGAAGTCGTCCCGGCACCACACGAGCGCCAGCGCCAGCGCGCCGCACAGGATGGCCGCGACGGGGTGCGGCCCCTTCAGTATGTGCACGACCGTCGCGCCCACCAGCAGGACGAGCACGGCGTAGAAGGCGGTCCGCTTGCCGGCCGCCAGCCGCCCGGCGGCGAGCAGCGTCATCGCGCCGATGACCACCGACGCGATGCTCGCCCCGGCCCGCCCCTCGACGCCCAGGAGCGTCCCGCCGAAGCGCGAGTGGACCGCCGGCAGGGCGGTCAGCAGGCTCAGGAGCCCGGCGACCCCCACGAGCGCGCTCAGCACGCCGCGCCGGGTGGCGCGGCCACCCCCGTTGGACGGCAGCACCAGCCGCTCGGGGCGGGGGCTGGGCTCCGCTCGAGTGACGGGCGCCGGCGGCCCCGGCTGCGGGGCGCGCGCCGTGAGCGGCAGCAGGCGCCGCGGCGGCGTCACGGCGTCGCCCGCCTCGGGGCGCAGGGTGGGGAAGAGCAGCACGTCCCGGATGGTCGGCACCTCGGCGAGCAGCATCACCAGGCGGTCGATGCCGATCCCGAGACCCCCGGTGGGGGGCATGCCGAGCTCCATCGCCCGCAGGTAGTCCTCGTCGACGTCGCCGGCCTCGGGGTCGCCGGCCGCCTTGGCGCGGGCCTCGTCCTCGAAGCGCTCGCGCTGGTCGATGGGGTCGGTCAGCTCGCTGTAGGCGTTGGCCAGCTCGCGGCCGCCGATGACCACCTCGAACCGCTCCACGAGGGTCGGGTCGTCGCGGTGGGCGCGGGCGAGCGGCGAGATCTCGCGCGGGTGGTCGCACACGAAGACCGGCCCCAGCAGCTGATCCTCGACGAACCGGTCGTAGAACTCGTTGCAGATCCGGCCGCTGCCCCAGAAGCCCTCGTACTCCACCCCGTGCGCGTCGGCCAGGGCGCGCGCCTCCTCGAGGGGCATCGACGGGTGGATCACCACCCCCGCGTGCTCCTCGATGAGCTCGTACATCGTCGCCCGCCGCCACGGCGGGGCCAGGTCGACCGGCCGGCCGTTGACCTGGATGGTGGTCCGCCCGATCGCGGCGTGCGCGGCGGCGCCGACCATCTCCTCGGTCAGCACCATCATGTCGCGGTAGTCCGCCAGCGCCTGGTAGGCCTCGAGCATCGTGAACTCGGGGTTGTGACGGGCGTCGACGCCCTCGTTGCGGAAGACGCGGCTCATCTCCCAGACCTTCTCGTAGCCCCCCACGATGAGGCGCTTCAGGTGCAGCTCCAGCGCGATCCGCAGGTACATCTCGATGTCGAGCGCGTTGTGGTGCGTGATGAAGGGCCGCGCGGTGGCGCCGCCCGCCTCGGCCTGGAGGACCGACGTCTCGACCTCCGTGAAGCCGCGCCCGGCCATGAACCCGCGGATGGCGGCGAGGGTGGTGGTGCGCACGTCGGCGACGCGCCGTGCGTCGGGCGTGACGATCAGGTCCAGGTAGCGCTGGCGGGCGCGGATCTCGGGGTCCTTCAGCGGGCGGGCCTTGTCCGGCAGCGGCCGCAGGGCCTTCCCGAGCAGCCGCGTGGCCGAGGCGAGCACCGACAGCTCGCCCGTCCGGCTCGCGACCACCCGGCCCTCGAAGCCCATCCAGTCGCCGGCGTCGATGTCGCGGGCCCCGGCGAAGGCGTCGTCGCCCATCTCGCCGCGCGAGCACATCACCTGCAGGAACCCGCTCTCGTCCTTGACGGTCAGGAAGATGAGCGCCCCGTGGTCGCGCCTCAGCATGACCCGGGCGGCGATGCTCACCGCGTCGCCCGTCTCCTCGCCCGCGCCGAGCGCGCGGTGGGTCTCGCGGATCTCGGCCAGCGTCCGGGTGCGCGAGTACGTGACCGGGTAGGGGTCGACCCCCGCCTCCCGCAGGGCCTCGACCTTGGCCAGGCGGCGCAGCCGCTGGGCGGCGGCGCTCCCACGAAGACCCGGGGGCGCCGCGGCGCCCCCTCCGACGTGCTCCCCCGGAATTCCGTCCTCGGTCATCGCCCTCCCTGCAGGCCTCGCGCGACGAATGCGACCCTAACCCGTAACCCTGCCGACCGGCTACGGCGGGGAGGCGGAGCGGCGGGACGCGATGGGCCCGGCGGCGTGGACGCCGATGCACACGAGCCACGCCGAGACGCAGAGGATCTGGAGGCGCTGCGCGATGCCGACCGCATCGTCGGCCGACGCCAGGTCGGCGATGACGTATGCGACCCCGGTGGTCACGCCGACCGCCACGACCAGGAGGGCCGCCCAGGTCATCCACGCCGGTCCGGTGCGCCGCAGCGCCATGACGACGGCGGCGGCGCTCAGGAGCACCGCGAGGGTCGACACGACGGTGGCGGCGTCGTGCACGGCCGCCTGCGCGCGCTCGCCCGCGCCGGCCGGGCACCCCGGGGTCCCGTCGGCGCAGGGCAGCGGGACCAGCGCCGCCAGGATGCCGCCCGCCGCGAACACGACGAGCGACCACGCCGTCACGGCCCGCCACCTGCCGGGCGGCAGCGCGGCGGCGAGGAACGGCACCAGTGCCAGGGTCAGCAGCCCGGAGACGACGTCCAGCGTGCGCAGGAGGCCGGCCTCGGGCTCGCCCGACGTCTCCAGCGAGCTCACGACGCTCAGGTCGAGGCCACCCGCGTCGTCGAAGAGGTCGAACAGGAAGCCGGCGTAGGCGACCGCGGCGAGGACCCCTGCCAGGACGACGGCCGCCGCGTACGGCGACCTCAGGCGGTCCACGGCGAGCCCTCCGTCCCCCGCAGGCCGGCCGCCTGCGCCAGCACGTCATCCAGCATCGCCGGGGTGAGGCGCCCGGTGAACGTGTTCTGCTGGCTGGGGTGGTAGCTGCCCAGCAGCCTCCGGCCGCCGACCTCGGCGTGGGCGCCGTGTCCGAAGCGGGGCCACGGCCGCGGCGCCTCCAGCGCCCGCAGCGTCGCGTCCCAGCCGAAGGCGCCCAGCGCCATGAGCACCCCGGCACCGGGCATCAGGTCCAGCTCCCGTCGCAGGAAGGGCAGGCAGCGGTCGCGCTCCTCCGGGGTCGGCCGGTTCGCGGGCGGGGCGCAGCGCACGGCTGCGGCGACCCGGCACCCGGTGAGGTGCAGGCCGTCGTCGGCCGCGACCGACGTGGGCTGGTTCGCCAGGCCGGCCCGGTGGAGGGCGGCGAACAGCACGTCGCCGCTGCGGTCGCCGGTGAACACCCGCCCCGTCCGGTTGGCGCCGTGGGCCGCGGGGGCGAGCCCCACGATCATGAGCCACGCCTCCGGGTCGCCGAACCCCGGCACCGGGCGCCCCCAGTACTCCTGGTCCGTGAACGCCCGCCGCCTCACCCGCGCCACCTCCTCGCGCCAGGCCACCAGGCGGGGGCAGGCGCGGCACCCCGTGATCTCGCGATCGAGCGCGTCGAGGGCGCTCACGCCCGGAGGTGGGTCCCCAGGAACGCGACCGTCTCCGCGATCACGGCGGGGTCGTGCTGGAGGGTGTTGTGACCTCCGCCGAGGGCGATCCGCAGGCGCATCGGCTGGGGGGTGACCCCCGCGAGCGCGAACGTGGCGCCCCACGGCACCGCCTCGTCGCCGGTGGCGTGCCAGTAGCCCCGCGCCACGCCGTCGTCGCGCGCCACGGCGGGCGCCAGCGGCAGGGCCCGCGGCCAGTCGGCGCCGATCCGGTCGGCCAGGCGCTCCGGGCGGGCCGGGCAGATCGCCACCACCGCCCGCACCCGCGCGTCGGACGCCGCGGCGTGCAGGGCGAGCATCGCGCCCATCGACGACCCCCGGATCCCGAGCGGCGCGTGCCCGGCCGCGGCCAGCGCGTCGAGGGCGGCCGCGACGTCGTCGAGCACCCGGCCGTCCAGCGCCCCGCCGGTCGCGCCGTGGCCGCGGAGGTCGACCGCGGCGGCCGCCATCCCGGCCGCCCGCACCGCCTCGCCGAAGTCGCGATGGTTCTCCTTGCGGCTGCCGTATCCGGGGACGATCAGGACCCCCGGCGCGCCCGCCGGGGCGGGCCAGTGGAGGGTCGCGGGGGAGGCGGGCACCCCGGCAGGCTCGCACAGGGGGATCTGGTACCGTCCGCCCGTCAATGATGCCGCTCGACCAGGTGTTGCCTCCCTCGGCGACGGTCACCTCCGAGGGCCACCTGTCGATCGGCGGGTGCGACCTCGTGGCGCTGGCCGAGGAGCACGGGACGCCGCTCGTCGTCTACGACGAGGGCGCGCTGCGCGCGATGGCCCGCGCGTACCGCGACGCGTTCGCCGCGCTCCAGCCGGAGTCCGAGGTGATCTACGCCAGCAAGGCCTACTTCGGCCAGGCGATGCTGCGCCTCGCCCGCGAGGAGGGGCTGTCGGTGGACGTCGCCTCGGGGGGCGAGCTGTTCGCGGCGCTCCAGGCCGGCTTCCCGCCCGAGCGGATCCACATGCACGGCAACAACAAGGACGCCCGCGAGATCGGCGAGGCCCTCGACGCCGGAGTCGGCACGATCATCGTCGACAACCTCGACGAGATCGCCCTGCTCGACCGCGAGGCCGCGGCCCGCGGGGTGCGCCAGCGGGTGTTGATCCGCGTGACCCCGGGCGTGAAGCCCTCGACGCACTCCTACATCTCGACGGGGCAGCTCGACTCGAAGTTCGGGTTCTCGATCGAGGGCGGCCCCGCCACGGAGGCCGTCGCCGCCGTCCGCGACGCACGCTCGCTGAGCCTCGAGGGGCTCCACTGCCACATCGGGTCGCAGCTGTTCGACCTCTCCGGCTACGCCGCCGCCGCGGCGATCGTCGCCGACTTCGCGAAGTCCGTCGGCGGTGAGGACCTCCGCGTGATGGACATGGGCGGCGGCCTGGGGATCGCGTACACCCGCGGCGACCATCCCGCCGCCGTCGAGGACTACGCGGAGGCCGTGGTCATCGCGGTCCAGGACGAGTGGACGCGGGTGGGCCTGCCGATGCCGCGGATCATGGTCGAGCCGGGCCGCAGCATCGTCGGCCGCGCCGGCGTGACGGTGTACCGGGTCGGCTCCACCAAGGTCGTCCCCGGGGTGCGGACGTACGCCGCCGTGGACGGCGGGATGAGCGACCTGCTGCGCCCGATGCTCTACGGCGCGGTGTACGAGCCGCTCCTGGCGAACCGGGCCGACGCCGAGCCCACCGAGACGTTCCGCCTGGTCGGCAAGCACTGCGAGAGCGGCGACGTCCTGGTGGCCGAGGCCGGCCTGCCGCCGGTCGCCGTCGGCGACCTGGTGTGCCTTCCGGCCACGGGCGCCTACGGTGTGGCCATGGCCTCGAACTACAACGGCGTGACCCGCCCGGCCGTCGTGTTCGCCGACGCCGGCGAGGCCCGTCTCGTGACGCGCCGCGAGACGTACGCCGACCTGCTCGCGCGGGACGTGTGACCGGCGACGACCGCCGCGACGGCGGCCCCGTGCGCATCGGCCTGCTCGGCTGCGGGACGGTCGGCCAGGCCGTGGTGCGCACGCTCATCGACGGCGGCGCCACCATCGAGCGCGCGTCCGGCCACCGGCTGGAGGTCGCGAAGGTGCTGGTGCGCGACCCCGCCAAGGAGCGCCCGGGGATCGACCCGTCGCTCATCACCACCGACCCCGCGGAGATCCTCGACGACCCCACCGTGTCGATCGTGGTGGAGGTGATGGGCGGGCTCGACCCGACCCTCGACCACCTCCAGCGCGCCATCGCGCGCGGGGCGTCGGTGGTCACGGCCAACAAGCAGCTGCTGTCGCGCCACGGGCCGGAGCTGCTCCAGGCCGCGGAGGCCGCCGGCGCCGAGCTGCGGTTCGAGGCGTCCGCCTGCGCCGCGATTCCCGTGATCAAGGTGCTGCGCGAGTCGCTGCTGGCGGCCGACATCACCCAGGTCACCGGCATCGTCAACGGCACCACCAACTTCATCCTCACCGAGATGTCCCGGGGCGGGCTCTCGTACGAGGAGGCGCTGGGGCGGGCCCAGGAGCTCGGTTACGCCGAGGCCGACCCCACCGAGGACGTCAACGGGGCCGACGCCGCCGCCAAGATGGCGATCCTCTCGTCGATCGCGTTCCACTCGCGGGTGCGGATCGACGACGTGCCGTACGAGGGCATCGACCGGCTCCAGGCCGAGGACATGGGCCACGCCCGCTCCCTCGGCTTCGTGGTGAAGCTGCTGGGCGTGGCGCGCCTGCTGGACGGCTCGGTGAGCGTGCGCGTCTACCCGGCGCTCGTGCCGCGCGGCCACCGGCTCGCCGCCATCGAGGGCCCCGACAACGCCGTGCTGCTGGAGTCGCGGGCGACCCGGGAGATCATGCTGGTGGGCCCCGGCGCGGGCGGCGACGAGACCGCCTCGGCCGTGGTGGCCGACATCCTGTCGATCCTCGGCACCCACCAGGGGTCGTTCCTGCACAACGCGCTCGTCGACGCCGGCCGCGACGTGGCGCCCCCCGGCGAGGTGGACTCGGCCTTCTACGTGCGGATGGCCGTCGACGACCGGCCGGGCGTGCTCGCCCGGGTGGCGTCGATCTTCGGCGACGCCGAGCTCTCCATCCGCACCGTGGTGCAGAGCGGCACCGGCGACCAGGCGCGCCTGGTGCTGGTGCTCCACAGCGGCTCCGAGGCGCGGATGGCGCGGGCGCTGGAGCGCGTCCGGGCGCTCGACGAGGTGCAGGGCGAGCCGGTGATGCTGCGGGTGCTCGGCTCCGGCGCGGGGGGCGACGCGCGGTGACGCCACTCATCGAGCGCTACCGCGACTTCCTGCCGGTCGGCCCGGACACGCCGATCGTGTCGCTGGGGGAGGGCGGGACGCCGCTCGTACCGCTGCCCCGGCTGTCGGAGCGCTACGGCATCCAGGTCCACGCGAAGCTCGAGGGGATGAACCCCACCGGGTCGTTCAAGGACCGCGGCATGACGATGGCGGTCTCGAAGGCCGTCGAGGAGGGCGCCACCGCCGTCATCTGCGCGTCCACCGGCAACACCTCCGCCTCGGCCGCCGCCTACGCCGCCCGCGCCGGCCTGACCGCAGCCGTCGTGATCCCGGAGGGCAAGATCGCCGCCGGCAAGCTGGCCCAGGCCCTGGCCCACGGCGCCCGGGTGCTCGCGCTGGACGGGTCGTTCGACGACGCGCTGACGGTGGTGCGCGAGCTGGTGGACCGCCACCCCATCGCCCTGGTCAACAGCCTCAACGAGTACCGCATCGACGGGCAGCGGACCGGGGCCTTCGAGGTGTGCGACGACCTGGGCGACGCGCCCGACGTCCTGTGCATCCCGGTCGGCAACGCCGGCAACATCTCGGCGTACTGGCTGGGGTTCCAGGCATATCGCGAGGCGGAGCGCGCGCGGAGGCTGCCGCGGCTCTACGGCTTCCAGGCCGCGGGCGCCGCGCCGCTGGTGGAGGGACACACGATCGCCCGCCCCGAGACCGTCGCCACCGCCATCCGCATCGGCAACCCCGCCCGGGGCGGCCAGGCGCTCGACGCGATGCGCGAGTCGGGCGGCGCCGTGGCGGCGGTGAGCGACTCCCAGATCCTCGCGGCCTACCGGATGCTGGCGTCCGAGGAGGGCGTGTTCTGCGAGCCGGCGTCGGCGGCGTCGGTCGCGGGACTCATCCAGCGCGCCGAGGCGGGGGAGTTCGCCCGCGGCGAGACCGTCGTCTGCGTGCTCACCGGTCACGGCCTGAAGGACCCGGACACGGCGATCGTCGACGCCGAGCCGGTCCGCCGCCTCCCCGCCGACCTGGACGCGGTCGAGGAGGGGGTGTTCGGCCCGTGACCACCCCGCTCGAGTCCCTCACCGTCAGCGCCCCGGCCACCTCGGCCAACCTCGGCCCCGGGTTCGACTGCCTCGCCGTCGCCCTCGACCTGGGGAACGCGGTGGTGGTGCAGCGCCGCCCCGGCCCGCTGGAAGTGACGGTCACGGGGGAGGGCGCCAGCGAGCTGGCCGAGGACGCCTCCAACCTCTTCTGCCGCGCGCTCGCCACCGGCCTCGGGTCGCTCGACGGCCTGCACGTCGAATGCCGCAACCGCATCCCACTGGGCCGCGGGCTGGGCTCGTCGGCGGCGGCCGTGTGCGCGGGCCTGGTGGCCGCGAACGCCCTGGGCGGCCTGCGCTGGACGCCCGACGACCTGCTGCGGCGCGCCACCGAGATCGAGGGCCACGCCGACAACGCGGCCGCCTGCCTCACCGGCGGCATGATCGCCGTCGGCCCCGGTCCGGTCGCGCGGCCGGTGCCGGTGCCCGACGACCTGGGCTTCGTGGCCGTCGTCCCCGAGAGCCGCACCTCCACCACCGCCGCGCGGCGGGCGCTGCCCGCGCAGGTGCCGCTCCAGGACGCCTCCGACACCCTCGCCAACGCCGTCGGCCTGGCCCTGGCGCTGGCGGAGGGGCGGATGGACGACCTGCCCGAGGTGCTCCAGGACCGGCTCCACGAGCCGTACCGGGGGCCGATGGTGGCGGGCATCGACGAGATCCGGGCGGTGGTGGACGGCCGCGACTGCCTGGGCGCCACCATCTCCGGCTCGGGGCCCACGATGCTGCTGTGGTGCCGGCGAGAGTTCTCCGACCGCGTCGTCGACGCGGCCGCGGAGGCCCTGCGCCGGGCGCACGTGACCGGCACCGTCCGGCCGTGCCGGCCCACCCCGGTCGGCGTCCGCGCCCGCTGGACGGGGGGCGCCGACCTGCGCCTGGCGCGCGCGGTGGGGTGACCGCGGGCGCCGGCCTGCGCTGGCACCACGCGCGGGGCGTCATCGACTGCGGCCGCGGCCGCCTGGTCGGCATCGTGAACGCCAACCCCGACTCGTTCTCGGACGCGGGCGCCCACGCCGGCACGGAGGCGGCGATCGCCCACGGCCGGCGCCTCGCCGCGGAGGGCGCCGACGTGGTCGAGGTGGGGGGCGAGTCGCTCCGCTTCTCCGAGCACACGCCGGTCGACGTGGAGGCCGGCCGGGTGGTGCCGGTCATCCGGGCGCTCGCCGCGGAGCTGGACGTCCCGGTCGCGGTGGACACGTTCAAGCCGGAGGTCGCGCGGGCCGGCATCGCCGCGGGCGCGTCGATCCTCAACGACCCCACCGGCCTGCGCGATCCGGGGATGGCGGCGGTCGCCGCCGAGGGGGACGTGGGCGTGGTGCTGACGCACTTCTTCGGCGAGCCCAAGGTCCGCCCCACGAGCTTCCCGGACGTCGACGTGCCGCAGGCCGTGGTGGCGTGGGCGCACGAGGCGCTGGCGCGGGCGGGCGCGGCGGGGATCCCGCCGGAGCGGATCGTCGTCGACCCGGGTGTGGGGCTCGGCAAGTCGCCGCCCCAGGACCTCGAGCTGCTGCGGCGCATCGACGAGGTCGTGGCCGTCGGCCGCCCCGTGTTCGTCCCCATCTCCAACAAGAAGGTGCTGGGGGCGTTGACCGGGCTGCTCGCCCCCGACCGGTTGCCTGCGACCACCGCCGCCATGACGTGGTGCCGGGCGCGTGGCGCCACCGTGTTCCGGGTACACGACGTGGGGTTCCTCCGGTCCGCGATGGACGTGGCCGACGCGCTCGTCACAGGGACACCCGCCCGCTGGCACGACGTTCCGAAGTGATCCGGGCCGGTGTAGCCTCGAAAGAGGGGGATCCGTTCTGCACGCTCCAGGGAGGGGCAGGCAATGAAGCTCTTCGTCGACACGGCCGACCTGGCCGACATCGAGACGATCGCCGGCTGGGGCGTCCTGGCCGGCGTCACCACCAACCCGACGCTCCTCGGCAAGGTCGAGGGTGAGCCGGACGACATCTACCGCCGGGTCTGCGAGCTCGTCGACGGACCCGTGTCCGCCGAGGTCGTGGCCGAGGCGCGCGGCGACATGGTCCAGGAGGGGAAGCGGCTGGCCGCGATCCACCCGAACATCGTCGTGAAGCTGCCGATGTCGGCCGAGGGGCTGGCCGCCACGAGCGCCCTCGCGAAGGAGTCGATCCGGGTCAACATGACCCTGGTGTTCACGGCCCCGCAGGCGCTGCTGGCGTCGTCGGCCGGCGCGGCGTTCGTCTCGCCGTTCCTGGGCCGCTTCGACGACATCGGCGAGGATGGCCTGGAGCACCTGCGCGAGATCGTCGAGGCGCTCGAGGCCTCCCTGTACGACACCGAGGTGATCACCGCGTCGGTGCGCAACCCGGTGCACGTGACGGAGGCGGCCCGGATGGGCGCCCACATCGCCACGATCCCCCCGAAGGTCTTCTACCAGATGCTCCAGCACCCGCTGACGCAGAAGGGGATCGAGACCTTCACCGACGACTACCAGGCCCGCCTCGCGCGCGGCGCGAAGGCCTAGCCGGTGGCGATCTCGCAGGACACCTGGAAGCACAACGTCCGCGCCGTCGGCTTCCTGAAGGTCACCGAGCGCGCGGCGATCGAGTCGGCCCGCTGGCTGGGCCGCGGGGACAACCACGCCGCCGACCAGGCCGCCGTGGACGCCATGCGCGCCGAGCTGGGCGCGATGCCCATCAACGGGACGGTGGTCATCGGCGAGGGGCAGAAGGACGAGGCCCCGGAGCTGTACGTGGGGGAGGTCCTCGGGGACGGGGGCATGACCTGCGAGATCGCGGTCGATCCCCTCGAGGGCACCGACCTGGTGGCCCGCGGCGACAGCGGCGCGGTGGCCATCTGCGCCATCGGCGAGCCCGGCGGCCTGCTGCCGGCCCCGGACATCTACATGCAGAAGCTCGTGGTGGGCGCCAGCGCGAAGGGGCGGGTGGACATCAACGCCCCCATCCGCGAGACCATCGAGATCGTGGCCCGCTGCAACGGCCGCGCGGTGCGCGACACCACGGTCATCGTGCTCGACCGGCCGCGGCACGCGGACCTCATCCAGGAGATCCGCGACGCCGGCGCCCGCATCCGCCTGATCCCCGACGGCGACATCACCGCCAGCCTGTCGGTGGCCGTCCGCGGCACCGGCGACCACCTCTACGTGGGCATGGGGGGCTCCACGGAGGGGGTCATCACCGCCGCCGCGCTCGAGTGCCTGGGCGCCGAGATCCAGGCGAAGATGGCGCCGCGCCACGACGAGGACCTGGCCAAGATGGCCGAGTTCGGCATGCACGACGCCGCGACGGTCTACGGCACCCGCGACCTGGCGCCCAGCCCGCTGTACGTGATCGCCACCGGCGTGACCGACGGCAACCTGCTGAAGGGCGTGCGCTATTTCGCGGACGGGGCGCGAACGCACTCGATCGTGATGGACTTGGTGGGGAACACCGTGCGCTTCGTTGACACGGTGCACCTCCTCTCTCCGGCGATCATCCGGGAGATCCACCTCTAGGAGCCCTCGTTGGGAGGCTTCAGGACATGAGTGACGACAGCGACTTCCCCTTCTCCTTCGCGTTCGGCGAGGGGGCGGGGGAGGAGTTCAAGGAGCGCCTCAAGGAGTTGATGCGCGCCCAGCGCGAGGCGTTCGAGGAGATGCAGGCCGAGTCCGGCGGGCAGCCCCTGACCGGCGTCGACCGCTGGCAGGTCATCCAACAGGCCGTGGTGATGACGTCCGCGGGATTGCGGGCGCTCCAGCCGCAGGCCACGCCGGACGATGCCGCCGATGCGATGGGCCTGCTCTTCGCCCGGTCCCTCGCGGCGCTCCAGGGGGCGCTCCACCCCTCCGACTGACCCGCGGGGGGCCCGCCCTGGCGGCGCCCACCATCAGCTCAGCTGAGCGGCGCCTCGTGCCGTCCGTTCATCTGGCCGCCGAGGTGCAGCTCCACGCTGGCGCCGCGCAGCATGTCCGCCGTCGTCTCGGCGAAGTGACGCAGGTTGCGCACCTCGGTGGTCAGCTCGGCGATCTGGTCGTGGGTCGACCGCCAGCTCGTCCCGATCAGGTCGACCAGCCGCTCCATGTCCTCCACGAGCGCCTGGCGCTCCCGGGCGGCGTCCTGCGCGAGCGCCGTGCGCAGGCTGTCCATGTCGCGCTCGCGCTCGCGCGCCCGGGCCCGGATCTGCTGCAGGTCGTCCTCGAGGCGGCGGACCGCCTCCAGCACCTCCTGCGGCGTCTGCGCCCTCGTCACCGCCGGTACGCCCTCCCGGACCAGTCCGGGAGGGCGGGCTCGACGGCGGCCGGCTGCCCGGTGGTGGCGCTGCGGTACCGGAAACCGTGTGCCTCGTCCCAGACCGGGATGATCCGCCCGTCCGTGATCTGCTGGTCGATCCACGCGCCGCGGAAGATCAGCCGCCGCAGCCAGTGGACCACGTCGCGCCCCTTCCACTCGAGCGCGGCGCCGTGGGCCGCGATGTGCGCGGCGAGCGGGCTCGACGGCCGCGCGATGCGCCCGTGGGCGGCCAGCGCGACCAGGTCGCGCAGCTCCGCGGGGCCCAGCGCGGCGCGGGGGAGCAGACCCAGCCGCACGGCGGCGGCCCCGGTCCGCGACGCGAAGTCGTCGGAATTGAACCGGAAGCGGACGCCCTCGATCTCGACCGCGAAGTCGTGGCCGCTCGAGTAGTCGGGTGAGAGGGGCGCCTGACCCATCGGCCCGAATGTAGCAACGGGGGTCGGACGGCCTGTCAGACCCGCCTGACGGCCACGGATCCCGTCCCTCCGGACGCCCCTTCCTCGACCCCCGTCCAGGTGAATCGGGCGTCTCCGGTTGGTTGCATCCCGCCCGTGAGCGCCCGAGCCGTGGCACTTCTCGTCGTGCTGGCCCTGGCGGTCGCCGGCTGCGGCGGTGGCACCGACGCTGTTCCGGAGGCCTCCGGCGACGGGTCGCGCGTGGCCGCGGCCGCCGTGCTGCGCGACGCCTTCACCAACGTCTCCACCGCCGCGGACGGGCTCGACACGTGCGGCAGCCGCCAGTGCCTGCGCGGCATGGGCCGCGACCTGCGCGCCGCCGCCGACGACGCGGTCGAGCGGCTGGAGGGCCTCGACACCCGCCCGCTGCCCGCCTGCTACGCCAATGCGATCGAGCAGGCCACCCGGGCGATGACGGCCTACCGCAGGGCCGGGATCGCCTTCCAGGGCGTGGACGCGGCCGCCGCCCAGGCCGCGATCAGCCGCGCCGGCCGGTTCGAGGCCGGCGTCACGCGCAGCATCGCCACCTGCGCCGCCTAGGAGACCGTCGCCAGGAAGCCGAGGGTGACCTCGGTGAAGCGGTCGGGATCCTCGTTGAACCCGGCGTGGGACAGGCCGTCAAGGATCCGCAGCTCGGCGCCGGGGATCCCCCCGGCCAGGGCGGTGGCGGAGCGCACGGGCGTCAGCTGGTCCCGGTCGCCGGCGGTCACGAGGGTGGGAACCCGGATCCCTGACAGCAGGTCGCCGGCGTCGTGGCCGTCGACCGCCTCGACCTGGGCGCGGAAGCCCGCGAGCGGCTGGGGCGGGCGGCTCCGCGCGATCGCGCCGAACTCCTCCAGCACCTCGGGCCGCGTCGCGTACATCTCCGCCGTGAACGCCCACGGGAAGATCCCCTCCACCACGGCGTCGGCGACCGTCGGCATGGCCGCCGCGAGCGTCGACCAGGAGGCCAGCACGGCACGCATGTAGGCGTCGGTCGTGACCCACCCGCTGTGCAGGCCCAGGCTCGCGACCCGCTCGGGATGCCGGGCGGCGAGCTGGGTGGCCACGGCGGCGCCGAGGGACACGCCCGCCACGTGGGCGCGCGCGATGCCGAGCGCGTCGAGCAGGGCGGCCACCTCGTCGGCCTGGCGGGCCGTGGACGTCGCCCCGGCCGGGGGCGGGGAGAGGCCCACGCCCGGCAGGTCGACGGAGATGCACCGGAACCGCTCCGCGTAGGCGGGCACCTGGAAGCCCCAGCACGACAGGTCGGCCCCCAGGCAGGGCAGCAGCACCAGGGGCGGCCCGTCGCCCGCGATCTCGTGGTTCAGGGGCACCGGCCGGATCAGGAGGTGGGCGGGGCGGAGATCGCGACGGCGGCCAGCACGCAGGGCTCGGTGCCGCGGTTCTCCCAGGCGTGGGTCACGCCGCGCACCACGGCGCAGTCGCCGGGCCCGAGGCGCGCCTCGTCGCCGCCCTCCACCAGCAGCCAGACCTCCCCGCTGACGACGACGTTGTAGTCCAGGGTGTCCGTGCGGTGCCAGAGCGGGTCGCCCTCCCGGGGCGGGAACTGCACCACGCGGAACAGGGTGCCGTCGGCGGCGGGGCCGATCGCGAACTCCGCCGGGACCGGGTCGGCGTCCGACGGGTCGTTCGCCGGGGGCATCCCGGTGGACGCCCACACATCGGTCAGGCCGAGCGTCGCCGGCATCCCCGGCAGGGTGGTCACGTGGGGCGAGGGCCCCTCCATGACGATCCCGGGGGCGCCGCCGGCGCCGGTCGCGGCGACCACCCGGCGGACGGGGCGGATCCCGGGGTGCTCGGTGTGGTCGCCGGGGTCGGGCATCGCGGGGCACGCTACGACACCGGCGCAGGGACGCGCGACTCCCGGCGCCGTCGCGCGAGTCCCGTGACGGCCCGCGGTGGCACCGTCGATACGTGGGACGCCTCCGCATCGACCGGCTCGACCCGGCGCCGCTGCCGCTGACCGCCGACGGCCTGCCGCTCGCCGCCCGCTGCCACGTCGCGGATCGCCCCCTGCGCCGCCTGGTCGGCCTGCTTGGCACGCCGGACCTCCGCGGCGACGAGGCGCTCTGGATCGACCGGTGCGCCGCCGTCCACACGGCGCTCCTGCGGGCGCCCATCGGCGTCGCGTTCGTCGACGGCGGCGGGAGGGTGCTCGCGGTGGCCGATCCACTCCCGCGGAACCGGGCCGCCGCCTGCCGCGGCGCGCGCGCCGCCGTCGAGTGCCGCGCCGGCGTCCTGCGCGCCGCCGGCGTGCGCGCCGGGTGCGTCCTCCGGCGCGCCACGGCGGAGAATTCCCGCTCCGAGCGCACGAACTGCGCGGCGGCGGGGGGTGATCCGGCACCGTCCCGCGCCTCTTGCCCCCATCACGCGGCGCCACCGGGGCGGCCGCAGCGACGGGCGGGAGGCGGATGATGGCGGTGGGACTCGGGAGGGCGGTGCCCTCGGTCCTGGTGGTGGAGGACGACGCGACGGTCCGGCGGTTCCTCGCCGAGAACCTGATCGCCGACCGGTTCGCGCCGATGTCGGCGGCCAGCGCCGAGGAGGCGCTGACCCTGCTCGCCGGGGCGCGGCCCGACGCGGCGCTCATCGACGTCGGGCTGCCCGGCATGAGCGGGCTCGACCTGATCGGCACCATCCGCGACGGGCGCGCCGACGGCGCCTGGGACAGCGGGCTGCCGATCCTCCTGCTCTCCGGGGAGGCCAGCCCGCACGCCGCCGTCCGCGGGATCGAGCGGGGCGCCGACGATTTCGTGGCCAAGCCGTTCCACTATCCCGAGGTGCTCGCGCGCCTCGGTGCGCTCATCCGGCGGTCCCGCGGCGTCCTCGTGGCCGAGGAGGTCCGCGTCGGCGCGCTCACGATCGACCGGCACGGGCACATGGCCACGCTCGGCGGCCGCCGCCTGGACCTGTCGGCCAAGGAGTTCGCGCTCCTCGACGCACTCGCCCGCGACCCCAACCGGGTCGTCACGAAGACCGAGCTGCTGCGCGACGTGTGGGGCTACCGGTCCGCCGGGCGCACCCGCACGGTCGACAGCCACGCCAGCCGGCTCCGCCGCAAGCTCGCTGCGCACGGCGGGGCCGAGCGGTGGGTCGTGAACATCTGGGGCATCGGCTACCGGCTGCTGCCGGAGGACGCCTGAGATGGGCGCCCCCGCGCTGGACCGGGCCGTCCACGACCTCCACGGGCCGCTCACCGTCATCCGCGGTCTCTGCGTCGGGCTCGAGCGCTGCGACCGCCGCGCCGAGCGCCGGCGCACGATCGCCCTCATCGACGCCGAGGTCCTGCGCCTCGCGCGTGGCCTCGCGGGGCTCGTGGCGCCCGCCGAGGCCCCCGTCGGCGGCGCCGACCTGGTCGCGCTCGCCCGGGCGGCGGCCGAGCGTTTCGCCGCCGTCGGGCGGGAGCGCGACGTGACCGTCCGCCTGCTCCGGGCCGCCGCGTCGGCGCCCGTCGCGGGGCACCCCGCGCGGCTGGAGCGGGCCCTCGACAACCTCCTCCGCAACGCCGTCCGTCACGCCGGCGCCGCCGGCACGGTGACGATCCGGGTGACGTGCGTCGACGGCTGCGCCGAGCTGCGCGTCCGCGACGGCGGACGCGGTGTGCCCGCCGCCGACCGCGAGGCGATCTTCCTTCCCGGCGTCCGCGGCTCGGCACCCGCGGGGGAGGGGAGCGGGCTCGGCCTCGCCATCGCCCGGGAGATCGCCGAGGAGCACCACGGCACCCTCACGCTCGACCCGGCGGGGCCCGGGGCGTGCTTCCGCCTGCGTCTGCCGCTGGCCGTCCCGTCCGCCGACGACCCCCGCGCGGCATGAGGCCGCTCGTCACCGACGGCGTCGTCGCCCGCGACGCCGGTCTTGCCGATGGCGCGCCGTCGCTGGTCCTGGTGGCCGCCGCCGCCACGCGCGGCCGCCGTGAGGCGACCCCGGCCGCGGACGCGGCCGTCGCGGCGATCGACGCCGCCGGGGCGGGCGCGATCGCGCTGGCGCCGGCCGGGTCGCCCCTCGGCCCGGTCGCGCGGCTCATGGGCGCGGACGTCGTCGCCCTGCCCGCCGACGAGTGCGCCGCGGCCTGGGTCCTGGGCGTCGCGCTCCGCGCGGGCGCCGACGACGACGGCCTGCTGCGCCGCCTCGAGGGCCTCGCCAGTGCTGCGGGCGCGGGTGGCGCGTCGCTGGCGCGCACCCGGCCGGCCGTGCTGCTCCGTTGGGCCGGGTGGGCGTGGCGCCGGTGCGCGGGGTGCGCCGGCGGGGGCGTGGCCGGCGGGCCCTGCGGCCGCTGCGGTGCGCGCGTGGACGGGGACGCCCGATGACCCGCCGCCGGCGCGGCGGGCTCCTCATCGTCCTCGCGGGCGCCCTCGGGCTGGTCGCCGCGTTCATCAACCTCGGGGCCGGGTCCGCGCCGCCGCCCGCCGGCGTCGTCGTCGCCCGGGCGCCGCTCGGCACGGGGCTGCTCATCGACGAGGCCACCGCGGACACGGCGCTGGCCACCGCGGAGGTGCCCGCGTCCGCGGCACTGCCGGGGATGATCGCCGACCCCGCCGACGTCGTCGGGCGCCGGATCGCGGCGCCCGTCGCGGCCGGCGAGCCCCTCACCCAGGCCGCCCTCGGTGGCGCACCCGGAGCCGGCCCGGGCCCTCTGGCCGTGGGCGAGCGCGCCGTCGCCGTCCCCCTGTCGGCGGCCGGCGCCGCGGCGGCGGGTGTCCGGCCGGGCGCGCGCGTCGACGTCGTCGCGTCGACGGGGGAGGGGCTCACCGGCCGAACGGCGCTCGTCGTCGCCGACGCCGAGGTCCTCGGCGTGGGCACGCCGGACGCGGCCGACCCGGCGGGCGGGCCGGGCGAGGTCGTCCTCCGCGTCCAGTCGCGGCACGCGCTGCGCATCACGGCGGCGCTCAACTTCGCCCGCGAGGTGCGGCTGCTCGTCCGGCCGCCCGAGGAGGTCGGGGCGGCGCCGGGGCCGCGCGCGGTGGCGGCGCCATGAACGCGGCCATGACGGCGGCCATCAGCGCCTCCGCGCGGGTCACCGTGGTCGCCGGCGTCGGCGGCGGCGCGGGGGCCAGCACCCTCGCGTCCGCGCTGGCGCTCGCGGCGGGCGCGGCCTGGCTCATCGACCTCGACCACGACCGGGGCGATCTGGCGGCATCGTGGGATCTGATCGGCGACCGCACGACGGCCGATCTGCTCGCCGTCGCCGACGAGCTGGCCGCGGTCCACCTGCGCCACGCCGGCCGGGTGCATCGGTCCGGCACCATCCTGCTCGCCGCGCCCGCCCGCCCTGGCAGCGGCGCGGCGTGGCGGCCTGCCGCGACGGCGGCGCTCGTCGCCGCGGCGCGCGACGCCGCCGGGCCGGACGGCGCCGTGGTCGTCGACGCGGGCACGGGGCTGCCGCCCGACGGCTCCGGCGGGGACACGCTGCTCCTGGTCTGCCCGCCCACGCTCTGCGGCGCGCGCCGGGCGGCCGCCGCCCTCGCGGCGCTCCGGGCGCGCCGCGACGACGGGGGATGCGGCCTCGTGGTCGGCGGGGCGCCGGGGCGGGCGGAGGTGAGCGCGCGGGCCCTCGAGCGCCTGGTGGGTGCGCCCGTGGCGGGGAGCCTGCCGTGGTCGCCGCGCGAGGCCGGCGCCCTCGCGGGCGGCCGGTGGCCGGAGGGGCGCCGGGCCCGGCTCGCGCGGGCGGCCGGAGAGCTGGCGGGGTGGGCGCCATGACCGACCCCGCGCTCGTCGAGCACCTCCGCGCCCGCGCCGCCCGCGACCCGCGCGTCGCCGGTGCGGCGGCTCCCGACCGCGACGACCTGGCCGAGCTGGTCGACGAGCTCATCGACGAGGAGCGGCACATCCTCCCGGCGGCCGACCGTGCCGACGTGGTCCAGGCGGTGGTCGACGAGGCCCTCGGACTCGGGCCCCTGGAGCCGCTCCTCCGCGACCCGGCCGTCACCGAGATCATGGTCTGCGGGCCCCGCGCCGTGTTCGTGGAGCGCGCCGGGCGGATCACGCCGGCGGGCGCGCGCTTCACCGACGCCGCCCACCTGCTCCACGTGATCGACCGCATCCTGGCGCCGCTCGGCCGGCGGGTGGACGAGGCCAGCCCGATGGTCGACGCCCGGCTGCCCGACGGCTCGCGGGTCAATGCCGTCATCCCGCCGCTGGCCCTCGACGGCCCGGCGCTGACCATCCGCCGCTTCGGGGGCGGCCCGCTGACCGGCGACGATCTCGTCGCCCTCGGCACGATGGACCAGCGCATGCGCGACGTGCTCGGGATCGCGGTGCGGGCCCGGCGCAACATGCTCGTGACCGGCGGCACCGGCAGCGGCAAGACCACCACGCTCGCGGCCCTGGCGGCGGTGGTGCCCCCCGGCGAGCGCGTCATCACCATCGAGGACGCCGCCGAGCTGCGGATCGCCCTGCCGCACGTCGTCCGGCTCGAGAGCCGGCCCCCATCGCTGGAGGGGTCGGGCGCCGTCCCGATCCGCGCGCTCGTGCGGAACGCCCTGCGGATGCGGCCCGACCGCATCGTGGTCGGCGAGGTCCGCGGCGCGGAGGCGCTCGACATGCTCACCGCGATGACGACGGGGCACGAGGGGTCGCTCTCGACGCTCCACGCTTCGTCGCCCGCCGACGCGGTCCGGCGGCTCCAGACGCTCGCGCTGATGGGCGACGTCGACCTGCCGTACCGGGCGGTGCAGGAGCAGGTCGCCAGCGCGCTCGACCTGGTGGTCCACCAGTCGCGCCTGCCGGACGGGCGACGCCGCATCGTGGAGCTCGCCGCGGTGGCGGCGGGGCCCGACGGCCCGGTGCTCACGTCGCTGTGCACCCGGACGCGCGACGGCGACGGGGTCGCATGGGCGGCGGCGGCCGAGGGGTGGGCGGACCGGGCCGCGGCCGACGCGGGGGAGCGGCCGTGAGTGCGGCGCCGATTCTCCTCGCCGGCGCCTCACTCGTGGTGCTGGTGCTCGGCGCGAAGCGGATGGTGCCGGCGGCCCACGCCGGCCGGGCGCGGGCCGCGCGCTCTCCCGGGTGGGTCGCCCGCAGCCGCGCCGGCCGCGGGCTCGCCGCCCGCCTCGCCCGGGCGGGCGCCCCCGTCGGTCCGGGGGCCGCGATCGCGCTGGCCGCAGCGGCGGCCGCCCTGGCGGCGCTCGGGGCGTTCGCCGTGATCCGGACCCCGGTGGCGGCCGTCGCCGGCGGGGCGGCGGTGGTCGGGGCGGCGGCGGCCTACCTCCGTACGGCCGACCGGCGCCACCTCGAACGGCTGGAGGCGCAGCTGCCCGGCGTCGCGCAGGGGCTCTCCGCGTCGCTCGGCGCCGGGCTGTCGCTGCGCCAGGCGCTGGCGCGCGCGGCGCGCGACGCCCCGGAGCCCGCCCGGGCCGAACTGGCGCGGTGCGTCGCCGAGCTGGAGCTGGGCGGCCGCCTGGACGACGTCCTCGAGTCGCTCGCCGCGCGCGTGCCCGCCCGGGAACTGCGGATCATGACCACGGCGATCCTGGTGCAGCGGCGCACCGGCGGGAACCTGGCGCTGGCCCTCGGGCGGCTCTCCGACCGGCTGGAGGAGCGGGCCCAGCTCGCGCGCGAGCTGCGCGGTGCGACGGCACAGGCGCGGATGACGGCGTGGCTCGTGGCCGCGCTGCCGCTGGCGGGCGGCGCGCTCACCGAGATCGTGGCGCCCGGGACCCTCGCGCGCGACCTCGGCCAGGGCCCCGGGCCGTACCTGCTCGGCGCCGCCTTGGCGCTCTACGCAGCCGGGGTGGTCCTGATCCGGCGCGTCGGACGGGTGGACGCGTGATGCCCCCGCCGCTCATCCTGTGGCTCGTGGCGATCGCGGCCGCCGCGCTGGGCCTGCGGGCCCGTCGCGCGCCGGCGATGGCTGCCGTCGCGGGGGTCGCCGGCCGTCCGCCGGCCGTGTTGGCGCGTGCCGCGCAGGTGCCGTGGCCGACGGGCGCGGTCGGACCGCTGGCGCGCCCGGGTGACACGCGCGCGATCGTCCGTGCCGGTCTCGGCGACGCGATCACGCCGGAGGGGCTCGCCCGCGCGCGGGCGACCACCGGCGCGGCCGGGTTGGCGCTGGGCGCCGCGCTCGCCGTCGCGTCCCCCGCCGCCGCGCCGCTGGTGCCGGTGCTCGCGCTGGCGGGCGTGTGGGCGCCGGGCCGCTGGCTGGCGGGGCGGGTCCGGGCCCGCGGGCGTGCGCTGCTGCGCGAGCTCCCCGACCTGCTCGACCTGCTGGCGATCTGCGTCGAGTCGGGTATGGCGCTCGATCCCGCGCTGGCGGTCACGGGGCGCCGCCTCGGCGGGGCGCTGGGCGAGGAGGTGGGCCTGGTCCTCCGCGACCTCTCCCTGGGGACCCCGCGGGCCGCGGCCTACCGCGCGCTGGTGGATCGGGCCGGGCTTCCGGAGCTGGCGCGGACGGTGGGGGCGCTGCTCCAGGCGGAGGAGCTCGGCGCGCCGCTGTCCCGGGCGCTTCATGGCCAGGCCGAGTCCCTGCGGGCGTCCCGGCGGCAGGCGGCCCGCGACCGGGCGGCACGCGCCGCCCCGAAGATCCAGCTGGTGGTGGCCATGGTGATGGTGCCCGCGATCCTGCTGCTGGTCATCGGGGTGCTGGCGATCGAGATGGCGCGCCAGGTCGGGGCGGTGATCGGGTGACCGCCCGGCACCGGGGGTCCGCGCTGGTCGAGTACCTGGGCGCCGTCGTGGTGGTCGGCGCGGTGATGCTCGGGCTCATCGCCGTGCGCCCGCATCACCCGTCGCGGACGCCGCCGGTGCAGCCGGTCGACCGGCTCGGCGCGCTCGTCGCCGCCCCGCCGCCGCCACCGGTCGCCCGCCCGGCGCGCCCCGCGGCGCCGCGTCCGCCACGACCGCCGCGCCCGTGGCCGCCGCGGCCGACCGTGCTGGTGCCGGGATGGGCGGTGGGCTGGTGAGGACACCGTGTTGCTTGCACCCGCGGCAGGCGTCGGGGGAGCATCCTCGGCATCCCGGGACCGGACCCCGCGCGAAAAAGGAGCACGTCATGCCAGGAACGGCCACATCCGTCCTCGTCGTCGGCGCGGGGCCCGTCGGCCTGCTCGCGGGATGCGAGCTCGCCCGCCGCGGCGTCGCGCTGCGGGTGATCGACACGCTCGCGGAGCCAACCGACGAGTCCCGCGCGATCGTCATCCACGCGCGCAGCCTCGAGATGCTCGACCGGATGGGGATCGCCGACCGCTTCATCGACACCGGCCTCCGCACCACCGCCATGACGATGCTGGAAGGCGGCCGACAGCTCGCCCGGGTTCCATTCGACGGCGTGGCGAGCCCCTTTCCGTTCACCATCACCACCCCCCAGACCGAGACCGAGCGTCTCCTCGCCGAGCGGCTCGCCGAGCTCGGCGGGGCGGTCGAGCGGGGCGTCGAGCTCGTCGGCCTCGAGCAGACGCCCGACGCGGCGACGGCCCGGCTGCGTCACGCCGACGGGACGGAGGAGACCGCCGACTTCGACTGGGTCGTCGGCGCCGACGGCGGCCACAGCACCGTGCGGACCCTCGTCGGGACGAAGCTGGAAGGGTCGTTCAAGGGGGAGCGGTTCATCCTCGGCGACGTCGAAGCCGAGCACGACCTCGACACCAGCTCGATGTACACGTTCTTCGCGTCCGGGGGGCCGCTGCTCGTCTTCCCCATGGTCGGGGAGCGCACACGCCTCATCGCGCAGCTCGCCGACGCCGGCGACGGGCCGATCGACCTGCACCCCACCCAGGAGGCGCTGCAGCGGGTCGTCGACGAACGCGCGCCGGGGATCCGGATCACCGCGTCCCACTGGCTCACCGAGTTCGACATCCACCACGCGCAGGTGCCGGCGTACCGGTTCGGACGCGCATTCCTGGCCGGCGACGCCGCCCACATCCACAGCCCCGCCGGCGGCCAGGGGATGAACACCGGGATGCAGGACGCGTTCAACCTCGCCTGGAAGCTCGCGCTCGCCGGACCGGGCGGCGCGGACCCGCTGCTCGACAGCTACGACGCCGAACGGCGGCCCGTCGCGGCGAAGATGATCGAGTTCACCACCCGCCTCACCCAGGTCGGCACCCTCGACAGCGCGCTCGCCCGGCACCTCCGGGACGCCGTCATGCACGCCGCGACCGGGCTCGCCCCCATCCGGTCGATGCTGGCCGACTCGGTGGAGGAGGTCGCCCTCGCCTACCGCGACAGCCCGGCGGTGCAGGACGGCGGCCACCGGCACCGCGGGCGCGTCCACGCCGGCGACCACATGCCGCTGCTCCCCGACGCGGGCCTCGACCGGCGGCTGCGGGAGATCTGCGCCGGGACGACCGACCACGTGGTGCTCACCGTCGCCGCGTCGACGTCCACGCCCGGCCCGCCGCCCGACACGGGCGGCATCCCCGCCGTCCACGTCGCCGTCTCGACCGCGGGCGGGGAGCTGCCCGGGTACGACGCGGTCATCGCGGACCGCGCGCGCGTCGTGGCCGGCCGGTACGGGCTGCCACGCGGCGGCGGCCGGGTCGCGATCCGGCCGGACGGCTACCTCGGCGCCGTCAGCGGGCCGGAGGACGGCGCCATCGCCGCGTACGGCCGGCGGCTCGCGGGGGGCTGAGGTGACCGGGTCACGGCGGCGGGCGTCGGCGCGGCGGGTGTACGCCGAGATGCTCCGCGCCCTCGCGTGGGCCTGCGACCCCCGCGGGCGGCCGATGGAGGACCGGGCGTGGGCGGAGCACCGGCGGCGGTTCGCCGTCGGGGGCACCCTGTTCGACGCGGTCGACTGGGCGTACGACACCCTCCGCGACGCAGGGCCCGCACGGCCGCGGACGGCGCGGGAGGCGATCGTGCTGGCCGGCCTCGCGCGGCGCCACCCCGAGTTGTTCCCCGACGGGCCCGCGGGGGCGCCGTCCGCGGTGGCTTCGGACGCCGGTCCCGACCCCGACGCGTGGGTGTGGATCGACTGCGCCGTGCCGCGCGGGCTGCGGGCCGTCGCCGCCGAGGCGGGGCTCGACCCGCGGCGGGCCCTCCGGGACATGGCGGAGGCCGACGGCCGCCCCTGACCGTGACGCATCCGCCCGCGGCGGCGGATACGTTCCGTGGGTGGGCTCCCGGCGATCGCACACGTCATGACGGCCGCCGGGTCGCGGCCCGCGTTCGCCGACGTCGCCGAGGCGAACCTCGACGCCGTCCACCGCTACCTCGTCCACCTCGTCGGAGACCGGCACCTCGCCGATGACCTCACCTCCGCCACCTTCGAACGCGCGATGCGCGACTGGCGGCGCTACGACCCCGCCCGCGGGCGGCCCTCCGTGTGGCTCGTCGAGATCGCCCGCCGCGTCGCGCTCGACCACTTCCGCAAGGACGGCCGCCGGCGCGCCCGCGAGGAGCGCTACGCCGCCGGCATGCCCGACAGCGCGCCCCCGCCCGACGGGCCCGGCGGCCTGCCCGGTGACCTGCGCGACGCCCTCGGGCGGCTCACCCAGGCCGAGCGGGAGATCGTCGCGCTGCGGGTGGTGCTGGGGCTCGACGCCGCCGAGGCGGGGCGGGTGGCCGGCATGACCCCCTCGGCGGTGGGGACGGCGTTGCATCGCGCCCTCGGGAAGCTGCGCGCCGAGGTGGTGCGGCCGTGAACGACGAGCACGACGTGACCGCCGAGCGTCTCGCCGAGCTCGCCGATGGCGCCACCCCCGAGACCGAGGCCGAGCGCGACGCCGTCTCCCTCATGGCTGAGGTCCGCGGCCTCGCCGAGCCCGCGCCCGACGCCGTGCGGCAGCGGGTGCGGCAGATCGCGTCCTCCGGGGCGGGCGAGCCGGCGGGATGGCGGCGGCGGTTCGGGGGCGGCGACGGGCGTCGCCGCCTGGCCCTGGTCGCCGCGCCCGTGGCCGCCGTGATCGTCGCGCTGGCCGTCGCCATCCCCGTGGCGACCCGCGACGACGGCGGCTCCGCGCCGCCCGCCTCCGCCGAGGCGCCCTCCTCGGCCGCCCAGGGCTCGGGGTCCGGGGGAGGGGCCGCCCCGCCCGAGGCGGCCATCGCCCCACGCGCCGCCGCGCCGGTGGCGCCCGACGCGGCGGCGTCGCCCAGCTCCAGCGCAACCGCCACCGCGACCGCCACCGACGCCCTGCGTGCCGCCGAGCCCCAGGCCGACGCCGCCGGGGCGTCGGCGAAGGCCGCCGAGCTCGACCGGGCCGTCGCCCGGGCGCGGACGGCGCTGGAGGACGCCGGAGCCACCGGCCTTCAGACGCAGCAGGCGGAGGGCGCGACGACGGCGACCGTGCTGGCCGAGGTCCCCGCCGACCAGGTGGACGCGGCGACGCGGGCGCTCGAGGCGCAGGGCGCCAGGGTGACGACCGAAACGGGTGGGGACGCGGGGACGGCCACCGTCCGCGCGACGGTCACGACCGGAGGCTGACCGCCATCACCACGTGCTCGCCCAGGCCGGGGATGTCGAACCGCCCGCCCTCCGGCGCGAAGCCCGCCCGCAGGTAGAACCCCTCCGCGGTGCCGCGGGCGTTGCACCACACCCGCTCGCCGCCGCGCGCACGGGCGTGGTCCAGGCACGCGCCCAGCAGGGCGGCGCCCAGGCCGCGGCCGCGGGCCTGCGGGGCGGTCGCCATGCCGCGCAGCCGCCAGTCGCCGGGGCGGGGGTCGGTGGGATGGCCCTCCGGGGCGACGGTCGCGACGCCCAGGATCGCGCCGTCCGCCCGGTCGCGGACCGCGGCGTGCAGGGCGTCGGGGTGGTCGTCACCCGGGTAGACCAGCTCCTGCGGGGACTGGCCGGGGCGCAGCACGCGCTCGCGCAGGTCGTGGGTGTCCCCGGCCGGGACCGCGTCCACCCGCACCGCGGTCACGTCAGGTGCCGCGCACCATCGCGAGCGGGACGTCGACCGCCTCCAGGTGCGCCCGCAGGCCGGAGCGGCGCGCCTCCAGCCACGCCCAGCGGGGGCGCAGGTCGCCCTCCAGGGCCTCGCCGACGCTGCCCGGGTTGACCAGCAGGCAGCCGTCGACCTCGCGCACCGAGGGGCGGTGGGTGTGGCCGTAGACGATGCCGTCCGGGTGATCGAGCGACTTGATCAGGCGCCGGATGTCGGCCTTCGGGGTGTGGTCCTCCACCGCCTGGCGGGGATCGTCGGGCGCGCCGTGGACGATCGCGACGATCCGGTCCCTCACCTTGACGCGGGTCACCATCGGCAGGGCCGCAAGGTACGCCAGGCTCGCCTTGCTCAGCTGGTTGGTGGTCCACGCGCGCGAGCCCACCCGCTGCGCCTTCGGGTCGCTCTTCGAGCGGGCGAGCCGCTCCGCCACCTTCTTGTCGGTGTTGCCGATCACGCAGGGCCAGCCCAGGCGGCGGACCTCCTCCACCACGCCCTCCGGGTCGGGGCCGCGCATCACCAGGTCGCCGGTGCACGCGCCGCGGACCAGGCCCGCGTCGGCGATGGCGCGGAGCACCGCCCGCAGGGCCGGCAGGTTGGCGTGCACGTCGCCCATCACCGCCAGGCGCTCAGGCATCGGCCGCGATCCCCAGGGCGGCGTGCAGGCGCGGGCGGAAGCGCTCCGCCTTGAGCCGCCGCCACGTGTCGAGGAAGCGGGCGTACAGCTCGTCGCGCTCCCGGCGGCGCCGGGCGATCAGGGCGTGCACGCCGATGCGCTCGTCGCCCCGC
This sequence comes from Thermoleophilia bacterium, assembly GCA_050250915.1. Taxonomy (GTDB): domain Bacteria; phylum Actinomycetota; class Thermoleophilia; order Miltoncostaeales; family Miltoncostaeaceae; genus Miltoncostaea. The sequence continues at coordinate 61,019 of JBFWNT010000002.1, forward strand.
CGCCCCGTCTCCAGCTGGCGCTCGAAGGCCCGGAAGGCCGCCTCCGACGCCGGCTTCGGGGCCGCCGACGTGCGGCGCCGCGGGCGGGACGCCGTCGTCTGGGCGACCAGCCGCCGGGCGGCGCCGCCCTCGCGGTCGTCCAGCCACCGCAGGTGCCCCTCGAGCATCGGGATCTGCACGTCGCAGTCGTGGATGTCGCCGAGCAGGTCCTGGAGGCCCTTCACCTCGTCCAGGAACGGATCCAGGTCGGCCTCGAACGCGATCCCGAAGATCTCCAGCAGGTAGCGCAGCCGCTTGCAGGCGATGCGCATGTCGTGCAGCTCGGTCACGTTGGCCGGGTCGGCCACCAGGCCGTCGTACGAGTAGACCTCGTCGATCCGCACCTGCAGGATCCGGACCGCGTTGGGACGGAGGCGGCGGTCCGGGTCGAGCCCGGTGACGGGGCGCGGCTTGGCCACCGTCAGTCCTCCGGCGCCACGGGCTTCAGCTTCGCCAGCCGCACGCCGGTGTGCTTCTCGACGTAGCGCGCCAGCCGCGGCGCGAACCCCGTCTCGTCGATGCGGTCGAACAGGGCGGCGATGATCGGGTCCTCGGCGGCGCGCTCCTCGCGGTAGCGGGCGATCAGCCCCTCGATGCCGGCGCGCTCGTCGCGGCGCATCCCGCCCAGCAGCCCCGTGAGCCGCTCGATCGCCACGTCAAGGTCCCGGGCGTCGCCCAGAACGTCGGTGATCTCCTTCACCTGGCGCAGGTAGCCCTTGAACGACCGCGGCGGGAACGCGCCCTCGAACGCGTCCATCGCGGCGCGCAGCCGCCGCGACGACACCCGCATGGCGTGCAGCTCCTCGATGTCCTCGCCCAGGAGCGTGCCGTCGCGGTAGCTCATCATCTCCGCCCACCGCGTCAGGATCACCCGGCCCGCGGCATCGCGGAACCGGGCGTCCCCCCGGAGGCCGGGCACCTCCCACGCCTTCGCCATCCCCTAGGAGCGCTCCGGGCGGCGGACCATCACCGACTCGCGCACGGCGGTCCGAAGGGACTTGCCGCGGACGATGACGGCCCAGTCGATGTCGAGCTCCATGCCCAGGTCGACCAGGGCGCGCAGCACCTGGCCCTCGTCGATCTCCGGGCCGGACATGTCCACCGCGTCCTTCAGCCAGCGGGCCTGCGCCTTGGAGATCTCGAACCGCACCTTGGCGCGCGCGTCCTTACGGCGCGTGCCGATCGACTCCTCGCCGAGGCGCACGTACACGCCGGCGGGCGGGCTCCCGCCGGGCGGTCCGCCGGCCGGGCCGAGCATCCCCTGGTACGACACCCGCCTCATCCGACGGCCTCCGCGTCGGGCGACGCGGCGGCGAGGTCCATGCGGCGGTCCTCGGCCAGGTCGCGGATGGTGTCCTCGCCGATCTGCGCCTCGTTGCGCTCCGCCGCGACGAACAGGGCGTTGGCCAACAGCAGGTTCACCAGCCGCGGGACCCCGCCGGTCTCACGGTGGACGGCCCGCGTCGCCCGCTTCGACACGATGCGCTGCTGCGCGCCGGCCACCCGGGTGCGGTGGAGCGTGTAGGCATCGACCTCGTCTGGGCTCATGGGCCCCAGGTGGTAGCGGACCACCACGCGCTGGGCCACCTGCGGCAGCCGCTCCACGTGACGCGACAGCTCCGGCTGCCCCAGCAGCACCACCGGCACGCCCGGACCCTCCGGGCCGGGGTTCGTGAGCAGGCGCACCTCGTCCAGCGCGCGCGGGTCGAGACGCTGGGCCTCATCCAGGCACACCACCGAGCGGCGCCCCCCGGCCGCCAGCTCCGCGAGCCGCGCCCGCAGCAGCCCGGCGATCCGCGCCGCCGACCCGCCCGCCTGCGGGCCCCCGGCGGCGAGCAGCGTCGACGACAGCAGCGCCGCCGCCGTGCGCGGCGGGTTCGCGACCTCCGCGACCTGGAAGCCCTCGCCGTCGAGCGTCCCCCGCAGCGTCTGCGAGAGGAGCGTCTTGCCCGCCCCGATCTCCCCCGTGATCACCACGATGCCCCCGAGCTGCGTGATGCCGAACAGGATGCGGGCGAGCCCCTCGCGGTGGTCGGCGCGCTCGTAGGCGAAGCGCGGGTCCGGCTCCAGCAGGAACGGGGCCTCCGCGAGGCCCCAGTGCGCCAGGTAACCGCCGTCGGTCGTCACGCCGTCGCCTCCAGGACCAGCCCCTCGCGGATGCCCGCGTGGCTCACGTGCAGCACCTCGATGCGGAAGCTGCGCCGCACCGCCTCGAACGCCGCCGCGCCGGCCAGGCACAGCCGCAGGCGCTTCGGCTCGATCCCCGTCTCCTCCGCCAGGTCGGCCGCCGGCGTCGCCGCCAGGCGCTCCACCGCTCGCAGCAGGCCGTCGCGGTCCAGCCGGTCCGAGCCGGCCAGCGTGCCCAGGGCCTCGGCCGAGCCGCCCGCCGCCACGGCCTCGGTGCCGCGCACCGGCACGTCGACCGCGTCCAGCATCTCGCGCACCGCGCTGACCATCGGCTCCAGCAGGTCGAGCGGGGGAGGGTCGGGCGGCGCGAAGCGCTCGCTCAGGGCCCGGACGCCGATCGGGATGGACGTCGCCCACTTCAGGGCGCCGCCCTCGCCGCCCATCATCTCCAGGCTCCCGCCGCCCAGGTCGATCGCCAGCAGCGGGTCGGGCGCGCCGGCCGCGACCATGCCGCGGAAGGTCAGCGCCGCCTCCTCGGTGCCGCTCAGGATGCGGGCGGGGACGCCCGCGGCCTCCTCCAGGTGGGCCAGCAGCACCGCCGCGTTGCCGGCGTTGCGGCCCGGGGCCGTGGTGGCCACCACCAGCCGCTCGGCGCCGAGCCGGCGCGCCTCCTCGGCCATCTGACGCACCGTCGCGGAGACCAGGTCGAGGCCGTCCCGGCCGATGTCGCCGCCCGGGGTGAGCCCGGCGCCGAGCGCGGTCATGGCGCTGCCGCTGGCGAGGGGCTGGATGCGTCCGCCGATCGCGCGCGCCACGAGGAGCCGGGTGGTGTTGGTCCCGACGTCGATCGCGGCGACGGGTGCGTCGGCTGTCACCTGCGGGTCCGGGTCACGGGACGACATCGTACTGTCGACCGGCCCCGCACCCCGAACTGTGAAGAGTTGTTACAGGGGAATCCGGCGGATCCGCGGCCGCCGGCGGGCCACGGCGCGGGCGCGCAGGAGGGCGACGGCGCCCACCAGAGCGGCGACGCCGGCGAGGCGCAGTTCGCCGGTCACCACGCCGGCGCCGCCGGGGGCGGAGGCCAGGGCGGCGAGCAGGAAGCCGACGACGAGGCCGAACGCGTAGAGCGCGACGGTGGCCGCCCGTGGGAGGCGGCGGCGGCGCGGCCGGGGCGCCACGGCGCGCAGCTGCGGCCGCGCGGGGGCGAGGGGGACCGGCCGGGCGATGTGGGAGCGGGCGGTTGCGTGCATGGGAGGAACACTAGTTCGCCCCTCGGAAGCGAACAAGCGTTCGGTGTTGCGAGTCGCTGCAACGCGGGCCGCGGGGGGCGCGCGTCGGGCGCCGGCGTCCGAATGGGGGGTCATGGGGGGAACCCTGTCGCCGTGTGGGGGGTTCGCGTTGCCATGTGGGGGAATGTGGGGTAGCGTGGGGAAATGCAACGGCGGCTGCTGAGCGGGACGTATGAGTGCAGCCTGGACAACCGGTTCCGTCTGGCCATCCCGGCGCGCCTCCGTGACGCGTTCGCGGGGGGAGCGACGGTCTCCTGGTGGATCGACGACTGCCTCGCGGTCGTGCCGGCGCTCGAGTGGGACGAGCTGGTGGGGAGGACGTTCGGCGACATGAGCCCCTTCGACGAGACCGCCCGGGACATGCGCCGCTTCATCATCGGCTCCGCCCTGACCAACGACCTGGACCGGCAGGGGCGCATCGCGCTCTCGGCCGACCACCGCCAGCACGCCGGGATCGAGGACGCGAAGGTGCGCCTCGTCGGCGTGGGCGACTACCTCGAGGCCTGGGACCCCAGCCGCCTCACCGCACGCTTCGACAAGCTCCGCCGGGAGGGGGTGTCCAGCCATGCCGAGCGCCTTGCCGCTCGAGTCGCGTAGGCCCGCACGGGGCCACGAGCCCGTCCTGGCCGACGAGGTCGCGCGGATGCTCGCCCTGCGCCCGGGCGAGACCGTCGTCGACTGCACGTTCGGCGCCGGCGGGCACGCGCGCCGGCTGGCCCCCGCCCTGGGCGAGGCCGGCCGCTACATCGCGATCGACCAGGACCCCGAGGCCGGCGACTGGTTCGCCGACCTGGCCGACGACGTCGTCTGCGAGACCCGCTTCATCCGCGCCAACTTCGCCGACGCCCTCCCGCGGCTGGTCGACCAGGGCCTGCGCGCCGACGCGGTCCTGATGGACCTGGGCCTGTCCTCCATGCAGGTGGACCGGCCGGAGCGCGGCTTCTCGTACTCGCGCCAGGCCCCGCTGGACATGCGGATGGACCCCTCCCGCCGCACGTCCGCCGCCGACCTCATCGCCGACGCGCCCGAGCGCGAGCTGGCCGACGTGATGCGGACCTACGGCGAGGAGCGCTACGCCCGTCAGATCGCCAAGGCCATCGTGCGCCGCCGCGAGATCGAGCCGATCACGACCACCGGCGACCTGGTGGAGGTCGTCCGCTCGGCCGTGCCGACCCCGGCCCTGTTCGCCGGCGGCCATCCCGCCAAGCGCGTGTTCCAGGCGCTGCGGATCGCCGTGAACGACGAGCTCGACAGCCTCGACCGCGGCCTCGACGCGGCCTGGGACCTGCTGGCGCCCGGCGGCCGCCTGGCCGTGATCTCCTTCCACTCGCTGGAGGACCGGCGCGTGAAGCGCGCAATGCGCGCCCACACCCAGGGCTGCATCTGCCCGCCCGACATGCCCGTCTGCGGCTGCGGCCGCGAGGCCGAGGCGGCGATGCTGGCCGCGAAGGCCATGCGCCCCCGCCAGGCCGAGCTCGACCGCAACCCGCGGGCCCGCTCGGCGCTGCTGCGCGGCCTGCGCCGCCTGGAGCCGCCCGCGTGAGCACCCGCGCCACGGCCCGGGCGTCGACCGCCCGCCGGCCCCGGCCCGCCCCGCGGCCGCAGGCCCGGCCGCGGCCCCGTCCCCGCGCCGTCGCGCGTCCGCGCACGCGGACCCGGATGCGCCTGGGCCCGCTGGTGATCCCGATCATCGCCCTGGTGCTCGGCGGGATCGTGTGGGTCAACGTCGCCAAGCTGTCCCTCACCAACGACACCGGCAAGGTCATGGAGCGCTCCCGCGGCGTCGAGGCGCAGACCGCCCGCCTGCAGAGCCAGCTCGACCAGCTCGACGCGCGCGTGCGCGAGAACGCGATGAAGCGCCTCGGCATGGTCATGCCGTCGGGCGACTCGGTCACGTACCTCGACCCGTTGGCCCGGCCCTAGGCCGTGCCCTCGTCCTCCCGGCCGCCCTCGCGGTCGCGCCGGCCGCCCGTCCGCCGCCCGCGGCTCCCGAAGGCGGCCTCCGGCCGTGAGCGCACGCGCCGCGTCCGGATGCTGACCGGGATCGCGGTGGTGCTGCTGCTGCTGCTCGGCGCGCGCGCGGCGTTCCTCGGCACCGTGCGCGCGGAGGACCTCTCGGCGCGCGGGGCGGAGGCGCACCGCCACACGGTCGATCTGCTCGCGCCCCGGGGCGCCCTCGTGGCCGCCGACGGCACCGACCTGGCCAACGACCGCCTCGCGGTGGACGTGACCGCCTCGCCGATCGCGGTGACCGACGACGCGGGCGTGGCCGCCCAGCTGGCCCCCATCCTGAAGCGCGACCCCAACGAGCTGGCCAACACGCTCGCCGGTCCGGGCCAGTACGCGTTGCTGGCCAGCGACGTCCCCCCGCGGGCCGCCGACCGCGCGCGGAACCTCGGCATCGCCGGCATCTACTTCTCCGACACCTACCAGCGCTTCGTGGCCGGCGGCCCGATGGCCGCCCAGGTGATCGGCCTGACCGGCGACGAGCGCCAGGGCCTCTCGGGGATGGAGAAGGAGCTCGACGAGAACCTGACCGGCACGCCCGGGGAGCGGCGGGAGGTGCGCGACGTCTTCGGCCGTCCCATCCAGACGCTCTCCGACAAGGAGGCCGTCCCCGGCCAGGACGTCCAGCTGACCCTCGTCCCGGCCATCCAGGCGCAGGTGGAGACGACGCTCGCCGAGACCCGGGAGGCCACCGGGGCCAAGAGCGCGATGGCCATCGTGATGGACCCGCGCGACGGCTCCATCCTGGCGATGGCCAGCGTCCCGCGGTTCAACCCCAACGAGCGCGCCGAGCTGAACCCCGAGCTGGAGCGCAACCGCCCGGTGGTCGACACGTTCGAGCCGGGCTCCACCTTCAAGATCGCCACGATGACCGCCGCCCTCGAGGACGGGAAGGTGACCCCGTCCACCGTGTTCAACGTCCCCGACCACATCTCGCTCTACGACGGCGAGGTGACGCTGAAGGACGCCCACGAGCACGAGACCGAGGACATGACGGCGACCCAGATCCTGGAGGAGTCGAGCAACGTCGGCGTCTACAAGATCGCCCTGCGGGTGGGGAAGGAGCGGCTGCTGGCCTGGTACAAGCGCTTCGGCTTCGGGGCGCCCACCGGCATCGACTTCCCCGGCGAGGACCCCGGGTTCGTGCTCCCCGGCGACAAGTGGTACGGGTCGGGCATCACCAACATCCCGATCGGCCAGGGCGTCCGCGTCACGCTGACCCAGCTCACCCGCGCGTACGCGGCGATCGCCAACGGCGGCCTGCTCGTGACGCCCCACCTGGTCAAGGGCGCGGGCGGGGTGGAGCGGCGGATCATGCACGCGTCCACCGCGAAGAAGGTCGACCGGATGCTCCGCAAGGTGGTGTCCGACCAGGGGACCGGCGAGCTGGCGAACGTGAAGGGCTACGAGGTGGCCGGCAAGACCGGCACCGCCGAGAAGATCGACCCCACCACGGGCCGCTACAGCGACACCGCCTTCACCTCGTCGTTCGTGGGCTACGCGCCCGCCGACGATCCGCAGCTGCTGATCGCGGTGGTCGTGGACGAGCCCACCGGCATCTACTACGGCGGCGACGTCGCGGCTCCGGCGTTCGAGAAGATCGCCGAGTTCTCCCTGCAAAACATGAGAATCCTGCCCTAGGCCCGCCGAGGGCCTGTGGTAGTGTCCCGGCCCGCATGACGCTCGACGAGCTGATCGGCAGCGGTGCCATCACCTCCGTCGTCCACCGGGCCTCCGAGGCGGGTCCGGGCGCCCTCTTCTGCGCCCTGCCCGGCCTGCGCGCGGACGGCCACGACTACGTCGCCGAGGCGGCGTCCCGCGGCGCCGCCGCGGCCGTGGTGGAGCGGGAGGTGCCCGGCGTCGCCATCCCCCAGGTGGTCGTCCCCGACGCCCGCCTGGCCATGGCCCTGGCCGCCGCCGCCGTGGCCGGGCACCCCTCCGACGACCTGATCGTGGTGGGGGTGACCGGCACCAACGGCAAGACCACCTCCGTCTTCCTGCTGCGCGCCGTCCTGGAGGCGGCGGGCCACCGCACCGGCTTGATCGGGACCATCGAGGCCCGGGTGGGCGGCGACGTGCTCCCCGTGGCCCACACCACCCCCGACGCCGTGGAGCTCCAGGCGCTGTTCGGCCGGATGCGCGCCGCCGGCGACACGGCCTGCGCCATGGAGGTCTCGTCCCACGCGCTCATGCAGCGCCGGGTGGCGGGCACCCGGTTCGCGGCGGCGCTGTTCACCAACCTCACCCGGGACCACCTGGACTACCACCCCGACGTGGAGAGCTACTTCGCCGCGAAGCGGCGCCTGTTCGCCCGGCCCGAGGAGGAGGGCCCCGACCCGCCGGGGGCGTCCAACCTGGACGACGAGTTCGGCGCGCGCCTGGCGCGCGAGACCGGGGCGCTCGGGTTCGCGGTGGACGCGCCCGCCCCCGTGCGGCCGCAGGCGTCGCGGGGCCTGGAGACGGGGATCGTCGCGACCGTCGCCACCCCGCGCGGGCCGGTCGAGATCGTGAGCCGCCTGCGCGGGCGCTTCAACCTGGAGAACATCACCGGCGTCGTCGCCGTGGGCGAGCTGCTGGGGCTGCCGCACGAGGCGGTGGCGGCCGGGATCGGGTCGGTGCCGGGCGTGCCGGGGCGGTTCGAGGCGATCGAGGAGGGCCAGGCCTTCCCCGTGATCGTCGACTACGCCCACACGCCGGACTCGCTCGACAACGTGCTCCGGGCGGCCCGTGAGCTGGTCGCCGGCGGGCGGCTCCTGGTGGTCTTCGGCTGCGGCGGCGACCGCGACCGGGGCAAGCGCCCGCAGATGGGCACGGTGGCCCGGACCCTCGCGGACGTGGCGGTCGTCACCTCGGACAACCCCCGCACCGAGGACCCGGACGCCATCATCTCCGACATCGTGTCGGGGTCGGCCGGCCCGGCGGAGCTCCATGTGGAGCCCGACCGCCGGGCCGCGATCGGGTGGGCGTTGTCGCGGGGCGAGAGGGGGGACGTGGTGGTCATCGCGGGCAAGGGTCATGAGCAGGGCCAGGAGCGCAACGGCGTGAAGACGCCGTTCGACGACCGTGAGGTCGCGCGCGCCGAGCTGGGCGCGGGGGCGGCGGCGTGAAGCTCACGGTCAACGACATCCTGCGCTCCGGCGCCGACGTGCGGCTGCCGGTGGGCAGCCCCGACACCGAGTTCGACGGGGCGTACGTCGATTCGCGCGAGCCGGTGGAGGGGGCGCTCTTCGTGGGGCTCCGCGGCGAGATGGCCGACGGCGGCCAGCACGCGCCCGACGCGCTCCGCGACGGCGCCGCCGCCGCCCTGGTGGGCGAGTCGGCGTGGCGGTGGATCGAGGGCGACGCCCAGGGCATGCGCCGCCCGGTGCTGGTGGCCCCCGACCCGCTGGCCGTGCTCCAGGCGGCCGGCACGCTCGCCCTGGAGCGCAGCGGCGCCCGGGTGATCGGCGTGACGGGCGCCACCGGCAAGACCACCACCAAGGACATCCTGGTGGCCATGCTCCGCGCGGCCGGCGCCAGGGCCGAGGGCACCCCGGGCAACCGGAACACCGAGGTCGGCGTGCCGATGTCGCTGCTCGGGCTCCCCGAGGGCTGCGAGGTCGCCGTGGTCGAGATGGGCATGCGCGGCCCCGGCCAGATCGCCGCGCTCGCCGCGCTGGCCCCGCCGGACGTCGGCTGCATCACCTCGATCGGCCCGGTCCACCTGGAGCTGCTCGGCACCGTCGAGGCGGTGGCCGCCGCGAAGGCCGAGCTCATCCAGGCCCTGAAGCCCGGCGGCACGGCGGTGGTGCCGGAGGATGAACCGCTGCTCGAGCCCTTCCTCGCAACCCTCGACCCCGGGGTGAATGTCGTCCGCGTCGGTCCCGCGCCCGACCTGGACCTCGACCTCAACTTGAGCAAGGCCTGGGAGTTGCGGAACGCCGCGGCTGCGCTTGCCTGCTGCCGGGCGATCGGCGTCGTCCCGCCCGAGGGAGCCCGCGTCGAGGTGGGCCTCTCGGCCATGCGCGGGCAGGAGCGGGCCCTCGCCGGTGGCGGCGTCCTGATCGAGGACTGCTACAACGCCAACCCGATCGCCATGCGGGCGGCGCTGGCCGACCTGGCCGGGAGGCCCGGGCGCCGCGTCGCGGTCCTGGCCGACATGAGGGAGCTGGGCACGGACGAGGTGCGCTACCACCGCGAGATCGGCGAGGCCGCGGCCGCCGCCGGCATCGACCTGCTCATCGGCGTGGGCGACCTGGGGGCCGAGTACGTGGCCGGCGCGAACGGCCTCGAGGCGGTCCACATCGCCACCGTCGAGGAGGCCGTCGAGCAGGTGCCGGGCCTGCTGGCCGACGGCGATGTGGTGCTGCTGAAGGGGTCGCGGGGGATGCGGCTCGAGCGGGTCGGCGCCGCGCTGCCGGGAGCCTGATGCCGAGGGTCCTCATCTCCGCCATCTCGGCGGCCACGCTGCTCATGTTCCTGGGCCCCAAGTTCATCGCGTGGCTGCGCGCGAACGAGGTGGGCCAGTTCGTGCGGCCGCCGGGGCTCATCCCGGAGGGGCACGCCGAGAAGCAGGGCACCCCCACCATGGGCGGGCTGCTGATCATCGTGGCCACGGCGCTGCCGTTCATCATCCTGTCGAGCCGCTCCACCGAGGCGATGCTGGTGCTGTTCACCACGCTCGCGTGCGGGGCGATCGGCTTCGTCGACGACTTCATGAAGATCGTCAAGAAGCGCTCGCTCGGTCTGTCCGGGCGGGTGCGGATGGTGGCGCTGGTGGGTGTCGCGGCGGTGCTGGTGACGGTGGCCGTGAAGGTGGTCGGCCTGCCCACCACGCTCGTCGTCCCGGTCTGGGACAAGTCGTTCGAGATCGGCGCGGCCGCGTTCTTCGTGATCGTGTTCCTGGTGGTCGCCGGGGCGGCGAACGCCGTGAACCTGACCGACGGCCTGGACGGGCTGGCGGCGGGCGTCGCCGCGACGGTGCTGCTGTCGTACACGGCCATCGCCTTCGTCTCCGATCAGCGCGACCTGGCGATCTTCGGCGCCACGCTGGCGGGGGCGTGCGTCGGCTTCCTGTGGTTCAACTCGTTCCCGGCCGCCGTGTTCATGGGCGACACGGGCTCCTACGCCATCGGGGGCGCCATCGCCGCGATGGCGGTGATGACCAAGACCGAGATCCTGCTGGTGGTCATCGGGGCGATCTTCGTGGCCGAGGCGCTGTCGGTCATCATCCAGGTGATCGTGTTCAAGCGGTTCCGGCGACGGGTGTTCCTGATGACCCCGGTGCACCACCACTTCGAGATGGCCGCCTGGAGCGAGACGAAGATCATCGTGCGGTTCTGGCTGATCGCGGCGATCTTCGCGGCCGTCGGCTTCACGCTCTTCTTCAACGACCTCCAGGGCCTGCCGGGTTGAGCGCGCGGGGCGGGGCCTCGGCGCCCGTCTTCGACCCGGCGTCGGTCCGGGGGTTCCGCTTCGTCGGACACACGTGGTCGCCCGCGACCGGGGCCGTGGAGCTGCGCTACGCGCTCGACGACCGGCGCTTCGCCGAGACGTTCCGGTTCCCGTCGGCCGACCCCGGCGTGGTCGCGGCGCGCGGCCCGGCGATCGGGCGGGCGCTGCGGCTGCTGCACCTGGTGGCGGGGGTGAGCTACTACAAGGCGGCGGTGCCGCGCGAGATCACGGTCGAGGGCCCCGCCCCCGCGCCCGCGACCGCCCGGGCCCTGGAGCTGCTGTGGACCGGCGGCCTGGGCGAGTTCGCCTGGACCAACGACCTCCCGTGGATCGGCAGCGGCATCCGCTTCCCGGCGGCCGGCGCCGACCCGCCCCCCGCGCGCCCGGCCGGCCTGCGCGCCCGCTCCCTGGTCCCGGTGGGCGGGGGCAAGGACTCGGCCGTCGCCCTGGCCGCCCTGGCCCGCTCCGGCGAGGACGTGATCGCCTTCTCGGTGGGACGCAAGCCCTCCGCGGACGCCACCGCCGCGGCCGAGGGGGTGCCGATTGTCCACGTCGCCCGCCACGTGGACCCCGCGCTCTTCCGATTGAACCGCGAGGGCGCGCTCAACGGGCACGTCCCGATCACCGCGATCGTCACCTGCGCGGCGGCGGTCGCCGCCCTGATCCTGGACTGCGACGCCGTCGTGATGGCCAACGAGCGCTCCGCCTCCGCCGGCACGGTCGAGTGGGAGGCCTTCGGCGGGAGCGTCAACCACCAGTTCAGCAAGGGGTGGGCGGCCGAGCGGGCCATCGCCGACGCCGTGCACCGCGACGTGGCGGCCGACCTCGACGTCTTCTCGATCCTGAGGCCCTGGTCGGAGCTGGCGATCGCGCGGGCGTTCGCCGGGTTGACGGGGCACCACGGCACGTTCATGAGCTGCAACCGCGGATTCACGATCGCGCGCGAATCGGCACAGGTGTGGTGCGGCGACTGCCCCAAGTGCCGGTTCGTGTTCCTGGCCCTGGCCCCGTTCGCCGGCCGCGATGCCCTGGTGGGGATCTTCGGCCGCGACCTGCTCGACGACCCGTCGCAGGAGGAGGGGTACCGCGAGGTGCTGGGGATGGGGGCCGACAAGCCGTTCGAATGCGTGGGCGAGGTCGACGAGGCCCGGGCCGCCCTCCGCGCGCTGGCCGCCGACCCCGCCTGGGCGGGCCACGCGCTGGTGGCCCGCCTCGCGCCGGCCGCCGGGGGTCCCGACGCCGGCGCGATCGGACCCTGGCTCGCGGAGGACGGCCCGCACGGCATCCCCGAGCGCCACCTGCGCGCCGCGCGTGCGCTTCTCGGACCTCGCGGGTAGGCGGGTCGGCGTCTGGGGGCTCGGCCGCGAGGGCCGGGCCGTCGCCGACGCCGTCCGCGCCCACCTCCCCGGCACCGAGCTGGTGCTGGTCGACGAGGGCGCCGGCGACGACCCCGTCGCGCTGCTCTCCGCCTGCGACGTGGTGGTCCGCTCGCCGGGGGTGAGCCGCTACCGCCCGGAGGCGCGTTCAATCGAACGCGCCGGTGTTCATTCGACCACCGGGACCAAACTGTGGTTCGCGGAGCACCCGGACGCGCCGGCGATCGGGATCACCGGGAGCAAGGGGAAGAGCACGACGGCGTCGCTGGCGGCGCACATGGCCACCCGGGTGGGGCGCGACGTGCGGCTGGCGGGGAACATCGGGGTCCCGCTGGCCGGTTTCCTGGGTCCCGAGGCCGGGCCGCCGCCGGACCTGTGGGTGCTCGAGCTGTCGAGCTTCCAGACGAGCGACCTGGACGCGTCGCCGCCGATCGGCGTGCTGCTGAACCTGTTCCGCGAGCACACCGACTGGCACGGCACCCAGGAGCGCTACCACGCCGACAAGCTCAACCTGTTCGCCCACCGGCCCGGCATGACGTCGGTGCTGAACGCCGCCGACCCGGCGGTCCGGGCGGCGGGGGCGTCGCTCCCGAACCCGGTCTGGTTCCGCGACCCCGCCGGCTTCGACGTGGGGCCGCACGGCATCACCCGCGCCGGCGCGCCCCACCTGGCCCGGGCCGACATCCCGCTGGCCGGCGACCACAACCTGGACAACGTCTGCGCCGCCCTCGCGGCGCTCGAGGTCGCCGGAGTCCAGGTGGACGACCCGGCCGCCGCGATCGCCGGCTTCCGGCCCCTGGCCCACCGCCTGGAGCCGGTGGGGGAGCGGGACGGGGTGCTGTGGGTGAACGACAGCATCGCCACGATCCCCGAGGCCACGGTCGCGGCCGCCCGTGCGCTGGCGCCGCGGCCCACCGTGATCCTGGTGGGGGGGCGCGACCGCACCCAGGACTACGGGCCGCTGGCCGCCTACCTCGCCTCCGGTGAGGCGTCCGTCGCGGGGCTGGTCGCGATGCCCGCCAACGGCGCCGACATCCTGGCCCGGGTGGGGGAGCAGGCCGACGTGCCGGCGGCCGTCGCCGGCTCGCTGGACGACGCCGTGGAGCGGGCGCGGGCGATGGTCCCGGAGGGCGGCGCGGTGCTGCTGTCGCCCGGCGCGCCGAGCGGCGACGACTTCGCCGACTTCGCCGCCCGCGGCGACGCGTTCCGCCGGCTGGCGGGGGGACCCGGCACCGGCTGACGCGGGGAGGGGCGCCGGACCCCGGGGCGAAGTGATCCGGGACGTGGCCGCCTCCCGATCCGCACCCTCCGCAGCACGCCGCCCGAAGGCCACCCCGCGCCGCTCCGCGAGCGGTCCCGCCGGGAGGCCCGAGAACCTCCTGACCGCCACGGTCCTGGCGCTCGTCTGCTTCGGGCTGGTCATGGTGTTCTCCACGTCGAGCGCCACCGCGCTGCTCAACAACGGCGACCCGCTGGGCCTCGCGATGCGCCAGGGCGCCTACGCCCTGGCGGGCCTCGCCGCCTATGCGGTGATGGTGCGGATGCCCCCGGAGACCATCCGCCGGCTCGGCCGGCCGGCGCTCGCGGTCTCCGGGTTCCTGCTGCTGGTGGTGCTGGTGCCGTCGATCGGCATGACCGTCAACGGCTCGCGCCGCTGGATCTCGCTGGGCGGCATCGGCCAGCTCCAGCCCTCCGAGCTCGCCAAGGTCGCCCTGGCCCTCTGGCTGGCCGGGTACGTCGCCGCCAACGGCGGGCGCCTCCGCACGCCCGGCGGCCTGGCGCCGCCGCTCATCGTGACGGGGCTCCTGGGGCTCCTGATCCTGATCGAGCCGGACATGGGCACCGCCACCTCCCTGTGCGTCGTGGCGCTGGCGATGCTGATCGTGGCCGGCGCGCGGATGCGCCACATCGGCGCCGTCGTCGGCACGCTGTTCCTGCTCGCGACCATCGCGATGCTGGCCGAGCCCTACCGGCGCGAGCGCTTCTTCACGTTCCTCGACCCCTGGGCCGACCCCAACGGCTCCGGGTTCCAGAGCGTCCAGGCCCAGGTCGCCATCGGCACCGGCGGCATCCACGGCGTGGGGCTCGGCGACGGCGTCCAGAAGGCCTTCTACCTGCCGGAGGCCCACACCGACATGATCCTGGCCACGGTGGGCGAGGAGCTGGGCCTGATCGGGGTCCTCGCGGTGCTGGTGGGCTTCGCGCTGTTCGCCCTCGCCGGCTACCGGATCGCCATCGGCGCCCGCGACGCGCACGACCAGGCCCTGGCGGCCGGCCTGACCACCCTGGTGGTGATGCAGGCCTTCATCAACGTGGGCGCCGTGGTGGGCGTCCTCCCCGTCACGGGCGTCCCGCTACCCTTCGTGTCGTTCGGGGGGAGCTCCCTCATCGTCCTCCTCGCCGCCTCGGGGCTACTTGTCAACATCGGACGCCGATCGAACCGCCGTGCCGTCCCCGCCCTCCGCCCGGTCCGTGAGGGTGACGATCGCGGCCGGGGGAACGGGCGGCCACGTGATGCCGGCACTGGCGGTCGCCGACGCGCTGCGGGCGCGGGGGGCTGACGTCTCGTTCATCGGGGTGCGGGGCACCGGCGCGTCCGGGGTGGTGCGCGAGGCGGGGTACCGGGAGGACGCGATCCCGCTCCGCGGCTTCGCCCGCACGCTGACGATCCGCAACCTCTGGACGGTCTGGCTCGCCGCCCTGGCCACGCCGCGGGCCGCCGGGCTGCTGGTGCGCCGGCACGCCGACGTGGTGGTCGGCGGCGGCGGCTACGTCGCCGGCCCGGCGGCCCTGGCGGCGAAGCTGACCCGCCGGCCGCTGCTGCTGATGGAGGCCGACTCGCACCTGGGGATGGCGAACCGCATGGCCGCGCCCCTCGCCACGCGCGTGGCCCTGGCCTTCCCGCTGGCCGGGCGCCAGGGCGGGCGGTACATGGTGACCGGGCGGCCCGTGGGCCGCGAGGTGCTCGACGCCACCAAGACCACGGGGCGCCGCGCCTTCGGGATCCTCCAGAGCGCGACCGTCGTGCTGGTGGTGGGCGGCAGCCAGGGCGCGCGGACCCTGAACGAGGCCGCCGTGGGCGCGTTCGGCGACGCGCCGATGGAGATCATCCACGTCGCGGGCCCGAGCCAGCTCGAGGAGACCCGCCGCCTGCTCGGCGACCGGGCGGGAGAGCGCTACCGCCTGTTCGGCTGGCTGGACAACCTGCCGGAGGCGGTCGCGGCCGCCGACCTGGTGGTGTCGCGCTCCGGCGGCTCGGTGTTCGAGCTCGCCGCGATCGGGCGCCCGTCGATCCTGGTGCCCTACCCGCACGCCACCGCCGACCACCAGGCCAAGAACGCGAAGTGGCTGTCGGACGCCGGCGCCGCCGTCGTGGTGCCCGACGCCGACCTGAACGCCGAGACCCTCCGCGGCCTGGTGGGCGCGCTGCTCTCCGACCCGCACCGCCTGGAGGCGATGGCGGAGGCCGCCCGCAGCGTCGGGCGCCCCGAGGCCGCCGACCGGGTGGCCGACGAGGTGCTGGCCATCGCGCGCGGCGGCCGCGGCCGCCGACGTCGCCGGATCCCCCGGCCCCGGATGCCGTGGCGGAAGCGCCGCTAGGGGGACCGCGCCCGATCCACATGGTGGGGATCGGCGGCGCGGGCATGAGCGGGCTCGCGCGGTTGGCGCGGGCGGCCGGGTACACGGTGGGCGGCACCGACCGCGAGGAGTCGGCCACGCTCGCCGCCCTGCGGGCCGAGGGGGTCGACGCCCGCGCCGGGCACGACGCCGCCGCGGTCGCGCCCGGCGCCGCGGCCCTCGTGGTCTCCACGGCCATCGGCGACGACAACCCCGAGCTGGCCGAGGCCCGCCGGCGGGGCCTGCCGGTGCTGCACCGCTCCGAGCTGCTGGCCGAGCTCATGGCCGGCCGCCGCGGCCTGGCCGTCGCAGGGGCGCACGGCAAGTCCACCACCAGCGCGATGCTGCTGAGCGCCCTCGGCGACGCGTCCGCCTGCGTCGGGGCCACGGTCGCGGGCGGCGGCGGCACCGGGGCCGTGTGGGGCGACGGCCCCTGGTTCGTGGCGGAGGCCGACGAGAGCGACCGCTCCCTGCTGAACCTGCGACCCGAGGCCGCGATCCTGCTGAACGTCGACCACGACCACCACGCCACCTACGGCTCGCTGGCCGAGGTGGAGGAGGTGTTCCGGGCGTTCGTGGCGGCGCTGCCGACCGACGGGATGCTGGTGGTGGGGCCCGACGCGCGCGCCCGCGCCTGCGCCGAGGCCGCGGCGTGCCCCGTGCGGCTGGTGGGCGACGTGCCCGGCGCCTTCACGCGGGTGGAGCGCACCCCGGGGCGCCCCGGCTTCGAGCTGCTGTTGCCGGGCGGAATCCGCGAGCCGGTGCCGCTCGCCCTGGCCGGCGAGCACAACGCGACCAACGCCGCCTGCGCGCTGGCGCTGGCGGAGTGGTGCGGGGTGCCGCTCGCCCGTGCCGCCGCCCGCCTGGAGGGGTTCACCGGCGTGGGCCGGCGGATGGAGCCGCGCGGCGCCGCCGGCGGGGTGGAGGTGGTCGACGACTACGCGCACCACCCGGCCGAGATCCGGGCGACGCTGCAGGCCGCCCGCGAGCGGGGCCCGTCGCGGGTGGTGGTGGTGTTCCAGCCCCACCTGCCGTCCCGCACCCGGGCGCTCGGACCCGAGCTGGCCGAGGCCCTTGGCGCCGCCGACGTCGCGATCGTGACCGAGGTCTACCTCGCCCGGGAGCCGGCCGACCCCGCGGCGACGGGGCGCGACGTGGCCGCCGCGGTGCCTCCGCCGGCGCGAGCCGTCTTCGCGCCGACGCTCGCCGACGCCGCCGACGCCGCCCTGGCCGAGGCGCGCCCCGGCGACCTCCTCATCACCATGGGGGCGGGCGACGTGACCGGGCTGGGGCAGGAGTTGGTCCGGCGCCTCGGAAGACCCTCAGGAGATGCCGGCCCTGATGGCACCGAACCGCCACCGACCTGACATCGCGGCCGACGCGCCGCTCGCCCCCCTGACGACGATCCGGGTGGGCGGCACCGCCGACCACCTCGCCCGCGTCGCATCGTTCGCGGGGGTCGTGGCGGCGCTGGCGTGGGCGCGCGACGCCGGCGTGCCCGTGGCCGTGGTGGGGCGCGGCTCCAACCTGATCGTCTCCGACGAGGGCTTCCGCGGGCTGGTGCTGCGCCTCACCGGCCGGCTCACGAGCATCTCGGTGCGCGGCGACGACGTGTGGTGCGGCGGGGGCGCCTCGCTGCCGCGGGCCGTGCAGCGCGCCGCCGCCAACGGGCTGGAGGGCCTCGAGTGGGGCGCGAGCATCCCGGGCACGGTCGGCGGCGCCGTGGCGATGAACGCCGGCGCGCACGCCGGCGAGCTGGCCCAGGTGCTGCGCTGGGCGGTCATCTGCGGGCCGGACGGCCGGCGGCGCGTGGGCCCCGGCGACCTGGATCTGCGCTACCGCCACTCGTCCGTGCAGCCGGGCGAGGTGGTCGCCGCCGCCGGCTTCGCGCTCCGCCCCGGGGACCCCGAGGCCATCGCCGGCCGGCTCGCCGAGTTCCGCGCCCACCGCCGCGCCACCCAGCCGCAGGGCGTGCGGACCTTCGGCTCGGTGTTCACCAACCCGGAGGGCGACTCGGCCGGGCGCCTGCTGGAGGCCGCCGGGTGCAAGGGCCTCGCGGTGGGCGGCGCGCGCTTCTCGCCCGTCCATGCGAACTTCATCGAGGCGTCCCCCGGCAGCACCGCGGCCGACGTCCTGGCGCTCATGGCCGAGGGCCGCCGCCGCGTCCGCGCGGCGGGCGGGCCCCGCCTGGAGCCGGAGGTGCGCTACCTGGACCCGCGGCAGGGGATCGTCCACGCCCCGCTGGGGGACGCGTGAGCACCCGCGCCCCGCGGCCGCCCGCGGGCGCCCGGCCGGCCCCGCGCCGGCGCCGGGCCACGCACCCGGCGCTGGCGCAGCGCCGCCGCGAGATCGCCCGGGCGCGCGGTCGCCGCCGCCGCTCGGCGGCGCTGTTCGCGATGGGCACGGCCGCCGTCGTGCTGCTCCTCTACTGGCTCGCCACCGGCCCCCTGCTGGCGACGTCCGGCGTGTCGGTCAGCGGCTACGACCGCCCCGACCGCGCCGAGCTGGTCGCCGCCGTCACGAAGGCGGCGGGGGAGGGCACCATCATCGCGCCGGCCACGGGCGACGTGGCCGCTGCGGCCGACCGCTTCCCCTGGGTCGCGTCCGTGTCGACCTCGCGGGACTGGCCGCGGGGCATGGCGGTGCGCGTGACCGAGGCCACGCCCGCCGCGGTCGCGAGCTTCGGCGACCAGGCCGTGCTCGTCAGCGCCGAGGGGCGCGTGCTGGGCCTCCGGGAGGGGACCCCCGGCGTCGGCTGGCTGCGCCTGGAGGTCGCCCCGCCACCGGCGGGCGCGGACATCCCCGACGGCGCCCGTCCGGCCCTGGCCTTCATCGCCGCCGCCGACCCCGATGTGGGGGCGCGGGTGCGGGCCCTGCGGCTCGCGGCCGACGGCACCTGGGTGGGTCGCCTGACGGGCGGTCCCGAGCTGCGCCTGGGGTCCGGGGAACGGATGGCCGCGAAGGCCGCCGCGCTCGGCCTGGTGCTGGCCGACCTGTCCGCGGAGGACGAGGGTTCGGCCGCCTACATCGACCTCTCGTCACCCGAGCGGCCGGCCGTCGGGACGGCGCCGACGACCGACGCCGGGGTGGCGGAGACAACCGTCCAGTAGGGGTTGAGTGTTGTCACCTCCGACGGTGAAAAGCCTCGACCTCTGCATGAGATGTGCTTGACAGGCCGGGGTGCCCGATCTAGTTTCCAGGCTGGCGTAGCCGTGCCTGAGCCGGGTGACGACCCGGTGAATTTAGCGCTCGCCAGCCTCGACCCCAGGTTGAGGTCGTCCTGAATCACCGCATGAGCAGTGCGATCGGGGGATATTCGGTGGAGACGAGCAACTACCTGGCGGTCATCAAGGTCGTGGGCGTCGGCGGCGGTGGCACCAACGCCGTCAACCGGATGATCGACGCGGGCGTCCGCGGCGTGGAGTTCATCGCCGTCAACACGGACGCGCAGGCGCTGTCGATGTGCGACGCCGACGTGAAGATCCACATCGGCGGGACCATCACGAAGGGCCTCGGGGCGGGGGCCGACCCACGCGTGGGCCGCGATGCCGCCGAGGAGAGCCGGGAGGAGCTGAAGGAGGCCGTCCGCGGCGCGGACATGGTCTTCGTCACCGCCGGCGAGGGCGGCGGCACCGGCACCGGCGCCGCGCCGGTCATCGCGCAGATCGCCCGGGAGCAGGGCGCCCTGACCGTGGGCGTGGTTACCCGGCCGTTCATGTTCGAGGGGGCCCAGCGGACCCGGCGGGCCGAGGACGGCATCGCCGAGCTCCAGAAGCAGGTCGACTCGGTGATCGTGATCCCGAACGAGCGCCTCATCCAGGTGGTGGAGCGACGCACGTCGATCATCGACGCGTTCCGGATGGCCGACGACGTCCTGCGCCAGGGCGTCCAGGGCATCACCGACCTCATCACGGTCCCCGGCCTGATCAACCTCGACTTCGCCGACGTCCGCACGATCATGCAGGACGCCGGCGCGTCGCTGATGGGCATCGGCACCGCCTCCGGCGAGAACCGGGCGGGCGAGGCGGCCAAGGCCGCGATCTCGTCGCCGCTGCTCGAGACGACGGTCTCGGGCGCCACCGGCGTGCTGCTCAACATCACCGGCGGCGCGGACCTGGGCCTGTTCGAGATCGACGAGGCGGCCGGGATCATCCGCCAGGCGGCCCACGACGACTGCAACGTCATCTTCGGCGCGGTCATCGACGAGAACGCCGGCGACACCATCCGCGTCACGGTCATCGCGACCGGCTTCGAGGGCGGCGAGGTGCCGCAGAGCGACGCCGACGCGCCCCGCTACGGGCGTCGCGAGCGCGGCGAGCGGTCGACGGGCGAGTCCTCCCCGTCCCCGGCGGCCCCCCGCCGCCGCGAGCCGGTGGAGACCTCGCGGCCGACGATCACGCTGGAGCAGTCGGAGCGCAAGGGCTTCGAGATCCCCGACGACGCGCTGGAGATCCCGGACTTCCTGAAGTAGCCGTTCAGGCGTCCGCGAGGGCGCCTGCGGCGAGCCTGGCCGTCGCGGTCAGGGCGCGCGAGCGCCCGTCGTTGGCGACGGCCAGGGCGGCGCGCCGCCGGCCGGACGACAGCAGGGCGGTCGCCGCCCACCGGCGGTTCGACCCCTGCTGGCCCAGGGACACGGCGGTGCCGAGCAGCCGCTCGGCCCGGGCGTCGGCGTGGACCCAGCCCAGGTTCGAGTACCGGACGCGACCGGGCCGGTCGGGCGGCCCCGCGAGCGCGGCGGCCGCCGCCTCGGTCCGCCGGACGCGGACCGGGCGCACGTCGGCGGCGTCGTCGCGCATGTCGCGCACCGACAGGTTGGGCCGGACGCCGCCGCGGTGGACCAGCACGTCGTCGATGGTCACCGCGCCCCACCCGGGGTCGACGGCCAGGTCGGGGAACAGGTCCGCAAGCGGCGCGCCCCACGCGGCGCGGCCCGACTCCACCAGCCGCGCGTACAGCAGCGCGGTCATCGACGTGGTGCACGACCCGATGCGCCACGGGTCGGCGTCGGTCACCGGCGCGTCCCGGCCGCGGATCCGCGCGCCGCCTCCACCAGGTCACGCGACTGCGGCAGGGCGCCCTCCCGCTAGGAGCAGGCCTCCGTGAAGCGCACCTCGGGAAGCTCGCCGACGGTCATCTCGTTGACGTACTGCCCGATGATCCCATGCCCCAGGGGCGCGACCGTGAAGGCGTAGCGCCGCTCCGGCGCCTTCGCGGGCTTCGGCCGGTACAGCAGCGTGCGGCCGCCGCCGTTCGCGTCCGGCGCCACGAAGAACGGCTTCCCGTAGAGCTGGCGGACGCGCCGGTCCGACGCGACCAGCCGCAGGCCCTTCGTGGTGATGTTGGTGAAGTTGACCGACGTGGTCGACGCGATCGAGGCGGTGCGGACGACGTCGTTCGTCATTAGGAAGGAGACGCCGTCGTACCGGCCCACCTGCTCCAGGACCGCGCACGTCCCGCTGCGCTGCGTGACGCGCAACTTCGAGGACGTGGCCGCACGGGCCTGGTCGAGGGTCATGCCGATCTTCACGGGCCCCAGCCCGTCGGGGCCGAGCTTCGCGTCGTCGAGGGCCGGCGCGGCGGCCGCGGCGGAGCCGGCCAGCGCGAGCGCGGCGGCGGCCGCGAGGGCGGCGGGGAGGGCGATCCGGGGGGCGGGGGACATCGGGCGGGGACTCTGCCGACCACCCCGGACGCTGTCGAGCGGGACGGTCGCGAGGGCCGTCGGATGGGGCTTGCCGACCGGCCCTGCGTGCTAGCGTCGGCACACATGGCGGTCGCCCAGTCGCACACGTCGCTCCACGACCGCCACGTGGCGCTCGGAGCGCGGATGGGCGCGTTCGCGGGCTGGGACATGCCGCTGCTGTACGGCTCGGCGCGCGACGAGCACCTGGCCGTCCGCCGCGCCAGCGGGATCTTCGACGTCTCCCACATGGGGCAGCTCGAGGTGGCCGGCACCGGCGCGCGGGACGCCCTCCAGGCGCTCCTGACCAACGACGTGACCGCCGTCGGGCCGGGGCAGGGGCAGTACACGCTGCTCTGCCAGGACGACGGCGGCGTCATCGACGACCTGATCGTCTACGCGCTCGCCGACCGCTTCCTGCTGGTGGTCAACGCCTCCAACATCGCCGCCTGCCGCGAGCGGCTGGAGGACCGCCTGCCCGCCGGGGTGGAGGTGGCCGACCGCTCGCGCGAGGTGGCGATGCTGGCCCTGCAGGGCCCCCGCTGGGCCGAGGCCCTGCGCCCCCTGGCGGCCACGCCCCTGGCGTTCTCGCTCGACTACTTCGAGATCGGCGAGGACGTCATCGCCGGGGTCCCGTGCCTGATCGCCCGCACCGGCTACACGGGCGAGCCGGGCGTGGAGCTGATGTGCCCCTGGGACGCCGCGCCGGCGCTGTGGGACGCGCTGCAGGGGGTCGAGGCCGCCCCGGCCCCCGCGGGGCTGGTCGCCCGCGACACCCTCCGCATCGAGATGGGGTACCCGCTCTACGGGCAGGAGCTGAGCCTGGCGCGCACGCCGGTCGAGGCGGGCCTGAGGTGGGCCTGCGACCTGGCGGGCGGCGGGTTCGCCGGCGCCGACGTGATGCGCCGCCAGGCCGAGGAGGGGACGTCGGAGCGCCTCGCCATCTTCCGCCTGACCGAGCCGGGCATCCCCCGCGGCGGGCAGGACGTGTTGGCCGCCGGCGCCCCCGTGGGGCGCGTCACGTCGGGCACCCTCAGCCCCGTGCTGGACGTCGGGATCGGCATGGCGTACGTCCCGTCGGCGCTCGCCGGCCCCGACAACGACCTGGCCATCGACGTGCGCGGCAAGCACAAGGCCGCGCGCACCGCCCGCCGCCCGCTCGTGGACACATCACCGAAGGAATAGAGGAGACCCCGTGGCCGTCGCCGACGAGAGCTATCCCGCCGACCTCCGCTACCACCGCGAGCACGACTGGGTCCGCGCCGAGGGCGACGAGGCCGTCTTCGGCATCACCTGGTACGCGCAGGACGCCCTCGGGGAGGTCGTGTACTACGACCCGCCCGAGGTGGGGAGCACCATCACCAAGGACGCCTCCTACGGAGAGCTCGAGTCGGTGAAGGCGGTCTCCGACATCATCGCCCCCGCCAGCGGCGAGGTGCTGGCCGTGAACGGCGCGGTGACCGACCGGCCCGAGGTGGTCAACGAGGACCCCTACGGCGACGGCTGGCTCGTGCGCGTGAAGCTCGCCGATCCGTCCGAGCTGGACGGCCTGCTGGACGAGCCCGGCTACCGCGAGTACCTGGGAGGGCTCTAGAGATGTCGACGTACACCTCGCTGACCGACGACGACCTGCGCGTGATGCTGGCGGCGATCGGTGCGGGGTCGGTGGAGGAGCTGTTCGCCGGGATGATCCCGGAGGGCGTGCGCCTGGACCGTCCGCTGAACCTGCCGTCCGGGATGTCCGAGCAGGAGGTGTTCGCCCACCTCTCCGCGCTCGCCGCGCGCAACACCGGCGCGGAGGACGAGATCACCTTCCTCGGCGCCGGCATGTACGACCACTACGTCCCGGCGCTGATCGACTCGATCCTCCAGCGGTCCGAGTTCCTGACGCCCTACACGCCCTACCAGCCCGAGATCTCCCAGGGTGGCCTGCAGGTGATGTTCGAGTACCAGACGGCCATCAGCGAGCTGACGGGCCTGCCGGTCTCGAACGCGTCGCTCTACGACGGGCCGTCGGCGGTGGGCGCGGCCGCGTACCTGGCGAAGCTCGCCAACGGCCGCCCCGACGTCGTCGTGTCGCGCGGCGTCCACCCCCACAGCCGGGGCACGCTCGCCACCCTCGCGCCGGGCTACGGGCAGACGATCGCCGAGGCGCCCCTGCGCGACGGGGTCACCGACCCGGAGGCCCTCGCGGGGCTCGTCGGGCCCGGGACGAGCGCGGTGATCCTCCAGCAGCCCAACTTCCTGGGCGCCGTCGAGGACCTGGAGCCGCTGGTGGCCGCCGCGAAGGCGCACGACGCGCTGGTGGTGGTGTCCTGCGACCCGCTGCCGATGGCGCTGCTGCGCACGCCCGGCGAGCTGGGCGTGGACGTGGCGGTGGGCGAGGGCCAGTCGCTGGGCAACCGGCTCGACTACGGGGGCCCCTCGTTCGGGTTCTTCGCGGCGTCGGAGGAGCACATCCGCCGCATGCCGGGCCGCATCGCCGGCGAGACGACCGACGTCGACGGCCGCCGCGGCTTCGTCCTGACCCTCCAGACGCGCGAGCAGCACATCCGCCGCGAGAAGGCGACCAGCAACATCTGCACCGCGCAGGTGCTGAACGCCCTGGCAGGGGTCATCTACCTGTCCTGGCTCGGCCGCCGCGGGATCGTGGAGCTGGCGGAGCTGATGCTGCAGCGCACCGACTACGCCCGCCGCGCGCTCACCGCGCTGCCGGGCGTGCACGCGTTGCACGAGCAGCCGGTCGTGCGGGAGTTCGCGGTGGCGCTGGACGCGCCGGTGGAGCGGGTGATCGCCCGCTGCCAGGACGAGGGCGTCAACCCGGGCTACGCGCTCGGCCGGGACTACCCGGAGCACGAGGACGGGCTGCTGGTGGCGATCACCGAACGCCGCTCGCGGGCCGACATCGACCGCCTGGCCGACGTGCTGGGGCGGGCCGTGGCCGCCGAGAGCCGCGAGCTGGCGGAGGCGCGGGCATGAGCGTCTCGACGCAGACCAAGGAGCAGCGGGAGCGGGCCACCACGATCTACGAGCGGTCCCGTCCCGGGCGCCGCGCGTTCACGCCGCCGCCGGTCGACGTGCCGGAGCGGCCGGTCGACGACCTGCTGCCCGCCCACCTGCGCCGCGCCGAGGGCCCGGCGCTGCCGGAGGTGGCGGAGCCGGAGATCGTCCGCCACTACAACGGCCTGTCGAAGCGCAACTTCGATCTCGACTCCGGCTTCTACCCGCTGGGGTCCTGCACGATGAAGCACAACCCGAAGCTGCACGAGCGGGTGGCGGCGCTGCCGGGCAACGCGCGGCTGCACCCCCTCCAGGCGCCCGAGCGGGCGCAGGGGGCGCTGGAGCTGATGTGGCTGCTGGAGCGGGCGCTCGCGGAGGTCTCGGGCCTGCCGCACGTGTCGCTCCAGCCGAGCGCCGGGTCGCACGGCGAGCTGGCCGGGGTCCTGCTGAGCCGGGCGTACCACGAGGACCGCGGCGACGAGCGCACGCTGGTGCTCACCCCCGACACCGCCCACGGCACCAACCCGGCGACGGTGACGATGGCCGGCTACGAGGTGGTGAAGGTCGGCACGGCGCCCGACGGCGGCGTCGACGTCGAGGACCTGCGCCGCAAGGCCGACGATCGCGTCGCCTGCCTGATGCTCACCAACCCGAACACGCTGGGCCTCTTCGACCCGAACATCGAGGAGATCGCGCGGATCGTCCACGACGCCGGCGCCACGCTCTACTACGACGGCGCCAACCTGAACGCGGTCATGGGCATCAGCCGCCCGGGCGACATGGGCTTCGACATCGTGCACTTCAACCTGCACAAGTCGTTCACCCAGCCTCATGGCGGCGGCGGCCCGGGCTCGGGCCCGATCGCGGTGTCCGACCGCATCGCCCCGTACCTGATGCTGCCGCGGATCGTCCGGCACGAGCCGCAGGAGACGGGCGGCGCCGCCCGCTTCGACCTGTCCTACGACGGGCCGCAGTCCATCGGGCGGCTCCGCGGCTTCCAGGGCAACTTCGGGGTGTTCGTGCGCGCGTACGCGTACATCTGCTCCCTGGGGGCGGAGGGGCTGAAGGAGGCCTCCGAGATCGCGGTGCTGAACGCCAACTACCTGCTGGCGCTGCTGCGGCGGGAGGGGATCGGCGAGCACCTGCCCCTGGCGTACGGGGAGCGCTGCATGCACGAGTTCGTCCTGTCGGGCGCGCCGATGAAGCGGGACCTGGGCATCCGGACCACGGACCTGGCGAAGCGGCTGCTCGACTTCGGCTACCACCCGCCGACGGTGTACTTCCCGCTGCTGGTGGAGGAGGCGCTGCTGGTGGAGCCCACCGAGACCGAGACGCGGGAGACGCTGGAGGCCTTCGCCGACGCGATCGGGGAGATCCTGCGCGAGGCGGCCGACGACCCGGAGGTGGCGCGCAACGCGCCGTACAGCACGCCGGTGCGGCGCCTGGACGAGGCGGCGGCGGCCCGCTCGCCGGTGGTGCGGCAGCCTCCCTCGACGTAGGGATCGCGCGGGCTGGACTTCCGGCGGTTGCCCGGGATCGGTGGCGGCCCATAGGTTCGCCCCGATGACGGCGTCCACGCTCTCCCGATCCGACGTCGCCTCCGCGCTCGACTTCGTGCGGGCGGGCGGCGAGCTGCGCAGCTCCGAGGCGTTCCGCCGCCACGTGGTGGAGGGGCTGCCGCAGCTGATCGCGTCGTCGATGACGTCGTACAACGACCTGTCGCCGGACGGGACGCCGGTGCTGGTGCTCGACCCCCCGGACGCCTGGACGGCGGAGCGGGAGCGCGCGTTCCTGCGTCTCGCCCCCGAGCACCCGCTGATCGCCCACTACCTGCGGACGGGCGACCCGACGCCGATGAAGATCTCCGACCTGGTGCCGCGCCGCCTCTTCCGGGCGTCCGAGCTGTACCGGGCCGTGTACGGGCCGATGGGCGTGGAGTTCCAGATGGCGGTGACGCTGCCGTCCGCCCCCGGGACGGTGGTGGGGATCGCGCTGAACCGCGACCGCCGGGACTTCGGCGAGCGCGACCGGCGGGTGCTCCAGCTGCTCCAGCCGCACCTGGCGCAGCAGCGGCGCGACGCCGCCGACCGCGAGGCGGCGGACGCGACGGCGGGGATGCTGGAGCTGGTGCTGGCCGACCGTCGCCAGGCCGCGGTGGCCATGTCGCCGGCCGGTGGCGACACCGTGACGGCGGCGAGCGCGCGCGCGTCGGCGCTGCTGCGGGCGTATCTCCCGCGGCCCGCCCGCCCCGCGGCGCTCCCGGAGCCGCTGGCGCAGTGGCTCTCCCGGGCCCGCACCACGGGACCCGCCCCGGCGGGCGCGTTCACCGCCGACGGTCCGGAGGGGACACTGGTGGGACGGCTCCTGACCGCGGCCACCCCGGAGGGCCACGACGTCCTGCTGTTCGAGGAGCGCCGCCGCGACGATGGCCGCGCCCTGGCCGCTCTGGCCGCCATGGGGCTGAGCGCCCGCCAGGCCGAGGTGCTCGCCCTCGCAGCCCGGGGCGACACCAACGCCGAGATCGCCGCCCGGATGGGCATCAGCCCGAGGACCGTCCAGAAGCACCTGGAGCACGTCTTCGACCGCCTGGGGGTCCGCACCCGGGCCGGCGCCGCCGCCCGCGCCGCCGCCGCCATGGCCGGGGAGGCCTGAGCCGCCCCGTTCGTTCGATTGAACGCCGGGGTCGTTCAACCGAACGCGAGCCCCGAACCCGTCATTGAAGGGTGAGACGAGGGCACTCCGCGGCCCCGCTCAGGCCAGGTCGTCGCTGCGCCAATCGAGATCACCGGGTCTCATTTGCACCGGCGGCCGGGCCCTACTCGCCTCCTGTCCAAATGAACGTCGCGGTCTCGTTCAAATGAACAGCTCTGGGGTGGGCGCCGAACGCACCCACCCCCGAACCCCTCATTGAAGGGTGAGACGAGGGCACTCCGCGGCCCCGCTCAGGCCAGGTCGTCGCTGCGCCAATCGAGATCACCGGGTCTCAATTGCACCGGCGGCTGGCCCCGCGCGGCCTCGATGTTCACGTGAACGTTGCGTTCACGGCCAGATGAACGGCTCCCGGTTGGCGCCGGCCGCAGCCACCCCCGACTTCTTCACCGAAGGGTGAGACGAGGGCGCTCCGCGGCCCCGCCCAGGTTCAAATGGGCATCGGGGTCTCGTTCAACGAACATCGGGACCCGAGGGGCGCCGCGGCCCCCCCGTCCAGACGAACGGGGGGGCCGCCCGGATGAACGAGGGGGGTCGCGGCGGGGGCGCGTTGACCGTCCGGCCGACCACTCGGCCAATTGGCCGCCGCAGGGGGTGGGCGCTACGCCGAACGGCGTATGGACAGGTCCGGGGGGTGGGGCCGACGATCGCGCCGCCGGACCTCAGAAAAGGACTTCAGACATGCAACGACGACCCATCCGCCTCCGCCTGCCCGTCGCGCTGGCCGCCGCCGCGGCGCTCGCCGCCGCCCCCGCGGCGATCGGCACCGCCGCGACGGGGGACGACGCGGCCGTCGACCACCAGACCGTCGTGATGGCCAAGCTCCAGCCGTTCTCCGCCGCGCTCGCCAAGGATGTCGCGGCCCGGAACCACCTGGTCCTCCGCACCACGATCCCCGACATCGGCTGGGCGTCCTACACCGCCCGCGGGTCGGAGGCCTCGGCCGCCGCGGCGCTCGCGGACGACCCCGCCGTGTGGCGCACCGACGTGGTGCTGCCCGACGAGCAGATGTCCCTGGACCTGACCCCGAGCGACACCATCTTCACCCAGCAGGGCACGGTCACCGCTGGCCAGCTGACCGCCTCCTGGAACTGGCACTGGACGATCACCAACTTCCCGGCCGCCTGGGACATCGCCCGCGGCGAGGGCCAGCGCGTCGCGATCATCGACTCGGAGTTCGACACCGAGCACATCGAGCTCAAGCCGAAGCTCCTGACCGGGAAGAACTTCGACTCCGGCACCACCGGCTACCGGACCACCTCCGTGCGGGCCAACGACCTCGACATCCAGTCGCAGACCCTCCACGGGTCGCACGTCGCCGGCCTGGTCGCGGCGGTCAGCGACAACGCCAACGGCGTCCCCGGCGCCTGCTTCGACTGCGTCGTGATCCCGTACAAGACGGGCCTGCGCGGCGGCGCCCCCGGCACCCCGCAGACCACCGACGCCAAGTTCGTGAGCGACGTCAGCGAGGCGATCACCGACATCGCCAACCGGACGGACGTGCGCATCATCAGCATGTCCCTCGGCACCGACCGCATGCACCCGGCGATGCGCGACGCCGTCGCCTACGCGCTGAGCAAGGGCAAGATCATCGTCGCGTCCGCCGGCAACGGTCAGCTCAACAACCCCGGCGTGCAGAACTACCCGGCGTCGTTCCCCGGCGTCATCGGCGTCGGCGCCACCCAGCCCGACGACAACATCGCCCCGTTCAGCACCAACGGCGACTTCGTGGACGTCTCCGCCCCGGGGCACGGCATCCTCTCGACCTGGGACTCCCGGATCCCGGTGAACGCCCCCGCCTCGATCGCCCCCACGCACGGCGTCGGCTTCAAGAACCTCTCCGGCACGTCGATGGCGACGCCCATCGTGTCGGGCCTCGTCGCGCTGATGCTCCAGCTGAAGCCGGACCTGTCGGCCGCGGAGGTGCAGACGCTGCTCGAGCAGAGCGCCGTCGACCTCGGCGCGCCCGGCAAGGACCCCGTCTTCGGCGCCGGCCGCATCGACGCGTTCCGGACCCTCCAGAACACGCAGGCGTTCGTCCGCCCCGGCCCGCCGCCGGACACGCGGGCCACCCCGCGCTTCTTCTGGTCGTGCGAGGTGGGCAGCAAGGACATCGCCGCCGGCAAGAGGGCCTTCGTCGGCGTGTTCCGCGGCCAGAAGCTCGTGTGCACCGGCCGCACCCAGCCGGCCATCCGCAACGCCCGTCTCGAGATCCAGCGGTTCAACGCGCGCCGCGGCTTCATCCGCATCGGGACGGTCAAGACCAACAACAAGGGCCGGTTCGGGTTCACCCGCCGGCTCACGACCCTCGGCAACTGGCGGGTCCGCGTGGCCTACGGCGGCGACGCCGCGCTCCTGCCCGCCGGCTCCCTGGGCGTCAAGGTCGTCGCGAAGGCGCGGCGGCGGTAGGACCCACCCCGCCCCGGGCCAGCCGCGAGGCCGGCCCGGGTGCGCGGCTCAGCGCTGGGGGGTGCCGCTGACCAGCGTCAGGTCCGCGTCGATCGCGAACTCCGCGTCGCCGCCGGTCTTCTGCTGGATGGACCACGTCACCGGCAGGGAGAGGTCCGGCGACCAGCGCAGGGTGTCGGTGCGCGTGCCGGGGGTGGACCCCTTGAAGGCGCTGTCGGTGCGGATCACGTAGACCGGGATCTGCCTGCCGTCGAGCTGGGCGGTCTCGCGGCCGGTGATGGTGCCCGTGTAGGTCACCGCCAGGTCGCCCAGGCGGTACGCGCCCTTCCACGTCTTGCCGACCGTGAACTGGGACGGGTGGTCGAAGGAGGGGGGCTCGACCGGGTCGCGGTCGTCGGTGCCGATGCCCACGAAGGTGACCTTGGTGCGGCGCCACGTGGCGCTCGCGCCCTTCGCGCCCACGGCGAAGTCGGCCTCCTCGACGTGCTCCTGCGAGAACCGGAGGTCCTCGTGGTAGCCGCCGGCCTTCGGGGTGATGATGTAGACGGCCTCGGCGGGGAGGTCGCGGGAGACGGAGAGCACGCCGCTGCCGGCCGACTCCTTGCCGGTGGCGCGGAAGCGGTAGACGCCGGAGGCGGGCACGCCCGGGGCGGGCGGCGCGTCGCTGACGTTCTTGGCCCGGTACTCGGTCAGGACGGTGTCCTGGCTGACGGCCGTGCTCGTGTGCGCGCCGTGCCACACCCAATACACCGCGCCGGCGATTCCGATCACCGCGACCAGGGCGACGAGTCGCAGGGGGCGGGAGAAGAAGGAGATCACGTCGTTCCTGACGCTCGGATGACAGGTGGGAGGGCTGGGGGCCCATCCCCGTCATCGGCACGGCCTGCGGGAACTCCAGCGCTCAGGCCGGTCCCCGCCGCGGGTTTCAGCCCTCGAACCCGCCCGGCTCGGACATCTCGAGCATCGCCGCCGTCCACGGCGCGGGGGCCGGGTCGCGGTGCGGGCGGGCCAGCAGGTAGCCCTGGGCCAGCGGCACGCCCAGCTCGCGGAGGGTCCGCAGCTCCTCGCTGCGCTCGACGCCCTCGGCGACCACCTTGGCGCCCAGGTCCTCCTCCAGGCTCACCATCGACCGCACCAGCGCCCGCTTGGCGTGGTCCACGTGGATGTCGTGGATCAGCGAGCGGTCGATCTTGATGTAGTCGGGGGAGAGCTGGGTCACGTGGCGCATCGAGGCGTGGCCGGCGCCGGCGTCGTCGATCGCCACCCTGGCGCCGCGGCCGCGGTAGTCGGCGAGGCGGGCGGCCAGGCGGGCGTAGTCGCCCACGGCGTCGTGCTCGGTGATCTCGATCACCAGGCCGTCGAGCCGTCCCTCGCCCAGCGCCGACTCCATCTCGGTGGTGAGGATCGCGTCGGGGCTCATGTTCACCGACAGGTACGCGGTGCCGGGGATGCGGTCGCGAAGCGCCAGGGCGCGGCGGACGCACTCCACCTCGATCTCCAGGCCCAGGCCGACGGCATGCGCCTCGGCGATCCACTTGTCCGGCGGGCGCTCCGGCTCGGCGCGGAAGCGCGACAGCGACTCGAAGCCCATCGTCTCGCCGCTCGCGAGGGACACGATCGGCTGGAACACCGTCGCGATGGTGCCGGGCTGGTGGAGCACCTCCATGATCGCCTTCCGGCGCTCGGCGAGGGACGCGGTGTAGCCGGTGGCGTACTCGAGGCCGTCCAGGCGGCCGCGGTCGAACGCCACCACGCGGCGGTCGCCCGTGTGCGCGGCGGCGAGCGCCTCCTCGCTGGCGGCGATCGCGTTCGCGGCGGTCGCGGCGTCGTCGGGCAGCACCACGAAGGCGGCGCGGGCGGTCAGGCCGCCGTTGTTGGTGGCCGCGATGTCGTGGACCGTCTCGGCCAGCAGACGGCCGTTCATGCCGTCGTGGCCCATCCCGACCCACGCGAAGCGGTCGGCGCCGAGGCGGCTCCACACGCCGCCGGTCAGGCTGGAGCCCTCCAGGCGCGCGGCGAGGTCGGCCAGCAGGGCGTCGCCGGCGCCATAGCCGTGCTGGGCGTTCCAGCGGCCGAAGCCGTCGAGGTCCACCGCGATGAGCAGGGCCGGCCGGGTGGACGACGCGGCCTGCACCACACCGCCGACGTGGCGGGCGAACGCGCGGGACTCGAGGAAGCCGGAGAGCGGGTCGGTGTCGGACTGGCCGTGCATCCGGACGAGCGCGCAGAGGCGCCACACCAGGAACGCCGCGATCAGCCAGATGAACGGCCGCAGGCCCCACGGCGCCAGGACGCTGGCCGGGCCGATGAGGCCCAGGCCCAGGACCGCCAGGATCGTCTTCGAGGGGCCCAGCACCGCCTGCGCCTCGGTCACGC
The DNA here is from genome assembly GCA_050250915.1 of Thermoleophilia bacterium. Taxonomy (GTDB): domain Bacteria; phylum Actinomycetota; class Thermoleophilia; order Miltoncostaeales; family Miltoncostaeaceae; genus Miltoncostaea. The sequence continues at coordinate 93,082 of JBFWNT010000002.1, forward strand.
GGATGGGTCGGCGGGCCGCGAAGGCCATGAGCGCCATCGCGATCATGTAGCCGATCATCGCCGGGCCGACGGCGCCGGCGTTCGCGCCCCGCGTCACCAGGTAGGTCACCAGCGCGTCGGTCACCGCGAGGGCGGAGAAGGCGTAGGCGAACCACACGAACGCCACCTGCCGGGTCACCGCGGACCGGCGGACGGCGTTGTAGAGGGCGGCCAGGAGCAGCAGGTCCAGCACCACCGGGAACTGGAGAGCGATGTTCTCGGCCGCCGGCAGCGAGTGCTCCCACAGCAGCGCGATCACGATCACGAAGAGCAGCGAGAGCACGGCGATCTCGATCGCCAGGCCCTCCGCGCGCTGGGCGCGCGACTCCTCCAGCGCCGGCTGGCGCATGAGCCACAGGGCGCGGTACCAGAACGGGTAGGCGCACAGGAAGCCGATCTGCGACCACGCGGCCGGGCTGGCCGGGTCGCCGCCCGTGGCGAGGAACAGCAGGTACGGCACGCAGCCCAGGGTCCAGCTGGCCAGGCCGCTGGCGAAGAGCCGCCACACGCGGGCCTCGACGCCGCTCGCGCGGGACGCGGCGGCCATCGTCGCCAGCAGGCCCAGGCCCGCGAGCGCGCTGACCAGCGTGATGGTGATGGCCGCGGCCACGCCGGTGTCCACCGCCTGGCGGGACGCGAACGGCACCAGGGTCAGCAGACCCGCCGATGCACCCATCAGCGTGAGCAGGATGGCGCGGTCGGAGGGAGCCGACAGGGCGCTGTGATGGCCGCGGATCGCGATCACGAAGCTGATATCGGCACCCCCGGGGGGCGCCCTGAGGCGCGCGGCAACGGCCCGCCCGGGCCGGGGGCGGCTACGCGGCCTCGGTGCGGGCGGTCAGGCCGACCGCGCGGGCGAGCCGGACGGGGTCCCGGCCGGTCAGCAGCGCGAGCTGCGAGAGGAGCCGCTCGGTGGCGCCCGACTCCTCGAACAGGCGGGCGATCCAGGCCGGCGGGAGCGCCTCGTTGGTGCGCTCGTCCAGGAGCCAGTCGGGCTCCTGGTCGGACATCATCGCGTCCATCAGCCGCTGGGTCGGCGTGCCGCGCCCCGCCGAGTGCTCGGCGATCAGGCGGCCCGTCGTGCGCATCAGCGACGCCGGCGCGCCGTAGAGGGGGCGCGGCTCCGCCACCGGCTCGGCGGCGGCGATCGCGCGGTAGAAGCGCTCGTTCTCCGGCGTCACCGCGATCACCACGGTGGAGTGGGGGAACTCGTCGCGCGCGACCCGGCTCGCGGTGGCGAACAGCCGCATCACGATGCGCCGGGTGTGGCGACGGTGGCGGCGCGACACGGTCAGCGACCCGCACTCGCAGAGACCCCCCGCCGACGCGGCGCGGAGGGCGTCGTTCTCCTCCTGGAAGGCGCGGTCCGACGGCAGCCCGAACGGGCCGTCGGCGACGATCGCGCAGGTGCCGACCACCTCGCCCTCCATGTGAGCGAGCATGAAGACGGTCCCCGGGTTCAGGTAGGCGGGGTGCATCCGGCGGCCCGAGGGGCGCGGCGTGAGGTAGCCGGCCTCCACGTAGCCGTCGTGCAGCACGGCCAGAGCGCGGTCGATGTCGGCGACGCTGTCGGCCAGGGTCACCGTGATCTCGGCGGCGGGCGCCGCCGACGCCGCGGCCGACGACCCGGCCGCCGAGGTGGCCGCCGCCACGTGGGGGGCCGCGGCGGTGGTCACGACCCCGCCCTCGCGACATAGGCGGGCTTGTGCTGGAAGTCCCCCGCCTCGTGGTACGGGTACTCCCGGTAGGCGTGGATCACCACCCGGGCGTCGGTGGCCCCGGACACGACCCGGGTCATGAGGCCGAGCGCGTTGTCCATCCCGGGGGTGGCCACCACGCCGTCGCGCAGCTGCACGTGGAGCGCGGGCAGCCCGCCCTCCGCCGCGATGCGGAAGCGGCCCGTCAGCGCTCCCGCATGCGCGGCGGTGGTGAACAGCCCCTCCTTCACGATCTCGGGGCGCAGGCTCCAGTCCGGTCCGGAGACGGTGGCGCCGCGGCGGCCCCAGAGGGCGATGGCGGGGCGGTCCAGGCGGACGTCGCTGCCGGCGTCGGCCAGGATCTGGTTGGCCCGGTCGGGCGCGATGATGTCGGCCTCGTCGTCCAGGTCGTACCGCACCAGCGGCAGCAGCCGCCGCGTGAGGGCGGTCACCACCAGGCTGCCGGTTCCGTCCTCGTGCGGGCGGCGCTCCACGAAGAAGCGGTTCGCGTCCCACGCCAGGAGGGTGGGGGAGTACCCGGGGTCGCGGCCGAAGAGGCTCCGCCGCAGGTCGGCGGAGTCGAGCTCCCGGCGCGCCCGGCGCAGCTCGGGCGTCTCGTGCAGCACGTGCAGGCCCACCTCGGCGGCGCCCATCGACACCATCAGGCCGGGCCTGCCGTCCAGGCCGTCGCGGAACCCGAACAGGTCGGACACGTAGCGGCGGAAGCTCTCGGCGATCCACTCGCCGCCCACGAAGCAGGCGACCACCCGCCGGGCGAAGTCGGGGCCCTGGCGGCGCAGCGCCGTCTCGCCGAGCTCCTTCAGGAACAGCGGCTCGGCGGCGATCACGACGCGGTCGAAGCCGTCGCCGGCGCGGGCCAGCAGCTCGACGGCCATCTCCAGGTGAACGGACGGGGTCGCCACCGTCGCCAGCCGGGTCGGCACCCCGATGCCCATCGGCAGGCAGTTCAGGACGAGCGTGGAGCTGTCCTCGCCGCCGCCGAGCGAGCGGATGATCAGGTCCAGCGTGCGCTCCTGGGCGCGACGCTCGGCCCGCGAGGTGACGCCGACCGAGAAGAACCCGGTCGCCCCGCTCGACGTGAGCAGCTCGGCCGCGTCGGCCACCCGGCCGCCCTCCAGCCACGTCTCGATGCCGCCGTCGAAGACGATCCGCTTGTCCGTGTACGGCACCTGCGAGATGCGCGTCACCAGCCGGTGGTCCACGCCCGTCCGCTCGAGGTGCGCGCGGTAGCCGCGCGACGTCAGCGCCGCCCGGCGGAAGCTGCGCAGCGCGGCGCGCTCGGCGCCGTTCAGCGGAGGCTGCTCGCTGTTGATGCCGCCGAAGGTCCCCGGCATCGGCTCGGTCATGGTTCCCACCTGGTCTCCACCTCGGGTCCGGGCACAACGGACGGCGGCACGCTATCCGCGGCTCCCGGCGGGGATCATGGTCAGAATTGACCATCCATCCGCGGCGCTGGAGCGGCCGGTGCCTAGGGGGTGGTTCCGAGCTCCCTGGGGGCGAGGAGGCCCATCTCCTGGGCCACCCGGACGGCGGCCGTCCGGTTGCTCACGCCGAGCTTCGCGTTGATCTGGACCAGGTGGCGCGCGACCGTGCGCTCGCTGATGAACAGGCGCTCCCCGATGTCCCGGTTGCGCAGCCCCAGCGCCAGCTCCGCGAGCACCTCCAGCTCGCGCGCCGACAGGCCGGCGCCCGGGGTGGTCGGGGGACGCGAGCGGGTGGGGATGCGGCGCCCGATGGCGCGCAGGCGTGCCTCGGCGCGGCGCCGCCAGCCGTCGGCGCCCATGGCGCGGAACGCCCGGCGGGCGGCGAGCAGGTCCTCGGCGGCGGGGTCGGAGCGGCCGTCGGCCAGGCCGGCGGCGAACCGCGACCGCGCGGCCCACCACTTGAGGCCCAGGGCGTCGAAGCCGTCGGCCGCGGTGCGCAGGTCGCGGGCGGCGCCGCGGCCGCCGCGCGCCATCACCCCCCGGGCGTAGGCCGCCGACGGCTCGGCCAGCGCGATGCCCGCCGCGTCCATCTCCTCGAGCGCCGTGACGCAGCGCGCCGCCTCCTCGCCGGCCAGCGCCTCGGCGCCCACGGCGAGCAGGGGGATGGAGGTGAGCCGGTCGTCGGTGCGGCTCCACGCCTCCAGGGCGCGGGCGACCACCACGGCCGCCTCCTCGCGGCCGCCCCCGGCGAGCGCGGCCAGGGCGTGGCCGGTCGCGACGGGGGCCACCTGCTCGAACAGCACGGGGCCCTCGCGGGACGACAGCGCGCGGTGGCGCGACAGGGCGTCCTCGATCCGCCCCTCCGCCAGCAGCAGCCAGGCCATGCCGGGCTCCGCCGGGGTGTTGACCCCGCCCTCCAGCTCGGCCCACCCGGCGACGGCGGCCTCCAGCTCGCGCCGCGCCTCGGGCAGCGCGCCGGAGGCCGCGAGCGCCTCGCCCAGGTTCCCGGTGAGCACCAGCTCGTGCTCGCGCAGCCCCAGCTCCCGGGCGCGGGCGACGCCCTCCCGCGCGCAGGCGGCGGCGTCGGCGGGACGGCCCACGGCCAGCAGCACGTGGCTCTCGTGGATCATCGCCAGCGTCGCGTTGCGGGCGAAGGCGCCGCCGGCGGCGCGCTCGCCCTCGCGGCGGGCCCGCGCCAGGTGCAGCAGGCCGCCCCGCCCGCCGCGCCCGCTCTCGGCCATGCCCATGAAGATGAGCGCGCGCGTGGACGTGTCGTCGGCGCCGGCCGCGGTCGCCTCGGTGCGCGCCTCGCCCGCGTGGGCCATCGCGTCGGAGAAGCGGGAGGTCATCGCGGCCATCCCGGCTGCGTGGGTCAGCGCCTCGGCGCGGGCCGCGGACGGGGGCGCCGCCGGGTCGCGGCTGCGCGTGAGGTGGTCCTGGATGGACCGCAGCGCCAGGTCGTGCTGCCCCAGGATCCAGCGGGCGCTGGACGCCGCCGAGATGCTGCCGAGCGCGGCGTCGCGCTCGCCCAGCTCGCGTCGCCCGCGGGCCGCCTCCTCCAGCGCCTCGGCCGCCTCCAGCCAGACGGCCCGGTCGAGCTGGGCCATGCCCCGCTCGTGCAGGGCCGCCATCCGGGCGGACTCGCCCAGCGCGGGGCTCCACCACGCCAGCGCGCGGTCGGCCTGCGCCAGGGCGCCGTCCAGGTCGCCGGCGTCGTGGGCGGCCGCGGCGGCGCGCACGGCCCACTCCACCACCGCCGCGGGGTCGGCGGCGCCCACGGCGTGCCGGGCGAGCTCGGCGGGCGCGTCGCCCGCGGCCCGGCCCGCCACCAGGGCCGCCGCGTGGCGCCGGCGCCGCTCGGCGCCCTCCATCGACCCGGCCGTGACGGCGCGGAGCACCCGGTCGCGGAACCGCCAGCGCACCTCCGGCGGCCCGGGCACCTCCTCGAGCACGCCGGCGGCCGTGAGCGCATCCAGGCCCGTGGCGATGCGTGCGGCCGTCTCCAGCGTGGTGCGGGCCAGCAGGCCCACCGAGAACGGCTCGCGCAGCAGCGCCGCCCACCGCGCCAGGTCGGCGGGCCAGCCGTCGAGGAGGGACAGCGCGGCGTCGGCGTCGGACCGCAGCGCGGGCGGCACGGGCAGCGGGACGTCGCCCCCCGGCCAGTCGCGGGCGGCGTGCGCCAGGGCGATGAGCCGGCCGGGCACGCCGTCGCCCAGCGCGGCCACCTCGGCCGCCGCCGCGGCGGGCAGGGCGGGCGCGGCCGCGCGCACCAGGGCCAGGGCGTCCTCGTCGGCGAGCGGCGGCAGCACCAGCGTGGCGACGTCGGCCGGCATCTCGCGCCCGGTCATGAGCACCAGGCCGCGCGAGCCCGCCAGCCGGCGCGCCAGACCGGCGGCCAGGCCGGGCTCGTCACCGCGCTCGCCGAGCAGGATCACGATGGGGCGCAGGCGCGCGGCGCGGGCCGCGTCGCGGCCGTGCCCGGCCTCGGCCAGGGCGTCCGCCAGCACCTCTGCGGCCGGTCCGGGGGCCTCCGCGTCGACCAGCGCCGTGCCGTCCATCGCCAGGCGGGCCGCGGCTTCGCGCACCAGCCGCGCGCGCCCGATGCCCGGCGGGCCGGCGACCACCACGACGCCGGGGCGGCCGGCCGCCAGCGCCACCAGGTCGTCCAGCGCCGCCGCCCGCCCGGTGAGCGGCGGCGGGGCGGCGAGGTATGCCGGCTCGGTCGCCATGCGCCGTCGATCGTACGGCCGTCCGCCGCGGTCACGAAATCGCCACCCGCGGGATGGCAGGATCCGGCGGTGTTCCCGCCCGGGTTCGAGGACCAGCGCATCGACGTCGGCGACGTGACCGTCGCGGCGTGGGTCGGCGGCGGCGGGCCGCCCGTGCTGCTGCTGCACGGCTACCCGCAGACGCGGGCCTGCTGGCACCTGGTGGCGCCGGTCCTGGCGGAGCGCTTCACGGTGGTGTGCGCCGACCTCCGCGGCTACGGCGACAGCGGCAGGCCCCCCGGAGGCGACGACCACGCGGGGTACGGAAAGCGGGCGATGGCGGCGGACATGGTCGCGGCGATGCGCGCGCTCGGCTTCCCGCGCTTCGGGGTCGCCGGCCACGACCGCGGCGCGCGGGTGACGCGGCGGATGGCGCTCGACCACCCCGACGCGGTGGCGCGGGCGGCGGTGCTCGACATCGTGCCCACCCTCACGCTCTTCGACGGCACCGACCAGGCGTTCGCGACCGCCTACTACCACTGGTTCTTCCTGATCCAGCCCGACGGCCTGCCCGAGACGCTCATCGGCCGCGACCCCGAGTGGTTCCTGCGCGAGACGGTGCGGCGCTGGTCGGGGCGGGCGCGGCCGGTGGAGGAGGCGGCGATCGCCGAGTACGTCCGCCACTTCGCCGACCCCGCCGCGATCCACGCCTCCTGCGAGGACTACCGGGCCGCCGCCGGCATCGACCTGGTGCACGACCGCGCCGACGCCGGGGCGCGGATGGCATGCCCGCTGCTGGTGCTGTGGGGCGCGCACGGCGCGATGGAGCGGCTGTACGACGTGCTCGGCACCTGGCGCGACGCGTCGGACGACGTGCGCGGGCGCTCGCTGCCGTGCGGGCACTTCCTGCCGGAGGAGGCGCCCGAGGAGACCGCCGCCGAGCTCGCGGCCTTCTTCGGCGCGGGCTCGCCCGGCTCGACGGGCTAGCCGGGCGGGGGCGGGGCGGAGCCGCCGGGCGCCGGCGTCTGCTGCTCCGGCTCGGTGTCGGTGGCCGGGGGCGTCTCGGGCGTCGACGGCGGCGCCGTGGTCGTCCGGCCCGGGCCGGTGGTGGTGCTCCCGCGGTCCGGCCGGGTGGTCGTCGTGTCCTTCTCCGGGCCCACCTCGATGTACGCGTCCTGCGGGTCGTACGTCCAGTGGAAGGTCTCGTCGCGCTTCACGTCGCCGTTCACCAGGACCGTGCGGGTGTAGGAGATCGAGAAGCCGGCGCCGCCGAGCTCCTGCTTCACCTCTCGGGTGCCAGGGGGCAGGTCGGGGTTCTCGGTCTCCTTGACCTCCGGCTCCTTCACGTCGGTCGGCTCGCCGGTGGTGGTCTCCACCTCGCGGCCGAGCTTCGACGAGAACATGCGGATCGTGATCCCGTTCGAGCCCGCGTACGCGGAGATCAGCACGGCGGCGTCCCAGTCGTTGCGGAACACCAGCTCCGGCCCGCCCCACGACACGGTGGCCTCGCGGCCCTTCGGGTAGCGCGAGATCCAGAACTGGTGCGGGGTGTGGGCGATCAGCTCCATCCCGCCGAAGAAGGCGGCGTTGTAGAGGGTGGTGGCCACCTGCGACACGCCGCCGCCGACCGCGTCCTCGAGCTGGCCCGCCGCGATCTGGGGGGCCTCCACGAAGCCGCGGTCCAGGGTCCGCTGGCCCAGCGCGTCGTTGAGCGAGAAGGCGTTGCCGGCCGGGATGATCGTGCCGTCCAGGATCTTCGCGGCGCGCTGGATGTTGGTGACCCGCGGCTCGCAGCAGTTGTACGGCGTCGCGAACTCCGAGATCTCCTCGGTGATCCCCAGCGACTTCAGCTCCGCCGTGGTCCTCTGGGGCTTCGTCACCTTGAACCGCGCGCGGACGGGGGCGCCGGGGGCGTCGACGATCGCCTGGGCGATGGCGTCCATGTCCAGGCTGCGGCCGATGCGCGACGACACGATGCGCACGGTGGAGCCGTTCACCTGGAACGTCGCGTCGCGGTACGGCTGCTCGCGGGTGGAGAACGCGTCCTTGATGTCCGCGTAGAGCACGTCCGGGTCGAGGCGCACCTGCAGGTCGGGCGGGTCCTCGCGGAAGCGAAGGGCCTCCCGGAGCACTGCGGGCTCGATCGGCACGCCCCGGTCCTTGAACGTCACCTGCACCGGCTTCGCGATCAGGGCCAGGGCCTGCTCGCGCGCCGCGGCCGCGGCCTCGTCGGACACGGCAGGGGTGAGCGGCCCGGGCGTGACGGCCACCTCCGTGGCGCCGTCGGAGATCTCCCGGCGCAGCTCGCGCGCGTCGATGCCGTAGCCGCCCTTGGCGGGCGTCAGCACGATGTCGGTGTCGGTCACCTCGAGCGACGCCGAGCGCGCCGGGTCGTTGGTGCGCCCGGTCACCTGGCGGATCAGCCCGCCGAGCTTCTTCGCGTCGAAGGTCCAGGTGATCTCGACGTCGCGCGTGGGGGCGATGCCGATGCCCGACAGGATCCGGCCCCCCAGGTTGCGGGGCTCCAGGGCCTCGTCGACCGCCGCCTTCACGCGCGGGCGCGCCCCGAGCTCCGCCCGGGTGGCCGCCACCCGGAAGTCCGGCTTGTCGGTGCGGGTGACGACGATCTGCTCCTTGGACAGCTCCTTCGCCCGCGCGCGGACGATGTCGGCGATCTGGGCGCGGTCCTTGCCCGCGACGTCCACGCCGGCGATCTCGACCGCCCCGGGGGCGCCGTCCTCGTCCCGGCTGAACGCGATGGCCGTGCCGATGCCGACCGCCAGCAGCACGACGACCAGCGCCAGCACCCCCACGCGCCGGTTGCGCCGGCGCCGGCGTGCCCTCGCACGCTCCTCGGGTGTCCGCGGTCGCCGTGCGCCACTCGGGCCTTGCTGTCGCGGCGCGTCCGGCATGGGTTGCGGATTCTAGAACGGACTCCGTCCGGAGAGACACCGCCCGTGGTTCCGCACCGGACGTTCGTACGTCCCCCGTGGATCACGTGTCCCCGGTGAGCTTGCTCACGTTGTGACGGATCGCACCCTGTGAGACGGGTCACCGCACCGCGCGGCCGGTGTGGGCCATGGTGGTGGTCGTGGACATGCTGGGAACGGCGCTCGCCGACCGCCTTCACGACGCGCGCCGCCGGACCGTCGGGCTCTTCGCCCCGCTGCCGCGCGAGCACCTCGTGCGTCAGCCCAGCGCGCTGCTGAGCCCACCCGTCTGGGACCTGGGCCACATCGCCGCCTACGAGGAGCTGTGGCTGGTGCGGCGCATCGGCGGCCGGCCGGGCCTGCACCCGGAGCTGGACCGGCTGTACGACGCCACCGAGACGCCGCGGAGCGACCGGGGCACCGCCCCGCTGCTCTCGCCGGAGGCGGCGCACGCGTTCCTGCGCGACGTGCGCGAGCGCTCCCTGGAGGTGCTCGCGTCCTCCGACCTGGGCGATGACGCCGATCCGCTCACCCGTCACGGTTTCGCGTTCGAGATGGTGGTGGAGCACGAGGCGCAGCACACCGAGACGGTGTTGCAGGCCCTCCAGATGCTCGCGCCCGGCGCGTATGTGCCGGAGGGCCGGCGGTCGCTGCCGGAGGCCCGCGCGGCGACGGGCGGCTGGGTGGAGGTGCGCCCGACCGTCTTCTGCATGGGCGCCGACGGGCCCGGCTTCGCGTACGACTGCGAGCGCCCGTGTCACATGCGCGCCGTCCAGGGCTTCCTCATGGCGCGCGACCCCGTGACCAACGGCGAGCATCTGGCGTTCGTCGAGGACGGCGGCTACCGCCGCCGTGACCTGTGGACCGACGCCGGCTGGGCGTGGCGGGAGGCCGAGGACGTCGAGGCGCCGCTCTACTGGGAGCGCGACGGCGCGGGGGGCTGGCTGGAGCGGTCGTTCGACCACGTCGGCCCCATCGACCCGAGCCTGCCGCTCTGCCACGTGAGCGCCCACGAGGCCGACGCCCACGCCCGCTGGGCCGACGCGCGCCTGCCGACCGAGGTGGAGTGGGAGTGCGCCGCCCAGGGGACGCCGGTGGGCGGGGAGTGGGGGAACCTGGACCAGACGGGGTTCGGCCGCGCCCCGGTGGGCGCCCATCCCGAGAACGCGCAGGGCGTCCGCGGGATGCTGGGCGACGTCTGGGAGTGGACGTCCAGCGGGTTCGACGGCTACCCGGGCTTCGCCGCCTTCCCGTACCGCGAGTACGCGGAGGTGTTCTTCGGGGCGGCGTACCGGGTGCTGCGGGGCGGCTCCTGGGCCACCCAGGCCGTCGCCGCGCGCCCGAGCTTCCGGAACTGGGACCTGCCCGAGCGCCGCCAGATCTTCAGCGGGCTGCGGCTCGTGAGGGACCTGTCGTGAGCACGGTCTCCGCCCAGCCCCGGCCGTACCGGCTGGACGTCCATCCGCGTGGCTTCGGGGCGGGGGAGGGGATCGCCTCCGACGCGCGGATCGGCCTGGCGGCGCAGCGGAAGTGGATGCCGCCGGTGCACTTCTACGACGAGCGCGGCTCCGCGCTGTTCGAGGAGATCACGCGGCTGCCCGAGTACTACCAGGGCCGCACGGAGCTGGGGATCCTGGAGCGCGTGGCGCCGGCGCTGGTCGCGCGCCACGGGGTGGCCGAGCTGGTGGAGCTCGGCTCCGGCGCGTCCCGCAAGACGCGGGCGCTGCTCGACGCGATGCGCGGCGCCGGGAGCCTGGAGCGGTACGTGCCGTTCGACGTCTGCCCGGAGGCGATCCTGGCGGCGGCCTCGGCACTGACCGAGGACTACCCGGAGCTCGACCTGCACGGCGTCGCGGGGGACTTCGGCCGCCACCTGCCCGCGGTCCCCCCGCGCGCCGCCGGGGGCGCCCGGCTCATCGCGTTCCTGGGAGGGACGATCGGCAACCTGGAGCCCGGCGAGCGGGCGCCGTTCCTCCGGTCGGTCGCCGAGCTGATGGGCGACGACGACGTGCTGCTGGTCGGCACCGACCTGGCCGGCGACCCCGGCCGCATCCTCCCCGCCTACGACGACGCCGCCGGCGTCACCGCCGAGTTCAACCGCAACCTCCTGAGGGTCATGAACCGCGAGCTCGACGCGGACTTCGACCTGGACGCCTTCGCCCACGTCGCGGTCTACGACCCGGGGCCCCCGTGGATCGAGATGCGCCTGCGGTCGATCGGCCCCCAGGTGGTCCGTCTGGCCGCCCTGGACATGACGGTCGCGTTCGCGGACGGCGAGGAGATGCGCACCGAGATCTCCTGCAAGTTCACCCGCGACTCGGTGGAGGGGATGTACGCCGACGCCGGGCTCGGGCTGGTCGAGTGGCACGAGGACCCGCGCGGCTGGTTCGCGGTCTCCCTCGCGCGTCGCATCTCCTAGCGGGCGCCGACACCACGCACGATGCGGTATGCGGCCCGCCCGCCCGCGTGCCGATACCGGCGGCATGACGCCCCTCGCGCCCGCGGTGTTCGAGCTCCGGACCATCGGACTGTCGATCGCCGCGTGCGGCGTGGCGGGCGTGTTCGCGGTGGGGGACCCGGCGCCGCAGGATCTGCGCGCCGGGGCCGCGGGCCTCGCGGGGGCGCTCATCCTGCTGTGGGTGGTCGGGGGCGCCCGTGCGGCGCGGCGGGCGGCGCGGCTGGCGCTGCCCGCGCCCGCGCGCTGGCGCCTGGAGGGCACCGCGGTGACCGTCCTGCGGGTCCTGGTCGCCCGGACACTGCCCGCGGCGGCGCTGGCCGTCGGGGGCGCCGCCGCCGCCGCGCCGTACGTCGAGGGGACCGGCGCGGCGGCGGCCGGCGCGCTCCTCGGCGCCGGGGCGTCCGCCCTGCTGGCGGCCCAGCGCGTCCGCCGGGTGGAGCGCGTCCGCGGGCGGCGTCTGCTGCACGCGGCCACGCTGCTGCGCCCGCTGGGCCGCAACAGCCTGTTCCTGGAGCCCGCGGCGCTCGCCGACCGCCCCGACGGGCCGCCCGCCACCGCGCCCTGGCCGTCGCACCGGCCGCCGCAGCGGACGCCGCGGGCGGCGATCGAGCTGGAGCCCGCCAACGGGGCGGCGTTCCACGGGGCGGGGGTGCGCCCGCGCCCGCCCGGCAGGGTCAGCGCCGGGGCGGCTCCGGGTCCTCGGGGTCCTGCGGCGGACGGATGATCAGGGTCCGGTTCCGGACCTCGATCTCACCGCTCTCGGCGAGCCGCCCGAGCGCGATCGTCACCGACTCGCGCACCGCGCCCACCATGTTCGCCAGCTCCTGGTGGGTCAGGCGCAGGTCCAGCCGGATGCCGTCGGGGGTCACCCGGCCCCAGCGCTCCGCCAGCTGACGCAGCTTCAGGAGCAGCCGGCGCTCCACCCGCGGCTCCAGCGCGATGGCCACCGCCAGCTCCCGGTCGGCGATCTGCGCGCTCAGCACCCGCACCAGGTTCGCCGCCAGCGCGGGGTCGCGCATCCACTGCTCCATGCGCGGGCGGTCGACCATGTGCAGGAACGACTCCTCGATGGCGAAGCACCGGACCTGGGGCCCCGAGGCCGCCCACGGGTCGATGGGCCGCACCAGCAGGTCGCCCTGCTCCAGCAGCCCGATGGTGCGCTCGCGCTCCTCGGGCGCCACCACCGCCAGCGCCAGGCGCCCCAGGCCCACGACGCAGCAGACCGCCTTGCTCGCGCCGACGTCGAACTCCTGGCCGGCGTCCAGGTGCACGGCCTCCAGGCCGTCGACCGCCGCCGCCAGCGCCTGCTCCGACAGGTCGGCGAACAGGTCGATCGTGCGGAAGCCGTCGGTGTCGGTCATGAGGTCGAGTACACGATCAGGCTGACGGCCGCGACGGCGTTGACGGTGGCGTGCGCGGTCACCGACCCCCAGTACCCCCGGGTGCGGTAGACCCACGCCAGCGCCAGCCCCGTCAGGACGATGCCGACCGCCCGGGGCCACAGCACGTACGAGTCGAAGTGCGCGGCGGCGAACACGATGCTGCTGATCGGGGCGGCGAACCAGAAGCGCATCCTCCGGACGAGGCCGCGCAGCATGAGGCCACGGAACAGCAGTTCCTCCCCCAGCGGGGCCAGCACGGTAAGGGCGACCACCCACAGCACCAGCTCCCAGGGCGCGGTGCCGATCTCCTCCTGGTCCTGGACCAGCCGGTCCACGTGGGGGTCGATCGCCGACCCGAGGGCCAGCAGGGCCGCGGCGCCCACGACGATCAGCAGCCCGACGCCGAGGCCCGTCAGCACGACGCTGCGCGGGGGCCTCTTGATCGCGAAGACCAGCCGGCGCTCGTGCGCCGGGAGCCCGCGCCAGAGCATCAGCCCGAACAGCAGGATGAGCGAGCTGGCGACGAACTGGAGCACCGTCAGCAGCGCGTCCTCGCCCATCGGCGTGGCGCTGAGGACCGCGGCGACCACCATCGCGCCCAGGAAGGCCGCGATCACGGCCCCCGGCGGCGACAGCACCCGCCACCAGAACCCGGGGGCCCGCGACACGGGCGGGGGCGGTGGCGGAGGGGGCGGCGGTGGGGGCGGCGGCCCGTGGGGTGCGGGATCGATCGTCGCCATCGAACGAGTCTACGGCCCGTCTCCCGGATCGGATCCGGCGGTCGGTAGCATCCCGCCGATGTCCGCCGTCGCCACGAGGGAGCGCGTCTTCTCCGGGATGCGCCCCACCGGTCAGCTGCACGTGGGGCATCTGCTCGGCGCCCTGGGCAACTGGGTGACGCTCCAGGACGGATACGACTGCATCTACAGCGTGGTCGACCTCCACGCGCTCACGACGGGGTACGAGCACCCGGAGGAGATCCGCCGCAACACCCGCGAGATGGTGGCCGACTGGCTGGCGGTCGGGGTCGACCCGGAGCGGAGCATCGTGTTCCGCCAGTCCGACGTCCACGAGCACGCCGAGCTGGCCACCCTGCTCGGGATGGTCACGCCGCTGTCGTGGCTGGAGCGCGTGCCCACGTACAAGGGCCAGATCGCGGAGCTGGGCGAGGCGATCGACACGTTCGGCTTCCTCGGCTACCCGCTCCTCCAGACCGCCGACATCATCCTGTACCGCGCCACCCGGGTCCCCGTGGGGCAGGACCAGCTGCCGCACCTGGAGCTGGCCCGCGAGGTGGTGCGGCGGATGAACCACCTGTACGGCGAGCTGTTCCCGGAGCCGCAGCCGATCCTGGCGGAGTTCCCCCTGGTGCTCGGGGTGGACAACCGCAAGATGAGCAAGAGCTACGGCAACGCCGTGACCCTCGCCAACAGCGACGAAGAGATCCAGAAGCTGGTGATGTCGATGGTCACCGACCCGCAGCGCACGCGCCGCGACATCCCCGGGCGGCCCGAGATCTGCACGGTCTTCGCGTGGCACAAGGCGTTCGGGGCGTCGCCGGAGGAGATCGACGAGATCCACCGCGGGTGCACCACCGCCGAGCTCGGCTGCGTCGATGACAAGCGCGCCCTGGCGGAGCGCGTGAAGGGCCGCATCGGCCCGATCCGGGAGCGCCGCGAGGCCCTCATGGCCGACCCCTCCGCGATCGACGACATCCTGGCCGACGGGGCGGAGCGGGCCCGCGCGATCGCCGCCCCCATCCTCGACGAGGTCAAGGAGGCGATGGGCCTCCGCTGAGCCCGTCGCGGTGACGGCGGGCGGCGGGGCTATGCTGGCCCCCGGGATGCCCGCGCCGGACGCACTCCAGCAGCCGATCGCCCTCGACCTGTTCGAGGGCCCGTTCGACCTGCTGCTCACGCTCGTCCTGCGCGACGAGGTGGAGCTGCTCGAGCTGCCGCTCCTGGAGGTCGTCACCGCCTCTCTGGGCGAGAACGCGCGCGAGCGGTGGGACACCGACACGGCGGGCGAGCTCATCGTGCTGCTGGCCGCCATGGCCGAGCTGAAGGCCCGGCGGATGCTGGGCGAGCCGGGGGAGGAGGAGCCCGACCCCGACACGCTGGAGGCGCGCGAGGCGCTCGCGGCGCGGCTGGTCGCGTACGCGCCGTTCCAGCGCGCCGCCGAGTGGCTGGCCGAGCAGGCGCGCAACCACGTGGGGCCGCGCTACCGGCGCGTCCCGCTCGAGGGCGCCTCCCCGCCCCCGCCGCCGGAGGAGGACCCGAAGCAGCTGGGCGAGGCGATGGCGCGGATGCTCATCGCGCCGCCGGCGCCGTCGCTGTCGCACCTCACCAGCCGGCGGGTCAGCATGCCCGCCGCGCTCGCCCGCCTGCAGGCGGCCCTGGGCCGGGCCCGGGCCGTCAGCTTCGACGCGTTCACCGACGGCATGGAGCCGCTGGAGGAGGCGATCGCCCTGATGGCGGCGCTGGAGCTCGCGCGCCGCGGCGAGGTCACGCTCGCCCAGGCGGAGCCGTTCGGCGACATCGCGATCACCGGGTCGCGCCTGTGAGCGTGTCGGAGCTGGCCCGGCAGGTGGAGGCGCTGCTCTTCCTGTCGCCGGAGCCGCTGCCGCTGGTGGCGCTCTGCGAGATCACCGAGGAGTCGCCGGGGGCCGTCCAGCGGGCGCTGGCCGAGCTGGGCGGGCGGCACGACGCGGGGACGGGGCTGGAGGTGGCGGAGATCGCCGGCGGGTTCACGCTGCGGACCCGCGCGGACCTGTCGGGCGTGGTCGACCGGCTGCGCGAGCGCCCGCCCGACGACCGCGTCTCGCCCGCCGCGCTCGAGACGCTCGCCGTGGTCGCCTACCTGGAGCCGGTCAGCCGGCCGCAGATCAGCCGCCTGCGCGGCGTGTCGGTCGACTCGACGGTGGCCTCGCTCCTCGACCGGGGGCTGCTGGAGGAGGCGGGCCGCCCGCCCGACGGCGGGGCGATGCGCTACCGCACCACCCGGGCGTTCCAGGAGCGCTTCGGCCTCCGGCGGGCCGGGGACCTGCCTCCGCTGGAGCGGTTCGAGCTCAGCGGGCCGGAGGCGGAGCGCGTCCGGCTCCAGCTGGTCCAGGCCGGGCATCTCGCCGGCGACGAGGACGACGCCGGGGACGAGGCCGAGGGCGGCGCCCCGACCCCCTCGGACGCGCCGGATGGCGGATGAGCGCATGAGGGTCCATCGCGCCCTCGCCCAGGCGGGGGTGGCGAGCCGCCGGGCCGCGGAGGCGCTGGTCGCCGAGGGGCGCGTGAGCGTGAACGGCGCGCCCGCCACGGTCGGCCAGCTCGTGGGACCCGAGGACGCCCTGGCGGTCGACGGCCAGCCGGTGCGCGGGTCGGAGCCGCGGCGCGCCTACCTGCTCAACAAGGCCCGGGGCGTCGTCTCGACGGCGCACGACCCCCAGGGGCGGCCGACGGTGCTGGACGAGCTGCCCGACGACGTGCGCCTGTACCCGGTCGGCCGTCTCGACATCGACACCACGGGCGCCCTCGTCATCACCAACGACGGCGAGCTGGCCGCCCGCCTGATGCACCCCGGCACGAAGGCCCCGAAGACGTACGAGGTGCTCATGCGCGGACAGGTCTCGGCCGCGACGATCCGCCGGCTCCGCAACGGGGTCGAGCTGGACGACGGGATGACACATCCGGCGAAGGTGGAGGTCATGGACCGCAAGGCCCCGGGCGGCACGTGGCTGCTCATCGAGCTCACGGAGGGCCGGAACCGGCAGATCCGGAGGATGGGGGAGGCGGTCGGCCACCGGGTGATGCGCCTGCACCGCTCCCGCTACGGCGGCATCGGGCTCGCCCGCCTCAAGCCGGGACGATGGCGCCCCCTCACCCGGGCCGAGTGGCGCCGCCTCGGCGAGATCGCGGGGCTGCAGCGGTGAACGGCTCGGTCGTCCGCGCGGTCCGCGGGGCCACCTCGGTGGACGAGGACACCCCCGACGCGATCCTCGAGAGCACCGCGGAGCTCCTCACCGAGGTCCTGGAGCGCAACGAGCTCCGCACGGACGACCTCATCTCGATCATCTTCACGATGACCCCGGATCTGCACTCCGAGTTCCCCGCCCTCGCCGCCCGCCAGGCCGGCCTCACCACGATCCCGCTCCTCTGCGCCAGCGAGATCCCGGTCCCGGGGAGCCTGGGCATGTGCATCCGCCTCATGCTCCACTGCACCGTCCCCTGGGACCGCCCGATCCACCACGTGTACCTCCGCGACGCCCGTCAGCTCCGTCCCGATCTGGCGGAGGAGCCCCAGTAAGGACCGCGAGGGCCGGCCGCTGCGGCAATTGAGACCACCGGATCTCAATCGCCCGGTCCCCGCGCTGACTCCGACCCCTCGACGGTTCGCGTGGGTCAGGTCGGGCGATGAAGGCGCAATTGAGGTCGTGCGTTCTCATGTGCATCAGCTCGCGGGGGAATTCGCTGCGCCGTTGTCACGCTTTCGGCGCGCAGCGGGCGCGATTCGGTGTCGAGCTGATGCAGGGGCACGGGCCATCCTCGGCGCATGACCGAGAGCCTCGACAAGGGACCACCGCTCGGATCGAAGCCACCCTGCCTCATCTGCATGGGACCCGGCGACGGCGAGCGGGCCCAACTCCACCTGTCCTACGGCGTGAGCGTCTGGCTCTGCGCCGCCCACCGTTCCGATGAGTTCCAGCGACGCCGCGCCGGGCGGGACTTCGTCGCGACCCTGTCCGGCGCTTGGCAGGCGTCGGGGGTGCTGACCCGTCGCCGTCAACGGGCGCTCGAGATCCACCTGGCGCGCCTCACGGCCGGCCGGCAGCAACGGCCGGGACGTCGCCCCGGCTCGTACAGCTGGCCCGGACTGCGCGCCGAGGCCGAGGCGCGCTGGGCCGCAGGGGATTCCGCCCGGCTCGTCATCGACGAGCTCCGAGGGCGACACCGCCGCGCTGCCGCACTCGTGCCCTCACGCGCCACGATGTATCGCTGGTTCCGCGAGGCGAGATGGGCAGCGGATGCGCCCGACGCCGACGGAGCGTCCGCTGAACGGCTCGAGGGGGCGCCGGTGAAGTGATGCCCGTCGCGGCCGCGCCGAGCACGCCCCGTCAGTCGATGTCGAGACCCAGGTCGAGGGCGGGGGCGGAGTGGGTGAGGGCGCCGACGGAGACGGCGTCCACGCCGGTCGCGCCCGCGGCGCGTGCGCCCTCCAGGGTCATCCCGCCGGAGGCCTCCAGCCTCGCCCGGCCGGCGACGACGGCGACCGCCTCGCGCAGCTCGTCGGGCGTCATGTTGTCCAGCAGGATCCAGTCGGCGCCGGCGTCGAGGGCGTGGCGGACGCCGTCGAGGTCGTCGGCCTCCACCTCCACCAGCACGCCGGGGTACTCGCGCCGCGCCCGGGCGACCGCGTCCACCAGGCCCGCGCCCGCCAGGGCCAGGTGGTTGTCCTTCACGAGCACCCGGTCGTGGAGGCCCATCCGGTGGTTCACGCCGCCGCCGGCGACGACCGCCGCCTTCTCCAGCGCCCGCATCCCCGGCGTCGTCTTGCGGGTGTCGAGCACCGCTGCGGGGGCGGCCGCCTCGGCGTAGGCGGCGGTCAGCGTCGCGACCCCTGACAGGTGGCACAGCAGGTTCAGCAGCGTCCGCTCGGCGGTGAGGACGGCCCGCGCCGGCCCCCTGATCTCGCACACCACCGACCCCGGCTCCAGGCGGGCCCCGTCGTCGAGGCTCCACGACCCGGTGACCCTCGTCTGCCGCAGCACCTCCTCGCCGGCGGCGCGCCCCGCGAACACCCCCGGGCGGCGCGCGACCACCCGGGCGGTGGCCACGGCGCCGGCGGGGACGAGCAGCTCCGACGTGATGTCGCCGCGTTCGCCGAGGTCCTCGGCCAGCGCGGCGGCGACGACCTCGGCGGCGGTCACGCCAGGGCGAGCATCCGGTCGAGGGCGAGGCGCCCGAGCCGGGCCATCTCCGGGTCCACCGCCACCACGTTCACGATCTCGCCTGCCGCCAGCGACTCCAGGCACCACGTGAGCTTCGGCAGGTCGATCCGGTTCATCGTCACGCAGGGGCAGAGGTCCTCCTTGAGGCAGGAGATCCGCTTGTCCGGGTGGCGCAGCCGCAGCCGGTTCACCAGGTTCCAGTCGGTGCCGATGACGGCCGACGCGCCGGCGGGGAGCTCCTCGCAGCGGCGGATGATGTACTCGGTGCTGCCGTCCTCGTCGGCCGCCTCCACCACCGGCCGCGGGCACTCGGGGTGCACGATCACGGTCACGTCCGGGTCGGCCTCGCGGGCCGCCTCGATCTGGCGGACGTTGAAGCCGGTGTGGACGTTGCAGAACCCCTTCCACAGGATCACCGGCGCGTCGGCCAGGTCGCCGGCGGGGATGCCGCCCAGCTCGGCCGTGCGCGGGTTCCATACGAGCGGGGCGCCCGGGTCCATGCCCAGACGACACGCCGTGTTGCGGCCCAGGTGCTCGTCGGGGAAGAAGAAGACCGCGTCCCCCTCCGAGAGGGCCCAGCGGAAGGCCTTCTCCGCGTTGCCCGAGGTGCAGACGGCGCCACCGTGCGCCCCCACGAACGCCTTCAGGTCCGCCCCGGAGTTCATGTAGGTGAGCGGGATGACCTTCTTGCCGGGCAGCGCCTCGGTCATCTGGTCCCACGCGTCGTGGACGGTGTAGATGTCCGCGCACTCCGCCAGGTGGCAGCCGGCGCCGAGGTCGGGGAGCACCACCGTCTGGTGGGGGGCGCGGAGGACGTCGGCGGCCTCGGCCATGAAGTAGACGCCCAGGAACACGACCAGCTCGGCGCGGGTGGCCTCGGCGCCGCGGCGGGCGAGCAGGAACGAGTCGCCGGTGACGTCGGCGAACGCGATCACCTCGTCGCGCTGGTAGTGGTGGCCCAGGATCACGGCCCGCTCGCCCAGGGCGTTCCGGGCGGCCCAGGCGCGCTCCCACAGTTCCTCCTGGCCGGCCGCGGTCTCGGTCGGCGGAAGGGCGCAGGCGGGCCCGATGGCGGTGGTGGTCATGCGGCCTCCAGGGCGAGTGCCCGGCCATGCCGGGCGTCGGGGACGAGGTACGGCTGCCCGCCGGCCCACGCGATGCGGCGGGCCTGGGCGGGGTCGGGGAGGGGGAAGTCGGCGCGGAAGTGCGCGCCGCGGCTCTCGGTGCGGATGTCCGCGGCGGCCACCGAGAGGCGCGCGACCAGGAGGAGGTTCGCGGTCTCCGGGTCGCCGCCGGGGGCGATCGCGTCCAGGGCGGCGGCGGCTGCGGTGAGGCCGGCGGCGTCGCGCTGCACGCCGACGCCGTCCCACATCGCGGCCTGCACGGCGCGGCGGGCGCCCGGCGCCGCGGGGGCGTCGCCGGAGGCGGGGACGGGGGCCGCAACGGGGTCCTGCGGCCAGTCGTCGGCGTCGCCGGCGATCGCCTCGGCCGCGCCGGCCGCCATCACGGCGGCCTCCAGCAGGCCGTTGGAGGCGAGCCGGTTCGCGCCGTGCGCGCCGGTCGCCGCGCACTCGCCGATCGCGAACAGCCCGGGAAGTGTGGAGCGCCCCGCCATGTCGGCGAGCACGCCGCCGATGGCGTAGTGCGCCGCCGGGGTCACCGGGATCAGGTCGCGGGCCAGGTCCAGGCCGTGCTCCGCGCAGATGGCGGCGACGGTCGGGAACCGGTGGTGCACCTCGGCGGGGTCGAGGTGCCGCATGTCGAGCGTGACGTCCGCGCCCGTGGTGCGCGCGCGGCGGGCGATCGCCCGGGCCACCACATCGCGGGGGCCCAGCTCGGCCATCGGGTGCTCGTCGGGCATGAAGCGGCGGCCGGCGGCGTCGCGGAGGATGGCCCCCTCGCCGCGGACCGCCTCGCTGACCAGCCCGAGGGGGCTGTCGCCCAGGGCGAGGGCGGTGGGGTGGAACTGGACGAGCTCGAGGTCGGCCACGGCGGCGCCGGCGCGGGCGGCCAGCGCGGGGCCGTCGGCGGTGGCGCCGAGCGGGTTGGTGGTGCGGGCGTACAGGTGGCCGGAGCCGCCGGTCGCCAGCACCACCGCGCGGGCCCAGCGCGTGATCTCGCGCCCGTCCGCGGCGCGGGACCGCAGGCCGCAGGCGCGGCCGTGGCGGACGACGACCTCCAGGGCCGTCTCCTCCTCGGCGATCATCACCCGCGGGTCCCGCCGCAGCGCGGCGGCGAGGGCGGCGACGATGTGGGCGCCGGTCGCGTCGCCGCCGGCGTGCACGACGCGGGCCGTGGAGTGCGCGCCCTCGCGCCCCAGCTCCAGCCCTCCGCGGGGGTCGAGGTCGAACCGGACGCCCCGGCGCAGCAGGGTCTCGACCTGGGCCGGGCCCTCCGCGCAGATCCGCGCGACCGCCTCAACGTCGCAGAGCCCGGCGCCCGCCGCGAGCGTGTCGGCCACGTGCGCGTCCACCGTGTCGCCGGCGTCCACCGCCGCCGCGATGCCGCCCTGCGCGCGGCGGGTGCTGCCCTCACCGAGGGCGGCCTTCGTCACGAGCACGACGGGGCCGGTCTCGGCGGCGGCGAGGGCCAGGAGGCCGCCCGCGATGCCGCTGCCGACCACGATCACCGGGTCCCTGTCAGGCACTCCGACCACGTTGTTGTCCTTTTGACGGAAACAGGCTGCCGAATTGGCGTCAGCGCGACAATAGCGCGCCGTGGGGGCGGTGGGGCCGGACCTCCGGTGAGGTCGACAACGTCCCCGCCCTAGACTGTGAGGCGGTGTCCATCCGCGTCTCACCACGTCTCGAGGCCATCCCGCGCTACGAGCCCGGGCTCACGACGGCCGAGGTCCTGGCCCGGTTCGGGCTGGAGGCGGCGGTCAAGCTGGCGTCCAACGAGAGCCCCTTCCCGCCCATGCCCGAGGTGGTGGAGGTGGTCACGGCCGGGATCGGCGGCCTCAACCGCTACCCCGACGGTCCGGCGCGCGCCCTGCGGCGGGCGCTGGCGGAGCGCCACGGGGTGGGCCCGGACGAGGTGGTCATCGGCAACGGGTCGTGCGAGTTGATCCTCTACGCGGGCCAGGCGCTGCTGGACCCGGGCACCAGCGTCGTGCACGCGGATCCGTCGTTCGCGCTCTACCCGCACCTGGCCACGGCCGCCGGCGCCCGCGCCGTCGCGGTGCCGCTCGCGCCCGACCTGGGCCACGACCTGGACGCGATGGCGGCGGCGGTCGACGAGACCACCCGCCTGGTCGTCGTCTGCAACCCGAACAACCCGACCGGCGTGTACCGCTCGGCCGACGACATCGAGCGCTTCGTCGACGGCCTCCCCGAGGACCTCGCGATCCTGGTGGACGAGGCCTACTTCGACTTCGTCGACCGCCCCGACGCCGGCCGCACCATGTCGCTCGCGCGCGAGCGGCCCAACCTGCTGGTGACCCGGACGTTCAGCAAGGCCCACGGGCTCTGCGGGCTGCGGGTGGGCTACGGGGTGGGCGGATCGGGCTGGATCGCCGCGCTCGACAAGGTGCGCCAGCCGTTCAACACCAACGCCCTCGCCCAGGCCGCGGCCCTCGAGAGCCTGCGCCACCCGCACGACCTGGTCCGCAGGGTCCGGGCCGTCGTGGACGAACGTGCCAGGGTGACGGCCGCGCTCACGGATACCAGCTGGGCCTTTACCCCTGGCCAGGCCAACTTTATCCTGGTGCAGCCGGAGTCCGATCCGGCCGATGGATCGGTCGGTGCCCACGAGCAGCTGTTGCGCCTCGGCGTGATCGTGCGGGATGGTGCGCCGCTCGGTTGTCCTGGGTACCTGCGCGTCTCCATCGGCACCCCGGACGAGAACGACGCATTCCTCTCGGCGCGGGCCCGGCTGGCCGCGCCCGCCCACCACGACAGCGGACCAGGACGGACACCACCATGATGATCGTGATGCAGGAGGGCGCCACCGAGGACCAGGTGCGCCACGTCATCGACCGCATCGAGCAGGTCGGCGCGAAGGCCCACCCGTCGCGGGGCGAGTTCGTCACGGTCATCGGCGCCATCGGTGACGACCGGGCGCTCATCTCGTCGCTCAACCTCGAGGGCGAGCCGGGGGTCGAGAAGGTCGTCCCGATCCTCAAGCCGTACAAGCTGGTCTCCGCCGAGTTCCGCGGCCGCGGCACCGTCGTCGAGGTCGCCGGCCGCCCGATCGGCGGCGGGTCGTTCGGCCTCATCGCCGGCCCCTGCGCGGTCGAGTCGCGCGAGCAGACCCTGGCCTCCGCCCGCGCCTGCAAGGCCGCCGGCGCGACCGCCCTCCGCGGCGGCGCCTACAAGCCGCGCACGTCCCCGTACGCCTTCCAGGGGCTCGGCAAGCCCGGCCTCGAGATCCTGGCCGAGGCGCGCGAGGAGACCGGCCTGCCGATCGTGACCGAGCTCATGGACGTCCGCCAGCTGGACGACGTCCTCGAGGTCGCCGACATGATCCAGCTCGGCGCGCGCAACATGCAGAACTTCGACCTGCTCCGCGAGGTCGGCCGCACCAACGTGCCGGTGCTGCTGAAGCGCGGCCTGGCGGCCACCGTCGAGGAGTGGCTGCTGTCGGCCGAGTACATCGCCCGCGAGGGCAACCAGGACATCGTGCTCTGCGAGCGCGGCATCCGCACCTTCGAGACCGCGACGCGCTCGACGCTCGACATCTCCGCCGTCCCGGCCGCCAAGCAGCACACGGGCCTGCCGGTGATCGTCGACCCGTCGCACGCGGCCGGCAAGCGCGACCTGATCCTGCCGATGGCGCGCGCCGCCGTCGTCGCCGGCGCCGACGGCCTGATCGTCGAGGTGCACCCGGCGCCCGAGAACGCCCTCTGCGACGGGCCGCAGGCCCTCCATGCCGAGACCTTCGGCGCGTGGGTGGCCGACGTGCAGCGCTGCGTCGACCTGATGGGCCTCGTGATCTCCGGCGCGGACGAGCAGGTGGCGGTCGGCGCGTGAACCCGTGAGCGTGGGCCCGGTCGCCATCGTCGGCGTCGGGCTCATGGGCGGGTCGCTCGGCCTGGCGTTGCGGGACGGCGACGCCGTGGAGGTGCGCGGCGTCGACCCCGACCCGGAGGCGCTTCGCGTCGCGCGGGCCGTCGGGGCCATCACGGACGCCGCCGGCTCGGTGGAGGAGGCGGCCGAGGGCGCCGCCACCGTGGTGCTGGCCGCGCCCGTCCCCGAGATCGCGGCGCTCGCCCGGCGGGCCGTGGCGGCGGGCGGCCCCGACTGCCTGGTCACCGACCTCGGCTCGGCGAAGGGCGCCGTGGTGGCGGCGCTCTCGCCGGCGGAGCGGGAGCGCTTCATCGGCGGCCACCCCGTCTGCGGGGCGGAGCGCACGGGCGTGGCCTTCGCGCGCGGGTCGCTGTTCCGCGGCGCCACCTGGTTCCTGACCCCGGCGGCCGAGGCGCGGCCCGACCTGTTCGCCCGCCTCCACGGCCTGGTCGCGTCGGTGGGGGCCCGGCCCGTGGCGATCGACGCCGAGGTGCACGACCGCCTGATGGCCCTCGTCTCGCACCTGCCGCACGTGCTGGCGGGGGCTCTCGTGAACCAGGCCGCCGCGACCGCCCCCGCGGGCCGCGAGGCGCTGCGCTCCGCCGGGCCGTCGTTCGTCGACCTGACCCGGGTGGCCGGGTCGAACCCCCCGCTCTGGGCGGACATCCTGATCGCGAACCGGGCGGCGGTGCTCGACGAGTTGCGCGCCTACCTGGGCCGCCTGGAAGAGGTGGAGGCGGCGCTCGCGCGCGGCGACCGCGACTGGCTGCTGCGCTTCGTGGGCGACGCGGGGGAGGCCCGCACCCGCCTCCGGACCCCGGCCGACGACGGCCCCGCCGAGCCGGCCCGGGTGGTGGTGGCGGTGCCGAACCGGCCGGGCGTGATCTCCGAGATCGCGACGGCGCTGGGCCACGCGCACATCAACATCGAGGACCTGAGCCTGCGCCCCGGCCCCCCCGACGGGGAGGGCGAGCTGGTGCTGCTGGTCGACGGCCCGCAGGCCGCCGAGGAGGCCGTGCGCCTGATCGGCGCCCACGGCTTCACTGCTCAGGCCGGGCCGGCCTCCTCGGCCTGAGCCCGGCGGCCGGCCAGGAACGCCCGCTCGGCGGGGTTCCCGGCCAGCTCCGCCGCCCGCGCGTACGCGGCCGCCGCCTCGCCGCCGCGGCCGACGCGCCGGAGCATGTCGGCACGGGCCGCGTGGAGGGGCGCGTAGGCGTCGAGGCGTCCGTCCTCGGCGAGCGCCTCCACCTCCTCGAGCCCCGCCGCCGGGCCGGCCACCTCGGCCAGGGCCACCGCGCGGTTCAGCGTGACGACCGGCGAGGGCGCCACCGCCGCCAGCACGTCGTAGAGCCCCAGGATCTGGGCCCAGTCCGTGGCGTCCGCGGTCCCGGCCTCAGCGTGGACGGCCGCGATCGCCGCCTCCACCGCGTAGCGGCCGGGGGGCCGCCGCATCCGCAGGGCCCGTTCCACCAGGGCGCCGCCGCGGGCGATGGCCTCGCGGTCCCACCGCGCCCGGTCCTGATCGGCCAGCAGCACGAGCGAACCGCCGGGGCCGGTGCGGCCCTCGCGGCGGGCGTGGTGCAGCAGCATCAGCGCCAGCAGGGCCGCCGGCTCGGCCTCGTCGGGCATCAGGCCGTGGAGCACCTCGGCCAGCCGGATCGCCTCCTCGGCCACGTCGTCGCGGCGCAGCGTCGCGCCGCCGGTGGCCGTGTGCCCCTCCGTGTACACGAGGTAGAGCACGGTCAGCACGCCGTCGATCCGCTCCGGCAGCTGCTCCCGTGGCGGCTCGGCGATCGGGATGCCGGCGTCGCGGATCTTCCGCTTGGCCCGCACGAGCCGCTGGGCCACCGACGCCGGCTCCATCAGCAGCGCCCGGGCGATCTCCGGGACGGTGAGGCCGGCGACCAGCCGCAGGGTGAGCGTGACGCGCGCCTCCATCGCGAGCGCCGGGTGGCAGCAGGCGAACATCAGGGCCAGGCGCTCGTCGGGGACGGGCGGGTCGTCGGTGAAGGGGATGTCGATGGCGGCCTCCTGGAACGTCCGCGCGCGCGCCTCCTCCGACCGCGACCGCGTCCGCTCGGCGCGGACGCGGTCGATGGCCCGGTTGCGCGCCGTGGTGATGAGCCACGCCGCCGGGTTGCGGGGCACGCCCTCGCGCGCCCAGCGCTCCAGGGCGACGGCGGCCGCCTCCTGGAGCGCGTCCTCGGCGCGGTCGATGTCGCCGAGGGCGCGCGCCAGCAGCGCGACCGCCCGCCCGTAGCCGTCCCGGAACGCCCGGGCGACGGCGTCGTGGGCGACGGCGTCGTGGGCGACGGCGTCCGGAGCGTTCTCGCTCAGGCGAACTCCACGATGGGCCGCACCTCGATCGCGCCGTGCGCCGCGCCGGGGATCCGGCGGGCCGCGTCGATCGCCTGGTCGAGGGTGTCGCACTCCACCTCGTAGTAGCCGCCGAGCTGCTCGCGGGCCTCCGCGTACGGCCCGTCCGACAGGAGCGTCTCGCCGTCCCTCACGCGCACCACGGTGGCGGTCCCGGACGGGTGGAGGGCGTCGCCGCCCCGCATGATCCCCTCCGCCTGGATGGCCTCGGAGTACCGCATGTAGGCGTCCATCATCTCCCGCGCCTCGTCGCCCGCGTCTGCGAAGCCGGTCTCGTCGATGTGGATCAGGAGCAGGTAGCGCATCGTTGGCCTCCTCGGCTCGTGGACGGGGCCGTCTCCGCCGTCCTCACCCCATAGACGGATCACCCATGCCGGAATCGACGGGCACCCTCGACGGATCGTCGGCGGCTGCCGATGTCCCATCTGACCACAGGATCCCCCGACCGCGGAGCGCAATGCCGACCCGATCGTTGATCGTCCTCGCCGCTGCCCTGGCCGTGCTGGCCGGCACGCTGGGCTCTGCGACGGCCGCGCCGCACGGCAAGGCCCGGGGCAAGGCGCCCGCGGCTCCGGCGGTGCGCGCCCAGGTCGACGGCGTCGCGTCCGACTGGGACGCCGGCCTGGGCCTGGTCTCCCTCGACGCCGCCGACGTCGCGAAGGGGCCGCGCGCCCTGCGGCGCCTCGTGCGCCGCGGCGTGACCGTGACCCTGAGGATCACCCCCGCCACCCGGCTGACCGTGGTGGACGCCGACGGCAACCGCAGCCGTGTCGCGCCGGCCGACCTGTTCGACGCGCTCGACATGGCGGTGGACGACGTGGACGTGGAGGCGGCCGGCCGCCTGCCGCGGGTCGTCCGTGCGCAGTCCGGCGAGGTCGTGATGCCCGCCTCGCGGGTGGTCGTGACCCTGCCGCCGGCGCTCCAGGACGACCCCGGCGCCGACGACCCGTCCTGGGACGACGGCGGCACCGGCGACGACCCGCCCGTGACCGACGACCCGGGTGCCGACGACCCGGGGGACGTCTAGGAGACGATCAGGGCGAGGATCTCGCGGGAGAGGGCGCCGCCCCGCCATGCGAGCGGCGACTCCCCGGGGTCCTCCACCACCAGCCGCGCGCCATCGATGCGGCGGGCGTACTCCTCGGCCACCTCGAGCGGGTGGTCGGGGTCGGCGGCGTCGCGGCTGCCGACGACGAGGGTGGGCGCGGCGATCCCCGCGAGCGCGTCCAGGCCGTCGAAGGCGGCGGTGCGGGGGATGCCGCGCAGGGCCTGGGCCACGGCGTCCGGGTGCGCGTGGCGCCCGAGCCGCTGCAGGATCACCGTCCGCACGGCGTCGCGGTAGCGGTCGTCCATCGTGAAGGTGCCGAGCGCCTCCAGGAAGCCCTCGGGGCCGCCGCGCTCGAGGCCCTCGGCCATCCGGTCCCACCGGTCCAGGTCGGGGCTCGGGGCGCCGCGATGGGCGGGCGTCACCACCACGAGGGCGGCCACGCGCTCCGGGTGGCGCAGCGCCAGCCCCACCCCGGTGGCCGAGCCCATCGACTGGCCCACGACGGCGGCCTGGTCGATGCCGCGGTCGTCGAGCACGGCGATCGCGTCGGCCACCAGCTCGTCGTAGGTGTAGGCGCCGGGGCCCCCGGCGGGCCCGGACTCGCCGTGGCCGCGGGCGTCGTAGGCGATCACCCGGTGGCCGGCGCGCTCCATCATCCGCGAGCCGTGGACGACGTAGCGGCGCGTCGCCGTCAGGCCGTGCAGCAGCAGGACCGGAGGGCCCTCGCCGGCCTCCTCACCCTGGAGCTCGACGCCGTTCCGGACGACGGTGAAGGGCGCCGGCCCGGCGGTGGACACGCGGCGGATCCCCTGGGGCTAGGCGGCGATCCCGAGCGGCGCGGCGCAGCCCGGGCAGTAGGGCTCGCCGGCGACCTCGTCGGGCGCGCCGTCGGCGTCCAGCCAGATCTCGGCGCCCTCGGGGACCGGATGGCCGCAGTCGTGGCACGGAGTGGTGACCATGCGCGGCAGGATGACGTGCGCCTCGGACGGCCTCCGGTGTGCTGAGATGCGTGGATGGACGCCGTTCCGCCCGGGGATCGCGGCTTGGCCGAGGCGGCGCTCGGCCATCCGGTTCCCGTCGCGCTCGGCGGGGGGCCGGGCGGCGCCGTGGTCGCGGCGTCGGTGGCCGGCGACCCGCCGCGGGCCCGGGTGGCGTGGGTGGGCCCCGACGGCGCGGTCCTGGCGCGCGTCGCGACCCCGCCGGCCCGGGCGAGCCGCTGGCGCCCCGTCGTGGCCGCGACCGTCACGGTCGAGATGGCGCCGGAGCTCGAGGACCGGATCCTCGTGGCGCGCGCCGCTCCCGAGGCGGCCGCCGTGCAGCCGGTGCTGGCGACCGACGCGCCGGTGCCCGCCGTCCCCGTGGGGGAGGACGGCCTGGTGCTGGCCCGGATACCCCCGGAGGTCGCGGTGGTGGCGGTGGACGCCCTGGACGCCCGCGGCGAGCCGATCGGCCGGCTCGGGCGGCCGGGCATCTCGGAGCTCACCTTCGACGGCGCCTCGATCGGCGGGCGGATGGGGGCGACGCACGGGATGGGCGCCGGGATCGGCGCGGGCCGTTGGGCGCCGGGGCTGGCCGACGCCGCGTTCGAGGTGGGCTACGACCCCTGGCTGCCGCGCTGGATGCCGGAGGGCCTGCAGCGCGGGCGCCCGCGCGTGGAGCCCGACATCGCGTATCCGGTGGCGCCGCCGGCGGTCGTGATCGCCTGGACGGGCGAGGGCGGGGCCCGCGTGCTGCTGCGACAGGCACCGGCGCCGCTCGCGAGCCCCGACGGCGGGGGCTTCCACGCCCGCGAGGTCGCGATCGGCGACGCGGTGGGGATGCTCCGCAGCCGCGGGCTCGTCACCCTGGTGTGGGAGACCCCCGACCGCGCCTTCGGCCTCCAGGTCCGGGGCATCCCTGACGGCGACGAGGTCGCCCTCCGCGTCGCCCGCTCGGTGGCCCCGTGAACCCCTTCGCGACGCCCGAGCGCAACCGGTACTTCGCGGGGCGGCTCCTCGGGGCCGGCGACCTGCAGCGCGAGCAGGAGTACCACCGGGCGGCGGCGTCCCGCACGGCATGGGCCGCGATGGGCTGGGGGGTCGTCGCCGGGCTCGGACTCACCGTCGCACCCGGCGCGCAGGGGCCGGAGGTGACCGTCGGGCCGGGGCTGGCGCTCGACGGCATGGGACGCGAGATCGTGCTCCCGTCGCCCGCGGTGCTCCAGGCCGGGCCGGCGCCGCCCTTCACCGTTCTCCTCGCCCACGCGGAGTCCCGGGCGCGGCGGTTCCGGCCCTCGACGGCCCGGAGGCCGCGACGGTCCGTGAGGAGTGGACGCTCCAGGCGGTGCCGGGGGTGACCGCGGCCCCCGCGCCGGCCGCGGATGGCGAGGTGTCCGACCTCGTGCGGTCCGGGGACGTCGCCGCCGCGCTCGCGCTCCTGGCGGAGCGCCGGCCGCTCCGGGCGGGGCCCGCAGGCGTCCCGCTCGGGTCGGTGGTCGAGGGCGGCGACGGGGCCCCCGTCGTGGACGGGTGCTCGCGCCTGGCCGCGGTCACCGCCGCGTCGCTCCTGCCGGTCGTCGCGGCGCTGGTCGACCTGCTCCGGGAGCGGGCCGCCGGCGACTAGCGGACGGCGGCGCGGATGACGCGCTCGCAGCCGCGCGCGCGGTCGGCCGGGTCGGCCAGGACCACATCGCGGCCGGCGCCGCACCGCACCCGGTCGCGCTCGCCGTCGCGCGCGTCGATCACGTCGCGGCCGGGGCCGCCCCGCATGACGTCGCGGCCCGGGCCGCCGATGAGGCGGTCGCCCCCGCGGCCGCCGATGAGGACGTCGTCGCCGCGGAGCCCGCGGATCACATCGTTCCCGCCCTTGCCGCGGATGACGTCGGCGCCGGCCGTGCCGTACAGCACGTCGTCGCCGGCGCTCGCGACGAGCGGCGCCAGGGCGATGCCGCGCGTCTGGGCGCCGGAGGGCACCGACGGGGTGCTCTTCGCGGCCAGCCTCCCGCTCGCGCCGACGCTGTACTGGAGCACCGCATCGTCGCTGGTGACGTAGACGGACGCGGAGTCCGCGCTCACCGTGATGCTCGTCGGGTGCCCGGCCGCCGGCACGGTGGACGGCCGCTCGAGCGCGAGTGAGCCGTCGGAGTTGACGGTGTATTGCGTCACGGCCCCGCTGCCGGGGGCCCCCGGGTCGCCGAGGTTCGCGACGTACGCCGACGCGCCGTCGGGCGTGAGCGCGATGTCCGCGGGCTGGTCGGCGTTGGTGCCGACGGCGCTGACGCTCTTCGGCGTCAACCGCCCGCCGGCGCCGACGTCGTACTGGGAGACCGTGTCGCTCCCCAGGTTCGCCATGTACACGGACTGGCCGTCGGCGCTGACGACGACGGCGCCGGCGGGGCCGGTGCCGGCGGCGACGATCGCCGGATTCTTGGGGGTCAGCGCGCCGCCCGCCCCGACGTCGAACTGGGCGATGCTCGCCGGGGTGTTCGCGGAGTTGGTCACGAACGACGCGTAGACGGACCGCCCGTCGGGCGAGATCGCCACCCCGCCGGCCTTCGTCCCCGCCGGGAGGGGCACGGACGGCCTCGCCTTGGGCACGAGCGTCGACCCCGCCACGGATACCGAGTACTGGAGCACCGCGGGCGTGTTGTCGCCCGCGGCGTAGACCGACGTGTGATCGGGCGACACGACGATGGAGACGGCACCGGCCGGCGCGGCCACCGACGGCGGGTTCTTCGGTCCGAGGGTGCCGTCGGTCAGCAGGTCGTACTGGTCGATGGAGGTCTCGCCGGCGACGTAGACCGAGAACCCGTCCGAGCTGACCGCGACGTCCTGCGCGGCACCGCTCGTGGCGACGGACGGCGGCGACAGCGCCGCGAGCCCGCCGGCCGCGCCGATGCCGTACTGGAACACCCCGCCGGTCTCGGTCGCGACGTACGCGCCCTGGTCCGACCGGGCCTGCGCGGGCACGGCGACGGCGGCTCCGAGCAGCGCCGCGAGCAGCATGCAGCGGCGGAACGGACAGGTGGGCCGGCTGGGCACCGGCGGATTCTCCGTCGGCCCCGTCAAGCAGGTCAACGACACCCGGTGCCCGCCGCCGAAGCGGGTGGGCGCGCTCAGTAGTCTTGGGAGGTGGCGGTCGTGCGCGTTGCCCCGGTCCCCCTGCTGCGCGGCTCCGTCCAGGTGCCGCCGGACAAGTCGCTGACCCATCGGGCGCTCCTGTTCGGGGCCATCGGCGACCGCGAGGTGACCGTCACGCGGCCGCTCGACTCGGAGGACACGGGGGCCACGCTCGCGCTGGTGGAGGCCTGCCGGGTGCCGGTGTCCGGGGAGCTCGGCGACGAGGTGCGCGTGTCCGGGCGGGGGCTCCGCGGGCTCCGCCCGCCGCCGCACCTCGACTGCGCCAACGCCGGCACGCTGATGCGGCTCGCGACCGGGATCCTGACCGGGCAGTCCGCCGACAACGTGATCCTCGACGGCGACGCGTCCCTGCGCGGGCGGCCCATGTCGCGCATCGCCCAGCCGCTCCGCGCGATGGGCGCCCAGATCTTCACGGCCCCCGGCGGGACGCCGCCGGTGGTGGTCAGCGGCGGGGTCCCCCTGCGCGGGGTGGAGCACCACCTGACCGTCGCGTCGGCGCAGGTGAAGAGCTGCCTGCTGCTCGCGGGGCTCTACGCCGAGGGCACCACGTGGGTCCACGAGCCGGCGCCGTCGCGCGACCACACCGAGCGGATGCTCGAGGCCGCGGGCGTTCCGCTGCTGCGCGAGGGCGGCGCCGTCGGCGTGGCCGGACCGGTCGAGCGCCTCGCGCTCCCGGACATGGAGGTGCCGGGCGACTTCTCCTCGGCCGCCGGCCTGCTGGTGGCGGGCGCCCTGCTCGGGGACCCCGAGGTGCGCCTGCCCGGCGTCAACCTCAACCCCGGCCGCACCGGGCTGATCGGGGTGATGCGGCGGATGGGCGCCGACATCCGGGAGGAGCGCGGCCCCGACGTCGCGGGGGAGCCGTGCGGCACCCTCGTCGCCGTCCGCGCCGACGCCCTCCGCGCCACCGAGGTGGCGCCGGAGGAGGTGCCGGCGATGATCGACGAGCTGCCGCTGGTCGGCCTGCTCGCCGCGTTCGCCGAGGGCACGACCGTCGTCCGGGGCGCCCAGGAGCTGCGGGTGAAGGAGAGCGACCGCATCGCCTCGGTCGTCGCCGCGCTCCGCGCGATGGGCGCCGACGCCGAGGAGCGGGAGGACGGCTTCGCCGTGACCGGGGCTCCGTCGCTGCGCGGGGGCGAGGTGGCGACGCTCGGCGATCACCGCCTCAGCATCCTCGGGGCCGTCGCCGGCCTCGCCAGCGCGGAGGGGGTCGCGATCGCCGGCTTCGAGGCGGTCGCCGTGTCGTACCCGGGGTTCGCCCGCGACCTCGTCGCCCTGGGGGCGCTGGCCGCGTGATCGTGGCGATCGACGGCCCCGCCGGGGCCGGGAAGAGCACGGTCGCACGCGCCGTCGCCCGCCGCCTCGGCGCCGCCTACCTCGACACCGGCGCGATGTACCGCGCCCTGACCTGGCTCGCGGCCCAACGGGACGTCGGCCCCGCCGACGCGGAGGCCCTCGTGGCCCTGGCCCGCGACGAGCCGATCGGGATCGAGCCCACCGACGACGGCGACCGTGTGAGCATCGCCGGCATGGACGTGACCGACGCCATCCGCGCCCCCGACGTCGCCGCCCGCGTCTCGGAGGTCTCCGCCCACCCCGGCGTGCGCGAGCAGATGGTCGCGGCGCAGCGCGCCGTGATGGCGTCCGGCTCCTGGGTGTCCGACGGGCGCGACGTCGGCAGCGCCGTCGTCCCCGACGCCGAGCTCAAGGTGTTCCTGACGGCCTCCCTGGAGGAGCGCGCCCGCCGCCGCCACGCCGACCTGGCCAACCGCGGCACCGTCATGGACCTGGACGAGGTGCTCGAGGACGTCCGCCGGCGCGACCACATCGACTCCACCCGCGCCGCCAGCCCCCTCCGGGTCGCGGACGGCGCCATCGTGATCGACTCGTCCGAGCTGGACGCCGACGAGGTGGCCGACCTGATCGTGCGGCTCGTCGAGGACCTGCGCGAGTCGGGCGGGGCCGCCGGATGAGGTTCACCACCGACCT
The DNA here is from genome assembly GCA_050250915.1 of Thermoleophilia bacterium. GTDB lineage: Bacteria > Actinomycetota > Thermoleophilia > Miltoncostaeales > Miltoncostaeaceae > Miltoncostaea. The sequence continues at coordinate 126,216 of JBFWNT010000002.1, forward strand.
CGACCGCGCACCGGTCGTCACCCGGTTCTGGTGGGTCCTCGGCCACCTCACGCTGATGCCGGCCGTCTACCTCGGCTGCCGGCTGGAGGTGACGGGACGGGAGCACCTCCCCGCGGACGGACCCGTCCTGGTGGTGTGCAACCACATCTCCCAGGCCGACCCGGTCGTGATCGGGGTGGCGGCCGTCCCGCGGAAGAGCTACTACTTCGCGAAGGCCGAGCTGTTCCGGGTGCCGTTCCTGCGCGGCTACGTCAGCCGGATGGGCGCCTTCCCGGTGGAGCGCGGCGGAGCGGACCGGCGCGCGCTGCGGCTCGCGCGCGAGATCCTCTCGAGAGGCGACATGCTGCTGATGTTCCCCGAGGGGAGCCGATACACCGACGGACGGCTGCGGCCCGGGCTCTCGGGCGCCGGCTCGCTGGCCCTCGATCCCGGCGTGACCGTCATCCCGGCGGCGATCTGGGGCACGCACCGGTTCGGCAGGAAGGGCCGGGTGGCCTTCGGCCCCCCGCTGGACCTGTCGGACATCGACGGGGGCTCCCGCGCCGCGCGCTCCCGCCAGGCGGTCGACCGGATGATGGCCGCGATCGCCGGGCTGATCCCGGCGGCCGGCGGCCCGCCCACCGACCCGCCGGGGCACGTCGATGGCTGAACGCGCCGCCGCCCGGGCGCGCTGGGCGCCCCGCCGGGCGCGCAGCACCCTCGACGCCGACCAGCCCACGGTCGCGATCGTCGGCTACCCCAACGTCGGCAAGTCGACGCTGTTCAACCGCCTCGCGGGGCGCCGCGACGCCGTGGTCGACGCGGTCCCCGGCGTGACCCGCGACCGGCGGCAGGCGGGCGCCGAGTGGAACGGCCGCGCCTTCCAGCTCATCGACACCGGCGGCATCGACGAGGCCGACCCGTCGGAGGTGGGCAAGCAGATCGCCGCGCAGGCGGTGCGGGGGATCGAGGAGGCCGACCTGGTGCTCTTCGTGGTCGACGTCCAGACGGCCCCCACGGCCGGCGACCTGGAGGTGCTCGACCGGCTGCGCCGCATCGGCCGGCCCATGATGCTCGTGGCCAACAAGAGCGACAGCGCCGGCCCCGAGGCCGCCGCCCAGAACCTGCGCTCGCTCGGGATCGGCGAGGTGCACGCCGTCTCCGCCCAGCACGGCCGGGGGATCGGCGACCTCCTGGACGCGCTGGTCGCGGCGCTGCCCGAGGCCCCCGTCGCCGACGTCGAGCGTGAGCAGGTCCCGGCCATCTGCATCCTGGGGCGGCCCAACGTCGGCAAGAGCTCGATCCTGAACGCCCTGCTCGGCGAGGACCGCGTCGTGGTGCACGACGCGCCCGGCACCACCCGCGACCCCATCGACACGTTCATCGAGGTCGACGGGCAGCCGGTCGTCCTGATCGACACCGCCGGCCTGCGCAAGCGCGGGCGCATGCGCGACGACGTCGAGCACTACAGCCAGATCCGCGCGCTCCAGGCGGCGGAGCGCAGCGACGTCGCGCTCGTGGTGGCCGACGCCACCGAGGGCCTCACCGACGCCGACCTCGGCGCGGTCGACCGCGCCGCGAAGGCGCACTGCGCGACGCTCCTGGTGATGAACAAGTGGGACCTCGCCCAGCCCGATCTCGAGCACATCCGCGGCCGGCTGCGCGCCAAGTCGCGCCAGCGCCCCACCATCGAGGTGTGCTCGGCGGCGACGGGGGAGGGCCTGCACCGCCTGCTGCCCGCCGCCCTGCGGCTGGAGCAGCGTCGCCGCACGCGCATCCCCACCCGCGAGCTCAACGTGGCGATCCGCGAGCTGGCGGCCGAGCGCCCCGGGCCGCGGAAGGGCAACCGGCGGCTGTCGCTGCGCTACCTGGTGCAGACGGGCGAGGCGCCGCCCGTGTTCCGCCTCGACGTCAACGACCGGTCGCTCATGACGCGCGACTACGGGTTCTGGCTCGAGAACCGCCTCCGCCAGCGGTTCGACCTGGACGGGGTGCCACTCGTCATCGAGGTCCGTACGCGAGCCTGAGCGCCGGCGCAACCTGGTCGGGGGTCTTGGCCGAGCCTTTACGGACGGGCGTTCGCGGCCGATGAGGGCGTTGCTACTTTCGGAAAACCGCCCGTTCCCCCGATCCGGAGGTCCCTCCGCATGGCCGTTCAGTTCATGGAGACGCTGCGGCGTCGACGCGCCGTGGTGCTCGCCACCGGGGCGCTCGCCGGCGCGACGCTCGCGGTCGCGGGCTGCGGCGGCTCATCCGAGACCGGCTCCCAGGCGGGGGACGTCGCCTCCTACGTCCCGGCGAACAGCCCGTTCTACCTCGAGGTCACCACCGACTTCGAGGGGCCCCAGTGGACGCAGATCGACGACCTGGCCAAGCTCTTCCCGGCCTATCCCGAGTTCCGGAAGGAGCTCGAGAAGGACCTCCAGGGGCAGGACGTGAACTTCGAGCGCGACGTCAAGCCGCTGCTCGGTGACCGCGCCGCCGTCGCGGTGCTGAACATCCCCGACACGAAGGGGATCCAGGGGTCCATCACCTCCACCGACCCCGAGTCGGCCGCCGCCGGCGCCGCCGCCGGTGCGGCGGACGACACCCAGGTGATCGGCGTGGTCGACATCGCGCAGGGCAAGGAGGACGCCCTCACGGCGCTCCTGGTCCGGGGCGGCGCCACCAAGGCGGGTGAGCACGACGGCGTGGCGTACTACCAGGAGCCCGGCAACGACACGGTCACCGCCGTCGCCGACGGCGCGCTCGTCGTGGCCAACAGCACGGGCCAGCTCTACAAGGCCCTCGACGCCCACCAGGCGGGCGGCGACCAGACCCTCGCCGGCCAGTCCAAGTTCACGGACGCGCTCGCCAAGCTCCCGGCGGACGTCTTCGGCCAGGCGTACATCGACGTCGGCTCGCTCATCCGGCAGGCCGGCACCGACACGCCGCAGCTCCAGCAGCTGGGCCTCGGCGACTACCAGAACGCGGTCGTGGCGGCGTCGCTCGCCGCCGAGCCCGAGGGCGCCCGGGTGAAGGGCGTCGTGATGGGCGCGCCGGACACCGGCGCCTCCTCCTTCACCCCCACCCTCGACGACCGTGCGCCCGCCGACGCGATCGCCTACCTCGGGTTCGACAACCTCGCGGGGAGCGTGTCCACGATCCTCCAGCAGGTGCGGGCCTCCCAGGGCGAGGACGTCCAGAAGCAGATCGACGCGTTCGCCGGGCAGCTCCCGCAGCTCCTGGGCGTCACGACGGACGACCTGGCGGCCCTCACCTCCGGCGAGCACGCCATCGTCGTGACCGGCGGCCGCAAGCCGGGCGCCGCGCTCGCCCTGACGGTGGACGACGGCGCCCAGGCGCAGGCGACGCTCGACAAGCTCCGCGTCGGCGTCCCGGCCCTGCTGAAGACGTTCAGCCCCGACACCCAGCTGCCGGCCTGGCAGCAGGTCCCGCTCGCCGCCGGCGTGCAGGGCTGGCGCCTGCCGCTGTCGCCCGAGGCCGGCGTGGTCTACGGCGTGGACGGCGACCTCGCGATCGTCGGCACCAACGTCCCGGCCGTCACCGCGGTCCAGCGCCCGGCGTCGCCGCTGTCGGCGTCGGCCGCCTACCAGGCCGGCGTCAGCGGGATGCCGGACCAGGTGACCTCGGTCCTCTGGCTCAACGCGCAGGAGCTGATCAGCACGGCCGACACGTTCGGCGCGTTCGATCAGGCCGACGCCAAGACGCTGGCCAACCTGAAGCCCGTGAAGAGCCTCGCGGCGTGGACGACGGGCGGCGACACCCCGACCTTCGAGGTGTTCCTCCGGCTCGCCAGGTAACGAATGCCCGCCCGGGGGATGCCGCCGGGAAACCCGCTCCAGGACGGGGGTCTCGCGCTCGGCGCGGGGCCCCCGTCGTCGTGTCTGGGGCCCTCAGGACCCCTGTTATGCTCGCCGTCGTTCCGCTTTCCGACAGGAGACGCACGCCACATGGGTCAGCACCTGTTCACCTCGGAGTCCGTCACCGAGGGGCACCCCGACAAGATCGCCGATCAGATCTCCGACGGGGTCCTCGACGCCGTCCTGAAGGACGATCCGATGGGCCGGGTCGCCTGTGAGACCCTCATCACGACGGGGCAGGTGATGGTCGCCGGCGAGATCTCCACCTCGACCTATGTGGACATCCCGTCGATCGTGCGCTCCACGATCCGGAGGATCGGGTACACGCGGGCCAAGTACGGCTTCGACGCCGAGACGTGCGGCGTGTCGGTGGCGCTCGACGAGCAGAGCCCCGACATCGCGCAGGGCGTCAACACCGCCCTCGAGGCGCGCGGCGGGGCCAAGGCCGACCCGTACGACCTGCAGGGCGCCGGCGACCAGGGCCTCATGTTCGGGTACGCGACCGACGAGACGCCCGAGCTGATGCCGCTGCCGATCACGCTGGCCCACCGGCTGGGCGAGCGCCTGGCCGCCATGCGCCGCGAGGACATGAAGTACCTGCGTCCCGACGGCAAGTCGCAGGTCACGGTGCGCTACGTGGACGGGGTGCCGACGGAGGTCACCTCCGTCGTCATCTCCACCCAGCACGCGCCCGAGGTGTCCCAGGACCTGCTCCGCGACGAGGTCATCCAGAACGTCGTCAAGCCGGTCCTCTCGGACTTCGGCATGTGGCGGGACAAGGGCATCACCTTCTACATCAACCCCACCGGCCTCTTCGTGGTGGGCGGCCCGCTCGGCGACGCCGGCCTGACCGGCCGCAAGATCATCGTCGACACCTACGGCGGCATGGCCCGTCACGGCGGTGGCGCGTTCAGCGGCAAGGACCCGTCGAAGGTCGACCGCTCGGCCGCCTACGCGGCGCGGTGGGTGGCGAAGAACGTGGTGGCCGCCGGCTTCGCGCGACGCTGCGAGGTGCAGGTGGCGTACGCCATCGGCGTCGCCCACCCGGTGTCCGTGTCGGTCGAGACGTTCGGCACCGAGAACCGCTCGCCGGAGCTCATCGCGCAGTGGATCGACGAGAAGTTCGACCTGCGCCCCGCCGCGATCGTCGAGCGGCTGGACCTGCGCCGGCCGATCTACCAGAAGACCGCCGCGTACGGCCACTTCGGCCGCACCGACCCGGACTTCACCTGGGAGAACACCGACATCGGCCGCGAGGCCGCGGGGCGCATCGCCGCCAGCGGCTGACGCGGTGAGCGGCGCGGTCGCGCTCCCCGGCCTCGAGGCCGGGCCGGCGCGCGCCGCACAGGTGCTCCCGCTCGTGGCCGCCCGCGGCCTCGACCGGGTGCTCGACTACGCGGTCCCGGAGGAGCTCTCCGGGGCCGCGGTCCCCGGGGCACTCGTCGCGTGCCCGCTGGGACCCCGGAGGATCCTGGGGGTGGTGGTCGGCCGCGACGCGCCGACCCACGAGGGGCGCCTCCAGCCCATCGCGGGGGTGGTGGAGGCGCCGCCGGTGGCGCCCGACCTGCTCGAGCTCGCGGGCTGGATGGCGCGCTACTACGTCGCCCCCACGGCCACGTGCCTGCGGCTGGTGCTGCCGCCCGGCGGCGGTGGCGCGCTGCGGCGCGCGCCGGACGGGTCGTGGCGCCTGGCGCCGCCGCCCTCGGGGCCGCGCGAGGTCCTGACCGCGCGGCTGCTGGGCGACCCGGCGCAGGCGGGCTCGGCCCGGCGCCGCGAGGTGGCCGAGGCGCTGCGCGCGGCGGGCGGCACGCTGGCGGCGGCGGAGCTGGTGCGCCGGGCCGCCACCACGATGCCGACGCTGCGGGCGATGGGGGAGGCGGGGGTCCTGGCGCTGGAGGCCGCCCCCGGGGCGGCGGCCGACGCGGCCGCGCCGCGCTCCGTGCCGCCGGAGCTGACGCCCGATCAGGCCCGCGCGGTCGCGGCGCTCGTGGCCGCGATCGACGGGGGCGGCGGCGCGCACCTGCTGCACGGGGTGACCGGGTCGGGCAAGACGGAGGTGTACCTCCACGCGATCGAGGCGGCGCGGGAGCGGGGGAAGGGGGCCATCGTCCTGGTCCCGGAGATCGCGCTCACCCCGCAGCTGCTGGGGCGCCTGCGCGGCCGGCTGGGGCCGGGCGTGGCCGTCTGGCACTCGGCCCTGACCCCCGCCCAGCGGGCGGCCGAGCACCGCCGGGTGCGGGAGGGGGAGGCCGACGTGGTGCTCGGCGCCCGCAGCGCGGTGTTCGCCCCCGTGCCGCGCCTCGGCCTGATCGTGGTGGACGAGGAGCACGACGGTTCCTACAAGCAGGACTCGTCTCCGCGCTACGACGCGCGCCAGGTCGCCGCCCTCAGGGGCAGCCGGGCCGGCGCGGCCGTGGTCTACGGCAGCGCCACCCCGCGGCCCGAGACCTGGAAGGCGCTGCCGCGGCTGTCGCTGCCCTGCCGCGCCGACGGCTCCCCGCTGCCCGCCGCGGAGATCGTCGACATGCGCCGCCAGGGCGCCGGGCCGGTGTCGCGGCCGCTCGCCTCGGCGCTCCACGACGCGATGCTCCAGGGCCGCAAGGCCATCGTGCTGGCCACGCGGCGCGGCTTCTCGCTCATGGCCCTCTGCCGGGAGTGCGGGTGGATGGCGCGCTGCCCCGACTGCGACGTCGCCCTGGTCCACCACGACCGGCCCGCCCGGCTCGTGTGTCACCACTGCGGGCGGGAGGAGCCCGTGCCCGGGGTGTGCCCGAGCTGCCACGCCGCCGCGATCGTCCGCCAGGGCACCGGCGCGCAGGGGGTGGAGCGCGCGCTCGCGCGGCTGGTGCCGATGGCGCGGCTGGTGCGCATGGACGCGTCGAGCGCGTCGGGCCGCGGCGCCGTGGCGCGGCTGCTGGCCGAGTTCGCGCGCCCGGGCCCCGCGATCCTGCTCGGCACGCAGATGGTCGCGAAGGGGCACGACCTGCCCGACGTGACGGTCGCGGCGGTGGTGGACGCCGACGCGCCCCTCCAGTTCGCCGGGTTCCGCTCGGAGGAGCGGGCGTTCGCGCTCATCGTGCAGATCGCGGGCCGCGCCGGGCGCCGCGGCGAGCCCGCGCGCGTGTTCGTGCAGGCGCACGAGCCCGAGGCGCGGGTGGTGCAGCTCGGCGCCCGCCACGCGGTCGAGGAGTTCCTCGACGGGGAGCTGGCCCGCCGCTGGGCCCACGACCTGCCGCCGTACCGCCCCGGGGTGCGCATCGTCGTCGCGGGGGCGGCGGCCGGCGCCGTCGACCGCTGCGCGGAGGGGATCGCCGCCGATCTGCGGGCGGCGGCGCCGGCCGCCCGGGTGCGCGGGCCGGCGCCGCTGCACCGCCTGCGGGGCCGCACGCGCGCCGCGATCCTCCTGGCCGCGGAGAGGGCGTCTTTGGTGACGCCGCAGATCCGCAGTACCCTCGCGGCGTGGGAGGGGGAGCTGCGGCGCGGCGGGGTGCGCGCGGGGGTGGATGTGGACCCGCAGGAGACCTGACGTGCGCCCGCTAGAGCGTTCGCTCGCCGATCTCGCGGGATCGGGGTGCCCTGCCGATGGGGACGGCATGGCGCCGAGCGGCTCTCCGACCGCGGACGTCACGCGGGAGCAGTGGATGGCGGCGGAACGCGCCAGCCTGCGCCGCGTGGCGGCGGCCGTGGTGACCGGCGCCGACCCCACCGCGGCCCTGAACCTGGCGGCGCGCGAGGCGGCGGCCCTCATGCGCGCCGAGCAGGGCTTCGTGTTCCGCTTCACGGGGGACCAGGTCACCATCGTCGGCGCGCACGGCGTCGAGGCGGCCCCCGTCGGGGCCACCCACGGCATGCTTCCGCGCGGCGTCATCCCACTGGTGTTCAGCACCCGGGAGCCCGCGCGGGTGGAGGGCGTGCTGCGCCCCCTCGGCCGGGAGAACTCGGCGCGCTACTGGATCAGCCCCGCCTACCGCGGGGGCATCGGCGCGCCCGTCTTCGTCGGCGAGGAGCTGTGGGGGGCGCTCGTCGCCGCGACCACCCGGGACGCGCCGTTCCCGGAGGGCGCCGAGGAGCACCTGGCCTACTTCGCCGAGATCGCGGGGATCGCGATCGGCAACGCCGAGGCCAACGCCCGGCTCGCGCTCCTGGCCATGAGCGACCCGCTCACCGGTCTCGCGAACCACCGCACCTTCCACTCGGCCCTGGGGTCCGAGGCCGAGCGCGCCCGCCGCCACGGCCGCCGCCTGGCGCTCGCCGTGATCGACGTCGACCACTTCAAGGCCGTGAACGACCTCCACGGGCACATGGCCGGGGACCGGGTGCTGGTGGAGGTCGCCACCCGCCTCCGGGGTGCGGCCCGCTCCGGCGACATCCTGGCGCGGGTCGGCGGCGAGGAGTTCGCGTGGATCATCCCGGACGCCGGCCTGGACGGCGCGCGCGCCGTCGCCGAGCGCGCCCGCTGCGCGGTCGGCGAGGTGCCGATCGCGGGGGCCGGCACGGTCACCGTCTCGATCGGCGTCGCCGAGCTCGCCCGCGGCGGCAGCGTGATCGACCTGTACCGGCGGGCCGACGAGGCGCTCTACCAGGCCAAGCGCGCCGGCCGGAACCGCACGCTCGTGCACGACGAGACGCAGCCGGCCCCGCCGCCGGGGGAGGCCGTCTCGCCCACCGCTGTCGTGACCCGCGCGCTGGTGCGCGCGATGGGGGTGCGCGACCCCCTCGCCCGGGCCCACTGCGAGCGCGTCGCGGTGGTCGCCGACGGCATCGCGCAGGCGATGGGCTGGAGCGAGCACCGCCGCGGGCGGCTCGTCGACGCGGCGCTGGTCCACGACGTCGGCGGGAACGGCGGCGGCCCGGCGCCGGCGGTCCTGGCCGCGGAGATCGCCGCCGACGCCCTGTCGCCCGAGCAGGCGGCGTGGATCCGCGGGCACCGCGAGCGCTGGGACGGCGCGGGCGGGCCCGACGGACTGGCGGGGACGGCCATCCCCGACGGGGCGCGCATCCTGGCCGTGGCCGACCGCTGGGACGCGCTCACCGCGCCGCTCCCGGCCGGCGAGGGGCTCCCGCCCGAGGCGGCGCTCGCCGCCGTGCGGGACGACGCCGGCGCCGGCGTGTGCCCCGACGTGGTGGCGGCGCTGGCGGCGTCGCGGGCGGTGCCCGCCGCCGAGGGGGCGTGAGGGCCGGAGCGCCGCCGGCGGTCGTGTGGACGCGCAGCCGGCGGCCCACCGCCGGCGACGTGGCCGCGATCGCCCTGGAGGGCGCCCCCGTCCGGCTCGGCGACGACCTGCTGGACGCGATCGCGGCGGGGCACCGGGAGACGCTGCGGGCGCTCGGGTCGGCCGGGGCCGTCTACGGCGTCACCACCGGCCAGGGGCACTTCGCCGACCGCGCCCTCAGCGACGACGAGGCGGCCGCGCACCAGCGCAACCTGCTGCTCGGGCGCGCCGTCGGCTCCCCGCCGTGGCTCGACCGGGGGGAGGCCCGCGCGGTGATGGCGGTCCGGTTGGCGCGGTTCTGCCTGGGCCGGGCCGGGGTGAGCGCGGACCTCTGCACGGTGCTGGCCGACCGCCTCAACGACGGGTTCACCCCCGCCGTCCCGCGCACCGGCGTCGGCTGCGCGGGCGAGGTGATCCCGCTGGCGCACGCCTTCCAGACGCTGGTCGGCGTGGGCCGGGTGCTGGACGGCGGCGGCGACGGGACGCAGGAGGCCGCCGAGGCGCTCGCCGCCCGCGGCGCCGCGCCGTACACCCCCCGCCCCAAGGAGGGCATCGCGCTGCTGGCGGGATCCCCGGGCACGCTGGCGCTCGCGATCGTGCGCGGCCGCGAGTGCGGGGCCCTCGCCGACCGGATGCTCGAGGCGGCGGCGTGCTCGCTGGACGCGTCGGGGGTGCCCCTGGACGCGGTCTCCCCAGCCGTCGCGGCACTGGGCCGCGACCCGGTGCTGGATGGCGTCATCGCCCGACTCGGGGCGCTGCTGGACGGGGCGGACGGGGACCGGCCGCCGAGCCAGGGACCCACGTCGTTCCGCGTCGTGCCGCAGGTGCACGCCCATCTTGCGCTGACCCTGGGGCGGCTCGACGAGGACGCGGCGCGCGCGCTCGGCGCCTCCGACGACTCGCCCGCCCTGGCCGACGGGCGGTTCGTGAGCACGGGCGCGTTCCACGAGATCGGCCTGGCCGCCGGCATGGACGCGGCGGCCGCCGCGCTGGCGCGCGCCGCCGAGACCGCCGCCCAGCGGGTGCACCGGATGCTGGACGGCCGCGTCACGGGGCTCCCCGACCAGCTCACGCCCGCCCCGGGCCCGAGGGCCGGCCTGGTGGTGCTGCACAAGCGGGCGGTCGCGGCGGTGGCGGAGCTGCGGCGGCGCGCGACCCCCGTGTCGGTGGGGGTGGCCGACACCTCGCTGGGGCAGGAGGACGTGCAGTCCGCGGGGTTCGCGGCGGCCGAGAACCTGCGCGCCGCCGCCGCGCTGGCCCGGGAGGTGACGGCGATCGAGCTCATCACCGCCCGGCAGGCCTGGTGGCTGCGCGGGACGGCTCCGGCCCCGGGGCTTCGGCCCGCCACGGCCTCGCTGCTGGACGCGGTGCCCCCGGTGGACGACGATCGGCCTCTCGGCGACGACGTGTCCCGCGTCGTGGGGATGCTCCACCTGGGGTAGGGAGCGCGTCGAGGCCGTCCGCTACGCTGCCCGACGGCCCGTACCACGTAAAGGAGCACCAGGAGATGCCGGTTCCCCGCTTGTTCGAGGCGTCGAGCGACCCCCGCGAGCAGTGGGTCCACGTGCTGGCGACACTCCTGGCCCTGGGCGGCCCGGAGACGCGGACGGCCCTCGTCGAGGAGATCTCCGGTGAAGCCCTCCCCGACGCCGACGCCCTGGTGGTGTTCGAGCGCCGGCCGCTGAACGAGGAGGTGAGCGCCGACATCGTCGCCCGCGGCGCCGGCTGGACATTCGCGGTGCAGGCCAGCCTCGCGTTCGACGGGGAGGACGAGGCCCGGGTGGCGGCCACGTTCGACGCCCTCAGCGAGGTGTACGACAAGTGCATCGTCATCGCGATCACGCCGGACCGGCGCCCGCCCGAGGGGATCGCCGCGCTCGCCGCCAGCGGCCGCGACGTGCGCCACCGCAGCTGGCTGCGGGTGCGCGACTGGGTGCAGGAGCGCCCGGAGCGCGGGCGCGCGGAGGGCACCGACCTGATGCTGCTGCGGGAGGCGGAGTACTTCCTCACGCCCCGCGTCGCGGAGCTCTACCGGCTCGAGGGCCTGATGCCGCTCATCGACGCGCCGCTGCGCGCGAGCCTGGCGGGCATGTTCTTCGACCTCAACGAGCTCGCGCCGGCGCCGCTCATCCAGAACGAGGCGGGCGCGGCGCGCGTCGCGTTCCCCCGCACCGGCGACCCCCAGGTGGAGATCGCGGTCGGCGGCAGCGGCCTGACCCTGACCGTGGCGGGCGAGGACGCCGGCCCCGGGTACGAGGCGATCGAGGGAGGACGCCAGCGGCTCACGGTGGCCGACGCGTCCGACTACCAGGCGGGCCGCGCGTGGACGCAGTCGCGGGCGCGCACCCTGCTCCCGGCGCGCCGCTAGGCCCCAGGGCCCCGTCGTGACCACCCTCGCACCCCTGCGGCTCGCCGGCCCCTGGGAGCTCGGCGAGCGCATCGGGGGCGGGGGGCAGGCGACGGTCCACCGCGCCCGCCACGCGGAGCGCGGCACCGTGGCCGCCGTGAAGGTGGTCCACGCGTCGCTGTGGTCGGACCCCGGATTCCGCGTGCGCTTCCGGCGCGAGTGCGAGGCGCTGGGGGCGGTGCGCCACCCGGCCGTGGTGCCGATCCTCGACCAGGGCGAGAGCGAGGGCCGCGGCTACCTGGCCATGGCGCTCGCGCGCGACGGCACGCTGGCCGACCGCATCGCCGCCGGCCCGATCCCGCCCGAGGAGGGCCTGCGGATCGTCGCGGCGATCGCGTCGGGGCTCGACGCCGCGCACGGCGCCGGCCTCGTCCACCGGGACGTCACGCCCGCGAACATCCTGCTCGACCCCGACGGCCCCTGGCTGGCCGACTTCGGGATCGCCCGCCGCGACGACACGACCTTCATCACGGAGGACGGCCTCCTGATCGGGACGGCCGGCTACCTCGCGCCCGAGGTCATCGCCGGCGGCCGCGCCGGCACCGAGGCCGACCGCTACGCGCTGGCGGCCGTGGCGTTCGCCGTACTCACCGGCCGCCCGCCCTTCGAGGCCGACCGCACCGAGGCGCTGCTCTACGCGCACGTCCACCGGCCGGTGCCGCGGGCGACCAGCCTGCGCGAGGGGCTCCCCCGCGAGGTCGACGCGATCCTGGCCCGCGGGCTGGCGAAGCGGCCCGGGGACCGCCCCCGCAGCGGGGCGGCCTTCGCGGGCGCGCTCGTGCGGGCGTTCGGCCCCACCGGCGACCGCACCGTCACGCTGGTCCGGCCGCGCCGCCGCCGGCGCCGGACGGGTCGCCGCTCGCTGGCCGCGGGCCTGGTCGCGCTGACCGTCGCCGTCGGAGCCGGCGGCCTGGCGCTGGCCGTGTTCGGGCCCGATGGGTCCACCTCCGCGCCGCCGGCGGCCCCGGCCCCCGCGCCGGCCCCCACGCCGACCGTCCCCGGCCCCCAGGGCGAGATCCCCGCCCGCGCCGCGCGGGCCGGCGACCTCCCCGGCATCGGGGCCGTCCCCGACGCCGCCGTCGCCCGCGTCGACGGCGCCACGCTGGCGGCCGCCCCGGGCGGCTGGAGCGACCTGGCGCGGGTCCGCGCCGCGCTCGAGGATCAGCTGTACCGCGGCGCGACCCTGCTCGACGGGGACCGGCCCATCGGAACCGCGCTGCTCTACCCGACCGACATCATCGGGATCGGCGAGCGGTGGGTGCTGATGGCCGTCACGACGCCCGGCAGGGCCCCGCGCGCGCTCGTGATCCACGGCGAGGGGTCCACCGCCACCGACCTCGCCGCGGCCATCGCCCGGGGCGTCCCCGTGGTCGTCCCGCCGCCCTCCTAGCGGGTTCCCGCGGCGGGCCCCCGCGAGGGGCGATGCTAGAGTCGGAGCGTGTCCTCACGCGCCCTCGACGACCCCGTCCTGGAGCGCCGGCGACTCGCCGCGCTCGAGCAGATCCGCCAGATCGGCGACCCCGTCCTGCGGGCTCCGGCCCTCACGGTCACGGAGTTCGACGACGCGCTGCGGGACGACGTCGCCCGGATGATCGCGATCATGCACGACGCCCGCGGCGTCGGGCTCGCGGCGCCGCAGGTGGGGTCGCTCCGCCGCCTGGCGGTCGTGATGGGCTGCGAGGACGACCCGCCGATCGCCCTCGTGAACCCCGAGATCATCTGGCGCTCCGACGAGGAGGAGACCGACTTCGAGGGGTGCCTCTCCATCGGCGAGATCAGCGTCGAGGTGGCGCGGGCGGTGGCGATCCGGGTGCGGGCGCAGAACATCGACGGCGAGACCGTCGAGTTCGCCCCGGAGGGGTTCTTCGCCCGCGTGATCCAGCACGAGATGGACCACCTGGACGGGATCCTGATCCTCGACCGCACGGCGCCCGAGCAGCGCCGGGAGGCGCTCAAGGCCCTGCGCGACGGCGCCTGACCGGGGCCGGGTCGTGAAGGTCGCATACGCGGGGAGCCCGGAGGCGGCGGTGCCGTCCCTGCGGGCGCTGGCCGCGTCGTCGCACGAGGTGGTGCGGGTCGTGACCCAGCCCGACAAGCCGCGCGGGCGCTCCGGCCGCGCCAGCGGGACGCCCGTGGCGCAGGCGGCCGAGGAGCTCGGCATCCCCGTCCTGCGCCCGAGGACGATCAACGACCCCGACGTGGTCGGGGACATCGCCGGCGCCGGGGCCGAGGCGCTGGTGGTGGTCGCCTTCGGGCAGATCCTCCGCGACGTGGTGCTCTTGCGGTGGCCCTGCGTGAACGTCCACTTCTCGCTCCTGCCGGCCTACCGCGGCGCCGCGCCGGTCGAGCGCGCCGTGATGGACGGGGTCCGCGAGACCGGCGTCACCACGATGTTCATGGAGGCCGGCCTCGACACCGGCCCGATCCTGCTGGTGGAGCGCACGCCGGTGGGCGACGACGAGGAGGGCGGCGCGCTGCTCGCCCGGCTGGCCGACCTGGGCGCCCCGCTGCTGGTGCGCACGATCGACGCGCTCGCCGCCGGGACGCTGGAGCCGCGGGTGCAGCCCGAGGAGGGCGTCTCCCTGGCCCCCAAGATCGGCCCCGAGGACCGGGCGCTGGACCTGCGCCACCCCGCCGACGCGCTCGCCCGGCGCGTGCGGGCGCTGGCCCCGCACATCGGCGCCACCGCCGTCATCGACGGCCAGCCGTTCAAGATCTGGGGCGCGCGGACCGTGTCCGAGCCGGTGCCGCCGGGGCTGTCCGTGGAGCAGGGGCGCCTGCTCGGCGGGACCGGCCGGGGGACGCTCGAGATCACCCGCCTCCAGCCCCCCGGGAAGGGGCGGATGGACGCCGCCGACTTCCTGCGCGGCTACCGCGGCGCCCTCGAGTGGACGGCCGCGTGAGCACCGCCGAGCGCACCGCCGGCGGCGTCACCCCGGAGCGCAGCGTCGCGCTGCGCGTGCTGCGCCGCGTGGACGACGGCGCGTACGCCGACCGGGCGCTGGCCGCCGAGGCGCGCCGCGCCGAGCTGGACCCGCGCGCCCGCGCCGCCGCCACCCGCCTCGCCTACGGAGCCGTGCAGCGCAGCCGCACCCTCGACTGGCTCATCGACGGGGCCCTCGACCGGCCGGAGGCGCTGGAGCCCGCCGTGCGCGACATCCTGCGCCTCGGCGCCTACGAGCTCGCCTTCTCGGACGCGATCCCCGCCCATGCGGCGGTCGACCAGGCGGTGCGCCAGGCGCGCGCGCTGCGCGGCGCCAAGGCGCGCTCGTCGGCGCGGGCCGGGCTGGTGAACGCCGTGATGCGCCGCATCGCCGCCGACGCGCCCGCGCGGCTGGCCGAGCTCGACGCCGGCGGCGCCGGCGCGGCGGGTCTGCGCCACTCGATGCCCGACTGGATCGTGGCGCGCCTGGTGGAGTCGCTGGGCGAGGAGGACGCGATCGGCGTGATGCGGGCGGCCAACGAGCCGGCCGAGTCGGCGCTGCGCTGGAACCCGCTCCGCGGCCCGCGCGACGACCTCGAGGCCGAGTTGCCGGCGGGCTGGTCGCGCGACCCGGCGATTCCCGAGGCGTACGTCCTGGAGGGGGCGTTCGCGCTGGAGGACTCCCCGGCGTGGGAGCGGGGCCTGGCGATCGGGCAGAGCCGCGCATCGCAGCTGGTGGCGCACGCGCTGGCGCCGCGGCCGGGCGAGCGGATCCTGGACCTGTGCGCCGCCCCGGGCGCCAAGACCACGCACCTGGCGGCGCTGGCGGACGGCGCGGCCCGCGTCACCGCCGTCGAGCTCCATCCGGCCCGCGCCGCGACGCTCCGGTCGCTGGCGGCGCGGATGGGCGCCGACGTGGCCGTGGTGGAGGGCGACGCGCGCGAGGTGCCGCTGGACGAGGGGTTCGACGCCGTGCTGGTCGACCCGCCGTGCACGGGCCTGGGCGTGCTGTCGTCGCGCCCCGACGCGCGCTGGAAGCGGCGCGAGTCGTCGCTCGGGCCGCTGGCCGGGCTGCAGCGGGCGATCCTGGACCGCGCGCTGACGCTCGTGCGTCCCGGGGGGCGGGTGGTCTACTCCACGTGCACGCTCATCGCGCCCGAGAACGAGGACGTGGTGCGCGCGACGGGTGCGCCGCTCGATGATCTGGCCGCCGATCACCCGGACCTGGCCCACCCGCGCCTGCCGGGCGCGCTGCTGACCCTGCCGCACCGCCACGGCACCGACGGCTTCTTCATCGCCCGGCTACGGCGGCCGGAGGCGTCATGAGCCGCCTGCCCGACCGCCCCGTGGTGCTGCCGTCGCTGATGTCGGCCGACATGCTGCGCCTGGGCGAGCAGCTCGAC
This sequence comes from Thermoleophilia bacterium, assembly GCA_050250915.1. Classification (GTDB taxonomy): domain Bacteria; phylum Actinomycetota; class Thermoleophilia; order Miltoncostaeales; family Miltoncostaeaceae; genus Miltoncostaea. The sequence continues at coordinate 142,004 of JBFWNT010000002.1, forward strand.
GCGCTCATCGCCGCGGGCACGCGGGCCGTGCACGTGGACGTGATGGACCTCCACTTCGTCCCGAACCTCACGGTGGGCCCCGACTTCACGCGCGCCGTCGCCGGGCCGGTGCACGAGGCGGGGGGGACGGTCGACGTCCACCTGATGGTGGGCCGCCCCGCCGAGGCGATCGGCCTGTTCGCGCCGTACGCCGACGCCATCACCGTCCACGTCGAGGCCGACCCGCACCCGCACCGCCTGCTCGGGATGATCCGCGAGGCGGGCTGCGCGGCCGGCCTGGCCGTCAACCCCGGCACGCCGGTCGAGCACGTGGCCGAGCTGGCGGCCGAGCTGGACTACGTGAACGTCCTGGCGGTCAACCCCGGGTTCGCGGGGCAATCGTTCATCCGCACCACCCCCGGCCGGGTGCAGCGGCTGCGCGGGATGCTGCCGTCGTCGGTCCGCATCGAGGTGGACGGCGGGATCGGCCGGGCCACGCTGCCCGACGTCAAGGCGGCCGGCGCCTCCATGTTCGTGTCGGCCTCGTCGATCTTCGGCGCCGACGACCCGATCGCCGCCTACCGCGAGTTGGCCGGGATGGCGGAGGGGTGACGACGGCGGTGGCGCCGCCGACCGTCGCCGAGCGGTCCGCGCTCGCCCGGGCGCGCCAGCTGGCGATGAACGGGCGGGGCCGCGTGAGCCCCAACCCCGCCGTGGGCGCGGTGGTCCTGCGCGACGGGCGCGCCGTGGCGGAGGGATGGCACGAGGGCCCCGGGCTGCCCCACGCCGAGGCGATGGCCTTGGCCGCCGCGGGCGACGCCGCGCGCGGATCGACGGTGGTGTGCACGCTGGAGCCCTGCTCCCACCACGGCCGCACGCCGCCGTGCGCCGACGCCCTCGTCGACGCCGGCGTCGCCCGGGTGGTGGTGGGGCTCCGCGACCCGCTCGAGCGCGACCGCGCCCAGGGGGTGGAGGTGCTGCGCGCCGCCGGGATCGAGGTGGCCGTGGCGGACGGGGACGACGCCGCGGCGTGCGCCGAGCTGATCGCCCCGTTCCTGGTCCACGCCGTGACCGGCCTGCCCGAGGTGACGCTGAAGCTCGCGACGAGCCTCGACGGCAAGATCGCCACGGCGACGGGGGAGAGCCGCTGGATCTCCGGCCCGGCGTCGCGGGCCCTGGTGCATCGCTGGCGGGCCGACGCCGACGCCGTGGGGGTGGGGATCGGCACCGCGCTGGCCGACGACCCGCAGCTCACGGCCCGCGATCTCGACGGGCCGGTGCGCCAGCCGGCCCGGGTGGTGTTCGACTCCCAGGCCAACCTGCCGCTCCACTCCGCCCTGGCGCACACCGCCCGGGACCTGCCGGTGATCGTGCTGGCGGCCGAGGACGCGCCCGTCACCCGCGTGGTGGCCCTGGAGGCGGTGGGAGTCGAGGTGGTCCGCCTCCCGGGGGCCCCCGACGAGCGGATCGTCCCCGCGCTGCGGGCGTTGGGGCAGCGGGGGATCCAGTCGCTGTTCGTGGAGGGCGGCGCGGGCCTCGCGGGCGCGCTGCTGCAGGCCGGCGCGGTGGACCGCGTGGCCTGGTTCCTGGCGCCGATGCTCATCGGCGGCCGGGAGGCGCCGTCGGCGATCGGCGGGGGTGGGGTGCGGGCGCTGGCCGACGCCCCGCGCCTGCACGGCGTCCGACACGAGACGGTGGGCGAGGACCTGCTGGTGACGGGCCGGCTGCGGCCGCTCCCCCGGGAGGCCTGAGTGTTCACGGGCCTGGTGGAGGAGGGCGGCGTCGTCGTGTCGGTGGCGCCCGGTGGGGAGGGGGCGCGCCTCGTGATCGCCGCCTCCGCCGTGCTCGACGGCCTGGAGATCGGCGACTCCGTCGCGGTCAACGGCGCGTGCCTCACGGCCGTCGAGATCACGGGCGAGGGCTTCGCGGTCGACGCGGTGGCCGAGACGCTGCGCCGGACCAACCTGGGCGGCCTGGCGCCCGGCGACCGGGTGAACCTGGAGCGCCCGATGCGCCTCGGGGACCGCCTGGACGGCCACCTGGTGCAGGGGCACGTGGACGGCGTGGGCGCCGTCGCGGCGGCGCGGCCGGAGGGCGAGAGCACGGTGCTGGAGATCACGACCCCGCCGGATCTGCTCCGCTACGTTGTCGAGAAGGGGAGCGTCGCGGTGGACGGCGTGAGCCTGACGGTCGCGGCGCGGCTCGCGGACGGCTTCACGGTCGCCCTGATCCCGCACACGATGGCCGTCACCACCCTCGGCCCGCAGGCCGTGGGGCGCCCGGTGAACCTGGAGGTGGACGTGGTGGCAAAATACGTCGAGTCGCTGGCGAGGCCCTACGCCCCGCCCCGGGAGGACGCATGACCACCAGCAAGGCCACCGAGTTCGCCACCGTCACCGAGGCGATCGACGAGATCCGCGCCGGCCGGATGGTCGTGATCCTGGACTCCGAGGACCGCGAGAACGAGGGCGACCTGGTGATGGCGGCCCAGTTCGCCACCCCCGAGGCCATCAACTTCATGGCCACCCACGGCCGCGGGCTGATCTGCCTGGCCCTCACGCCCGCGCGCTGCGAGCAGCTGGGCCTGAAGCCCGTGGTCAAGCGCAACGAGGCACCGCACGCGACGGCCTTCACCGAGCCGATCGAGGCCCGCCACGGCATCACCACGGGCATCTCGGCCCCGGACCGCTCCCGCACGATCATGGTCGCGATCGACCCGGACGCGGGCCCGGAGGACATCGTCAAGCCCGGCCACGTCTTCCCGCTGCGCGCCCGCCCGGGCGGCGTGCTGGAGCGCGCCGGCCACACCGAGGCCGCCGTGGACCTGGCGCGGCTCGCGGGCCTCATCCCCGCGGGTGTGATCTGCGAGATCTCGAACGAGGACGGCACCATGGCGCGGGTGCCGGACCTCGTGCCCTACGCCGCCGAGCACGGGCTCAAGATCATCACGATCGCCCAGCTCATCGAGCACCGCCGCCGCACCGAGCGGCTCATCGAGCGCGGCACCGCCGCCCGCCTGCCCACCGACATGGGGGAGTGGAGCGCCGTCGGCTACCGCTCGATCCTGGACGGCAAGCACCACCTGGCGATGGTGAAGGGCGACGTGGCGGGGGAGGAGGACGTGCTGGTGCGCGTGCACTCCGAGTGCCTCACCGGCGACGTCTTCGGCTCCCAGCGCTGCGACTGCGGCGAGCAGCTGCGCGCGGCGATGCGCATGATCGCCGAGGAGGGCCGCGGCGTGCTGCTCTACATCGCGCAGGAGGGCCGCGGGATCGGCCTGCTCAACAAGCTGCGCGCGTACGAGCTCCAGGACCAGGGCCTCGACACCGTCCAGGCCAACATCGAGCTGGGCTTCCCGCCGGACCTGCGCGACTACGGGATCGGCGCCCAGATCCTGGTGGACCTGGGCCTCTCGTCGATCCGCCTGCTCACGAACAACCCGAAGAAGATCGTCGGGCTCGAGGGCTACGGCCTGTCGGTCGTGGACCGCGTGCCGATCGAGATGGCGCCGGTGGACGGCAACGTCGACTACCTGCGCACGAAGCGCGACAAGATGGGCCACATCCTCCACCACCAGGACCTGCGCTTCGGCGCCGAGGGCGACGAGCAGGTGGACGACGAGCAGCCCCACGGCGCCCAGGAGCAGCCGCTCTAGTGGGCGCCACCTAGTGGCCCGCACCGGGGAGGCGCCCCCGGCGATCCGGCTGGAGCACCCCGGCGTGCGGATGGCCGCCGTGGTGGCCGGGTTCCATCAGGAGGTGGCCGCGCGCCTGCTGGCCGGCGCGCGGGAGCGGCTGGTCGAGTCCGGCCTGACCGCCGACCACTTCGAGGACTTCTGGGTGCCGGGCGCCTTCGAGCTGCCGCTCGCCGCGCGGACGATGGCGCTGAAGCGCCGCTACGCCGCGGTCATCGCCCTGGGATGCGTGATCCGGGGCGAGACGGCGCACTTCGACCACATCTGCCAGGCCGCCGCCACCGGCCTCACGGCCGTCGGGATCCAGACGGGGCTGCCGTGCACTTTCGGCGTCCTCACTTGCGAGACGATGGACCAGGCCATCGCCCGCTCCGGCGGCGACAAGGGCAACGCGGGCGCCGACGCCGCCGACGCCGCCGTCGCGATGGCCAACCTGGTCGCCGAGGGGCGCTGACCATCCGGGTGGTTCCCTCTCCGAAGGGGATGGACTAGCCTCCGCCCCGGCCGTGCCCGGCGGCCGCCGACACCCGATCCGTCCGCGCCCTCCGGGAGGATGGCCACGTGACACCCGACGTCCAGCGTCTCGCCGGGCTGCGCGCCGTGCTCTTCGACCTCGACGGCGTCCTCACGCCGACCGCCGAGGTCCACATGCGGGCCTGGGGACGCATGTTCTCCGAGTTCCTCGCGTCGCGGTCGGCGGCGCCGTACGCCGACACGGACTACTTCGCCCACATCGACGGCAAGCCGCGGCTCGACGGGGTGCGGTCGATGCTGGCGTCGCGCGGCATCGTGCTGCCGGAGGGGGAGCCCGACGACGACCCCGGCCTGGAGACCGTCGCGGGCCTCGGGAACCGCAAGAACGCGATGTTCACGGCCGAGCTCGCGGAGCACGGGGTGGCGCCCTACCCGGGGTCGCTCCGCTTCCTGGACGCCGCCATCGCGGCCGGGTTGGACGTGGCCGTCGTCTCCAGCTCGCGCAACGCCGAGCCCGTGCTCCGCGCCGCCGGTCTCCGCGACCGGTTCGCGGTGGTCGTGGACGGCGCCGTCGCCGCCGCGGCGGGCCTGGCCGGCAAGCCGGCGCCCGACACGTACCTGCACGCGGCCGGCCTGCTCGGGCGCACCGCCGCCGAGAGCGCGGTGGTGGAGGACGCCCACTCCGGCGTCGCGGCGGGCCGCGCGGGCGGCTTCGGCCTGGTCGTGGGCGTCGACCGGGGTGCCGGAGCGCTGGAGTTGCTCGCCTCCGGGGCCGATCTGGTCGTCGACGACCTCGCCGACCTGATCCCCGGCCTCCCCATCGCCCCCGAGGAACGCGCGTGAACCGGATCGCATCCGACCCGCTCGACCGCAGCCACTTCCCCGTGGACGAGTGGGCGCTGCGCGAGACGGGCTTCGACCCGGCGATCCAGGGCCGCACCGAGACGCTGTTCACCGTCGGCAACGGCTATCTCGGGATGCGCGGGAACATGGAGGAGGGCCGCGACGGCCACCTCAACGGCACGTTCGTCAACGGGTTCCACGAGACGTGGCCGATCCGCCACGCCGAGGAGGCCTACGGCTTCGCGCGCGTGGGGCAGACGATCGTGAACGTCCCCGACGCGAAGGTCGTGCGCCTCTACGTCGACGACGAGCCGCTGGTGGTGAGCGAGGCGGAGCTGCTGCACTACTCCCGCCTCCTCGACTTCCGCGACGGCGTGCTGGTGCGCGAGCTGGAGTGGCGCACGCCGGCCGGCAAGCGGGTCCGCGTCGTCTCGCGGCGGATGGTGTCGTTCACCGACCGCCACCTCGGGGTGATCGAGTACGAGGTGACGCTGCTCGACGGCGACGCCACGATCCTCATCTCCAGCCAGATCCTGAACCGCCAGGACGGGGTCGACGAGTACACGTCGGCCTCGAACGGCGCCGTCGCCTTCGACCCGCGGAAGGCCGGCACGTTCAGCGAGCGGGTGCTCCAGCCGGCGCTGCGCCGCGAGAACGGCGACCGGCACATCCTGGGATACCGCACCACCAACTCGGGGATGACGATCGCGTGCGGCGCCGAGCACACGCTGCTGACCGAGTGCGCGTGGGACCGCACCACCTCGGTCGAGGACGACCTGGCGAAGCACGTCTACCGGGTCCGCGCCCGCCAAGGTGAGCCGGTGCGCCTGACGAAGGTGATGGCGTACCACACCGCCGTCGGCGTCCCCGTCCGCGAGCTCGCCGACCGCACGGCCCGCAGCCTCGACCACGCCCGCGAGATCACCCCCGTGCAGATGTTCGTCGACCAGCAGGAGTGGCTCGTCGACTGGTGGACGCGCAGCGATGTGGTCGTCGACGGCCACCCCGAGGTGCAGCAGGCCGTGCGCTGGAACCTGTTCCAGGTCGCGCAGGCGGCGGCGCGCACCGACGGCGGCGGAATCGCCGCGAAGGGCGTCTCCGGGTCGGGCTACGGCGGCCACTACTTCTGGGACACCGAGATCTACGTCCTGCCGTTCCTGACCTACACGTCGCCGAACGTGACCCGCAACGTGCTGCGGTTCCGGCAGGGGATGCTCGACGCGGCGCGCGACCGCGCCGCCGAGCTCAACCAGCGCGGCGCGCTGTTCCCGTGGCGCACGATCAACGGGCTGGAGTCGTCCGCCTACTACGCGGCCGGCACCGCGCAGTACCACATCGACGCCGACATCGCGCACGCCCTCGTGCAGTACGTGGAGGCCACCGGCGACCACGAGTACCTGATCCGCGGCGCCGTCGACATCCTGGTGGAGACCGCCCGGATGTGGGAGGACCTCGGCTTCTGGCGCGAGAACGGCGACTCGACGTTCCACATCCACGGCGTCACCGGGCCCGACGAGTACACGACGGTCGTGAACGACAACCTGTTCACCAACGTCATGGCGCGGGCCAACCTGCGCGCCGCCGCGCGGATCTGCAACCAGCTGCGCGAGACCGACCCCATCTCCTACGAGCGCCTGCGCCGTCGCGTGGGGCTGGAGGACCGCGAGCTGGAGGACTGGTCGACGGCCGCCGAGGCCATGCACGTGCCGTACGACTCGCGGCTCGGCATCCACCCCCAGGACGCCCAGTTCCTGGAGAAGGAGGTCTGGGACCTCGAGATCACCCCGGCCTCGCAGCGGCCGCTGCTGCTGCACTACCACCCGCTCGTGATCTACCGCTTCCAGGTGCTGAAGCAGGCCGACGTGGTGCTGGCGCTGCTGCTCCAGGGCGACGAGTTCACCCTCGAGCAGAAGCTCAAGGACTTCGAGTACTACGACCCGCTCACCACGGGCGACTCGACCCTGTCGGCGGTGGTGCAGTCGATCATCGCCGCCGAGGTCGGCTACGCGGAGCTCGCGCACGACTACTTCATGTCGGCCCTCTACGTCGACCTGGCGGACCTGCACCGCAACACGCCGGACGGCGTCCACGTGGCCTCCACCGGCGGCGTCTGGAGCGCCCTCGTCTACGGCTTCGGCGGGTTCCGCGACTTCCGCGGGCGCTACAGCTTCGACCCGCGGCTGCCGGCGGACTGGGACCGCCTGGAGTTCCGCATCACGATCCGCGAGTCGCGCATCCGGGTCGAGGTGGAGCGCGACGCGATGACCTTCGCGCTCGAGACGGGGGAGGGGACCGAGGTGGAGGTCCGCGGCGCGGTCGTCCCGATCCGCCCGGGCGTGCCGGTCACGGTGCCGCTCGACGGGCAGGGCCCGCACCTCACCGGCGTCCCGAGCACCAGCGACCTGGAGGGGTCGCGCCGCGAGGACGGCTCCATCATCTTCGCCTCGGTGCCGACCCCCGCGCCGGTGCCGCTGGAGGAGGGCGAGGAGGCCCCGCAGCTGGGACCCGCGTGAGCGGGTCCCGCCCGCCTAAGAGGCCTTGAGGACCTTCCCGGCCTTGAGGCAGCGGGTGCAGACGTAGGCGCGGACCGGGGTCGAGCCCTTCAGGATCCGGACCTTCTGCACGTTCGGGTTGAAGCGGCGCGAGGTGGCGCGCATCGAGTGGCTGCGGTTGTTCCCGAAGGCCGGGGCCTTCCCGCAGACGCTGCAGACCTTTGCCATCTCGCCGTCCCTCGCCTCGTGTCGTGACTGTTCCGGACGCAGGGGGCGTCCGAGCGACCCCGGATTATGCTCGTCCCATGGCCGTGCGCGCAACCGGCGCGGATGAGCCGCGCCCCACGATCCCGCCGCTCGGGGAAGGAAAGCACAGCCCGTGGCCCGGCGCACCGCCCGCCCGGGGCCCCGGCCCCGCCCGCTGGGACGCGCCGCTCACCGACCTCCCCGGCGTGGGGCCCACGGTGGCGCGGAGCGCCGGCGGCCTGGGCATCCGCACCGTCGGCGACCTGCTGGAGCACCTGCCCGCCCGCTACGAGGCGTTCGACGAGGGCGTCCGGCCCCTCTCGAGCCTCCGCCCGGGGGAGGAGGTGACCGTGCGGGTGATCCTCGACGACATCGCGGTGCGGCCCACCCGCCGCCGCAGCCTGCGCCTGGTGCGTGCCCGCATCCACGACGCCAGCGGCAGGTTCGCCGCCACCTGGTTCAACCAGGACCACCTCGCGCGGGTGCTGCACCCCGGCGACGAGCTGCTCATCCGCGGCAGGGTCGGCGGCGACGCCCGGCGCGAGATCGCGGTGAAGACCCACGAGGTGATCGGCGGGGCCGGATCGGAGGGGCTGCACACCCAGGGGCTCGTCCCCGTCTACCCGGCCACCGGGAAGCTCCCCGTCCGCCGCATCCGCGAGCTGGTGGACCGCGCGCGGCCGTGGGCGCGCGCCGCGCCGGAGCGCATGCCCGCCTGGATCCGCGACCGCCTCGCGCTCCCCGGCGCCGCCGACGCCCTGGTGGCCGTCCACTTCCCGCGCACGCGGCCGGAGGCCCGCCTGGGGCGCCGCCGCCTGGTGTCCGAGGAGCTGCTGGTGCTGCAGCTCGGCCTGCTCGCCGTGCGCCGCGCCCAGGCCGACGTGCGCGCCGCGCCCGTCCTGGCGGCCACCGGCGCCCACACCGAGCCGCTGCTCGCCGCACTCCCGTTCGCGCTCACCCCCCCGCAGCGCCGCGCCGCCCGCGAGATCGCCCGCGACCTCACGTCGGGGCACCCGATGCGCCGCCTGCTCCAGGGGGAGGTGGGGTCCGGCAAGACGCTCGTGGCGGTCCTGGCCATGTGCCAGGCCGTGGAGGCCGGCGCCCAGGCGGCCCTGCTGGTGCCCACCGAGACGCTCGCCGAGCAGCACCTGCGCACCCTCGACGCCCTCCTCGCGCCGGCCGGGCTGCAGCCCGTCCTGCTCACCGGCAAGGTGCCGAAGGCCGAGCGCGAGCGGCGCGAGCTGGCCCTGCGAACCGGCACCGCGCCCGTGGTGGTGGGCACCCAGGCGCTCCTCTCCGAGGGGACCGCCTTCGACCGCCTGGGGCTGGTGGTGGTCGACGAGCAGCACCGCTTCGGGGTGGAGCAGCGCCAGGCCCTGGCCGAGCGGGCCACCGGCGGCGGCGGATCGGCCCACATCCTCTACATGACGGCCACGCCGATCCCGCGGACGCTCGCCCTGACCGCCTACGGCGACCTGACCGTCTCCACCATCCGCACCCGCCCGCCGGGCCGCTTCCCGGTCGAGACCCGCTGGATCCGCGCGGAGGACCGCGAGGGGGCCTACGAGGAGGTGCGGGCCGAGCTGCGCGCGGGCCGCCAGGCGTACGTGATCTGCCCGCTGGTGGAGGAGGGGGCCGCGGCCGAGGCCCGCGCCGCCACCACCGAGGCCGAGCGCCTGCGCGAGGGGCCGTTCGCGGCGTTCACCGTCGGCCTGGTCCACGGGGCGCAGGGGGCGGAGGAGAAGCGCGCCGCCATGCTCGCCTTCGCGGAGGGCCGCACCGACCTGCTCGTGGCGACGACGGTGGTGGAGGTGGGCATCGACGTCCCCAACGCCACGGTGATCGTGATCGAGGACGCCGACCGCTTCGGGCTCGCCCAGCTGCACCAGCTGCGCGGCCGGGTGGGCCGCGGCGAGATCCCGGGCCTGTGCCTGCTGTTCGGCGACCCCGTCACCGAGGACGGGGCCCGGCGCCTGGAGGCCCTCACCCAGACCACCGACGGGTTCCGCCTCGCCGAGCTGGACCTGGAGATCCGCGGCACCGGCAGCATCCTGGGCCTCCGCCAGGCGGGGCCCACCGACCTGCGCTTCGCGCGCCTCTCCCGCGACCGCCGCGAGCTGGCCGAGGCGCGCTACCTGGCGCGGAGGATGCTGGAGGACGACCCGTACCTGACCCGCCCCGAGCACCGCCTGCTGCGCGAGGCCGTGCGCGCGCGCTTCGCCGAGCTCCCCCGGCTGCTGGACGCGTGAGGATCGTCGCCGGCACCCACCGGGGCCGCCGCCTGCGGGCGCCCGCGGGCACCGCGACTCGCCCGACCGCGGACCGGGTACGCGAGGCCGTGTTCTCGATCATCGGCCCCGTCGACGGCCTGGACGTGCTGGACCTCTTCGCCGGCTCGGGCGCACTCGGGCTGGAGGCACTGTCGCGGGGCGCGGCCACCGCCGTGCTGGTCGACCACGCGCCGCGGGCCGCCGCGGTGGCGCGCGCCAACGCCGAGGAGCTGGGGCTGGCCGGGAGGGTCCGGATCGTGCGCCGCGACTGGCGTCCCGCCCTCGCGGCGGAGCGGTCCGCGGGCCGGTCCTTCGGGTTGTGCCTCCTGGACCCCCCCTATAGCCTCACGGACCGGGTCGTCGCCGGTCTCGGTACGCTTCTCGGGCCCCTCATGACGGCTTCCGGGACCGTGGTGATCGAGCATTCCGCCGCGCTCTCGCCACCCGATCCGAAGGGACTGGAGATCACCTCGCGCACCGATCGCACCTACGGCGACACCGCCGTGAGCGTCCTCAGGCTGGGACCGCCCCGGTGAGCTCGAACGGCCACCGCATCGCCGTGTGTCCCGGGACGTACGACCCGGTCACGTACGGGCACATCGACATCATCGCCCGCGCCGCGACGCTGTTCGACGAGGTCGTGGTCGCCGTGACCACCGGATCGGTCAAGAAGCAGCCGATGTTCGACGCCGAGGAGCGCATCGCGTTCGTGCGGTCGTCCGTCGCGCACCTCGAGAACGTGCGGGTGGAGGGCTTCAACAGCCTCGTGACCGAGTTCGCCCAGTCGTTGGGCGCCTCCGCCATGGTAAAAGGTCTGAGGGCCATCTCGGACTTCGACTACGAGTTCCAGATGGCGCAGCTCAACAGGCATCTGGCTGCCGACGTGGAAACGGTGTATCTGCCGGCGTCGCCGAAGTACAGCTTCGTGAGCTCGAGTGGAGTGCGCGAGGTGGCGGCCTGGGGGGGTTCGGTCGACGACTGGGTCCCCGTACACGTGGCCGAGGCCCTGCGGGCCCGGCGCCTCTCCGGCGCCGGCTCGGTCTCCTAGGAGGGTTCGTTGGACGTACTGGAACTGATCGACAAGCTCGACGACCTGATCCACAACGCGCGCGCCGTGCCGTTGACGGACCAGGTGCGCATCGACCGCGAGGCCATCTACGACCTCCTGGACCAGATGCGCTCGACGATCCCCGAAGAGGTCAAGCAGGCCCGCTGGATCGTCAAGGAGCGCCAGGAGATGCTGGCCGAGGCCAAGCGCGAGGCCGAGCGCCTCGTGGCCGACGCCCGCGACAAGGCGGCGCAGGAGGCCTCCCAGCAGGAGGTCGTCAAGCGGGCCGAGCGCGAGGCCGCGGACATCCTGGAGGAGGCCCGTCAGCGCGAGCGCGAGGTGCGCCTGGGCGCGGAGGACTACGCCGACGAGGTCCTCGGGACCCTCGAGGTCAACCTCGGCAAGTTCCTGGAGGCCGTGCGCCGCGGGCGCGAGCGCCTGCAGGGCCGGGCCGACGAGGTCATGAGCGACCAGCTCCCCGAGCCCCCCGACTGAGCCATGGCACGGGAGGTCGGGACCATGGACCTCCGCGCGCTCGAGCTCGCACCCGGCGCGGCCGTCCGGCTGCCCGTCCGGACGCCGCCGGTCGAGCTCGTCATCGGGGGGCAGGAGCACCGCACCGAGCCGGAACGGCCGGAGCTGGAGCTGGAGGTCACCCGCTCGCTGTCGGGGCTGCACCTGCGGCTCCGCGGGGACGCCGAGCTGGTGGGCCCCTGCGTGCGCTGCCTGGAGGAGGCACGCGCGCCCCTGGTCGTCGACACGTCCGAGTTCGTCGCGGACGGGCGCCCCGACGACGCACCCTTCGATGAGGACCTCGACTCCCAGTACGTGGAGGAGGGGGTCCTGGACGTGGCGACGTGGGCGCGCGACGCGATCGCCGAGGCCGTCCCCGCCACGTTGCTGTGCCGCCCCGACTGCGCCGGCCTGTGCCCCCAGTGCGGCACGAACCTCAACGACGGCTCGTGCGACTGCGAGGAGGACACCTCCGACCCGCGGTGGGACGCCCTGCGCGAGGTCGCCGAGCGCCTCCGGCGGGAGGACGACCCCCCCTGAGGACCGGAGCCGGGTGCGCGCCCTTCCTCATCGACGTCCGGACCGCTAACCTCCCGCGAGCCCTTCCGACCGGTGGTGATGACGCGTGGCCGTACCGAAGCGAAAGACCTCCAAGCAGCGCCGTGACACCCGGCGCGCGACGCACGCGATCGACGCGGCGCGCCTCGGCCGCTGCCCGCGCTGCCAGAGCCCCGTCCGGCCGCATCACGTGTGTGGCGTGTGCGGGTACTACCGGGGCCGGCCGGTCGTCGAGATCGAGGGGTAGGACGGCCGAGCACGCGGTCGCGCTCGACGGGATGGGCGGCGACCACGCTCCCCGGAATCCCGTCGCAGGAGCCGTCACCGCCGCGGCCGAGGGGATCCACGTGCTGCTCGTCGGCGACGAGCGGGAGCTCCGCGAGGAGCTGACCCGCCAGGGCGCGTCCGACGCCGGCATCGAGATCGTCCACGCCCCCGACGTCGTCTCGTCCGGCGAGGACGGCGCGCGCGCCGTGCGCGCCAAGCCCGACTCGTCGATCGCGACCGCCTGCCGCCTGGTGGGGGAGGGCCGCGCCGGCGCCGCCGTCTCCGTGGGCAACACGGGTGCGATGCTGGCGGCCGCGACGCTCTACATGCGCCGCATCCCCGGCGTCATCCGCCCCGCCATCGCGGTGGTGCTGCCCGCGACCGGCGGCGGCAGCGTGCTGCTGCTCGACGCGGGCGCCAGCGCGGAGTCGCGGCCCGAGCACTTCCCGCAGCTCGCCCTGATGGGGCGCCTGTTCATGCGGGACGTCGTCGGCGTCAGCGAGCCGCGCGTCGGCCTCCTCTCCATCGGCGAGGAGGAGGGCAAGGGCAGCACCGACGTCCTCGAGGCCTACGCGCTCCTGCGCGAGACGCCCGGGTTCGTCGGCAACGTGGAGGGGCGCGACATCCCGTCGGGCACCCTCGACGTCGTCGTGACCGACGGCTTCACCGGCAACGTCGTGCTCAAGACGATGGAGGGCACCGCCACCTTCCTGATGGGCGAGGTGCGCTCCGCCGTCCGCCAGACGCTCGCCGGCCGCCTCGGCGGCCTGCTGGTGCGGCCGTCGCTGCGGCGGATGCGCCAGCGCATCGACCCGGAGGTCTACGGCGGCGCCGTCCTGCTCGGGGTGCGGGGCCTGGCCGTCATCGGCCACGGCAACTCGTCGGCGGAGGGCGTGGCCAACGCCGTGCGGGTCGCGGCCCGGGGCATCCGGGGACGCCTGGTGGAGCAGTTCGGCACCGCCCTCGCATCCGAGGGCGCCGAACGGCCGTCGGCCGCGTAGGATCCCGGGGTCGCCGGCGCCGCCGGCGGTTCGTCCGAGAGCGCGTGTAGCTTGCCGGGGCAGTCAAACGCCGCCCGGCGCGGAGATCAGAGGGGGGACGTTTTGGACCGAGAGAAGGCTGTGGAGGAGATCCGCGCCATCCTGGTCGAGCAGCTGGGTGTCGATCCGGCCGAGGTCACCGTGGACTCGTCCTTCCAGGAGGACCTGAACGCGGACTCGCTCGACCTCGTCGAGCTCATCATGGAGATGGAGGACCGGTTCAAGGTCAAGATCCCGGACGAGGAGGCGGAGAAGATCTCGACCGTCGGTCAGGCGGTCGACTACGTGCTGGCCAACACCGGCTGAGCGGCACGGGCGCCGGTGACACGGGACTCGCGCGGCTCGTGACGGCGCTCGGGTCCCGCCGACGGCGCCAGGTCTTCACGCACAGCTCCTGGGCGTCCAGCCGGGAGCGCTCCTACGAACGGCTCGAGTTCCTCGGGGACAGCGTCCTCGAGGTGGTCGTCAGCGAGGAGCTCATGCGGCGTCACCCGGACGTGGCGGAGGGCGACCTGTCGTGGATGCGGCAGGCCGTCGTCGGCCGTGAGTCCTGCGCGGCGGCCGCCGACGCCGGCGGCCTGCCCGAGGCGTTCGTCGCCGCCGCCCCACCCGGGCGGCGGGACGCCGCCCGCGAGCTCGCCGGCCGCACCACCGTGCGCGCCGCGCTCGCCGAGGCGGCGATCGGGGCGGGCTGGCTCGACCTGGGCGCCGACCCCGTCCGCGCCGCGGTGCTCGAGGCGTTCGGCCCGGCCATCGACGCCGCCGTGCCCGGCGAGCGCGACCCCAAGACGTCGCTCCAGGAGCGCGCCGCGCGCCACAGGCGCCCTGTGGCGTACGAGTTGATCGACACGGCGGGGCCGCCGCAGCAGCGCGTCTTCACGAGCCGGGTGCGGGTGGGCGACGAGGTGCTCGGCACCGGCTCGGGCCCGTCCAAGCAGGCGTCGGAGCGCGCGGCGGCCGTCGAGGCCCTCCAGAAGCTGCCCGAGGCGGCGATCCAGGGGGCCGCGTGCTGAGCCGCCTCACGGTGCGCGGGTTCAAGTCATTCGCGGACGGCACGACCCTCGACATGGGCCCCGGCATCAACGTGGTGGTCGGCCCCAACGGGTCGGGGAAGAGCAACCTCGCCGAGGCCGTCATCTGGGCGCTCGGCGAGCAGCGCGCCGGCCGCCTGCGCGCCGGCGGCATGGCCGACGTCCTCTACTCGGGCGGCGACCGCCGTCCCGCCGCGCAGTACGCCGAGGTGGGGCTGCTGCTCTCCGGCGACGAGGCCGGGGACCGCGGGCCGGCCGAGGTCGAGTCGCGCCGCCGCCTCACCCGGGCGGGCGACGCCGACTACCGGCTCAACGGCGAGTCGTGCCGCCTGCTCGACGTGCAGGAGGCCCTCGCGCGCCGCGGCATCGGCCCCGACGCGCTCGCGGTCATCCGCCAGGGGCAGGTGGAGGCCCTCTGCACGAGCACCCCGGTGGAGCGCCGGGCGATCGTCGACGCCGCCGCCGGCGTCGCCGTGGCCAAGCGCCGCCGCCGCCGCGCCGAGCAGAAGCTGGCCCGGGTGGCCGACAAGCTCGACCGCGCCCGCGACCTCGCCGGCGAGGTGCGCTCCCGCGCCCGCGCCCTGGAGCGTCAGGCCCGCGCCGCCGAGCGTGCGAAGACGCTCGAGGACGACATCGTCCGCGCCCGCCGCGCCGCCGGCGCCGCGCGCGCCCGCGCCGCCGCCGCGGCGCACGCCGCCGCGCAGGCCGAGGCCGAGCGCCTCGCCGCCGTCGCCGCGGCCGACCGGACGGCCCTCGACGCGGCCCGCGCCGAGCGCGCCGCCGCCGCCGCCGCCCGCGCCGCCGCCGGCGCCGAGGAGGCCCGCGCCCGGGACCTCGCGACCGCCCTGCGCACCGCCGCCGACCGCACCGCCGGCCGGGCCGAGCTGGCCGCCGAGCGTGTCGCCGCCGCCGAGCGCCGGGCCGGCGAGGCCCTGGAGCGCCGCCGCGCCGCCGCGGAGCGCCTCGGCGCCCTCCAGGAGGCCGCCGACGCCGCCGCCGAGGCCACCGAGGTCGCCACCCGCCGGGCCGGGGAGACCGACCGGATCGCCGCCGAGGCCGAGGAGCATGACCGCGCCGCCCGGGCCGAGCACCGCCGGCTGGAGGACGCGTCCGCCGCCGCGTCGGCCGCCCTGCTCGCCGCGCGCCGCGAGGCCGAGGCCCTGGGCCGCCGTCTGGAGGCCGCCCGGTCCGCCGCGACCGCCGCCGCCGCGCGCCTCGCGCAGCAGCCGGGCGCGGGCGACGTGCCCGACCTCGCGCGGGCCGAGCGCCGCGAGGAGATCGCCGCCGGGCGGGCGGTGCGCTGGGCCGAGCGGGCCCGCGCCGCCGAGGCCGCCGCCGCCGACGCGGACGCGGCCCGTGACGTGGCCGAGACCCGCGCCCGCGAGGCGCGCGTCGCCGCGCGGGCGCTGGCCCCGGCCGACGACGGCCGCGCCGGCCGGGCCGCGGGACTGGGCGACGGGCTGGAGGTCGCGGAGGGCGCGGAGCACGCGGTCGCCGCCGCGCTCGGGGCGCTCGCCGAGGCGGTCCCCGCCGCCTCCGTCGACGACGCCCGCGCCGCGCTCGACGCCGGCGCCGACTGGGCCGCCGTCCCGGCGCCGTCCCGCCCCGCCGGATCCGGTCCGCCCGGGGGCCGCCGCCTCCTCGACCTGGTCACCGGCTGCGCCGACGCGGCCCGGCCCCACGTCGAGCGACTGCTCGCCGACGCCTGGCTGGTCGACGACCTCACGACCGTCCCCACGGGCATGACGGGCGTGGCCGTCACCGCCGACGGCGTCGCCCTGCGCCCCGCCGACGGGCTGGTGACGCGCTCGTCCGGCAGCTGGGCGCGCCGTGCGCTCCACGGGCGCGCCGAGGAGGCCGAGCGCACCGCCGCCGCCGCGCTGGACGGGGCGGCCGCGGCCGCCGGCGCCGCGAGGACGGCGCTGGAGCGGACGGCTCGCCGTCGCCGTGCCGCCGACCGGGCGGCCACCCGCGCGTCCGAGGCGCTCGCCCGCGCCCGCGCCCAGGCCGCCGCCCGCGCCGCCCGCGCCGTCGAGGCCCGCGCCGAGGCCGAGCGCTCCGAGGCCGAGCGCCTGGCCGCCGAGGCGGCGCAGGCCCAGGGCGCCCCCGCCGTCGCCGCGGCCGAGTCCGAGGCCCGCGCCGCGGTCGAGCTCGCCGTCGCCGCCCGCGAGGCCGCCGACGCCGCCCAGGCCGCCGCCCGCGCCGCCGCCTCCGAGGCCGCCGACGCCCGTGCCGAGCTCGCCGCCGCCCGCGCGCACGCCGCCGAGGCCGACGCCCGCCTGGCGTCCACCCGCGCCGTGGCCGATGACGCGGCGGCCGCGCCCGACCTGGAGCCCCACCGCCGCGTCGCGCAGGCCCTCGACGGCGCGGCTGCCGCGCTGCTGCCGGCCGCCGAGCGGGCCGCCGCGCAGCTGGGCGAGGCCGTGGAGGCCGCGCGCGGCGTCGAGGGGGCCGTGGCCGCCGCCGACCGTGCCGTGGAGGGCGCCGAGCGCGTGGCCGGCCAGAGCGCGTCGGCCGTGCACGCCGCCGAGGTGGAGGCCGCCGTCGCCGCCGAGCGCGCCGCCGAGGCCGGCCCGCCGCCCGCCGACGACGAGGAGCTCCCCGACCCCGAGGCCGCCGCCGTCGAGCTGGCCGAGCTGGAACGCCGCCGCGAGGTCATCGGCGCCGTCAACCCGCTGGCCGCGGCCGAGCGCGACGAGCTGAGCGAGCGGGAAACCGACATGGCCGCCCAGATCACCGATCTCGAGGAGGCGGGGGAGCGCCTGCGCACCCACCTCGCCGAGCTCGACGCCGCCGTCGCCGAGGGCTTCGACAGCCTGTTCGACGCGTTCCGCGACCGCTTCACCGAGGTCTGCGGCCTGCTGTTCCCCGGCGGCGAGGGCCGCCTGCGCGCGGTGGTGGGCGACGACGGCGAGGCGGGCATCGAGGTGGAGGTGGTCCCCGCCGGCAAGCGCCCGCGCTCCCTGTCGCTCATGTCGGGCGGCGAGCGCTCCCTGGTCGCCCTCGCGTTCTGCATGGCGCTCGCGATGGCCCGGCCCGCGCCGTTCTACCTCCTCGACGAGGTCGAGGCCGCACTCGACGACGTCAACCTGCGCCGCTTCCTGGGCGTGGTGAAGCGCCTGGCGGAGCGCACCCAGTTCGTCCTGATCACCCACCAGCAGCCCACCGTCGAGATCGCCGACACCATCTTCGGCGTGACGATGGGCGCCGAGGGCGTGTCGCAGATCGTCGCCCGCCGCCTGAAGCGCGACGTCGAGGGCCCGGCGCGGCCGTACGTGCGGCGCGCCCTGCACGCGATCCCGGGCGGCCTCTCCGGGTGAGCACCGATGGGGGGGACGCCGCCGACCGCGAGGCGTGGGCGGAGCTGTTCGGCCTGGCGCCGCCGGAGCCGGAGGACGAGGACACCCCGCGCCGCCGCGGGCTGTTCCGCCGGCTCCGCGAGAACCTGAGCGCCGGCCCGCGTCAGACCATCTCGCCGCAGCTCGCGGGTATCTACCAGGGCAAGCTCGTCACCGCCGAGATGTGGGATGAGCTGGAGGAGGCCCTCATCTCCGCCGACTGCGGCATGGACGCCACCATGCAACTGGTGGAGGAGCTGCGCGAGGAGGCGGCCCAGGGCCGCATCACGAGCGGCGCCGACGTCTCCGGCGCCCTGTGGCGCGCCGTCGCCGGGCACATGGCGCCCGAGCCCGCGCGGATCCACCTGGAGCACAAGCCCACCGTCATCCTGGTCGTGGGGGTCAACGGCAGCGGCAAGACCACCACCGTCGGAAAGCTCGCCTACCGCCTGAGCCAGCTCGGCCAGAGCGTGGTGATCGGGGCGGCCGACACGTTCCGCGCCGCCGCCATCGACCAGCTGGCCGTGTGGGCGGAGCGGTCGGGCGCCCACTTCGTGCGCCAGAGCCAGGGCGCCGACCCGGGCGCCGTCGCCTTCGACACCGTGGCCTCCGCGAAGGCCCGCGGCGCCGACGTCGCCCTCATCGACACCGCCGGCCGCCTCCAGACGCAGCACAACCTCATGGAGGAGCTGCGGAAGGTCGCCGCCGTGGTGAAGAAGGTCGACGAGACCGCCCCCCACGAGGTCCTCCTGGTCCTCGACGCCACCACCGGCCAGAACGGCTTGAGCCAGGCGCGCCTGTTCGATCAGGCCGCCGACCTGTCCGGCGTGGTGCTCACCAAGATCGACGGCACCGCGAAGGGCGGCATCGCGATGGCCATCCGCCGTGAGCTCGGCGTGCCCGTGAAGCTCGTCGGCTCGGGCGAGAAACTGGAGGACCTCCAGCCTTTCGACGCCCAGGCCTTCGCCCGGGCGATCTTCGCCCCGGACTGACGACGCGCCCGACGGAGCGGCCCCCGCTGCTCTAGGATGGTCGGTCGGCAATGTTCGACGCGCTCACCGACAAGCTGCAGGGGATCTTCTCCGGCCTGAAGGGCCGCGGGAAGCTCACCGAGTCCGACATCGATCAGGCGATGCGCGCCATCCGCCTGTCGCTGCTCGAGGCCGACGTCTCCCTGCCCGTCGTGAAGCAGCTGACGTCCAACATCGCCGCCCGCGCGAAGGGCGCGGAGGTCATGGAGTCGCTCACGCCCGACCAGCAGGTCGTGAAGATCGTGAGCGACGAGTTGACCGCCCTGATGGGCGAGGCCAACGTCGCCCTGCCGCTGGCGTCGAAGCCGCCCACCATCGTCCTGATGGCCGGCCTCCAGGGCTCCGGCAAGACGACCTGCTCGGCCAAGCTGGCGCGCTACTTCGTCCACCAGGGCCGCGCCCCGATGCTCGTCGCCTGCGACGTCCACCGCCCCGCCGCCGCCGAGCAGCTCGCCGTCCTGGGCCAGCAGATCGGCGTCCCCGTGCACCGCGAGGAGGGCTCCAAGGACGCGGTCCGGATCGCCCGCAACGGCGTCGAGGAGGCCCGCCGCACGGGCCGCGACCTGGTGATCGTGGACACCGCCGGCCGCCTCAACATCGACGCCGAGATGATGGACGAGCTGGTCCGCATCAAGAAGGCCGTCGACCCCACCAGCACCGTGCTCGTGGTGGACGCCATGACCGGCCAGGCCGCCGTCCAGGTGGCCAAGGACTTCGCCGACGCGGTCGATTTCGACGGCGTCGCCCTCACCAAGCTGGACGGCGACGCCCGCGGCGGCGCCGCCCTCTCCGTGCGCGCGGTCACCGGCAAGCCGATCCTGTTCGTCGGGACCGGCGAGAAGCTGGAGGCCCTGGAGCCGTTCCATCCGGACCGCATGGCGTCGCGCATCCTGGGGATGGGCGACGTGATGAGCCTCATCGAGAAGGCCCAGGAGAACGTCACCGTCGACGACGCGAAGCGCCTCGAGGAGAAGGTCCGGAGCGGCTCCCTCACCCTCGAGGACTTCCTCGACCAGATGCAGCAGGTCCGCAAGATGGGCCCGATGTCCCAGGTCCTCGGCATGATCCCCGGCTTCCGGAACGTCGCGAAGGCGAAGGACCTGGCCGTGGACGACGGCCAGCTGGAGCGCGTCGAGGCGATCATCCGGAGCATGACGGTCCAGGAGCGCCGCAACCCGGACGTCATCAACGGGAGCCGCCGCCGCCGCATCGCCGCCGGCAGCGGCACCAGCGTGCAGGAGGTCAACCAGCTCCTGTCACAGTTCAAGCAGATGCGAAAGTTGATGAAGCAGATGGGGAGCGGTCGCATGCCCGCCCTCGGCGGCCTGATGGGCCGCTAGCCACCCCCGTACGTACCAGCAACAGAGGAGCACCGTGGTCAAGATCCGCCTCGCCCGTGTGGGCGGCAAGAAGAACGCCATCTACCGCGTCGTGGTGGCCGACTCGCGCTCCCCGCGCGACGGCCGCAACATCGAGACGATCGGCCGGTACAACCCGCAGACCGACCCGTCGGAGATCCACATCGACGTGGACAAGGCGGACACCTGGATCGCCAACGGCGCCCAGCCCACCCCGGCGGTCCGGAAGCTGATCAAGATCGCGCGGGCGGCGCAGGCCTGAGCCCCGAGACGGACAGCCCCCTCGCCCACATGGTGGGCACCCTCGCCCGGGGCCTGGTCGACCACCCCGAGCAGGTCGAGGTGCGCGAGGAGGCCGACGGTGACGCCACGGTCCTCTCGCTGTACGTCGCCGAGGAGGACCTCGGCCAGGTGATCGGCCGTGGCGGGCGCATCGCCCGCGCCCTCCGGGTGGTGCTGCGGGCCGCGTCGACGTCCCGCGGCGAGCGCGCCAGCCTCGAGATCGTCGACTAGCCCGCTCCGCGTGAGCGAGGCGGTCGTGATCGGCCGGATCGGACGCCCCCACGGCGTTCGCGGCTCCGTGCGCGCCCGCCCGTCGGGCCCGACGCTGGCGGAGATCGCGGTGGGCGAGTCCGTGGAGGTCCGTCCCGCCGGCGGCCCGCCGCGCATCCTCGTGCTCGCGGCCCGCGCCGGCACGCCGGAGGGGCCGATCCTCACCTTCGACGGCGTCGCCACGCGCGAGGGCGCCGCCGCCCTGACCGGCGCCGAGCTCGCCGTCCCCCGGGAGCGCATCCCGCCGATCGACGACCCCGACACTTTCCTGGTCCGCGACCTCGTCGGCTGCACCGTGCTCCTCGGTGACCGCCCCCTCGGCGAGGTCCGTGAGGTCATCTCCGGACCGGCGAACGACGTCCTCGAGGTCGCCCCCGCCGCCGCCGCCGAGACCGCGCCGCCCGTCCTGATCCCGTTCACCGCCGACGCCGTCGTCGACCTCGACGTCCCCGGCCGCCGCATCGTCGTGCGGCCCGACCTCCTCGGCGCCGAGTAGCCGTCCCCGCCCCTGCCCGTGCGCATCGACGTCTTCACGCTGTTCCCGGACTGGTTTGACTGGATGCGCCGCCCGCGCCACCTGACCAACGCGGCGCTCACCGCCGGGCTGGAGCTGCGCGCCTTCTCCCCGCGGGACTACACCCCGCTCCGCCAGGGCCAGGTGGACGACGCCCCGTACGGCGGCGGCCCCGGGATGGTGCTGCGGGTCGACGTGATGGCCGCCGCGTTCGAGGCCGTCTACGGCGAGCCCGCCGCCGCGGTCCGCGACCGCCGCCGCGTGATCGTGCTGACCCCCCGCGGCCGCCCCTTCACCGACCGCGTGGCCCGCGAGCTGGCCGCCGAGCCGGAGCTGGTGCTGCTGTGCGGCCGGTACGAGGGCTTCGACGAGCGCGTCCACACCGCCCTGGCGAGCGACGAGGTCTCGCTCGGCCCGTTCGTCCTGGCCGGCGGCGAGGTCGCGGCGATGGCGGTCATCGACGCCGTCGCCCGGCGTCTGGAGGGGGCCCTGGGGAACGCTGAGAGCCTGCAGGCCGAGTCGTTCTCCGAGGCGCTGGGCGGCCGCGTGGAGCACCCGCAGTACACCCGGCCGGCGTCGTTCCTCGGCCACGACGTGCCCCCGGTCCTGCTCTCCGGCGACCACGGCGCGATCGCCCGGTGGCGCGAGGAGCACCTGGGCGCGCCGCCCCTCCCGGACGGCTGAGGCCCGCCACGGCGCCCGGCCTTCGGGCGTGGGGGGCGGCTTGCTATGCTCCCCGTCGTTTTGTCGGGCCCCAGCCCGTGCACGCCGAGCAGCGAGGAGCACCCGGATGAGCGTCATCGAGAGCCTGGAGCGCGAGCAGCTTCGCGACGACATCCCGGCGTTCAAGGCGGGCGACACCGTCAAGGTCCACTTCCGCGTCATCGAGGGGTCCCGCCAGCGCGTGCAGGTCTTCGAGGGCACGGTCATCAAGCGTCAGGGCTCCACCAACCGCGAGACGTTCACGGTCCGCAAGCAGAGCTTCGGCGTCGGCGTGGAGCGCACGTTCCCCGTGCACTCGCCGAAGATCGAGCGCATCGAGCGCACGATGGAGGGCGACGTCAACCGCGCCAAGCTGTACTACCTCCGCGGCAAGGTGGGCAAGAAGGCCCGCATCCGCGAGAAGCAGCGCTCCTAGCGCTCCGGGCGCCCTTCCCGCCGTGGCGCCCCGTCGCCGGCCCGGTCAGCACCGGCCGGCCGCCCGGCTCTTCGCGCACGACCGCCGGTTCGGCGTGCGCCGAGTGGCGGGAACGGACGAGGCGGGCCGCGGGTGCCTCGCTGGCCCGCTCGTCGTGGCGGCCGTCTGCCTCGACCTGGAGGGGCTGACCCCCTCCGGCCGCCGGGCGCTGATGGACCTCGACGACTCGAAGCGGCTCCCGCACGACGTCCGCGCCCGGGTCGCGACCGCCGTGATGCGCCACGCGGAGCAGGTGGTGGTGCTGAGCGCCTCGCCCGCCACGATCGACCGCGACGGCCTGCACCGCACGAACCTGCGTCTCATGGCGCGGGCGCTGGCCGCCGTGTCGCCGTGCCCGGACGTCGCCCTGGTCGACGGCTTCCATCTCGGCCCGGCCGCCCCCGAGCACCGGCGCGTGGTGGGCGGCGACCACATCAGCGCCGCCATCGCCGCGGCGTCGGTCATCGCGAAGACCGCCCGCGACCGCCTGATGGCCGGCCCGATGGCCGAGGCGTATCCCGAGTGGGGGTTCGCCGACCACGTCGGCTACGCGACGCCCGAGCACCACGCCGCCCTCCGCTCCGGGGGGCTCTCCCCGCTGCACCGGCGCTCCTTCCAGTCGATGGCCTACCCGCATGTGATCGCGGAGATGGAGGCGCTCGCCGGTCACGGCCCGCCCGCCGCCCCGGGCTGATGCCGCACCCGCGCCCGGACCCGTCCCAGGCGCACCGTCAGCACGTCGAGCCGCGGCTGGAGGCCCGCGAGGTCCGGCCGGCTCGCGACGAACGCCTCCGCCGCCCGGCGGATCCGCACCTGCTGAGCCGAGGTGACCGGCTCGAGGAGGGCCGCCGGGTCGGAGCGCGCCTTGACCTCGCACAGCGCCAGGACGCCGCCGCGGGCGGCGACGAGGTCGATCTCGCCGCCCGCGCCGCGCCACCGGGTGGTCAGGACGGTCCAGCCGCGGCGGCGCAGATGCCGCGCCGCCGCCCGCTCGCCTCGCCGCCCTGCCACGCTCCCGATCGACATGCCCGCATGGAACCGCGGGCGCCCCGCACGGGACTACACGGGGGTGTGCCGCACGCGGCGCGGGGGTGTGACGACCGGCGTCACTCCCCCCAGCGGAAGCCGGTCTCCGACGCCGCCACCGGCAACGGGGTCCCCGGGAGGCCCTCGGGGTCGGACGGGTCGTTGTAGCCCGACGGCGCGATGTCGTTGCACGAGTGTGGGTGGAAGAGGGACGCCAGGTACTGCACCTGCCCGCGCCCCGGTCCCAGCTCGGTCTGTCCGCCGGCGTAGGCGCCCATCCCGTGCTCGCGGATGTGATCGTACGTCGCGAACAGCCGGCTGAGCGGGCCGAAGCGCGAGGGCTTCATGTTCACCGTCCTCGGTGCCCACTCGCGTCCGAGGATGTCGTCGACCGAGTGGATCGGCGCGTCCCAGGTGACGCGGTCCTCATGACCCTTCAGGGTCTCGCGCAGCTCGGGCGTCAGCCGGGGGTCCTCGATGAACGCGTGGGGGAAGGCCTCGATGACGCGCCGGTACGTCTCGGGCGTGCGCGGCAGGCTCATGGGGACCTCGTCGCCGTACTGACCCTTCAGGTCGATCACGTCCACCACCCCGAGAGCGGCGAGCTGCGTGATCAGCTCGTCCGGCCACTCGTCGGTGGGGTCGAGCTTGAACCGCAGGGACGGCTGACGGCCCAGCATCCGCACCACGCGGCCGGCCCCTTCGGGGCCGTCGAGCCGGGTGGAGACGACGAACGTGAGCGGCGCGAGCGGCATGTCGAGCGCGTCGGCCAGCGACGCACCCGCCTGCCGGAGCGCGAGGTCCAGGGCGGCGCTCTCCCAGGCCCAGCGACGGTAGTCGCGGAACTGCTCCATGGCCGGCTCGGCGCCGTACCAGAGGTCGACGCCGTCGAGGTGGTGGGAGAGCTCGTCGATGCTCCAGCCGCCCGTGACGGGGAGGCTGCCGTCCGCCGCGAGCTGGCCCTCGTGGTCATCGGGCATGTAGGTGACGTCCTCGCCCACGCCCTCCTCGCCGCCGCCGTGCAGGTGGATGACGGTGGTGACGCGCGGGAAGTCGAAGCCGATGTCGAGCGAGAGCCGCTCCAGCTCGTAGCCCTCGATCCGCACGGGGAGCCCGGCGATCCTGTCGTAGATCGGCATCAGGCCTCCTCGGGGTACGCGATGATCTCGGTCGCCAGGGCGCCCGGGCCCTCGATGTAGATGCTGCGCGTCGCGTCCCGGTGCGTCGCGATCTCCGCGCCGTGCCGGGCGGCGAGCCGCTCCAGCTCCTCGGCGTCCACGCGGAACGCGAGGTGGCTGGGGTGCTGGTCGGGGAGCACGAATGCGAGCTTCGCGCCGCCGGACTCGACCAGCGCCCATGTGGCGTCCTGGTGGAGCACCCGGCTCCCCGGGACGGTCTTCACCTGCCACTCGACCGCCGCGGCGATGTCCGGGACCTGCTGGGCGACGTGATCGAACTCCACGGGCTCCTCCTCGGGTCACGCCAAGCTTAGGCACTCGCGACGCACCGGCGCCGTCACCGACACGGCACACCGTCGACCCACTCAGGTGTCGAGTCGCGCGCGCCCGCTGCGCCACCGTCCGTTCCGTGGTCGCCAGCCTCGTCAGCCCCGCCGTCCTCGGCCTCGAGACCTCCACGGTGCAGGTCGAGGTGGACCTCCGCGCCGGCCTGCCGGCGTTCTCCGTGGTCGGGCTCCCCGACGCGGCCGTCCAGGAGGCGCGCGAGCGTGTGCGCTCGGGGATCGCCAACCAGGCGTTCGCCGTCCCCGCGCGGCGCATCGTGGCCAACCTCGCGCCCGCCGATCTGCGGAAGGCCGGGCCGCAGTACGACCTCCCGATCGCCCTCGCGATCCTCACGGCATCCGGGCAGCTCCCGGCGGCGGCGCTCCAGGGCGTCGGCGCGGTCGGCGAGCTCGCCCTGGACGGCTCGGTGCGGGCGGTCCCCGGCGCCCTCGCGATGGCCGAGCACGCCGCGCGCTGCGGCTGGCGACGTCTGGTGGTGCCGCGCGCGAACGCCTCCGAGGCGGCCCTCGTCCCCGGCGTCGAGATCCTCGGGCCCGCAACGCTCCGCGCGGCCGTCGGCCAGCTCACCGGGGTCGAGGAGGGCTCCGTGGTGCAGTTGGACGCGGCCGCCCTCCTCGCGCAGGCGAACGCCGGGGAGGGCCCGGACATGGCGGAGGTCCGCGGCCAGGGCGCCGCCCGGCGCGCGTTGGAGGTGGCGGCCGCCGGCGGGCACTCGATGCTGATGATCGGCCCGCCGGGCGCGGGGAAGACCATGCTCGCGCGCCGGCTGCCCGGCATCCTGCCGCCGCTGACGCTCGACGAGGCGATCGCCGTCACGCGCATCCACTCGGTCGCCGGGCTGCTCGACCCGGGATGCCCTCTCGTGCTCTCGCGCCCCTTCCGGGCCCCGCACCACACCATCTCGGCGGCGGGGCTCGTGGGCGGCGGGCGCGTGCCGCGGCCGGGCGAGGTCAGCTTGTCCCACCACGGGGTCCTCTTCCTCGACGAGGTCTGCGCCTTCGCCCCATCCGTCCTCGACGCCCTCCGCCAGCCGCTGGAGGAGGGGCGCATCGACGTGACACGGGCGATGGCGAGCGCCCGGTTCCCCGCGCGCCCGCTGCTGGTCTGCGCCGGCAACCCGTGCCCGTGCGGCTTCGACGGCGATCCCGTCCGCCGCTGCGCCTGCCCGCCCGGGCGGGCGGAGGCCTACCGGGCCCGGCTCTCCGGGCCGGTGGCCGACCGCATCGACCTCCACGTCCAGGTGGCCCGTCTCGACCGCGACGAGCTGATGGGGCGCTCCGAGGCGGAGCCGAGCGCCACGATCCGCGCGCGGGTGACGGCCGCCCGCGAGCGCGCGATCGCGCGGGGGCAGGGGCGGCCGAACGCCGAGCTCGGCCCCCGCGAGGCCCGCGCCGCCGCGGGCCTGGAGCCCTCGGCGGCCACGCTGCTCGAACGCGCCGTCGACCGCCTCGGGCTGTCGGCGCGGGCCCACGACCGGCTCCTGCGGGTCGCCCGGACGATCGCGGACCTCGCCGGCGCCGACCGCGTGGCGGCTGAGCACCTGGCCGAGGCGATCGGATACCGGGAGCCGTCGCCCGGCGGGCCGGTCCTGTGAGCGCCGCGCCGGAGTGGCCCGTCGGCCTCGCGCGCCTGGCGCAGGCGCTCGGCCGCGACCTCCAGCGGGCGTCCCGGGCGGCCGGCGGCCCCGAGGCCCTCTGGCGCGCCGGCCGGGCCACGCTCGGCCGCGCCCTGCGCCTCTCGGGTGCGGAGCTCGAGGACGCGCTGCGGCTCCGCGCCACGATCGACGTCCCGGCCGACGCCACGCGCCTCGCCGATGCGGGCGTGACCATCGTCGGGATGCCGGATGCCCGCTACCCGGACGGCCTCCGGAACCTCCCGGACCCGCCGTTCTGCCTGTTCCTCCGAGGGGATGCTGAGGCGGGCCTCGCCCGGCTGGCGGAGGGGCCGGCGGTCGGCGTCGTGGGCAGCCGCCGCGCGACGGCGGCGGGCACCGCGCTCGCGCACCGCCTCGGTGGGGACCTCGCGCGGCGCGGCGCGGCGGTGGTCAGCGGCCTCGCCCACGGCATCGACGCGGCCGCCCACGAGGGCGCGCTCGCCGCGGGTGGCTGCACCGTGGCGGTGCTCGGGTGCGGCGTGGACGTCCCGTACCCGCGCCGCAACCGGGAGCTCGCGCGGCGGGTGGCGGCGTCCGGCGCGCTGGTGTCGGAGTTCTGGCCCGGGACGCCGCCCGCGCCGTGGAGGTTCCCCGCCCGCAACCGGATCGTCGCCGGGCTGTCGGGGGCGGTGGCGGTCGTCGAGGCGGGCGTGCGCTCCGGCGCGCTCATCACCGCCGACTTCGCCCTCGAGCTCGGCCGGCCGGTGCTCGCGGTGCCCGGCTGGCCGGGGGCCCTGGCCTCGGAGGGCTGCAACGGCCTCCTCCGGGCGGGCGCCGCCCTGCTGGAGACGGCCGACGACGTCGTCGCCGAGCTCCCCGACGCGCCCTGGCGCCCGCCGGGCGACCCGGAGGGCGAGGTGGTGCCCGACGGCCTCGCGGCGCGGGTCCACGAGCGCCTCGCGCTCGAGCCGATGGACGCCGACGCCCTGGCGGAGGCGCTCGGCGCCGACCCAGGGGAGGTCGCCGGGGCGCTGGCGCTCCTCGAGGTGGAGGGGCTCGTGGTCCGCGGCGAGGGCCGCCGCTACTGGGCCACGCCGACCCGGGTGCGGAAGGAGGGGTGCTAGGCGGCGGGCGCGGGATACACCCAGAGCGCGCGGACGACCCCGTCCGGGCCGACCTCGGCGCGCAGGCGCGTGACCGGTCTGCGGTGGTGGTCGTCGCGCCCGGCGACCAGGCGCCAGAACGCGCCTCCCCGGCGGGCGTGCGGGTAGAGCGATCGCAGGCGGGTGAGCGGCTCGCCGGGGGCGAGGCCCTTCGTGGTGCGCCAGCCGGCGCCCGTCAGGCGGATCCAGCGCACGGAGGAGGTGGCGTCGCAGGGGCGCGGGGCGCCGCGGACGAGGGCGGCCGCCCCCAGACCGTCCCACCGGACCAGGCAGACGCCGGTGCCGCGGGTCAGGGAGGTGGGCGCTCCCAGGATGCGGACGCCGTCGGCGAGGGGCTCCTTCCGCGTACGCCAGCCGGCGAGGCGGGCGGCGCCGTCTGGGGCGACCAGCAGCGACCGGTCCGGGGCGACGCCGGCGGTGCGGGCGGCGGGCTCCGGGACTCCCGCCGACCTCAGCATGCCGCGCCAGAGGGTGAGGACCTTGCGGGCGTAGTCGGTGCCGGTGGCCCAGTTGCCGTTGCCCATCGTCTCCCAGAGGGCGGCGCGCCCGGCCGGCTGGACGCGGGCGAACCGGGCGTCGGCGAGGGGGCGGGCCAGGGCGGCGGGGGTCGCGCCCGGCGCGGCGTACGCGAAGAGGTGCTGGATCTGGGCGCGGACGCCGAGGGCCGCGCTCGGGAAGGCCAGCCCGCGGGGGCAGTTGTCGCAGGCGCCGAGGCCGGAGAAGTTCAGATCCTCCGGCTTCACGATGCCCCCGTAGCGGAGGTAGCCGGTCTCGAGCATCGATTGGGCGAACGCGATGTCACCCCGGACGCCCTGGGCGGCGCCCTCGTCGATGAAGAGCCGGGCGAGATCCGCGACCGGGACGGGGCTCGTCGACGTCACGCCGGACGCGGCGTACCACGCCGTCAGCTGGTCGGCGGTGAGGGCGGAGGTGCCGAGGACCGGGGTGCCCGACGGCGCGGCGGGCGTCGTCGGAGCCGCCGGCGCGGTCGGCGTCTGGGCGGCCGCGACCGGGGCCAGCAGCGCGAGTACGCCGGCGACCGCCGGCGCCGCGAGGGCGGCGCCGCGGCGGGGGAGGCGGAGGCTCAGCGGGTGGGTGCGCGCCGGCGGCTGCCGCCGCTCGGGTGGTCCGCGCCGTAGGCGCCGAGGATCTCCTCGGCGAGGTCCGCGACCGTCCGTCGCAGGGCGACCGGCTCGAACAGGACCGCCTCGCCCTGATACTTCAGGAGCTCCTTCACCAGCCACTCCTCGCTGGCGTAGGGGATCTCCACCAGCACGGAGCCGTCGGCGAAGCGCTCCCGGGAGCGGTGCTTCTCGAGCATCCACCGCGCGAGGCCCGGGTCGCACCACACCGACGCGCTCTGGGCGACGGTCTCGCCGGGCTGGGGGTGCGCGCCCCACGGCAGGTAGGGGCCGGAGGCCACGATCTCGGCGCGGCGGCTGAACTGCTCGTCGAGGAGGACGGCGCTCCGGATGCGGTCCAGGCGGAACGTGCGCTGCGCCTCCGCGCGGCGGCAGTAGGCGACGACGTACCAGGCGTCCTGGGCGTTCACGAGCAGGTGGGACTCGATCTGGCGCTTCGTGATCGCGCCGCGGGACTCCGTCCAGTAGTCGATCTCGAGGACGCGGTCCTCGCGGATCGCCTGGCTCACGGCCGCGGCGACGCCGGTGTCGGCGACCTGGGCGCGGCCCAGCTCGACGGTGGGGAGGCTGTCGGCGCCGATCGCGGCCTCCAGCTTCGCGCGGACGCTGCTGAGGGAGGTGCCGGCCTCCACCGGGAGGCGGTCGCCGATGAAGTCGAGCGTCCACAGCAGCGCCTTCGCCTCCAGCGGCGACAGGCGGGCCGGCCGGGCGAAGCGGTCGCCGTACGTCTCCTTGAGGACGGCGACGGTGTCGCCCTCCAGCTGGGCGTACAGCGCGTAACAGCCGCCCCCGAAGTTGATGAGGTTGAGCAGGCCGATGTCGTCCTCGAGCACCTTGCGGTCGAGGTTGAGGGCCTCGCGCAGCTCGGAGGCCGGGATGTGGGCCTCCGGGGAGTCGCCGCAGGCGGCCAGCAGGCGCGTCATCAGCGCCAGCAGGCGCGCGAAGCGCTCCGCCGGGACCACCCGCTCCGGCGTGCCCTGTCCGCTCGCCGACGACGACGACGGCGCGGCCGCGGCGGCGCCGCCCACCGGCCCGGCCGCCGGGGCGCCGAGCTCGTCGTCGTCAAGCGCGACCGGCGGGGCGTCGGTGGGCGGGGCGATACGCCCGGCGCCGCCACCGCCGCCGCCCTGGTGGCGCTCGGCCACCAGCTCCAGGGCGCTCACCACGGCCTCGCCGAGGTCGGCCGGCTCCAACACGCGCGCCTCGGCGCCCAGGCCGAGGATCCAGGCGACCAGCTCGTGCTGGTTGCCGTAGGTCGTGGTGTAGACGCCGGAGCCGTCCGCGTTGATCTGGGTGGTGCCGTGGGCGCCGAACATCTGGTCCACCCACCAGGCGATGGTGGGGGTGAGGGCGACGGTGGCCGTCTGCTCCTCGCCCTGGAGCTGCCACGGCGCGCGGTCGCGGTAGCGCGACAGGTCGAAGTCCTGCGGCGCCGGGAAGTCGTGCTCCGCGCGGGTCTTGAAGGTGATGCGCCCCTCGATGCGCGACAGCCGGAAGATCCGGGTGTCTTCGCGCTCGTGGGAGAAGCCGACCACGTACCAGTTCCCCGCCGAGTAGAGCAGGGAGTAGGGGTCGACCTCGCGCTCGGAGGTCTCGTCGCGGCCGATCGAGTAGTAGGTGAAGCGGATCGTCTTGCGGCGGCTGATGGCCGACTCGATCTTGGTGAGGTGGGCCGCGACCTCCGGGCCGTAGTCGCCGCCGAGCAGGTTCACGGAGACCGTGCGGGCGGCGTGGTCGTCGAGCGGGCTCGGGCGGCCGAGGGTGAGGTGCTGCAGCGCCAGGCGCAGCGGCTCCGCGTAGGCGAACTGCCCCTCCAGCAGGTACAGGCAGGTCTGGAGGGCCGAGAGCTCCGCCGGGTCGAAGTCGAGCTCCGGCAGGTAGTAGTTCTCCGGCGGCAGCGCATAGAGGTCGCCCTGGAACGGGTCGTCCCCGGGGCGCTCCACCGCCAGGCGCAGGCCCATCGACTCGATCTCGGCCCGGTCGGCGTAGAAGCGGCGCAGGAACGCCTGCTCGGTCATGCCGCCGTAGCCCTCCACCGCCTCGTGGATCTCGTCGGCGGTCACCGGCCGCTGCTGCGACATCAGGAAGGCCACCAGGGAGAGCTGGCGGACCAGCTTGTCGTCGTCTCTCATCGCCATGGTCGGACCCCCGCAACCCCCTCCTGGAAGGGGTCGATGATAGCCCAGGCGCCCCCGCCGGGCCGCCGCGCGGGGGCCGGGAAGGGCGCACGGAGCGGGGAGGAAGGGCGGACCGTCACGGCGAGCGTCACGGCCCCTCCCCGGCGGCGGGCGCGGGCTCAGAACGGGCGGCCATGAGCTCCCGGTGGGCGGCCCCCGAGACGGCGAGCTCCAGGGGCACCAGGATGGCCACCGGCACGAGCGCCCACGTCATCTGGGGCACGAGCACCGCGGCCGTGCCGAGGCCCCCGAGCATGCCCGCCAGGATCACGCCCAGCTCGTTGCGGGTGACCGATCCGGCGTCGTCCGGGTCGACCGACGCGTGGAGCACCAGCGCCACCGCCGCGCCGATCGCCATCACCGCGAACGCCCCGTCCACCAGCGCCGTCAGGAGCGCCGCCGCGGCCAGCGAGATCGACGCCCACAGCACGCCGTAGCGCCGGCCGGCGGCGCCGAGCATCACGATGGTGGTGGTCTTCGGCGGGCGGGCGAGGCTGTCGGGGACGCGGTCGAGGTAGTGGTGCATCATCAGCATCGCGACGCACGTCGCGGCGTGGGCGATGCCGGCCAGGGCGACGCCGCCCGTCAGCGTCCCGGTCTGCAGGACGTACGCGCCCGACACGCACGCCCACGCGCACCCGAAGGCGATCGCCTCGCCCGTGAACGGCCGGTACGCCGCCCGCACGGGCGGCAGGGTGTAGAGGATCGCCCCCAGGATCCCGAGGCCCCCGTAGAGGGCCAGCACCCACCCCCATGTGAGCGCCGCCGCGACCCCGAGCGCCGCGGCCGCGAGCGTCGCCGCCACGCCGATCGCGATGAGGGCCCGCGGCCCCAGCAGGCCCGAGGCGATGACCTTGCTGCCGCCGCTGATCACGCGGGGCGAGGGGTCGCGGTCCGTGCCCGAGCGCCAGTCGGTGACCTCGTTGACGCAGTGGGCCACCAGCCCCTGCACCAGCACGCCCATCAGGATGGCGACCAGGTAGCCGGGGACCGAGATCCCGCCGTCGTGGGACCAGGCCATCGCCGTGCCGAGCGTGATCGCCGTGTAGGACCAGAGGAGCACGGGGATGACGCGGATCTCGAGCCAGAACCCGAGGAGCGCCCGGCGGACGGCCATGACCCACCCTACCCCGAGCGGGCCCCATGGCGCGCCCCGCCGGGGCGCACGTACCGGCCGCTGCTACGCTGCGCCCGGATGCCGGTCTTCCAGCACGTCCACCAGCTCCCCACCGAGGACGAGCTCGCGCAGCTCGTGGGCGCGGCGACCCCGCACTTCGCGTTCCAGATCCGGGACCGGATCGCCCAGTACGCCGCCTCCCTGCCGCCGGACCACCCGCGCCAGCCGGAGTTGCAGGCGCACCTCCGGCGGCTCGACGATCTGGGCTACGGCGGCGAGTCCGGCGGGGTCACCCAGCCGGATCTGCCCCCGCGGGAGTCGCTGGCGCGGCTCCAGCCCGAGGGCTGACCGCCAGCGCCTGCCGCAGCACACCGCTGAAGATGCGGAGGATGCGGGCGGTCGCGCCCCACACGTCCTCGCCGCCCAGCGGATAGCGCAGCGCCAGCGGCGCGGGGTCCGCCGGCAGCACCGCGTCCGCCCGTAACACCTCGGCCACCGGGACGTGGAACGCCCGCGCGACCTCCGCGTCGCTCGGCACCGGCTCCCAGCGGCCCTCCAGCAGGGCCACGAACGGCCGGATGATGAAGTTGGACGCCATCGTGTGGACGTCGTCGAGCTCGCCGACCACGCGCAGGGCGGCGCGGGGCAGCCCCACCTCCTCCTCGGTCTCGCGCAGGGCCGCGGCCTCCGGCGACGGGTCGCCGGGATCGACGACCCCGCCCGGCAGGGAGATCTGCCCCGGATGGGTCGGCATCTCGTCGCTGCGCTTCGTGAGCAGCAGGCTCGCCTGGCCGGCGCGGTCCGCCAGCACGATCAGCACCGCCGCCCGGCGCCCCGGCCCCGGCAGGGCCGCGGGCTCGCGGTCGCGCAGGACCCGGGCCAGCGCGTCGGCCAGCGCCACCGCCCCCGGCACGCGCGGCGGCGGGGTGATGGGGGCGGCCGGAGACACGGTGGTCGAGTGTGGCACAGTCCACGCATGGCCCCCATCGACCACGACGCCGCGGTGCGCGACCTCGTGGAGCGCCTCGCCGCGGCCCGCGACGCCGCCGCCGCGGTGGCCGGGGAGGCGCCCGTCGGCGTCCGCGCCGTCGAGCCCGCCGCGGGCCGGCGCGCCTACGTCGCCGCCTTCGCCGGCCCGGCGTTCCTGTGCCTGGACGAGCGCCTGGCGCCCGAGGGCGACCCCCGCCGCGCCCACGAGACCGCCTCGGCCTCGCTGCTGTGGGAGCACGTCGAGGCGATCGTCGATCCGGACGCGCTCCGCGACCTGGCCGCCGCCATCGGCCGCCTGCTGGCGCTGGGCGGGGACCCGCCCGAGGTGACCGGGCCGCTCGAGACCGTCGCCGCCCGGGCGCTCGAGCTGGCCGCGTGGCGCGACGATCCGCTGCGGGCGGTCGCGTCGGTCCCCGACATCGACGAGGGCGCCGCCGTCCAGGACCGCCTGTGCGGCGCCTACGCCCGCTTCATGCGCGCCTCCGACCCGCTCGTCGCGGTGCAGGACACGCTGCCCGACGCCCTGATCGCGGCGCTGCGCGACGTGGAGGAGGCCGCCGCCCGCGCCGGCGCCGCCGACCGCCTCGCCGACCGCCTGGCGGCGGCGATGCCCGAGTGCGAGGACGGCGCCGCGCAGATGGTGGCGGCGTCGATCCGCGGGGCGCGCGCCTGAGCCTGCACGGCACCGAGGTGGCGTTCCGCCTCGGCCCCGGCACCGCCGACGAGGCGCGCGCGCTGGCCCAGGGCCTGGCCGCCGCGGCCGACGGGTGCCGGCGCCACGTGCTCTTCATCGACGAGGACGCCGGCGAGTACGGGTGCCTGGCCGAGTGGGACGACCCGGCCGACGCCGCCGGCTACGCCGACCGCCCCGCCACCCGCGCCGTGCTCGCCGGCCTGGAGGCGCGCACCGGCAGGCCGCCGCGGGTGCGGGTGTACGTGATGGAGGAGGACACCCCGCTGTAGGGGCCTATACTCGGCGGCGATGGAGCCCAGGACGCTCGTCGTGATGGAGGGCGACCAGACGGGGCAGGAGCTCCTGGAGGAGGCCCTCCGGGTCCTCGACCCCGCCGTGACCGGCTTCCCCATCGTGGTGGAGCGCCACGACCTGTCGCTCGAGAACCGCCGCCGCACCAGGAACGGGTGCGTGTTCGAGGCGGCCGAGGCCACCGTTCGCCACGGCTTCGGGCTGAAGGCGGCGACGGTCACGCCGGAGGGGGCGGAGGACGTCGGCAGCCCCAACGCGCTGCTGCGCGAGGCGATCGGCGGCAAGGTCATCATCCGCACCGGCCGGCGGCTCTCCGGGGTGCGGCCGATCGGCGGCATCCACGCGCCCATCTCGATCGTGCGGATGGCGGTCGACGACGCGTACAACGCCCGCGAGTACCGCGAGCAGGACGGCGACGACGAGATCGCCTGGCGCGTCGAGCGCATCTCGCGCCGCACCTGCCGCGCCGTCGCCGAATTCAGCTTCCAGCAGGCGCGCCGGATGCGCGCGACCGTGTTCGGCGGCCCCAAGTGGACGGTCTCGCCGGTGTACGAGGGGATGCTGAAGGAGGAGCTCGACGCCGCCGCGGAGCGCCATCCCGACGTCCGCTACCGGCCGATCCTGATCGACGCGCTCTACGCGGCCCTGGTGAGCCACGGCGGCGAGGCGCTGGTGGTCCCGGCGCTCAACCGCGACGGCGACTGCCTCTCGGACATGGTGCTCCAGCTCTTCGGCTCGATCGCGGGCGCCGAGTCGCAGCTGCTGGCCTTCGACGAGCAGTTCCGGGCGTCCGCCGTCATGGCCGAGGCCCCCCACGGCACGGCGCCGACCCTCCAGGGCAAGAACGTGGCGAACCCCCTGGCCATGATCCTGGCCGGCGCGTCGGTGCTGCCGTACATGGGCGACGCCAGCGCCGCGACGGCGTCACGGGCGATCTACGAGGGCGCGCTGGAGGCGATCTCCGACGACGTGCGCACCGCCGACCTGGGCGGCCAGGTGGGCACCGACGAGTTCACCGACGAGGTCATCAAGCGCGTCCGCACCAAGCTGGACGTGTGGTCCGCGCTGGGGGAGAGCACCCTCCGCTACTGACCCCTGCGCCGGTTCTTCATCACGATGAGGACCGCGATCAGCACCACGAGCACCACCACGCCGACGATGCCGATCACGTCGACGGGGTTCAGGCCGCGTCCTCGTCGTCGGTCGTGGGGCCCTCGGCGAGGAAGCCCAGCAGGTCCTCCACGGTGAAGCGGCCGCTCTGCATGGAGGCCACCAGCCCGTAGACGGTGGCGGTGTGCGGGCGGTTCATCACGTACGCGCGCATCGCCTCGTTGGCGTCGGACTCGATCGCGGCCGCCCGCTCCACGCCCCGCTCGGTCACGGCGATCCCGTTGGGCTTCGCCTCGGCCATGCGCAGGTCGATCAGCCGGGCGCAGAGGTTGGTGAGCTCCTCGGGCTCGGCGCCGAGGCGCTCGGCCAGGGCGGTCACGGCGTGGGGCCCCGGGTCGGCCACGAGCTCGCGGAGGATCAGATACGAGCCGGCGGACAGCCCGGCGTCCTGGACCGTCTGATCCAGGACACCCGCCAGCTCGGCGAGGAGCTGGAGGTCCTCCTCATCGCGCAGCATCAGGCGACCCCGGCGGCGCTACGGGCCGTCGCGGTGCGCCGGCGCGGGGCGCGTGAGCGTGCGGGTGGCGCCGCCCCAGGTGCGGCCGGTGATGCCGCGGTCGTCGAGGATCCGCAGCGCGGAGCGCACCACGCCGGCGCCGGCGCCGTGGCCGTGCGTATTGGCCACGGTGATCGCGAAGTCGTGGTCGCCGGGGCCGTACGCGGGCCGCGCGTTGGCGCGGGCCAGCGACACGCGGGCGTCCGAGAGCCGGCGGGCGTCGTCGAGCGTGACGTAGACCTCGAAGAAGGCCCAGTCGGACGGCTGCTCCGCGAGCATGTCGTCGAACGCCTGGGTGTGGTTCATGCCGCGCCCTCCCGTCGCCGTGCCTCGAGCCGCGGTACCACGGCCCCCTCGCCCAGGTCGCGGGCCACGATCTCGGCCACGTCGGCCACGCCGACGGGCGCGTACCACGCGCCGGTGGGGTAGCAGCACACCACCGGACCCCGGCCGCAGAGTGGGCCGATGCAGCCGGTCTGGCTCTGCACCACCTCGTCCTCCTCGAGCCCCTGGGCGTGGCGCTGGGCGGCCATCTCCGTGTACACGTCCAGCGCGCCGCGGGACGTGCAGTCCGGCCCCCGGCAGACGAGCACGTGCGCCCGCGTCACCCCGTGACCCCGGCGGCCGCGAGCGCCGCCTCGACGTCGGCCTCCGCCCGTGCGAACGCCGCGTCGGAGAGGGCCGGCACGGCGTCCTGCGGTGGCCCGATGTGCTCCGGCAGGTCCACCCAGCTCACGCACCCGCCGTGCTCGGGGAGCACGTGCAGCACCGGGGGCCGGGGCAGCACCGAGACGCGCAGCACGGCCGCCCACAGCGGGTGCTTGCGGCGCCATTTCAGGCGCTCCTCGGCGTAGGTGGGCGCGAGCACGTGCAGGTGGTCGATCGCGTCCAGCGCGTCCGGGTCGGCGATCGGGTGCGACGACACCAGCTCGGCGTGCACGGCCAGCGGCAGCTCCGCGGGGTCCTCCCGCCGCCCCAGGGGGTCGGCGAAGCGGTCGCGCGCGGCGGGCTTCACCAGCTCGGGGCGCTGATGCAGGTAGGTGGGGAAGAGGTAGAAGCGCGGATGGGGCAGCTCGAAGCGCTTCTCGCCGATCCCGCCCTTGCGCACGATCAGCACCTGATCGCCCGCGGCAAGCGCGGCGATGGTGACGGCCCACTCCTTCAATGCGTGCTGCGGCACGTGGCCAACCCTAGCGCGGGACGGTTGCCCGATCATGGTGACGGGAGGCCCTGGTAAGTTGTCCCGCATGACGGATGCGATCCTCGCCCGGGCCGCCGACGGCGGCCGCATCACCCCCGAGGAGGCCATCGCCCTCTTCCGGGACGCCCCCCTCGAGGAGCTCGGCGCCGCGGCCGACGCCGTGGTCCGGCGCCGCTACGGCGACGCGATCACCTACAACGTCAACGCGCACCTCAACCCGACCAACATCTGCGTCGTCGGGTGCGGGTTCTGCGCGTTCGCGGTGTGGACCGAGAAGGACGAGCGGGCCTACGCGTACAGCGTCGAGCAGCTCGTCGACCGCGCCGTCCAGCTCGCCGAGCTCGGCATCACCGAGCTGCACATCGTCGGGGGCATGACGAAGGAGTACGACCTCCCGTACTACGAGGAGCTGTTCAGCGAGCTCAAGGCCACGCTGCCGCACGTCTCGCTGACGGCGCTCACCGCGGTCGAGGTCGACTTCATCGCCCGGATCTCCAAGGTCGACCACGCCGAGACGCTCCGGCGCCTGCGCGCCGCGGGTCACGACACCATGCCCGGCGGGGGCGCCGAGGTGTTCAGCCCCCGCGTCCGGAAGATCATCGCCGACCGCAAGGTGCCGGCCGAGACGTGGCTCGCCGTCCACCGCGAGGCGCACGCCCAGGGCCTGCGCACCAACGCGACCCTCCTGTTCGGGCACTTCGAGACGCCCGAGGAGCAGGTGGACCACATGTCCCAGCTCCGCGACCTCCAGGACGACACGGGCGGCTTCCAGGCCTTCATCCCGCTGCCGTTCCTGCCGGGCAACACCGACTTCGCGTACCTCCCCGGGCCGTCGCGCGAGGAGAAGCTGCGCACCATCGCGGTCGCGCGGCTCATGCTCGACAACTTCGCCCACATCAAGGGGCACTGGGTGATGCTGGGCGAGGAGATCACGAGCGAGGCGCTCTCCTACGGGCTCGACGACCTGTCGGGCACCCTCACCGAGGAGCGCATCGCCCACGCGACGACGGTCCAGACGCCGCTCGGGTTGTCCGAGGAGCGCATGCAGGGCCTCATCCGTGCGGGCGGGAAGGTCCCCGCCGAGCGCGACACCCTGTACGGGGGCGTCACGCGCGACGGGCTCACGACCTCCGCGTAGCTAGCTGAGCGGGCGCCGGCGGAAGCCGGCGGCGCACGCCAGGGCGAGCAGCGCGCACCAGAGGAGCGTCCACAGCACGCTGTCCCACCCGGAGGTGGGGATCAGCACGGTGTTGCCGTTGATCTCCACCCGGGGGGCGGCGGCGCCGGCGGCGTCGCGCAGCTGGAGCTCGGCCAGCATGGGCGAGGTGATGGTCCGGGGGGCGACGTAGTAGAGGAGGTTGACGCCGGCGTCGGCGGTGCCGATGAGCGCCTGGTCGGCGGCGGCCTTCAGGTTCACCGCGGCCTGGGCGGTCACGTAGAGCGCCACGCCGAACGCGCCCGCCGCCAGCGGCCCCACCACCGAGCTCGCCGCCGAGCAGGCCAGCAGCGTCAGCAGCAGTCCCTCGGCCACGGCGAGCGTGTGGACCGCCAAGGGGCCGTCCAGCCCCATGCCCAGGGCGGCGCTGCCGATCTGGAGCACGATGCCCCAGGCGACGATCGCGACCGCCAGCACCGCGACCCGCGCGCCGACCGCCCCGGCGGCGACCTCGCCGCGCGACGCCCCCGCGCCCGCCATCAGGCCCAGGGCGCCGGTGTCGGCGTCGGTGTTGAGCGCCGCGCTGCCCAGCGCCACGGCCAACGCCAGGCCGCCCAGCAGAAGCAGCGCCGCGGCCGCGCGGCGGAACTCGTCCTCGCGCGCCAGGCCGTGCGACCCGACGGCCACCAGGGCGCACACCACGGCGATCGCGACGCCCGCGGCCAGCGCGACCTGCACCCAGCGCCGCCGCGACAGGCGCAGCAGCACGGCGGCGCCCACGGCGGCCGCCTTCCTCACTCCGGGACCCCGTCGCGCAGCGTGATGCGCCGCCCCAGCAGCGGCGCCAGGCCCGCGGGCCGCCGCGCCGCCACCACCACGGCGGCGCCCCGCTCGCGGGCGGCCCGGATGACGGCGATCGTCTCGCGCAGCACCCACGGGTCGTCCAGCAGCACCAGCTCCGGGTCGCCGGCCACGGCCACGGCCAGGCTCAGGCGGCGCCAGCCCTCCGCGTCCAGGCGACTGGTGCGCCACCCCGCGACGTACGACAGGCCGGCCGCCTCGAGCGCCGCGGCCCCCTCGGCGGACCCGCCGCCGCGCAGGCAGGCCACGAGCCGGGCCGTCTCATCGACGCGCAGGCCCGCCGCGAACCCGACGCCCTGCGGGCCGTAGCCCGCCCGCCCCAGCATCCCCGGGCCACCGGGCAGCCCGCCGAGCACCTCCAGCCGCCCGCGGTGGGCGACGAGGCCCAGGATGCCCCGCAGCAGGCTCGTCTTGCCGGCGCCGGCCGGCCCCGAGACCATGAGGCCCTCCCCGGGGCGGAGGGTGAACGAGACGTCCCGGACCGCCGGCTCGGGACCCCCGTGATAGCGGACGTCGACGCCCTCCGCCGCGATCGCGGCGACGGCCGTCTCCGGTGGGGCGACGCTCACCCGGAGCGGATCACCCCGAGCACCTCGTCGCGCCGCCGCTCCATGTCCTCGCGCGAGACCAGGGACTCCAGGTTGAGGCGCAACAGGGGCTCGGTGTTGGACGACCGCACGTTGAAGTGCCAGTCGTCGTAGTCCACCGAGAGCCCGTCGATCTCGGCCTGGCGGCCGTCGGAGTAGCGCTCCCGCAGCTCCTGGAGCACCGCCTGCGGGTCGGACACCGTCGAGTTGATCTCGCCGGAGATGTGGTACTTCGCCCGGAACCCCGCGATCAGCTCCGACAGCGGCCGTCCGCTGGTGGCCACCAGCTCCAGCACCAGGAGCGCGGGCACCAGCCCGGTGTCGGCGAAGGAGAAGTCCTTGAAGTAGTAGTGGCCGCTGACCTCGCCGGCGAACACCGCGTCGACCTCGCGCATGCGGCGCTTGATGAACGCGTGGCCCACCCGGAACATGTCCGGCGTCCCGCCGGCCTCGGTGATGGCGTCCGGCACGGCGCGTGAGGCGCGCAGGTCGTAGACGACGGTCGACGGCCCGGTGCGGCCCAGGATGTGGCGCGCCAGCAGGGCGGTCAGGAAGTCGCCGTCCACGAACTCGCCGGAGTCGTCGATGAAGAAGCAGCGGTCGGCGTCGCCGTCGAACGCGATGCCCAGATCGGCGCCGTGCTCCCGCACCTTGGACATGATGAACTCGCGGTTCTCCGGCAGGAGCGGGTTGGGCTCGTGGTTCGGGAAGGTCCCGTCGAGCTCCAGGAAGTAGGGGACGGCATCGATGTCGAGCCGCTCGAGGACGGGCGGCAGGTAGAGCCCCGACATCCCGTTGGCCGAGTCGGTCACGACCTTCAGGCCGGTGATGGCGGACACGTCGACGAAGGACAGGCACTTCGCCACGAACCGGTCCAGCAGGTCGGTGTCCTGCGAGCGCGTCCCGTGCCGTCCCTCGCGCGGCGCCCCCGCCATGGCGAGGCGGCCGACCTCGCCGATGCCGGTCTCGCCCGAGAGCGGGACCGCGCCGGCGGTGACCATCTTCGCGCCCGTGTACTGGGGCGGGTTGTGGCTGGCGGTGATGCAGGCGCCCGCGTCGTAGCCGCCGTCGGCGACGGCGAAGTAGAGCATCTCCGTGGCGCAGAGCCCGAGCTCGGTGACGTCGGCGCCGGCGTCGAGCGCGCCCTCGACGAACGCGGCCGCGATGCTGGGGGACGACAGCCGCGTGTCGTGGCCGACGGCGACCCGCCGGGCCCCGGTGACGTCGATGAACGCCGCGCCCACGTGCTGGGCTCCGCCCTCGTCGAGCTCCTGCGGGTAGAGACCGCGGACGTCGTAGGCCTTGAAGATCCCGGGGTCGATCGTCACGCGTCGAACCCCGGTCGCAGCAGGGCGTAGGTCTCGTCGAGGTGCTGCGGCATCACGCGCACGTCTCCCATCACCGGCATGAAGTTGGTGTCGCCCACCCAGCGCGGCACGAGGTGCATGTGGACGTGGTCGGCGATCCCCGCGCCGGCGGCCCGGCCCTGGTTGATGCCGACGTTGAACCCCTGGGGGCGCATCCGCTCCTGCACGACCGCCTGAGAGCGCTGGGCGAGGGTCATGAGCTCGGTCAGCGTGGCCTCGTCGAGGTCCGCCAGCGAGTCCACGTGCGCGTAGGGGACCATCATCAGATGCCCGTTGTTGTACGGGTACAGGTTCATGATCACGAACGCGCGGGCGCCACGGTACAGGATGTAGGTGCGCTCGTCGTCCTGCCGCGCGGGCAGGTCGCAGAAGACGCAGGACGGCCCGTCGTGGCCACCCGTGTGCTCGGCGGAGATGTACGTCATCCGCCACGGCGACCACATGATGTCCGGGCCCCGCCGGCCTGGGCCGCCGGGGTCTACAGCCATCGCTTGTGGCGGAACCAGGCGAAGAGGGCGACCGCGATGACCGCCATGATCATGATGGGGAACAGGAACGAGAACACGCCGCTGCGCGAGAACGGCAGCGTGTCGGTGTTCATCCCGTAGATGCCGGTGATCAGGGTGAGCGGCAGCATCACGGCCGACAGGATCGTCAGCACGCGGATGATGTCGTTCAGCTTGTGGGTGATCACCGACTCGTTGGTGGCCTCGAGCGCCTCCGCCACCTCCTTGTAGTTCTCCAGGAGGTCCCAGATCCGCTCGCTCTTGTCGACGATGTCGTCGAAGTAGAGCTCGAGGTCCTGAGGGGCGTAGCGCTGGACGTTGCGCTCCAGCAGCCGGAGCGTGGGCCGCTGGGGCTTCACGATCTTCCGGTAGTTGATGATCTCCTGCTTGATGTTCGAGATGTCGCGGACCAGGTCGTTGCTCTCGCCCTCGAACAGCTCGTCCTCGATCGAGTCGAGCTTGAACCCGATCTTGTCGAGGATCGGGAAGCAGTAGTCGTACATCGTGTCGACGATCTCGTAGAGCAGGTAGCCCGAGCCCTTGCTCATGTGCTGCTCCTGCGCGGCCTCGACGCGCTCGCAGCGCGACCACAGCGCCGCGAGCGGCTTGAGCGGCTCGTTCGGCAGCGTGATCACCAGGTCCTCGGCCACGAAGACGTTGAGCTCCGCCGCCTGGAGCCGGCCCGACGCCTTGTCGAAGCGCGGGAAGTGCAGGACGATGAACAGGTAGTCCGGGTACTCATCGATCTTCGGGCGCTGGCGGCGCCGTGAGAGGACGTCCTCCAGGTCCAGCGGGTGGAACTCGTAGTGCTCCGCCAGCCAGGCCGTCTCGATCTCGGTCGGCGCCTCGATGTTCAGCCAGGTGAGACCATAGGCCTCGATGCGCTGGACATCGGGCCGTGCGCGCTCAGCCTCGGCGTGCGCGGGCCCCTGCCCGCGCCCCTGGCCGCGGCGGATCTTCGGAAGGTTCGCCATCGTCCGCTCGGGCGGTGAGGGGCATGTCGGGCCGGATCGCGCTCATACGGGGGATTCTGGCACACGGGGGCCGATCCGGCGTGCCACCGTCCCGCGGCGGGTGCTCAGGGGCCGGGCCGGGCGCGGGTGTCGGGGATCACGACGCCCGCGATCACGCGTCGCACGCGGGCCGCGAGGGTGCGCAGGTGGGCGCGCTCCGCCGGGTCGAGGGCCTCGCCCAGGATGCGGTCCTCCAGCGCCGCCATGTGCGCCGCGAGCCCCCGGACGCCCTCCAACCCCTGCGGCGTGGCCCGCACGAGCCGGCGGCGGCGGTCGCTGGGGTGGGGGCCGCGCTCCAGCAGGCCGCGGTCCTCCAGGGAGTCGAGGAGCATCGTGATGTGGTTCGAGCCCAGATGGAGGATCCGCGCCAGCTCCAGCGGCTCGAGGGGCTCCGGGTCGGCCGCGGCGAGGGCGTCGAGCAGCCGGAACTGCGCCAGCGTGACGTTCCCCTGGCGTCGCGCGAGCCGGTCGA
The DNA here is from genome assembly GCA_050250915.1 of Thermoleophilia bacterium. Lineage (GTDB taxonomy): Bacteria > Actinomycetota > Thermoleophilia > Miltoncostaeales > Miltoncostaeaceae > Miltoncostaea. The sequence continues at coordinate 184,975 of JBFWNT010000002.1, forward strand.
ACAGCGTTTCGAGCTCGGAACCGAGGGCGATCACCTCTCCGGAGGCGCGTTCGCCGGGGTCCGGAACGGGTCGGGTTGACGTCCCCATCGCGCCCAATAGTACGATGCTCAGCGATTACTCAACGTTGAGCGAAAATCCTGGAGGCGCCAGTGCGTTCCGCCCGCTACCACGGCCTGCGCGACGTCCGCGTGGAGTCCATTCCCGAGCCGACCATCCTGAAGGGGAGCGACGCGCTGGTGCGCGTCACCAAGGCCGGCATCTGCGGCTCCGACCTGCATTTCTTCAACAACGGGCCGGATCTGGGGATGGAGGCCGGGACGCGGCTGGGCCACGAGTTCGTCGGCGTGGTCGAGGCGGTAGGTGGTGACGTGACGGGCGTGAAGGTGGGCGACCGGGTGGTGGCGCCGTTCGTGTTCTCCGACGGCAGCTGCTTCTTCTGCGACCACGGCATCCACAGCTCGTGCACGAGCGGCGGCATCTTCGGCAGCCCGTTCTGGGGCGAGCACGCCGGCGGCGAGGTGGAGGGCGGCCAGTCCGAGTTCGTGCGGGTCCCCGAGGCGGACGGCACGCTGGTGGTCATCCCGGAGGCGCTCGCCGCCGGCGAGCACGATCTGGCGGTGCTGCCGCTGGGCGACGTGTTCGCCACGGGGTACCACGGCGCCGTGCAGACCGGGGTGACGCCGGGGGACACGGTGGTGGTGATCGGCGACGGCGCGGTCGGCCTGTGCGCCGTCCAGGCGGCGGCGCTGAAGGGCGCGGCGGCGGTCGTGCTGCTGGGCCACCACCAGGACCGGGTCGCGATCGGCATGGCGAACGGCGCGACGCACACGGCGGAGGGCGGCGACGAGGCGGCCGCCGTGGTGCAGGAGCTGTCCGGCGGCCGCGGCGCCGACGCCGTGATCGACTCGATCTCGGGCGACGCGTCCATCAAGCAGGCGATCTCGCTGGTGCGCGACGGCGGGGCCGTGTCGATGCTGGGGATGTCGCACTACTTCCAGCCGGTCGAGCAGCCCATCTCCGGCGTGTTCATGCGCAACGTGAGCCTGCACCCGGGCGTCGCACCGACGCGGGCCTACATCCCGGAGCTGCTGCCGGAGGTGGAGCGGGGCACCATCAACCCGGGCGTGGTCTTCACGCACGACCTCCCGCTCGAGGACGCCCCCAAGGGCTTCGAGATCATGGACAGCCGCGCCGAGGGCTCGATCAAGGTGGCGCTCACCCCGTAGGAGCGGCGGGCGGGATCGTCGGATCCACGGGTCCGGCGGTCCCTTCCCGTCGCCAGGTGGGCTGGCGAGTCTCGATCGAGGGTCTTCGGGCATTCGTGTGGATGCCGCAGCGCGCCGGCCGGGTGGATCAGCCCCGTCCGGTCGCCGTCGGCCGGCACCGGACCGTCAGGCGTCCACACGAAGCATGAAGCGCCCCCATTGGGATGGAGCCGGCGCTCCCTTCCACGTGGGAACGGCCGCGAGTCCCGAGTGGGAAACCGAGGACAGCACCGAAGGCCTCGACGACGAGGGCCCAGCAGGGTGCGGCACCGGATGTTCGCGAGGACGCCTGGGCGCCGCCGCGGGGCCCTATTCGATCAGGCCGTTCCGGTAGGCGTAGCGGGTCGCCTCGGTGCGGTTCCCGACGCCGAGCTTCCGGTAGATGTTCGACAGGTGGAACTTCACCGTCTGCTCGGTGACGTAGAGCTTGCTGGCGATGTCGAGGTTCGACAGGCCCTCGGCCACGAGGCGGAGGATCGACAGCTCGCGGTCCGTCAGGCCGCCCGGGTGACCGCCGCCGCCGCCGGTGGGGGCGGAGCCGCCCTCGCCACCGCGACCGCGCGGGTGGTACACGGTGCCCTCCACGACCTGGCGGATCGTGGACGGCAGGTCGAGCGGGTTGATCGACTTGACCACGTAGCCCGACGCGCCCTGGTGCAGCGCCTGGTCGATGTGCTCGGAGTCCTCGAACATCGACAGGATGATGATCTTCAGGTCCGGGTAGTCCTTGCGCAGCGCGGCGAGGGTCGTGAGCCCGTCGCCCTTCGGCATGCGCAGGTCCAGGATCACCACGTCCGGGCGGACCCGGGGGACGATGGTGAGCATCTCCTCGCCGCTCATCGCCTCGCCCACGACCTTGATGTCCGGCGCCGTCTCCAGCGCCCGCTTGATGCCGTCGAGCATCAGTCGGTGGTCGTCCGCGATGGCGACTCGGAGGGGCGTGGTGGTGGGGGAGGTCTCGGGCACGTGGCTCGTCGTCGTCACGACGCGTACATCGGCGCCGCTCCCGGTGTTCTTGAGATCCGGGTTCTCGGAGCGCGCTGCGGTCACACTAACGGAGCGATCGGCGGGCACCAACCGGACACACCCCGCGGGACCGGAGCCGCGGGCTCAGGCCGTGCCCGGGACGGGTCCGTACCGCTTGATCGCATCCACGATCTCGCGGGCGGGGCCGCCCTTCACGAGGTACTCGGCCGCGCCGCCGGCGAGTCCGGCCGCGATCTCCTGCTCCTTGTCGCCGACGCTGAGCATCAGCACGGTGACGTCGGGGAGCTGCGCCTTCAGCGCGTACGTCGCCTCGAGGCCGTCCAGGCCGGGCATGGAGACGTCCATCAGGACCACGTCCGGGCGGACGTCCTCCGCGAGCTCGAGGGCCTCGGCACCGTCGCCGGCCTCCGCGACCACCACGATCTCGGGGTCGCGCTCCAGCAGCCGCCGGAGCACCCCTCGGAACCTCGCGTTGTCGTCTGCCAGCAGGACACGGACCACCGGGCAGTACCCTCCCTCGTCCCGGTACATGGCGCGGATTCGGGCGTCCGCTGGGGGAAACCCTACGCCGCAACCCCGTGACGGTCGCCTAGACGCCTTGGTAGTTCGGTGTAACAGGAGGTATAGGCGATTGTTTTTCGCAAGGCGAGTCCCGCGCCGGTCCCCCGCTAGAGTCCCGGGGGATGTCCTCGGGCGGCGAGCAGATCACGGGTCCTGCCGTCGAGGCGCTCCTCGGCGTGGTGACGCTGGACGCGGACGCGTCCGAGGGTGACGAGGCGGTGGTGCGGCTGGCCGAGGCCGTCCGCGTCGCCGCCGACGCGCCCGGGATCGCAGTCTGGATCCAGGATCACCGGCTCGACCGGGGGCGCGTCGTCGCGTCCGCGGGGGCGTCCGAGGAGGCCTGGGACGCGGTCGCCGCGGCCGCCGACGCGACCCGTCCGGAGGAGGCCGCGGAGGTGGGCCCGGGCGACGGTGCGCTGCCCGCGGCGCTCGCGGCGGCGGGCATGCGGAACGCGCTGGTGCTCCCCGTGGCCGACGCCTCGCGGGGCCTGGTGATCGTCGCCGGGGATGGTCCCCTGGACCACGACCCGCTGCGGCGGGGGGCCGTCGCGGCCGGCGCCGCCCGGATCGGGGCGGTGCTCGACGCGGTGCGCATGCGCGACAACCTGGAGCGCGCGATGGCCCAGATCCTGGCGACCGACGAGCGGATGCTCGGCCGGATGGGGCTCGACATCCACGACGGCCCCACCCAGCAGCTCTCCGTGGCCCTGCTCGAGGTGCAGCTGCTCCAGGAGGACGTGGCGCAGGCGGCGGCGGACGGCGGGGGGATGCCGGACTCGCTCAACCCCTCGCTCGACCGGATCTACGAGACGGTGGGCGGGGCGCTCCACGAGATGCGGGAGCTCATCGGCCAGCTGCGGCCCGCCCAGTTCGAGGACCGCACGCTGAAGGACATCCTGGGCGACGCCCTGGTGGCGTTCGAGGCGCGCGCCGACTGCGCGGTGGAGTCGGAGTTCGACGGCGAGTTCGTGGTGAACGGCGTGTCGATCACCCAGCGGATCACCTTCTACCGCATCCTCCAGGAGACCCTCAGCAACGCCCACCGCCACGGGCAGGCCCAGCGCGTGCACGTGCGGCTGAGCGAGGACGAGCGGGGCACCGCGCTGGAGGTGCGCGACGACGGCAAGGGGTTCGACCCGGACGCGGTCCAGCGCCGCAAGCCCGGCATGCCGCTCGCGCGGTTCGGGCTGCACGGAATGCGGGACCGCGCCCAGATCCTGGGCGGCACGTTCGAGGCCGTCAGCATCCCCGGCGAGGGCGCGACCATCCGCGTGTTCCTGCCGCGGTGGACGGGGCCCGCCCCGGAGGTGGCCGTCGATGCGGCCTGACGCGGGCGTCATGGTCAAGGTGTGCGGCCTGACGGTGCCGTCGGAGGCGGCCGAGTGCGCCCGCCTGGGGGTGTGGGGGATCGGTGTGGTGTTCGCCGCCGGAAGCCCCCGGAGGGTCGACGTCGACCAGGCCGCCGCCGTCTGCGCGGCCGTGCCCGACGGCGTGGCGAAGGTGGGCGTGTTCGTGGCCGAGGCGCCGGACGCGATGGCCGAGACCGCCCGCCGGGCGGGGCTCACGCACCTCCAGGTGCACGGCGACATCGACCCGGCCGCGGCGCGGTCCGCGAGCGGTCTCACGGTGATCCAGGGGATCCGCATGGACGGCCCCGGCGGCGTCGCGCGGGCACGCGCCAGCGCGGCCGACCTGGTGCTGCTGGACGCCGCGGTGGCCGGCCGCGACGGCGGGACCGGGACCACCTTCGACTGGGCGCTGCTCGACGCGGAGCCGCTGGGGCGGCCGTTCGCGCTGGCCGGCGGCCTGCACCCGGGCAACGTGGCCGACGCGGTGCGCCGCACCGGCCCGGCGCTGGTGGACGTGTCGAGCGGCGTGGAGTCGGCACCGGGGCGCAAGGACGCCGCGAAGGTGGCGGCGTTCCTGGCGGCCGTGGCCGGCGCCGTGGGGGTGGCCGCGTGAGCGACCGCCTGACCCCGGACGAGGCGCTCACCGCGCGGTACGGGCCCTTCGGCGGGCGGTACGTCCCCGAGACCGTCATCGCCGCGCTCGACGAGCTCACCGAGGCGTACCTGGCGCACCGCGACGACGTCGCGTTCCGCGCCGAGCTGGAGGGGCTGCTGGCCCGCTACGTGGGCCGGCCCACGCCGCTCTACCGCGCCCGGGGGCTGGAGGAGGCCTACGGCGTCGGGCGCCTCTACCTGAAGCGCGAGGACCTGTGCCACACCGGCGCCCACAAGATCAACAACGCGCTGGGTCAGGTCCTGCTGGCCCACAAGATGGGCAAGAAGCGGATCATCGCCGAGACCGGCGCCGGCCAGCACGGCGTGGCGACCGCCACCGCCGCGGCGCTCCTGGGCCTGGAGTGCGCGGTCTACATGGGGCGGGTCGACATGGCCCGCCAGCGGCTCAACGTGATCCGCATGAAGATGCTCGGCGCCGAGGTGGTGCCGGTCGACTCCGGCATCGGGACCCTGAAGGACGCGCTGAACGAGGCGATCCGCGACTGGGTGACCAACGTGCGGACCACCCACTACGTCATCGGCACCGCCGCGGGGCCCGCGCCCTACCCGGAGATCGTGGCCGAGCTCCAGAGCGTGATCGGGGCCGAGGCGCGCGAGCAGATGCTGGCGGAGGAGGGGCGCCTGCCCGCCTCCGTGGTGGCGTGCGTCGGCGGCGGGTCCAACGCGATCGGGATCTTCCGGGCGTTCCTCGACGACGCCGACGTGGCCCTGCACGGCGTGGAGGCGGGGGGCGAGGGCGTGGAGACGGGGCGCCACGGGGCGTCGCTGAGCCACGGCGCCCCGGGCGTGCTCCACGGCACCTACTCGTACCTGCTCCAGAGCGCCGACGGGCAGGTCACCGAGCCGCACTCCATCTCCGCGGGCCTCGACTACCCGGGCGTCGGCCCGGAGCACAGCTTCCTGCGCGACGCGGGCCGCGTGCGGTACGTGAGCGCCACCGACGCGGAGGCGCTGCGGGCGTTCGAGCAGTGCTGCCGGGCGGAGGGGCTCATCCCGGCGCTGGAGAGCTCGCACGCCCTGGCCCTGATCGCCCGCGAGGGCGCCGCCCTGGGCGCGGGGGGGCCGGTGCTGGTGTGCCTGTCCGGCCGCGGCGACAAGGACGTGGACGCGGTGGGCGCGGCCCTGGGGCTGGATGGCTGAGGGGGCGCCCGAGGGCGCGCGCCGCCTCCGCACCGCCTTCGCGGACGCGGGCCGCCCGCTGTTCATGCCCTACCTGATGGGCGGCTTCCCGGACCTCGCGTCCAGCGCCGCCCAGCTGGCGGCGGCCGCCGCCCACAGCGACGTGATCGAGCTGGGCATCCCGTTCTCCGACCCGCTGGCCGACGGCCCGGTGATCCAGGCCGCGGGGCAGCGGGCGCTGGAGCACGGCGTGCGCCCGGAGGACGTCGTCGAACTGGTCGAGGACCTGCGCGGCGGGCCGCCGGTGGTGCTGATGACCTACGTGAACATCGTGCTCGCGGCGGGGCCGCGGGCGTTCATGGAGCGCGCCGCGCGGGCGGGGGTGGCGGGGGTGATCCTGCCGGACCTCCCCATCGACGAGGGCGCCGACATCCGTGATCACGCGCGACGGGCCGGGGTGTGCATGGTGCCGCTGGCCGCGCCGACCACCGCCGACGACCGCCTCGTCGCGATCGGCCGGGCGGCGGAGGGCTTCGTCTACTGCGTCGCCCTGACCGGGGTGACCGGCCGCCAGGTGGAGGTGGGCGACGAGCTGCGCGGGTTCCTTGACCGCGCCCGGGCGGTCACGGAGGTGCCCCTGGGGGTGGGCTTCGGCATCCGGACCCCGGCGGACGTGGCCGCCGTGGGGGCGATCGCCGACGGGGTGATCGTGGGCAGCGAGCTGATCCGCCGCGTCGACGCGGCCACCGACGCGGCCGCCGCGGCGGCCGGCGTGGCGGAGTTCTGCGAGGAGGCCGTCGCGGCACTGCGCGAGCTGGCCGGCGCCTCGGCGTGATCGCGCACGCCGTCCCGCCCGGTGCGCCGGTGGTGTGGGTGCAGGCGGGCCACGAGGCGCCCCGCGAGCCCGGCTACACCGCCCAGACGGGCGCGGGCAGCGGCCCGTTCGGCTCCGAGGTGGGCTTCACCACCCGCGTCGCGGCGCGGGTGACGGTGCTGCTGCGCCGCTACGGCGTGGACGCGCGGCGCACGCCGGGGCGCGTGACGCCGCTCGGCGCGCGCGGCGCCGTGTTCGTGAGCCTGCACCACGACTCCGACGGCGGCCGCGCCGGCGTGGGCGGGGCGCGGACCGGGGTGGGGGAGAACTGGTACCACGGCGAGGGGTTCGGCACGGCCAGCCCGGTGCCGTACCCCGACAGCGCGCCCCACCGGCCCGCCACCACGGTCCCGGCGGTGGTGGAGCGGCGCTCCCGCGACCTGGCGAACCGCATCGCGACCCGCCTGAAGGCGATCCACACGCCGGCAAACGGCGCGTACGGCCCCTTCGGGGGCGTGGAGTCCCGGGACGGCAACCCCCGCATGACGCGCTACTACGGCTTCTACCGCACCAACGCGGGCGCCCGGGTGCTGGTGGAGGCCGGCGACCCCGCCCGCGACGACGCCTTCCTGCGGAAGACCGACCTCATCGCCGCCACCGTCACCCGCGCCATCCTGGACCACCTCCGGAGCCGCTCGCTGCTGCCCCGGAACTGACGGTGCTCAGCAGCCTCCGCTGAGGAGGGTGTTGCCGCTCACGGCGAAGCAGGTACTGGCGTCGGTGGGGACGGCCTGGCTCGAGCCGATCGTGGGGCCGCTCTCGTCGCTGCCGACGCGGACGATGTACCAGGAGCCCGGCGCCAGGCCGGTCAGCGCGGAGGAGCGCCCGTCGGCGTAGCCGGAGCTGTAGCCGGCCTCCTTGCCCTGCTCGATGCCGGCCTTCTTGCCCGCCGCGACACCGGCCTTCTTGCCCTCGGCGACACCTTCCTTCTTGCCGGCCTTGAAGCCGATGGTGCGGCCCTGGGCCTTGCCCGCCTGGAGGCCGGCGGCCTCGCCGGCGGCGTAGCCGCGGGACTCGGCGCCGCCCGCGTCCGCGCTCGAATGGCCGAGGGCCCAGCCGCCCCAGCCCGCGGTGAACAGCACCAGCACGCCGGCGACGGAGGCGGCGATGGCGGCGTCGCGGCCCCATGCGAACCGGCGGGTGCGCTGCTTCGCGTCGCCGAACGCCTTCGTGAGGCGCTCCCCGGGGGAGGTCCCCTCCGTCTCGCTGAAGCGGTCCATCGCGGCGTCCCAGGGGTCGCCCCCCGGGACGGGCGCGCCGACCGTGGTGGGCCGCAGCTCCGCGGTGTCGAGGGCGTGGCGCAGGTCGCCGACGAAGCTGTTCGCGTTGGCGAAGCGGTCGGCCGGGTCCTTCGCCAGGCCGCGCGCCAGGGTCGCGTCGACCGCGATGGGGAGCCCCGGGCGGATCTCGGACGCGTCGGGCACCGGCTCGCGGACGTGCGCGAGCAGCACGGCGCTCGCCTCCCGGCGCACGAACGGAGCGCGCCCCGTGAGCGCCTCGAACGCGACGGCCGCCAGCCCGTAGACGTCGGACGCCCCGGTGGCCTGCTCGCCCTCCACCTGCTCCGGCGACACGTACTCGGCGGTCCCCAGCCAGTCGCCTCGGCGCGTGAGGCCCGGCATGTCGTCCAGGCGCACGAGCCCGAAGTCGCCGAGGTAGGAGGTGCCGTCCGGGTCGAGCAGGATGTTCGCCGGCTTCACGTCCCGGTGGATCGTCCCGCGGGCGTGGGCGAAGTCGAGGGCCGCGCCGATGTCGGAGAGCATCGCCAGGGCCTCGTCCGGGGGGAGGGGGCCGCCGCGCGCGATCCGCTCCGCCAGGCTGTCGCCGGGGATGAACCGCATCGCCATGTAGGCGCGCCCGTCGACGTCGCCCGCGTCGTAGACCGGGACGATCCGCGGATGCTCCAGGCGGCCCGCGGCGATCGCCTCGCGCCGGAAGCGCTCCAGCGCGCCGGCGCGGGTGAGGTACCCGTCGTCGAACACCTTGAGGGCGACGGGGCGGTCCAGGTCGAGCTGGGTGGCCCGGTACACCACGGCCTGCCCGCCGCGGCCGATCTCGGCCTCGATGCGGTAGCGCCCGAACTCCTCTCCGGGGACCAGCCTCAGTGCGTCGCCTCCTCGTGGGACCGGGTCACAGTAGACGGGTTCGCGCTCGGGTCCCCCGGTCCTTGGCACACGGCGCCCGCGCGGCGCCGGCGGCGGTCAGAACTCGACGACGACCGCGATGATCGTGAGGACCGCGAGCAGCACGCCCAGGGCGCCGAGGACGGTGGCGAACCGCAGGTCGAGGGGCGCGAACTCCCCACGCATCACCGCGGTCTCGACGGCGCGGAAGCGCTGCACGCCGTACGCGATGAACAGCACCGCCAGCACCGCGAACCCGATGCCGAGCACCACGAACGGCCAGCGCGAGCTGTCGGCCAGCTCCGGGAGCAGGGCGCCGACCCCGAGCGACACGGCGATGCCGGTCAGCCCGGCGCGCCACCAGGCCAGGTAGGTCCGCTCGTTGGCGAGCCGCGTGCGGCGGATCGCGTCCTCGTCCTCGGGGCTCACGCACCGGACGCTACCGCGCCGGCGGGGCCCCGGTCGTCACGCCCGCACCTGGTCCACCAGGATCTCCTGGATGTGGTCGCGCAGGTCCAGGAAGAGCTCGTCGCGCTTCACGCGGGGGTCGCGGTCGGCGGGCAGCGGTACCGGGACCTCGGCGGCGACCCGGCCGGGGTGGGACGTGAGCACGTACACGCGCCCCGACAGGTAGACCGCCTCCTCCACGTCGTGGGTGACCATCAGGATCGTGGTGCCGACGTCCCGCCACACGCGCAGCAGGAAGTCCTGCATCACGCGCTTGGTCTGGGCGTCGAGGGCGCCGAACGGCTCGTCGAGCAGCAGCACGTCCGGGCGCGGGGCCAGGGCGCGGGCGATCGCCACACGCTGGCGCATCCCGCCCGACAGCTCACGGGGGATGCGGCCGGCCCAGTCGGTCAGCCCCATCACCGCGAGCAGCTCGTCCACCCGCTCCCGCCGCTCCGCGCGCGGCATCCGGGTCGCCTCCAGCCCGAACGCCACGTTCTCGGCCACCGTGCGCCAGGGGTACAGGCTGTACCCCTGGAACACCATCCCGCGGTCGGCGCCCGGCCCGATGACCGGCTCGCCGTCGACCTCCACCCGTCCCGCGTCGGCCGGCTCCAGGCCGCCGATCACGTTGAGCAGCGTGCTCTTGCCGCACCCCGAGGCCCCGACGATGCACACCAGCTCGCCGGCGGTCACCGTCAGGTCGATTCCGTCGATGGCGGTCACCGCGGGACGCCGGCGCGTGCCGGGGAAGGTCTTGACCAGCCCCTCCACCTCGAGCTTCTCGGGCCGCACGACGGTCATCGCGCTCATGGGCGCGCCCACGGCGCCGCCACCCGGCGCAGCCAGCGGAGCCCGAGGTCGCTCACGACCCCGATGACCCCGAAGATGATGAGGATCGCGAACATCTCGTCGACCTGGCGGAACCGCTGCGCCTGGACGATCCGGTACGCCAGGCCCTCCTGGGCGGCGAGCAGCTCGGCCACCACCAGGATGGACCAGGCGGCGGCGAGGTTGATGCGCGCCACGTCGATGATCCCGGGCACGGAATGGGGCAGCACCACCCGGCGCAGCACGGTCAGCCGGCCCGCCCCGAGGGTGTAGGAGGCGTTGATGATCTCCCGCGGCACGTGCCGGGCGACGTCGGCGATCATCAGCATGTTGAAGAACACCGTGCCGACGACGATGAGCGTCACCTTCGGCGCCTCGTCGATGCCGAGCCAGAACAGCAGCAGCGGCACCAGGGCCGTCGCGGGGATGTAGCGCATGAACCCGACGGGCGGCTCCAGGAACGAGTCGACCGAGCGGAACGTGCCCATCGCCAGCCCCAGCACGATGGCGATGGCCATGCTGATGGCGTAGCCGATCAGGATCCGGCGCGTCGACGCCCACGTGTCGCCGGCCAGCACGCCCTCGTCCCACAGGCGCCGGCCGCCGTCCCACGTCTCGCCGGGGCTGGGGACCAGGATGCTCCCGGCGCTCTCCGCCACGACGATCCACAGCGCGAACAGGGCCAGCAGGCCCGCCACCATCAGGCCGATGCGCCACCGCTGCGGGATGTCCTCCCGGACGCGCAGCAGGGCGTGCTGGCGGCGGCCCCGTGCGGGCCGCCGCCGCGCCGCCAGCGTGTTGCGCCAGTGGATGACCGTCCGGCGCGGGGTCCCCGTCTCGGTGCCCCGCGGGGCGGAGGAGCTCACGGGCTCGTGGTCTCCCCGCCGCCGCCGTCCACGTAGGCCTGGGTGAACTGCGGGGTGAACAGCCCGGTCAGGTCGGCCTCCTGCCGGGTGAGGCCGGAGTCCACCAGGAACGGGTTGATCTTCCGCGCCGTGTTCGGCAGCGAGGTCTCGGCGTCCGAGTCCTGGTAGGCGTCGAGGGCCTCCTGCGGGCTCAGCAGCCGGGTCCCCGCCGCGAACGAGGTGTACTCGGCCGGGGTGATGCCCGCCTGCTTCGCCATGATCGCCGTGGCCTCGTCGGGGTTGGCGGCGATCCAGTCGAGGGTCGCGTACCAGGCGTCCGCGATCTTCTGCGCCACGTCCGGATTCGACGCCACGAGGTCGCTGTCGAGGACGATGTGGTCGGAGATGCTCCCCGGGTAGTCGGCCGAGTCGAACAGCACCTTGGAGCCGGGGCGCTTGAGCGCCTCGATGGTGAACGGGGCGAACACGCCCACGGCGTCGAACTGGCCGGCGGCGAACCCGGCGGCCGCGGCGGCGGTCGGGGCGCCGCGGAAGTCGATGTCGTCCTGGGTCATCCCCTCCGACTCCAGGCCCTGGAGGAGCAGGAAGTGGTCGACCACGCCCTCCTCGGCGGCGACCGTCCTGCCCTTCAGGTCCTGGATCGAGGCGATGCTCTTGTCGACGATGATCGCGTCGTTGCCGGCCGAGAAGTCGGTGTTGACCACGATCGCGGCCTTCGCGCCCGACGCGACGCCGGCGATGGTGTCGTTGAGCGTCTGGGTGTTGCCGTCGATCTGGCCGGCGGTGAAGGCGTCGAGCGACGCGATGTAGTCCGTGAAGTAGCGGAGCTTCACGTCGACGCCGGCCTGCTCGAAGAAGCCCTTCTCCTCGGCCACCTTCAGCGGGAACCACCCCGGCCACGCGCTGTAGCCGATCGTGACCGTCGGCCCGCCGGCCGCGGCCGCGGTCGAGCCGGCCGCGGCGTCGCCGGAGTCGTCGTCGCCGCCGCACGCGGCGAGGGCCAGCACCAGCGCGGCGACGATGCCGGCCAACAGGAACGTGCGGGAGCGTCGCATCGAGGAGACACCTCACGGGTCGGGGACCTTTCGACACGCTATGGGAACTCCCGAACGGCCCGACTCGGCCCTGCGGCGCAACCGGGGCTCCCCCCGGTTGGCCCTACGGAGGGGGCGGGGTGGCGTCCCGCCGCCGCGCCTCGCGGCGGACGGCGGCCAGCCGGCGGCGGTCGGCCACCAGCGCGCCGAGCGCGAGGTCGGCCATGAAGTCGGCGACCTCCTCCGGGTCGTACCGGTCGTCCTCGAGCTGCCGGAGCGCGCCGACGGGCCGGTGCCAGTTCTGGGTGGCCTCGTCGTTGGCCAGCAGGGTCAGCGCCGCCAGGCGCGGGTCGACCGGCAGCAGCTCACCCTCGCGGACGCCCTCGGCGACGAGGGCCGCCACCTGGCGGTTGAGCTCGCGGCGCTCGGTCCAGAAGCGCTGGAAGCGCTCCTCCTGGAGCGCGGAGAGGCGCTGGATCTCGTTGATGTCGTAGGGGAACGCGCAGAGCTGGAGCACATCCAGGCGGATCAGCCGGTAGAGCCGCAGCGCCGGCGAGCCACCCTCGGCGTTGACGCGGGCCAGGCCGTCCAGGATCACCCGGTTCACGCTCGCCAGGATCTCCTCGAGGATCTGCTCCTTGTCGCGGAAGTAGTAGTAGACCGACGACTGGCGCAGGCCCGAGCGGCGCGCGATCTCGCTCATGGTGGTGGCCGCGACGCCGCGCTCGGCGAACAGGCGGCTGGCCACCGCCACGATCTCCTCCCGCGGCGGGCGCTCCAGGGGGCGCGCGTCGGCGCGCGGCCGGCCGGTGCGCGGACTTGACGTCGAGGCCATCGTCGCGCAGTCTACGCCCCGCGTTTCGATGAAGCGTCGAAAAGTCCCGGTTCGTCCCAGGAGGCTGATGTCCACCACGTCCAGCACCCACGGGGCCCGGGAGCACGCGCGGGCCCAGGCCGGCCGCCGCGTCGAGAGCCAGCCGACGCTGCCCGCGACCGCGGCCGACCCGCCGCCGGGCGTGGCCGCGGCGGACCTGCTGTGGGACGAGACCCTGGGCGACGGCGCGTACGCGTCGCACCGCCTGCCGCGCGGCGCGCGGCTGCGGCTGCTGGACGCGGTGGGCGACGGCTGCGTGACGCTGATGCTCCATGCGGCGAACGGCACGGCCGAGCGCCTGAACGTGGCCGACACGGTGAAGGTGCAGTGGGACGCCTATCCGGGCGCCGGCTCCCTGCTGCTGTCGGACATGGGGCGCGCGCTGGCCACGCTCGAGGAGGACACGAGCGCCCGCCACGACACCTTCTGCGGGGCGGGCCCGGTCGCCCGCCCGAGGCTGCTGCTGGCGATGGCCAAGCACGGCCTGGGGCGGCGCGACCTGCCGCCGGCGCTCACGCTGCTGGTGGGCGTGCGCATCGAGCCCGACGGCGCGGTGACGCTGCTGGCGGGCCGGGCGCCCGGGACGCACGTGACGCTGCGCGCGGAGGCCGACCTGATCGTGTCGCTGGTCAACGCGCCCCATCGCCTGGACGACCGGCCGGGGCACGCGTGCAGCCCGGTGCGCGTCACGGCGTGGCAGGGACCGCCGACCGCCCCCGAGGACCCGCTGCGCGCCGCCACGCCCGAGCGCCTGCGCGCCTTCGAGAACACCGACGACGCGCTGCGGGGGGCGGGGGTGCGCCCGTGAGCCGCGTGGTGCGGGACGAGGTGGTGCCCGCACGGGCGCCCTGGTCGGGGGTCGTGCCCGCGGGCCACACGCTGCGGATCGTGGACCTGGAGGGCAACCAGGCCGTCGACTGCATCCTCTACAACGCGCACGACCCGGCGGAGCGCTACAGCGCCCCCGACACCATCGCCGCGCAGCGCAACATCTTCCTGACCACGGGGTCGCGGCTGATCTCCAGCGAGGGTGCGGTGATGATGACCATCACCGCCGACACCTGCGGGCGCCACGACACCATCGGCGGGGCGTGCAGCCAGGAGTCGAACACCCTCCGCTACGGCCACCACACGAAGCACCAGCACGCGTGCGTCGAGAACTTCCTGACGGCTCACGCGGCCCGCGACATGGGCAAGCGGGACATGGTGAGCAACATCAACTGGTTCATGAACGTGCCGGTGGAGCCCGACGGCACGCTCGGGATCGTCGACGGCATCTCCGCGCCCGGGAAGCACGTGGACGTGCGGGCCGACATGGACGTGCTGGTGGTCATCTCGAACTGCCCGCAGATCAACAACCCCTGCAACGGGTTCGACCCCACGCCCGTCCGCCTGATCGTGACCGCGCCGGGTGAGTAGCCCGGGCGGCGGGCCCCGGGTGCTGGTGGCCAACCGGGGCGAGATCGCCTGCCGGATCATCCGGACCCTCCACGGGATGGGGGCGACGGCCATCGCCGTGCACTCCGAGGCCGACGCCGGCGCGCCCCACGTGCGCATGGCGGAGATCGCCGTGCCGATCGGCCCGGCGCCGGCGGCCGAGAGCTACCTGCGCGCCGACCGGATCGTCGCGGCGGCCGTCGCGAACGGCGCCGACGCCGTGCACCCGGGGTACGGCTTCCTGAGCGAGGACCCCGGGTTCGCGGAGGCCGTGGAGGCGGCGGGGATCGCCTTCTGCGGGCCCACGCCCGCGCAGATCGCCGCGTTCGGCCGCAAGGACGCCGCCCGCGACCTGGCCCGCGCGGCGGGGCTGCCGCTGCTGCCGGGCACCGCCCCCCTCGGCGACCCGGACACGGCGCGCGCCGAGGCGGCGCGGATCGGCTACCCGGTGATGGTGAAGGGCACCACGGGCGGCGGGGGCATCGGGATGTCCGTGTGCGCCGGGCCGGACGAGCTGGAGGACGCGCTGGCGCGGGCCGCCCGCGCGGGGGCGGCGAGCTTCGGCGGCGGCGCGCCGTTCCTGGAGCGCCACGTGGCGCGCGCCCGCCACGTCGAGGTGCAGATCGTCGGCGACGGCCGCGGCCGGGTGGTGAGCCTGGGCGACCGCGACTGCTCGATGCAGCGTCGCCACCAGAAGGTGCTGGAGGAGTCGCCGGCCCCCGGGCTGGCGGCCGGGTTGCGCGACCGCCTGGCGCGGTGGGCGGTCGCGCTGGGGGAGTCGGTGGACTACCGGTCCGCCGGGACGGTCGAGTTCCTGCTCGACGCCGACGCCGGGGAGGCGTTCTTCCTTGAGGTCAACACGCGCCTCCAGGTAGAGCACCCGGTCACGGAGGCGGTGCTCGGGATCGACCTGGTGGAGTGGATGGTGCGCCTCGCGCTGGGCGACGACCCGCTGGCCGGCTGGGACGCGCGGCCGCCGAGGGGGCACGCGATCGAGGCCCGCCTCTACGCGGAGGACCCGGCCAGAGGCCACCGGCCGTCGTCGGGCCTGGTGACCCGGGCGCGGATGCCGGAGGGCGTGCGCGTGGACGGCTGGGTGGAGGACGGCACGGTGGTCACCCCCCACTACGACCCCCTGCTGGCGAAGGTGGTGGCGCACGGCGCCGACCGGCCGCAGGCGCTCGCGCGCCTGGCCGCGGCCCTGGACGACACCGACGTCGCCGGGATCGCCACCAACGCCGGGCTGCTGCGGGCGGCGGTCGCGGCGGGGCCCTTCCGGGACGGGCGCCCCACCACGGCGGCGCTGGCCGGCGTGGCGGCCCCCGCCGACAGCGTGGAGGTGCTGGAGCCCGGCCTGGTGAGCACGGTCCAGGACCACCCCGGGCGCCTCGGCCTGTGGTCGGTCGGCGTGCCGCCCTCCGGGCCGATGGACGACCGCAGCCACCGCCTGGCCAACCGGCTGCTCGGCAACCCCGAGGGTGCGCCCGCGCTGGAGATGACCCGCATCGGCGCGACGCTGCGCTTCGACCGCGACGCCCGCGCCTGCCTGGGCGGCGCCGTCATGGAGGCGACGGTGGACGGGGCGCCGGTGCCGGGGTGGGAGCCGTTCGACGTGCCCCGCGGCGCGACGCTCCGCCTGGGGGCGGTGACCGGGCCGGGGGCGCGCGCCTACCTGGCGGTGGGCGGCGGGTGGGACGTGCCGGAGTACCTGGGCAGCGCCGCCACGTTCACCCTCGGCGGGTTCGGCGGCCACGGCGGGCGGGCGCTCCGCGCGGGCGACGTCCTGCGGCTGCGCCCCGACCCCGGGGCGCCGGCGGCGCGGCCCGCGGGCGCGGTGCCCGAGATCGCGTCGTCGTGGGAGCTCACCGTCCGGTACGGCCCGCACGCGGCTCCCGACTTCTTCACCGAGGAGTACGTCGACGCGTTCCTGGCGGCCGAGTGGACCGTGCACCACAACTCCGACCGCACCGGCGTGCGCCTGGTGGGCCCGCGCCCCGGGTGGGCGCGCCCCGACGGCGGCGAGGCGGGGCTGCACCCGTCGAACATCCACGACACGCCGTACGCCGTCGGGGCCGTCGACTTCACCGGCGACATGCCCGTGGTGCTGGGGCCCGACGGCCCGAGCCTGGGCGGGTTCGTGTGCCCGGTGACCGTGGCGCGCGAGGACCTGTGGAAGCTGGGGCAGCTCTCGCCGGGCGACGCCGTGCGGTTCCGGCTCGGTTCGCCCCGGCAGGCGGTGCTGGCGCGGGAGCCCGGCGTGCCCGGCCGCCCCGAGCTGGTGGTGCGCCGCAGCGGCGACGCCTGCCTGCTGGTGGAGCTGGGGCCGCCGGTGCTGGACGTCGCCGTGCGCCTGCGGGTCCACGCGCTGATGGAGGCGCTCGCGGGGGCGGAGATCCCGGGCGTGATCGACCTGACGCCGGGCATCCGGTCGCTGCAGGTGCAGGTCGACCCCGACCGGCTGCCCCTCGACCGGGCGCTGCGCGCGGTGCGCGAGGCGGAGCGGGCGCTGCCGCCGGCCGACGAGGTGGAGGTGCCGTCCCGGGTGGTCGAGCTGCCGCTGGCGTGGGAGGACCCGGCCGCGCTGCTGGCGGTGGAGCGGTACATGGGCTCGGTGCGCCCCGACGCGCCCTGGTGCCCCGGCAACGTCGAGTTCATCCGGCGCATCAACGGCCTGGACGACGTGGAGGACGTCCGCCGGATCGTCCACGAGGCCGACTACCTGGTGCTGGGGCTCGGCGACGTCTACCTGGGCGCCCCCGTCGCGACGCCGCTCGACCCGCGGCACCGCCTGGTGACCACCAAGTACAACCCGGCGCGCACGTGGACGCCCGAGAACGCCGTGGGCATCGGCGGCGCGTACATGTGCGTGTACGGGATGGAGGGGCCCGGCGGCTACCAGCTGGTGGGACGGACGGTGCCGGTGTGGAACACGTTCCGCGCGACGCCCGACTTCCCGGCGGGGTCGCCATGGCTCCTGCGCTTCTTCGACCGGGTTCGGTTCGTGCCGGTCACGTCGGAGGAGCTGCTGGCGTGGCGCGCCGGCGTGCGCGACGGCACCCGCCGCCTCGCGATCCGCGACGGCGTGTTCTCGCTGGCCGGGTACGAGGCGTTCCTGGACGGGATCCGCGAGGAGACGACGGCGTTCGAGGCCCGCCGCAGCGCGGCCTTCCGCGCCGAGCGCGAGCGCTGGGAGGCGCTGCCGCCGTGGCGGGAGCCGGCCCCCGCGGCGCCGGCGGCGGCGGGCGCGGACCCGTCGGGCCGGCCGGTGAGCGCGCAGCTGGCGGCCAACGTGTGGCGGCTGTCGGTGGCGGAGGGCGACCGCGTGCGCGCGGGCGACGTCGTGGCCGTGCTGGAGGCGATGAAGATGGAGGTGGACGTGACCGCTCCCTGCGACGGGACCGTGGCGCGCGTGCTGTGCGCGCCGGGCGACCTGGTGGCCCCTGGCCAGGCGCTCCTCACGCTCCGCGAGGACGGGGCCGAGGAGGCAGCGTGAGCATCTGGATCAGCCGGCCCGATCCGCCGGCGCCCGCGGGCGACGGCCCCCTCGCCGGGTGGCGCCTGGCGGTGAAGGACAACATCGACGTCGCCGGCCTGCCGACCACCGCCGGCTGCCCGGAGTTCGCGACCGGTCCCGAGGGGCACGCCCCCTGCGTCGCCCGTCTGGTGGACGCCGGCGCCGTGGTGGTGGGGAAGACGGTGATGGACCAGTTCGCGACCGGGCTCACCGGCACGCGGTCGCCGCACGGGCCGGTCTCGTCGGTCGCCGACCCGGACGTGATCTCGGGCGGGTCCAGCTCCGGGTCGGCGGTGGCGGTGGCGTCGGGGCAGGCCGACATCGCGCTGGGGACCGACACGGCGGGGTCGGGGCGCGTGCCCGCGGCGATGAACGGGATCGTGGGTCTGAAGCCCACCCGGGGCCTCATCTCGGTGCAGGGCGTGGTGCCGGCCTGCCTCACCATCGACTGCGTCTCGGTGTTCGCGCGCACGTGCGCCGACGCGCTGCTGACGCTGGGCGTGGCGACCGAGCCCGGCGGGCCCCTCGATCGGACCGTCCCCGCGGACCCGCGGGCCGACCTGCGGACGGCGGCGGCTCCCCGGATCGGGATCCCGGGCCCCGAGGCGCTCGTGGCCCTCGACGACGAGTCGCGGGCCCTGTTCGCCGCGGCCGCGGGGCGGGCGGCGGCGCTGGGGATGGAGGTGGTGCCGATCGACCTGGGGCCGTTCCTGCGCGCCGGCGAGCTGCTGTACGGGGGGCCGTGGGTGGCGGAGCGGCTCGCGTCGGTGGGCGACTTCATCCGCGCCAACCCCGGCGCCACCCTCGACCCGGTGGTGCGCAGCGTGATCATGGGGGCGGAGGGCATCGACGCGGTCGCGGCGTATCGTGGCCGCTACGCCCTGGACGCCCTGGTCGCGGAGTCGGCCCCCATATGGGCGGCGGTCGACGCGCTGATGGTCCCGACGGTGCCGTGGGCGCCGACCCATGCCGAGGTGGCCGCCGACCCGCACGGCGTGAACGCGGCCCTCGGCACCTACACCAACTTCGTGAACCTGATGGACCTGTGCGCCGTCGCGATCCCCGCCGGGACGCGGGTGTCGGGCGTGCCGTTCGGCGTGCAACTCGTGGCGCCGCCGCTGCGCGACGCGCTGCTGTGCGGCATCGGGGGCCGCCTGGAGGCGCGCACCCGGCGGCTGGCGGTGGTGGGGGCGCACCTCGCCGGGCAGCCGCTCAACCACCAGCTCACCTCGCGCGGGGCCCGGCTGGTGGCGACGACGGCGACGGCGCCCGAGTACCGGCTGGTGACGCTCCCCGGCACGGTCCCGCCGAAGCCGGGCCTGGCGCGCATGCCGGACGGCGGGGCGCCCGTCGAGGTGGAGGTGTGGGAGCTGGGGGAGGCGGAGTTCGGCAGCTTCGTGGCGGAGGTGCCGCCGCCGCTGGCGATCGGGACGCTGGCGCTGGCCGACGGCTCGCAGGTGAGCGGGTTCATCTGCGAGCCGTGGGCGCTGGACGGCGCGGACGACATCTCGCACCACGGCGGGTGGCGGGCCTACCTGGCGTCCGGGGAGGCTGCCACGCTCCCGGGGTGAACGTCGCCCAGGACATCCCCCCGGTCGCCCCGATCCCGGGGGAGGATCTGCCGCTGGCCGCGCTCGCCGACCTGGTGCGCGAGGTGGAGGCGGCCGAGGCGGCGGGCGCCGAGGACGTCGCCGCGCACGCGGTGGTGGAGGCGCGGCTCGGCGAGCTGCGCGCGGCGTGGCCGGACCTGGGGCCGGAGGAGCGGGCGCTGCTGGGCCGCATGGTCACCGGGATCACCGCGCGGCGGCCACCCGAGGGGGATGGGCGCGTCGGCGCGGCCGGCCCGGCGCTGCCGGAGGCGCTCGCCGCGCTGGGCGTCCGGCGCCTGCGGCCCGGCCAGGACCGGGCGATCGCGGCGGCGCTGGCGGGGCGCGACGCGATGGTGGTCATGGCGACCGGCTCCGGCAAGTCGCTCTGCTACCAGGCGCCGGCGGCCGTCCTCCGCGGCCTCACCGTGGTGGTGTCGCCGCTCATCGCGCTGATGACCGACCAGCTCGCCGGCCTCGACCGCGCCGGCATCCCGGCGGCGGCCCTGCACTCGGGGCTGTCGGACGAGGAGGCGCGCGACGCCCTGGAGGCGGCCCGCGCGGGCGACCTGCGCCTGCTGTACGTGGCGCCGGAGCGGTTCGGGTCGGCGGCGTTCGGGCGCGCGATGGCGGCGGCCACCGTGAGCCTGCTGGTGATCGACGAGGCCCACTGCGTGAGCGAGTGGGGCCACGAGTTCCGGCCGGACTACCGCCGCGTCGGGCGGTTCCGCGAGGCGCTGCGGCCGCGCGCGACGATGGCGCTCACGGCCACGGCCACCGAGCGCGTGCGGGCCGACGTGGCGCGGCGCCTGGGCCTGCGCGACCCGGTGGGCGTGGTGGGCGGCTTCGACCGCCCCAACCTCACGTTCGACGCGCTGTGGGTGGAGGGCAAGGGCTCCGTCGCCCGGAAGCGGGGCGTGCTGACGGCGGCCCTCGCCACGGCGGACGGCGGCAAGGCGATCGTCTACTGCGGCACGCGCCGGGCGACGGAGGAGACGGCGGCGGCGCTGAACGCTGCGGGCCACTCCGCCGTGGCGTACCACGCGGGCCGCGCGGACCGGGCGGAGGCCCAGGAGGCGTTCACGAGCGGGCGCGCCAGGGTCGTCGCGGCCACGAACGCGTTCGGCATGGGTGTGAACGTCCCGGACGTGCGCCTGGTGGTGCATACGGCGCTGCCCGACTCGCTGGAGCAGCTGTACCAGGAGGCGGGGCGGGCGGGGCGCGACGGGGAGCCGTCGCGGCACGTGATCGTGGCGGGCCCGTCCGACGAGGTGGCCATCCGGCGCCGGATCACGCGCGCGCGGCTGGAGCCGGGGGAGGTCGACCGCCTCCTGTCACGGCTGGCATCGCGGGCCGACGCCGCCGGCGCCTGGCGGATGGACCGCTCCGAGGTCGACGACGACACGGGGTTCGTGCTGGCGATGGCGGAGCGGGTCGGGGCGCTGCAGGTGGAGGCGGCGCCGGGCGGCGGCCGGTCGGGCCGGCTGATGGGCGACCGCCTGACGCCGGACCAGCGGGAGGACCTGGCGGGCCAGGTGCAGGCGGAGCTGCGGCGGCGGCACCGGGCCCTGGACGCGGCGGTGGCGTACGTGCGCGGGGAGGCGTGCCGGCGGCGGGTGTTCCTGGAGCACTTCGACGACCCGTCGGAGCCGGCGCCGGAGGAGCGCTGCTGCGACCGGTGCGACCCGCCCGACGACCTCGCCGCGGCGACGGCCGTGCCGGCGCCCGTCCAGGGGCGGCTCGCCCGGCCGGATGGGCCGCCGCTGGACGTGGACGAGCGGCGGGTGTTCGACGCCCTCAAGGCGTGGCGCGGCGCCCTGGCGAAGGAGCTGGGGTGGCCGGCGTTCCGGGTGGCGTCGAACCGGACGCTGGAGGGCATCGCGCGGCGGGCCCCGCGGGACGCGCGCGAGCTGGAGTCGGTGTGGGGCGTGGGCCCGTGGCTGATGGAGGGCCACGCCGTGGACATCCTGGACGTGGTCGCCGCGGCGGGGGAGGGGGCTGCGTGAGCGACGGCGTCCCGCAGACCCGGTTCACGCATCTGGTGCTCCCGGCGGACACGAACCATCTGGGGACCCTCTACGGCGGCTCGCTGATGGCGTGGATGGACTCGGCGGCGGGGATCGCGGGCGTGCGGCGGGCGGGGACGCGCACGGTCGTCACCGCCGTCGTCGAGCAGCTGACCTTCCGTGTCGCGATCCGCGAGGGCGAGCTGGTCGAGCTGGTCGCCGAGGTCGAGTCGGTGGGCCGCACGAGCATGCGCATCCGCGTGGAGGCCCACCGCGAGGACCCGGTCACCCACACCCGGGAGCTGTGCACGGCGGGGGTCTTCACGATGGTCGCCCTCGACGACGAGGGCCGTCCCACCCCGATCCGGGACATCTAGCCGCCGGCGCGGCGCCGGCGGCCGCGGGCGCATCGCGAAACAGGGGTGGCGTCGCGGCGCGATCCGGGCGCACGATCGCGCCTTGGGGCAGACCGCGCCGGCATGGCTGGAGATCACTGCCGCCGCGATCCTGTTCGCCGGGATCCTCGGCTTCGTCGTGTGGGTGGTGGTGCTGTGGGTGGTGCGCCTGCGCTTCCCGTACTCGGCCGACCAGCCGCTGCTCGCCCCGCGCGGCGACAGCCTGCTCCTGGAGCTCTTCGGGCCGGTCCGGAGGGTCATCCGTGAGGCGGTCGTGCCATCGCCGCACCAGCCTGCCGCCCGGCGACCGGGGTGGCGCGTCCCCGTCGGGCCCTGGGTTCCGGACGGGACGGCCGTGAGGCTCCCGATGGACGGCACGGCCGGTGCGGGGGTCCCCACCGCTCGAATGAACATCGGGGTGCGTTCGAATGAACGCCGCAGCCGGGTGGGCGCGTTCCGGCTCGAACGCTTCATCAAGGGGTGAGACGGTCGCGGTGCCGCCCGCCGTTCAATGAACATCGAGGGCGGTTCAAATGAACGACCCCCCGATGGGCGTCCGACCTCCGGGTCGCTGCACGAGTGGACGGCGGGTCGCGTTCGAATGAACGCCGTGGCGGGCGGGCAGGGCGAGCCGCACTGACAGAGCTTCGTCGAAGGTGGGGACGGGCGCGGCGCCTGCCGTTCAAATGAACATCGGGGGTGGGTTCAAATGAACGGCCTTGAGGAGCCTCGGCTCCGGTCGCTCAGGTGAACGCCGGCTCGAGCTCGAATGAACGCCGCGGCGGACAGGGAGGGTGGTCTCGCCTCTGACCCCTCATTGAGGGGTGAGACGGGCCGGTGTTCCGACGTTCAAATGAACATCGGGGTCCGTCCCGCTCGGCCCTCTGCGGCCGGTGGTGATCCCCGCGGCCGGATGCCGAGCGCCAACTGGGCCGCCCAGTAGACGGCCTCCTCCGTCATGTCGAGCCCCGACGCATGCCGTCGCGAGGGGTCCTCGACGGGCATCCAGGCCGCCGCGAGCCGGGCGATCCGTGTCGCGCCGGCGGCGAGTTGCCTGAACCGGACGGCGAACCCGTTGTGGACCTCATCGGCTCCGATGCACTCGTCGGTGGTGTCGCACCCGAGGTAGAGGTCGTATCCGTCGCCGGACTCGGCGCCGCCGAGGCCGATGCCGAACGGCGCCAGGTCGACGAGGGACGCCTTCGGCGCCGGGACGTCGAGCACGATCGCGAGCCCGGGGGTCGTCGCCTGCCCGCTCCCGGCGTGGAATGCGACGAGGATCCGGACCGCCGTCAACTCCGCGGCGCTCGACGCGAACGGCGTGAAGGTGACGGTCTCGGATGTCGTGGTCGCGACGAGGCCCGGATGGCGCGGGGTGCTGACCAGGACATCCCCCCGGGGGGTCGGCAGGCGGAAGAGCTCCACCTCAGGCCGTCACGCTCCGGAGGACGGCGTCGGCGATGCGCTCCTCCCACCCGTCGGGGAAGGGCTCGCCCGAGAGGTAGTGGGCGTAGTACGCGCCGAAGGCCATCTCGATGGCGGCCTCGGGGTCGGCGTCGGGGCGGAGCTCGCCGCGGTCGCCGGCGGCGGTGAGGGCGTCGCGCAGCAGCTGGCGGCCGGGGCGGAGGCTCCGTTCCCGGAGGGCCTCGATCAGGTCGGGGACGTGCTCCTCCTCCGCCAGGCACACCCCCACCACCGACATGCCGGTTCGGGCGAACGCGACGCGGAGGTGGCGGAGCTGGGCGACCAGATCGTCCCGGAGGTCCCCCGAGAGCGCCGGCGCGGCGCCCATGCGGACCGCCGTGAACGCCGCCGCGACCAGCTCGGCCTTCGACGCGTACCGGAGGTAGAGCGTCGGCTTGCTCACCCCCGCGGCCGCCGCGACGCCCTCCATCGACAGCCGCGAATAGCCCACCTCCCCCAGGAGCTGGACGGCCGCGTCCAGGATCGCGTCGTCGTTCGCCTGGGACCGGGGACGGCCGCGGCGGGGTGAGGTGTGGGCAGCAGGCATCGTGCGCATGGTAGCGTGCCGCTTTACTACACGTTTCGTAAAGCACGAACGGCCGCTGGAGGACCTTTGACCCGCTCACGACCCGGCATGCTGCTCCTCGCGCTGACCTGCGCGTCCGGCAGCTTCGCCCTGATGCAGGCCGTGATCGTCCCCGCGCTGCCGATCGTGGCCGAGGAGTTGGACACGTCGACGTCGTGGGCGGCGTGGACCGTGAGCATCTACCTGCTGAGCGCGTCCGTCGCCACGCCGCTGCTGGGCCGGCTCGGCGACCAGTTCGGCAAGCCGCGGATGCTGATCGTGACCCTGGCCCTGTTCACCGTCGGGTCGATCGCCGCGATCTTCGCCTGGAACATCTGGTCGCTCATCGTGTTCCGCGCGATCCAGGGGATCGGCGGGGCCGTCTACCCGCTGAGCTTCTCGATCATCCGCGACGAGGTGCCCGCCAAGCGGATGGGCGTCGCGATGGGGCTCATCTCCGCGATGCTCGGCCTGGGCGGCGGCCTGGGCCTGGTGATGAGCGGCGTGATCGTCGACCACGCGTCGTGGCGCCTGCTGTTCGTGATCGGCGCCGTCGTCGGCCTCCTGGGCATCGCGCTCGTCGCGCGCTTCATCCCGCCGTCGCCGCACCGCAGCCCCGCCAAGCTCGACATCCCCGGCGCGCTGCTGCTGTCCGGCGGCCTGATCCTGCTGCTGGTGGCCCTCACCGAGGGGCACGACTGGGGCTGGTCGTCGGCGAAGCTCGTGGGGATGGTCGCCGCCGGCCTGGCGGTGCTGGTGATCTGGGGCGTCGTCGAGGCCCGCACCACAAGCCCGATGGTCGACATGCGGATGCTGTCCCGCCGGCCGGTGCTGTTCACCAATCTGGCCGCCCTGTTCTGCGGCTTCACGATGTACGCGATCTTCACCGTGCTGCCGCTCTTCTCCCAGATGCCGAACGGCCTCCCGGAGGACGTCCAGGGCCTGGTCACCTACGGCTTCGGCGCCACGGTGACCGTGTCGGCGCTCTACCTGCTGCCCGGCGCGATCGTGATGCTCCCGGCCGGCCCCTTCGGCGGCGTCCTCGGCCGCTGGGTGGGCTTCAAGCTGTCGCTCGCGATCGGCCTGGTGGTCACGGCCGTCGGCTCCGCGTCCCTCGCCGCGTTCCACGACGAGCCGTGGCAGCTCATGCTGGGCTACGCGATCGGCGCGGCCGGCGTCGCGGTGGCCTTCGGCGCGATGCCGAAGCTGATCGCCGACGCCGTGTCGCCCACCGAGACCGGCATCGCGACCGGGATGAACACCGTCGTGCGGACCGTCGGCAGCGTGATCGGCAGCCAGGCCGCCGTGACCCTCCTGGCCAGCGACGTGATCGCCGGCACGTCGATCCCCGCCGAGTCCGGGTTCACCACCTCCCTGTGGCTGGGCGCGGTGGCCGCGCTGGTGGCGGCGATGTTCGCGCTGGGGGTGTCGCCGCGGCGGCGGGCGCGCCAGGAGGCGCCCGCCGCCGCCACGACGACGACCGGCTAGCCCGACTCGCCCGCCGGTGCGGGCCGCGTGGCGCCGTGGCCGAGCGACGTCTCCCCGGGGGGATCGAGCTCGAGCGGCACCTCGCCCCGGACCTCCGGGGCGGGGTAGCTCGGCTCCACCCGCAGGATCCGCGCCGCCCACGTCGGCAGGTACCAGTTCCAGCGGCCCAGCACCGCGACGAACGCCGGCAGCAGCATGCTGCGCACCACCGTCGCGTCCAGCAGGATCCCGATCGCCAGCGCCGTCGCGAACACCTTGATGTCGGTGCCCGGGCTCGACGCCAGCGCGATGAACGCCAGGAACAGGATGAGCGACCCGGCGGTCACCAGGCGCCCGGTGCGGGCGAGGCCCGCCACCACGGCGCGGTCGGTGTGGCCGTCGCGGTCGTACTCCTCACGCATCCGGCTGAGGATGAACACCTCGTAGTCCATCGAGAGCCCGTAGAGGAACGCGAACACCATCAACGGGATCCAGACGGTCAGCGCCCCGGTCGGCTCGATGCCGAAGATCGCGCCGGAGCCGTGGCCCTCCTGCCAGAAGAGGACCATGAAGCCCCACACGGCGCCGATCGAGATGATGTTGAACACCACCGCCTTCAGCGGCAGCAGCAGCGAGCGGAACACCCGCGCCAGCAGGACGTACGTGATCAGCGCGATCACGAGCACGACCCAGATGAAGTTGCCGTAGACGGCGTCGTTGAAGTCGGCCGTGCCCGGGGTGGCGCCGCCCACCAGCACCTGACCGGGCTGGTCGGCCAGCGCCGCGCGCACGGAGTCGACCGTGGACGGGCTGTCCTCGGCCTCCGGGAAGACGTTCACGACGCGCAGGTCGCCGTTGCCCCAGGCCGCGGCGGACGGGGCGACCGCCCCGCGGACGCCCTCGGCGCCCGCCGCCGCCTTCGCGACGGCGTCGGCGTTCCCGCCGATGACCGCAACCTCGAACGGGTTGAGGGCCCCGGCGCCGATGCCGGAGTCGTTCAGCTGGTCGAGCGCGACGCGCGCGGCCCCGGCCGACGCGAGCGAGTTCGCCCGCGGGGTGCCGGTCGAGAAGTTGAGGACGGGGATGAACAGCAGCGCCAGGATCGCCAGCGCCGCCCCGCCCACCAGGTAGCGGTGCCTCACCACGAAGCGGCCCCACGGCACCCAGCCCTGGCCGGCGTTGCCGGTGCGCCGGCTGACGCCGATCCGGTCGAGCCGCGGCCCGACCGTCGCGAGCACCACCGGCAGCAGGGTGATGGCGATGAGCACGCTGATCAGCGGGATCAGCATGCCGCCGTAGCCGATGCTGCGCAGGAAGGGCACCGGCAGCACGATCATCGCCAGCAGGCCGATCGCCACGGCGATGCCGCTGAAGATGACCGCCTTGCCGGCGTGCTCCATCGTCTCGACGACCGCCTCGAAGCGGTCGCGGCCGGCGGCGATCTCCTCGCGCCAGCGCATCACGATGAGCAGCGAGTAGTCGATCGCGACGCCCAGCCCGATCAGCGAGATCAGGAACTGCACCACGACGGACACCTCGGTGGCCTCCGCCAGCGGCCACAGCACCAGGAACGTGGTGGGGATGGCGATCGCCGCCATCAGCAGCGGCACGAAGGCCATGAGCGAGCCGAACACGAACGCGAGCACGATCAGCGCGCCCAGCCCGCCGATCAGGGTCTCGACCAGGACGCTCGGGCCGGACGACTCCTCGCTGTCGCCGGTGGCCAGCGGGTCGTAGCCCGTCACCCGGACCTGGGCACCGTCGACCGTCAGGCCCTTCGCGGCCGCCTCGGCCTGGTCCATGGCCTGCTTGGCCGGCTCGAAGGCGACGTCGCTCGGCGGGTACCACATGACCGAGAACGCCGTGCGGCCGTCCTCGGAGACGAACGTGCGGTCGCCGGTGGTCGAGTAGTCGGCGTAGCGGACGTCGGGGATGCTGTTCGCCACCTTGGCGAACGCGGCGCCGACGTCCTCCTTGGCCCCGGGCGAGTCGATGGTGGTGCCCTCGGGGAGCTGCACGACCGCGGTGAGCGGCCCGTTGACACGGGGACCGCCCGTCCCGAGCTCGTTGTAGATGGCGTTGACGGCATCGGTGCTCTCCCTGCCCGGGAGCTCGAACTTGTCCGACAGGGCATCCACGGACTGCTGCACGGATCCGAATGCCACGACGGCGATGAGGATCCACAGGCCGACGACCCAGCGCCGGTGCCTCAGGACCCATCTGGTGAACTGCCTCAACTTCGTCCTCTCTCCTCTGCGGTGCGTGCCCCCGAAGCGGGCAACGCTACTTCAGGTCCCCGACGGACCGATAGCCCCCAGCCGAGGCACCTCGGTCAACTCCCTGACAACTCGCGACTACGACTTGTGACGGGCGCGGAATTCATCGGTGTCCGTCCCGGCGTCTAGGGTGCGCCGCTGCGCATGGCCCAGCAGACCTCCCAGAGGATCCGACTCCGCCGCTGGCAGAAGGCGGCCCTCGACGCCTTCCATTCCCGCCAGGGGCCCGACTTCCTGGCGGTCGCGACGCCCGGGGCGGGGAAGACCACCTTCGCCCTGGCGGCCGTCCGCCAGCACCTGGCGGAGCACCCCCGCCGGCGGGTGGTGGTGGTGGCGCCGACCCAGCACCTGAAGGGTCAGTGGGCCGACGCCGCCGAGGCGCTCGACCTGCACCTGGAGCCGTCGTGGACGGCCGCCGACGGCCGCCTGCCCGCCGACGTCCACGGGATGGTCACCACCTACCAGCAGGTCGCGGGCAGTGCGGCCGACGTCGCCCGGATCGCCCGCGACGCCTTCGTCGTGCTCGACGAGGCCCACCACTCGGGGGAGGAGAGGGCCTGGGGGGACGCGACCCGCCTGGCGTTCGCCGGCGCCGCCGTGCGGCTGTCGCTGTCCGGGACGCCCTTCCGCTCCGACACCCGGGCGATCCCGTTCGTGCGGTACGACGACGACGGCCTGGCGCAGGCGGACGTGGAGTACGGCTACGCCGAGGCGATGCGCGACGGCGGCGTGGTGCGGCCCGTCCACTTCCCGCGCACCGACGGCGACATGGAGTGGGTGGCGAGCGACGGGACGATCGCCCGCGCCACCTTCCAGGACGCCCTGGACGCCGTCGCCGCCTCGCAGCGCCTGCGCACCGCCCTCTCGGTCGACGGCGAGTGGCTCCCGGCCGTGCTGGCGAAGGCCCACGCGACGCTGGGGCAGGTGAGGGCCGGCCACCCCGACGCGGGCGGCGTGGTGATCGCCATGGACCAGGACCACGCCCGCGGGATCGCCGGGATCATGCGCCGCCGCCTGGGGATCACTCCCGTGGTCGCGGTGTCCGAGGACCCCGGCGCGTCGGGGCGGATCGCCGCGTTCGGGCAGGGCACGGAGCCCTGGATCGTGGCGGTGCGGATGCTCTCCGAGGGCGTCGACATCCCCCGGCTGCGCGTCGGCGTGTTCGCCACCACCACCACGACGGAGCTCTTCTTCCGTCAGGCCGTGGGGCGCCTGGTGCGCTGGACGCGGGGGCTCGGGGCCCAGCCGAGCCACATGTTCATCCCCGACGACCCGCGTCTGCGCGGCCACGCCTTCGCGATCGCCGAGCAGCGCCGCCACAGCCTGCGGCGCCTGGACGATGACGGCGAGCCGCTCCCCGAGGAGGAGCCCCGGGAGCTCGTGGAGCCCCCGGAGCCGGGCGACCAGATGAACCTGTTTGCCGCGATCTCCGCGGTCGCGACCGGGGAGGGCGACCCGGCGGGCGCCGCGTGGCAGCCCGCGCCGGTGGCGACCCTCGACGAGGGGGTGCTGCTGGACCTGGCCCCGGCGCCGCAGGTGCTGCCGCCCGCTCCCGACGATCCCGACGGCCGCCCCGTGGCCTCGCCCCGCGAGCGCCGCCGCGCGCTGCGCGACGCCAATGCGTCGCTGGTGCGGCTCATCTCCCGCCTGACGGGGCTGTCGCACCAGCAGGTGAACGCCGAGCTCAACCGCCAGGTGGGGGTCGAGCGGGTGGGCGAGGCGACCCTGGAGCAGCTCGAGGCGCGCCGCCGCGAGGCCAGCAAGTGGCTGTCCGCGGCATGATCCCGGAGGTGACGCTCGACGACGAGGTGACCCCCGCCTGGCCGGTGCGCATGCCGCGCCTCGGGTGGGACCGGCTGGCCCGACGCCGCGACGGCCGGGTGGAGCGGCTGGTGCACATCGACGGCCATCCCGTGCTGCTGCGCGCGTGGCACGCGGGCCGCAACGTGCGCCTGCGCGCCGAGTCGCGCGACGCCCGCGCCGCCGAGGCCGGCATGGCGCGCGCCCGCTTCTGGACGGCGGTCGACGATGACCTGCGGCCGTTCGCCGACCGCTTCGGCGCCGACCCGGTCATCGGCCCGTCGCTGCGCGCGGCGCCCGACGTGCGCCCCGACCGCCGGCCCATGCCGTACGAGGCGCTGGTGTGGGCGGTGTGCGAGCAGCTCATCACCGGCGAGCAGGCGACCGCCATCCAGCGTCGCCTCATCGCCCGCCACGGCCGCCGTGACGCCGGCACCGGGATGCGCGACGCGCCCGGGCCGGCGGCGGTCGCGCGGCTGGCCCCCGCCGAGCTGCGCGCGTGCGACCTCTCGGCCGGCCGCTCGATGGCGCTCATCCGGGCGTCACGCGAGGTGGCCTCCGGCCGGGTCGACCTGCTCGACCCCGCCCGCCGCGCCGCCGGCCACGCCCGCCTGCGCGCGGTCCCCGGGATCGGGACGTGGACGATCGCGTGCCTGGCGCTGCACGGGCAGGGCGATCCCGACGCGCTGCCGTCCGGCGATCTGGCCTACCGCGTGCTGGTGGGGCAGGTGCGCAGCGGGCGCCCCCGCTCGGCGACCGCGACGGAGGCCGAGGTGGACGAGTTCTTCCTGCCCTACGCCGGCTGGCGGGCGCTGGCGGGCCAGCACATGCTGCGGATGGGCGGCCTGGCGGTGCGCCGGGCGCTGCTGGCCTCGGCCGCCTGAGGCGGCCGCAGCCTCACCTCAGCGCCCGGCCAGGTACTGACGGCCGGCCGTCAGCATCACGCGACGGCCCGCACGCACGTCGCGGACCAGGACCCGGCCGCTCATCACGCGCGTCAGGGTGCCGTCGCACCGCTCCACCGTGAGCCACCGCGTCCCGCGCACGGCCGCCACGCTGTTGGCGCCGTGGGTGCTGAAGCGCCCGCCGGAGTCGGAGCCCCACAGGCTGTTCTGCGGCGGGCGGCGGCGCTTCTTGCCGAACGACTCGGCCACCCGCCCGGCGGGCTTCGCGGCGCAGCCCGCCGGGCGGCGCACCAGGAGGTGGGTCATGCCGGTCCCGCGGTCCTGCCGGACGCCGAAGAGACCGTCCCAGAAGGTGCCCGTCTGCGCTCCGCCGCCGGGCAGGGCGCTGCTGAGGGTGAGGACGCCGTCGCGGGCGTCGATCGTGGTGCCCACGGGGAGGGAGCCCGCGTCGTCGAGGACGGCGAAGCTCGACGACCCCGGCAGCCGCACGCGGATCGTCCCCGAGACCACCCCGGCCGACACGGACCGCCCCAGGGCGGGCGGCGCGACGGTGGGGGGCGCCGGGGGGCCGCCCGGACCGGCGGGCGGCGGGGCGGCCGCCGGGGGCGCGGCGGTCGTGAACGTCGCGTCGGGGCCGGTGGTGGTCCCGGTCGCGTTGGTCGCCACCACGCGGAAGTGGTACGTCGTGCGGGGGGTCAGCCCGGACACCGGGACACCGACGGCGACGGGGGTCGCGCCGGCGCCGGCGGACGTCGCCGGGGTCTGCGCCCCGTAGACCGCCGTCGTGCCGTACTCGACCACGTAGGTGGTCGCCTGGGAGCGGGGGGAGGCGACGGCGCCCAGGGTCGCGGCCTCGGGGGTCACGCCGGTCGCCGCCGTCCCCGACACGCCCGGCGGCATCGTGATCCGGCCGATGCGGCCCGGGTTGGCCTGCTCGGTGAACCACATGTTCCCGTCGGGCTCGGCGGCGATGCCCACGGGCTGGGCGTTGGCGGTGAGCCCGGTGGTGAACTCGGTGATGACCCCGGCCGTGGTGATGCGGCCGATGCGGCCGGGGTTGGCCTGCTCGGTGAACCAGAGGTTGCCGTCGGGGCCGGTGAGGATGTCGGTGGGCTGGGCGTTGGTGGTAAGCCCGGCCGTGAACTCGGTGATGACCCCGGCCGTGGTGATGCGGCCGATCCGGCCGGGGTTGCCGTACTCGGTGAACCACAGGTTGCCGTCGGGGCCCGCGGTGATGTCGGAGGGCTGCGAGTTGGTCGTGAGGCCGGCGGTGAACTCGGTGACGACCCCGGCGGGCGTGATGCGACCGATGCGGCCGGGGTTGGCGTTCTCCGTGAACCACAGGTTGCCGTCCGGGCCCGTGACGATGTCGGTGGGCTGGGCGTTGGTGGTCAGGCCCGCGGTGAACTCTGTGATGACGCCGGACGTGGTGATGCGGCCGATCCGCCCGGGGTTCTTGGCCTCCGTGAACCACAGCGCCCCGTCGGGGCCCGCGGTGATCCCGGTCGGCTGGCCGTCGTTGGAGAGCCCGGCGGTGAACTCGGTGATCGTGCCCGCCGGCGTGATGCGGCCGATGCGACCCGGGTTGGCCTGCTCGGTGAACCAGAGGTTGCCGTCGGGGCCGGCGGCGATGCTCGTCGGGGCGGCGCCGGCGGTGAGGCCCGCCGTGAACTCCGTGACGGCGCCGCCGGGCGTGATCCTCCCGATCGCCCCGGAGCCACCGGATTCGGTGAACCACAGGTTGCCGTCGGCACCCGCGGTGATCCCGGTCGGTTTCTGGCCGCTGGTGAGCCCGGCGCCGTACTCGGTGATGGTGGGCGCCGCGCCCGCGACGGCCACCACCGTCAGGACCG
Source organism: Thermoleophilia bacterium (assembly GCA_050250915.1). GTDB lineage: Bacteria > Actinomycetota > Thermoleophilia > Miltoncostaeales > Miltoncostaeaceae > Miltoncostaea. The sequence continues at coordinate 217,249 of JBFWNT010000002.1, forward strand.
CGGCCGAGGCGAGGGCGACCACATGACGGCGTCGAGACATGTCCCCAGTTCGATCGACCGCCCGGCGGCGTCCTTGAGGTCCTGCGCCCCCGCGTGACTATCCTGGCGTCGTGGCCGCGACCGTCGAGTTCGTGATCGCCGACCTGCTGACGCAGGAGGTCGACGCGATCGTGAACCCGGCCAACGAGCACCTGGCCCACGGCGGCGGCGTCGCCGGTCTCATCGCCCGGGCGGCGGGGCCCGACCTGGAGGAGGACTCCCGCCGCATCGGCCACTGCCCCACGGGCGGCGCGGTGGTCACGCGGGCGGGCCGCCTGCCGCAGCGGGCGGTCATCCACGCCGTGGGGCCCGTGTGGCGGGGTGGGGACGCCGGCGAGGCCGGGCTGCTGGCCGCCGCCCATCGCGCCGTGGTGGCGCGCGCCGAGGAGGAGGACCTCGCCACCATCGCGCTGCCCGCCATATCGACGGGGATCTTCGGCTATCCGCTGGACCGCGCGGCGCCCGTCGCGGTGGGGGCGGTCACCGGGGCGGTGGAGGCCTCGGCGGTCGTGACGCTCGTGCGGTTCTGCTTCCTGGACGACGCGGCGCGGGCGGTCTACGCCGCGGCGTGAGCCACCGCGGCCTCGGCGGCGGCAGCGGCCCGGGTGAGGCTGCCGGGCGCGGCGTCGCGCTCGCGGGTGAGCGGCGTGGACTCGTACTCGTAGAAGGCGGGGGCGTCCCGCCATCGCGCCACCACGCGGCCGTCGCGGCGCAGCGCGCCGGAGGTGCGCGCCTCCACCTCCACCAGCGCGCTCGACCCGTCCAGGGTGAACCGCAGCGGCGACGCCCGCCGCGCCGCGTACCGCACCGTGGCCCGCCACCCGCCGGACAGGCGGGCATGCAGGATCACGGCGCGCGGGTAGGGGTGGTCTCCCTCGGCCGACCAGTCGGAGCGGCGCACCCGCGCCCCGGCGGCGCGGCCCTCGGCGATGCGTCCCGAGGCGTCCGACAGCACCAGGGCTCCGTCGCGCATGGACGGGTCGGCGGGCCGCACGATCCCAGTCACCAGGCTGCGGCCGCCCGGCAGGTGCACCTGGCTCCAGTCCCACCCGCCGTGGGAGGCGTCGCCCAGGTCGAACGCCCCGTAGTTGTGGTCGCTGTAGCCGGGCGCGCCGCGCAGCCGGAACGTGCGGTCGCCGGCGCGGATCGTGCCGGTCACGCGGGCGGACGGGGCGGCGACGGTCCACGAGAGGTCACGGCCGCCGGGCAGCGCCAGCGGCCCCGCCGTGAACCCTGGCGCGGTGGCCGTGAGGTCGAGGTCGAGGCGCACCGGCCCGGGCGGGTCTCCTGCGAGCGCGATGCCGGCCGGCATGTCCACGTGCAGCCGGTACCGGCCCGGCCCGGTCGACCGGAACCGGTCGGGCCCCAGGCGGACGTCGGCGCGGTCCGTGGCGGGTTCCGCCGTGAGCAGCCGGGGCGCGCCGACCGTGGTGACCGTGCCGTCGGGCAGGTAGAGGAACACGACGGTCGCCGGCGGCCCGCCCGGGAACCGGGCGCCCAGGGCGGCGGCGACCGCCAGGTCCTGAGCCGGGTCGACGGCGCTCACGAACCACCACTCCGTGCGGTCGCCCGGGCCGGGGTGCCCGCCGTCGTCGGCGGGCGTCGCGGTGCGGATCTGGGGCGCCGCGGCGGCCGGCGCCGCCAGGAGGAGCAGGGAGATGAGGGCGCCGGCGGAGCGCCCCCGCAGCCTAGGCGTCGACCGTGGCCGGCGAGGGGAGCTCGCCGGCCTCCTCGGCGGCGACCTCGGGCGCCGACATCGTGACGCCGCGCAGGAGCAGCAGCGCGAGCGTGATCCCCGCCACCACGAACAGCGCGCCCACCAGGAACGCGGCGTGGTAGCCGCCGTTCAGCGCGACCTCCGCGGAGTCGCCGGCCGCCTCCAGCGAGTCGGTACGCGACGCCGCCACGCTGGCGAGGACCGCCAGGCCCACCGCGCCACCCATCATGAACGCGGTGTTCACCACCCCGGAGGCGAGCCCGAACTCGGCGGGGCCGACGCCGCTCATCGCGGCGAGCAGGATCGGGTTGAAAGCGATGCCGGCGCCCAGGCCGATCGCGAGGGTGCCGGGGATGACGTCCAGCAGGATGCTGCCGTCGACCGGCGTCCGGGCGAACAGGACGAGCCCGATGGCCATGAGTCCCAGGCCGAACACCAGCGGCCTCAGGATGCCGAACCGCATCACCACCTTGTCCGAGACGATCGAGGCCCCGCCCCACACGATCATGGACGGCAGGTACACGAGCCCCACCTCGAGCGGCGTGTACCCCAGGATCTGCTGGAGGTAGAGGGCGGAGAAGAAGAACCAGGCGAACATGCCGGCCGCCATCAGCACGCCGATCCCGTTCGCCGCCGACACGGATCGGATGCGGAAGAGCCGGAGCGGCACCAGCGGCTGGGCCGTGCGCGACTCGACCACCAGGAAGGTCACGAGCAGCACCGCCGCGGCGCCGAGCATGCCCAGCGTGCGGGGGTCGCCCCAGCCCCACTCGTTGCCGTTGATGATCGCGTACACGGCGAGCACCAGGGCGCCGGTGACGGTGATCGCGCCCGCCCAGTCGATGCGGCCGGCGGCCGCCGGCGGGGGCGCGGGGAGCAGGCGCGTGGACAGCATGAACACCACGATCCCGACCGGGACGTTGACCAGGAAGATCCAGTGCCAGCTGAGCAGATCGGTCAGGACGCCGCCCAGCAGCACGCCGGCCGCGCCGCCCCCGGACAGCACGAAGCCGAAGATGCCCATCGCCTTCGCACGCTCCGCCGGCTCGGTGAACAGCGTCATCAGGAGCGACAGCGCGACAGCCGACACCAGGGCGCCGCCGAGCCCCTGGACGGCCCGGGACACCACCAGCATCCCCTGCGTGGTCGAGAGGCCGCACGCCACCGACGCGGCGGTGAAGCCCACGATGCCGATGAGGAACATCCTGCGCTGCCCGAAGATGTCGCCGAGCCGCCCGCCCAGCAGCAGGAAGCCGCCGAACGTGAGCAGGTAGGCGTTCGCGACCCAGGCGAGCGACGTCTCGTCGAAGCCGAGGTCGTCGCGGATCGAGGGGAGAGCGACGTTCACGATCGTCCCGTCCAGCACGATCATCAGGTCGCCCAGGCACAGGACGATCAGCGCGAGCCAGCGGGCGCGCGCGTCGCCCAGGCCGGCGGTGGTCGTGGCGGGGGCGGTGGTCGTCGTCATGTGGTGGTCCTTCCCATCGGCGGCCTGCAGACTAGCTCCGGACCGGGACGTTCCCCCTGCGGGATGTCGGTCGTCGATGATGCGACGAACGCGACCAGGAGGAATCGACATGCTCGGCGACACGCAGGCCTTCGCGAGCTTCTCCGTGGACGACGCCGGGACGGCGCGCACGTTCTACGAGGACGTGCTGGGCCTCGACGTGGAGGAGGGCGCGATGCACGGCATCCTGGTCGTGCACCTCGGCTCGGGGGCCCGGATCATGGTCTACGGCAAGGGCGACACGCACCAGCCCGCGACGTTCACCGTGCTGCACTTCCCCGTGGAGGACGTCGGCGCGGCCGTGGACGCGCTGACCGCGAAGGGCGTCGCGTTCGCCCGCTACCCGGACCTGGCGGACGTCGACGAGCGCGGCGTGCACCGGTTCGCCGACGGCGCCCCCGACATCGCCTGGTTCACCGACCCCGCCGGCAACGTGATGGCGCTGCTCGGGGTCGCCGGGATGCCCGGCTAGGCGAGGGCGAGGACCCCCGCCACGAGGAGGGCCGCGCCGAGGGGCCGGGTGAGCCGGGCGCCCCACGGCGCGGCCGCCTCGGTGGCCATCGCCGCGCCGGCCGCCAGCATCGGCAGCGTGCCGCCCACGGCGCCGAGTGCCACCGCCGCCATCAGCGGCCCGCAGCACGCGACGCTCGCGCGTCCCTGCGCCAGGCCCGCGCGGACGGCGTCGCCCGTGGGGTCGGCGGACGCCGCGGGGCCCTCATGGTCGCGGCAGCGCGCCAGGGCCCGCTCCTTCGCCGGCGTGAGCTGGAACGCCCCGGCGGCGAGCAGCGCCGCCCCGCCCGCGGCGGCGGGCGGCACCCCGGACGCGCCGAGCGCCGCGACGCCGGCCAGCACCACCGCCCCGAGCGCGGCCCACGCCGCCAGGAACCCCGCGGCGAGCAGGGCGGGGGAGTGGACGCGGCGGGCGAGCGGCGCGGCGACGGGCAGCATCGTCGCCGCCGCCATGATCCCCCAGCCCACCATCCACGCGGCCGCGGCGAGCCCGGCCGCGGCGTGGACGTGGCCGCCCGCCGGCCCGTGGTGCACCACCGGCGCCCACGCGCTCGCGCCCAGCCCGGCCAGCGCGGCCGCCGCCAGGGCGGAGGTGGCCGCGATGCCGGCGGCGCCGCGCGGTGCCCGCGCCGCGCTCACCCGTGGTGCGTGCCCGTGTCGAACGCGACGAGGCAGCCGGCGCAGCAGAAGTGCACCACCTCGCCGTCGCGCTCCAGCCGGTGGCGCGACGTGGCGACCTCGACGGTCATCCCGCACACGGGGTCGACGGCCATCGCGGCCGTCTCCACCGCCGGCGCCGCGGGGCGCAGGGCGCCCTCGGCGCGCAGGCGCACGATCTCGCCGGCGATCGCCACCGCGATCTCCTCCGGCGGGATGCGGCCCAGGTCGAGCCCGGCGGGGGCGTGGACGCGGGCCAGGTCCTCCTCGGCGACGCCCCGCTGGCGGAGGTAGCCCAGCACCGTCTCGGCGCGCGTGCGCGAGGCGACCAGGCCGACGTAGGCGGCCCCGCTGGCCAGCGCCTGCTCGAGCGCCTCCTCGTCGTAGTGCCCCTGGGTCGCCACGACCACGTACGACCCGGGCCCGGCGCCGGCGGCCGCAAGGTCGGCGTCGTCGACCGCGACCGCCCGCCACCCCAGGGCGCCGGCGATCCCGGCCAGCGCGACCGCCGCCGGCGAGCGGCCCACCGCCACGAGGTGCGGCGACGGGAACATCGGCTCCAGGTACACCTCCAGCGCCCCCTCGCTCTGGCAGGCGATCGGCACCGAGACCATGCCGTCGCGCCTGCGCCCCTCCAGCTCGTCGGCCGGCCCCAGGAACATCAGCCGTGGGGCGCCGTCCTCCAGCGCGCGGAGCGCCTCCTGCACCACCGCGGGCTCGGCGCACGCGCCGCCCAGCCACCCGCGGACCCCGCCGTCCGGCCCGATCAGCGCCTTCGCGCCCTCCTTGCCGGACGAGGGGGCCCGGCGCCAGACCACCGTGGCCATGACGCACGGCTCGCCCCTCCGCCGGCGCTCGCGCGACAGCTCCAGCACGTCGGTGGTCACGTCGCCCCGCCGGCCCGCGCCGCCTCCATCGCCTCCCACACCTTCGCGGACGTCACGGGCATGTCGATGTTCCGCACGCCCAGGTGGGCGAGGGCGTCGATCACCGCGTTGACGTACGCGGCGGGCGACCCGACGGTGGCCGACTCGCCGACGCCCTTCGCGCCGATCGGGTGGTGGGGGGAGGGCGTGACGGTCTCGAACGTCTCGAACTTCGGCGTCTCCCACGCGGTGGGGATGAGGTAGTCCATGAAGTTCGAGCCGATGCAGTTGCCGTCGTCGTCGAAGGCGATCTGCTGCATCGAGGCCATCGCGTAGCCCTCGGTCAGGCCGCCGTGGATCTGGCCCTCCACGATCATCGGGTTGATGCGCACGCCGCAGTCGTCGACGGCGACCATCCGCAGCACCTTCCACTCGCCGGTGTCGGAGTCGACCTCCACCACGACGATGTAGCTGCCGAACGGGTACGTCATGTTCGGCGGGTCGTAGTAGTGGACGCCCTCCAGGCCGGCCTCCATGCCGTCGGGGTGGTTGGTGTAGGCGGCGAACGCGATGTCCTGGATCGACACGCTGCGCTCCGGCGCGCCCTTCACCGAGAACCGCCCGGTGGTCCACTCCAGGTCGTCGGCCGACGTCTCCAGCAGGTGGGCCGCGATGAGGCGGGCCTTCTCGCGCAGCTTGCGCGAGATCACCGCGGTCGCCGCGCCCGCGACGGGGGTGCTCCGCGACGCGTAGGTGCCGAGCCCGTACGGGGTGTTGTCGGTGTCGCCCTCGCGGACGGCGATGTCCTCCGGCGGGATGCCGAGCTCCTCCGCCACGATCTGGGCGAACGTCGTCTCGTGGCCCTGGCCCTGGCTCTTCACGCCCAGCTTAAGGATCGCCTTGCCGGTGGGGTGCACCCGCAGCTCGGCGGAGTCGAACATCTTGAGTCCGGCGATGTCGTACTGGCGCATCGGCCCGGCGCCCACCACCTCGGTGAAGCTGGCGATGCCGATGCCGATCAGCCGGCCCTGCGCGCGGGCCTCGGCCTGCTCGCGGCGGAAGTCGGCGTAGCCGACCTTCTCCAGCGCCAGGTCCAGCGCCTTCTGGTATTCGCCCGAGTCGTAGACGAAGCCCGTGACCGAGTGGTAGGGGAACGCCTCCGGCGGGATGAAGTTCTTCGCCCGCAGGTCGGCGGGGTCCATGTCGAGCTCGAGCGCCGCGTTCTGGACGAGCCGCTCGATGAGGTAGCTGGCCTCGGTGACCCGGAACGAGCAGCGGTACGCCACGCCGCCGGGCGCCTTGTTGGTGTACGCGCCGTCGCACACGATGTGCGCCGCCGGCATGTCGTACGAGCCGGTGCAGATGTGGAACAGGCCGGCCCGGAACTGGGTGGGCTGGGCGTCGGCGTAGAAGGCGCCGTTGTCGGACGCCATGTTCACGCGCATCCCCAGCATCTTCCCGTCGCGCGTGAGCGCCAGCTCGCCGTCCATGTGGTAGTCGCGGGCGAAGCCCGTGGAGATGAGGTTCTCGGTGCGGGTCTCGACCCACTTCACCGGCCGCCCGATGAGCAGCGACGCGGCGGTCGCGCAGACGTAGCCGGGGTAGATCGGCACCTTGTTGCCGAAGCCGCCGCCGATGTCCGGCGAGATGATCTGGATGTTCTGCTCGGGCAGCCCCGCCACGATCGCGAAGAGGGTGCGATGGGCGTGGGGCGCCTGCGAGGTCATGTGGATGGTGGCGTGGCCCGTCGCCGGGTTCACGTCGGCCACCACCCCGCACGTCTCCAGGGGGGAGGGGTGCGACCGCGGGTAGTGGGTCGAGAGCTTCACCACCACGTCCGCCTGGTCGAACGCCGCGCGGGTGGCCTCGGCGTCGCCGGCCTCCCAGTGGTAGCAGCGGTTGTCCGACTGCCCGTCCTTCTCGTCGCGGATCACGGGGGCCCCGTCGGCGAAGGCGGACGTCGGGTCGGTGACCACGGGCAGCGGCTCGTAGTCGACGTCGATCAGCTCCAGGGCGTCGTGCGCCACGTATGGGTCCTCCGCGACCACGGCGGCGACCTCCTGGCCCTGGAATCGCACCTTGTCGGTGGCCAGCACCGCCTGGGTGTCGCCGGACAGCGTCGGCATCCACGCCAGGTTGTGCTGCGCCATCAGGTCGCCGGTGACCACCGCCACCACCCCCGGCAGGGCGCTCGCCCGGGACGCGTCGATCCCGTTGATGCGGGCGTGGGGGAGGGGGCTGCGGAGGATCGCCATGTGCAGCATCCCCGGCAACTGGAGGTCGTCGACGTAGTTGCCCTTGCCGCGGATGAAGCGGGCGTCCTCGACGCGCTTGACGCTGTGCCCGATGCCGCGGACGCCGTTCCCGGTCGTCGCCATCTCCGCCCCCTCAGGCCGGCGCGCCGGTGCGCGAGGCCGCGCCGGCCGCCTGGATCGCCTTGACGATGTTCTGGTAGCCGGTGCAGCGGCACAGGTTGCCGCTGATGGCCCAGCGCACCTCCTCCTCGGTCGGGTCCGGGTTGCGCTCCAGCAGCGCCGACCCCACCAGCATCATCGCCGGCGTGCAGAACCCGCACTGCAGGCCGTGCTCCTCGTGGAACGCCTGCTGCACCGGGTGGAGCTCGGCGCCGTTGGCCAGGCCCTCGACCGTGGTCAGGGAGTGGCCGTTGGCCTGGACCGCGAACACCGTGCACGACTTCACCGGCGTGCCGTCCAGCAGGACGGTGCACACGCCGCAGCTCGACGTGTCGCAGCCGATGTGGGTGCCGGTGAGGCGCAGCGTGTCGCGCAGGAAGGTCACGAGCAGCGTGCGCGGCTCGACGTCCACCGCGTGGACGGTGCCGTTGACGGTCACCTCGATCTGCATCGCGTCTCCTCCTCAGTTCCCGCGGGCGATCTCCACCGCCCGCGCCAGTCCGCGCCGCACGAACACCCGCGCCACCTGGCGCTTGTAGGCGGCCGATCCCCGGATGTCGTCCCACGGGTCGGCGGCATCGGCGGCCAGGCGGGCCGCCTCGTCGAGCGCCTCGTCGGTGGGCTCGGCTCCCGCCAGCGCGGCCTCGGCCGCCTCGCAGCGGATGTTGGTGGCGCCGACGGCGGTGAGGGCGATGCCGGCCCGGCCGACGTGCCCGTTGCTCATCTCCACCTGCACCGCCGCCGCGACGGTCGCGTAGTCCCCGACCTTGCGCTCGAGCTTGAGGTACGTCCCGCCGGACCGCTCGGGCGCGCGCGGCACCCGGACCTCGGTGATGAGCTCGTCCGGCTCCAGGTAGGTCGTGAACGTCCCCAGGAACAGGTCGCCGATGGGGATCGTCCGCTCCCCGGATGCGCTCCGCGCCACCACCTCGGCGCCGAGCGCGAGCATCACCGAGCCCCAGTCGCCGGCCGCGTCGGCGTGGGCGAGGGAGCCCCCGAGGGTGCCGCGGTTGCGGATGATCGGGTCGGAGATGAGCGGCGCGGCCGTGGCCATCGCGGTGTAGCGCTCGCGCAGCAGGTCGTCGTCGGCGAGCGCCGCCGTGGTCCGCATCGCCCCGATGCGCAATCCGTCGGCGCCCTCCTCCAGCCCGTCGAGCCCGGGCACCCCGCCCAGGTCGACGAGCACCGCCGGCTGGGCCAGGCGGAACTTCATCAGCGGGATCAGGCTCTGGCCCCCCGCCAGCACCTTCGCGTCCTCGCCGCGCTCGGCGAGGATCGACAGGGCCTCGTCGAGCGAGGCCGGGGCCAGGTAGTCGAATCGAGCCGGGAGCATGGGCACGCGCCTTTCCGGTGGTCGACCTGTCCGGTGGCGCGGGTCCCTCCGAGTGCGCGGGTGGCCGTCCGGGGCCGCGCCGGAAAGTAGCGTTCATCACAAGCGCTTGCTCTGTCAAGCGCCGGAACCGGCGACGGCTAGGCTCGGACCATGACCCGGGTGGTCGGCATCGTGATGGGGGCGGGCGCGTCGCGCCGCCTCGGTCGCCCGAAGCAGGCGCTGCCGCTGGGCGACACCACGCTGCTGGGCTGGGTGCTGCGCGACGCCGAGGCGTCGCGGCTGGACGACGTGGTGCTGGTGCTCGGCGGCGCGGCCGGCGCCGCGCGCGCCGCCGTCGCGCCGGCGCGCGCCCGGGTGGTGCAGAACGACGCGTACGGCGAGGGGTGCGCGTCGTCGCTGCTGGCGGGCCTCGACGCGGCGGGCGACGCCGACGCCGTGGTGCTGGTGCTGGGCGACATGCCCGGGGTGGGCCCGGCGGTGATCGACGCGGTTCGCGACGCGTGGGATGCGTCGCGGCCGTGGGCGGCCATCGCCGAGTGGCGGGGGGTTCCCGGGCACCCGATGGCGTTCGCGGCGGACGCGTTCCCCGACCTGCGCGCCCTCCACGGCGACAAGGCGGTGTGGAAGGTCCGCGACGCCCATCCCGAGCGGTTCCTGGCCGTGCCGGTCGATGCGCCGATCCCGGCGGACGTGGACACGTGGGACGACTATGTGACGGTCTCCTCACGATTCGCCACCGGCGACTGAGGGCAGGCTCCCCCTGGTGCTGGAGCTGGATGCCCTGACCAAGCGGTACGGCGAGCGGGTGGCCCTCGACGGGCTGACCGTGGCGGTGCCGCCCGGCCAGGTGGTCGGCCTGCTGGGCCCCAACGGCTCGGGGAAGACCACGGCGATGCGGATCGTGTTCGGCGTCATCCCGGCCGACGCGGGCGTCGTCCGCTACGACGGCCGGCCGCTCGACGTGGAGACGCGCCGCCGCTTCGGCTACATGCCGGAGGAGCGTGGGCTGTACCCGGACATGCGTGTGCGCGACCAGCTGGTGTACCTGGCGCGCCTGGCCGGGGTGGAGAAGGGGGAGGCGGGCGCGCGGACGGACGCGCTGCTGGAGCGCCTGGGCCTGGGCGACCGCGGCGGCGAGTCGGTCGAGCAGCTCTCGCTGGGCAACCAGCAGCGGGTGCAGCTGGCGGCGGCCCTGGTGCACGAGCCGGAGGTTCTGGTGCTCGACGAGCCGTTCTCGGGCCTCGACCCGCTGGCGGCGGCGAGCCTGTCGGAGATCGTCCAGGAGGCTGCCCGCGCGGGTCGGACGGTGCTGTTCTCGAGCCATCAGCTGGACCTGGTGGAGGACCTCTGCGAGTCGGTGGCCGTGATCGACCGGGGGCGCCTGGTCCTGGAGGGCCGCGTGAGCGACCTGAAGGCGCGGAGCGGCAGGCGGGAGCTGCGCGTGGACGTGGAGGGCGAGGAGGCGCGCCGCCGCCTGGAGGGCGCCGAGGGCGTGCGCGTGACCTCGTCCGACGCCAGCGGCCTGCGCCTGGCCCTGGCGCCGGGGGCCGACCCGCTGGCACTGCTCGACCGGGTGCGCGAGGCGGGGACGGTGCGCGACTTCGGCCTGGAGCAGCCGACGCTCGCGGAGCTGTTCCTGGAGGCGGTGGGGCGCAACGGGGGCGGGCCGGGCTGATGCGCTGGCCGATGATCCGCCTGGTCGCGGGCCGGGAGATGCGCGAGCGGATGCGCACGAAGACCTTCAAGATCACGACGCTGGTGCTGCTGGCGGCGGGCCTGGCGGCCGTGGTCATCCCCGTCTTCGTCGGCGGCGACGGGCCGGACCGCCGCACCATCGCGCTCTCGGCGGCCGGCGCCCCGGCCGAGCTGGACGCGGCGCTGCGGGCGGGCGCCCGCGCCCAGGGCTCCGAGCTGACGATCCGGGACGTCGACCCGGCCGCCGCGGAGCGCCTCGGCGCGTCCGGCGACGTGGACGCCGGCGTGATCGTGCTGCCGGCTCCGGCCGCGACCCGGGTGGTGGTGGAGAAGGAGCTGTCGGACGGGCTGCGCGCGGTGATCGTCCAGGGCCTGGCGACGGCGCGGGTGACGGGCGCGCTGTCGGACGCGGGCGTGCCGCCCGCCCAGGTGGCCGAGGCGGTGACCCCGCCCGCGCTGGACGTCCGTGAGTCCAACCCGGACGACTTCACCGGCGGCGACCTGGCGGTGGGCTACATCGCGGCGGTCGTGCTGTACCTGGCGCTGCTCTTCTCGGGGGCGATCCTGGCGTCGGGCGTGGCGGAGGAGAAGACCAGCCGCGTGTCGGAGGTGCTGCTGGCCAGCCTGCGCCCGGTGGAGCTGCTGCTGGGCAAGGTCATCGGGATCGGCGCGACCACGCTGATCCAACTCGCGTCGGCCGCGATCCCGGCCCTGATCGCCGCGGTGGCGCTGGACGTGGCGGAGCTGCCCGCGACCACCGGCCCGGTCGTGGCCTGGGCGGTCGTGTGGTTTGTGGCCGGCTACGCGCTGTACGCCGCCGTGTACGGGGCGCTCGGCTCGCTGGTGGGGCGCCAGCAGGAGGTGGGGCAGGTGACCGGCCTCCCGGCCGCGCTGCTGCTGGTGGGCTACCTCGGCGCGACCGTCGTCCCCGGCGACCCGGACGCCGGCTGGGTCCAGCTCGGGTCGATCCTGCCGCCGTTCGCCCCGATGATGATGCCGATGCGCGTCGCCGCCGGCGGCGTCCCCCCGGCGCAGATGGCCCTGGCCCTGGTCCTGACGGCCGCGTCCGCCGTCGCCGCCGTCTGGTTCGGCGCCCGCGTCTACCGCGGCGGGATCGTCCGGACCGGCGCGCGGACGAAGCTCCGCGACGCCCTCCGGTCGGTCACGGGGTCGGGTTAGCCGGCGTCGCTCATCGGCCGATCATGACCTCGGTCGCCTTGATGATGGCGGTCACCGTGTCGCCCTCCTTCAGCCCCATCCGCTCGACGCTTCCGCGGGTCACGGCGGCGACGACCTCCTGGCCGCCGACGTCGAGCGTCACCTCGGCCATGACCTCGGCGAGCGCGATGCGCGTGATCGTGCCGGGGAGCTGGTTGCGCGCGCTGATCTCCATGTTCACCCCTCCTCGGGTGGTGGTGTGCCGTTCGCGGCCGGCGCCAGCGGCACCAGGCGGGTGGACTCGGGGGCCCAGGTCGCGGTGACGACCCGGCCCGGGGCGACGCCGGCCGCCTCGGCCACGACGGCGGGGATCTCGGCCACCAGCGGCCCCACGCGCACGCGGACGCGGTCGCCCCGCGGCGTGATGGCCCCGACGGGGGCGCGGAGGCGGTTGCGGCCGTCCGGCGGGTCCCCCTCGGGGGCCAGCGTCACGTCCCACGGGTGCACGACGGCCCCCACCGGACCCTCGGGGCCGTCCGCCGCGTGCACCACGGCGCCCTGCTCGAGCACCACCTCCACGCGGCCGGCCGCGACCCGGCGGGCGGTGCCGGCCATCATGTTGCTGCCGACGAAGCTCGCGACGAACGCGTCGGCGGGCTCGTCCAGCAGCCCGGCCGGCGTCCCCATCTGGAGCACCCGGCCGAGGGAGATCACGCCCACCCGGTCCGCCAGGGCGGCGGCGTCCTCGAAGTCGTGGGTCACCAGCAGCGCCGGCAGCTGCAGCTCGCGCAGCAGCTCGAACAGCTCGCCCCGCACGCGGTCGCGGGTGTGGGCGTCGAGCGCCGACAGCGGCTCGTCGAACAGCAGCACCCCGGGCCCGCTGGCCAGCGCGCGCGCCAGGCCCACGCGCTGGCGCTCCCCGCCGGACAGGCGCCGCGGCCGGGCGTCGGCCAGGTGGGCGATCCCGAACCGCTCCAGCAGCTCGTCGGCCCGCGCCTTGCCCGCGAACGCCACGTTCTGGCGCACCGTCATGTGGGGGAAGAGGGCGTACTCCTGGAACACGTAGCCCACCCCGCGGTCCTCGGGCGCCAGGTCGATCCGGCGGGCCGCGTCGAAGAGCGCCCGGTCGCCCAGGGCGACGAGCCCGCCCTTGGGGCGGACCGCCCCCGCGATCGCGCGCAGCACCGTCGTCTTCCCGGCCCCGGAGGGCCCCACCAGCGCGACGGTCTCGCCGTCGGCCACGTCGAGCGCTACCCGGAGCTCGAAGTGGCGAAGCGGAACGTGGATGTCGAGTCGGAGAGGCGCCAGTGCAGGAGCAGCTTCAGGCCGAGGAGGACGACGGCGCTGACCACCACGAGCAGGCCGCCGATCGCGAGCGCCACGTCGAAATCGACGTTGAGGGCGTCGTAGATCGCGAGGGTCACCGTCTGGGTGACCCCCTGCAGGCTACCCGCGAACATGATCGTGGCCCCGAACTCGCCGATCCCGCGGGCCAGGCAGAGCGCTGCCCCAGCGCTCAGGCCGCCGGAGCTGAGGGGCAGGGCGATGCGCCAGAACGCGCGCCCCGGCCCGGCGCCGAGGGTGCGGGCCGCCAGGATCAGGTCGTCGTCCAGCGCCTCGAACGTCGCGATCGCCTGCCGCACGTAGAAGGGGCCGGCCACGAACGCGATCGCCAGGATCACGGCGAGCTGGGTGAAGGCCAGGTCGATCCCGAGGGCCGACACCTCCTCGCCCAGCAGTCCCAGCCGCCCGAAGGCCGCCAGGAGGCCGATGCCCGCGACGGCCGGCGGCAGCACCAGCGGCAGCTCGATGAGGGTGATCACCAGCGCGCGCCCCGGGAAGCGCCGGCGGCCGATGAGGTAGGCCGCCGGCGTCCCGATGATCAGGGTCGCCCCGAAGGCGATGGCGTTGGTCTTGACCGTCACGATCAGCGCGTCGCGCACCACGGGGTCGTCCAGGTGCTGGAGCGTCTGCGACGGCGGGCTCTCCGTGAAGAGCGCGATGATCGGGATGGTCAGGAAGGCGAGCACCACCAGCGCCGCCAGGCCCAGCACCACGGTGAAGGGCCTGGGTAGGCGCACGGCAGGCATCGGCACGGCGGTCAGCGCCTCCGCGCGGGCTTCGGCTTCGGCTTCGGCGGGAAGCGGAACCCGGCCTCCTTCAGGAGCTTCTGCCCGGCGGGTCCCGTGGCCCGCGCCACGAACGCGCGCGCGCCGGCGAGGTTCCTGCTGCTCTTCACCACCGCGATCTCGTAGCGCACCTTCGGCTGCGCGAAAACGGGGATCTGCACCGTCTTCAGGCGGGAGGCGGCGACGCGGGCGTCCGTGACGTAGACGAACCCGGCGTCGGCCTGCCCGAGGGCGACCTTGCCGAGCACGTCGCGGACGTCGGACTCCTGGCTCACCACGTTGCGCAGCGCGCTGCTGATACCCAGGTTGCGCAGCACCGTACGCGTGTACGAGCCCACGGGGACGCGGGAGTTGGCCACGACGAGCTTGATGCCGTCGCGGGTCAGGTCGTAGACGGACGTGATGTCGGCCGGGTTGTCCTTCGGCACGATCACGACGAGCCGGTTGAACGCCAGGAACCTCGGCTTCTCGACCAGCCCGTCGCGGTAGAGCTCCTGCGTGAAGTTCGGCGCGGCCGAGGCGAACACGTCGGCCGGGGCGCCCTGCCGGATCTGCAGGGCCAGGGTGTTGGAGCCGGCGAAGCTGAACCTCGCGGACGAGTTGATCTTCGGGAACACGTCGGTGAGCGACGCCGCCGCGTAGACGGTCGGCGGGTCCGCCGCCCGGGCCGTGCCGGCGAACACGGCGGCGAGCATCGCGAGCGCCGCGAGCAGCGTCGCGGCGATCCGGCCGGCGGTCGGGTTGGCCCGGGACATGGTGGCGCCTCCTGGGTGGGTCATGGCAGGTACTCCGCGAGCGCGTCGGCGGCGGTGCCGATGCCGTGGACGGATGGGAACGGGTCGGTCAGCACCGGCCCCTGGAGTCCGGTGAGCCAGGTGAGCTGGGCCGTGTCGCTGGCCGTGACCTGCGCGAACAGCCGCCGGATGGCGGAGTCGTTGATCGTCGTCAGGGCGCCGAGGTACCCGTGCACCAGCAGCGACTCGATCCGGCGGCCCAGCGTGATCGCCGCCGACCGCGACGTGAAGCCGGAGTCCGGCAGCTCGATCTCGATGTCGGCGGGGTCGATCACCGGCTCCTTCAAGTCGATCAGCGCCTGGCGGAACGCGTTGCGGTGGGCGACCTGGGCGGCGGTGGCGCGCTCCAGCGTGCGCCGCTCGTCGCCCGACCACCCGCCGACCGTCCGCGCCCGCGCGTAGTACGCCACCGAAACGGCCTCGGCCGTGAGCGCGTAGCGCACCCACGCCAGGTCCTGCTCGTTCGGGGCGGCGGCGGCGGGTGCCGCGAGCCACGCCACGGCGCCGCCGGCCGCGACCGCCGCCCCTCCGGCGGCGGCCCCGCGCAGGAAGCCCGTCCGCGTCATCCGATCCATTCGCCCGCCCCCTCCAGGTCGTAACCGCCGATGAGCCCCACACGGGCCCGGAACTCATCGCCGCGGATGAGCCCGAGCAGGGCCTCCGCGCCGGGGTGATCGAGCCAGCGCTCGCCGATCCAGAGCTCGACGTCGTGGGTCTCCACCGGGATGAACGCCAGCCCGTGGTGCCGCGCGGCCGGCGCGAAGGTCACGGCCGCGGCGCCGGTGATGGCGGCGCGGCGCGCGGCGTCGACATGGCCGCTCGCGCGCGCGGCGGGCGGGGGCAGGCGGCCGCCCGCGGCCCTCGCCACCGCCTGCTGGCTGGCGGCCGACTCGTCGCGCTGGATGAGCGGCACGCCGTCGTCCAGCACCGCGTCGAGCGCGCCGCGGTCGCGTGCGGCGTCCACGCCGATCCCCACGGCCCAGCGGGTCAGGTGCACGCGGCGCACGCCGGCCGGCGCGCCGGGCAGGCGGCCCTCCGGCCCGTGGACGATGCCCGCGTGGGCGATGCCCGCCTCCAGCGCCGCCCGCGCGGAGCCGCTCGTCCCGGCCACCGCGACCACCCGGCGCGGCCCGCGCCGGCCGATCAGCGCCTCGCAGAGACCCAGCACCGGGTCGCAGCCCACGACCGCCAGGCCCTCCGGCGCGGCGCCGGGGAGCATCCGGACGACGCCGTCCTCCACCACGCCATCGGGGGCGGCCCAGGCGGCGTCGCCGGCGACCATGCCGGCGAGCGGGTACGCGATCGGCTGGTCGCCGACCTTCGCGACGGCGACGGGGGTCCCGTCGGCCAGGCCGGCCGCGGGCGCGCCCTCGGGCGCCGTCCCGAAGAGGTCCTCCACCGTGGCGCCGACCGCGCGCGCCAGGCGCAGCGCGGCGTCGACCGACGGCGCGTGCCGCCCGGCCTCGACGGCCCCGACGGCCTGGCGGCTGACCCCCGCGCGCGCGGCCAGCTCGGCCTGGGAGAGGCCGGCACGCTCGCGGGCGTCGCGGAGACCGTTCGTCATCGGCCAGGATCCTAACCTGATGCCAGGATGCTGTCCTAGCCGGAGATGCGATCGGTGGGGCGCGGGGGGCCCAGGCGACGGACCGGGGCCCCCTGCGCCGCGAAGGGTCCCGGACCTGACCCTCCGCATGAGATGACCGGCGGTCCCGTGGCTTCGTCGGATCTTCTCCGCGCGCGTTTTGGCGCTACGAGCGAACTCTGGACCGCATCGCTCAGCCGCTGACGGCCTCCGCCGATAGGGGCGGGGTCATCCCCGCGCACCCGGAGGATCCGCCCCGATGCTGTCGACCGTGCTCATCGTCCTCGTCGCCGTCGCGGCCGTCGGGCTGCTGCTGGCCGTCGGCGTCGCCGTCCTGGCCCGGCGCCCCTCGCTGGTCATGCGCCTCGCGCGCTTCGGGCCCGCCCGCAGGCTGATGGTGCGGGCGACGCACGCGCAGATCCGGCGCGCCCGCCGCCGCGGCGACGTGCCGGTGGGCGCCACCGACCTGGAGATCGTGCTGGCGGGCGAGCGCGGCCCCGAGGCGCAGGCGGCCAAGGCCATGCTGGCCCGGATGAACCCGCGCCAGCGGGCGGAGTTCAGCCGCCGGACGCTGGGCCCCGACGGCCTGGCGGCGCTCATGGAGTCGGCGGCGACGCTGGAGGGCGACGACGACGGCTCCGGCCGCGCCGACCGGCGCCGCGTCGCGGGGGCCGGGGGCGCCCCCGCGGGCCGGTCCGCCCAGCGGCGCAAGGCCGTCGCGAAGCGCCGGGCCGCCCGGAAGGCCAACCGCAGCCGCTAGCTACCCCATGAGCTCGACGGCGACCCGGCCCGTGTCGCGCCAGTGCTCGAGCACGACCAGCGGGGTGCTCTCCTCCAGCAGGAACCGGGCGTACAACTCGGCGGTGCGGCGCTCGACGAAGTAGATGCGCTCGTCGCTACGCGGCCGCAGCACGAGCACGGTCCACCACTCGATCGCGACCTCCTCGGTCAGCGTCGCTGCCCGCTCGTCCCAGCGCGTCCAGGGCACGGTCCCGTCACCCGGGCCGGCGATCGGCCGTCCGGGACGGGTGGACGTGTGGTCGCGACCCGAGCATCTGCATGGACCAACGCGCCGCGGGCGCGAAGGTCGACACGATCTATGGGCCGGTGCGTTCGCGTCCCGGAGTCGTCGCCTGACCGGGCGCGCCGGCCTGGCCCGGCGGATGCGCCTGGCCGGGTGCGGCGGCCTGGCCCGGAGGGGCCCCCTGCCCCGGAGGCGTGCCGTGGCCCGGAGGGGCGCCCGGGCGGTCGGCCGGGCCGGGCGGGGTGCCCTGGCCGGGTGCGTCGGCCTGGCCCGGAGGGGTGGCCTGGGCGGGGCCGTCGCCCTGACCGGGTGCGTCCGCCCGGCCGGGCGGGGTGCCCGGGGTGGGGCCGTTGCCCGGGCCCGGCGCGTCGCCCGGGCCGGGACCGTTGCCCGGGCCGGGGCCGGGAGCGCCCTGGCGGCCGTTGCCCGGCGGGTCGGCGGGCGGCGCGGGCGGCGCTGAGGGCGCGGGGATCGCGCGCAGGGGCGCGGGAGCCGGCCGGTGCACGGCGGGGGGCGCGGGATCGCCGGCGGCCGGGGCCGGGTCGGCCGCGGGGACCGGGTCGGCGGCGGGGGGCGCGCCGGGCGCCGGCGCGGCCGGCGAGGAGATCGTCACGAGAGGGGCGGTCGCCTCGACCGGCACCGGCAGCCGGGCGGGCGCCTCCCGCGCGGGCACGAGGGGCGCCGCCGCCGCCATCGGGGTGCCGGCGGGCGACGCCGGCGACGCAGCCACCGCGTGCTCCGGCGCGGACGCGGCCACGAGCCGGGCGGGCGGCGGGGCGGGCGGTGCCGTCTCGGGGAGCGCCACGGGGGCCATCGCGGTGGTGCCGCCCACGACGGTCACGGCGGTCACGATCGCCGCCTTCGACGCCAGCGCGCCGCCCATCGCCGACAGCACCCCGGATCCCGCGCCGCCGGCCAGCGCGCCGCCGCCGCCGGCCGCGCCGCCGCCGACGGCACCGCCGGTGTGCAGCGCCGCCATGATCCGCTCGGCGGCGGCGACCGGGAGGACCGGCGCCAGCGCGGCGAGCTGGGCGGGGCGCGTCGACATCTCCTGGCGGAATGCCCGGCACTCGCGGCAGGTGCGGACGTGGGCCCCCAGCCCCTGGGCCCGCGTGACCCGCCCGTCGGCGTCGGAGAGGCGCTCGCGGACCTCCCCGCAGTCCATCTCGCGGCCCTCCGCCATGCGGGACAGGCCGCGGCGCGCCTGGTGGATCAGTTGCTTCACCCGCGCCGGCTCCTCGCCCAGGACGGCGCCGATCTCCGTGTGGGAGAGCCCGGACAGCTCCCGCAGCACCAGCGCCTCGCGCTGGTCGGCCGGCAGGGATCGCAGGTCCTCGCGGAGCCGCGCGAGCGCCTCGGCGGTCTCGGTGCGCTCGGCGGGTCCCGGGTCGCGCGACGCCTGGAGGTCGCTGAGCGGCTCGCACCCCCCGGGGCGCCGCCGGATGAGGTCGATGCACTGGTTGTGCGCGATCCGGTGGAGCCACGGGCGCAGGGCCATCTCACGCCCCGGCGCCGCCCGCAGGCCGCGGTAGGCGCCGAGCATCGCGCTCTGGAGGGCCTCCTCGGCGTCCTCGGGATGGCGGAGCACGGCGGCGCAGTAGGCATAGAGGCGCTGCCGGTGGCGGCGGTAGATGACCTCGAAGGGGCGCTCGCCCTCAGTGGCGACGCGGTCGGCCAGCGCCTCGTCCGAGAGCAGGGACAGGGGCACGCCGCGGCGCGGCCGCTGGGCACCCACAAGCTCGATCTGCGCGCGGGTCGTCATGCCTCGGCGCCGACCCTAGGCGACCCCCATGGGCTCGGGGATCCCCGTAGGTCCAGGGTGTTCCGGGGCCTCCGTACAGGTGCCCCGCGGGGTGGACGCGCGACGTCGGCCCGGGGGAGGATCGTC
The DNA here is from genome assembly GCA_050250915.1 of Thermoleophilia bacterium. Classification (GTDB taxonomy): domain Bacteria; phylum Actinomycetota; class Thermoleophilia; order Miltoncostaeales; family Miltoncostaeaceae; genus Miltoncostaea. Next base: position 236,562 of record JBFWNT010000002.1, read on the forward strand.
GGCGGCGCGTTCCCGGCCGCGCCGCCGGACAATCAAGGACGAGAGGACCACCCCCATGACCAAGGCCGGGAGCACCCGCCTGATCCTGGCCGCGATGATCTTCGCGGTCGCGATGACGTTCATCGACCAGACGATCGTCTCGCTGGCGATCCCCGAGCTCCAGAAGGATCTCGGGCTCTCCCCGACGGGGACGCAGTGGATCATCAATGCGTACCTGCTCTCGCTCTCGGCGCTCTTCGCGTTCGGCGGCCGGCTGGCCGACATCGCCGGGCACCGGCGGATGGTCGTGATCGGCGTGGTCGTGTTCGCCGTCGCATCCGCGCTCTGCGGCCTGACCCCGACCGGCGAGGTCGCGGAGACGTGGATGATCGTCTTCCGCGTCATCCAGGGTGCGGGCGCCGCGATCATGTTCCCCGCGGCGCTGGCGATCGTGGTCGCCGCATTCCCGATGGCCGAGCGCGGGAAGGCCCTCGCCATCTTCTTCGGCATCACGGGGGGCCTGACGGCCGTCGGCCCGTTCCTCGGCGGCTACCTCACCGAGTGGACCTGGCGCGCGATCTTCTGGGTGAACGTCCCCGTCGCGATCATCGCCCTGATCCTGATCTACCTGGCGAAGCCGGACGACCGCCGCACCCCCGCGGCCATCGACTGGAGGGGCACGGCGCTGATCGCCGGTGGCATGGCCCTCTCCGTCCTCGGGCTGCAGCAGTCGAGCGACTGGGGCTGGACCAACCCCGCCACCATCGCGTGCATCGCCGTCGGCGTGCTGCTGCTGCTCGCGTTCGTGCGCGTCGAGCTCCGCACCCGGACCCCGTTGATCGACGTGAACATCTTCCGCGACCGGGGCTTCGCCGCGGCCAACGGGGTGCTCTTCCTGTTCTCGATGGCCTTCATCCCCGTGTTCTTCTTCACGAGCGAATACGCCCAGATCTCGGTCGGCGACGACGCGTCGTCGGCGGGCCTCTTCCTGCTGGTGTTCTTCGCGGGCTTCGGCGGCGCCGCCCAATGGGGCGGCAAGGTGTACGACGAGAAGGGCGTGCGCGCCGCGGTGATCCCCGGCTGCGCGCTCGGGGCGGTCGGCTTCTTCTTCTGGGCGCGGGCGCTCGACGACTTCCAGCTGGGCGACCAGTGGATCTGGATCGTGATGGCGGGGGCGGGCTGCGGCCTGATCCTGGGGCCGGCGAGCACCGACGCCCTGAACCGCGTCGCCGCGACGCGGTACGGCGAGGCGACCGGCATCACCCAGACCGTGCGCAACTTCGGCGCCAGCATCGGCCTGGCCGTCCTCGGGACCATCCTGATCATGCGGACCGAGGCGAACGTCGAGAGCTCCCTCGGAGCCCTCGGCGTCCCCTCGGACCGGGCCCATGCCGTCGCCGACGCCCTGACCAGCTCCGGCGGAGGGCAGGCGTCCGGCAGCTTCGGCGAGGAGACCGGGGCGGCGGCGGAGCGGGCCTTCGCGGCGGTCCGCACCGACTTCGCGAACGCGACCGAGACGGTCTTCTACGTGATGGCCGGGATCATGGCCGCCCTCTACGTCCTGGCCCACTTCTGGCTGCCGCACGGCCGCGTGGCCCCGGCGCAGCAGGCGGAGCCGGCCCGGGAGGCGGGGCCGGAGGCCGGGTGAGGGCGTGGCCGCCGCGGTGAACCCACCCGGCCGGGTGCCCCCCAGGCCGGGGCGGCTCGAGGTGCGGGCGGGCTTCCGCCCGGGCACGGCGTTCGGCGTCGACGACTCGTCGGCGCCGGTCGCCCACCTCACCTACCGCTCGACCGACGGGCACACCTGGGACGCGCTGCTCGCCCGGCCCATGGGGCGGCTCACGCCGCGGGCGGAGGTGCTCGTCGTGATCGTCCACGGGTCGATGGGGAACTACATCGACGGCGTGCCCCGGCGGGCGGCGATCGAGCTGTCCCGCGCGGGGTTCGCGGCCCTGTCGGTCAACACCCGCATGGCCAACTTCGGCGTCGTCTACGGCGGCGGCCTGCTCGACCGGACGCCGGCCGACCTGGACGGCGCGCTGGCGCTCGCCGCCGACCTGGGCTTCGCGCGCGTGGCCATGCTCGGCTACGGCCAGGGCGCCACCATGGTCGTCCACCACCAGGCGCTGCGCCGGCCGGACGCCGTCGAGGCCGCCTGCACGCTGGCCCACCCGGCCTCGCTGCCCGACGCGCTGCGGCGGAGGTGGGAGGCGTTCGGCGCGCGGCCGTCGTACGACGCCATGCTCGACGAGGCCCGCGCCCGGTTCGGCCCGGACGGCAGCGGCGAGGACGGCATCGTGGTCGTCGCGCACGGCGCGGGCGGCACCGCGGGGCCCGCCGACCACGAGGTGTGGAGCCGGCGGGCATGGTGGGCGTCGCGGGCGCCGGAGGCCACGCACGCGGTCTCCCTTGCGCGGGTGCCGGAGATGACGGTCCCGCTCGCACTGATCCAGCCGGGGAGCGACCAGCTGCTGGGCTACGGGGAGTCCCTGGTCATGGTGGCGCGGGAGGCGGGCGTGCCGGTGCACATGGTGCGCGTGCCGAGCTGCGACCACACGTTCTGGGGGATGACGCCGGTCGTCGCCCGGGAGGCCGCGGCCTGGCTCGACGCGACCCTCGGGACGGGCCCGACCGGCGCGCCGTCCCGCCCGCCGCGGGTGGTGTCCGAGGAGGGCCCCGTGCGCCACCGCCTGGTCACGGTCACGGCGCCCGACGGCAGCCGGCACGACGCGCTGCTGCACGTCGACGACGACGCCGCCGCCCGCCGGGCGGACCGGACCGGCCGGCGGACCGCGATCATCCACGTGCACGGCAACCAGGGGAACTTCAGCGTCGGCTCGCTGCGGTTCCTGGGCGACCCGGTGGCCGCCGCGGGGATCCCGCTGCTGTCGCTGGAGACCCGCCTGAGCAACGTCTCGCAGCTCTTCGGCGGCGCGCTCTTCGAGCAGGCGCTGGACGATCTCGCCGCCGGCGTCGACTGGCTGCGGGAGCAGGGGTACGACGCCGTGGTGGTCAGCGGCTACTCGCTCGGGGCGGTGCTGGCGACGCGGTTCGCGCGGACGCTGGCGCCGCCGCTGCTGCGGGGCCACGTCGCGTTCGGCGACGCGTGGGGCCTCCCCGACGCCACGCGGCGCCGGATGGACGCGAACGGGGCGGACCCGTCGTACGCCGAGCTCGCCCGCCGGTGCGCCGCCGCCATCGCCCGCGGGGACGACCCGGTCGTGGTCGCCCACCGCGCCTACGGCGCCGACGACTCCCCGCGGCACGCAGGGGTCTACACCGCCGCCACCTGGTGGCACTCCCGAGGCCCCGAGGCCGTCGACGCGGAGACCCACCGCCACATCGGGGCGGTCGCGGCGCCCCTGCTGCTGGTGCAGGGCGACGCCGACGTGGTGGTCGAGCCGGAGGAGGCGGGGCGGCTCGCCGACGTCGCCCGCGCCGCGGGCCACGCCGACGTGGAGGTCGCGCTCGTCCCGGGCGCCGGCCACTCCTTCGCCGGCCACGAGGACGAGGTGGTCGCGGCCGTCGTGGGCTGGCTCGGGCGGGTTGCCTGAGCCGCGATTCCGGTGGCTCGGCGCGCCCGACCCGTGAGAGGGTCGCCCGGGGCGAAATCCAGACGAAGGGAACGACGATGGAGACAGCATCTGCCCGCAGCCGGCGGCGGAGCCGTGGAGCGATCGTGGCCGGGGTCGTGACCGCGGCGGTGGCGGTGGGCCTCGTGGCCGCACCGCTCGCGAGCGCCTCGACGCCCGCCTCCTGGAAGAAGTACTGCCGCAACCAGGGCGGCGTCGTCCAGGTGCGGACGCCGGCGTTGGGCACCAACTCCCCGCCGCTCCTCACGTTCGCCGGCCCCACCGCCTTCTGCTTCTTCAGGTCGGGCACCGGCATGACCGCGACGCAGATCATCGTCGACCTGCGCACGCTCACGACGAAGAAGCCGACGCTGGCGGCCCTCGCGTACCTGACCAAGCCGCAGCCGGGCAAGTTCACACCGGGCGCCAACCCCGCCTCGGTCTACTGCACGCAGCTCGGCGGCACCGACCTGTTCGGCGGCGTCAACGTCTCGGGCGGCGGGTGGATCCTGGGCCGCAACGCCAACTCGGCCATCGACGCCTGCACGTTCCCTGACGGCTCGATCATCGACTCGTTCGGGATCCTCTACCACTCCCAGGGCGACATCCGGGGTGCGGATCTCACCGCGAAGTTCCGCTACCGGCCGGCGAACCCGCCGAACGTCTTCGGCTGAGCCGGGCGCGTCCGGCGCGGGGAGCCGTCCCCGCGCCGGTCGCCCCCCGTCCGGCCCCGGCGCCGCGCACCCCGCCCGAGGGGCCGGGCGGGTGCCCGGGCACTACGATCGCGCCCCCCGAACCCGATGGTCTGGGAGGCGATGTACAGGGTCCAGGACATCCGGAGCCTCGCGCGGGCCACCCGGGAGGTGCGGAGCGGCCACGGCCTGGTGAGCCGCACGGTGATCATGCTCGGCATCACGAGCCTGCTCACCGACGTCTCCTCGGAGATGGTCGCGACCATCCTGCCGCTGTACCTGGTGTTCACGCTCGGATTCACGCCCCTCCAGTTCGGCGTGGTCGACGGCTACCAGCGGGGCGCGAGCGCCCTGGTGAGCCTGGGCGGCGGCCTGGTCGCCGACCGCCGCCGCCGGCACAAGGAGGTGGCCACCGCCGGTTACGGCCTGTCGGCGGTGTGCAAGCTGGGGTACGTCGCGGCGGGGACCTCGTTCGCCGCCCTCGGCGCCGTGGTCTTCGTCGACCGCATCGGCAAGGGCATACGGACGGCGCCGCGCGACGCGCTCATCTCCCTGAGCAGCCGCCGCGAGGGGCTCGGGCTGGCCTTCGGCGTGCACCGCGCCCTCGACACGACCGGGGCGATGCTGGGCCCGCTGGCGGCGTTCGCTCTGCTGGCGATCTCGCCCGAGGGGTACGACGCGATCTTCATCGTGAGCTTCCTGGTCGCGGCGGCCCCGTGGGTCAGGGGCCGCCCGCCTGGCAGGCGCCGCCGTCCCGCATCTCCGACACCCACTCGAACCCCGGCGCGGGCGACGGATTGTCCGCGCCGTTCGGGTTACCGGTGGCGTTGCGCGCGCCCCACGCCATGAAGTACTCGGGCTGGAGGCTCAGCTGGTCGTCGTCGGTGTCGGTGCCGAACAGGGTCCTGAGGATCGCGCTGGTGGGGAAGCTCTTCGGGTGGCCCTGGCTGGCGAGGTAGGCCCAGCTGCTGGACACCTGGTACGGCGGGCCGCCCTGATCGCCGGCCTGCTCGCTGGTGAAGTACGTCAGCACCGCCTGGTCGAGCGCTGGCGTGCCGGGGACGCGCTGCTCGGGGATGCAGGTGAACACCTGCGTCGTCACGGGCAGCATCGAGCTCCAGATGTAGCCGGCGATCGACGCCTGGAGCGACTCGGTGATCTGGTTGCTCGCGTTCGTGTCGAGCCCCCAGCCCGCCGGGCCGGTCGACTGGATGCTCGCGGCCGCCGCCGTGAGGCGCCCGTCGTCGCTCACGAGCAGGTCGGCGACGTGCGAGAGCGAGCTGATCTGGGCGGTCCACGCCTTCTCCAGGTCCGAGCCGAACGTGAAGATGTCGCCCTCGAACACGCGGGGGTCGAGCGCCTGCGCCCCGCCGGGCGTGGTCGTGACCGCGCGGTACACGTCCTCCGCCCCCTGGCCGACCGACAGGGCGGCGCTGATCTGCCCGCCGACGACCGGCACGAAGCCGGTGAACCCGCGCGCGAGCGTCAGCGACGAGTCCAGCACGCTGAACCAGCTGGGGCTCCGCGCCGGCTGGGCGGGCGGCGCGGGGTAGGCCGACATCACCCCGTCGGCGATCGCGACGAACCCGAGGGTGCTGTCCCCGAACGCCGAGGAGTAGATGCCGTCCAGGTCGGTGCTCCCGCCGCCCGTGAAGTACGACCGCACCGTCGCGACGTCGTCCCATTCGGTCACGAAGGCCTGCTTGACCTGGGCGAACGACCCGGCGCAGGGCGACTGCGTGCAGGGCGGGACGTCGCTGTCCAGCAGCGCGAGCTTGTCGCTCCACTGGATATCGTCGTCGCCCCAGTAGAGGGCCCGCACGTCGGCCGCCGTCGAGACCGAGGGCAGGTTCACCTCCGCGGCGATGTACCGCACCGCGGCCCGCTGCCCGGCCGTGTTCAGGGCGGGGAAGGGCTGGGCGGGCTGGGCCAGGATCCGCTGGAGCTGCGGCTGCCAGACCGTGACGTCCTGCGTGGGGCCGGGCGTGCCGCTGGTGCCGCCCTGCCAGAGCCCCTGGTCGTTGCGGCGCAGCAGGCCCGCGATGCGGGAGGAGGGCGCGCCGGCCACGGCCTGGTTCACGTCCAGGCCCTCGTTCGGGCCCTGGAAGCCCAGGCCCGCGAGCCCCACGAGCGTGTACTCGCCGGGCACCGTGAACGCCGACTCGTTGCCGCCGAACTGGCCCACCGCCTGCAGGATGCCGCCGTCGGTCGCGATCGCCGCCCGGCCGGTGTGCTGGGTGTTGTTGATGCTCGAGAGGAACACCAGGCCCGGCACCGGGTCGGCCAGGATCGCGTTGAGCTGGGCGTTCATCGCGTCGAGGCAGGGTGAGGCGCCGAAGCAGTTCTGGTAGGTGAAGTTGCCGCGCGGGCCCAGGGTGTCGGCGTCCAGCCACACCAGTTGCCAGCCGCCGTACGGGTTGGTGACCGGGTCGGAGACGTAGGTCTGGCCGGCGACCGTCACGCGGTTCTGGGCGTCGGTGCTCCCCGGTGCCCGGGTGTCGAAGGTGGTGAACGATGCCGGCCACGCGAACGAGTAGTTGGAGTGGAGGTCGGTCACGAAGTTCCCGGCGACGCCGCCCGCCGGCAGCGTACCCTGGCGTGCGCCGCGGTTCTCGATCGCGGTGCCCGGGACCAGCCCGGGGATGCCGATCAGCGTGTACCCGCCCGCCTGGAGGGCGTCGATGGTGGCCTGGTCTCCGGCCGAGCCGAAGGCCTGGAGTGCCGTCTCGAGGAACGTGACGTCCGCCGGGTCGATGCTCCCCGTGATCGGGCCGCCGGGACCGGCGACGATCACGACCTGATCGTCGCTGATCTGCGACGCGATGCCCTCGAACAGCTCGTCCAGCCGGTCGGTGATCGGGAAGGGCACGTTGGGGGTCGTCGCCCTGGTCGGCGTCAGCGTGGAGCGGTCCAGGATCAGGATCTGCCCGAAGCCGGGGGCGCCGGGGTAGAACGTCCCGCCGACCTGGATTCCCGGGTTCGACGGATCCACGATCGTCTGGACGGGCACCCCCTGCGGGCCCTGGGGCTGCTGCACCGACAGCTCCACCTGGTCGCGTGCGGCGCCGGCCCGGGCGGGCGCCGACGCGTCGCCCACGTGGAGGTCCACCCGGTAGTGCCCGGGCGCCGCGCCCACGAGCCGCGGTCGCGCGCCGCCGGCGCCCACCAGCCGCCCGCGCGACCCCCGCGGCTTCGCGGTGATGCGCCAGCGGTACTCCAGCGGCCCGGCCTGCCGCCGGCGCGACGCGGTCCCGTCGAGCCGGATGACGCTCCGGGGGTGCACGATGCGGTCGGCGCCCGCGTCGGCGAGCGGCGCGGTGGGGGCGAGGGTCCGCCGCCGGTTCAGCACCTCGTAGCGGCCGGTCGCGTCGAACGCCACCACCCGCAGGCGATTGGCGCCGAAGCGCATGCCGTGCCGGGGCCGGATGTCGCCGCGCCAGAGGCGCCCGTCCCGGCTTGCGAAGGCGTCGCGCACGTCCCGTCCGTCGAGGCGCGCGGTGAAGTCGGCGCCGGCGCGGAGCCGGAACGCGTCGCGGAACGGCCCGGCGCCGCGGTCAGGCACCCGGGTCGCGAGGTCGGCGGGCCGCGTGGCCATCACGAAGTGCGACACGGCCACCGAGTACCGGCCTCCGGGGCGCCGCACGCGGATGGAGAGGTGGTTGCGCCCGGGCCGCAGGTCGCGGTCGACGCGCAGCCGGCCCCGCCACACACCCGGCCGCACCTGCGTGAACCGGTCGGTCACCGCACGCGTGCCGCGGGGGCTCCGGATCACGGCCCGGAAGCCCTTCACCGGGCCCGCGACGCGCACCCGCGCGGTGACCGCGCGGCCGACCGTCACGGAGTCCTGCGCCGGGGAGAGGACCCGGACGGTCACGGCGGCGTCCGCCGAGTGGGCTCCGGCCAGCAGCATCAGGGCCGCCACGAGCGGCAGGGCGAGGGCGACCCGGACCATTGGCGGACGATCCTAGGTGCATATCCACGCCGCGCGCCAGACCCTGCGCCCGCGGCTCATCCGGCGTCCGTGCGCCCCCTGTCCGCCGCCACGCGCCCGGGCGACCACCTCGACCACCCGTGGAAGCCCGAGAGCTCACCCGCGTCCCACGCCTCCCGCAGGCCGGGCGCGCTCAGGTCCCAGTCGGGCCGGATCTCGCTGGACGCCGCCCGCAGGTCGCGCCACAGGTCGTACACCGACGGGCGCCCCCAGAACCAGTAGCCGTTGTAGACGCGGTGGATGCGCAGCCCGGGGGTGAGCACCAGCGTGTGCGGGATCATCGGGTCGCGCTCCGGGTCCGTGTACTCCTGGATGTCCAGGTCCTTCTGGACCGTCCGGCCCGGGCCCGAGAGGAACGGCCACTGGGCGCCCACCGAGAGGCGGAACTCCTGGAGGGTGTGGTGGTCGTCGGTCGCGATCGTGGCGATCCCGGTGTAGGCGACCGCGAACCGCGACTGGAACGACGCGAGCTCCAGGTGCTGCTGGTGCTCCTTCGGGCAGTAGTGGCCGCGCGCGAGCGTGAGGACCATCGGATCGTCGCCCTGGATCTCGCTGAGCGCGCGGACGGTGCCGGTGTGGTCGGGGAGCGCGTAGTCGGGGAAGACGCCGCCGGGGACGATGTCGGGCCTCATGCCGCCTCGCGGTATCCGGCCGCCGCCCAGTCCGCGACGAGGGTCCCGTACTCGCCGGCCGCCTCCTCCCACACGAAGCGCCCGGCGTCGACCACCGCGAGGCGGGCGTGGCGCAGGCGCTCGTTCAGGAAGTCGGCGTTGGCGAGCGGGATCACCCGGTCCCGCCGGCCGGCGATGATCTGGACGGGGATCGCGATCTCCGGGAGCCGCCCTACGAGGTCGGGGAGGTCGTCGCCGTAGCGGCGCACGTATCGCATCGACTCGACGAAGCGGTCGCCGTCATAGGAGGAGAGGTAGTCCTCACGGATCTCGGCGGGCAGGTCGTAGCCCTGGATGGTGTCGAGCGCGGCGCCGACGATGGCGCGGGGGTCCATCGCGCGGTAGGGGCCCAGGTCGGGCGCATCGACCCAGTCCGCGAGCGGCCCCGTCACCTGGATGGGGACGGCCGCGGCGCCGCTGCCGACCACGATGCTCACGAGGTGGCGAGGACGGAGGGCGGCGGCGAACAGGCCGGCCGCCGTCCCGACGTCCGGCGCCACGAGGTGGACCTCCCGGCCGAACTCGCCGTCGCCGATCAGGCGCGCCAGGAAGCCGCCCATGGCGTGCGGCGACAGGAGCTCGTCGCTGCGGTCGGATCCGCCGAAGCCCGGCAGATCCATGGCGTGCACGCGGAACCGCTGCGCCAGGGACGACCAGATCTGCGCGAACGCGTACATGCTCTCCGGCCAGGGGCACGTCATCAGGATCGACTGCGTCGCGCCGCCGCCGCCGCACTCGGCGCAGCGGATCCGGATCCCGTCGAGCGTGCGGTAGCCGATCTTCGTGGGCACCACGCCGGGATCGCCCGTCACCGGCTCCGGCGTCCCGGGCGGCGCGAACTGCGCGAACGCGGGGCCCAGGCCCAGCGTCCAGATCCACTCGTCCACGTCAGCGCCCCCGTCAGCCGGCGGGGCGGGGGACGAACTGCTGGCCACCGTCGATGTCGTACGTCGCCCCGGTCAGGGCGGTGTTCGCCATCAGGTGCACGGCGAGGGCGCCCACGTCGTCCGGGCCCACCACGCGTCCGATCGGCAGCGTCGCCCGCAGCTGGTCGCGCCGCGCGTCCAGGCCGTCGCCCAGCAGCGCGGCCGACAGGGGCGTGTCGACGAAGCCGCAGGCGATGAGGTTGACCCGCACCGGGGCGATCTCGATCGCCATGTTCGCGATCAGTGCGGGCATCGCGGCGGTGATCGCCGAGACCATCACCAGGCCCACGTCGGGGCGCCGGCCGCCGGTGCCGCCGATGAACAGCAGCGTGCCCCCGGGCCGCACCCGGCCGGTGGCCAGGCGGCCCACGCGGAGGGGCAGCAGCAGGTGGGCCTCGACGTCCTCGCGCACCTTGTCGAGGTCCATCTCCGCCATCGGGGCGTAGTAGGGGGAGCCGGCGGTGACCATCACGTGGTCGACCGGCGTGGCCAGGTCGTCGAAGAACCGCTCCAGCTCGGCGGGGTCGGTGGCGTCGAACGCCGCGGTGCTCCGCGCGCCGACCTCGGCGGCGGCACGCGCGAGGCGCTCGGGGTCGCGCCCCGTCAGCACCACCTCGGCTCCCTCCGCGCGCGCCCGGCGCGCCGTCCCCAGCCCGATGCCGGCGCTGCCGCCGATCACCACCACGGTCTGGCCGTCGAGCGCGCTCATCCCGCTCCCTCCCCGGCGATCGCCTTCCGCAGCGCCTTCAGCGCGAACGCGTGGATCTCGGAGAAGCTCGGGAAGGGCTGGATGGTGTCGGTCAGCACGTCCAGCGGCACCTGCGCGCGGATCGCCAGCGTCGCCTGCTGCAGCCACTCGCCGGCCTCGGGGCCCAGGGCGTGGGCGCCGGTCAGGCGCGCGCCGTCGCTGAGCAGCGTCAGGTAGCCGTTGGAGTCGGCGTAGGCGTGGGTGTACGTCGCCATCTTGGGGGTCTCGGACAGGGCCGACGTGCCCTGGAACTCGGCCTCGCCGGCGCCCACCGCCGCGGCCTGGGGGTCGGTGTAGGTGACGCGTGGCACGGCGTCGTAGTTCGCCACCCGGGGCCGCCCGAGGATGTTCGCGGCCACGACGTCGCCCTCGTACTCGCCGACGTGCGTCAGCGGCCACACGCCGGTCACGTCGCCGATCGCCCACAGCCGGTCGCCGGCCCGGAGCCGCTCGTCGACGTGCACGCCGTGCGGGTCGGGCTCGATCCCGACGGTGTCCAGGCCGATCCCGTCCACCCGGGGGCGCCGGCCGGTGGCGACTAGCAGGCGGTCGCCGCGCAGCTCGCGCCCGTCGTCGAGCTCCAGCACGTAGTCGGCGCCGTCGCGGCGCGCGGCCGTCGCCGTCGCGCCGACGTGGATCTCGATGCCCTCGCCGCGCAGGGCCTCGGCCAAGGCGTCGCCGAGCGGCGCCGGATCGTGGGAGAGCAGGTGCGGGGCGCCCTCGACCACCGCCGCCTCGCCGCCGAGTCGCCGCACGACCTGGGCCAGCTCCAGGCCGGCGGGCCCGCCGCCCAGGACGACGATGCGCCGCGGCACCGCCGTCATGCTGGTGGCGTCGCGGGTGCCCCACACGCCGTCGAGCTCGCGCAGCCCCGGGACGGGCGGGACGAAGGGGTCGGCGCCGCAGGCCAGCACGACGTGCTCCGCCGTGTGGGGGGTCCCGTCGACCTCCACGACGCCCGTCCCCGCGAGGCGCCCGCTGCCGCGGATCACGTCGATGCCGCGGTCGGTCAGCCAGCGCGCCGCGTTGGTGTCGTCCCAGTCCGAGACCATGTAGTCCCGCCACGCGAGGGCCCCGGCCACGTCCACCTCCGAACGGGCCCCGATGTCCCGCGCGCCCTGCACCGCCTCGCCGGGGCGCAGCAGCGTCTTGGAGGGGATGCAGGCCCAGTAGGAGCACTCGCCGCCGATCCGCTCCCGCTCGACGACCGCGACGCGAAGGCCGCCCTCGGCGAGCGCGGCGGCGCAGTGCTCGCCGGGGGCGCCCCCGCCGAGCACGATCACGTCGTAGTCGGCGGTCACGTCGGGAGTTCCGTGCCGGCCTGCTCCGCCACCATGTACGCCGCGTACCAGACCGGCCACTCGGCGTCGGCCTGGCCCGTGCGCTTCTCGTGCTCGCCGTGCGCGGCCGCGGCGCGACGGAGGGCGCCCTCCAGGTCGCCCGCCGACGCGTAGGCGGTCTCGCCCTCGACCCTCCCGGGCAGGCGGTTCGTGACCTCCTGGATGAGCCAGCCGTTGCCGTCGGGATCGCTGAAGGTGGCGAACGTGCTGTAGCTGCCGCTGTCGGGGCCGGGCCCGGCGAGGCGGTCGCCGCCGTCGGTGCGGAACTGGGCGCCGGCGGCTCCCGGGTGGAACACCTCGCTGACGTCGGCGCCGTGGGCGATCAGGTCGTCGCGCGCCGCGTCGATGTCCGAGACGATCAGGTACAGCCCCTGGGCCGACCCGGGCGCGGCGGGGGTCACGTTGGCGCCGAACTGGACGGAGCACCCGGAGCCGGGCGGCGTGAACTGGACGATGCGGAACCCGTTGTCGAACGGGAAGTCGGCGTCGAGCCGCCACCCGAGCCCCGCATAGAACGCCTTCGCGCGGTCCACGTCCGCGACGGGCAC
>JBFWNT010000003.1:0-234678 GCA_050250915.1 Thermoleophilia bacterium
GGTCGCGGGCCCGCAGCCGGAGGAGCAGCCGTTCGTCCCCGTCCGCCGTTTCGAGCGCCGCGCCGACCGGGCGCGCGACGTGCCGTACCCCGCCGGGCCGCGCCGGCGGGCCGTCGCGCCCCCGCACCCGGCCGGCGGCCCCGCCGTGGCGACCCGCCCGGTCGCCACGGCGGTGACTGCGCCCCCCGCCCCCCACGGGCCCCCGCCCGCCCGGCCGGACCACGCACCGGAGGCCCCGGTGCGCGGCCCCTACGGCGGCGCAAGCCGCATCCCCACCACCGAGATCGTCGGCGGGCTGGCCGCCGACGCGGCGAAGGCCGCCGCGGCCGCGGCCGCCACCGCCATCACCCGCGCGCCGGAAGCCCGTGCGGCCATCGGCCGCGCCGTGGCGCGGGTCCGCCGCCGGGAGCCGCCGCCCCGGGGCTAGCCGGTGGGGCCGCGGGCGACGCCACCCGAGAGGGCGCCCACCGAGGCGAGCACCACCAGCACGGCGCCCAGGGTCTCGGCCACCGTGAGCCGCTGGCCGAGCAGCGAGAAGCCCACGACCGCCGCGATCGCCGGCTCCAGGCTCAGCAGCACGGCGACGGTGCCGGCCCGCATGCGGCGCAGCGCCTCCATCTCGAGCGCGGTCGGCACCACGATGCCGGCCAGCGCCACCAGCAGGCCGACGCCGAGCACCGACGGGGCGGCGATCGCGCCGGCCGAGTGGAGCGTGAACGGAGACACGAGCACGGCCGCGATCGCCACCGACAACGCCAGCCCGTCGAGCCCGTCGGCCTGGTCGCCCACCCGCTGGCTCGCGATCAGGTAGGCGCCGAGGCCCGCGGCGGCGAGCAGGGCCAGCCCGACGCCGGCCGGCGACCCGCCGCCCGCGAGGTTGCCCGCGAGCGCCGCGACGCCGAGCAGCGCGAGCGCCACCCACAGCAGGTCGATCCGGCGCCGGCTGCCCACGACCGCCACCGTGAGCGGGCCCAGGAACTCGATGGTGGCCGCCACGCCGAGCGGGACGCGGTCGACGGCGCCGTAGAAGGCGGTGCCCATCACGGCCAGCGTCGCGCCGAGCAGGCCGAGCTGCGTCCACTCCCGGCGGCTGCGGCCGCGCAGCCGCGGGCGGGCCAGCGCCAGCAGCACCACCGCGGCCAGGGTCAGGCGCAGCCCCGCCGTGGCGCCCCACCCGACGCGCGCGAACAGCGTGGTGGCCATCGCCGTCCCCACGAACACGGACGTCGATGCCGCCACGATCAGCAGCGGCGCGAACGACGGGGGCCGGCGGGTCGCGACGGCCGCGGGCACGGCGACGGACGGGGTGCTCCCCGCCTCGCCGCCCGCGCCCGCCAACCGCAGCCTCACGCCCCATCCCTTCCAGAAAATTCCATCCCCTCAGGATAGGTGAGCCGTCCAGCGCCGGCCGCGGGCGGACCGGGACGCGGGTCTGGCAAGGTCGGTCGGCTCCGTGAAGCTCCTCTCATCCATCACGCCGGACGTCCGCCCCCTGCGGGAGTCCCGCGACTTCCGCCTGCTGATGATGGGCCAGCTGGTGACCGGGCTGGGCAGCCAGGCGGCACTGGTGGCCCTGCCGTTCCAGGTCTACGAGCTCACGGGGTCGGCGTTCCAGACCGGCCTGGTGGGCCTGGTGGAGCTGGTGCCGGTGGTGCTCGCGTCGCTGCTCGCGGGGGCGATCGCCGACCGCTTCGACCGGCGCCGGCTGCTGGAGCTCTGCCAGATCGGCCTGGTGGCCCTGGCCGCCGGCCTGACCGCCGCCGCGGTACACGGCGACCCGCCGATCTGGCTGCTCTTCATCCTCGCCGCCGCCACCGCGGGCGCCTCGACCGTGGAGCGCGTCACGCGCAGCGCCATCGTGCCGGCCACGGTGCCGCCGCGGCTGCTGCGCGGAGCCCTGTCGATGAGCTTCGGCCTCACGCAGCTCACGATGGTGGTGGGCCCGGCGGCGGGCGGCCTGCTGATCGCCGGCGTCGGCATCGGGTCGGCGTACGCGCTGGACGCGGTGTCGTGCCTCGGCATGTGGGCCGCGGCGCACGCGATGTCGCCGCAGCCGCCCACCGGCGCGCCGGAGCGGGAGCCGGTGCTGCGGTCCATCCGCTCGGGGCTGGCGTTCGTGCGCCGCTCGCCGTCGCTCATCGGGAGCTTCGTGATCGACCTTGCGGCGATGGGCTTCGGCATGCCGCGGGCCCTCTTCCCCGTGCTGGCGGTGAGCGTGTTCCACACCGGCGCCGAGGGGGCCGGGATCCTGCTGGCGTCGGTGTCGGCCGGCGCGACGGTCGCGGCGCTCACCACCGGGTGGCTCCAGGAGGCGCGGTTCCTGGGCCGGATCACCCTGGCGGCGGTGGCGGTGTGGGGCCTCGCGATCGCGGCCGCAGGATTCATGACCACCCTGTGGCCGGCGGCGGCCCTGTTCGCGGTGGCGGGCGCGGCCGACAGCGTCAGCGCCGTGTGCCGCACCACGATCATGCAGTCGGTGACCCCGGACCACATGCGCGGGCGCATGTCGTCGGTGTTCATCCTCGTCGTGACGAGCGGCCCCCGCCTGGGCGACGTGGAGTCGGGCACGGTGGCCGCCCTCACCACCCCGGAGATCTCGGTGGTGTCCGGCGGGCTCGCGTGCCTGGCGGCGGTGGCGCTGGTGGCGGTGCTGCTGCCGGACCTCGTCCGCTACGACGCGTCGGAGATGGCGAGCCTGGGGGCCGAGCCCGCGTAGGCCGCCCCCGGGGGCGCCTTGCCCGCGGGCGGGGCGTGCCGTAGACCTCCCGCGATGGCGACCGGCGAGCCCGCACGCGACGAGAGCGACGCCGAGCGCCTGGACCGGCAGCTCGCCGAGCTCCTGCAGGAGCTGCGGGTGGTGCTCCCGGGGGTGCAGGTGCTGTTCGCGTTCCTGCTGACCGTGCCGTTCAGCGCCCGGTTCGGGGAGCTGACCGACACCCAGCGCAGCGTCTACGTGGCGGTGCTGTTGTCGACGGCGCTCGCGACGGTGCTGCTGATGGCGCCCACGGCCTTCCACCGCCTGCGGTTCCGCCAGCACCGCAAGGCCGAGATCGTGGAGATCTCCCACCGCCTGGTGATCGCGGGGCTCGGGGTGCTGGCCCTCTCGGTCTCCACCGCGGTGTTCCTGGTGACCGACGTGGTCTACGGCCGCGCCGGCGGGCTCGCCGCGGGGCTGTCCACGCTGGCCGTGATCCTGGTGCTCTGGTGGATCATGCCGCTCGCGGGGCGGCGGCCCGCGCCGTAGCGCCCGGCCCTCAGTCGGCGTCCAGGAGCCGGTACCAGCGGCGGCCGGCGGCGTCGGCCCACACGCGGACGCGGCCCCGCCGGATCATGATCCGCAGCGCCGCCTCGATGGACGGAAGTGGGGCGCGCACGCCGAAGTGGCGCTCGAGGTCGAGCGCGAGGTGGCCGGCCGCCGACCAGCCCGAGCGCTGGGGTGTGAGGCGGGCGGCCATGCAGTCCTCGAGCACGTCGATCAGCCGGCCCGGGCGGGCCAGGGTGAAGGCCGTCTCCTCCTCCTGGCGCGCGCGGCTCAGCGCACGCCCGCAGGCCGGCGGTTACGGGTCGGACCCGCGGATGCGCTGCTACCGCTCACGTACGCCACCCCTGTCGCGCGTGATCGTGGTTACGGTTCCTCGCATCGTTCGTCGGCCCCGAGGGGGGGAGTCTTGATCCCCCCATCGGGGGATCGCGGGGGTCCCCCGTGCGGGGTGCGGCGCTGCACCTGGCGCACCAGGGAGCGCAGCGCCGCGGCATGCGTCAGTCCGCGGCCCCGCACCGGCCCCAGCTCCGGGTGATCGCTGCTGGCCCGCCACAGCACCAGCGGCCACACCACGCGGCTGGTCGCGGCGACCTCCGGCCACGCGGCCGCCGGGCCGGTCCCCGCCGCCGGCCCGCTCATGCGAACGGCCCGTCCCTGCCGTCGAGCGGCGCCTCCGCCGTGCGGCGCACGATGGTGCCGTCGGGGCGCCGCCACCGCAGCCACGGCCGGCGCTCCCGGCTGCGGAAGTACGCGATCGCCCGCCCCACCTGCTCGGGGTCGGCGCAGATGAGCTCGGTGGAGCCCTCGGCGCTCACGAGCACCACCCCCGGCGTCAGGGCCGCGTCGACCGAGGGCGGCGGACGGTCGCTCACGGCGCCGCCGGCGCCGGCGCGGGCGTGGGCAGCGGGGTGGCCGAGAACTCCACGTACAGCGTGGTCACGGCCGCCTGGGGCGCGTAGCACGTGTACCTGGTCCGCCGGCCGACGACCCGTCGCTTCCCGTCGACCACCCGGCGCTTCACGGTGGTGACCTGGCCGCAGTAGCGGTTCGGGCCGAAGCGGCCGACGTTGCCGGTCAGGCCGTACGCGCCGTAGAAGCCGTACGGGGACGGCGCCGGCTCCTCGACGGACAGGATCGGGCCGAGTTGGAGGCCGGCGGCCTCGGCGTAGCGGGCGGCCTGCGCGCGGGCGTTCGCGAGCGCCCGCGGCGCCGCCACGTCGCGGGCGTGCTCCACGGCGCGCGCGATCCTGGGCTGGTTCAGCGGCCGGCTCACCGTGATGTCCGCCTGCCCCACGCCGGTGGCGGCGACGGTCTCGGCCATGGCCGGCGCGGCGGCGAGCGGGACGGCGAGCAGGCCGGCCAGGGCGGCTCTCCGGATCGCGCGAGCAGGCGGTCGGCGGTGCGTCATGCGGGGCCCCCTCTCCCGGCGCGCCCCCGCGGCGCGCCACTGGTTTCCATACGTGGGACGTCGGGGATCGCTTCCCGCGTCCCGCCGGATCCGCCGATCCACCCGCGAGATCCCTCTACGCGACCGCCGGAAAGGGGTTCGGCATGCGTAAATGAATGCGTGACCCGACGCCGCGACGACCTGATCCTGGTGCTGATCGCGATCGCGGCCCTCGTGGCCGTGCGCTACGGCCTGCTGCCCGGCCTGTTCCCGCGGTGACCCCGGGGGGCCGCGCTCAGACGAGCAGGCCCAGCTCCCCGGCCCGATGGGCGGCCTCGACCCGGGAGCGGCACCCGAGGCGGCGGAGGATGTTGCGGACGTGCATGTCGACGGTGCGCGGGCTCAGGTAGAGCTCGCGCGCAATCTCGCGGTTGGTCCGCCCCACGGCGACGAGCCGCACGACCTCCAGCTCGCGGCGCGACAGCCCGGAGCCCTCGGCGTCCGCCTCGGCCCGCCGCCCCAGCCGGCCCGCGACCGACTCGCCGAGCGCCGCCACCTCGCGCGCCGTCTCCACCGCCAGCAGGCGCGAGCCCAGCCGCCGCGCGCCGCGGTAGGCCTCGTCCAACCGCTCCAGCGCCGTCTCGCGGTCCCCGGCGGCGGCCAGCGCGACGCCTGCGCGCATCCCGATCTCGACCCGGTCGGCCGGGACGTCCAGCGCCCGGTGGATGTCGAGCGCGCGGCCGATCTGCTCGGCCGCGGTGGCGGCGTCGTCCTGGACGAGCGCGATCTCGCCGACGGCGTGGGCCAGGGCGGCGAGCGCGTCGGGGTGTCCGGTGCGCGAGGCGATGGCGGCGAGGGCCTCGGCGCATCGGTGGGCCCCGGGGAGGTCGCCCTCGGCGGAGAGGAACCGCGCCGACCAGCGCAGGCCGCGGACCGCGTAGTGGTGGTCCTCGCTGCGCTCCCAGCGGGCCAGCACCTCGGCGCAGCGGCGCGCGGCCTCCTCCGCGGCCCCCTCGTACGCGGCGAGCTGCGCCAGGGCGGTGGTGCTGTCGACCGCCATGTTGAAGTGGTCGACGCGCGACGCCGCCGTGAGGCACGACATCAGCATCCGGCGGGCCAGGGCCGGCTTGCCCTGGTGGAGGTGGATGGCGCCGAGCAGGCCCTCGGCCACCCAGTCGCCGGGGCCGTTCGCGATGACCTCCCGGCCCAACTCGATCGCGCGCGGCCACTCGCCGCACTCGCGCAGCACGAACACCATGCAGGTGACGCAGGCGGTGGTGACGTCGGCGCCGGCGCCCGTCTCGCAGAGGGCCAGGGCGGTGTCGAGCGTCTCCTCGGCGGTCCGGTAGTCGCCCGCGTCGTAGATCACGAGGCTCAGGCGCTGATAGAGCTCGGCCGCGGCCGACGACGAGTCGGACGCCACCGCCAGTTCCAGGCCGCGCCGGACGGTGGCGAGCCCCTCTGCGTGGTCGCCGCGCTTCGCCGTGACCACGCCCTCCAGCCCGAGGGCGCGGGCCTCCACCTCGGGGCGCCCCGCCCGGCGGGCGGCGGTGGCCGCGGCGCGCGCGTGGTCGATGGCCGGGGTGTACTCGGCGCGCCCGCGGAGGTAATTGGCGGCACCGAGGTGCTCCAGCGCGGCGTCGGCGGGGCGCTCGGCGGCGGCGAAGGCCTCGGCGGCGGCGCGGCGGGCGGCGAGCGCCGACTCGCGGTCGCCGCGCATGTCGTGGACGGCGGCCAGGCAGCGGAACGCCTCGGCCCGCTCCCCCTCCCGCCCCTCGGCGAGCAGGTCGCACACCTCGCGCCACGCGCGCGCCGCCTCGGCGGCCTCGCCGGCCAGCTCGGCGCTGCGCGCGTAGCCCGCGAGGGCGGCGAGCCGCCCCTCCACGTCCTCGCCCTCCGGCCACATGTCCAGCGCCTGGCGCCACGCGCGGGCGGCGTCGCGGTGGGCGTGCACGGCGCGCAGCTCTGCCGCGGCCCGCAGCAGCGCGGGGCGTGCGCGGGCCGGCTCGCGGGCGCCCGCCCAGTGCGTGGCGATCTCCATCGACGGGGCGCCGGCGGCCTCGAGCGCGGCGGCCATCTCACGATGGAGGGCGCGGCGGCGCAGCCACGGCACATCGGCGTACAGGGCCTCGCGCGTCAGGGCGTGGCGGAACGCGCCGCGCCCGTCGCCGTCCTCACGCGCCCAGCCGCGGTCGACCAGCTCGGCGACGCCGTCGGCGCCCGCGACGTCGGCCACCAGCACCAGGTCGAACACGGTCCCGGCCACGGCGGCGGCGTCGGCGGCGGCGCGCCCCTCCTGCGACAGCTCCACGGCGGCGAGCAGCACGGCGTCGCGGACGGTCTCGGGGACGGGGACGTCCCCCACCCCGCCCACCTCCAGGCCCTGCGACCCCGCGACCAGCGCGCCGGAGGCGCTGAGCGCGCGGGCGAGCTCCTCGGTGAAGAACGGCACGCCCTGGGCGCGGTCGTGGAGCGTCCGCGCGAGCGCCGGGGACGCCGGCTCGCCGAGCACGGCCGCCGCGAGCGCGGCGGTCTCGTCGGGGCCGAGGGGGCCCACGGCCAGCTCGGCCAGGCGCCCCCGGCGGCGCAGCTCGTGCCGCAGGCGGCGCATCGCGTGGTCGCGGGGCAGCCCGTCGGAGCGGTACGCGCCCACCACCAGCACCGGGATGTCGGCGAGCGGCTCGGCGATGCCGGCCACCAGCTCGAGGGTGGCGTCGTCGCACCAGTGCAGGTCGTCGAGCACCAGCAGCACGGGCCCGTCGGCCGCGGCGGCGGCCAGCACGGCGCGGATCGCCTCGGCCAGCGCGGGCGGGTGCGGCTCGGCGGGCGGAGCGCCCAGCTCGGGCAGCACCATCGCCAGGTGGTCGCGGAGGCCGCCCGCGGCGTCGGCGGCGCCGGGGTCGGCGCGCAGGTGCGCCCGCAGCGCCTCCGCGAGGGGGGCGTACGGGGAGCCGCCGGCGGCGTCGGCGCGGCCCCGCAGGACGATCAGGCCGGGCTCCGCCGCCAGGTCGTCGGCCAGCCGGGTCTTGCCGACACCGGCCTCGCCGGCCAGCAGCACCACGCGGCCGGCGCCGGCGCGGGTGCCCTCCAGGGCCTCCCCGAGCCACCGCTGCTCGGCCTCGCGACCGACCAGGGCGGGACGGGTGCGCATGGCGGTCACCCTAGTTCGCCGGCGGCCGCGGGCGCGACCGCCGGCGGACGGGGGCGTCAGGCCGTCGTGGCGGCAACGGGGTCCGGCCGGATGATGACGGTGTCGAGGACCGGGATGATCTCGTCGCACGGGAGGCCGGCGGCCTCCGCGTGGCGGCGGACCGCCTCGGGGCTCTCACCCTGGTAGACGCAGACGGTGCCGACGTCGCCGGCCTCCTCGTCGAGGGCGTAGCTGCGGATCCAGCGGACCCCGGAGCCCGGCTCGTCGCCGACCTCGGCGGAGCGGGCACCCGCGATCTGCAGGTCCTCGACGGTGGCCCAGCCGTTGCGTCGCATGATCACGTACAGGTTCATGGCGTCCTCCGATCGGTGCGTTCGTGTGGGAGCACGCTACGAACGGACCCGGGGGCCCGGCATCCGCGGTCCTGCCGTATGACCCGGTGCCGTATGCCGTACTTCGCGGACGGCGATGGGGCGGCTGCGGTAAAGAAAACGGCGGCGGCGGGCGTCTGTAGGGGGTGATGACGGCGAATCCGGGAGCGGCGGCGGAGGTGGGCGGCGATGCCGCGTCCGCGGCCGACACCACGGCGGCCGGCATCGAGGCGCTCTACCGGCGCGCCTACCCGGGCTTCCTGCGCGTGGCCCGGGCGATCACCCGCGACGCGGACGCGGTGCAGGAGGGCTTCGCCCGGGCGCTGCGCGCCGGGGGCGGTCTGCGGCGCCGCGACGCCCTGGAGCCGTGGGTGTGGAGGACGGTCGTGAACGCCGCCCGCGACCGGCGCCGGGCCGACGACCGGCGGCGGCGCCGGGAGTCGGACGACGGAGCGCTGGCGGCGGTCCCGGTCCATGACGCGGGGCCCGCCGACGCCGCGCTGGCCGCCGCCGTGGGCGGGCTTCCCGAGCGGCAGCGGCTGGTCCTGTTCCTGCGCTACTACGCCGACCTGGACCACCGCGGCATCGCAACGGCGCTCGCATCCGGCCCGGGACGGTCGGCGCCGCCCTCAACGCCGCCCACGCCAACCTGCGCCGCCGCCTGGGGGACCCGCCGACGTGAGCACCCTGGACCCGGACCCGCGCGTCCGCGAGGCCCTCGACCGCTTCCAGCCCGCGCCCGGGGACGCGCGGGCCGACTGGGGCGACGTGCGGCGGCGCGCGGCGGCGCACGCGCCCCGCCGGCGCCTGCGGCGGGCCGGGGCGATCGCCCTCGGCGCCGCCGGCGCGCTGGCCGGGATCGTCCTGATCGCCCTGCTCATCGTGCAGGGGCCGTCCGGCGACCGGCCGGCCGACCTCCGTGTCGGCGACGCCGCTCCCGACGTCACGTTCCCGGTGGTGTACCCGGATCCCACGCACGGCCTCCGCGATCCGGAGACGCGGCTCTCGTCGCTGCGCGGGCAGGTGGTGGTGCTGTCGTTCATCGACACCGGGTGCCCGGGCTGCAGGGCCGCCGCCGACCGCCTGGGGCTCGTGACGATGCTGCCCGCGTCGGCCCTGATCGTGGTGTCGGGCGAGCCGGCCCCGGACGCCGAGCACTTCGCCACCGCGCCGTTCACCGTGACCCGCCAGACGGGCGAGATCGGGAAGGCGTTCCGCGGAATCGCGACCGCCGCCGACCCGGACGGCGCCATCGGCCGCGCATTCGGGGTCGGGGGTCACCCCACGATCATCCTCATCGACCGGCGCGGCCGGATCGCCCGCCGGTACGACGAGGTCCCCTCTGGCCGGGCGCTCCAGCGGGCGGTTCAATCGCTGGTTGCGCAGCCGGCGCCGGCGGGGCTCCCGGCCGCGCAACCGCTCCAGCCACACCTGTCCGTGTTCGACGACCCGGCGACCGCATGGGACGGGAGTCCGGCGATCCCCGGGGGCGTCCCCTGCCCATACGTCCCGGGCAGCGTTCGGGTCGCCGCCACCGGCGACCGCGGGGAGGCGCTGCTGCTGGCACACGGGATCGACGGCTGGGCGGTGATCATGACCGTGGACGGTCCGGGCGGCGGCGGGGGAAGCGGCTGCGGCGCGCCGCGCACCGCCGAGGCCCGGGCGAAGGAGCTCCGCCGGATCCGGAACCGGGGCTGGGTCGCCTACATGGCCGGTGGCGTGAAGGGGCGCTACGTGTTCAGCCTGGTGACCCTGGACGGCTACGACCGCATCAGGATCGACGGCGTGACCTACCCCGTCCCCCACAACGGATTCATCCGGACGTTCCCCGCGCGCCCGTCACGTGTGGTCATCAGCGGCCCTGCCGGGGAGCGGCGCGTCCGCGTGCCGTAGCCCCGATTTCGCCCGGGTGATCGGCCCCCGCCCGGCGCGTGGCAGGTGAGCGCCGCCGTACGGTCACGCAATGGACGAGACAGCGCGGATCGATGAGGCCACGGTGACCGCGGCGGCAGCGGCGGCAGCGCCCCCGCACGCCCTGGACGGCGCGGCGGTGGCGGCGGGGCTGGGGACCGACCCCGCCGCGGGGCTCGGGAGCGCGGAGGTGGCCACGCGGCTGGGGCAGTACGGCCCCAACGCGATCGCCGCCGAGAAGCCCCCCTCCATCGGGGAGATCGCGCTCGTCCAGTTGCGCGAGCCCATGAACATCATGCTCATCGCCGTCGTCGTGGTGAGCCTGATCATCGGCGAGGTCTCCACGGGCGTCGTCGTGGGGCTCCTGATCCTGCTCAACCTGGTGCTGGGGACGCGCCAGGAGCTGCAGGCGCGGGCGAGCATCGACGCGCTCTCGAACCTCCAGGTGCCGCAGGCGCGGGTGGTCAGGAGCGGCGACGTCGCGCTGATCCCGTCCACCGACGTCGTCCCCGGCGACATCGTGCAGCTCGAGGCCGGCGACATCGTCCCCGCCGACGGGCGCATCCTGCGCTCCGCCACCCTCGAGACCCAGGAGGCGGCGCTCACCGGCGAGAGCGCGCCCGTCGCGAAGGAGGCGGCGCCGGTCCTGGACCCGGACACGCCCGTCGGAGACCGGGCCAACATGCTGTTCCAGAACACCGCCGTGACCCGGGGCACCGCCACCATGGTGGTGACCGCGACCGGCATGGAGACGCAGATGGGCCAGATCGCGACGATGCTGACCTCGGTCACGCGCTCGCGGTCGCCGCTTCAGCGAGAGCTGGACGGCCTCACGAAGGTGCTGGGGATCGTCGCGTGGACGGCGGTGCTGATCATCGTGATCGTCGGCGTCGCCCGCGGCGAGTCGTTCACCGACGTCGTGCTGCTGGGCACCGCGATGGCGATCTCCGCCATCCCCACCGGCATGCCGGCGTTCGTGTCCGGCCTGCTGTCGCTGGGCGCGAAGGAGCTGGCCGAGGCGAAGGCCGTGGTCAAGAACCTGACCGACGTGGAGACCCTCGGCGCCACCAGCGTCATCAACACCGACAAGACCGGCACGCTGACGCTCAACGAGATGATGGTCTCGCTGATCTACGCGAACGGCGCGTTCTTCCCGGTGGAGGGCGAGGGCTACCGCAAGACCGGGGAGATCACGTCCGTGGCGGGCGTCCCCGTACCCGACTTCACCCGCCTCGCCCTGGGCCTGGTGCTCGACAGCGACGCGACCGTCGGCGACGACGGCACCGTGGTGGGCGACCCCACCGAGGCGGCGCTGGTGGTGCTGGCCGCGAAGCTGGGCGTCGACGCGGGCGAGACCCGCCGCGCCTACCCGCGCCTGGCCGAGGTGCCGTTCGACTCGGACTACAAGTTCATGGCCACCTTCCACCGGGTGGAGCTGGACGGCGTCGAGCACCTGGTGCAGCTGGTGAAGGGCGGCCCCGACGTGGTGCTGGCGCGGTGCACGCACGCCGGCGGGCCGCTCAGCGCCGACCAGGTGCCCATCGACGACGCCCGCGCCGACATCGACGCCGCGAACGCGCGGATGGGCGGGCAGGGCCTGCGGGTGCTGGCGTTCGCCGCGCGGCTGATGACCGAGGACGAGCTCGCCGCCGGGCAGGACGACCCCATGTCGATGGTCCACGACCTCGCGTTTGTGGCGATGACGGGGATCATCGACCCGCTCCGCACCGAGGCGAAGGCCGCCGTGGCGACCGCCCTGGGCGCCGGGATCGACGTCCGCATGATCACCGGCGACCACGCCGTGACCGCCGAGGCGATCGGCGAGGACCTGGGCCTCGGTCCCGGCGCGATCAGCGGGGCGGAGCTGCAGGCGCTCGACGACGAGGAGGTCACGCGCCGCCTCCCCGGGCTCCACGTGTTCGGCCGGGTCACGCCGCAGGACAAGCTGCGCCTGGCCCGCCTCATGCAGGAGCAGGGCCAGATCGTGGCGATGACGGGCGACGCAGTGAACGACGCGGCCGCGTTGAAGCAGGCCGACATCGGCGTCGCGATGGGCAGCGGCAGCGAGGTGAGCAAGCAGGCCGCGCGGATGATCCTGACCGACGACAACTTCGGGACGCTGGTGCACGCCGTGGAGATCGGCCGCCGCGTCTACGACAAGGTCGTCTCGTACGTCCGCTACCAGATGACCCAGCTGCTGGCGCTGGTGCTGCTGTTCCTGGCGGCGACCGCGTTCGACATCAACGACGGCGTCGCGATGACGCCGCTGATGGTGCTGTACCTGCTGTTCTTCGCCACCGCCGGCGGCGTGATCGTGATCGCTCTCGACCCGGGCGACCCCGGCGTGATGCACCGGCCGCCGCGCGACCCGAAGCTGCCGATCACCAACCGGACCGCGATCGCGATGTGGCTGCTCTACGCGGCGGTGCTGTTCGTGGCGGCGCTGATCCCGCTGATCGCGGGCCCTGACGACCCCAGCACCGAGGTGGGGACGGCCTCCATGACCATGACGTTCGTGGTGATGGGCCTGGGCACCATCTTCAACGCCGTCACCAACCGGCGCGACCCGGCGCCCGGCCTGACACCGCCGATCCTGAAGGCGGCCGCCGTGTCGGTCGTCATCCTGGTGATGATCGTGCTCGCCACCGAGCTGCCCGGCCTGCAGCACGGGCTGCTGACCACGTCGCTGACCGGCCGCGAGTGGATGGCGTGCCTCGGGCTGGCCGCGCTGCTGCCGCTCACGATCGAGATCGCCAAGTGGGTGCGCCGCCGCGACGCCGCGACGCCCCCGGCGCCCATCGACGCCCGCGCGGCGGTGAACCCCGGACGGGCGCGGACGTGACGTGACCGCCGCGGCGACGGCGGCGCAGGGGCGGGCGGTCCGCCTGCTGCCCATCCTCGGCTGGCTGCCGCGGTACGAGCGGCGCTGGCTGCGGGGCGACGTCGCCGCCGGCATCGCCGTGACGGCCCTGATCGTGCCCAAGAACCTGGGGTACGCGGGGATCGCGGGGATCCCGCTCCAGAACGGGCTGTACGCGGCGGCGGCCGGCGCCCTGGTCTACGCGGCGTTCTGCACGTCGCGGCAGATCTCCACCGGCCCCAGCTCGTCGCTGGCGGCGGTGGCCGGGGGCGCCGTGATCGTGACCGGCGTGGCCGGCGAGGACGCCGCGCAGCTGGTGGCGGCGATCGCCCTCCTCACGGGCGTCATGTTCCTGGTGCTCGCCGTCCTGCGGATGGGGTGGATCGCGCAGTTCCTCTCGAAGGCGGTCGTCACCGGCTTCCTGGCGGGGGCCGCGATCGACGTGGTGATCGGCGAGCTGCCGAAGCTGACCGGCACCTCCGCCGACGAGACCACGGCGTGGTCGGAGCTCGGCGCGTGGGCGCGGACGCTCGGCGACGTCAGCTGGACGACCGTCCTGGTCGGCGCGCTGGCGCTCGGCGCGATCCTGGCGCTGCGGTTCACCGTGCCCGCCGTGCCCGGGGCGCTCGTGCTGCTGGTGGGCGGGCTCCTGGCCTCGGCGGCTTTCGACCTGGGGGCGCACGGCGTGGCGCTGGTGGGGGACGTCCCACGGGGGCTCCCCGCGCCGCAGATCCCCGACCTGGGGCTGGTGGGCGACCACCTGGGCGTCGTCGTGGCCGCGTCGGCCGCGCTGCTGCTGATCGGCTTCTCGCAGACGGCCGGCGACGCGCGGGCATTCGCGGCGCGGCACCGCTACCGGGTCGACCTGGACCAGGAGTCGGTGGCGCAGGGGATGGCCAACGCCGGCGCCGGGCTGTTCCAGGGCATGCCGGTGTCGACGAGCCTGTCGGCCAGCTCGCTCAACGAGTCGTCGGGCGCCCGGACGCCGGCCGCCTCTCTGGTGACCGGCGGGCTGGTGCTGGCGACGCTGGTGGTGCTTGCGCCGCTCTTCTCGGACCTGCCGAAGGCGGTGCTCGCGGCGATCATCATCGACGCCGTGCTGTTCGGGATGATCGACGTGGCCGAGTTCCGCCGCCTCCACCGGGTCTCGCGCTTCGACTTCTGGATCGCCGCGGCCGCGCTGGCCGCCGTGCTGGCGGCGGGCGTGCTGGCCGGGGTGATCGTGGGGGTGGTCCTGTCGCTGGGGTGGCTGGTGTTCGTGGCGACCCGGCCGCCGATGCCGCTCCTGGGCCGGGACGGCGACACCCACGTGTTCCGCGACCTGGACGAGCACCCCGGCGGCGGCACGCTGCCGGGAGTCGCGGTGCTGCGCTTCGACGGCGGCCTCTTCTTCGCCACCTCCGATTCGCTGGAGAATCGCGTCCGCGGGATCGTCGACGGGGAGGGGCAGCTCATGGCACTGGTGCTCGACTTCGAGGGCGTCAACTTCGTCGACGCCCAGGGCGCCGCCGCCGTCCGGGAGGTCCACGACCTCCTCGCGGACGAGGGCGTCGTCCTCCACATCGCGCGCGCCAAGCCGCAGGTGCTGCGGGTGCTGGAGGCGGACGGGGCGCTGGCGCAGATCGGCGCCGGCCGCGTCCACCCCAGCCTGCACCTGGCGGTCGAGGCGCAGCGCCGGGACGCGCCCGCAGCGGAGGTGACGTGATGGGGACCGAGGGGATCGTCCCGCGCTGGGAGTGGCGCACCTTCGACGAGGTGGAGCCCGCCGCGGCCCGCCTCGCATCGGAGACGCCGACCCAGGTCCACGAGAGCGACGAGCTCTACATGGTGAACGCCGAGGGCGAGGACACCGTGAAGGTGCGCGACGGGCTGGTGGACGTGAAGCACCTGGAGGAGATCGACGACCACGGCCTGGAGCGGTGGCGGCCGGTGCTGAAGCGCCCGACGACCCTCACCGCCGACGACGTGCGCGTGCTGGCCGTCGCGCTCCACGCCACGTTCCTGAGGGTCGTCGCCGTGCACAAGCGGCGGGCGCGCTACACCCTCGGGGGCTGCGCGGCGGAGCTGGTGGAGCTGCGGGTCGACGGGGCGGAGATGCGGACGTTCGCGGTCGAGTCGGAGGACCGGCCGGCGATCATGCGCGTGCTGGGCGAGATGGGGCTGGCGGGGCACCCCAACGTCAGCTACCCGCGCCACCTGCGCACCGTGACCGGGCTGCTCCCGGCGCGCGGCGCGGCGATCGACGTCGGCACCAACTCCGTGAAGCTGATCGTGGCCGCCCGCGACGGCGAGGGATGGCGGACGCTCGCGGACCGCGCCGAGGTGACCCGCCTCGGCGAGGGGCTGCGCCCCGGCGGCGACCTGGGGGCGGCGCCGATCGCGCGGACGGCGGACGCGGTGTGCGCGATGGTGCACGAAGCCCGGGCGGCGGGCGCCCCGGTGGTCGCCGCCGGCACGGCGGGGCTGCGCATCGCGGGCAACTCCGCCGCCTTCGTGGAGGCGGTGCGGGAGCGGTGCAGCATCGAGGTGGAGGTGATCCCCGGCGAGGAGGAGGCGCGGCTCGGGTTCGTGGCCGCGACCGGCGCGAGGGGCGACGGCTCGGTGGTGGTGTTCGAGACCGGTGGGGGCAGCTCGCAGTTCACGTTCGGCGCCGGCGGCCGCATCCAGGACCGCTTCAGCATCGACCTGGGCGCGGTCGCGGTCACCGAGCGCTTCGGCCTGGACGCCGCCGTGACCCCCGACGTCCTCGCCGGCGCCGGCGCGGCGGTCGCCGCCGAGCTGGGCGGCCTGGAGGGACGGGCGCACGCGGACGCCGTGATCGGCATCGGCGGCGTCTTCACCAACCTGGCCGCCGTGATGCACGGCCTGGAGGCCTACGACCCGGACGTGGTGGAGGGGACCGTGCTGGACCTGGCCGAGATCGACCGCCAGATCGACCGCTACCGCGCGACCGACGCCGAGGGCCGCCGCGGCATCGTCGGGTTGCAGCCCGCCCGCGCGGAGGTGATCCTTGGCGGCGCGGTCATCGTCCGCGCCGTGCTCGGGGCGCTGGGCCACGAGGCGGTGACGGTCAGCGACCGCGGCCTGCGGCACGCGCTGCTCGCGGAGCGCTTCTGAGGAGGGACGATGTCCCTGAGGACCGTCGCGTCGGGGCTCCCCGCCCGCATCCGGGAGCACAACACCACGCTGGTGGCGGCCGGCGTCGCGTTCTACGCGTTCCTGGCCCTCATCCCCGCCCTGGTGGCGCTCATCTCGGTGTACGGGCTGGTCGCCGACCCCGCCGATGTGCGCCGGCAGGTGCAGGACATCAGCTCCTCCCTGCCGGCGGAGGTCGAGGACTTCCTCGTCTACCAGCTCACCCAGATCATCAACGCCGACCGCGGCGGCCTGTCCGCGACCCTGGTCGTGGCGATCCTGCTGGCGCTCTGGAGCGCGTCGGGCGGCACCGCCGCGCTCATCACGGGCATCCACGTGGCGCGCGAACGCGAGGAACCGAAGGGGTTCGTGGCCAAGAAGGGCAAGGCCCTGCTGCTGACGCTGGCAGCGATCGTGTTCCTGGCCGTCGTGATCTTCCTGGTCGCGGCGGTCCCGCCGCTGCTGGACAAGGCGGGGACGGGCGACGCCGGCCGGGCCACGTTCCAGGTGCTGCGATGGCCGGTGCTGGCGATCGTGATGCTGCTGGGCATCGGCCTGCTGTACCGCTTCTCCGCGGGGCCCCACCCGAAGGCCCGCCTGGGCGTGATCACCCTGGGCTCCGTGCTGGCGATGGTCGTCTGGCTGGTGGTCTCGGGGCTCTTCGCCGCGTACACGGCCGGCTTCGCGAGCTACGGCAAGACCTACGGCGCCCTCGCGTCGATCATCGTCGTGCTGCTGTGGCTCTGGCTCACCTGCCTGGCGCTCCTGATCGGGGCCGAGGCGGACGGCCAGGACGGGGGATGACGGGCGGGCGCCGTGGTGGTCACCGACGCGGTGACCGTGCGCATGACGGTCCGGACGGGCGGCGCGGCGGGCGGTGCGGGCGCGGCCGCATCCCCGTCGCCGTCCATGGTGGTGACGGCGATCGCCGCGCGGGGTCGTGCACGTGTGCAGCCAGCTCCGCGAGGCCCGTGCGCGGCGCGTAGGGGCGCTCCCCGGCGAGCAACTCGAAGGCGACCGCGGCCAGCGAGTACTGGTCGGCCGCCGGCGTCACGGGCCGCCCCTGCGCCTGCTCGGGCGAGACGTAGCCGGGGGTGCCGGCCACCGTCCCCGCGGCCGTCATGGTGGCGCCGGGGTCGCCGAGCACCCGGGCGATGCCGAAGTCGGCCACCCTGACCCGGCCCGCGGCGTCCAGGAGCAGGTTCGCCGGCTTCACGTCCCGGTGGACGACCCCGGCCGCGTGGCCGGCGTCCAGCCCGGCACGAGCTCCATGACCATGTACGACCGGCCCCGGTGCTCTCCGGCGTCGTGGACGACGGCCACCGCCGACGGCACCGTGATGGCCACGTCGCGCCCCAGGCGCTCGTCGTGCGCCCGGTGGACGGCCCCCATGCCGCCGGCGGCGATGAGGACCGGGTCCCGGTACCGGGAGGGGAGGTCCACCCCACTGTCGTGCCCGCGGCGCCGGGCCGCGACACGCGGGGAGGGCCGGGCTCAGCCCCTCCCGCGGCGGCGCCCGGGGCGCTCGGGGGTGCGCTCGCGCCCCCAGTCGTGCACCACGACGGTGCTCACGATCAGGTCCTGGACCGAGGCGGACGTGCGGCTCACCGCGGCCCACAGGAGCCCGATCGGGAAGATCACCACCAGCACGGCGCGCACGAACGCGCGGCGGAACGACAGGTCGCTGCCGTCCTCGTCGAGCACCCGCAGCCCCCACAGGAGCTTGCCGACGGTGCGGCCGTCGAGCCCCCACCCGTAGGTGAGGTAGGCGAGCAGCAGGACCACCGCGCCCACGCGGATCGGGATGCCGTCCGCGAAGCCGAGGTCGAAGCCGCCGCTGGTCCACAGCAGCCGGATGGAGCCGATCACGATCAGGATCAGCAGGCCCAGCAGCACGACCACCACCGAGTCGATGACCGTCGCGCCCAGGCGCGAGAGCATGCCCGCCCGGCTGGTGGCGTCGCCGGGCGCGTCGATCACGGCCCCGCGGGGCTCCCGGCCCAGCGCGCGGTCGACGCCCTGCTCGACGGCCCGGTCGACGCGCATCCCCTCCATGCGCGCGTCGCGCACCACGTCGCCGCCCAGGCCGACGGTCGACTCGCGGACGATCTCCCCCAGGTCGAGGCCCTCGACCGCCTCCCGCGCCACCGCCCCCATGTCCACGCGCTCGATGAGCCGGTCGATGTCGACGCGGTCGAGCAGGGGGTTGGGGTCGACGCGGTCCAGGATGCCGTCGACGTCGACCCGGGCGAGCACCCGGTTCACGTCGACCCGCTCCACCACGCCGTCGACGTCCACCTTCTGGACGATCGCGTCCACGTCGACGTGCTCGATCACGGCCGGGACGATCCTCCCGACCACCGTGCCGGCGACGTCGGCGATCCCCCGCTGGTGGCCCTCCGCGGCGGGGGCCGGCAGCGCCGGCGGCGTCCCCGGAGACGGCTCCGGCGACCGCTCCCGCGGCGCCGGGGGTCCCGCGGACGGCCGCACCACCCGCTCGGCCATGCCCAGCACGGCGTCCGAGACCATCGAGCCGACCGTGCCCGCCGTGCCCCGCCCGCCTGTGCGCCCCTCCGCCATCGGAGACCTCCCGCCGGGATGACGCGACCATACGTACCACGGCGTGGGGTAGCGTGCCCGCCGTGCATCGGGTTGCGCCGGGACGCCGGCTCCTGGGGGTGTTCCTGATGGCGCTCGCCTCGGCGGCGGCGGCGTGGGCCTGTGCCCCGGCGTCGGCGGCCCCCGCGGCGGAGGTCGCGCTGGCCCGCGAGTACGCCCCGGTGCTGCGGATGACGGAGCGCGCGAGCTCCTGCGGCGTCGACGTCCCGTACCTGCCCGTGGACGTCGACGACCTGATGGGCAACGACGAGATCGCGCTGCGCGGGCCGTGGGACCGCACCAACCTGGTGGGCGTCGCACCGGGCGCGCAGCGGCTGGCCCAGGGGCTCTGGGACTACCACCTCGACTTCCCGGGCGACGCGCTCCGCCCCGGATGCACGTACGTGGAGTGGGAGGAGCGCCTGGCGTCGGCGCCCACCGTCTACGCCCACGTGGCCACCGAGCCCGGCGTCCCCGGGCGGCTCGCGCTCCAGTACTGGTTCTTCTACGTCTTCAACGACTGGAACAACACCCACGAGGGCGACTGGGAGATGATCCAGCTCAACTTCGACGCCGCCACGCCGCAGGAGGCGCTGACCGAGCGGCCCGTCGAGGTGGGCTACAGCCAGCACTCCAGCGCCGAGCGCGCCGAGTGGGGCGACGGGAAGCTGCAGCTGGTGGGCGGCACGCACCCGGTGGTGCACCCCGCCGCCGGCTCGCAGGCCAACTTCTACGACTCGCGCCTCTACCTGATGCGCAGCGACGCCGAGGGCCTGGGGTGCGACGACACGCGCGCCCCGTCGCGGACGTTCCGCCCCGGCGTGCGGACGATCCCGTCCGACCCGGCGACGGCCGTCGCCGAGTACCCGTGGCTCGGCTTCGACGGGCGCTGGGGCGAGAAGCACGCCGCCTTCTTCAACGGACCGGTCGGGCCGAACCGCAACCTGCGCTGGACCCACCCGTTCACGTGGGCGGCGACGAGCTGGCGCGCCACGAGCTTCGCGGTCCCGGCGAGCGGCCTGGTGGGCACGAACGCCACCGACGTCTTCTGCGGCTCGATCGAGCGCGGCTCGAGGGTGCTGCGGCTGATCAAGATCAACCCGGGCCGCACGATGCTGGTGATCACCGGGATCGTGCTGCTGCTGCTCTGGCCGATCACCCGCACCCGGTGGGGGCCCTCCACGCCGCGGCCCCTCGCGGCCCGGCGCGCCTGGGGGCAGATCATCACCGCCGGCGCCCGGGCGTTCGCCGACCGGCCGCAGACCTTCATCGGGATCGGGCTGCTCTTCATCCCCCTCGCGCTCGTGACGACCGGCCTCCAGTGGCTGCTGTTCCGGGCGACGGCCCTCGCACCGCTCGTCGACGAGGCCGGGGAGCGGCACGCCTGGGTCGACGCGATGGCGCTCGCGCTGGGCATGGCGCTCACGCTCATCGGGTTCGCCGTCGTCCAGGCCGCCACCGCGCGCGTCATCATCGAGGGCGCGGCGGGGCGCCGCGTGACCGCCCTGTGGGCCTACCGGCAGGTGCTGCGCAACGTGGGCCCGCTGGCCGCGGCCGTGGCGATCGCCGTCGCGGTGGTCCTGGTGTTCAACATCACCCTGGTGCTCGTCCCGATCGCCGTCTACATCGTCGTGCGGTGGTCCCTCCTCGGGGTCGTCGCGGGCGCCGAGGAGCACCCGCAGCCCGGGATCCTGCGCCGCAGCATCGTGCTGACACGGGGGAACTGGTGGCGAACGGCCACCATCGCCCTGGGCCTCACCGGCCTGGCGCTGCTGATCGGCCCCGCGGTGGGTGTGCTGGTGCTGCTGTTCACGGGTGCCGCCTTCGACTTCGTGAACCTGATCGCGGGCGCCGTCTACGTGGCGGCGCTGCCGTTCGCCGCCGTCGTCGTCACCTATCTCTACTTCGACCTGAGGGTGAGACACGAGGAGGCGCCGGTCGAGGACACCCTCCCGGCCGGCGCCGTCCCCCCCGTCCCCCCTACGGGATCGTGATGGTCACCAGGGCGCTGCCCTTCCTGCCGCCCGGGTCGGTCACGGTGACGCGGCCGAAGTAGCGGCCGGCCTTCCAGTTGGCGCCCGCGGGGCCCGGGTGCACCCAGATCACGTAGATGCCGTCGCCGACGTCCTGGAAGAGGTCGCCGGATGCGCAGCCGGTGCCGCCCGCGGGGCAGCGGAGGCTGCCGGGGCCGCCCGCGGGGACGTAGCGGTTGCTCCAGTCGAAGGCCGCCGAGCCCAGGCCGGGGCGCGGCCTGCCGTTGCGCGTGACGAGCACGGCGACGGCCACGGGGTTGTGGTTGGTCGACGCGGCCGGCAGGAACGTGTGGCCGCTGCCGGCGTCGCCGCACTGGACCGGGGCATTGCCGCACGCGCCTTCGTCGACCGCGGCCTGCACCTCGAGGCGCGGCCCGTTCAGGAGCTTCGTGACGTCGGCGCGCAGCCCCGCCAGGCCGGGCGTCCCGCCGCTCCCGCCCGTGGTGGCGCCCAGCGCGATGGTCGCCGCGACCGCGACCGCGGCGAGCCCGGCCAGGATGGTGAGGGTCCGGTGTGAGCGCACGTGGCACCTCCTCTGTCGGCTGGCACGCTCGCCGCGACGCTATGACGACCCCGCCGCCTCCGCGACCTCGCCGTCGAACGTCATCCCGCGCAGGTGCCGCCGCGACGTGACCCCGAGCTTCGCGAACACGCCCCGCAGGTGGGCGTCGATGGTCCGCGGCGAGAGGAAGAGCTGCGCGGCCACCTCCTTGTTGGTGAAGCCCTGGGCGACGAGGCCGGCGACCTGGAGCTCCTGCCGTGTGAGGCGCGCCGCATCGCCCGTGTCGCGCCGGGCCACGGTCTCGCCCGTGGCGCGCAGCTCCACCCGGGCGCGCTCCGCCCAGGGCTCGGCGCCCAGCGCCTCGAAGGTCGCCGCAGCGGCGCGCAGGTGATCCCGCGCCCCCGCACGGTGCCGCCCGCGGCGCAGGCGCTCGCCGCGGAGCAGCGCGGTGCGGGCGCGGTCGAACGGTCGGTCGTCCGCCGCGTGCAACGCGAGTGCCGCCGCGAACAGCGCGTCGGCATCGTCGTCGCCCGGCGCCAGGAGGCCTCGGCACCGTGCCGCCAGGGCGCGCGCCCATGGCGGCCCTTCCGCGCCGGCGAACCCCTCCAGCAGCGCCAGCGCGCCAGGGGCCTCGCCGGCCAGGCCGGCGCGCACCAGCGCCTCCACCCGGTCGGCGGCGGCCACCAGGGCCACATAGGGATGACCCTCGCCCGGCGACGGCGCGCAGACGCTCGCGAGACGGTCGGCGGCGTCCTCCGGGCGTCCTGCGCCCAGGTCGGCCAGCGCGACGGCCCACTCGGCGATGGACACCGCGATCGCCATCCGGTTGGCCCGCGCGGGGCCCACGACCTCGGCGGCGAGGCGACGGCTGGCGTCATCCTCGCCGCGTACCGCGGCGAACCACGCCTGGACGGCGCGGTCGACGCTCACGAAGTTCGCCAGGCCGGCGGCCTGCGCCATCGCGACGCCCTCGGCCACTCCGTCGGCCACGGCGAAGCGGCCGCCGACGACCCCGTCGACGGCGCGGAAGCCGAGGACGAGCGCGAGCGCGTCGACCCGGCCGGAGCGCCGGGCCAGGACCTCCGCGCGGTCCAGCAGCTCCGCCTCGCGGCCGCGGTCGCCGATCGCCCCCGCGCCGATGCCGGCCAGCACGAGCCACTGCGGCTCCTCGTGGGCGTCGGCGCCGGAGACCACCTCGGCGACCGCCGCCGGGTCGGCCGCGCCGACCACGAGACCCCAGACCGACGCGAGCAGCGTCGCCAGGAACCGCGACTCCGCGTCGGCCGGCGGCGGCAGCGCGGCAGCCATCGCCCGCGCCTCGGCCACCCCGGCGTAGTCGCCGCCGTCGATCGACGCGTTCGCGGCGTCGAACAGCATGTCCAGGGCCGCCCGCGTGTCGGTCTCGGCCGCCGCCGGGACGGCCGCACGCAGCGTCCGGGCCCCGTCGAGGACGTCGCCGCACCGGAACCGGATCATCCCCCGCAGGTGCTCCACCTCCGGACGGGGGCTCCCGTCGCCCGCCGCGTCGGACCGCGCGAGCAGGCCGGTCGCGCGCTGCGGCCGTCCTGCGCGCCAGGCGGCGGTGGCGGCGGCGGCGAAGCGCCGCGCGCGGCCGGGCGCATCCGGGCTCAGCACGGCGGCGCGCTCGAGCGCGGCCGAGGCCGCTCCGTGGCCGCTCCGGGCCCGGGCGCTCTCGGCGCTCCGCTCCAGGGCGTCGGCGATCGCCTCGTCGGGCCCCAGGGCCGCGGCGGCCAGGTGCCACGCCCGCCGGTCGGCGTCGTCCTCGCCGGCCATCGCATCGGCCAGCGCGAGATGCGCGGCGCGGCGCTCGCGGGTCGACGCCGCCTGGAGGACGGCCGAGCGCACCAGCGGGTGCCGCAACTCCAGGCGGGTGCCGCGGACCGTGACCAACCCATCGCGCTCGGCCGGGTCCAGCGCGTCGGCCCCCGCGCCGAGGGTGGCGGCTGCCGGCAGCACCACGGCGAGGGCCCCGGTCTCATCGGCCGCGGCCACGAGCATCAGGCGCTGGGTCCCCTCCGGCAGCCGGTGGATCCGGGCGACGAACGCCTGCTCGAGTCGCTCGGTCAGGGGCAGGTCCTCGGGAAGCGGCTCGGCCCCCTGGAGCTGCGGCGCGCGGAGCGCAGCCGGCAGCTCGACGAGGGCCAGGGCGTTGCCCTCTGCCTGTGCGAGCAGCGCCTCGCGCACGGCGGGCGCCACGCCGTCGGCCACCGTGTCGAGGAGGGCCGCCGAGGCGTCGGGGCCGAGCCCGCCGATGCGCAGCGACGGCACGTCGGGCGCGTCGAAGCGGCGGGGATCGCCCTCCCGCGCGCTCATCAGCATCACCACCCCCTCGGCCCCGAGCCGCCGCGCGACGAACAGGAGCGCGTCGGTGGAGGGGGTGTCGAGCCACTGGGCGTCGTCGATCAGGCACAGCACGGGGCGCCGCTCGGCGAGCTCGGAGAGGAGCGTGAGGCAGGCGGTGTAGACGAGGAAGCGCTCCCCGCCGCGCCCCTCCCCCAGGCCGAGCGCCCCGCGCAGGGCCTCGGCCTGCGCCGGCGGCAGGTCGTCGACGCGGGCGAGGGCGGGCCGCAGCAGCGCGTGGATCGCGGCGAACGGCAGGTCCGACTCGGACTCCACGCCGCGCGCGCGCAGCAGGTGCATGTCGTCGGCGCGCCCGGCGGTTTCCTCGAGGAGCGCCGTCTTCCCCACCCCGGGGTCCCCGCGGAGCACCAGCGCGCTGCTGCGGCCCGCCCGTGCCTCCTCGAGCAGGTCCCCGATCGTCGCCCGCTCGGCGTCGCGGCCGACCAGCATCATCGCGGGCGCGCCCGGGATCGCGGAGGACAGGGGGTCGGCATGGGTCCGCGGGCCATCATCCCCCGGACCGCCCGCGTCGCGCCACGGGGGGCGGACGGCGTCGCCGTCCGCCCCCGTGGCTCCGTCAGCGCGGGGTGAACCGCGTGAGGGCGCCCGACTCGTCGTCGCCGAGCCCGTACTGGCGGCCGGCGTCCAGCCGGAGCGTCACGTATACCGACGCGCCGGCCGGGATGCTCTGCATCGCCCCGAGCATCGTGAGCGGCGCCGGGCCGGCGGGCAGCCTCCCCGACGACTCCAATGCGGCGACCCACCGGCCCACGTCGGCCGCGGTCCGTCCCGGCCGGATCGAGGTGAGCCGGAAGCCGCGCGGGGCGCCGGCGCCGTTGCGCAGCTCCAGGGTGAGCGTGCCGCCGGCGAGCGGCGGCACGTCGAACGCGTGCGCGCCGGCCGTCACGACCGCGTCGGCGGCGGGCGGCCCGGCCCCGGTGTCGCCGGCGACCCGGAAGACGCGGGAGATGCCGCGCGCCACGCCCGGGACGCCCCGGTGGTCCGGGACGCCGTCGAAGAGGAGGTAGACGCCCGGCCGCAGCCGTCGCGTGACCGTCACCTGCGCGCCGGCGGTGATCTGCCCCGGGCCCGCGACGTCGCGGATCCACGGCGGCGGCGGCCCGCCCCGGGCGATGCGCCGGACGGCGGCGCGTACGTCGGCCACACCGTGACCGGCGTCGGCGCGCCCCATCGCGAACTCGTGGAGGCGGGTGCCGGTGTTGCGGAAGCGCATGGCCACCATGCCGCCGGGGACGCGTGCGGGCATGACGATGGCGGCGTCGGTCACGTCGACCGCCACGGGGGGCGGGGCCGCGGGCGCGGCGGTGGAGCCCCCCGATGCCGCGGCGGCGCCGGCGGTGGCGACGGCGGCCGTGACGACGGCGCCGGCGATCGTTGCTCGGAACATCGTTCCTCCTCGGTCGTCCTTGGCGCGGCGACGGTATGGCCGGCCCACCGGTGCGCGCGTCGCCTCCCACGGCGATCCGCATCGCTCCCGCGAGCGGACCCGGCCGACCGGGATCGCTCCTGCGGCGGATGGCGCGGCGGGTGTCCGCGGACGTAGCGTCGCGCGCATGAGGTGGCACATCCCCGACGACCGGCGCGCCATGCTCGACGCGGCGCTCGCCGCCGGCCTGGTGGGGCTGCTCGTGGCGCAGGTCCTCACGCTCGACGTGGTGGCGGCGGAGAAGGCCGGCGTCTGCGCCTGGGCGGCGGCGCTGCTGGTGCCGCTCGCGCTCCGGCGGCGCATGCCGGTGACCCTGCTCGTCCTGGTCGTCGCGGGCGGGGCCGCCGGCAGCGCCCTGCCGAAAGCCGTCACCGACGTGGAGGCGGTGGGGCTCATCGTGGTCCTGGCGATCTACAACGCCGCGGCCCACACGGCGGGCCGGCGCGCCGCCGTGTCCGGCGCGCTGACCGCCGTGCTGGCGGTGAGCGCTCTGCTCGGGGATCCGGACGGCGTGTACCTCGGAGGCGTCCTGTTCTTCGCGCTCCTGTTCGGCGGGCCGTGGATCGCCGGGCGCGTCGTCCGCCGCCGCCGCGAGAGCGAGCGGCGCATCGCGGGGGAGCGCGACGCCGCCCAGGCGGCGATCGCCGACGAACGGGCGCGGATCGCCCGCGAGCTGCACGACGTGGTGGCCCACGCGATCAGCGTCATCGTGCTCCAGGCGCGCGGGGGCCGGGCGCTGCTGGACGAGGATCCCGACGAGACGCGGGGCGCCCTCGACACGATCGAGCGCACGGGCCAGCAGGCGCTGGTGGAGATGCGACGCCTCGTCGGCCTGCTGCGCGAGGACGACGGCACCCTGGCCCTGGCACCCCAGCCGGGCCTGGAGCGCATCGACGCGCTGGTGGGCGACGTGCGCGCCGCGGGGCTGCCGGTGCAGGTCCGCGTGGAGGGCGCCCCCGTCGCGCTGCCGCCCGGCGTCGACCTGTCGGCGTTCCGCATCGTGCAGGAGGCACTGACCAACGCGCTGAAGCACGCCGGGCCGGCCCGGGCCCTGGTGGTCCTGCGCTACGAGGACGACGGCATCGTGATCGACGTCCGCGACGACGGCGGCGGCGGCGACGCCCCGACCGGCGACGGCTCGGGCCACGGCCTGGCGGGGATCCGGGAGCGGGTCGCGCTCTTCGGCGGCGAGATGGAGGCCGGCCCGGCCCACGACGGCGGCTTCGCGGTCCGCGCCCGGCTGCCGTTCGCGAGCGCCCGGTGATCCTCCGGTGATCCGGGTCCTGCTGGCCGACGACCAGGCCCTGGTGCGGGCCGGGTTCCGCATGATCCTGCGGGCGGAGCGCGACGTGGAGGTGGTCGGCGAGGCCGGCGACGGCGCGGAGGCGGTGGCGGCGGCGCGGGCGCTCCGCCCGGACGTGGTGCTGATGGACATCCGCATGCCGGAGATGGACGGCATCGAGGCGACGCGGTCGATCGTCCGGGACGTCTCGAGCCCCCGGGTGCTGGTCCTCACGACGTTCGACCTCGACGAGTACGTCTTCGGCGCGCTGCGCGCGGGCGCCAGCGGGTTCCTGCTGAAGGACGCGCCCGAGGACCAGCTCACCTCGGCCATCCGCGTGGTCGCGGCGGGCGGCTCCCTGTTCGCGCCGTCCGTGACGCGCCGCCTCATCGAGGACTTCGCCCGGCGGGACCCGTCGCGGCCGGCGCCGCCGTCACTCGGCGCCCTGACCGCCCGCGAGGCCGACGTCCTGCGCCTCATCGCCCGCGGGCGCTCGAACCAGGAGATCGCCGGCGAGCTGGTCCTCAGCGAGCACACGGTCAAGACCCACGTGGCGAGCATCCTCCGCAAGCTGGGCCTGCGGGACCGCACACAGGCGGTGATCGCCGCCTACGAGGCCGGGCTCGTCCGCCCGGGAGGCTGAGCGACGCAGCACCTCGCCGTGTTCAGCGTGGCCTCGCGCTCGACGAACGAGAGGCGGCGCCCCCGCCGACCGGGTGTGGCGCCCGTCACCGGCGCAGGAGAGGCTTGATCCCGTGGACGACGACCGTGTGAGGGCAGCGGGCCGCAGGACCGCCATCGTGTTGACCGCGGTGCTGGTGCTCCTCGTCGGCGCCGCACCCGCGAGCGCGCACGGAGGCCGGCCGCGACCGGAGTTCTCATCGGAGATCCGCGCGCTCACACCGTCGGTTCCCGGACTCGAGGTCCGCACCCGCGACGGCGGCAACCGCCTCGAGCTGCGCGACACCGGTCACCACACGGTCGTCGTGCTCGGCTACCAGGGCGAGCCCTTCGCCCGCCTCCTCCCCGACGGCTCGGCCCAGGTCAACGCGAACTCGCCCGCGACGTATCTGAACCGGAGCGGGTCGGCGTCGGTGGTGCTCCCGCCGCAGGCCGACCCGGACGCCCCTCCGGCGTGGATCCCGCTCGAGGACGACGGCCGGCTCCAGTGGCACGACCACCGGGCGCACTGGATGGGCACGGGAACGCCGCCCCAGGTGCGTCGGGAGTCGCAGCGCACGAAGATCCTCGACTACCGCATCCCCATCGTGGTCGACGGGCGGGGCGGAGCGATCGCGGGGACCCTCTACTGGGCGGGGCGGCCCGGCAGGCTCCCGCTCATCCCGGCGATGGCGGCCGTGCTCGGGCCGGTCGGCGTCGGGATGCTCGTCGTGTGGATGCTGGTGCGGCGGATGCGCCGGACGACGCCCCACGGCCCCGAATCACCTCAGCACGGCTGACACAGAGCGTGCCGGGGATCGCCCTCGCTCAGGTGCGGCCCGGGACCTGCGCCACCAGGACCGACGCCACGATGATCAGGCCGATGGCGAAGGCCAACTCGAGCGCGACGCTGCGGCGCACGAGCCGCAGCGTCGCCCCGGTGGGGACCGCAACGCGACGGAGCGAGGTGACCACCTTCCGGTTGTGGAGGGCCAGGAACGCGATCGGGCAGAGCAGCAGCAGCTTGTAGACGATGCTGCGCCCATAGGCGGTGTCCCAGAGCTGGGCGGGGTCGGAGAGCTCCCCCGCGGAGCGCGCGACGCCCGTGGCGATCGCGATCGTCACCGTCGCCATCGCGACCAGGGAGAAGCGGGCGAGCACCCGGGCGGCGATGACCGCTCCGGCGGCGGCGATCCGCGGGAGGCGGAGGAACATGACGGCCGTCGCGGCGAGGCCGGCGATCCAGATCGAGACGCTCGCGAGGTGGAGGAGGTCGGCGCCGATCTGGAGCCGCGAGAGCGGCGCCTGGGACGCGTGGCCCTGCGCGGAGACGAGACCCATGGCCGACAGCGCGAGGGCCAGCATCACGAGCGCCACCCACGTCGGCCCGACCGGCCGAGCCGGCGTCGGGGCGCCCCGCTGGGAGGTCTCGACGGTGAACCGCCAGGCGCCGATGCCGAAGAGGACGCCGAGCAGGATCGCGCGGGCCTGGACGAGGCTGCCGAACTCGGTCGAGCCGAGCACGGTGGTGACGTCGGCCGGCGCCTGGAGGACCGACAGCACGCCGATCCCGAGCGCGCTCGCGCTCTTCACGACGAGCAGGTAGCCCTCCGCGAGCATCGCCGCGACCGCGAGGACGCCGAACGTCGTCCAGAACCCGTCGCGCTCCCACAGGAGCATGCGGTTCGCGGCCTCTCCGCCGACGGCGGGATGGGCCGTCCAGACCGGGCGCCACACCAGGAGCCGGAAGGCGAGCAGGCCCACCAGTCCGCCCAGGCCGACCAGCTCCAGGAAGCGGGCGCTCACCGCCCAGGCGCTGGTCTCGGAGGGCCCGTGGCGCCCGGCGCCGCCGAGATACGGCGGGCCGAGGGGGCCCGGCCCGACGCCGAAGACGTATGCGCCCCCGATGACGTGGGAGTCGGCCGAGACGATGAGGTAGCGGACCGTGTAGGTGCCGTCGGGCAGCCGGGGCCTGAGGTCGACCGTCACGGAGCGGACGTCGTCCGGGTCGACCCTCGCGTCCCCGGCGTCGACCGGGTCCCCCTGGCGGTCGACGACGCTGAGATCGCGCGGCTGCAGCAGCTGCACGCCCTCGTTGAACCGGAGCGTCACCGAGGGCGGCGACGTCGCGAGCGAGGTGCCCTCCGCCGGCGTGGAGCTGAGCAGCACGGCGTGCGCGCTCGCCGCGGCCGGCACGGCGAGCGCCAGGACCAGCGCGGCGAGCGCCGCCGGCAGCAGTCGGCGGACCGTCACGGCCCGGGGGGCTCGTCGTCGGACGGCAGCTCCATGGGCCGGCTCGACCAGAGCAGCCCGACGGCGACGCACGCCAGCGCGCCCAGGGCGATCGCGATCACGCCGAGCCAGATGCCCGCCCCCGACGAGTCGCCGGATGATGCCGCGGCCGCTGCGGGCGCGGCCGCCACCGGCGCGTCCGCCGCGGTGATGGTCACAGCGGAGGCCGGGCCCTCGGCGGTCGGGCCGCTCTCCTGGGACACCGCTCCCGGTGCCTCGGGCGGGCCGATCCAGGGCTTGACCTTCCCGTCGGCGTAGGTCTGGAGGGCGCTCCACACCGAGGTCCCCTCGGTGTTCGGCGTGCCGAGGACCTGGAAGTCCTGGTAGCCGGCGACCGGGATGCTGCCCCCCGTGTACCGGACGGCGACGTAGCGCCCCTTGCGCAGGACGCGGTGGATGCGCCAGCCGGGCGGCGGCGGCCGGAACGCGTAGACGTCCACCTCCTTCGGGAACGTGACCTCCACGCCCACGGTCGGGAGCGGCCGCTCGGTCGGCACCCGGATCGTGAACTCCTGCGACTGCCGGACCACGGCGGTCGCGGGGAGCACCTGGACGTGCGCGGATGCGCCGGACGCACAGCCGAGGAGCGCTGCACCGGCGAGACCCGCGATGATGAGCCGTCTCATGGCGTACGTCCGCCGGGGAGACGCGGCGCGGGCCGCCCCTCCCCGGCGGGGCCCCTTACCGCTTCACCCGGAAGCGGTACACGACCGCCTGCGCGTCGCCGTCGGGCGCGATGATGTGCGCGACGACGGTGTACTGGCCCACGGCGTCCCCCGTGGTCGTGATCAGCACCTGACGGGCGTTGGCCGGGTTGAGCTTCGCCTTCCTGGCCCGGTTGGTCTTCGAGCCCGCCACCAGGAGACGTGCGCCCACGACGCGCGGCACCGCCTCGGTGAAGTTCAGCTTGACCGTCGCGGGCAGGTGGGCGACCGTCGCGCCCCGCTTGGGGCTGGACGAGGCGAGCTCGTCGTGGGCGAATGCCGGCGCGGCGGCGCCGGCGAGGGCTGCCGCGGCCATGGCCGCGGTCAGCACGGTTCGTGCCGTCATGGATGGAACCTCCGTGGTGTCGTCGTGGCCGGCGCACGGGCGTGGGCCGGCGATGCGTCACACCGCGGTGATGGGCGGCCCGCGCGCGCCGGCGGGCCGGGACCGCGGACGCGCACGCAGAAGCGGGACCGGGGGCGCCAGGGCCCGGTGGCCGGCGGGGCGCGGGCGACGGGGCGAGAACGCGCGGCGGAGACGCCGCACGAACCGCACCAGGACCCCCAGGACCCGTTGCGCCCGGAGCAGGGCCACGGTCAGGACCGCCGCCGCGGCGGCGTGCACCGCGAGCGTCCCGCCGCTCAGCAGGGGCGGCTGGTGATGGACGGTGACGCCGAAGGCCCATGGCGCCGCCGTGAGGGCCGCGTGCGCGGCCACCTCGACCGCGACCAGCCTGCCGAGGGTCCCTGCCGGGGACCACGCGCGCCACCGCGCCCGCCGCCGGGGTCCCAGCAGGACCGCGAGGCAGGCGACCGACCCCCAGACGGCGGGCGCGGCGCGCGTGAGTCCGACGCCCTCGGCGCAGACGGCATGCGCGCCGAGCGTCGCGGAGAGCCCCGCGACCACCAGCAACAGCCGGCGGGTCGCGAGGGCCTGCTCCGGCGTCATCACATGAGAATCGTCTCACAACAGCCGCGGCCGGGACCACCGCGACGGGTGGCGTCCCGCGTGTTCACGGGCGCGTCCGCCGGAACGGGTCGGAGAGCCGCCGGTCGGTCAGGAACCGGCGGTCGGTGAGGGTCCGCAGGAACGCGACCAGGTCCTGCTGGTCCTGCGGGGTGAGCGAGATCGCGGCGATGAGCGGGTCCTTGAACGGGTTGGCCCGGCCGTCGCCGGCGAGCGGCCCCTCGGTGATGTTCCGGCCCCCGGCGGCGTAGAAGGCGACGACGTCCTCCAGGGTCGCGACGGACCCGTCGTGCATGTAGGGCGCGGTCACGCCCACGTTGCGCAGGGACGGGGCGCGGAAGCGGCCCATGTCGGACGCCTTCGCGGTGATCGAGAACAGCCCGGTGTTCGGCTCCGGGAACGCCCCCGTGCCGCCGATGTTGTAGAGGCCCGTGTTGTGGAACGGGCGCGGCCCGTTCGGGCTGCCCTTGTAGACGAGCTGGTCATTGAAGTTGACGCTCGAGTGGCAGTGGTGGCACTCGGCGCGCTCGCCGAAGAACAGGGTCGCCCCGCGCTGCTCGCTGGCGTTCAGCGTCGCGGTGCCGTTCAGGAAGCGGTCGTAGCGGCTACGGCCGGTGATCATCGTGCGCTCGAAGCTGGCGATCGCCTTGATGACGTTCTTCCAGGTGATCGCCCCCTTCGCAGGGAAGGCGGCGCGGAACATCGCCCGGTACCGCGGGGTGCGCTTCAGGCGGGCGAGCACGGCGCGCGTGTTGCGGTCGGTCACGCCGAACTCCACGGGCCGGTCGCCGAAGATCACCACCTCCATCTGGCGCTCCAGGCTGACCAGGGCAGGGTTGGCCCAGGTGAGGGTCGCGTTGTAGGCGACGTTCCCGAGCATCATGGAGCTGCGCGGATGGACCTGGCCGGTCGATCCGACCGCCTGCGCGCGGCCGTCGGTGAACGCCTTGGACTGCATGTGGCAGCTGCCGCACGACTGGGTGCCGTTGCCGGACAGCTTCGGCTCGTAGAACAGGAACCGCCCGAGGGCGACCTTCTCCCTGGTCATGGGGTTGTCCGTCGGGACCCGGGGCGCGGGGAACCCCCGCGGCAGATCCCACTTCCATGTCTCGGCCTTCGG
Organism: Thermoleophilia bacterium; assembly: GCA_050250915.1. GTDB lineage: Bacteria > Actinomycetota > Thermoleophilia > Miltoncostaeales > Miltoncostaeaceae > Miltoncostaea. The sequence goes on from JBFWNT010000003.1 coordinate 32,044, forward strand.
GGACGGCGGGGCGCCCGCCCCCGTACCCGACCGCAGCAGGGCTGAGACGACGAGGATCAGGACACCGGCGACGGCGAGGAGCCTTGCGGCCGGGCCGACGCGGCGCCCCACGGCCCCCGGTCGTGACGACCGGGGGCCCTGGGATGAGTTCATCGCGACTGCACCCGGAACAGGGTCTGGGCCGCCCCGTGGTTCACGGGCTGCCCGGTGCCGGTGCCGTCCGCCCGCCAGTTCAGGCCCATCGCGACACGCATCACACCGTCGCACTCGGGGTCGGTGCCCTCGGACATGCAGCCGGGGGCGCCGCTGCGGTTGACCGTGATGTCGTTGCCGGCCGTGAGGGCCTTCAGATCGATCGCGATCTTCTGGGTCGCCGGATCGAACCGGTTGAACCGGATCGCCATCCGGTTCGAGACGGTGCAGTCCGGCCGCGTGCCGGCCGCGGGGTTCCCGATGCAGCCGACGCTGCCGATGTGGACGAAGAAGACGGGCGAGCTCCAGGCGCCCGCCATCTGGCTCTGAGACGCGCCGGCGCTCATCATCATCCCGCCGCCGGGCCCTGCCGGGTCGGCCAGCTCGATCTTCGCGAACTTGCGCCCCAGCTGCCACGCCCAGCTCAGGCCGGCGAGGTTGAGCGGGGCGGGGGCCCCGACGATGTCGGTGTGGTTCAGGGGGAAGGGCACGCCCATGTACATCCGGGCGCCGACGTAGTCCCCCTCGGGCACCGTGCCCTTGATCACCGGGTTCGTACGCTTGTCACCCTCGGCGGCACATGAGCCGGTGCCGTTCTCCAAGTCGATCAGCGTCGTGCGGTTCCCGCCCTTCGTCACGTTGAACGGGTTCTTGGCCAGGGCCACCGGAACGGCCTTCCCGGCCTTGGTGACCAGCCGCACGTTGGAGATGTAGAAGCGCAGGTCCTGCAGGTTGGCGGTCGCGTTCGTCGTCCCGAGCCCGGTGATCGGCGCGGCACAGCTCACCGGCGTCTGGCCGGCGACGGCGGCGAACCGGATCGTGACCTTCTGGTCGTGGTGGTGGCCGGCGTGCGCGGCGGCGGTCGCGGGGACCGCGGCGGCGCCGATCGCGAGCGCACCCGCGAGCAGCCTCGAAGAGACCTTCATGACGGAACCTCCTGATGATCCGGCCCGATCGGGGCCGGATGGATGACGGATCAGCCGGTGCCGGCGACCGTCATCGGGCCGTGGCGCGCGGACGCGTCACGGCACGGGGGTTCAGGTCGCCGGGAGCGGCGAGGCGGGCGGCCCGCGGCTGCTGCGCGCCCCCCGCCACCCGGGCCGGGCGACGACGCTGTGGAGATCGGGCAGCGGCGTCGAGAACGACGCCCGCCGCCGCTGCGGCCGCACCAGGGGGGTGACGGCCTCCACGAGGGTCGCGACGACCGCGATGGCCCGCTCCACCCACCGCTGGCCGCGGCGGATCACGAGGGTCAGGACCAGCGCGGCGGCCAGGTGCACCGCCACGGCGCGCGGATCCAGGTCGGCGCCGAGGGTGTGGTGGGGCGTGACGCCGAGCGCCCACGGCGCCGCCGACAAGAGCAGGTGGAACCCGATCTGTGCGGCCGCGAGCGCCGCGACGATCCGCGGCGTCCCCCATGCGGTGAACGCCGACGCGGCGCGCGCCGCGAACCCCGGCAGCACCGCGAGCGCCACCAGGGTGACCCACAGCATCGGCGCGACCGGCAGCATCTCCACGGGCCCTGAGGCGATCGCGTGCGACAGCAGCGTGGCGCCGAGGCCACCGGCGACCACGACGCCGCGGCGTGCGGCGGATGCGACGGCGGGATCCATGACGGACGCAAGCGTACCCTGGCGCCCGGCAACCGCGGGACCAGTCGTCCCCCGTTCCGACGGGGGGGCGGGTCTCAGACGGGGGCGCCGGCCTCCCCGGGCCGCACCAGACCCGCCTCGTAGGCGAACACGACGGCCTGTGTGCGGTCGCGGAGCCCGAGTTTGGTGAGCACGGCGGCCACGTGGTTCTTGACGGTGCTCGTGCTGACGACGAGGGCGTCGGCGATCTCGGCGTTGGCCATCCCGCGCGCCATCAGCAGCAGGATCTCGCGCTCGCGGGCGGTCAGGTCGGCGAGCCCCGGCGCCGCATCCGACGGGCCGGCCGGGCGCCCCCCGGCGAAACGCTCGATGACCCGGCGCGTGACCGCCGGGTCCAGCAGGGCCTCCCCGCCGGCGACCACCCGGACGGCGCGCACCAACTCCTCGGGCGACGCGTTCTTCAGCAGGAACCCGCTCGCCCCGACGCGCAGCGCCTCGTAGACGTACTCGTCCAGATCGAAGGTCGTGAGCACCAGGATCCGGGTCGCCGGCTGGGCGGCCAGGATCCGCCCGGCCGCGGCGAGCCCGTCCAGGCGGGGCATCCGGACGTCCATGAGGATCACGTCGGGCGCGAGGCGGGCGGCGGCGGCGATGGCCTCGTCCCCGTCGCCCGCCTCGGCCACCACGGCCATGTCGGGCTCGGAGTCCACGATCATCCGCAGGCCCCGCCGGATCATCGCCTGGTCGTCGACGATCATCACGCGGGCGCTCACGCCGGCTCCCGCGCGGACAGCGGCCCCGCCGACCGCGCCCGGTCGAGGGGCAGGGTCGCGCTCACCACGAAGCGGCCGTCCCGCGGGCCGGCGGCGAACTCGCCGTCGTACAGCGCCACCCGCTCCCGCATGCCGATGATCCCGTGCCCGTCGGCGCGCGGGCGGCCCGCGGCGCCCGAGGGAAGGTCGTTGCCCACGTCGATCACCAGCGCCGCCGGCAGGCGTGACACGCGCACCTCGGCGCCGGACCCGGGCGCGTGGCGGCGGACGTTGGTCAGCGCCTCCTGCACGATCCGGAACGCGACCAGCTCCGGGCCGGGGGGCACGTCGCCCATCTCGCCGTCCCGGGTCAGCCGCACCGGCACCCCCGACTCACGGGTGCGCGCGACCAGGTCCTGGATGGCCCCGACCCCCGGCTGCGGCGCCCGTGCCGCGCCGTCCTCGTCGCCCTCGCGCATCACCCCGAGCAGACGGCGCATCTCGTCGAGCGTCTCGCGCGCCGTGGACTCGATCGAGCGGAGCGTGACCTCGACGTCGTCCAGCCCGGACGGCAGCACCGTGCGCGCCGCGCCCGCCTGGATGCCCATCAGGCTCACGGAGTGCGAGATCACGTCGTGCAGCTCGCGGGCGATCCGCAGGCGCTCCTCGGCCACGGCGCGGCGGGCGTTGCGCTCGGAGTCGCGGCGGCTGGCCCCGACGGCGCGGCCGAAGAGGTACGGCGCCACCGCGAACGCCCCGATGTAGATGTAGTCGGCGTGCGCGAGGCCGGCCTCGGCGATCGAGGTCGTCCACGCGAGGGCGATGACCGCGACGATCGTGGCGTAGCCGGCGCGGCGCGCCCCCGGGTCGGCCTGGCTCGCCTGCCCCAGGGCGAACATCGCGAAGAGGATCGGGAAGACGCTGAAGACGCCGTCGTTGCCCGGCACCCCGGCGAGCAGGGGGATGCAGAGCGCCAGGGCCGCGATGATCGCGACGGGGATCGGCGCACGTCCGCGCCACGCCAGCGAGAGGGCGCCGACGGCGCCGCAGACCGCGGCCAGCACGACGGGGCCGTGGATGGCCCCGAAGGCGATCTCGGCCTCGATGGCGATCGCGAGCGCGGCCGGGATGATCCAGTCGCGTGGGCGCGGGAGCCACGCGAGCAGGCGCCGGAGCCGGGTCATGGGCGCGACGCTATCGCGCGGCCGCGCGCGGGGGATGGGTCGCGAGGACCGGCCGGGCGCCGCGGGATGGTCCTCGAGAGCCATGGCGATCTCGCCCGCGCGGTCGATGTGCGGGCGGCGACGCCGGCGGATGCTCGTCCCCGTCATCCAACGGGATTCTCGGGAGGCCGTCATGAACCTGATCGACACGCTGCTCTCGCGCCGGGCGCTCATCGCCGTGGCCGGCGTCGGCGTCGCCCTCTTCATCGGTGCCGCGATCATCGCCGGCATCTGGGGCCAGCACCCCTCCAACGACGCGGCCGACGTCATCGGCTCGATCTGCTGGTTCGGCTGGATGGTCGCCGCGCTCGTGCTGGTGGTCCTGAGCGTCGCCGCACTCGTCCGGCGCAGTCTCGGCGGCGGCCGGCGGGCCACGGCCTAGGGGTCCGCGGACGGGGGCGGGCGTCAGCCGGCGGCGACCGTGACGGTGATGAACCGCGGAGCCGAGCGGTTGCCGGCGGCGTCCGTCGCCACCACCCGCAGGCGGTAGCGGCCCGGAAGCAGGGCGCCCCGCCGCGGGTGCACGAGCAGCCGCAGGCGAACGGTACCCGCGGCCGCGCGGGTGGTGGCGAGGGTGGGCGTCACGGTCACCCAGCGCGTGCAGCGCCGCGCCCCGCGGCGTGCGCGGGTGCGCTTCACGCAGGCGCGCCCCACGCGGGCGCCCGGCGTGGCGTGCTGGAGGGTCACCGCGATCCGCGCGGCCTCGTTCAGGTGCGTCGTGAGGACGGTGGTGACGAGCGCGCGGCGGCGCGCGGCGCCCACGCCCGACAGCACCACCAGGTGGCGGCGCGACAGCGCCGGCGCGCCGAGCACCGGGGCCGTGCCGTCCGCCGCGGCGCCCCCGCCGGTCGTGACGGGGATCACGGGGGCCGGGACGTCGTGCTCGAACGCCCCGATGTCCGGGGCCGGGCCCTGCGCGCGCGCCCGGCCGTCGAGGTCGGACGGGAGGGCCTCGGCCGCCGGGGTGCCCGCGTCGATCAGGGGCGAGCCCGGCAGCGGGTGGAAGTCGGCGGCGGCGGTGTTCGTGAACTGCGGGTCGGTCGTGATGTTCCCGGGCCCCTCGGTGATGGCGCCCGCCAGGAGCGAGCCGGCGGCGGGGTCCCGCGTGACGAAGTCCGAGTGCTCGACGGTCACCAGGCCGAAGTTGCAGAACTGGCCGATCAGGCACGTGACGCCCAGCGTCCCCCGCAGGTCGGTGGTGCCGCCGCGGGCGACGGTGTTCACGACGACGAGCCGGTTGGGGCCGAGCGTGGGGGTGCTGGAGCGGACCGGCCGCGCCTCGAGGGCCACGCCGGACGTCGCGATCGCCGTGTCGTTCACCGCGCGCAGCGTCCCGCCCAGCGGCGCGTCGGCGGCGACCGCCACGCCGTCGCCCGCGATGCTGCGCGCCAGCGAGTCGACCAGCAGGCCCTCGCCGGAGACCGCGGTGATCCCGAGCGCCCGCACCCGGCGGGCCACCGCGCCGGCGCTCTGCAGCTGGAGCCCGCCGTTGACGGTGGTGTCCTCCACGACCCCGGCGGTGACGACCGTCGGAGGGGGCGTCCCGCGCACCAGGCCGTTCATGCGGCCGACGGCGCTCGTCCGCACGGTCGATCGGGCCCCGAGGGTCAGGCACGACGAGGTGGCCCGGCTGGTGAGCACGGACCCCTCCATGGTGAGCGGCCCCGGGTCGGGCGCGTCGATGCAGGCGCCGCCCTCGACCGTGACGTTCCGCACCGTCGCCGCCGTCCCGGAGCCGACCGACAGGGCTGGGATGTCGGTGCCCACGTGGGTGTTGCTCAGGTCGACACCCTCGATCACCGTGCCGCTCTGCGCCGTCCCCAGGCTCATCGTGGAGGCGGTCGCGGCGGACGTCAGGGTGGGCCGGGAGGCCGGGTCCGTGGGCGCCCAGCGCAGCGGGACCGCCGGCAGCGCGATCCCCTGCATGCCGTAGGTGCCGGCCGCGAGGCTGATGGTGTCGCCCGCGCCCGGATGGGCCAGCGCCACGGCGAGCGTGCAGGGCGCGGCCGGGTCGGTGCACTCGGACGGCGTCGCGCTGCCGGTGGGCGACGCGAAGCGCGTGACCGCGGCCGCCGCCGGGGAGGCCGCGACCGCGCAGGCCGCCGCGACCATAAGCCCGACCAGGAACCGGCGGAGCACGGTCATGAGAAGACCCTTATACGCGCCGGGCGGCGCCGGTCAACCGCGCAGGCCGCCGCCGCGTCCAGGGAGTTGCGATCTCGCTACTGGGTGATGGCGCACACGGCGTATGCGGTCACCTGCCACGCCCCGAAGTTCGTGGAGGCGTATCCGGTGGCCCGCCACCGCCCGTGGGTCGTCGGCTGGGAGATCGTCATCGTGGGTCCGGTGGCCCCCTCCACGGCGCCGCCGCCACCGATGAGCTGCTTCCCGGCGGGGCAGGTCGCGACGGCGTTGCGCGAGCCCGACCCGGCGGTGTTGTCGGAGACCGCGGTGGTGACCTGGACGGCGGCGATGCCGGGGGCTCCGGCGATCCCCTGCGGGCCGATCGGTCCCTGCGGCCCCCGGATGCCGGGCGCCCTCACCTGCTTCTGCAGCGCCGGCGACAGGTCGTTCAGCTGGATGGTCCCGTTCCTGATGGAGGAGGAGGTCACGAGCCCACCGGCTGCGTAACCGCCTCCCGTTGCGGCGGCGACGAGGGCGATGACGGCGACCGCCATCGCCGGCGACGGTCTCTGCACGGCGTCCCCCTGCTCCCGAGTCGTGGCCCGTTGCCGACCCTCTCCGGTCCCGCCGCGGGCCGTCACCTCCCCGATCGTCGAGACGGCGGGCCGCAGGATTACGATCGCCGCAGCAAAGGCCACTCGAGGTGAACGGAATGTCCGCGGGCCCCAGGATCGCGACGATCGGCGTCTACGGCTTCGACGCCGGTTCGTTCCTCCGCCGGCTGCAGGACGCGGACGTCGGGCTGGTGTTCGACGTGCGCCAGCGCCGCGGTGTCCGAGGGTCCGAATACGCGTGGGCGAACGCACGCCGGCTGCAGGAGGCGCTCGCGGATGCCGGGATCTTCTACGAGCACCGCCCCGAGCTGGCTCCGACCACAGAGCTGCGCCACCTCCAGTACGCGGAGGACGATCGCCTCGGCGTCGGCAGGCGCTCCCGCCAGAGGCTCGCCCCCGAGTACGCCCGCCGCTACACCGCCGAGATCCTGGACCACGCCGACCTGCTGCCGATCGCGTCGGGGTTGTCGGGCCTCGGCAAGCCCGCCCTCCTCTGCGTCGAGCGCGACCCCGAGGCCTGCCACCGCTCGCTCATCGCCCAGCGGCTCGCCGAGCGGCACGGCGCCGTGGTGGAGCACCTGCGGCCGGAGTGACGCCGGCGGTCTCGACGGGCGAGGAGCGGCGCGCGTCACACCGTCGGGCGCCGTGCATGCGCCGCGGCGCCCGCGCTCTACGTCGACGAGATCGCGTCCAAGACCTCGAGCCGGGTGGACCGGCGCGCCGGGATGAGGGACGCGATCAACCCGAGCGCGATGCCGGCCAGGAGCACGAGCCCCAGCTGACCGAAGGGCAGGCTGGTGCTGAGCCCGGCATCGGTGTTGCGGCTGATCGCGCCGATCAGGCCCCAGCCGACGATGGAGCCGAGCACGAGCCCGGTCACGGTCCCGAGCGCCGCGATCAGCACGGACTCGAGCCGGATCATGCGCTGCACGCGCCTGTCGGTCATCCCGACCACGCGCAGCAGCCCCAGCTCGCGCCGGCGCTCGAGGATCGACAGCGAAAGCGTGTTGATGATCCCGATGAGGGCGACCACCACGCTCATCAGCAGCAGCCCGTTCACGGCGTTGATGAGGAAGTCGAACGCCGAGCCGATCAGGCGGCCGATGGCGTTCCCCTCGGTGACCGTGACGTCGGGACGCAGGTCTGCCTGGGCCTCGATGGCGTCCTTCGTCTCGCTCTGGGCTCCCGAGGCGACGTCGACGAAGGCGACGGTCGGCGCGGTATCCCCGACCAGCCGGTCGAAGGTCGGCGCGGTCACCAGGCTGCCCACCTGGGAGGAGTCGATCGACAGCTTGGTGACGGCCACGACCTTCAGGTCCGCCGAGCGGCCGTCGTTGCCCACGACGTGGACCGTCGCGCCGATCTTCGGCGTCGGGCGATCGCTCGAGCCGGCCACGATGCCGCTGCCCTCGGCGTCGACCACCGCGATCGTGCCGTCCTTCAGGTCGGCGAGCGACCCGGCGGACGTCTTCACGTCGGCGATGTCGGAGATCGTGGCGACATCGGCGGTGGACAGGATCGTCGCCTCGCCGTCGATCGTCACGGACTCGCGCCGGAACGGGCTCACCGTGTTCACGTCCGGGATCGCCGTGAGCTTGGCGACGAACTGTTCGTCGAGGGTTCCGCCGTCGCTGACGACGAGGTAGTCGGCGCTCTCCACCTTCTTCAGCTCGCCGACCACGAAGTCCTTGGCGCTGGTGCCGGCGACGGTCACGAGCGTCACCAGGAAGACGCCGATCAGCAGGGCGTTCGCCGTGGTGGCCGTGCGGCGCGGGTTGCGCGCGGTGTTGTCCGCCGCGAGCCGCCCCTCCATGCCGAGGCGCGACATGAGCGGCGTCACCAGGCGCGTGCCCCACAGCGCGATGACCGGGCCGGCGACGATGGTGCCGACGAACATCAGGAGCGCCCCGACGCCGACGGTCCAGGCGCTGGTGCCGAGCAGCACCGCGGCCAGCCCGAGGACCAGCAGCACCATCGTGGCGACGACGCGCCGGCGCGAGACGGAGACACTTTCGACGGAGGCGTCCCGCAGCGCCTGGATCGGCTCGGTGCGCGACGCCCGGCGTGCGGGGATCATGACCGACGCGACGGTGATGACGGTCCCGATCAGGATGCCCAGGATCACGGTCTGCGGCCGCACCGCGATGCCGCCGCCGGGTAGCGACACGCCCAACCAGCCAAGGATCGCGATCACGAGGAACGAGAGCCCGATGCCGGTCACCACGCCGAGCGCCGAGCCGAGGAGGCCGATGACCACGCCCTCCCAGCGCAGGGAGCGGCGGATCTGCTTCGGCGTGGCGCCGATGGCGGCGAGCACCGCGATCTCGCGCATCCGCTGCGCGACGATGACGCTGAAGGTGTTGTAGATGACGAACGCGCCGACCAGCAGGGCCAGGATGGCGAAGGCCTGCAGCGCGTTCTTCAACACCCGCCCGATCCCGCCGGTCTTGCTCCGCTGGTCGGCCCGGAACTCCTCACCGGTCTGCGCCTCGAAGCCGCTCGGAGCCAGCTTGGCGACCTCGGCGGTCAGCTGCGCCGGGGACCCCGAGCCGCGCAGGTAGAGGCTCTGGTACTCGGGGATCCCGGAGCTCAACCAGTCGAAGGCGTCGGCCGTCGACAGGGACACCGTGCCGCTGGAATCGATCGAGTCCGAGCTGCCGAACTTCGTGTGCCCGACCACGGTGACCGGGAACTGCCCCGCCAGCGTGAGAATGGTGGCCTTGGCGCCGACGGGCAGGTCGTGGTTGCGCGCGAGCCCCTCGTCCACGGCGATCTCGCCGGCCGCCTCGGGGGCCCGGCCCTCGCTCACGTCGAGCGGATTGAGGTCAGCGTCGTCCACCCAGAGCCGGCCGGTCGCGTTCTGGGCGAAGGGCTTGCCGTCGGCGCCGAGGAAGCCCACCGAGCCGGTCAGTACGCCGTCGCCGGCCTCCACGCCGGGCAGGGCCGTGATCCGGTCGGCCGCGGCGCGGGGGATCCGCGCCTGCTTCGAGAGGTTGCCCAGGTCGCCCGACGCGTCTACCGGCACCACGGCCACGTCGACCGCGCCGTACTGCTTGTTGACGTCCCCCTCCAGGCTCGAGATGACGCGGTCGGAGATGAAGCCGGTGGCGGTGAAGAAGGCGACGCCGGTGAGGATCGCGACGAGCGTCGCGATGTAGCGCCCGCGGTTGTGGACGACACCGCGCCAGGCGAGCTTCAGCAAGTGCTCAGGCCTCGAAGCGCTTCATGCGGTCGAGCACCCGGTCCGTGGTCGGCTCGGGCATCTCGTCGATGATCTGACCGTCCGCCAGGAACAGCACATTGTCTGCGTAGGACGCGGCGTGCGGGTCGTGGGTGACCATCACGATGGTCTGCCCCGTCTCGTCCACGGCTCGGCGCATGAAGGTGAGGATCTCGATGCCGGTGCGCGAGTCGAGGGCGCCCGTCGGCTCGTCCGCGAAGACGATGTCGGGGCGGGGCACGAGCGCCCGGGCCACCGCCACGCGCTGCTGCTGGCCGCCCGAGAGCTGGCTCGGCAGGTTGTCGAGCCGGTTCCCCATCCCCACGGTCTTCACCACCTCGTCGAACCAGGCGAGGTCGGCGTCCTGCCCGGCCAGCGTGAGCGGCAGCAGGATGTTCTCGCGCGAGGAGAGGGACGAGACCAGGTTGTACTGCTGGAAGATGAAGCCGAGGCGGTCGCGCCGCAGCAGCGTCAGCTCGGTCTTGCTCAGGCCCGAGATCTCGGTGTCGCCGATGTAGGCGGCGCCCGACGTCAGCCGGTCCAGGCCGGCCACGCATTGCATCAGGGTGCTCTTGCCCGATCCGGACGGGCCCATGATCGCCGTGAACTTCCCCCGGGGGAACGTCACGGTGACGCCCGCGAGCGCGTTGATGGCCGTGTCGCCCGCTCCGTAGGTCTTCACCGCCTCGACGGCGCGCGCCGCCCCGACATCGGTCGCCGTCGTCATCGTCGCCGGTGGTCCTTCCCGTGAATGGTGCGGAGCTCGGCGTCGACGGCCGGCCGGGGATCCCGGCGGCGTCCGCGAGTGGGAGCGTGGGCGTTCACAGCGACCGGAGGATGTACGCCGGGCGCCTTCCTCGAATCCGTAATATTCGGACTCGCCGGATCGGGTTTCCCGCAGGTCCCAGCGGCGGCGGTGTCGGTTCCCGGCGGGGCGCAGTCGGGCGGCCTCCGCCGGTCCCCCGATCCCCGGTCAGACCCCCCCGCGTGCGCCCAGCAGCGTCGCAGCGGGCCGGACCACGCGCGGATCGGCGGGACGCGCGACGTTGTCGTCGCGGTGTGCATAGTCGAACGAGCCGAGGACGTGGCGGATCGCCTCGATTCGCGCCCGCCGCTTGTCGTTGGAGTTCACGACGGTCCACGGCGCGGCGGCGCTGTCGGTGGCGACCAGCATCGCGTCGCGCGCCGCCGAGTAGTCGTCGAAGCGGGTGAGGGCGGCCTCGTCCATCGGCGACAGCTTCCAGAGCTTCAGCGGATCGGACCGGCGCGCCTCGAAGCGGCGGGCCTGCTCCTCCCGCGACACGGTGAACCAGAGTTTGAACAGGTGCAGGCCCGCGTCGACGAGGTTCCGCTCCAGCTCCGGCGCCTGACGCAGGAACTCGCCGTACTCGACGGGCGTCGAGAAGCCCATCATGCGCTCCACGCCGGCGCGGTTGTACCAGGACCGGTCGAACAGCACGATCTCGCCGCGCGTCGGAAGGTGGGAGATGTAGCGCTGGAAGTACCACTGGCCCATCTCGGTCTCGTTCGGCTTGGCGAGGGCCACGACGCGGGTCATGCGAGGGTTGAGGTGCTCGGTCAACCGCTTGATCGCGCCGCCCTTGCCGGCGGCGTCGCGTCCTTCGAACAGGATCGCGATGCGTTGTCCCGTGGCCTGGGTCCACGCCTGGAGCTTCCCCAGCTCGATCTGCAGCCCGAGCAGCTCCTCCTCGTAGGCACGCCGCCGCATGCGCTCCGGGTACGGCGGTTCGCGCTCCATCGTGCGGAGGTCGGTCGGCGGTCCGACCGCGTCGGGGGCCACGCGCGGATCATGTCAGGCGGGCCACGATCACACGCGGGCGTCCGCCGTATCCGGTTCGTGCCACGCAGGATCCTTGCGGGATGGGGCGCGATCGGCGAATCGCCACCGCGCACCTCCGTCGCAGGTCGGCGCCCATCGGGGCACGGCGCCGGACGGGTGGGTCCGTCGCCCCGCTGTCTCTGACGCCTGAACGGCGGTGGAGCGCTCGCCGACGCTCCATCTGACCCGCGAGCCCGATGGGACCGCGGACCGAGGAGAACCTGCTCTGGGGATCTTCTCCGAGAGCCGGAGAGGGGATTCGAACCCCTGACCTGCCGCTTACAAGGCGGCTGCTCTGACCGACTGAGCTACTCCGGCGGGTCGCTGGAGGATCGCGCCTCGGCGCGGGTCAGCGTGTTCGCGAGACCCCGGAGCCGGAGCGGCGCGTGTTGCCGAAGGCATAGATGAGCAGCGCGGCGACGATGATCGCGAGGAGCAGCTCGATGAACCAGCCCACGTCGAACAGGCCGGCCAGGACGCCGCCCAACAGGGCGCCCCCGATTCCGCAGAGGATCGTCTCCAACGGCCCGACCCTCCGGGAGTCCTTCAGGAGCAGGCGGGCGAGGATGCCGACCAGCAGACCCACGATCGCCCACCAGATGAGGTGGAGCAGGATCCCCATGATCGCGCCGCCCACGATCGCGAACACGACGATCGCGAGGAGGATGAAGAAGAGCACGCCCACGTCGACAGGGTAGTGCGTCGAGGGCCGTTCGTGTGGGCCGGGAAGAAAACGCCCGCCCGATGGTACGTAAGGGCGTGACGGCGATCGCAGCCCACGGTCCCGGGACATCCATCCCACTTGCCCCACCCGGCCCGCGTCCGGGAGGGTGTGGCGGACGTGCGGGCGGACGCCCGGGCCAGGACGCGACGGAGCGCAGCCGAAACGTGGGCACTTTCGGTCGGAGACGGACGGACGACGGCACGGACCCGCTCGCGCGGGACCGGCGGCTGATCCGCGCCATCCGGGCCGGCTCCGAGGACGCCGCCGACGAGCTGGTGCGCGCCTACCTGCCCCGGTCGTACCGTGCGGCGCTCCTCATCGTGGGCGACCGCCACCTGGCGGAGGACGTGGTGCAGGACGCGTTCGAGCGCGCCCTGAAGGCGCTCGACCGCTACGACGACTCCCGCCCGTTCGCGCCCTGGCTCCACCGCATCGTCGCCAATAAGGCGCTCGACGCCGTCCGCCGCCGCGACGAGCCGTTCGAGTTCGTCGACGAGCAGCACGGCGACCGTGACCCCTACGCCATCGCCGACGCCTCCCGGGAGCTCGTCGAGGCCGTGCGCCTGCTCCCCGAGGACCGCCGCGTCGTGGTCGTGCTGCGCCTGCTGTTCGGCTACACGCCCGACGAGGTGGCCGAGATGCTCGACGTCCGCGTCGGCACCATCCACTCGCGCCTCTCCCGCGGCCTCGACCAGCTCCGCGACCAGCTCGGGGTGTCCCGTGAGGCCTGACGACGACGGCGCCCTCCGGATCGCCGAGCGGATGGACGAGATCCCCGTCCCCGACGGCCTGGAGGACCGCGTCCGCGCGGACGCCCGCGCGACCGTCCGCGCCGGCGCCGCCGGCACGCGCACCCGGCGCGGCCGCCGCCGGCGGATCGCCATCCTGGCCACGGCCGCCCTCCTCGCCGGCGCGGCCGGATCCGCGGCCGGCTACTACCTCGCCACCCGCGGCGACGACGTGAACGCGGTCCCCGCCGGCCCCGAGGCGCGCGCCGCCATCAGCGAATCCGCAATCCTCGCCCGCCTGCCGTGGCTCAGCCAGACGGGCGGCAGCCCCACCCTGGCCCGGACCGCCGCGGCGCCCTCGCTCCAGTACCCGCCCGGCACCACCTACCGGGTCGCCCTCGACCGGCTGCTGCGGTCGGTGGTGGCGCGCGGCGAACTGCCGCACGGCACCGCCGTCCGCCCCGCCCTGCCCGCGGGCGTCGTGTGGGCCCCCGGCGCCGCCGGGAGCGGCCCGCGCCTCGACCTGCGCGCGCCCTTCGGCTACCTCGTCCAGAACGGCAGGATCCAGACCCCGACCACCTCCATCGACGGGTCGCTCCCGCCGGCCCAGGCCTCGGCGGCGGCGCAGGCCATCGCGCGCCTGCGCGTCGACGGCGGCCCGCTGCCCCGGGGCATCCGGGTGGACGCCCCGCCCCTCGCGGCCTGTCAGGTGCTGCTGCCCGGCGAGCACAACATCCCCTGCCGGGTCGCGCTGCCCCCCTCCGACTAGTCTTCCGCGGGAAGAAAACGTGCCGGCCCGCGTATGAGGGGCGATGGCGCGTTGCGGAACCGGATCCCGCGCACTCCTCGCGGCCCTCGTGGCCGCCGCCCTCGCCGTGCTCGTCCCCGCGCTGTCGGGATGCGCCGCAGACCCCGACCCCATCGCCGCGGCCCAGGCGCCCTCGGGCTCCGGCCTGGACCTGGCGAGCGCCCCCTGGGTGGACATGCCCCAGGGGGCGAACTCCGTCGGGACGGCGCCGGAGTGGCCCTCGCTACGGTTCGCGCCCGGCGTCACCTACGCCGGCGCGCTGACCCGCCTGTACGTCGCGGCCCGGACGGGCGCGTCGCGGGTCGAGGACGCCGAGGTCGCGGCGCCGCTGCCGCGCGAGGTGGTCTACGTGGCCCCGGCCACCGACGCCGACGGCCTCCAGCTCTCGCTCCTCGCCCCCTGGGGTTGGACCGGATCCGACGGGGCCATCCGGCCGCCGAGCATCAACATGCCCGGCACCCTGCCCCCCGACGAGGTGATGCGCCGCTTCCGGGAGGCGCAGGCCGAGGGTCGCCCGCTGCCCGAGGGCGCGCGCATCGACGTGCCGCAGCTCCCGGCGTGCCAGGTCGCGCAGGGGACCCCGGACCAGCGCCCGCCATGTTGAGGCCCCGCCGGCTCGCGGCCCTGGCCGCGGCGGCCGGCCTCGCCGTGGCCGCGCCGCAGGCGGGCGCGATCTCCACCAACTGCGCGGTGAACGCGTCCGGCGGCTTCGTCAACTGCCTCGCGCTCAGCGGCCCCACCGTCGAGATCGCGAAGGCGAACCAGGCCGCCGGGACGCCCTACCGCTTCCAGCTCGTCCGGTTCAGCGACGGCGCCCGCTGGGGCTGGTGGCAGTGGTCCGACACCAACTACCACCTCCCCGCCCTGTCGCTCTCCGGGGTGATCACGGGGCAGGTCGACAACCTCGGCAGCGGGAACCCCAACACCTACTACATCGAGCTGAACTGACGGCCGCGGGCCGGCCCCGTCAGCCGCGCGGGCGGTAGGCCAGGACGCGCCGCGCCACCACGTCGCCGTCGCGGTTGCGGGCGACGACGGTGACCTTCCTCGGCACGCCCCGCGCCACCGCCAGATAGGCGTCGCCCCGGCGGGCCTTCCGCAGGGCCCGCCCCGAATCATCGACCGCCGAGACCGCGATGCCCGGCCCCACCCGGCCCACCACGACGCTCCGCTGCGCGCCGAACGTCCCGCTGAAGCACACCGTCAGCGCCTTCGCCGTCGCGGGGCAGGCGGCGCCGCCGATCTCCTGGGCCCGCGGACGGCTGAGCACCAGCCAGCGGTCGTCCTCGACCGTCCCCGACCACAGCGTCCACGCCCCGCCGTCGGCGGGCAGCGACAGGACGAAGGCGGGGTCCGTCAACTGGTTCCGCACGCCCTTCGGGGGCGTCGGGGCGCCGGCCGTCGCGATCGGGACGGCGACCAGCGCCGCCGCCAGGCCGGCCAGGACGAGCAGACGAGTCGTGGGGGCCGGCCGCATCGGGCCGGAAGCCTCTCACGCCCGCCGCCGGGGGTACCAGCGGGCCGGGGTCAGCCCCGGCCGAGCGCCGCCAGCGGCAGGTCGAGCGCGGCCGGCGACCCGAGCACGGCCAGGAACGCGTCCACCAGGTCCGCGTCGAACTGGGTGCCGCGCCCCGCCACCAGTTGCGCGCGGGCCATGTCCTCCGGCATGCCCCGGCGGTAGGGGCGGTCGGCGGTCATCGCCTCGTAGGCGTCGGCGATCCCCAGGATCAGGGCCTCCAAGGGGATCGCGTCGCCGGCCAGGCCGTGCGGGTAGCCGCGGCCGTCGGGGCGCTCGTGGTGGTGCAGCACCCAGTGGCGCACGTCGGCCAGGTCCGGGTGGACCAGCAGGTTCGCGCCGATCTCGGGGTGGCGCCGCATCTCCGCCCACTCGGCGGCGGTGAGCGGCCCGGGCTTGAAGAGGACCGCGTCGGAGATCCCGACCTTGCCGACGTCGTGGAGCATCCCGGCCACCCGGACCTCCTCCACCCGGTCGCCGTCCATGCCGATCCGGCCGGCGATCGCGGCGGCGAAGGCGCCGACGCGGTCGGAGTGCGCGCGCGTGTGGGGGTCGCGGGCGTCCACCGCCGCGGCCAGGGCCAGCACCGAGGCGACGTAGGCGTCGTGGCCCGCCGGCGTCCGCCGCCCGCCGCCCTCCTGATCCGGCACGGTGCCGGGGTCGAAGACGACGCTGCGGTCGCGCCCCGAGGTCTTGGCCTGGTACATCGCCGCGTCGGCGGCGTGCACGGCGTCACCCACCGACCGGCCGTGCTCAGGGAAGGCGGCGATGCCGGCGCTGGCGGTCAGCGGGACGCCGCCGGGCATCGGGATGTCGGCGATGCGGGCGCGCAGGCGCTCCGCCATGAGCCACGCCCCCTTGGAGCCCGTCTCCGGCAGCAGCACCACGAACTCCTCGCCGCCGATCCGCGACGCCAGGTCGCCCGGGCGCAGGGCCGCCTCGATGGTCCGCGCCACCGCCCCCAGGCACGCGTCGCCGCCCTCGCGCCCGTGGGCCGCGTTCACCGCCTTGAAGCCGTCCAGGTCCAGGATGAGCACGGCGAAGCGGGCGTCGGCGCCGGCGGCGTCGAGGGTGTCGAGGCGGCGCTCCAGCACCCGCCGGTTGGGCAGGCCGGTCAGCGCGTCCTGGTCGGCCAGGCGCTCGGCGTGGGCGAGGCTGGCCAGGGCCTCCGCGTGGGTGCGGGCGTTCGCGAGCGCCAGCGTCGCGATGTTCGCCAGGCCGCGCGCCACCGAGCGCTCCTCGCCCGAGAACCGGCGCGGCCCCCCGAAGCTGCAGAACAGTGCGCCGAGGCACGCGGGCGGCTCGCCGGGGGTCAGGGCGGGCCGCTCGAGCCGCATGCCCACGATCGCCCCGCTCCCCAGCCGGGTGGCGACGGCGGCCGGCAGGCCGGGCCAGGCCGACGCGTCCTCCAGCACCACCATCGGGTCGTCGTGCACCAGCAGGCCCCAGAGCGGCAGCTCGTCGGGC
This sequence comes from Thermoleophilia bacterium, assembly GCA_050250915.1. Lineage (GTDB taxonomy): Bacteria > Actinomycetota > Thermoleophilia > Miltoncostaeales > Miltoncostaeaceae > Miltoncostaea. Next base: position 48,844 of record JBFWNT010000003.1, read on the forward strand.
CCCCGTCCCCGCGCCCACTCCAGGGCCCGGCGCACCTGCGGATCGGCCTCGGTGGTGTGCACGTCGACCACAACGCGGGCGACCGGGTCGCACTCGTAGGCGCTGGCCCGGTCGGCGCCGAGCGCCCGGCGGGCGGCGTCGGCGATGGCCCGGAGCGTGGTCCCCGTGTCGAGGGACGCGCCGATCATCGCGGCGGCCTCGCGGACGATCGTGTCGGAGCTCGGGGGGTTCGGGACCAATCCGTGTCCTCGTACTGAGACGCCGTCCGGACAGAACCCCATCGGCCCGCGGTCTCTCGGGGATGAGGGCAGGGGCGTCCCGCTAGGGCCGGGGGACCCGCACCACCTGCCGCCCCGACTGCGTCAGCACCCACACCTGGCCGCCGGTCAGCGCCATGTGGCCCGACAGGGGGGCCGGGGACGTCGCCTGGGCGCGCACCCGGCCGGCCGGATCCAGTCGCAGCACCGAGCGCCCGTCGGACGCCACCGCCCACAGCTCCGCGTCGCCCGCCACGATCGCGCGCAGCCCCGTCCGCACCGGGCGCGCCGGCCCGGCCAGGCCCACCCGCAGCAGCCCGCCGTCGCGGGGCAGCACCCACGCCACGCCGCGGCCCACGGCCAGCGCGGCGGTCGCGGTGGCGGCGGGCAGGCGGGTGCGGCGCACCAGCGCGCCCGTCCCCGGATCCCGTCGCTCCATCCGGACGGTGCCGTCCTCGTCCACCAGCAGCCAGAGCGCGCGGGCGTCGGCGGCCACGGCGCGCACCCGTCCCGGCTGGAGCGTCACGTCGCGCGGCGTCGCGTCGCGGACGACGCCGCGCAGCAGCTGCCCGTCCGGGCAGCCGGGGCCGGCGGCGCACGGGACCAGGCTCCACAGCTCCGCCCCGGCGCGCGCGGGGCTGGCCCCCACACCGCTCAGGCGGGCGCCGCGCAGGCCGTCGGCGCCGGGGGCGGGGCGGGTGAGCGTGCCGGCGGCGTCACGCAACCAGGCCACGCGGCCGTCGGTGATCAGGGACTCCCGGGGCGCCAGGTCGCCCGAGCCGGGAAGGCGCTTCCCGCTGTCGGGGTCCACGCCCGTCAGTCGGCCGCCGTCGCCCTCCACCCACAGCACGCCCGCATCGCCGGCGATCCCCGCCGCCGGCGCCCCGAGCGGCACCACCGACGCGGCGGGGCGTCCCGGCAGGGAGACGCCCGCCTCCCCCATCGCCCCCAGCAGCTGCTCGCGCAGCAGCGTCGCCAGGCCCAGGGCCCCGGTGGCGCTCAGGTGCAGCCCGTCCGCCGCGAACCACGGGCGCCCGGCGCTGTACGCGTTCCAGTCGGCCACCCGCACCACCATCCCGCCCGAGCCGCCGCCGCGGGCGGCCGCGCGGATGCGGTCGTTGATGGCGCGGTAGTACGACCGCTGCTCGCGGAGGGTCACCCACACCACGGCGCGCACACCCGCCTGGCGCAGCGTGGTGATCATCGCGGGGACGTCGTAGACGCGGGCCTCGTCGTTGTACCCCACGTTGATGATCACGGCGTCGCCCAGGCCGGAGCCCAGGGAGCGCGCCACGTCCAGCGCCGACGGCGGGGAGCCGCCGAGGCACCCGGGATACGCGAGCCGGCGGCACACGTCGGCCACCACCCGCAGGCGCAGCCCGCGCCCCAGGTATCGCACGGCCTGGGGGGCGAACCCGAACGACGCCTGCACGGAGTCGCCGATCACGGTGACCTGCGGAGGCGCGGCCTGCGCCGGCGCAGGCGTCGCCCACGCCGCCGCGAACGCGACGGCGAGGGCGACGACCAGCCCCTTCAGCGCCCTAGACGAAGTGGACCGCGATCCGGCTGACCTTGTCGCCCTTCAGGGTGAACAGGGTCTCGGTGGCCCGCGCGCGGAACCTGGAGGGCAGGCGGCACTCGGTGGTGCCGGAGATCGCCCCCGGCCGGCACCTGGCCTTCGGGTAGGCCGACGTGAGCTTCGCCCGGCTCGACCCGATCCTCACGCCCGACGCGGTGGCCTGCGGCCCGCGCACCACGGCGATCTCGAAGGCCTTGCCGGCGATGAAGTAGATGCCGATCCCGCGGCTCTTCACGTAGCGGTAATTCAGGACGTTGCTGCCCGCCTCCGGCGCGCCCAGCACCTTCTTGACCTGGGCGGTGCTGTCGCCCACATAGACGCCGGCCACGCCCTTGCCCGGCGCGATGCGCGCCTGCGCCAGCGCCGGCAGCGCGCAGAGCGCGGCCAGCGCCCCCGCACAGGCCACCGCGACGATCCGCCGCCCCCGGGCCTCCGTTCCCCTCGTGCCGAGCTGCATCATGCGCCTCCTGTCGTGGTCGCCGGGTCGGCCCCGCCGGGGCCCAGCGCATCTTCGAGGATGTGCCCGTACAAACGCATCCCCTTCTGGTTCATGTGCGCGCCGTCCACCAGCAGGCCGGGTCCGCCGGAGGCCGCGTACCAGTCGATGACCTGAACGTTGGGGAACCGCCCGGGCGCCGCGCGGATGGCACGGTTCACCGAGTCCTGCCACGGCAGCGGCACCCGCACGGTGAGCAGCACCACCCGGGGGCGGCCGGCCAGGCGCGCGAGCAGGGCGTCGAGGTCGGCGGGGTCGATGAAGTCGTTGTTGCCGAGGTGGATCACCGGGATCGCGTCGGGCGGCAGCTTCGCCAGGCGCGCCTCCAGGATCCGTGCGCCCTCCGGGAACCGCCGGCCCACGGCGGCGTCGACCACCGCGCGGCGGCCGAAAGCCGACTCGATCGTCCGCGACGCGCCGAGCATCACGGAGTCGCCGACGAAGACCAGCTCCGGCCCCTTCGTCGCGGCGGTGCCCGTCGCCGCGGGGGGCTCGCCGGCCGACGCCACGTCGATCCCGGGGACGCTGGTGGTGCTCGCGGGCACCACCGCCACCGCCACCGCCAGGCCCACCACCGCCAGCGCCGCCGACGTCGCGGCCGCCAGGCGCACCGGACGGCCCCGGCGCGACAGCCGCTCGCGCACGCCGGCCACGCCGTGACGGCGGAACGGCACCTCCACGAACCGGTACGAGGCCATGGCCGCCGCCATCGTCAGCGCCAGCCGGAGGATCACCAGGGGCGCCCCGTGCAGGGGGACGTCCACGCCCGGCCGGGTGAGCATGATCACCGGCCAGTGCCACAGGTAGATGCTGTAGCTGCGCAGGCCGATCCACACCAGCGGCGCCCACGCCGCCGCCCGCGCCATCGGCGCCGTGGAGTCGGCCAGCACCGCCACGACCCCGGCGGTGAGCAGCGCGATCACCAGGAAGCCGCCGCGGTAGAGGTGCTCGTCCAGGTCGCCCAGGGTGCACATGGCGGCGAGCAGTCCGGCGGCGCAGGCCCAGCCCACCAGCTCCAGCGCCCGCCGCGCCGCCGGCGACCACCCCGAGCGGTCGCGCAGCGCCCACGGGATCAGCGCCAGCGCGACGCCCACCAGCAACGCCACCGCCCGGGTGTCGGTGCCGTAGTAGATGCGCGACGGGTCGGTGAACGGCTTCCACATCACCCACGCGAGCAGCGTCGAGCCGGCGGCCAGGGCCAGCACCAGGGCCAGCAGCGCCCGGCGCCGCAGCGCGATGATCCCCACCGCCATGATCGGCGGCCACACCAGGTAGAACTGCTCCTCGATCGCCAGCGACCAGAGGTGCAGGAACACCGACGGCCGGCCGAACTGGTCGAAGTACGGCACGTCGGCGTAGATGAACTGCCAGTTGACGACGTAGAAGAGCGCGGCGAGCACCTGCCCCCGCAGCCGGCTCACCTCGCCGGCGTGCAGCACCAGCATCGCCACCAGCACCACGCCGATCATCACCAGGACCGCCGGCAGCAGGCGCCGGGCGCGGCGGATCCAGAAGCGGCGGAGGTCGATCCGGCCGGTCGCGTCGTGCTCCGACAGCAGCAGCGAGGTGATCAGGAAGCCGCTGATCACCAGGAACATGTCGACGCCCAGGTAGCCGCCGGGCAGCCACGGCGCGCCCAGGTGGTAGATCAGGACAGCGCCGACCGCGAACGCCCGCAGCCCGTCGATCCCGGGCATGTACGCGAGGCGGCGGGGCGGCATCCGGCGACTGTACGTCACCCCCCGGCGCCCGGCGATCAGGGAGGGGTGTCGGCCAGCGGGGGGCGCTCGTCGCGCACGCGCGCGGTGATCGAGGCCAGCCGCGACTGCATCTCCTCGAGGTCGCGACCCAGCGCGGCGAGCTCCTCGTGCACCGGGCCCGTCTCGCCCGCCGGCCCGTCCGCGGCGTCCTCCTCATCGCCCGGGCGGTCCAGGCGGAAGAGGTTCGCCAGGGAGCCCGCGAGGACGCCGAGCACCGCGATGCCCGTGAACATGATCGCGACCCCGGCGAACCGGCCGGCGGTGGTCTCCGGGACGATGTCGCCGTACCCGACGGTGGTGAGCGTGACCACCCCCCACCAGAACGCGTCGCCGACGGTGGCGAACTCCTGGTTGGCGGGGTTCTCGGCCTGGTAGGCCGCGAGCGAGGCCAGCGTGACCACGACGGCGGCGACCACCGTGACCTTGCCCAGACGCTGTGCGAAACGCCGGAGGCCCTTCGTCGCGATGATCACCCGCACCACGCGCCCGAGGCGGGCGAGCATGAGCAGGGCGACGCCGTTCGTCACGCCCGGGAGCAGGTAGAAGGGGAAGGTCAGGATCACGATCGCGAGGTCGATCCTGCCGTTGCGCCGGTGCAGGTAGAGCGGGTCGATCCGGCGCTGCACGACCAGATCGACGATGAAGATCACCCACGAGCCGACCCCGACGGTCACGGTCGCCACCGGGGTGTCCGGCGACGTCACGAAGAACGGCAGGAACGCCGCCACGATGATCGGCAGGTTCCACTTCGCCTGCCAGCGCGCGCGGGCGGCGCGCTGGGCCTCGGTCACGGGAGTGCCCTCGCGGTCGCGCCTGGACATGCAACGCAAGTTCGTCCCGGCCCGGGTCTTCCCTCCGCCGCGCAGGCCCGGGTGGTAGACAACAGCTCATGACCGCGGTGGTGATCGGGACGGGGGCGATGGGGCCGGAGATCGCGGTGGCGCTGGCCGCCGCCGGGCACCGGGTGACCATCGCGGGGCGCGCGCCCGACCGGGCGGCCGACGCCGCCGCGCGGGCCGCCGGCCTGGGCGGCGACCCCGCGGCGATCACCGCGGCCGGCATCGACGCGGACGCGCTCGCCGGGGCGGACCTGGTGGTGGAGACGATCGCCGAGGACCTCGAGGCCAAGCGCGACCTGCTGCGGCGGGTGGAGCCCTGGCTGCGCCCCGACGCGATCGTGGCCTCCAACACGTCGAGCCTGCGGATCGCCGACCTGGCGGATGCCGTGGCGCGCCCCGGGCGGCTCGCGGGCCTCCACTTCCTGAAGCCGGCGCACCTGACGTCGGTGGTCGAGGTGGTCGCGGGGCCGGCGACGGACGACGCGACGGTGGCGGCGCTGCGGGATGTGGCGGGCCGGATGGGGAAGGCGCCGCTGGTGTCGGCGGACGTCCCCGGGTTCATCTGGAATCGGATCCAGTTCGCCGTGCTGCGCGAGTGCCTGCACATGCTGGAGACCGGGGTGGCCGACGCCGCCTCCATCGACGCCGCGATGTCCGACGGGCTGGCGCCGCGCTGGATGGCCGCCGGCCCCCTGGCGACCGCGGACCTGGGCGGCCTGCGGACGTTCGCGACGATCTCGCGCGGGCTGTTCCCGCACCTCGCCGACGGCCACGACGCCCCGGCCGTGCTGGAGGACGCCGCCGCCTCCGGCACCCCGCTGGCCCCGTGGACCGCCGGTGCCGGCGACGCGGTGGCGCAGCTGCGCGCCGACGCCCTGGCGGCGGGGCGGGAGTTCGCCGCACGCCGCCGCGCCCTGGGCGCGTGATCGTCCTCTCCGCCCACCTGGGCACCCTCTTCCAGGAGCGCGACCCGCTCGACCGCCCGGCCGCCGCACGCGACGCCGGGTTCGCCGTGGTGGAGGCGTGGTGGCCGCCGTCCCCCGAGCCGGACCGCTGGCCGGAGGCGGTGCGGGCCGCGGGCCTGCGCGCGGTGATGGTGAACGCCGACGGCGGCGACCTGGCGGCGGGCGAGCGGGGCTTCTGCAACCTGCCGGAGCGCACCGCGGACGTGGTGGCGTCGGCCGTCGCCGCTGCCGGGGTGGCCGCCGCGGCGGGGGGCGACCGCGTGAACCTGCTGGTCGGCCGCTTCACCGCGGACCGGGCCGAGGACGACCAGCTGGCCACGGCGGCGGTGGCCGTGCGGGGGGCGGCCGACGCGGTCGCCGCGCACGGCGTGACGATCGTCGTGGAGCACCTGAACCCGGTGGAGGTCGACCGGCCGCTGCTGCCGACGCCGGCCGCGGCGGCGGCGTTCGTGGAGCGCGTGGCCCACCCGGGCGTGCGGGTCCTGTTCGACGCGTACCACGCGGCGATGGCGGGCCTCGACCCGCTGGAGGAGGCGGCACGCGTGGCGCACCTCATCGGCCACGTGCAGTTCGCCGACCACCCGGGCCGCGGCGCGCCGGGGACGGGGACCCTCGACCTGTGGGCGCTGATCGACCGCCTCGGCGCGCTCGGCTACGACGGGGCGGTGGGCCTCGAGTTCCTCCCCGGCGGCGCCACGCCGCCGATACCGGCCCGCGCCTGACGCGAAAAGCGTAATACGGAGGTGCGCCCGGCCCCTCATGCCGGGGCGCCCGCGGCCGATGGGAGAGCGGATCGCCGGAGGGGCCGGCGGCCGCCCCGAGGAGGAACCCCGCCGTGATGCACCGCCTGGTCACCCGCAGCGACTTCGACGGCCTGGTGTGCGCCGTCCTCCTGCGTCATCTCGACCTGATCGACGACATCGCCTTCGTCCACCCGAAGGACGTGCAGGACGGGGTCGTCGACATCACCGGGCGCGACATCCTGACCAACCTGCCGTACGCGGCGGGCGCCGCGATGGTGTTCGACCACCACCACTCGGAGGGCATCCGGGTGGGCGCCGGAGCCGCGAACCACATCATCGACCCGGACGCGCAGTCGGCCGCCCGCGTCGTCTACGACCACTTCGGCGGGGCGGAGCGGTTCCCTCAGGTGTCGGAGGAGCTCCTGATCGCGGTCGACCAGGCCGACTCGGCGGCCTACGCCGCCAACGACATCCTCGACCCGCAGGGCTGGACGCTCCTCAACTTCATCATGGACAGCCGCACCGGCCTCGGGCGCTTCCGCGACTTCCGGATCTCCAACTACGAGCTGATGATGGACCTGATCGAGGCCTGCATCCGGCACGAGTCGGTGGAGGAGATCCTGGCGCTGCCGGACGTGGCGGAGCGCGTGGTGCTGTACCGCGAGCAGCGCGACCTGTTCGTGGCCCAGTTGCGGCGCGTGTCGACCCTCCACGGCGACGTGGTGGTGGTGGACCTGCGCGGCGAGGACGTGATCCACGCCGGCAACCGCTTCATGGTCTACGCGCTGTACCCGGAGGCCCGCGTCTCGGTGCACGTGATCCCGGGCAAGGAGGGCCGCAACACGGTCCTCGCCGTCGGCCGCTCCATCATCGACCGCACCTCGTCCGCCGACATCGGCGCCGAGATGCTCCGCCACGGCGGCGGCGGCCACCGCGCGGCCGGCACCTGCCAGGTGCCGCACGAGCGCGCGGAGGCCGTGCTCGCCGAGGTGATCGAGGCGGTCGGCTCCTCCCCGGTCGCCGTCTGAGCCCGCGTGGCGGGCGCCTCGTGGCGCCCGCCGGCACGACCGGGCTGTCGCCCCCTCCATCAGAGGACGAGACCAGGAACCGGCCTGAACCCCTTCAATGAGGGGGTTCATTCGGCGAGCCGATTGGGGGTCTTCGGGCATTCGTGTGGGGCCGGCGAGTCTCAATCGAGATCACGCAACCTCGATTGGAACTCCGCCCCTCGCAGCTCACGCCTCTGGTCCCGCTCCGCCTCGCCCCACCCCTTCAATGAATGGACCTGGACCGCGGGTCCGCGTCCGACATGACGCTCCCGCGGCGCAATCGAGACCCGGTGGTCTCGATTGCGCCGCCTCAGGCGTCGGCGCGGCAGCGGCAATCGCCGTAGCGCGCCGGTCGGGTGGGTCAGCCCCGTCGGGTCGCCGTCGGCGGGCACCGGACCGTCAGGCGTCCACACAAACCCATGAAGCGCCCCAATTGAGACGCGCGGGTGTCAATCGCACCTCGCCAGCTGAGGCAGGGAGGGCGGTCCGCGAACAGCCCACCCCAGGAGCGGGACGCTCAGCCCAGGCGGGACGTCCTGAGCAGGGTGCCCGGCGCCGTCTCGGCGTTTTCGGCGGGGATCACCGCCAGGTGGGAGGCGGAGGCGAGCGACGTGATCGCGTGCGAGCCCTGGCGGGGCAGCGGGTGCAGGGCGCCGTCCATCTCACGGCAGCGGATGAGCTCGGTGCGGGGCGTGTCCTTGGCGTAGGCCGACCCGAGCGGCATGCGCACGTCCCAGTCGTCGGGCAGCCCCAGCAGCTCCCGCGCGAAGGCGTGGAAGCAGACGGCCGACGACACCGGGTTGCCCGGCAGCCCCAGCACGCGCTGCTCGCCCCGCTCGCCCAGCCACAGCGGGTGGCCCGGGCGGATCGCCACCCCGAAGAACACCTGGGCCACGCCGCAGGCCTCGAGCGCCGGGCGCAGGTGGTCGTGGCGGCCCACCGAGACGCCGCCGATGGTCACCAGCACGTCCGGGCGGTCGTCGTCGAGGACCTCGGCGAGCGCCGCCTCGGTTGCCACGCGGTCGTCGGGCACCAGCACCAGGCGCAGCACCTCGGCCCCGGCCGCGCGCGCCTGGGCGGCGATGCCGTGGCGGTTGGAGTCGAACACCTGCCCCGGGCCGGGGCGCCCCCCGGGCTGCACCAGCTCGTCGCCGCTGCCCACCACCACCACCCGCGGCCGCCGCAGGCACGACACCACCGCGTGGCCGCCGGCGGCGACGACCCCCACCTCGTGGGGCGCCACCCGGTGGCCGGCGGGCAGCAGCACCTGCCCCTCGCGGATGTCCTCGCCGCGCCGGCGCAGCGACATGCCCGCCGACGGCGGCACGGTGGCCGCGACGGCGTCTCCGCGGTCGTCGGCGTCCTCCTTGCGCAGGATCGCGTCGGCCCCCTCCGGCACCTCCGCCCCCGTCGAGATGCGCACCGCCTCGCCCGGTCCGACGACGCCGCCGAACGGGAACCCTGCCCGGCTCTCCCCCACCAGCCGCACGGCCTCCCCGGCCGCGACGTCGCCGGCCCTCACGGCGAAGCCGTCCATCGCCGAGTTGGTGAACGCGGGGTGGTCGGTGCGGGCCCGGACGTGCTCCGACAGCACCCGCCCCGCCAGCGCGTCGAGCGCGACCGGCTCGTTCGGCGGGTCGACCGCCCGCGCGCGCATCGCCGCGCGCGCCTCGTCGAAGCTCAGGCCGTGGTCGTGGTGCGCCACCGCCGGGACTATAGGTCGGCGCGGAGCGCCAGGATCCGGTCGACCGCGGCCTCGGCCTCGGCGCGCGGGAGCGCGCCGGTGCGCACGGCCCGCGCCAGCGCCGCCGCCGACGCGGTCCCGGCCTCGTAGCCGGTGTGCAGCAGCATGTCGCTGCCCGCGCCGGCCGCCCGCACGGCCACCGCGCCGGCGCCGCCGCTGGGGGCCAGGGCGGGGGTGTCGAGCGCGTCGGTCACGGTGACGCCGCGGAAGCCGAGCTCGCCGCGCAGCAGGTCGGTGGCGACCCGCCGCGACAGGGCCGCCGGGCGGGCCGGATCGATCGCCGGGTAGGTGGCGGTGCCGAGCATCACCAGGGGCACGTCGTGGGCCACGAGCGCGCGGAACGGCGGCAGGTCCACCCGCCGCAACTCGGCGGCGCCCACGTCCAGCCGGGCGGGGGCCTCGTCGGTGGAGCGGGTGGCCGCGCCGAGGCCCGGGAAGTGCTTCGCCGCCGGGATCACCCCCGCCTCGCGCAGGCCCGCCGAGAACGCGACCGCCGAGCCGGCCACCCGCGCGGGCGAGCGCCCGAACGTGCGGCCCGTGGCCTCCAGGAACGCGCCGGGGCGGGCGACGTCGGCCACGGGCGCCAGGTCGACGTTGATGCCGGCGCCGGCCAGCAGCCGCCCGGTGGCGACGCCCTCGGCGCGCGCCGCGCGCGGGCCCGCGCGGCCCATCTCGGCCGCGCTCCGCGACGGGGGCCCGTCGAGGCGCCGCACCAGCCCGCCCTCCTGGTCGATCATCACCAGCAGCGGCACGTCGACCGCCGCGGGCCGCGGGATGGCCTGCAGCCGCCGGGTGAGCGCCCGGGCCGCCGCCGGCGACGGCACGTTGGGGGCCAGCAGGATCACCCCGCCCGCCTCGCCGCGCCGGATGCGCCGCACCAGGTCGGGCGGCGGCGCCGTGCCGGGGAAGCCGTAGACCATCCGCTGCCCGGCGAGCTGCGCGGGCGTCAGCGACGCCGCGGTCGAGGGCGCCGGGGCGGGCGGCGCGCCGGCCGCGCCGGCGACCACCAGCGCGACGAGCCCGCCGAGCAGCGCGGAGGTCAGCCCTGCTCCCGGTCCTCGAAGTCGAGGGACGCCGAGTTGATGCAGAAGCGCATGCCCGTCGGCGCCGGGCCGTCGGGGAACACGTGCCCCAGGTGGGCGCCGCAGCTGCTGCAGACCACCTCGGTGCGGACCATGCCGTGGCTGTCGTCCGTGCGGCCCTCCACCCCCGCCTCGGTGGCGGGGCTGGTGAAACTGGGCCAGCCGGTGCCCGACTCGAACTTGGTCTCCGAGTCGAAGAGCGGCTCCCCGCAGCAGACGCAGGTGTAGACGCCGTCGGCGTGGTGGTCCCAGTACCGGCCGGTGAACGCGCGCTCGGTCGCACCCTGGCGGGTCACCGCGTACTGCTCGGGCGTGAGACGCTCGCGGTACTCGGCGTCGCGCGTGTCGTCGTCGGCCATCTCCATCCCTCCTCGTGAAACGCTCAGTGCAGAGAGTGGCACAGGACGGTCCCGTGGCGACCGGGATGCTGAAGACCTGTGCCCCGCCCGCCGACAGGGACAGGGTGACGCGACGTCTCCTCCTGCCCGTCGCCGCCGTGCTCGGCCTCCTCTGGGGCGCCGGCACGGCCGCGGCGGCGTCGCAGCCACCGGCTCCGCCGGCCTCGGCCCAGGCTCCGGCCCCGGCGACGCCCGTCCCGCCCGCTCCGGTCGTTCCGGCCGCCCCCGTCCCCACCGCCCCCGCGCCGACGACCCCCACGACCCCCGTCGCGCCGGCCACCCCGCCGGCGCGCGGATCACAGGACGCCTGGGCCGCGCCGGCCGCCCGGCGCCTGGCCGCATCGGGCGCCTGGCCGGAGCTGAGCGGCGACGACCTCTCGCGCGACGCGACCCGGGGCGACCTGGACCGGGCGATCGGCGCGATCACCGGCACCCGGCCCACCAGCCCCGACCCGGCCGCCCCCGCGACGGCCTGGCAGAGCCACCTGCTGGTGGTCCGCGCCCTTGGCCTGGAGGCCGAGCGGCGCGGCATCGCCCGCATCGCCGTCGATGGCGGCGCCGTGCTGCGCATGCCGCGCTTCGCCGGCAGCGAGGTGCTCGTCCGCGAGCTGGGCCTGGTCTACAACCAGCCCGCCGCCCAGGACGGCCGTGAGCGCGCGAAGGGGCAGCCGCTGCGGCTGGCCGACCTGGCGTACATGGCCGACCGCGCGCGCGGGATCTCGTCGTGGCAGACGGCGGGCCTGGCCCGCTACCGCGACATCCGCCTGCCCGCGATGAGCCCGCAGCGCCTGGCGGTGGTGCAGGCGGCGCTGTGGCAGATCGGCCAGCCCTACGTGTGGGCCGGCGACTGGCCGGGCGTCCGCTCCCCGTGGGGCGCCCAGGCGCACGGCGGCTTCGACTGCTCGGGCCTGGTGTGGTGGGCCTTCAAGGGCAGCGCCGGCCCCAGCCAGATGAGCCTGGGCAGCGGCCTGTTGGGCCGCACCGCCGACGCGATGGCGTGGGAGCGCCCCGCCGAGCGCGAGCCCGTGGACGCCGCCGAGCCCGGGGACCTCGTCTTCTTCGGGCCGAAGGGGCCGGCGAGCCCGCGCGGGTCGATCTCGCACGCCGGCATCGCGATCGGCGGCGGGTGGATGGTCCACTCGTCCGGGTCGCGCGGCGGCGTGTCGATCACCTGGCTCCCCACGTACTGGACGTCGGCCACCGCCTGGGCCCGGCGCGTGGCGCAGCTGGGCGCGTAGCGCTCGCCGGGTCGCGCGGTCTAGGGTCATCCCCCGTGGGCGGCCTCCGAGTCCTGCGAAGCACGAACGCGGCGGGGCTGATCGAGCTGAGCCTCGTCACCGCCGTCGCGACGGTGCTCGTCATCCGCCTGATCCTGCAGCTGAGCGGCTACCCCCAGCTCGGCGGCGGCGGCCTGCACATCGGCCACGTCCTCTACGGCGGGCTCATCATGTTCCTGTCGCTGCTGCTGCTGTTCAGCGTGATGAACCCGGCGGCGCCGTGGCTGGCGGCGTTCGCCGGCGGCGTCGGCTTCGGCTTCTTCATCGACGAGGTCGGAAAGTTCATCTCGAGCGACGTGAACTACTTCTTCGAGCCCGCCGTCGCCGTGATCTACGCGGTGTTCATGATCCTGTTCGTCGCGCTCGCCCGCGTGCGCCGCTGGGAGTCGGAGATGACGCCGCAGGACGCGCTGGCCAACGCCCTGTCGCTGCTGCGGTCCGACGCCAGCGGCGGCATGGACGCCGAGACCCGCGACCGGGTGGGCGCCCTGCTGGACCGCGCCGACCCGGCCGACCCCCTGGTGGCGGTGCTGCGCGAGCACGTCGACGGGCTCCCGCTGGGCCACGGCCGCCACCGCCAGTCCCCCTACTTCGTGGCGCGGGCGTGGCTCGCCGGCCTCTACCGCGCCCTGGCGGCGCGACGGCACTTCGAGACCGCCGTGGTGGTGGTCGCCGCCGCCTACTTCCTGACGAAGGTGCCGCTCACCATCCGCGTCCAGACGGACTCCACCGGCCTGGATCGCGACTCCGGCAACGCCGACATCGCCCACGTGGTGCAGCTGATCGCCGCGATCGCCAGCGGCGTCTGCGTGGTGGTCGGCGCGTGGCGGCTGCGGCGGCGGTCCCGGATCAGCGGCTACCGGTGGTTCATGCGCGCCGTGCTGATCTCGATATTCGTGTACGAGGTCTTCGCCTTCTACTACGCCCAGTTCGCCGCCCTGGGCAGCCTGGCCGTCGACCTGCTGCTGTACGCGGCGCTGAGCTACATGATCGGCCGGGAGCGGGTGGAGGCGGAGGTGGCGCAGCACGCCGCCGCGGAAGCGGTGGCGTCACCGATCGGCGAATCCGGCGGTCTGGGTATTGCGCGGGGGCGCCCGCCCGTATGAGCGTCGCACCTTCCGGAGTCCGAACGGGAGGACCGATGCGATCAGCGTGGACGGCCGTTGCCGCCGGGGTGGCGCTCGGCGCCCTGGGGGCGCTGGGCGCGGGCGGGGCGGCGGCCGGGACGGCCCCGGGGGCGCAGGCCGACCAGGCGCCGCCGGCGTTCGACGTCGTCGCCACGACGAAGGTCGGGTCGAGCCCCGGCCGGCTCACCTACGGCTACGGCGCCACCTGGACGCTCAACGGCGACGGCAGCGTCAGCCGCGTCGACGCGACGACCCACGCGGTGAAGACCGTGAAGCTCGGCCCCAACCCGCGCGACATCCGGGCGGGCTACGACAAGGTCTGGGTGCTGACGTCGACCAAGACGCAGGCCAAGATCTTCCCGCTGACACCCGACGGCGACCCGGTCGGGTCCCCCATCACCTTCAACCTGGGCTCCACGGTCCATCAGGGGGGCGCCACGGGGATCAACGGCGCCAACACCCTCGGCATCGGATCCGGCTACGTGTGGGCCGCGGGCGTGAAGACCTGGCAGAAGCTGGCCCGGATCGACCCGGACACCAGCAAGGTGGTCATCAAGACCTGGCCGATCCCGGCGGCCTTCACCGCGGCGAGCAGCGCCCTCTGGATGGTCACGCCCAACCAGGCGTCGATCCAGAAGCGCAACCCGTCGAGCCTGGCGATCCAGACGACGCTCAAGGTCGGCGGCTTCACGGGCGGGATCGCCCAGTGGGTGTGGCTCACCTACGGCCTCAACGCCTTCTGGCTGTCCACCGCCACGCCGAACGATGACGGCGGCGTCGCGAAGGTGTCGCCCACAACCGGCCTGGTGCCGGGCGCCGCGAACGGCGACCTGGACATCGGGATCTCATGCACGGCGGCCGGCGCCGGCGCGGTGTGGGTGGCGCAGCGGGCGGACGCCCTCTCGAACACCCCGGCGAAGCTGTTCCGGCTCGACCAGACCGACCTGAAGACGGTCTCCTCCGGCACCCTGCCGATCGGCGGCACGCCCGGCGGCGTGCAGTGCGTGACCGTGGGCGGCGGGCTGGTCTACGTCACCGACGGCGTGGGCTCGCTCTACACCATCCAGCCCTGACCTCTCGCCCGTGGGGGGCGCCTGCGGGCGCCCCTACGGAGCGGGGCTGCCGAGGTAGGTCAGGACGGCCAGGACGCGGCGGTGGCCGCCGTCCGCCTGGGCCAGCCCGAGCTTCCCGAAGATGTTGGAGATGTGCTTCTCCACGGCGCCGTCGGTCACGACGAGGGCCTCGGCGATGGCGGCGTTGGAGCGCCCCTCCGCCATGAGGCCCAGCACCTCGCGCTCCCGCGGGGTCAGGCCCGCGAGCGGCGAGGTGGGCCCCCGGCGGGCGACGAGCTGGGCCACCACCTCCGGGTCCATCGCCGTGCCGCCGCCGGCGACGCGGCGGACCGCGTCGACGAACTCGGCGGGGTCGGCGACGCGGTCCTTCAGCAGGTAGCCCACCCCCGCCCCGCCGTCGGCGAGCAGCTCCACGGCGTAGGTCTGCTCCACGTACTGGGAGATCACCAGCACCGGCGTGCCGGGCACGCGGCGACGCGCCTCGATGGCGGCGCGCAGCCCCTCGTCGGTGAATCCGGGCGGCAGGCGGACGTCGGTGACCGCGACGTCCGGCCGCTCGGCCTCCACGGCGCGGACCAGGGCGTCGCCGTCCTCCACCGCCGCCACCACGTCCATGCCGTGGTCGCGCAGCAGCCGGGTGAGGCCGTCGCGCAGCAGCGCGAGGTCCTCGGCGATCACGACCCGCATGGCAGCTCCACGTCGATCACCGTACCGCCGCCGGGCGGGCTGGCGACGGCCATCACGCCGTCGAGCGCGTCGATGCGGCGGCGCAGGCCGCGCAGGCCGGTGCCGTCGCGGTCGGCGCCGCCGGCGCCGTCGTCGGCGACGCTGACCCGCAGCACCGGCCCGTCGCGGAGCACCCGCACCGTGGCCCTGGTGGCGCCGCTGTGCTTGTTGGCGTTGGTGAGCGCCTCGGCCACCACGAAGTACGCGGCGGCCTCGACGGCGGCGGCGGGCCGCTCCCCGGTGTCGACGTTCAGGTCGACCGGGATGTGGCTGTGGCCGGCCAACGTCGCCAGCGCGGCGGGCAGGCCCCGGTCGGTGAGCACCACGGGATGGATGCCGCGGGCCAGGTCGCGGAGCTCGGTGATCGCCTGCTTGGCCTGCTCGTGCGCACCCGCCACCAGCTGCTGCGCGTCGGGGTCGTCGGCCAGGCGCTCCCTCGCCATGCCCAGGTCCATGGCCAGAGCCACCAGGCGGGCCTGGGCGCCGTCGTGCAGGTCGCGCTCGATGCGGCGCAGCTCCGCCGCCTGCTGGTCGACCGCCCCGGCGCGGGTGGCGGTGAGCACGTCGATGCGCTCGGCCATCTCGCGGCGGTCCTCCTCGTCGCGGCCGCGGACCATCAGGTAGTGCACGCCCACCGCTCCCGCCAGCGGGATCGCCACCCACGCCGGCCAGAAGTACCCGCCGGGCGTGGAGAGCACCCAGATCAGGACCAGGTACAGCCAGACGGCCGCGGTGATGCCGGCGTGGATCGCCAGGCCCCGCACCCGCGGCCGCCGCGGCGCCCACGCGAACACCGCGTGGATGGCCAGCGGGACGGCCAGCGTGATGCCCACCCACGCCGGCCAGAAGTACCCGCCGGGGGTGGTGAGCAGCCAGATCAGGGCCAGGAACCCGACGAGCCCGGCGGTGGCGTAGGCGTGGATCCGCAGCGCCGGGGTGGACCCCGGCGTCCGGACGGCGCGCTCGACCTCCCCGCGCTCGCTCATGGCGAGCAGCGTACGGGCGAGCGGCCGCCACGCCGCGGCGGCCGGCCGCACCAGCCACACGCCGATGAACGCCACGGCGGCGCCCAGCGGGATGCAGAGCAGCGCCTCGGGCAGGGTGTCGGCCCGGGCGATGCCGACGTCGGGCGGCGCCCAGCGGTAGTAGGTCACGGCCACCATCAACTGGATCCCCCCGCCGATGAGCCCGATCAGCACCGCGGCCAACGGCACGCCGAGCGCGAACCGCAGCAGCAGGTAGGCCTGCTCCTTCCACGCGCCCGGGTCGGTGGCCCAGGCGCGCAGGCTGGACAGCACGGAGCCGCGCCACACGGGGTGGGGCGGGCGCGGCACCCGCACGTCGAGCAGTCCGGCGGCGAGGCGGCGCTCCATGTCCCCCGCGCCCCGCGCGGCGTGCGCGAGGCCCAGGAGGACGAGGATGCCGACGAGCGTGACGATCAGGCCGAACCCGGCGGCCCACCCCACCACGAGCAGGGTGAGCCAGACGGGGCCCAGGATCAGGGCGCTCGCCAGGTGGCCGAGCGGGCGGAGCACCGCGATCGCGGCGGTCCTCATGCCGGCACCGCCTCGCGACGGCGCCGCCAGGTGCGCTCACCGGCCATCGCCAGCACGGCGGGGACGATGAGGCAGCGGATCAGGAGGGCGTCGATGGCGACCGCGGCCGCCAGCCCGAAGCCGAACTCCTTCATCCCGATGTCGGTCCCCATCGCGAAGCCGCCGAACGCGACGACCATGATGAGGGCCGCGGTCACGATGATCCTGCCGGTGCCGCGCAGGCCGCCGCGGACGGCGTCGCCGTTGCGGGCCCCGCCCTGCCGCAGCTCGCGGATGCGCTCGGTCAGGAACACCTGGTAGTCCATCGAGATGCCGAACAGGAAGGCGAACACGAACACCGGCACCCAGTTCGCGATGCCGCGCACGTCGTGGTCCACGCCGAGCAGGCCGGCGCCGACGCCCTGCATGAACACCAGGTACAGCAACCCGTACGCCGCGAGCAGCGACAGACCGGACATCAGCACGGCGACGAGCGGGACGACCCACGAGCGGAACGCCTTCATCAGGGCGACGAACGTGAGCACCAGCACGCCGGCCACGAGCCACGGGAACGGGCCGTAGATGGCGTCGTCGAAGTCGTTGTTCATCGCGGGCTCGCCGGTCAGCAGCACCCGGCCGCCCTGGGGCAGGGCCGCCGCGATGCCGGCCTCACGATCGCGCATCGCGTCGTTGAGCGCCCGTGCCGGGTCGGAGACGGGGTCGCCCTTCGGCGCGACGCTCATCAGGGCGTAGCGGCCGGTTCGGTCCACCAGCCCGTCCTGGGCGGCGGCGCGGAACGCGGCCGGGTCGGTGGTGCCGGGCCAGGTGACGCCGCTCACCATGTGCTGCGCGCGCAGGTCCTGCGCGACGCCGTCGAGGGTGCGGATCACCCCGCGGTCGTACGCCCCGCCGGCGCGGCCGGTGTCGATGACGTAGACGTTGGGGTTGGCGGCGCCGCCGAGCTCGGCGGAGATGAGCCGGCCGGCGTGGACGGCCTCCACGTCGGGAGCGTCGGCGAGCTGGTCCTGGTGGATGCTCATCTTCGGCGCCTGCATGGCGAGGACCACGACGCCGGCGAGCGCGATCGCGGCGACCGGGGCACCCCAGCCGGTGATGCCCTTGGCCAGCGGCCCCCAGATGGCGCCCTCGCGGAGGCGCCAGCGGCGCGGGTAGACGCGGATGGCGTCGACCTTCGTGCCGAGCGCGCACAGCAGGGCGGGCAGCAGGGTCAGGCCGGTGAGGACGGCGGAGACGGGGACGAGCATGCCGCCGACGCCCATGGAGCGGATGAACGGGACGGGCAACGCGACGAGCACCGCCAGCCCGATGGCGACAGTGATGCCGGACAGCAGCACGGCGCGCCCGGCGGTGGCCACGGTGCGGCCGGTCGCCTCGATGCGGTCGGCGCCGCGGGCCATCTCCTCGCGGAAGCGCGAGACCACGAGCAGCGAATAGTCGACGCCGATCGCGACGCCCACCAGCGTGATGACGTTGGTGACGAGGTCGGCGATCTCCATGCCCTGGCCGGCGAGATAGGTGCCGGCGAACGCGAGCATGATGGTGGCGCCCGCCATCAGCAGCGGGATGAGCGCGCTGACGACGCTGCCGAAGAACACCAGAAGCACGAGCAGGGCCACGGGC
Source organism: Thermoleophilia bacterium (assembly GCA_050250915.1). GTDB lineage: Bacteria > Actinomycetota > Thermoleophilia > Miltoncostaeales > Miltoncostaeaceae > Miltoncostaea. The sequence continues at coordinate 67,135 of JBFWNT010000003.1, forward strand.
AGCACGATCATCTCGGCCCTGGCGAGGTCGTCCTCGATGATGGGGCCGGTGTCGTGGTCGACGGCCGCCGAGCCGCCGACGAGGGTGGGCGCGAAGCCGTGCGGCGTGCCGAGCGCCTCCCGGAGCTCCGGGAGCATGTCGGCGGCCTTCTGCTCGTCGATCGGCAGCGACAGCGTCGCGAACGTCATGTGGCCGTCCTGCCCCACCAGGTCGCGGCTCCCGGTGGTGAAGTAGGAGACGACGCGGGTGCCGGGGACGAGGGCGGCGGCGCGGTCGAGCGACGCGGTCACCGCGGCGCGGTAGGCGGGGTCGTCGACCGTCAGGTCGGGGTTGCGGAACACGGGCTGGATGTCGCTGGCATCACGCCCGTCGGAGAAATGGCTCTGGATGAGCTCGAGGCCCTTCTGCCCTTCGCTGCCGGGCAGGGTGGCCTCGGTGGTAGTGACGTCGCCGAGCCGTCCCCCGAGCATCACCGCGCCCACGAGGAGCGCGATCCAGAGGGGGATGACGACCCAGCGCAGACGGCCCATGAGCCGCCCGTGGCGCTCGAGGAGCGGACGTCCTGACTGGCTTCGCACGAGGAGTCCCTTCGGTCGTGGACTGACGTCGTCCACGATCCGTCAGGGGGTGCCGCGCTCCCATGGAGGGGCCCGGCGTCTGCGATCTCGGGGCTCCGGGCGGGCCGGGGGTGGGGTTGTCCCCACCCCCCGTGCCGTCAGCTGCAGACGGCGACGATCTCCACGCCGGCGTCGAGCTGGTCGATGGCGAACCCGGCGGCGGGGAGCAGGCGCTCGACCTCCTGCGGGGTGTAGAGCCGCGCGCGGCGCGGGTCGGCGGCCTCGCCGTCCCGGACGTACCCGAGGAACGTGTCGAGGTACTCGTCCGACAGGATGTTGGGGAACGTGAGGTAGGCGCGCCCGCCGCGCTTCAGCACCCGGCGGATCTCGCGGAGCATCGCGAACGCGTGCTCCCGCTCGAGGTGCTGGAGCACCAGGACCGAGTAGACGAGGTCGACGGCGTCGTCCCCCACGGGGAGGCGGGTGCCGTCGACGGTCACGAAGCTGATGTTGGGTGCCTCGCCACCGATCCGCTCGCGCGCGAGCGCCAGCATCTGAGGCGACGAGTCGGCGGCGAGCAGCCGGCGGCACGAGGGGGCGACGTAGCGGGCGACCCGGCCGACGCCGCAGCCGACGTCGAGCACGACGTCCTGCGGGCCGAAGAGATCCTGGAGCGTCTCCGCCTGCTGCCGCCCGGACGACTCGAACACCGCCGGGTCGGCGGTCGTGAAGATCTCCTCCATCGCCGCCTCGAGGTCGGGCGGCGACCACACCGCAGGGGCGCCGTTGCCGTCGGGGTGGCCCGCCCAGGCGCCGCCGGGGGGCGGAGCCGCGCCGTCGACCGGCACGCCGACGCGCTGCTCCAGCCGCTCGAGGCGGCGGGCGGTGTCGAGGTTCACGGTGTGCTGGACGACCGAGTACGGCCGCAGCACACGGGCGAGCGCGCGCCGGTAGGCCCGGCCGGCCGCGCCGAACCGGGATGGCCCGAGGCCGACGACGGGCCCCTCTGGCGGTGTCGGCCCCTGCTCCACGCGCATCCCCTCCCCGTCCGGACGACTCCACAAACCATACCGGGGATGGTTCGGTATTCGTGAGGCGCCCTTCATCCACCGGCGCCCCGGGGTGGCCAGGGTCACCCCCCGGACAGGTTCCCGGCGCGCTCCCGTCTCACCCCTTCGATGAACGAGGTGGAGGCGTTGGCTCGGGCGCGACCCCACGAGCGACCGGGGTGAGGCGCCGCAGGAGGAGCCGGCTCACGGCGGGGCGCCAGGTCGCCGACGCGGGACACCAGGCGCCGCGGGCGCTCCGCCTCCAGGCACTCCATCTCCAGGCGCACCCGGTACGGCAGGAGCCCGCGCACCAGCAGCCGCACCCGCTTGCCCGGCACCGGCGGCCCCTCGTCGCCCCGGCGCGCAGGCGGAACGACCGCCACCACTCCGGGTAGGGGAGCGCCTCCCCCAGGACGTCCCACGTCAGCTCCGGGTCGGCGGGGACCTGCCAGCGGGCCAGGAAGCGGTACGGGAAGTCGCCCACGGCGTCAGGCCCCGAGCGCCGGCTCCCCGAGGTTGGCGAGGCGGGCGTTCTGGCGGTAGTCGATCGGGACCGTGACCAGGGACGGGCCGTCCTCCGCGATCGCCGCGCGCAGCGCGTCCCCCACCGCCGCGGCGTCGGTCGCGTGGCGGTGGCTCCAGCCGAACGCGCGGGCCAGGTCGCCCCATGCCGGGTTGCCGAACTCGATCGCGTGGGTGCGGCCGAAGCGGCGCTCCTGCTTCCACCCGATCACCCCGTACGCCCCGTCCACCCACACCACCACGTTCACCGGCAGCCCCAGGCGGGTGGCCGTCTCCATCTCCTGCACGTTCATCATGAAGCCGCCGTCGCCCGAGACGCTCACCACGTTGACGTCCGGCCGGGCCATCGCCGCCGCGATCGCCCCCGGCAGGCCGATGCCCATCGTCGCGAAGCCGTTGCTGATGATCACCGTGTTCGGCTCGTACGCCGGGAACAGGCGCCCCAGCCACAACTTGTGGGCCCCCACGTCGGAGACCAGGACGTCGTCCGGGGCCATCGCATCGCGGATCGCCACGATCGCCGCCTGCGGGCTCACCACCCCCGGGCGCTCCGCCAGCGCCCGCAGCTCGGTGGTCACCGACACGCGCAGGCGCGTCGCGAACGCGGGCTCCTCCCCCGCCGGCAGCTCGGCGGCCAGCGCGTCGAGGGCGTCGCCGATGCTGGCGACCACCTCCACCTCCGGGATGTAGTGCGTGTCCACCTCGGCGGGCCGGGCGTCGACGTGGACGATCCGCTTGTCGTTCGCCGGGTTCCACCCCGCCGGGCCGAACTCGACGAGGTCGTAGCCGACGCACACCACCACGTCCGCCTCGTCGAGCCCGGCGGTCATCGAGTCGCGCGCCTGCAGCCCGACCGCGGGCAGGGAGAGGAGCGAGCGGTCGTCCAGGGCGCCCTTGCCCATGAACGTCGGGCTCGCCGGGATCCCCGCGTGCCCGCAGAGGGCGCGCAGGCTGGGCGACGCGCCCGCGCGGATCACGCCGTTGCCCGTGATGATCACCGGCCGGCGCGCCCCGCGGATCACGGCCGCCGCCGCCCGCACCGCGTCCGGGTCGGGCAGGCTCACACCCGGCGCGCTCCGCCCCAGCGGCCGGCTCCCGGACGGCAGGTCGGCCGCCGCGATCGTCTCCGACAGCTCGAGGTGCGTCGGGCCCGGGCGCTCCGCCTCCGCCAGCTTGAAGGCCTTGCGCACCACCTCCGGCACCGTCTCCGGGCGCTCGATGCGGGCGTTCCACTTGGTGACCGGCCGCAGGACGTCCACCACGTCCACGTACTGGTGACTCTCCTTGTGGACCAGGTCCAGCCGCACCTGCCCCGTGATCGCCACCATCGGGGCGTAGTCGAGGTAGGCGTCGCCGATCCCGGTGATCAGGTTCGTCGCGCCCGGCCCGAGGGTCCCCAGGCACAGGCCCGCCCGGCCCGTGAGGCGTCCGTGGACGTCGGCCATGAACGCGGCGCCCTGCTCGTGGCGGACGATCACGATCTCGATCGGCGACTCCCGCAGGGCCTCGACGATCTCGAGGGTCTCCTCGCCGGGGATCGCGTAGATCCGCTCGACGCCCTCGGCCTCCAGGCACCGCACCATCAGCTCCGCCGCCTGCACCGCCGCCTCCCGCCCCGCGTGCCGTCCGGAGGCTACCCGCGCGCGCCGGTGGTCACCCTTCGGCCGCCCTCCGTGCCGGCTTCGGCGCGCGGAGGGTGCCGACGGCGGTCTTCACGACCGTGCCCGACCTGCTGATCGTGATCCGGTAGGCGCCCTTCGCGAGCCGGCGGTTCTTGAAGATCACCTTCACCGGGCCGGGGCTCTTCAGGCGGACGCGCTTGGTGAGCGTCAGGGCGGGCCGGCGCCGGGGGCCCTGCTGGAGCGTCACCACGGCGGGGCCGGCGACCGAGGAGCCGATCAGCACCGGGATTCCGCCGCTGCGGGCCGCACCGACGGTCAGGCCCTTGGCGAGGATGGTGGTGAGCCTGGCCTTGCCGCCGGCGACCGCGCCGGCGCCACCGCCGCCGGCGCCACCGCCGCCACCGCCGGTGGCGCTCCCGGTCACGGTGATCCTGCCGACGCCGGTCCGGACGGTGCCATCCGTCAGCGTGGCGGTGAGGGTCACGTCGTAGACGCCGGGCGCGGTGCCGGCCGGGACGCCGACGGCCACCAGGGCGGTGACGTCCCCGTTGATCGGAGACGTGAGCGACGGCGAGAGCGGAACGGCCGTCGCTCCCGGCAGGGTCGTCGCCGCCTTGATCGTGACGTCGGCCGGGGGCACGTTGGAGTTGCGGATGACGAAGGGGAGGGAGGCGACGATGCCGGCGGGACCGGAGGCCTTCGCCGCGGAGGTGACGACGCCGACGTCCTTGGCGAGGAGCTGGATGGTCGAGGAGTCGTCCTTGCAGTAGTGCCCCGCGGGCCCCGTCCCGTCGCCGTTGTCGGGCACGTCCGCGTTGAACGCGGTCAAGGAGTTCCCGCAGCTGACCGGACGGCTCGCGGGTCCCCGCGAGGTCACGTTCCGGAAGCCGACCACCGTACCCACCTTGAGCGATGCCGCGGTGGGCGACCCGTCCGGGCCGGGCGGGAATGTCAGCGTGAGCTTCGGCGCGACGGAGTGCGGGGCGGCGGGGTCGGTGGAGTAGCCGAACGGCGCCGAGATCCAACCGACCCACCTGGTGCCGGCGGCGGCCGGCTCCAGCCGCTGCAGCTCGGCGGCGTATCCCGGGCTCGACTCGAACGGCAACCCGAGGTCCGACGTCAGGGTCTCGGCGGGCACCACCGCCGGGGGCACCTGAGCCGCGAACAGCACCTGGTAGGTCCCGGTGTTCGCGTTCAGGTCGCTGTTGCCCTTGTCGAAGGTGCAGAACATCGCCCCCGAGCCGCAGATCACCGGACTCGCGCTGGACTGACCGAGGCCGATGGAGAAGGTGGTGCCCCCGAACACCGCGCACCCCGAGGCGACGAGCGCGAGCGCCGCGGCCGCGACCACCGTGACGACGGTCCGGACACCCCGTCCCGCCATTCCGCTCCGTGACATCCTGATCTCCCGAGACGCCTCGCGCGCCCCGGCCGGTGCGCGACGGAGAAGACACCCCGAGGGCGCGAACGGACGCAACCACCCAGGGGTCCAGGGCGACCGCGGGGCTGTTTCGCCCCGCGTGGGTATCCTCGGGATCCAGAGGCGACCGACGAGAACGGGGTTCAGCGATGGCGATCCACAGTCCGGCACTCGACCCCTCGCAGCCCACCGGGCTCCTGCTCGACGGGATGTTCGAGGCGCGCGACACCCAGCTCGCGGTCGCGAACCCCTACACGGGCGACACCATCGCCACGGTCTCCGTCGGCGACGAGGAGGACGTCGCCCACGCCGTCAGGGAGGCGGCCAAGCACCTGCCGCCCGCCCCCGCGGCCGAGCGCGCCGCCATCCTGGAGCGCGCCGCCCGCCTGGTGTCCGAGCGCTCCGAGACGTTCGCCCGCACCGTCTGCCTGGAGGCCGGCAAGCCGCTGAAGCAGGCCCGGGCCGAGACCCAGCGCTGCGTCGACACCCTCACCTTCTCGGCGGTGGAGGCGCGCTCGCTGGCCGGCGAGGTGGTCCCCATGGACGCCAGCGCCGCCGGCGCCGGCAAGCTGGGCGTGATCGTCCGCGAGCCGCGCGGCGTGGTCGGCGCGATCTCGCCGTTCAACTTCCCGCTCAACCTGGTGTGCCACAAGCTGGCCCCCGCGATCGCCGCCGGGTGCCCCGTGGTGCTGAAGCCCGCGTCCTCCACCCCGCTGTCGGCCCTGCTGCTGGCGCGCACCCTCAAGGAGGCGGGCCTGCCGGACGGCGCCCTGTCGGTGGTGGTGGGGGGAGGCGGCACCGTCGGCAACGCCCTGGTCGACCACCCCGACGTCCCGATCATCTCGTTCACCGGCAGCCCGCCCGTCGGCTGGGGCATCCGCCAGCGCCAGCCGCGCAAGGAGGTGGCGCTCGAGCTCGGCAACTCCACGCCCGTCATCGTGGAGGCCGACGCCGACCTGGAGACCGCCGCCCGCAAGCTCGCGGCCTCCGGGTTCACCCACGCCGGCCAGTCGTGCATCTCGGTGCAGCGGGTCTACGTGCAGAACGCCGCGCTCGACCGCTTCCGCGACCTGTTCGTCGCGGCCGTCCAGGGCCTGAAGGTGGGCGACCCGATGGACGCCGAGACCGACGTCGGCCCCGTCATCGACACCGACAACCGCGACCGCATCGTCGAGTGGATCGACGAGGCGCGACGGGCCGGCGCCGACGCGCTCACGGGCGGCACCGTCGTCGACGGCCTGATCCAGCCGACGGTGCTGGAGGGCATCGACCCGCGGATGAAGGTGTCGTGCGAGGAGGTGTTCGGGCCGGTGGTCGGCGTCGCCGGCTACGACACGATCGATGAGGCCATCGACCTGGCCAACTCCTCGCCGTTCGGCCTCCAGGCCGGCATCTTCACCGGGCGCGCCGACGCCGCCCTGGGCTGGGCGCGCCGCCTCCACTTCGGCGGGGTGCTCATCAACGAGACGCCCACCTTCCGCGCCGACCAGATGCCGTACGGCGGGGTGAAGGACAGCGGCAACACCCGGGAGGGCCCGCACTTCGCCGTGCGGACCATGACCGAGCAGAAGCTCATCCTGATCCAGATCCCGACGTAGGGCTCCCGACAGCGTGCGACGGTCTGGCCGGCTCGCCGTCGCCGGCGGGGTGGTGGTGGCCGCGGCCGTCGTCGTGACGGTCGCGCTGCTGTCGCGCGGCGGCGAGGGCCCGGCCACGACCGCCACCGGGACGATGGCCACGGGGCCGGGCACCGCGCCCGTCCCGCCGGTGAGCGAGCCGGCCCCGCCGCCCCCGGACTTCCCCGGCGCCCCGCCGGCCGCCGCGCCGGTGGAGGTGCAGCGCGCGCCCGGTGGCGCCCCGATGGAGACCCGCTACTTCGACGACCAGGGGAACCTGACGGTCGTGATCGCCGCGCTCCGCGCCGGCCCCGCCGCCTCCGGGCCGGGGGCGGTGGTGCGCTGCGGTTCGGCCGCCCACGCCGACGCCGGGTACCGCTGGACGCGCTTCCCCGTCGTCTGGCGGCTCTCGCGCATGGCGTCGCCCCCGGGCGTGCGCCGCCCGGCCGCCCTCGCCGCCATCCGGAGGGCGCGCGGGGTGTGGAACTCCACCCGCTCCCACTGCCCGGACATCCGCGACGCCAGCCGCGCCCGCTTCCGCTTCGCCGGCTCCACCCCGCGGCGGGTCGCCCGCGATGGCGTGAGCACCGTCGACGTCGGCAACGTCGCGGCCCTCGGCGGCGCCTGCCCCGGGGCGGTGGCCTGCACCATCACCTTCATCGCCGGCGGCAACCGCGCCGTGGAGAGCGACACCCGCATCTCCTCATCCGACGTCGCCGGCTTCAGCACGGCCCGACGCCCCGGCCGCCGCACGCTCGACGTGCAGAGCGTGATGGTCCACGAGAGCGGCCACACCCTGGGGTTCGCCCATGTGAGCGCCCGCGACGTGGTGATGAACGCCTTCGTGCGGCGGGGCGGCGTCAGCGGACGCCTGCTCGGGCGCGGCGACGCGATCGCGAGCAACGCCAAGTACTGAGGTGAGTACGGAGGGGGCGGGGTCCCGCCCGCCCCCTCCGGTGATCCGGCCGCCCGGGTGCCCTCCGGATGGCCGGTCGCGACGCTCGTCGACCGAGGGTCCCTCGCTCGCGTGCGCCGTCCCGCACCGGATGCATCGTCGCCCTGAAGCCCGGCTTCATCCCTCGTTGGAGGGATTCGGACAGGCGACGCCGGTGTCGTGCGTCTCCGGAATCCGCATGGCCACGGACGCCGCGGGCCGCATCACCCGCAAGGAGGATCGCGCGTGGATGAATCTCATCAATGAGAGGTCTTTACTGATTGATCGGACCGGCCGTAGGATCGCGCCCGACTCCGCCCTTCATCGCCGTTTCCGGCGATTTCAGCCCGGCGGAGGACGGAACAAGGGGGCACTTCATGGCGGTGCGTGCAACGCGAGGACGCCTCGCACTCCTCGGCGCCGGCGCGGTCGCCGCCGGCCTCCTGGTCCCGAACCTCGCGAGCGCCGCCACGGTGAAGGCGCAATGGGGCGGGTTCGACAAGACCGGGATCGAGTTCAACGCCCTGTACCCGAGCCAGATCACGGTGTCGAAGGGCGACAAGGTCCAGTTCGCGGTGAACGGGTTCCACACCCTCACCATCCCCGGCAAGGGTGCCAAGCTGCCCGCGTTCATCGTGCCGTCGAAGACGCTGAACCCGCCGACCAACGACCCGGCCGGCCAGCCGTACTGGTGGGGTGGCACGACTCCGCTGATCCAGGTCAACGGGGCCGCGTTCGCGCCGATCGGCGGGACGAGCGCGACCGGCAAGACCCTCAGTTCCGGCCTGCTCCCGGGCAACGCGCCGAAGTTCACGGTGACCTTCCCGAAGACCGGGACCTACCAGATCCGATGCCTGGTCCACCCGAACATGAAGGGCACCGTCAAGGTGGTCGCGAGCTCGGGTGACACCGCCAAGAAGCAGGCGGCGAGGGCGAAGAAGGAGCTCGCCTCCCAGACGGCGACCGTGAAGGCGCTCGTCAAGAAGGCCGCATCCAGCTCCGGCCCCACGGTCTTCATCGGCCCCGGCACCAAGCAGGCGCAGCTCTTCGCCTTCGAGCCCGCCAACCGCAAGGTGGCGCCGGGCAGCACGGTCACGTTCACGATGTCCGGTGGCAACGAGGTCCACACGGTCGCGTTCGGACCGAGCGCCTTCGTGCAGAACGTCGCCAAGACGACCTTCCAGGGCCAGGGCGTCGACCTGGCGGGCGAGGGCTTCTACCCCTCCGACCCGCCGACGGCCGGTATCCCGTCGCTCACGCCCACGAGCCACGGCAACGGGTTCCTGAACAGCGGCGCGCTGTCCGACAAGGGCACGGGGTTCCCGGTGCCGCACAGTTTCCAGGTCACGTTCCCGACCGCGGGCACCTACGACTACATCTGCCTCGTCCACCCCGAGATGCACGGGACGATCACTGTCGGCTGACAGCCTCCCTCCGCGCGTGCGACGGCCGGCCCTCGGGCCGGCCGTCGTGTGTCTGACGCTCCTCCTGGCGTGGGTCCTGGTGGGTCCCGCCCGGGCGGATGCCGCCACCCGCGAGTACTGGATCGCGGCGGTCAACACGCAGTGGGACGTCGCACCCAACGGCGGCGACCCGGTCATGGGCACGACGATCGCGCCGGCCGACCGCACGTTCACCGCGGTGATCTACCGGCGCTACACCAAGGGCTTCCGCAGGCCGTGGCCCAACACCGCCGAGTCCGGCGACAACGACGGCATGCCCGGCCCCACGATCCGCGCGAACGTGGGCGACACCGTGATCGTCCACTTCCGCAACCGGGACCACCACTACGGGTTGCCGCACTCCATGCACTTCCACGCGTTCAAGTACGCGCCCTCGAGCGACGGCGCGTACATCCCCTACCGCTCGGCGGGCGGCGGCAACGTGCCGGTCGGCAAGAGCTGGACCTACCGCCTGAAGGCGGTGAAGGACTCGTACGGCGTGTGGCCGTACCACGACCACTCGACGAGCATGCACCAGTCGATCGAGCTCGGGCTGTTCGGGACGATCGTGATTCCCAAGCCGGGCGAGCCGAAGCCCGACCGGGAGTTCGTGGTGTACCTGAACAACCAGAAGGGCTTCGACACGATCAACGGGCGCGCGTTCATCGGCAACACGCCCACGTTCCACGCCAAGGTGGGCGACCTGGTGCAGTGGGACGTCGTCGCGCTGGGCGAGAACTTCCACGTCTTCCACGTCCACGGCCACCGGTGGCTGCGGAACGGCGTGCCCACCGACTCCGAGCTGCTCGGCCCGTCCAGCACGCTCACGGTCCGATTCCGCGAGGACGCGCCCGGCACGTGGTACTGGCACTGCCACGTCGAGTCGCACCAGGACAACGGGATGATCGGGCTGTACCGGGTGACCCGGTGATCGTGCTCGCGCAGCACCCCGCCATGCCGGACGTCCCGGTGGCGGCGGCCGTCCGCACCGTCGTCATCACGGACGCCGGCTTCTCCCCGAGCGCCGTGGTGGTGGCGCCGGGGACGACGGTGACCTGGAACCAGGCCGGCCGCACCCGCCACACCGTGACCGCCGCCGGGGGCGCGTTCCACTCCCCAACGCTCATCCCGGGCGACAAGTTCACGATCTCCGCGCCCGGCACCCCCGGCGTCTACGCCTACCACTGCCAGTTCCACGCCTTCATGCGCGGCACCGTGACCGTGTCCCTGGTGTCGCTGGCGGTGCCGGCGCCCATCACCACGGGCGGGCGCCCGGCGCTCAGCGGGACGGTGCCGGGGGCGCAGGAGGGCACCGTCGTCCACCTGCAGCGTCGCGTCCCCGGCGCGTGGGAGGAGGTGGGCGTCGCCGCCACCGGGTCGGGCGGGGCCTACTCGCTCACCGGGCCGGAGCTCACCGAGCGGACGGCGTTCCGGGCCGTGGTGGGCGACGCGGTGAGCCCCAGCATCCGCGCCGCGGTGCAGCCCGCGGTGGTCGTGACCCGCAGCGGCGCGCGGTTCGCGGTGCAGGTGAGGCCCGCCGGGGGCGGCGCCGTGCACCTGGAGCAGCTCGACCTGGACACGTACCGGTGGGAGATGGTCGCCGAGCGGCGGCTGTCGGCCGGACGGGCGCGCTTCACCCTGAAGGCGCCGGGGGTCTACCGTGCGATGGTCGAGGCGCGCGGCGGGCTCTCCGAGGCCGCGTCGCGGGTCGTCCAGTACAAACCCGGAGCCTTCCACGAATGACCGCCCGCCGTCCGGCCGCCATCGGCGCCGCCCTCCTCGTCCTGCTCGCCATCCTCGTCGCCGCGGGGTGCGGCGGTGGCGACTCGGGCGACGGCGCCGCCGCCGAGGTGGTGTCGGTGGGGTCGCAGCCGGAGCACCTGGGGCACACCGGGACGGTCCCGTTCGAGGGCGGCACCATCTCCCCGATGCGGCAGGCCCCGCCCCTGGTGGGGAAGGACATCGACGGCAAGACGGTCAACATCCGGGACCTGAAGGGGCATCCGGTGCTCGTCACCTTCGTCTACGCCAACTGCCCCGACGTGTGCCCGCTGATCATGACCAACCTGCACCAGGTGCGGGAGAAGAGCGACCTCGGCAAGCAGATGCGCGTGATCGCCGTGTCCGTCGACCCGAAGGGCGACACCGTCCCGACGGTGCGGAAGTTCCTCCAGCGCCAGCGGGTCGGGAGCTTCGTGGACTACGTCATCGGCGACCGCGCCCAGCTCGAGCCGCTGTGGAAGGCCTGGCAGGTGGCGACCCAGGTCCCGAAGGACAACCCGGAGTTGATCGAGCACTCCGCGCTGATCTACGGCGTGACCGCCAGCGGCCAGCTCGCGACGGCGTACCCGGTCGGGTTCGAGCCGGACGCCATCGTCCGCGACCTGGACCTTCTGGCCAACAACTAGCGCCGGCGGGCGCGGCGCCGGTCGCGCCGGTCGCCCACGCCGAACACCGCCTGCAGGACGGCGTTCACCAGCCACACCACGATCGTCCCGCCGACGGCGGCCCAGAAGCCGTCGATGTCGAAGCCGGAGACGAGCCACGCGGTGAGCACCAGCATCAGCAGGTTCACGAAGAACAGCGCGATGCCCAGCGTGATCACGATCAGCGGCAGCGACAGCAGCGTCACGATCGGCTTCACCAGGAAGTTGACCACCGCGAACACCGCGCCCGCGATCACCACCTTCCACGCGTCGTCGAACGTGATGCCGTCGATGAGCCAGTCGGCCACGAACAGGGCGGCGACGTTGAACGCCCAGACGAGCAGGATGCGCGCGATCACCGCACCGCGTCCCGCTCGCGCATCCGGGCGACTTCGGCGGCGTCGCGCTCCTCGATGCGGGCCGCCTCCTCCAGGATCTCGCGCAGGTCGTCCGCCGGGATGACCACCGCGCCGGAGCGGTCGGCGTAGATCCAGTCCCCCGGCAGCACGGTCACGCCGCCCACCGCGACGGGCACGTCGGCGTCCCAGGGCATGATGGCCTCGCCGCCCTGGCGCACCGTCTCCCCGCGGCACCACGCCCCCAGGCCGAGGTCGACCACCTCGTCCCAGTCGCGCAGGCGGGCGTCGGCCACCAGGCCGGCCAGCCCCAGGTTCGCCAGGCGGCTGAGCTTCTTGCCGCCCGCGACCGGCTGGTCCGGGTGGCCCCAGCTGGACACCGCCAGCACGCATCCCTCCGGGTCGCGCCCGGCGACCGCGCGGTCGAGCATCGCCGAGAAGTCGTGCACCGGCGGGTCGAGCAGATCGGCCCGCAGGGGCATGAACCGCATCGTGACCGCCGGCCCCAGCATCCAGCGCTCCGGCGCCGGGCTCACCAGGTCGGCGACGTGGGCGCGGTGCGCGTGCCGGCGCATCATCGCGTCGCAGATCGCCGAGCAGCTCACCTGCTCCGCGATCGCGCGCAGTTCGTCCACGTCAGTCCTCGTGCCGTGTGAAGACCAGGCAGGCGTTGTGCCCGCCGAAGCCGAAAGAGTTCGACACCGCGGCGTGGACCCGCGCCGAGCGGGGCTCCAGCACGTGGTCGAACGGCGCCTCGGGATCCGGGTCGTCCAGGTTCAGGGTGGCGGGGAGCGTGTCGCGGGCGAACGCCATGAGCGTCGCGACCGCCTCCACCCCGCCGGCCCCGCCCAGGGCGTGGCCGTGCACCGACTTGGTGGACGACACCGCGGCCTCGCCCAGGCCGGCCCGCTGCAGGGCGCGGGCCTCGGCGATGTCGCCGGCCAGCGTCGACGTGGCGTGCGCGTTGACGTAGCCGATGTCCCCTGCCGTGAGCCCCGCGTCCTCCAGCGCGATGCGCATCGCGCGGGCCGGGCCCTCGCCGGTCGCGTCCGGGTCGGTGGGGTGGTCGGCGTCGCACGAGCTGCCGTAGCCCGCCAGCTCGGCGTAGATGCGGGCGCCGCGCGCCAGGGCGTGCTCGCGCTCCTCCAGCAGCACCACGCCGGCGCCCTCGCCCATCACGAACCCGTGGCGTCCGCGGTCGAACGGCCGCGACGCCACCTCGGGCGGCGTGTCCTCGGTGCTCAGGGCGCCCACCTTGATGTAGCCGGCGATCACCAGCGGCGAGATCGGCGCGTCGGCGCCGCCCGCCACCATCGCCTCGGCCCGCCCCTCGCGGATGAGCGAGACGGCGCTCCCGATCGCGTCCGACCCGGCGGCGCAGGCGGTGGCCGGCGCGGCGGACGGGCCGCGCAGCCCCAGGGCGCGCGCCGCCGCGGCGCAGGGGTGGTTGGCCAGCGACGAGGGGATGGCCAGCGGCGCCACCCGGTCGGCGCCGCGCTCCAGGAAGGTGCGGTGGGCCTCGAGCAGCGTCTCGGCGCCCCCGTGCACGCTGCCCAGGGAGATCCCGATCCGCTCGGGGTCCAGGCTCAGGGGGCCGGCGTCGTCGAGGGCCAGCGCGGCGGCCACGGCGGCGAGCCGGCCGCTGCGGTCCATGCGGCGCGCGTCCTTCACCCCGAAGCGCTCGCGGGCGTCCTCGCCCTCGGTCACCGGGAACGCGTTGATCTCGCCGACGCCCTCCAGATCGACCCGGCGCGCGCCCGTGCGCGCGTCCGCGAGGGCATCCCAGAACGCCGCGACGCCGGCGCCGATGGGGCTCACGATACCCGCTCCCGTGATCACGACCCGTCGCCGCACGGCGGGCATCATCGCAGACGGCCCAGGACCCCCGCCGCGTCGGCGTCGGATCCGCTATCGTGCAGAACCATGCAGGAACCCGCACGAACCGGCAGACTCGGTGCGGAGCGCCGGGCAGCCATGCTCGCCGTGCTCGCGCGGGACGGGAAGCTGGTGGCCTCCCGGCTCGTCGAGGAACTGGGCGTGTCGGAGGACACGGTGCGCCGCGACCTGCGCGACCTGGCCGCCCGCGGGCTCGTCCAGCGCGTGCACGGGGGCGCCCTGCCGCCCGCTCCGCAGCCCGGCGACTTCGCCACCCGCAGCGAGACCGCGACCACCGAGAAGGCCGCCATCGCCCGCGCCGTGGCCGGGCTGGTGGCCGAGGCGCGGGTGCTGCTCATCGACGGCTCCACCACCAACCTGGAGGTGGCACGCCTCCTCCCGGGCACCCGGGTCGGCACGGTGCTCACCAACTCGCCGCCCATCGCCGCGGCCCTGGCCGACCACCCCACCCCTGAGGTCGTGATGATCGGCGGGCGCATGGACAAGCGCGCGCAGGTGACGGTGGGCGCGTCGGCCGTCGACGCGATCCGCAACGTCCGGGCCGACGCCTGCCTGCTCGGGGTCTGCGCGTTGCACCCCGAGGTGGGGCTGACCACCGACGACCTGGACGAGGCCGAGGTGAAGCGCGCGATGGTGCAGGCCGCGGGCGAGGTGATCGCGCCCGCCACCTCCGACAAGCTCCGCGCGGCCAGCGCCTACCTGGTGGCACCCGTCGGCGAGGTCACCCACCTGGTCGCCGAGCCGGACGCGCCCGACGACCTGCTGGACCCCTACCGGGCACTCGGCCTGAGCGTGCTGCGCGCATGAGCCCGCGCGCCGCGACCACCGGCCTCTTCGTGGTGAACGGGGCCGTCATCGGCGTCTGGGTCTCGCAGATCCCGTGGATCCAGGAGCGCTTCGGGCTCTCCTCGGTGCAGGTGGGGCTGATGATCCTGTGCATGTCGCTGGCCGTGATCGTCGCGGTGCCCGTCGCGGGCCAGGCGGTGGCGCGCCGCGGGTCGGGCCCGGTGGCCGTGGCCGGGGGCGCCGCGTGCGTGGTGGCGGTCAACCTGCCGGTGCTGGCGCCGGAGCCGCTGCTCACGGCCGCCGCCCTGGTGGTGCTCGGCGGGGCGAGCGCGGCGATGGACGTGGCGATGAACAGCCACGGCGTCCACATCGAGACGGCGGGCGGGCGCCCGATCATGTCGTCGCTCCACGCCGGCTGGGCGTTGGGCGGCGCCGCAGGCGCCGGCCTGGGCGCCCTGGGCGCCGCGCTGGGCCTGGACGGCCGGGTGACGGTCGCGATCACCGCGGTCCTGCTGGGCCTGCTGCTGGCCGTCTGCGCCCCGCGCCTGGGCCCCGGCTCCGTGGCCGAGGGTGAGGGCGCCGCGCCGTTCACCCTCCCCTCCCGCGGCGTGGCGCTGCTCGCCGCCCTGTGCCTGCTGGTGATGATGACCGAGGGCGCGATGGCCGACTGGAGCGGGATCCTGATGCGCGACGACCTGGGCGCCTCCGCCGCCGTCGCCGCCCTGGCCTACGCGGTGTTCACGACCGGCATGACCGTGGGGCGCCTGGTGGGCGACGGCCTCAACCGCCGCATCGGACCGGTGTGGCTGCTGCGTGGCGGCGCGGCGCTCACCGCCGTCCCCCTGGCGGTGATGCTGGTCGCCGGCTCGGCGCAGGTCGCCCTGGCCTCGCTGTTCCTGGTGGGCCTCGGGGTGGCCAACGGCGTGCCGCTCATGTTCAGCGCGGCCGGGCGACAGCCCGGCACCGCCCCGGGCCCGGGGATCGCGGCCGTGTCGTCCACCGGGTCGATCGGCTTCCTGCTGGGCCCGCCGCTCATCGGCGTCCTGGCGGGCGCCATGACGCTCCCGTGGGCGCTGGGCGTGCTGGTGCCGGCGGCCGTCGCGGTCGCGCTGCTCGCCCGCCGCGCCGCCGGTCCGCGCCCGGGGACGCGGGGCGCTCCCCGCGGCGCGACGGTCCTGGGGGCGGGGTGACCCCGCCCGCCGTGCTCAGCGACATGGACGGCACGCTCGTCGACTCCGTCGCCGCGGCCCACCGCGCGTGGGCGGCGTGGGGCCGGCGCCGCGGCATCGACGGCGTGGCCCACCAGCAGGCGCACCACGGCCGGCCGGCCCGCGAGGTGATCGCGCTGATCGTCGACGACCCCGACCTGGTCGACGAGGACACCGCGTTCGTCCGCGAGGCCGAGATCGCCGACGTCGCGGGCGTGGTGGCGTTCCCCGGCGCCGCCGAGGTGCTGGCCCTGCCGCGCGCCGCGATCGTGACCTCCTGCGAGCTCCCCCTGGCTCTGGCCCGCCTGCGCGCCGCCCGGCTGCCGGTGCCCGAGGTGCTCGTGACCGCCGACCAGATCCGCCGCGGCAAGCCCGCGCCCGACGCCTACCTGCTGGCGGCGGAGCGCCTGGGCGTGGACCCCGCCGAGTGCGTGGTGCTGGAGGACGCGCCCGCCGGCGTCGAGGCCGGGCGCGCCGCCGGCATGTCGGTGTGGGCGGTGACCACGACCCACGACCCCGCCGAGCTGCGCGACGCCCACCGGGTGGCCGGCGGGCTCAGCGAGCTGCTGCCGGCCCTGCGGGCGCCGCGCGGGCCGCGCGCGCCATCTCCCCGAGCGGCGTGAGGCCGCCCCGCGCGGCCGTCGCCTCGGCCGCGTCGAAGCGGGCGTCGGCGTCGCCGGGACGCCCCAGGCGGGCCGCCAGGCGCCCGAGCATCGTGTCGACCAGGCCGTAGCAGCAGGCGGCCCGGCCCGAGAGCACCAGCCGGCCGCCGAAGGGCGCCGACAGCCGCTCGACGTCGGCCATCACGGCCTCGTCGCCCAGGATCAGCGCGGCCTCCCCGGCCTCGTGCATCGCCGACATCCAGTTGACGTCGCGGGGCAGGTCGGCGAACCCGTCGCGGGCCACGATCGCCAGGTGCGCCTGGGCGGTGGACGCTTCGCCGCGCGCCGCGAGCACCCACGACAGCATGCTGCGATACGCCAGGCCCACCGGCGACGTGGCCACGAAGTGCTCGATCGCGGACACGTCCTCCTCGGCGGTGCGGCCCGCGATGAAGCGGACGGTGATCGCGTTCATGAACGCGAAGAAGCTCGCGTTGGCGTCGCCCGCCGCCTCCCCCAGCTCGGCGCCGCGCGCCGCGAGCCGGGCCCCGGCGGCGGGGTCGCCGCGCAACACGGCGATGAGGCCCCGCCAGATGGGCCCGTACCAGCGGTACGCCGGCAGGCACAGGGCGTCGGCCAGCTCCTCGTGCGCCGCCAGCTCCTGCTCGGCACCGCGCACGTCGCCGGCCTCCAGCAGGTCGACCAGCAGCCAGTGGTGGCCCTGGAGCTCGCGCTCGCGGTCGCCCATGGCGCGGCCCAGGGCGATGAGCTCGCGGGAGGTCGCCGTGCGCTCGTCCAGGTGGTCGGGGTCCCAGATGCCGATCCGCCGGGCCACGAGGGCCTCGAGCAGGGCGTCCGGGTCGCCCGACGCGCGCGCCAGGTCGGCCGCCTCGGCGCTCAGCGTCAGCCGGTCGCCGCCCGGGGCGTAATGGCGCTCGGTGGCGAGGCGGGCCACCAGCCGCGCCCGCAGCGCGGGCTCGCCGTCGCCGAGGGTCGCGATGGCCTCGCGCAGCAACGCCGAGCGCGCCGGGTCCTCGCCCGTGACCACGACGCCCAGGCCGCCCGCCCCGATCGCGGCGCGCGTCAGCAGCACGCCGTCGCCGCCGGCCCGGGCGAGCGCGGCCGCCCCGTCGAACGCCGTGCGGGCGGCGTCGCCGGCCCCCGCGCGGGCCTGGGCCTGGCCCAGGCGCACCAGCAGGTCGCCGCGGCGGTCGCCGTCCAGCCCCGGGATGGTGAGCGTGCGCTCCAGATGCTCGGCGGCCTGCGCGTAGGCGGCGCGCGCCATGGCCTGCTCGGCCGCGGAGCACGCGGTGTCGGCCGCCACCTCCGGGTCGGCCTCGGCGCCCGCCGCGGCCAGGTGGTACGCCGCGAGGGGGCCGGCGTCGTCGCCGGTGCCCTCGATCGCCTCGGCCACCGCCACGTGCAGGCGGCCGCGGCGCGCGGCCGACAGCTCGGCCACGAGCGTCTCCCGCACCAGCGCGTGGGCGAAGTCGAAGGCGCCGTCGGCCGCCGCCTCCCGCGTGAGCCGCGCGGCCGTGGCGCGCTCCAGGGCGTCGAGGGCCAGCGCCGGCTCCACGGGGGCGGCGCCCGCGGCACGCGCGGCGCGCGCGCACGCCTCCAGGTCGTCGGCGGTCACGGCGCTGCCCATCACGGCGGCCAGGCGCAGCAGCCACCGCTCGTCCGCGTCCAGGCGATCGAGCCGCCGCGTCACGGCCTCACGGACGCCCACGGGCAGCCCCAGGGCGTCGCCGGCGGGCCACGTCCCGCGGCCGAGCACGCCCGACTCCTCCAGCTCGCGCAGCGTCTCCTCCACGCAGAACGGGTTGCCGCCGGTGCGGTCGTGCAGCGCCCGCACCAGCGCGGCCGGGGCGCCGGGTCCGGCCCAGCCCTCCACGATCGCCGCGGTGGCCGCCTCGTCGACCGGCGCGAGGGCGATGGCGGTCAGGGCGCCGTCGGCGCGCGCGGCGGCCAGCAGCTCGGCCGGCCCGGACGGGGGCCCGGCGTCGTCGCGCCGGGTCATCAGCAGCAGCAGCGGCCGTCCGGCCAGCGCGCCGACCGCGTGCGCCAGCAGCGTCGCCGACCCGGCGTCCATCCACTGGGCGTCGTCCACCAGCAGCAGCGCGGGCCCCTCCGCGCAGGCGGCGGACAGGGCTCCGGTCACGGCCTCGGCCAGGCGGAAGCGGGCGCCGTCGGGGTCGCCGCCCACGGGCCTCGGCAGGCGGGCCGCCATGTCGGGCACCAGCCGGGCCAGCTCGCCCGCCAGTGGGCCGAGCGCCGACGCCGGCCGCGACGCCACCAGGGGGCGCAGCGCCTCCGCCAGCACGCCGTGCAGGGCCGCCGCGTCCTCGCGCGCCCGGCCCAGCAGCACGGTGGCGCCCGCGGCGTGGGCGTGCCGGGCCAGGTCCGACGCCAGGCGGGTCTTCCCCACCCCGGGCTCCCCCGCCAGCACGGCCACCCGGAGGCCGCCGTCCACCGCCTCGTCCCACGCGCGCCGCAGGGCCGCCTCCTCGCGCTCGCGCCCCGCCAGCGGCGTCCGCGGCCGCCGCCGCAGGGGCTCCGGCAGCGCCGGGCCCGCCGGCACATCCGGGGCGACGACGGGCGTCGGGTCGGCCTCCTCCAGCAGCGCCCGCGTCTCGCGGGTGGGCGCCACGCCCAGCCGGTCGCGGAGCAGGTCCCGCAGCCGCTCGTACGCCGCCCGCGCCGCCGCCCGGTCGCCCGCGACGGTCAGGCGGCGGATCAGCTCCCGGTGCGACGCCTCGGCCAGCGGGTCCAGCGTCACCAGGGCGCGGGTCGCCCGGACCGCCTCCGGCAGGTCGCCGGCGGCCTCCGCCGCCGCGGCCTCGGCGGCCAGCACCTCGGCGCGCGCCGCGCGGTGGCCCTCGCGGGCGTCGTGCACCCACTCGGCGTCGAGGCCCGGCAGCAGGTCGCCGTCCAGGAGCTCCGCCGCCTCGGCGTACCGCCCCGACGCTGCGAGGGCCGCGGCCGCCCGGAGGTCGACCTCGACCTCGTCGGCGGGGCCGAGCCCCACCCGGTCGCGGGTGGCCACCAGGTGGCGGGCGCCATCGTCGCCGAGGGCCCGGCGCGCCGCGGTCAGGGCGTTGCGCAGGCTGGCGCGCGCGCTGTCCTCGCGCACGTCGGGCCACAGCGCCCCGGCCACGCGGGAACGGGCGTGGAGGCCGGGGTGCAGCGCGAGCCACGCCAGCGCCAGCCGGCCCGGCCGGCCCGGCGGCACCGTCCGCTCGGCCCCGTCCACTTCCAGCGCGAGCCCACCCACCGTGCGCACGC
Organism: Thermoleophilia bacterium; assembly: GCA_050250915.1. GTDB lineage: Bacteria > Actinomycetota > Thermoleophilia > Miltoncostaeales > Miltoncostaeaceae > Miltoncostaea. The sequence continues at coordinate 86,856 of JBFWNT010000003.1, forward strand.
GGAGCATGGGCCGATACTCATTCACGGGACCGTGACGGTGCAATCGCGGGAGGGCGACGGGTCGGCGCGACGCTCGCGCCACCCGATCCACAGGAGGAGCGATGACCAGCACCGAGATCGACGTGGCGCCCGCCACCACCACCGCGCCCGTCGCCGACCCCGAGGCCCTGATCGAGCGGATGTTCGCCGCCGGACTGGCGGCGATGGACCTGATCGCCGTGTACCTGGGCGACCGCCTGGGGCTGTACCGGCTGCTCGCCGAGGCGCCTCGCACGGCGGGCGAGCTGGCCGCCGCGGCGGGCATCGACGAGCGCTACGCGCGGGAGTGGCTGGAGCAGCAGGCCGTCACGGCGATCGTGGCCGTGGACGACCCTGAGGCCGACCCGGCCGAGCGCCGGTTCCACCTCCCGGCCCCCTACCACGCCAGCTTCCTCGAGCCCGACAGCCCGCTCCACCTGGCCCCGCCCATGGCCCGCGCCATGGTGGCCGTGACCCGGCAGGCGCCGGCGCTGTTGCGCGCCTTCCGCTCCGGCGACGGCGTGCCGTACGAGGCGTACGGGCCCGACATGCGCGAGGCGATCGAGGCGTTCAACCGCCCCGCCTTCGTGAACCTGCTCTGCGCGGCGTGGCTGCCCGCCATGCCCGACATCGACGCCCGCCTGCGGACCCCCGGGGCCCGGGTGGCCGAGCTCGCCTGCGGCTCCGGCCGGGCCGCGATCGCCCTGGCGCTCGGGTACCCCGGCCTGCGGGTCGACGGGTTCGACCTGGACGAGGCGTCGGTCGACCGCGCCCGCGCCAACGCCGCCGAGGCCGGCGTGGGCGACCGGGTGACCTTCGCGGTGCGCGACGCGTCGTCGGACGCCGCCGGCGGCGGCTACGACCTGGTGTGCGTCTTCGAGGCGCTGCACGACATGGCCCGCCCCGTGGAGGCGCTCGCCGCCGCCCGCGTCCTCGCCGCCCCCGACGGCCACGTCCTGGTGGTCGACGAGCGCACCGGCGAGCGGTTCACCGCCCCCGGCGACGACCTGGAGCGCTTCTTCTACGGCTCCAGCGTCGCGTTCTGCCTGCCCACCGCCCGCACCGAGCGGCCCTCGGCCGCGACCGGCACGGTGATGCGCCCGTCCACCCTCGCGTCGTACGCTCGCGACGCGGGGTTCGCCCGCGTGGAGGAGGCGCCGATCGACTACCCGTTCTGGCGCTTCTACCGCCTCCACGCCTCCTGAGAGGAGACACCGGTGATCTGCATCCTGACCGAGCGCCGGCTGAAGCCCGGCACATGGGACGACTTCCGCCGCGCCTGGGAACCGGAGGGGGGCCCGCCCGTCAGCGGCCGGGCCTACCACGTGCGGGACCTGGACGACCCGGACCACGTGATCTCGTTCGGCCTGTTCGACGTCGATCGGGCGACGTTCGCGGAGCTGGCGAAGGACACGGGGCTCGCGGAGCTCCAGGAGGCCCGCTTCGCGGCGATGGCGCCGTTCGTTGCCGAGACCGGCGCGGACGGGGTCTTCGAGGTGATCGAGGTCGTCGAGGAGCCGGGCTCCGGCCGCTGAACGACCGGGCCGTGTGTCGCGGGCGCCCCGGTGGGGAACCAGGGCGCCCGTGACCCGTTACGGCTTCGGCCTGATGTGCGAGATCCACCCGCCCGACGTCCTGCTGGAGCAGGCGCGGCGGGCCGAGGACGCGGGCTTCGCGTTCATCACGATCTCGGGCCACATCGACCCTCGGCGACATCGACGCGTTCTTCGCGATGTGGGAGGGCGGGCTGCGGGACCGGCTTCCCTCGCCGCGGCGAGCCGCCCCCGCGTCAGTCGAGCCCGATCCCCCAGGAGCCGCTGAACCGCCCGCCCGGGTGGAGCGCCACGAGGCCGGCGCCGGAGTTGAACGCGTCGGCCGCGCACGACATGGGCTCCACCGCGACGCCCCGGCGGCGGTGCTCGGGCGGGAGCGTGTCGCCGGTGAAGACCATGACGAACCCGTAGGCGCCGTCCATCCAGAGCCGCAGGCGCCCCGACGGGCCCTCCAGCGTCACGGTCGCCCGCCCCTCGGCGTCCCAATCGAGGCCGGTGAAGCAGTGGTCCAGCACCGACCCGCCGATCGCCCGGCCGGCCCGCAGGTCCAGGTCCCCGTCCACCGGGCGGCGCTCGCCGGTGGGGATGCCGGAATCGTCGGCGGGCAGCCACGCCTCGGCGGGGACGGTCAGCACCGCGTCGTCCACCACCGCGGTCCCGGCCGTGAGGTAGGGGTGGAACCCGGCCCCGAACGGCGCCGGCCCGTCCCCCACGTTCGTCGCGGTGAGCGTCACCGAGAGCCCGTGGGGGTCGAGGGCGTACGCGACGGCCAGGTCCAGGGCGAACGGGTACGCGGGCTGCGGGTGCAGGCGCAGCCGCATCGTCACCCGGTCCTCCGTCCAATCCGTCGCGCGCCAGTTGGCCCAGCGCACGAGCCCGTGGATCGCGTTGCCGCGGGCGGGCTCCGACAGCGGCGCCCGGATGTCGCGCCCCTCCCAGGTGTACGCGCCGCCGGCCAGGCGGTTCGGCCACGGCGCCAGCACCTGACCGCGCCCGCCGCCCGCCATGTCCCACTCCCCGTACCCGTCGAGCACGGGCACGCCGCCGTGCGTGAGCGACCGCAGCCCGCCGCCCACCTGCACGACGACGGCCTCCCAGGGGCCGTCGCCGATCGTGATCTGCTCTCCGCTCGGCGGAACCACGTGGGAACCCTCTCAGGTTCGGGCCCGGCAGGGCTACGCCGGTTGCAACGCCCCCGCCAGGTCGCGGCGTGAGCGGATGCCGAGCTTGCGGTACACGCTCGACAGGTGCACCTCGATCGTCTTCGGGGTGACGTAGAGGAGCTGCGCGATGTCCTTGTTGGTGTAGCCCTCGGTGGCCAGGTCGGCCACGCGGCGCTCGCTGGCGGTCAGGGCGCCGACGCCCGAGAGCGCATCGGCGCGCGCGCGGACGCCGGCGGCCTGTAGCTCGGCGCGGGCGCGCTCGGCCAGCGGGGGCGACCCGCAGGCGGCCGCCAGGGACAGCCCGCGGGCAAGCGGCTCGCGCGCGTCGGTGGGGCGGCGGGCCAGGCGCAGCGCCGTGCCGAGGGCGACCAGCGACTTCGCCAGGTCCAGGCGGGCGGGCGACCCCTCGAGCACCCGCACCGACTCCTCCAGCGCCGCCAGCCCGTCATCGCGCTGGATGACGCCGAGCACGCGCAGGGCCCGCCCGATCGCGCCCGGGGCGCCCCAGATGCGGGCCTGCTCCAGGTCGGCGCGGATCAGCGCGAGGGCCTCGTCGGTGCGGCCCAGCCGCGCCAGCGCCTCGGCGGCCGGCGGGCGCCACGGCGCCCACGCCGGGTTCACGATCCGCGGGAAGTACTCGCGGTACCGGTCGGCCAGCGCCACCACCTCCTCGTCGCGCCCCTCCGCCAGCATCAGCGCGAGCCGCGCGCCCAGCAGCAGGCGGGAGACGTCGGCGGTGGGCGGCACCTCCACCACGTCGGCCGACGCCCGCGCCGCGGCCAGGTCGCCGCGCTCCACCTGGATCTCCGCGAGCAGCGCCGCCGGGTACGCCAGCAGCTGCGGCGGCTGCCCCCACGCCACCATCTCCTCCGCGGCGCTGCGGATCGAGTCCTCCGCCTCCGCCAGCTCGCCCCGCCGCATCAGCGTGAAGCCGCGCCACAGGTTCACGGTCAGCACGCCGATCAGCGAGCCCTTGCGGTGGGTGCGGGCGCGCACCTCGTCCCAGATCTCGAGCGCGTCCGGGCGGTCGGCCAGGGCCGGGAGGATCGCGGCCGCGACGTAGATCAGGTTGTCGTCGACCTCCACCAGGCGCCCGTCGGCCAGGGCGCGCGTCGCGAGGGCCGCCGTCTCCTCGGCGGTGCCGCCGGTCAGGGACCACTCCAGGGCGGCCATCGCCATGAGCAGCAGCGTCCCGACGCCGAGGATGTCGCCGGGCTCACGCCACCCGTCGAGCCGGCGCAGGTCATCGTGCGCGCCGGCGCCGAAGAACACGGTCATGTGCCCCATCGCCTCCAGGCGGCGGCGCACGTCCTCCATCTCCGGCGGCAGCTCGGCCGCCGTCCGCAACACGACGTCGCGGGCCTCCTCGGCGCGCCCGGTGAACACCAGAGACCGGGCCAGCTCGTAGGTGGCGGTCGCGCGGGCGTCCAGGTCGGTGAGCGTGTCGCGCGCCTCGGCCAGGTGCACGGCGGCGTCCGGGCCGCTCGTCATCACCTCCATGCGGCCGAGGTCGAAGACCACCTCGGCGCGGCGCTCCGGCGGGGGCGGCTCCTCCAGGGCGCGCCGCATGTAGGCCACCGCGCTGTCCGGCGCGCCGCGGGCGGTGGCGACCCGCGCGGCCCGCTGGAGGGTGTCGACCACAGCGGGGTCGCCGCCGCGGGCCATCTGCAGGATGTGGGCCGCGATGCGCTCGTCCGACGCGCCGGCCGACGCCAGCAGCGCCGCGGCCCGCTCGTGGCGCCGTTCCCGCTCGCCGGGCGCGATGTCGCCGTAGACGGCGTCGCGCACCAGAGGGTGCACGAAGCCCAGCGGCGTCTCGGGCAGCAGGATCTCGGCGCGGGCGAGATCCCCCGTGGCCGCGGCCGCCGCCGCCGGATCGACGCCGGCGAGCTCCGCCACCAGGCGCAGGTCGCTGCCGTCGCCCAGCACGGCGAGGGCCCGGGTGACCGCCACCGCATCGGGCGACAGGCGGGAGAGGCGCGCCAGCACCGCCCGCGAGACGGCGCGCGACCCCACCCCGGCCACCGCGTCGGCGTGGCGCGCGTCCATCGCCACGCCCTCCGCCCGCAGGGCCCGCAGCAGCTCGGTCAGCAGCAGGGGGTTGCCGCCCGTGGCGCGGTGGCACGCGTCGGCGAACCCGCGGTCGGCGCTCCCCACCCGGCCCGCGATGAGCGCCGACGTGGCGTGCGACGAGAGGGGCCCGGGCGTGACGACGCGGGTGCCGGGGTCGCGGGTGATCTCGGCGACCAGCGCGGGGTCGGTGCCGGGCTCGGCCGTGCGCAGCCCCGCCACCACGCCCACCGGGAGCGCCTCGAGGCGCCCGGCCAGGTAGGCGACGAACCGCAGCGAGCTGCGGTCGGCCCAGTGCAGGTCATCCACCACCAGCAGCAGCGGGCCGTCGCCCGCAAGGTTCACCACCAGCCAGAACAGCCCGTGGAGCGCGGCGAACGAGGCGTCGCCCTCGGCGCCCTCGGCGTCGAGGCTGCCGAAGATGGGGCGCGCGCCCTGGGCGGCGCCGGCGAAGGCCCGCTCGGCGACGGCAGGGTCCACCAGCAGCCCCTCGACCAGCTGGCGCACCACGCCGAACGCGAAGTCGCGCTCGATCTCCGACCCGCGCGCCGTGAGCACCCGCATCCCCCGGTCCGCCGCGCGGCGGCGCGCCTCCTGGATGAGCCGGGTCTTGCCGATCCCGGCCGGGCCCTCGATGAGCACCACGCCGCCGTCGCCGCGCGCCGCCCCGGCGACGGCCGCGTCGATCTCCGCGATCTCGCGGTCGCGCTCGAGGAGGTCGTGGGTGGCGGAGGGTCCCTCCCCGGCGGGTCCGGTCATGCGGCCGCATGATATTTCGGGCGGGCCGCGCCTCGCACCATCCTGGCGGTGGGACCGCGGTTATAGGACGATGACCCCGGTGCGCCGGTGTCGCTGACGATCTGCCTCCTCGGTCCCCCGGGGATCGCCCGCGACGGGACCCCGGTCCCGCCGCCGCGTGGCGGCAAGGCCTGGGGCCTGCTGGCCCACCTGCTGCTGAGCGGACGGCCGGTGGGGCGCCGCGAGCTGGCGGCGCTGCTGTTCCCCGAGGCCGACGACCCGCTGGGGGCCCTGCGCTGGAGCCTGGCGGAGCTGCGCCGCGCGCTGGGGCTGCCCGACGCGCTGCGCGGGGACCCTCCGGTGCTGGAGCTGCCGCCGGGCACCGTGGTGGACGCCCTGTCGCCGTCCCCCGACGACGCCGGCGGCGACCTGCTGGAGGGCATGTCGTTCGACACGAGCCCCGGCTTCGACGCGTGGCTGTCGGTGGAGCGGCGCCGGCAGGCGTCGGCACTGGAGGCCGTGCTCCACGAGGCCGCCCTGGCCGCGCTCGCCGCCGGCCGCACCGACGAGGCGGTGCGGCTCGCGACGCGCGTCGTGGGCCTCAACCCTCTGGAGGAGGGCCACCACGAGCTGCTGGTGCGCAGCCTCGCCATGGCCGGCGACCGCGCCGGCGCCCTCGCGCACGCCGACCGCTGCGACGAGATCCTGGTCCGCGAGCTGGGCGTGCCCCCCTCGCCGGCCGTGCGCCGGGCCGCGTACGCCGCCGACCCGCCGCCCGGGCCGCCTCCCTCCGGGGGGCGCGCCGCAGCGCGCGGGCAGCTGGAGGCCGGCGAGGCCGCCGCCGCGGCCGGGGCGGTGGAGACGGCTGTCGACCGCCTGCGGCGCGCGTGCTCGGAGGCGGCCGCCTCCGGCGACGGCGAGCTGCGCGCCCAGGCGCTGGTCGCGCTCGGCACCACGCTCATCCACGCGTGCCGGGGCCGCGACGAGGAGGGCTCCGCCGTGCTCCACCAGGCGATCGCCGTGGCCGAGCGGACGGGCGACCGCGCCAGCGGCGTCGCCGCCCGGCGCGAGCTGGGCTACGTGTACGTGCAGGCGGGGGTGCGGGAGCGGGCGGAGCGCTGGCTGCGGGCCGCGGAGGCGATGGCCGAGGGCGACGCCGAGTTGGCCTCGGTCCACGCGTTCCAGGGGATGGACCTCTCCGACCGCGCGGACTACGGCCCGGCGCTCGACCGGCTGCAGGAGTCGGTGCGACTGGCGGAGGCTGCCGGCAACGGGCGCCTGGCGGCGTGGTCCGGGTCGCTCATCGGCCGGCTGCACATGCTGCGCGGCGACGACGCACCCGCCGTGGCGGCCCTGGGCCGCACCCTGGACGTGGTCGACAGCGAGCGCTGGGTGGCGTTCCGCCCGTGGCCGGAGACGCTGCTCGCCGAGCTGGAGATGCGCGCCGGCGACGTGGACGGCGCCGCCGACCGCCTGGAGCATGCGTGGTCGCTGGCCTGCCAGGTGGAGGACCCGTGCTGGGAGGGGTTCTCGGCGCGCGCCATCGGGCTGCTGGAGGAGGGCCGCGGGCGCGCCACCGAGGCGCGCCGGTGGCTCGCGGAGGCCGCGACCCGGTGCACGCGGGTCCCCGACCGCTACCAGTGGGCCCACGGCTACGTGCTCGACGCGCGGGCCGCGCTGGCGGTGCGCAACGGCGACGCCGAGGCGTCGGCAACCGCCCACGAGCTGCTCGACCTGGCGGCCCGGTGCGGGATGCGCGAGCTGGTGGTGCGCGCCCAGCTCCACCTGGCCGGGCTGGGCGTGGAGGGCATGCACGAGTCGGCCGTGCTCCTCGCCCGCGACATCGACAACCCCGTCCTGGAGCCGCTGCTCGCCACCCCCGTGTGAGCCTCACACGCCGCCTCACACGGCCCCGTCCGAGAGTGCCCCCCGACAGCGTCGAACACGACACGAGGGGACACCATGACGACGCAGACGCACACCCAGACCCCGACGCCGGCCCCGACGATGGCGGACAAGCTCCGCGCGACGTGGGACGCGGGGGACTACGCCGAGGTCGCCGAGCGCCTCGTGATGCCGCTCGGGCCGGTGGCCGTGGAGGCCGCCGCGATCCACTCCGGCGACGAGGTGCTGGACGTTGCGGCCGGCACCGGCAACGCCGCGATCCCCGCGGCCGAGACCGGCGCCCGGGTCACCGGCCTGGACATCGCGCCGGGGCTCCTCGCCACGGCCCGCGCCCGGGCCGCCCAGGCGGGCGTCCGGGTCGAGTTCGTCGAGGGTGACGCGGAGGACCTCCCGTACCCCGACGCGAGCTTCGACGTCGTGACCTCCACCCTGGGCGTGCAGTTCGCGCCGCACCACGAGCAGACCGCCGCAGAGCTCGCCCGCGTGCTCCGCTCCGGTGGCCGCATGGCGCTGTGCAACTGGACCCCGCAGGGCTACATCGGCCGCTTCTTCGCGACGCTGTCGCCGTACATGCCGGCGCCGCCGGCGGGCGTGTCGCCGCCGCCGAAGTGGGGCGACCCCGACCATGTGACCGCGCTGTTCGAGGGCACCGGCGTCACGCTCTCGTTCGCCCGCCGCACGGTCGACTTCCGCGACCGGTCGCCGGAGGCGTTCGTCGACTTCATGGCGACCTGCTACGGGCCGCTCGTGAAGGCCCGCGAGCTGCTCTCGGCCGAGGGCCGGTGGGACGACCTCCGGGCGGATCTGATCGCGCTGAGCGCCGCGATGGACGAGGGCACCGCCGGGGCGTTCCGCGCGCCGAGCGAGTACCTGGTGGTCACGGGCCGCAAGGCCTAGTGCGCGGGGTAGGCTGGGCTCCGTCCCCACCGGACGGAGCCCATGCCCGACCCGCGCCTCGCCAGCCCGCTCCCCACGTTCGCGGACACCCGCCTGGCCGCGCACCGGCTGGCGGTCTACGTGGTGTCGCCGGCGCGGCGGCGGGCGACGGGGCGGATCGGCCTGCGGGCGGGTCCGGGTGCGGTGTACGTGACGCCGCCGTTCGACGGCCGGGTGGTGCGCCTGGAGCCCACGCGCCTGGTGCGCGACCGGGACGGCGACCTGGAGGAGGCGCCGGTCACCTCGCTCGCGGAGGCCGCGGCGTTCCTGCTCGGCGGGCCGCCGGACCTGGAGTACGCGAAGGGCTTCGACGTGCCCGGCCCGGGCGACATCGACGCGCCGCTGGCGTACGACCCGGCCGCCGCCGGCCAGCTGGGCGCGTGGTACCGGTTCGGCTTCGGCGTGCTCGCGACGCTTCGCGACGAGGCGGGCGCCGACGCGAGCGACATCCAGCTGTGGCCGGAGCACTTCGACGCCGCGGTGGACGCGCCGTGCGGCGGCGGGCGCATCACGTTCGGGGCGTCCCCCGGCGACGTCACCTCCGACGAGCCCTACCTGTACGTGCTGCCCCCGGGGCCGGTGGAGCGCGGCGAGACGTGGAACGCGACGGCGTTCACCGGCGCGGCGCTGCCGCTGTCGGCGTTCGTGGACGCCGGCGACCAGCGGGCGGCGGCGCGGGAGTTCCTTCGGAGCCGCCGGGACGCCGCGGCCTGATGCGGCCGGCCTGATGCGGCGCCTGCTGCCGGCGCCGGCGGCGGCCGTCGCGCCGGAGGAGGCCTACGCCGACGTCCCGACCGCCTCCGGCCGGCCGGGGGTGCGGGTGAACATGGTGGCGAGCCTGGATGGGGCGATCACCATCGAGGGCCGCTCCGGCGGCCTGGGCGGCGACGCCGACCTGCGGGTGTTCCGGGCGCTCCGCTCGCTCGCCGACGTGATCCTGGTGGCGGCGGGGACGGCGCGGACGGAGGGCTACGGACCACCGAAGCTCGCCGACGAGGCCCAGGCCGCCCGCCGCGCCCGCGGCCAGTCGCGCCTGCCGCGCATCGCGGTGGTCACCCGGTCGCTGGAGCTGGACTGGGGGACGCACCTCTTCACCGAGGCCCCGGACGACGCCCGCCCCATCGTGGTGACCAGCGCGGGCGCGCCGCAGGAGGGACGCCGCCGGGCCGCCGAGGTGGCCGACGTCCTGGTCGCGGGCGACGACGGCGTCGACCTGGCCGGGGCCCTGCGCCGGCTGGGCGCGGACGGCGCGGCGTCGGTGCTGTGCGAGGGCGGCCCCAGCCTGAACCGCGCCCTCGCCGCCGAGGGCCTCCTGGACGAGCTCTGCCTCACCGTCTCCCCCCGCCTGGTCGGCGGCGACGGCCCCCGCATGCTCGCCGGCGACCCGCCCGCCCCCGGCGGCCTGCCGATGCGCCTCCACGCCGCCTACGAGGACGACGGCTTCCTCTTCCTCCGCCACCGCTCCCCCTGATCCCCTCCCCTCGCCCGGCCGGTTCCGGGGCGTTCATTCGATCGGCACCCGTCGTTCAAGTGAACGCAGATCGAGACGCTCGCGTATGCATCGGCGGCTTCGGACCATGGAGACGCTCACGGCGCCGTCGTTGACTGGTCCCACGGCAAATGAACGCGGAGGGACGATCGAATGAACGCGACGACGACGACGCTGGTGATCGGGGGGACGGGGACGACGGGACGACGGGTGGCGCAGCGGCTGTGGGACCGGGGGGCGACGGTGCGGATCGGATCCCGCCGGGGCACGCCGCCGTTCGAATGGCAGGACCCCGGGACGTGGGACGCGGTGCTGTCGGGCGTCCACGCGGCGTACGTCGCGTTCGCCCCCGACCTGGCGATGCCCGGGTCGGGCGCGACGATCGCGGCGCTCACCCGGCGTGCGGTGGCGCACGGGGTGCGCCGGCTGGTGCTGCTCTCCGGCCGCGGGGAGCCCGCCGCGCAGGAGGCCGAGGTGCTGTTCGCGGCGGCGGCGGAGCGCGCGGAGTGGACCGTGCTGCGCGCGAGCTGGTTCAGCCAGGACTTCAGCGAGACGTTCATGGCCGACGCGACCCGCGCGGGCGAGCTGGCGCTGCCGGTGGGCGACGTCCCCGAGCCGTTCGTCGACGCCGAGGACATCGCCGACGTTGCGGTGGCGGCCCTCACGGAGCCCGGCCATGCGGGCCGCACCTATGAGCTGACCGGACCCCGGGCGATCACCTTCGACGAGGCGGTGCGCACCATCGCCGCCGCCGCGGGCCGGGACATCCGCCTGGTGCGGATCGGGCACGACGACCTGCAGGTCGGGCTGGCCGCCGACGGCGTCCCGCCGGAGACGGCCGAGTTGATCGGCCTCCTGTTCCGCGAGGTCCTCGACGGTCGCAACGCGGCGCCCGCCGACGGGGTCCGCCGCGCGCTGGGCCGGGACCCGCGCGACTTCACCGCGTTCGCCCGCGCGTCGGCGGCGGCCGGAGCCTGGAGGCCCCGCGCCGCCGCCTGATCAGGCGGGCCTCACGCGGCCCTCAGTACCACTTGCCCTTCACGAACCCGCCGAAGGCGATGAGGCCGATCAGGATGATGACGATGCCGAGCCAGAGCGGCCCGAAGATCGCCACCAGGATGCCGACGATCACGATGATCCCGCCGAGGCCGATCCCGCCGATCCGTGTGTCACGCGTGGCCATCGATGCTCCAGTGTCGAGTCCGGTCTGCGCAATCTTCCCCGCCGGGGCGGCCGGCTAACGCCCGCCGCCCCCGGGGCCGGGCAGCTCGCAGGCCTCGGCGGGCAGCTCGCCGTCGGCCAGGATGTCCCGGTCGAGCTCCCGGACGGAGCGCGCGAACCCCTCGCCGCCGTACGTGGCGTACAGGTGACGGACGACGCGGCGCGACTCGAACACGACGGTGTCGCCGTCGACCAGCACCGGCACGCGGCGCTGGCCGCTGATCGCCTCCAGCTCGTTGCGCTCGTCGCGCGGGTACGGCACCTCCACCAGCTCGACGGGGGCGGCGACGTTCTCGATCGCCTGGCGCGCGGCCGCGCACCAGGGGCATTTCCAGCGGTGGTAGAGCCGCACGGGGGACCTCCCGGTCGCGTCGAGGCCCCGGGGACGACGGGACGGGGCCGCCTCACTCTAGGATGCCGCGCGGTGAGCCCGTCCGATGACAGGGGCCCCGAGGGACCGATCGAGGTCGTCCATGGGGTGGACGAGGACCGCATCGTCGTCCGTGCGGACCTCGACCTGTCCCTGGCCGAGACCCTCCGGATCCGCGCGCGGGACGTCCTGGCCGCCGGCGGCGGCCGGCGCCTCACGATCGACCTGACCGGCACGCCGTTCCTGGACTCGTCGGGCGTGCAGGCCCTGGTCCGGACGGCGGACGCCGCCGATCCGGCGGGTTTCCGCGTCATCGCCGGGGGGCAGCCGTATCAGGTGCTCGAGCTCACGGAGGTCCTCCAACTGCTCGGGGTCGAGCGGGCGGACCGCGCGTGACCGTTTCGATGCGCCGCGCCGAGATCCGCCCCTCGGCGGGCGCACCCGCGGAGGCGCGCAGGATGGTCGACGCCCTCGGACTCGACGCGGGCACCGCCGAGGTCGTCCGCCTGGCCGTGTCGGAACTGGTGAGCAACGCGGTGATGCACGGCACCGGCCGCATCGCGGTGGCCCTGGGCGTCGACCACGAGGGCGTCCACGTGGTCGTCAGCGACGCCGGCGTCGGCTTCAACCTCGCGGGCGAGCCGGTGATGCCCCCCGCCGAGGCCGCCGGCGGGCGCGGGCTGGCGCTGGTGGCGATGCTCTCCGCGCGCTGGGGCGTGCTCCCCGGCGACCCCACGGAGGTGTGGTGCGTCATCGCCCCGCGGGGGTGAGGGTCCTGCTGGGCTGACCCGTCAGGCCGGACCGGCGAGGTCGAGGAACATGAAGAAGCCGCCCACGAGGGCGAGCGCCACCACCAGGCTGCCGACCGCGACGCCGCACCACGCGGCGGCGCGGGCCCTCGGGCCGGCCTCCTCGGCGGCGAGCGCCAGGAGCCCGCAGAGGACGGCGAGGGCGCCGACCGGCAGCACGAGCCCCACCATCAGCCGGTAGGCGAGGGGCTCGCTGTCCGCGGTCCCGTCGGCCAGGACGAACTGGGCCAGCGCCTCGTAGGTGCCGAGGCAGAAGCCCGTGACCGCGGCAAGGAGCGAGATCAGGGCGAGACCGCCGCGTACCCGGATCCCCTCCACCGACGCCTCCGCATCCGCGCGCCGTGCGTGCGCACCCAGTCTTCGGTCGCGCGTGGGCGCGGGCATCCGGGCGCCCCCGGAAGGGGATCCGCGGAAAGGCCGTACCCGTGGGTCGCCGGAACAGCGACGAAGCATCGGGACGCCCGGATTCGAACCGGGGACCCCCGCCACCCAAAGGCGGTGCGCTACCAGGCTGCGCTACGTCCCGATGACGCCAGCGTAGCCCAGGGCTACACGGTCGAGGAACCGCCCTCCGGCTCCGGGGCGGCCTCGGCGGTCGAGGCGGTCTCGGCGGCGGCCTGGAAGGTGACGTCGATCGCGGGCGCCGGGCCGGGCCGGCGGGCGGGTGCCGGGGCCGGCCTCGGGGCGGGGACGGGGGTCGCCGGAGCGGCGGGCCCGAACGGGTTGCGGAAGCAGGAGGTGACGATCGCGTCGGCCATCGCGGCGTCCATCGGGTCGAACGCCACGCCCACGCGGTGCTGCTCGGTGCCGCGGATGCGCTTCACCGTCGCGACGCGCCCGCTGACCTCCACCGGCCCGTCCTCCAGCAGGATCACCAAACGTACACGGTCGCCACGGTCACGCGCCCGACCGACCACCAGCCGCGCGCCGTGACGGCTCAGGTCATCGATGTGACCGACAAGCGACGGCAAACCACCGGCGTCCGCTGTCCAGACGGCCTCAAGACTAACCGGGAAGCGGTGGCTGCGACGGCGGTGCTGCACCCCGGCCGCCCAGAACGTGACGTGGAGCACCAACGCGATGTTGATGAGTGCCCAGACCGTCGTCACTGTTGACGCGCCGGGCGCGAGACGAAAGGGGAGATCCTCCATCTGGGCGGTGACCTGCATCGCAATCGCGCTCAGGGAGACGATCGCCACCGCGATGGGCAGACGCTGCGCCCGGAAGAGGGGGGACCCGCCTGATCTGGCGCCCTTGGGCGTCACCGCGAAGCCGCTTCCTCGTCCCCGCGGCAGCGCCGCCAACGCCCGCAGATAAGACTCCATCCGCACCACGGCGTAGCGCTCTCCCTCCAGCGGACGATAGCGGCCACGGGTCAGCGCCCATGACGTGAGTGGCACCAATACGAATTGGGGCAGGAATACCATCAGGTAGAGGGCGGGGGCGGCGGCGATCGGCACTGCGCCCGTGACAAGGACCAGCGGCGGCACCATGAAGCCGATCATGCGCTGAAGGCCCTCGAAGAAGTGAAGACAGCTTGCCGAGTACTCGACGCGCTGAGGCCACGAGAGACCGCGGCGGAACATCGGCCACTCCAGCCGGAGCATCTGCATTGAGCCGCGCGCCCAACGTCCCCGCTGGACCACGAACGCGCCGATCTCCTCTGGCGCGAGTCCGTACGCCATGACCTCGTCGTGATAGACGACTCGCCAGCCGCGACGGTTCAGGACCAAGCTCGTGTGTGCGTCCTCCACGACCGTACTCGTCGCAACGCCTCCGATGTCCTGGAGGGCCGCTCGGCGTAGCACCGACGGGCACCCGCACCAGAAGGCCGCCGCGTGGCGGTCCTTCCCGGGCAGGATCACGTCGAAGAAAATGCTCTGTTCGTTGCGGAGGGGGTCGTCGTGCCGGCGGGGGTGGCCGAAGCCGCGGTTGAAGAACGACTGAGGGCCCTGCACCACCGCCACCTGCGGGTCGGCCATGTAGCCGAGCATCCGCTCCAGCAGCTCCGGCCGCGGCACGTGGTCGGCGTCGAGCGTCACCAGGAACTCGGCGTCCACGTACTGCAGGGCGTGGTTGATGTTCCCCGCCTTCGCGTGCCGCCGCGGCGCGGGGCGGCTCAGGTAGCGCGCGCCGAGCGCGTCGCACATCTCCGACACCCATGCGCGCCCGCCGTCGTCGAGGACCCACACCTCCGGCGGCACGTCGTTGCGGATGCCGAGGGCGCCGACGACCGTCGGGCGCAGCACGTCCTCGTCCTCGTCGAAGGTCGCGACCAGCACGGCCACGCGGCGCCCGGCCAGGGGCGGCGGCGACGTCCGCCGCGTCGTGCGCCAGCATGAGAACGCCAGCAGCACCAGCATCACGAACCCGTATGTCTCCGCCAGGACGAGCGGCAGCGCCAGCCACATGGCGGTGCCGTCCATGGTGAAGCCCCAGCGCCACACCAGGTAGCCGCCGGCGGCGGGGATGGCCAGCAGCGCGACCGCCTGGGCCCAGCGCACCGCGGGTGCGAGGGGCGGACGGGCGGTGGAGCCGGCCTGGCTCGCGGCGCCCTCGTCCTTGGCGATCGGGTTCGGCATCCATGCCTCTCTGGGTCGTGCTCCCGTGCCCGGGCGGGAACGTGGTGGCCGACGTCCTTATCGGCCTTCCCGAGCGGGATCCGAGGGTTGCGTCGTCAGGCGGCGGGGGCGCGCCTCGCCAGGCCCAGGGCGTACTCCGGCCAGAAGGTCCCGGCGGGCGGCCCGTCGTTGCACGCGCCGTCCGACTCGCCCGGCCGCTTCACCCACAGCAGCCCGTCGGCCAGCGGCTCGCCCGTGTCGGCGGTGGGCGCCGGGCCCAGGGCGCGGTCGGGGGGGTTGCACCACTCCCCGGAGCGGGGGGCGCCGAGGCCGTTGCGGCTGGTGTCCACCACGAACCGGGCGCCGCCCGTCCGGGCCGACACCGCCCGGCCGAACGCGAGGGAGCGGGCCGTGGTGGCGAAGCCGGAGACGTTGACCGAGAAGCCGCGCGCGCCGGCGACGCCGGCGGCGCGCAGCCGCTTCGCGATCCTGGCGGGCGGCATCCAGCCGGGGTTGCCGGCGTCGATGTACACGGTGGTCTGCGGCAGCGCCGACAGGGTGGCGACGGCCTCGCGGATCAGGGCGGAGCGCTCCGTCCGCAGGCGGCGGGGCAGGCACCCCATCCCCGCGAGGGCGTCGGGCTCCAGGATCACGATCGCCGGCGCGCCCCCGATGCCCCGCGCCATCTGGGCGATCCACGCGCGGTAGGCGCGGCCGTCGGAGGCGCCGCCCGAGCTGTGCAGCCCGCAGTCGCGGTACGGGATGTTGTACGCCACCAGGACCGGCGTGGCCCCGGTTGCCAGGCCCGCCTTCACCCGCGCGGCGACGGTGCCGCGCACGTCGCGGCGCCACTCCCCGAGCCACAGGCCCTGGGGCTGGTCGGCGATGCGCGCCAGCAGGGCGGCGTCGTCGGGTCGCGACGCGTGCCAGCGGCGCTCGCGGGCGCGCACGGCGCTGTGCGGCTCCACATAAAGGGGCCGCGCAGCGACGGGATTCGGCTCCAAGTCCCGATCCCCAGCCCCTTCAGCCACCGGTTCGACCGACCCGATCGCACCAGCCTGGGCGGCGGCCGTGGCGGGCGTGAAGAGGGTGGCGGAGCCCATCGCGACGGCGATGGCGAGGGCCTTGAGGGCCGTGGATGGGCACAGGTTTGGGGCGGGCACGATGGGTGAACGGCGCGTGCCGCCCGTATCGGCAGCTCGTGCAAAGACTGAAGCGTACGGGAACCTGCCATGCGACAGACGTGAAGGCGCCTCCGCAATCCTCAGGTTCCCGGAACCACGGCCGAACCCACTCGGGATGGGGCACCCCTCATGGATACGACAACTTGCGGGGACCGCCGTCTGCGTCATCTTCGTCACGGTCGCCGTGACCGCGCTCGCGGTCCCCTTCCTGACCGACCGACCCACCGGCGACGACCGGCCGCGCAGTGGCGTCGATCCCCTGACGCTCCCGGTCCCCGACCCGGAGCGGAACCTGGCCGACCCGGTTCTGAAGGCGCTGCCGCCGAAGCACGGCGTGTACCTCGGCGTCTCCAACTTCCACCTGGTGTCCACGCCCGGCGCCGTCGCCGACTGGACGGCCGCCAACGGGCCCCGCCCGCGGATCGTCAACTGGTTCCAGCAGTGGCTCACCGGCGAGCGGCGGTTCCAGCCGCAGTGGGCGCACCGCGTCGCCCGCGCCGGGGCGATCCCGATGATCACCTGGGAGCCGTGGAGCGCCCCCGAGGGCGAGAAGCACGTGGCGGAGCAGCCGGACATCAGCCTGGCCCGCATCGCTGACGGCCACTTCGACAAGCTCATCCGCGCGTGGGCCCGCGACGTCGCCGCCTACCGCGGCCCGGTCTACATCCGGCTCATGCACGAGATGAACGGGACCTGGTACCCGTGGGGCGTCCACGTGAACGGCAACACCCCCGAGGACTTCGTGCGGGCGTGGCGCCACGTGCACCGCGTGTTCGACCGCGCCGGCGCCCGCAACGTCAGCTGGATCTGGTCGATCAACAACCTCGAGCGGATCGCGGGCGAGAACCACGACATCCGGGCGTACTACCCGGGCCGCAAGTGGGTCGACTGGGTCTCGACGAGCGGCTTCAACTGGGGCAATGCCTACGAGTGGAGCTCGTGGCGGACCGCCGACCCGCTCTACCGCGACACCTACGACCAGCTCGCGAAGTTCGGCAAGCCGATCATGATCAGCGAGATCGGGACCACCGGCGACGGCGGCGACGCCCGCACCTGGATCCGCCAGACGTTCCAGACGCTCCGCCGGGACTACCCGAAGCTGCACGCGGTGCTCTGGTACGACGACATCGACGGCGGCGGCCTCGACTTCCGCCTGCAGGGCCAGACCGCCGGCGCGCTCGCGCAGCCGGGGACGCTCGGGAGGAACTGGCTCCAGAAGCCGCGCTTCCGGGTCGTCGCCCGCCGCCCCTAGGGCTCAGAAGAAGCGGACGTCCCGGGTCACGACCTTCGCCGGCGGACCCGACCTGCCCCGGGCGTTCGGCGGGCGGACGGCCACCAGTATCCCCGCGGGCGCGCGCGGGTTGAAGGTCTTGGCGCGGAACGGCACGCGGACGCACACGAACTTCGTGGCGGGCGCGGTGCGGAACAGGAGGGTCCTCTGGCCGAACAGGCGCCGGCTCTCCGGCCCCGAGAAGATCTGGACGAGCACGCGCGCCGGCGCCGAGACGCTGACCTTCACGTTCACGCACTTGCCGCGCTTCAGGTTCTTCAGCGAGAGCTTCCCGGGGGCCGTGATGGTGGCGGGCCCGTTCTTGATGGTGCGCGGGTTCTCGATGATCGTGGCCGGGTCCTGGACGTAGGTGGTCCAGAGCGAGCCGCGCGGCGCGCTGGTGACCACGGTGCCGGCGACGACCAGGTCGGTGCCGACGACCACCGAGTCGAGGTTGCGGGCGTCCAGGAAGGCGGCGCCCGCGGGGCGGCCGAGGTTCTGGACCGTGCCGCCGGCGCCCTTCGCGTTGCCCAGCTTGGCGGCGTAGAAGCCCTTGGTGGTGCCGAGGTCGTACCAGGACACCCACAGGCGCCCGTCGCCGCGGTAGGCGGCCGCGAGCGGCAACCCGAGGCTGAGCCGCGCGTTGCCGCCGATGTTGGTGGGCGACGCGCCCTCGCCCGGCGCCCACGACGCCAGCCGCAGGTTCGCGGTCGGGGCGGTCTGGGCCCCGTAGACGATGCGGCAGGAGGCGGCGCACGCCAGCGCCAGGTGGAACCCGTTGTTGGCCGGCGACTCGCTCTGCGGCACCTTGACCGGCGCAGCCCCGGCGGCGGGACCGCCGGTGGCGGGGTCGAGCTGGAGCAGGTAGATCCCGACGTTGCCGCTGGCGTTGGAGTACCAGGCCACCCAGAGCCGCCCGGAGGAGTCCTGGCCCAGCGCCGGGTTGTAGCCCGCCGGGCCGCCCAGCAGCGGCTGGAGGGCGTCGCCGCCGGTCGCCGAGGTGTCGCGGAACACCCGGACCTCGCCGTTGGTCATGTTCGCCACCTCGATGCCGCCACCCGACAGGGCACGCGCGTCGATGGGGCCGGCGAGCTGGCTGGCGATCTCGGCGGGGGCGCCGCCGGCCTGGCCCTCGGTGAGCGGCGGCGTGAGGTAGGTGCGCGACTGGCCGGCGATGACGCCGCTCGTGACCACGTGCAGGCCGTCCGGTGCGACGACCAGCCCGGGCCGCTGGGAGACGTTGGTGTATCCGCCGGTGGCGGTGGCCGTGGCGCCCGCCCCGGCGAGCGACGACTGCGGCGTGGGCGCCCATCCGCGGAACGCGACGGAGCCCGCCAGGTCGGTGGTCGTCCCCGACGGCCACGCCGCCACCACGCGCCCGTTGCCGGCGACGAGGCTGGCCTGGTCGATGTTGGAGACGTCGTCGCTCGACACCTTCGCCCACCCCGCGCCGAGGGCGGCGGGGGCGGCGACCGCCAGGGCGGCGAGCGCCGCGGCGGTGAGGGTGAGGGAGCGTCGCACGGCGGCACCCTCTCACAGGTCCCGCCGCGCGCGCACCTCCCCGTATGCGGGGTGATCGGGGCTCGGCGGGGCGTCAGCCCGCGGGCTCGGCGGGCGGCGCGCCCTCCCCCTTCGCGTCGTTCCGGGTGGCCCACAGCGACGCGAGCACCGCGGTGCCCAGCACCACGACCACCGCCCCCAGGGTGACGTAGACGGGCGGGTGCCAGACGTCGGACAGCAGCATCTTCACGCCCACCAGTCCGAGCACCACCGCCAGGCCGTAGTTGAGGTACTGGAACCGGTCGAGGGCGCCGACGATCACGAAGTAGCCGGCCCGCAGGCCCATCAGGGCGAACGCGTTGGCGGCCAGCACGATGAACGCCTCGTCGGTCACGGCGAAGATCGCCGGGATCGAGTCGATGGCGAACAGCACGTCGGTGCTCGCCACCACCAGCAGCACGGCGAAGATCGGGGTGGCCAGCCGCATCCCGTCCTTGCGGATGAACACCTTGTGGCCGTGGTACTCCGTGGTGCTGGGCACCCACCGCCGCACGGCCAGGAGCAGCTTGTTGTTGCTCGGGTCCACCTGCTCGCCGTGCTGGGTCGCCAGGCGGTACGCCGTGAAGATCAGGAACGCGCCGAAGATGTAGATCACCCACCCGGCGGCGCCGAGCGCGACGGCGCCGATGGCGATGAAGATGCCGCGGAACACCAGCGCGCCGAGCACGCCGTACATCAGCACCCTCGGCTGGAGCTCCGGCGGCACCATGAAGTACGTGAAGATCACGGCGAACACGAACAGGTTGTCGATCGAGAGGCTCCACTCGATCAGGTAACCCGAGAGGTACTCGCCGGCGGCGGTGCTGCCCTGCGTGAGCGCCAGCACGATCGCGAAGGACAGGCCCAGCGCGATCCAGCCGGCGCTCCAGACGGCGGCCTTCCTGACGGACACCCGCTGATCGCCCCTCCCGAAGAAGAAGAGGTCGATCGCGGCCAGCACGGGGACGCCCAGGATGAGCGCGATCCATGCCCAGAGGGGTGGTTCCACGGAGATGCCTTCCTTCGACGCGATGACAGTGCGCCGAAGGTCTCCCCCGCCCGCCGCGCGATGCGGCCGACCGGCATCACCGGGCCGCCGGAGCGGCCGTACTGACGATGACGCCGTTTCCGGGGTACTCCCCTACGGTCGCCGAGGATGGTACCCGAGGGTTCTGAGGCCGCTCTCATGGCGGACGATCCCGCCGGCCGAGCAGCACCTCTCTACCCGGGCGCCGCGACCTCGCTGGCGCTCGGTAGGGCCGGCGGGAATGCCTCAGCCTGGACGGGAGTCAGCTCTTGCGCGCCCGCTTCGTGGCGGGCGTCGCGTACTTCAGCGCCACGGCGGCCTCAGGGCCCGCGGCGCGGAACGTGAGGCTCTCCTCCAGGTACAGCGTGACGGTGGAGGCGTCGTGGGACTGGTAGCCGATCGAGAGGTCCTGCCCCACCATCAGCTCGAAGTCGTCGCCGCGCAGGCTCACCACCAGCGCGCCGTCGACGGCCGGCGCCCATAGCACCGGCCCCTGCGAGATGAGCCGCAGCTGCTCCAGCACCGGGTAGCCGCCGTGCTGCGTCGACTCGACCACGCCCTGCCAGCAGCGGGGGCCCAGGAGGATGGCGTAGGGGCCGTCGACGCCGGCGCGGCGCAGGGTGTCGACCGCCTTCGCCACGAACGTCGGGTACTGCTCGTAGTCGGTCGTGATCCCCACCGGGTCGTGGGTCGAGGTCTCGACGATCCCGCGGACGCCCGACGGCGGGTCGCCACCGAACACCAGCCGGTCCTCGGCCAGGGCGGCGCGGCGGGCGGCGTCGACCACCGGGTCCCAGTCGGCGTCGGGGGCGCCGCGGTCGACCGCGTCGATCTCGTCGCGGTCGAGCACGAACGGGGTGCGCAGCTCCACGAACGGCTGGACGAGGCGGATCTGTCGCTGCACGCCCTCCGCCGGGCCGTCGTCGGTGGGGGCGACGCGCCCGAGGCCCAGGGCCGAGTGGTCCCAGCCGAGCGGGCCGGTGAAGTCCACGACCTTGCGGGCGGTCAGGAAGTTGCGGAGCGCGCGGCCGGCCTCGGCGTCGATCTCCTGCCAGGCCGCCTCGCTGATGGGCGCGAGCTCGCGATGGAGGTGGTTCACGTCAGCCCTCCCCACGCAGGCTGCCGATGCCCAGGCTGCCGTCGCCCGCGCCGCCCCCGCCGTCGCCCTCCGCCTCCTCCTCCAGGCCCACGATGGAGCCCGAGGTGAACAGGTAGGTGCGCAGGTGGTCGTCGAGCACCGGGTCCTGGCGGCGCATCCACTCCAGGCTCATCGCGGCGTGCTCGGTCTCCTCGTCGCGGTTGTGCGCGAGGACCGCCCGCAGGTCGGGGTCTGCCGTCGCGTCGATCCGCTGCTGGTACCAGTCCATGGCCTCCAGCTCCTCCATGAGCGAGACCAGCCCGCGATGCCGCTCGAGGGTCTCCGGGCGGAGGTCCTCCCTCGCCTCGTGCAGGCCCATGCTGGAATCCGCCACCGATCCTCCGTTCGCTCAGTCGTCCTCGCGGGCGTCCGCGAGCCCCTCCGCAAGCCGTACCCGGTCGCCGTCCACGACCAACGTGGCCGACAGCACCTCCCAGTGGCGGGCGATCCGCGCCATGACCAGGTCGACGCGGCCCTCCCCCTCCGGACCGCGCACCGGCACGGCCAGGTTCGCCTGCGCCGCACCCGAGCCCCGGGGCACCTCGCCCTCGGGGTGGTCGGCCTCCACCGGCTCGCCGAGCGCATCCACCACGGCCGGGTGGCCCTGGGCGAAGCGCCGTGCGGTGGCGCCGGCGTCGCGGCTGCCGCGCCGCCACCCCCGCCACAGGATGAACGCCGCGGCCGCCAGGAACACGTAGGCCGAGATGCCGGCGATCACCCCCAGGGTCTCCTGCGACGCATCGAGCCGGCGGAAGGTGAACGCCACCACCAGGAAGATCCCGAAGATCCACGCCGCGGCGATCATCAGGTGCCGCTGCGTGCCGGGGGCGAGCTTCGTCACGCGTTCACCCACGACTCGGCCAGCCGGGCCAGCGTCTCGCGGTAGCGCGACACCGACTCCTCGCGGCCCAGGAGCGCCAGGCTCTCGTAGGTCCCGGTCGAGACGACGCGGCCGGTGATCGCGATCCGCTGCGGCTCCAGGAAATCGCGCGCCGCCTCGCCCATGATGTGCAGCTGGTCCTGGAGCGCCTCCTTCACGGCGTCCAGCGTCCAGTCGGGCAGCTCCTCCAGGCGGCCGAGCCCGCCCCCGATGACCTGGATCGAGTGCTTCACGTCGGCGGTCAGCACGCCCCAGGCGTCCGGCTCGATGGTGAGCGGCTCGAACAGCCACCCGGCCAGCCCCTCGTACTCCGCGAGGGTGGACATCTTCCGCTTCACCAGCGGCGCGCTGGCGCGGACCAGGTCCTCGGCGCCGTCGCCCCGGCGCTCCAGGAAGCCGGTCTTGGCGAGGAAGCCGACCAGCTCGTCCTCGAACTCGTCGTTCGGCATCAGGCGCATGTGGCGCCCGTTGAGCACCGTCAGCTTCTTCATGTCGAAGATCGCCGGGCTCTTGGACACGCGGCCGATCGAGAAGCCCGCGACCAGCTCGTCGCGGGTGAAGATGGTGGTCTTGTCGTCGAAGCTCCAGCCGAGCAGCGCCAGCGCGTTGACGGTGGCCCGCGGCAGGTAGCCGGCCTCCTCCAGGTCCTCCACCGAGGCCGCGCCGTGGCGCTTGGACAGGCGCTTGCGGTCCTCGCCCAGGATCAGCGGGATGTGGGCGTAGTCGGGGGTCGCC
Source organism: Thermoleophilia bacterium (assembly GCA_050250915.1). Taxonomy (GTDB): domain Bacteria; phylum Actinomycetota; class Thermoleophilia; order Miltoncostaeales; family Miltoncostaeaceae; genus Miltoncostaea. The sequence goes on from JBFWNT010000003.1 coordinate 109,462, forward strand.
GCGCCGAGCGCCCGGATCACGAGCATCTGCTTGGGCGTGTTGGAGATGTGGTCCTCGCCGCGGATGACGTGTGTGATCCCCATCTCCATGTCGTCCACGGCGGCGGCCAGGTTGTAGGTGGGCGTTCCGTCGGAGCGCGCGACGATGAAGTCCTCGATGGCGGAGTGCTCGAAGGTGACGTCGCCGCGCACGTAGTCCTCGATGACCGTGCGGCCCTCCACGTCGACCGCGAAGCGCCACGCCGGCCGGACGCCGGCGGCCTCCAGCTCGGCGATCTCCTCCGGGCTGCGCTCGCGCCTGCCCCGCACCACGGGCGCCCGCTTGTCGGCGCGCGCGGCGGCGCGCTGCGCGTCGAGCTCCTCCTCGGTCTCGTAGGCGGGGTAGATCGCACCGGCGGCCTTCAGCCGCTCGATCGCCTCGGCGTACACCGCTCCCCGCTCGCTCTGGCGGAACGGCCCCTCGTCCCAGTCGAGCCCGAGCCACTCCATGGCGCGCAGGATCTCGGCCTCGCTCTCGGGCGTGGAGCGCTCGCGGTCGGTGTCCTCCAGGCGCAGCACGAAGGTCCCGCCGGTGTGCCGGGCGATGAGCCAGTTGAAGAGGGCCGTGCGGGCGCCGCCGACGTGGAGCCTGCCGGTCGGGCTCGGGGCGAAGCGCACGCGGGCCGGTCCGGTGACTTCGGGTCTGTCGCGGGCCACCCCCATAAGATAGTGACCGTGAGATTCGGCGCCCACGTCTCCTCGTCCGGAGGCATCTCGAAGGCGATCGGGCGGGGGACCGACCTCGGCTGCGAGAGCCTCCAGGTGTTCACGCACAACCCGCGCACCTGGCGGCCGACCAACCACAGCGACGAGGAGATCGCCGCCTTCCGCGCCGGGGCCGAGGAGGCCGGGATGGCCCCCCTGGTGAGCCACGGGCTCTACCTGATCAACCTCGGCGCGCCCGACCGGGAGGTCCCGACCGGCCCGCCCGGCAAGCCCGCGACGGCGACGCGCAACATCTACCGCTCGTCGGTCGAGAGCCTGGTCCAGCACCTGGAGATCGGGGAGCGGCTGGGGCTGGCGGGGGTGGTGCTGCACGTCGGGTCGTCCAAGGGGACCACCGAGGACGACGCGATCGCGCGGATCGGCGCGGGCATCGCCGAGGCGTTCGCCGCGGCGCCGGGCGCCTGCTGCGTCTTCCTGGAGAACACCGCCGGCGCGGGCGACACCATCGGCCGGACGTTCGCGCAGCTGCGCGCGGTGGCCGACGCGGTGGGCGCGCCGGAGCGCCTGGGCTTCTGCCTGGACACGCAGCACCTCTACGCGTCGGGCTACCCGATCCACGAGCCGGGCGGGGTCGACGCGGTGCTGGAGGACTTCGACCGCGAGATCGGCATCGACCGCCTGCGCTGCCTCCACCTGAACGACTCGAAGGTGGGCTTCGCGTCGAACCGCGACCGCCACGACAACATCGGCGACGGCGAGATCGGCGACGCCGGGTTCCGGAACTTCCTGGGCGCGAAGGCGCTGCAGGGGCTGCCCGCGATCCTGGAGGTCCCGGGGATCGACGGCGGCGGCACCGACCTGGAGAACATGCGGCGGATCCGCGCGCTCCACCAGGAGGCGCTCGCAGGGAACTGAACGGGGCCCGCCGGTCAGTTTCCGGTGGCCCGGACCGATGGACGACTCATGCGCGTGCGCACGGTCACCGCTGCGCTGGGTCTCCTGGCCACCGTCGCCGTGCTCGCGGTCGGCCTCGCCGATCCCGCGCTGAGCCAGCGGATCGGGCTGGGCGACTTCGGCCAGGCGGCGATGGAGGCCGTGGCCGCCGCCGCCTGCGCGGTCGCCGCGGCCCGCACCCGGGGCCGCGCCCGCCTGGTGTGGGGCCTCTTCTCCGGCGGCCTGGCCATCTGGGCCGTGACCGACGGCCTGGCCGGATACGCGGCGCTCGCCGGCTGGGACGTCGGCGAGGTGAGCCTCCTCGATGTCGGCTGGCTGGCCTTCTACGCCCCGATGCTCGCCGGCGCCTTCCTCCTCTACCTACGCCTCCGCCCGGAGCGCGGATGGCAGGGGATGCTCGACGGGCTGCTGCTCAGCACGGCCGCCGCCGTCATCGGCTGGAAGCTCCTGCTCGAGCCGACCGCCGCGCAGGCGTCCGGCGGTGTCGCCGGCGCCCTCGTGGCCGTCCTCTACCCCGCGCTCGACCTGGTGATCCTCGTCGCGATGAGCTGGGTGGTGCTGCGCCAGCGGGAGCGGACCCCCGGGTGGCTGCGGTGGGTGGCGGTGGCCTTCGCGGGACAGGCCGTGGCGGGACTGGCGTACGTCGCCGCGACGGTGCACGACCGGTCGATCGAGGCCTGGTCGGCGGCGGCCTTCATGGTGTCGGCCGGCGCCTGGGCGATGGCGGCCCTCACGCGGATCCAGGTGTCGGAACGCCGCCCGTGGAACGCGGGGCACCACAACGCGCCGCCGCCCTGGAGCGAGAGCGCCCCCTTCATCGTGGGCGCGGGCGTGGTCGCCATGAGCGCGATCGCCACCGACGACATCGAGGTCCAGATCGGCGCCGTCGTCGCGGGTATCACGATGGCCATCCGGGCGATCGACGCCCTCGCGGTGCGCCGCACGCTGCTGGCCGAGCGCGACCGGCTGCTCGTGACCGACCCGCTCACCGGTGCGTACAACCGCCGCTTCCTGAGCCAGGAGGCCGACCGGGCCTTCGCCCGCGCCCGCCGGGGCGAGGAGGCGGTGTCGGCGATCGCGCTGGACCTGGACGGCTTCAAGGCCGTGAACGACCGCTTCGGCCATGGCGCGGGCGACGAGCTCCTGCGGGCCGTGTCCGAGGGGATCACGGCGGACCTGCGGGTGAGCGACCTGCTGTGCCGCCTCGGCGGGGACGAGTTCCTGGTGCTCTGCCCGGCCACCGACGCGCAGGGGGCCCGGGAGCTGGCCGAGCGCATCCGCCACCGCGTCCGCGCCGCCGCGCACGAGAAGGTGCCCGAGCAGCCGGTGACGGTGTCCGCGGGCGTCGCGACCTACCCCGGGGACGCCGCCGACCCCGCCGACCTGCTGCGCCACGCCGACATCGCCCTCTACGCCGGCAAGCGCGGCGGCCGCGACCGGGTGGTCTCCTTCGCCGAGGCCGACCTCTCCGGCGAGGAGGCCGTTGGTACAGTTCCCGAGCGCCTCGGAGCGCCGACGCGGGCGTAGCTCAACGGTAGAGCGCTGGCCTTCCAAGCCATCGACGGGGGTTCGACTCCCCTCGCCCGCTCCTCCGTCCCCCCGCCTGTCCCACCCGGGTCGACCAGGGCTCGACCCTGATACATCGGAGAGCTATATTCATCTCCGATGGATTCGCCGGCCACCCACGCGACCTCCGCCGAGCGCCTCGCCGCGGTCGAGACGATCGCGCTGGAGCTGGTGCCGCGGACGTCGCTCATCGCCCGGCTGCTGTTCCGCCGCACCACCTCCCCCCTGAGCCGGGCCGAGGCCCAGGTGCTCAGCGCGCTGCAGGAGGCGCCGATGCGCGTCACCGAGCTGGCCGCCCACCAGGCGCTCGCCCAGCCCACGGTGACCCAGCTGGTGGGCCGCCTGGAGGAGCGGGGGCTGGTGGTCCGCGGCCGCGACCCCCAGGACGGCCGGGTGGTGCTGGTGTCGTCCACGCCCGCCGGCCGCGACGCGCTGGAGTCGCTGCGGCGCGAGTACCGCGCGCTGCTGCGCGACCAGCTCGCCGGGCGCTCCGACGAGGACGTCCTGGGGCTGGCGGCCGCCACCGAGCTGATCCAGGAGCTGATCGAGGCGCTCCAGACGGACGCCCCGTGAGCGCGGCCACGCGGCTGCGGCTGCTCGTGCCCGTGCTGTTCCTGGTGACCTGCGTCGTCGCGGTGATCTCGGCGCTCGGCGCGCCGCTGGTGCCGCTCGTGTCCCGCGAGATGGGCGTGTCGCTCAGCGACGCCCAGTGGTCGCTCACCGCGACCCTCCTCATGGGCGCCGTGAGCGCGCCGATCATGGGACGCCTGGGCGACGGGCGCTGGCGGCGCGAGGCCATCGCGGGGGGCGTCGTGGTGGTGCTGATCGGCTGCGCGCTGGCCGCCGTGGCCACGTCGCTGCCGCTGCTGGTGGTCGGGCGCACGCTCCAGGGCGTGGGCCTGGGCCTGGTGCCGCTCGCGATGGCCGCCGCACGCGACGCCCTCCCCACCCACCGGGTGGGACCCGCCATCGCGCTGCTGTCGGTGGCCGCGGCGGCCGGGGTCGGCGCCGGCTACCCCATCAGCGGGCTCATCGCGGAGCACACCGGGCTGAGCGGCGCCTACTGGTTCGGCGCCGCGTTCAGCGCCCTGGCGCTCGCCACCCTGCTGCCCGTGGTGCCCCGCGCCGGCGAGACCACCGACGCGCCGCTGGACGCGCGCGGCGCCGTGCTGCTCTCGGCCGGCCTGGTCGCGCTGCTGCTGGGGATCGGCCAGGGCGAGGTGTGGGGCTGGACGTCGGCCGTGATCCTGTCGCTCTTCGCGACGGCCGCGGTGATCATCGGCGCCTGGGTGGTCGTGCAGCTGCGCGTGCCCACCCCGCTGATCGAGGTGCGCCTCCTGCGCCACCCCGCGGTGCTCACCGGCAACGTCAGCGCGTTCGTGCTGGGCGCCGCCATGTACCTGTTCCTCTCGACCATGACGGCGTTCGTGCAGGCGCCGACCGACGCCGGGTTCGGCTTCGGCGGCAGCGTCCTGACCGCCGGCCTCTGCCTGGTCCCCTTCTCGATCACCACCCTCGCCGCGAGCCGGACGCTGCCGTGGGCGACCCGCGTGCTGACCCCCCGGGGCGTGCTGCCCACCGGCTGCCTGATCGTCGCGGCCGGCGGCGCCTTCTTCGCCTTCGAGCACACCCACCTGTGGGAGGCGTTCGTGACGATGGCGGTCGTGGGCGTGGGCCTCGGCTACACGTTCGCCGCGATCCCCGGCCTGATCGTGCGGGCCGTCCCCGCCGCGGAGACGGGCAGCGCGATGGGCTTCTACCAGGTGGTCCGCTACATCGGCTTCTCGATCGGGAGCGCCGTGGCCGCGGCGGTGCTCGCCGCGCACACCCCCGCCGGGGCCGCCCTGCCCGGGGAGTCCGGCTACGTCACCGCCCTCGCCCTCGGGGCCGGGCTCTGCGTGGCCGCCGGGCTCATGGCGTGGCTGCTGCCGGGCTCCGCGCCGGCGCCCGGCCCGGAGCCCCCGGAGGTGCGCGAGCTCGAGGTCGAGGACGCCGAGCTCGCCACCGGCGGTCTGGTGGGCGTCACACGGGGACCCCGAGCTCCTTCGCCTTCGCGTCCGCGTCGAACCCGTGCAGACGGGCCAGGTTCCCGCCCAGGATCTTCCGCTTCGCCTGCTCGGTGAGGGGCGGCCAGCCGTACTCCTCGGTCACGTGGGCCGGCAGCTCGAAGTTCCAGAACTCCTCGAGCGCCCACTGCGGGTGCCAGATCGGCGACTCGCCGCCGTAGATGATCTTGTCCTCCCCGCACCACCACAGCATCTTCCCGAGCTGCTCCGCGAAGAGGCGCGGGTGGCGGGAGACGAAGTTCACGGTGGCGGCGATCGACGCGTAGAGGTTCGGGAACCGGACGATCTGCCACAGCACCTCGTCGAGCCACGGCAGGCCGACGTGGAAGATCACGAAGTTGATGTCCGGGAAGTTGGCCGCGGCGCCGTCCATGTCGAACGTGCGCGTGTGCTCAACCGGCTGCGGGCCGAGCGGGACGCCCTTGTGGACGCCGACCAGGTTCACCCCGAGCTTCTGGGCGTGCTCGAACACCGGGAACGCCACGCGGGGGTCGTCCATGCGCCACGGGAACGGCTGCCCGTAGTCGTAGCGGACGTTGTAGAACTTGAACGCCTTCGCCCCGTGGTCCTCGACCTGGCGGGTCATCAGGTCCAGGGCCTTCTTGCCCTCCAGCGGGTTCACCGAGCCCCAGAAGACCGCGCGGTCCGGGTGCTTCGCCGCCATCTCGGCGCACTTCTCCCACGGTGAGAGGCCGTCGTGGAACAGGTCGGTCAGCGGCAGGGGCTGCGCGACGATCATGTCGGTGTCGGAGCCCTCGATGACCATGTCGTAGATCTCGTCGACCGACCACTCCCTGAAGAACTCCTCCCGGCTCAGCACGGTCTCGCCGCTCTTGGTGAGGAACTGGTGGAAGGCGTAGAGGTGCTCGTCGAACATCTCGCCCGGGGGCCCGAGCGCGTTGGCCTTGTCGAAGTTGAAGATGTGGCAGACGCAGTCGAAGACGAACGCCGGGACCTTCCGCTCGCGGGTCCCCGCGCCGGCGGGTGCGGCGTCGGTGGTGGCCATGGTCAGGCTCCTCCGTCGACGGCGAGGCGCCGCTCGCGGTACGGCAGCAGCTCCTCGAGGGGCATGGACAGCGCGCGGGCGGCCGACGGGGACAGCCGCTCCGGCGACCAGACGGGGTCGAACAGCACCTGCACGTCCACCCGCTCCACCCCGTCGAGGTCGCGGAGCGCGGTGGGGATGGCGTCCGACATGGACGCCACGAACGGGCACCAGCCCGTGGTCAGGACGAGGTCGACGCGCACGTCCCCCCCGTCGACGTGGACGTCCTCCACCACGCCCATGTCCACGATGGAGATGCCGCGGTCGGCGCAGCAGGGGTCGTAGACCCCGCGCAGGACGTCCATCACGGCGTCCCGGTCGGGGCCGGCGGTGGGGCTCATGGCCTCCTCCTGGTCGGGCCTGGCGCCTCGAGGTCCCAGGCGATGCGCAGTCCGGTGGTGGTCGTCGCGCGCAGCGGGTCGGCGGGCAGGGAGCGGCTGGCGCGCAGGCCCCAGCCGGTGTCGAGGTGACACCCGCCGCGCACGCGGCGCCAGCCGTCGGCGTCGGGCGGGTCGGCGACCCACTCCCAGACGTTGCCGGCCAGATCCTCGGCGCCGCACGCCGCCGCCCCCGCCGGGTGGACGCCCACGGGGGTGGTGGTCCAGGCGCCGTCCGCGCAGGCGCAGCGCCCGGGCTCGAAGACGTCGCCCCACGGATAGGCCCGCCCGTCGCCCCCGCGGGCGGCGGCCTCCCACTCGTCCCCCGTCGGCAGGCGGACGGGGCGCGCCAGCACGGCCGACGCCCAGCCGCACACGGCGAGCGCGGCCGCGAACGTGAGCCCCGTGGCGGGGTGGTCGGCGAGCACCTCGGCGCCGGCGCGGGCCGCCACGTGGGGCGGCAGCGTCCGGCCGGTGGACCAGGCGAAGTCGCGGAGCTGGGCGTTGGTGAGCGGGTACCGGCCGATCGCGAACGGCCAGATCGACACGTCCCGCTCCTCGCCGGGCTCCCCCAGCGTGACCATGCCGCCGGGCACGGTCACGGCGTCGCCGAGCCGCGCGCGCGTCGACGGGGACGGTGCGATGGCCACCGGCCGAGCCTCACGGCGCGGCGGAGCCCGCGCCACCCCCGGGATTTCACATGGCGAAAAGCGCGGCTTCACGGGACGGCGGGGGCCGGATAGGCTCGCCCGAGGGCCCACGTCGGGTGCGGGCCCCGGGGGTTCGATGCGGAGAACGGCCCAGGACGCGCGGGACACCGGCGGCGCGGTTCGCGTGGGTCCGCTCGGCCCGGCCGCGGGGCCGCCGAAGGACAACCTGGCATCGGTGAGCCGCGCGCTGGACGTGCTGGAGGCGGTCGCCGCCGCGCCGGACCCGCTCCCCGCGAAGGCTGTGGCCCACGCGCTGGGGATCGGCCTGGGCACGACCTACCACGTGCTCAACACGCTGGAGCACGCCGGCTACGTGGTGCGCCTGGGTCGCGGCCGGTTCGGACTGGGACCGAAGGTGCCGGAGCTGTACCGCCTGTTCCACCGCCGCCATGACCTGGTCCCCGCGGTGCGACCGCTGCTGGGCGAGCTGGCCGAGCGTGCCGAGGAGGACGCGTACCTGGCGGTGTTCCGCGACGGCGAGGTGGTGGTGGCCGAGGTGGTCGGCGCGTCCCGCGCGCTGCACGTCGACGGCCTGGAGGTGGGCTTCACCCGCATCGCCCACACCACCGCCATCGGAAAGGTGCTGCTGGCTTCGGCCCCCGACGACGACCTGGACGACTACCTCCACGAGCGCCGCCTGGTGTCCTACACCCACCGCACCCTGGTGGAGCGCCGGCACATCAAGCGCCACCTGCGCGTGGTGCGCGAGCGGGGGATCGGGAAGGACCTGGAGGAGTTGGCCGACGGGTGCTGCTGCGTCGCCGTCCCCGTGCTCGACGGGCGGGGCGCGACGGTGGCGGCGATCGGCATCTCGACACCCGCCGAGCGGTGGCGCACGCAGGAGCGCGGCCTCACCGAGATCTGCTGCGAGATCGGCGTGCGGGCGTCGAACGCGCTGCGGCTCGGCCCCGCCGTGAGGGGGTCGTGACGGGCCGGTGAGTGGCTGCTGGTGGGCTGGCGCCGCACACACGCCACTCCCCCCGCCTGGAGGCCGTCATGCGCGACCCGCTCACACCCGTGACCCAGCACCTCGCCGTGTGGGACCTCCACCGGGACGCCGGCTGGGTGGCCCTCTACGGCGAGGACTGCCGCCCGCTCACCTGGACCGCGCTCGAGGATGCCGGCGATTTCGAGGCGATCGTTAGCATGCTGTCGGACCGACGCGGACTCTGCTTCGACACCAGGATGTCGGTGGTCCGCCGCATCGAGGAGCCGCCAGGGGTGGACGCTCACGACGGGATCGACGGGTGAGGCTGTCCGCCGGGCAGCGCGCCCTGCTGCGCGTCTCGGGCGCGCTGGACCGCGTGGCGCCCTGGTACCGGCTCCCGCGACCGCTCGGCCTGGTGGGCCTGCTGGGCATCCGGATCGCCCTGCGCGCGCACAACCTCTACGACCCGGCGCCGCCCCGCGAGGGTGAGCCGGCGCGGGCGGCGGGCGTGCCCGGGCGGCCGTTCGGGCGCAACCAGCCGTTGTGGGGGATCGCGCCGCGCGACCCGGAGGCGCTCGTCACGCCGAGCCCGCGGCTCATCAGCGAGCGCCTGCTGGCCCGCGACGGCGCGTTCCGCCCGGTCCCGTTCCTCAACCTGCTCGCCGCGTCGTGGCTCCAGTTCATGGTCCACGACTGGATGAGCCACGGCCCGGGCGCGCCGGGGGAGGAGATCCGGGTGCCGCTCGCCGACGGCGACCGCTGGGCGGCCCGCAGCCCCGACGGGGACATGCTGGTGCGCCGCAGCCGCCCCTCCCACGACCCGGACGCCCCGGCCGGCGCCCCGGTCTTCGACAACACGGAGTCGGCGTGGTGGGACGGTTCCCAGCTCTACGGCAGCACCCCCGCCCGCGAGGCGCAGGTGCGCGAGGGCGACGGCGGGCGTCTCACGATCGGCATGGACGGGCTGCTGCCGCTGGAGGGCCGCAGCGGCGTCGACCTGACCGGCGTGAACGGCAACTGGTGGCTCGGGCTGGCGGCGATGCACACGCTGTTCGCGCGGGAGCACAACGCGGTGTGCGCGATGCTCGCCGGCGGGCACCCGGACTGGGACGACGACCGCCTGTTCGCCGTCGCGCGCCGCATCACCGCCGCGGTGATGGCGAAGATCCACACCGTCGAGTGGACGCCCGCGATCGTGCCCCACCCCACCGTCGGCAAGGCGATGCGCAGCAACTGGTACGGGCTGCTGGGCCCGCGCGGGTCGCGGGTGCTGCGGCGCTGGTCCCGCGCCGACGCGCTCATCGGGATCCCGGGGAGCCGGTGCGAGGACCACGGCGTGCCGTACTCCCTCACCGAGGAGTTCGTGGCGGTCTACCGGATGCACCCGCTGCTGCCGGACGAGATGGCGCTGCGCAACGGCACGGCGAACGGCGCGGGCGGGTGGACCCGGGTGACGATGAAGCAGGTCACCGGCGCGGGCGCCCGGCCGCTCATGGAGTCGTACGGCCTGGCGGGGGTGGTCGCCTCGTTCGGGCACGTGCGCCCCGGCATGCTGGCGCTCCACAACTACCCGGACACGCTCCGCGACCTGGAGCGCCCGTCCAGCCACGGCTCGGAGCGGCGGATCGACCTGGCCGCGGTGGACGTGATCCGCGACCGCGAGCGCGGCGTCCCCCGCTACAACGCGTTCCGCCGGATGCTGCGGATGCGCCCCGTCCGATCGTTCGAGGAGCTGACCGGCGGCGACGCGGCGGCCGCCGCCGAGCTGCGCGACGTCTACGGCGACGTGGAGCAGGTCGACCTGATGGTCGGCTGCTACGCCGAGCCGCTCCTGCCCGGCTTCGGGTTCAGCGAGACGGCGTTCCGCATCTTCGTGCTCATGGCGTCGCGCCGCCTGAAGTCGGATCCCCGCTACACCGACGAGTGGGGGCCGGAGCACTACACCCCGGAGGGGCTGCGCTGGATCGAGGACGCCACCATGGCCGGCGTCATCCGCCGCCACCTGCCCGAGCTCGGCGCCACCCTCGACGCCCTCCCCGGGAGCCCGTTCGCCCCCTGGGGCCCGGAGCCGTCGTTCAACTGAACGCGGAGGTCACGGCCAAGTGAACACGCGCATCCACGCCCTGACCGACGGCTCCGCCGGCCGGGTGCACGCGTACCTGCTGGAGGACGACGACGGGCTCACGCTCATCGACACCCTGTCGGCGGACGACGGCAGCGAGGTGCTCCGGGCGCTCGCGCGGATCGGAAAGGGCGTGACGGATCTGCGCCGGATCGTGCTGACCCACGCGCACCGCTCGCACGTCCGCGGCGCAGCATGGCTGAAGCAGGCGAGCGGCGCGACGGTCCACGCGAGCCCGTTCGAGGCGTCGATCATCGCCGGCGAGCGCCCGTCGGCCCCCACCGGGTTCTGGCCGCGGCGCCCGTTCCGCGTCTACCACCTCCAGGCGGGCCTCACCCTGGGCTACTACGCCGAGAAGGCCGGCCACCGCTGGGGGTTCCTCTCCGCCCCCGAGTGCGACACGGACGTCGAGGTCCGCCACGGCGACTCCGTCGGCAGCCTCCAGGCGGTCCACACCCCGGGCCACACGGACGGGAGCATGAGCTTCTACTGGCCGGCCGAGAAGGCGCTCTTCACCGGCGACGTCCTGGTCACGTGGCCGAAGGTCGAGATCGGCTGGCGGGGCCTCTCGACGGACATGGACCGCAACCGCCGCTCGCTCGCCGAGCTCGCGTCGGTCGGCGACGTCGAGTGGATCGGCACCGGCCACGGCCCGCCCCTGGTGCACGACGCCGCCGACACGGTGCGACGCCTCCTCCTCGGCATGCGCTGAACCGTCGTGCCGGCCCGCGCGCTCGCCCTGCTGGTGCTGGCCGCGACGGCCCTCGTCGCGGCGTGCGGCGGCGGCCGTGACGGCGGGATGTCACGGGGTGACGCGGCCTTCGCCGAACGGGTGCGCTCGGAGATCGGACAGACGAACCGGCTGCTGGCCCCGGTGCTCGACTGCGCCGGCGACGTGGCGTGCCTCCGCAGCACGGGCGGCCCACTCGGCCAGCGGGCGTACTACGCGGCGACGAACCTCGCCGACGACACCGAGGCGCTGGACGACCCGTGCCTCCGTGACATCGGGCGGACGATCGTCGGCTACTTCGAGGCGGTCGGCGACGTCGGGCGGGCGGCGGAGGCGGGAGACCTGGACTCGGTGGGAATCCGGTCGGAGCGCGTCGATCGCGAGGGCCGGTCCATCCAGGATCAGATCGTCGCCTGCGTCGAGGGCGCGGAGGATCACCCGGGGCTGGCGGCGGCCCGCGAGATCACCGCGCTCTTCGCGACCCTCGACGCGCCGTTCGACCGCATCGAGGCGTGCGACGACGTCCCCTGCCTGGTCGAGGGTGGCGCGGCGGTCCGCGCAACGGCGGAGGCCGGGGTGGCGCGCCTCAGCGCGATCGATGCCGGCGCGCTCCCTCCATGCAACCGGGAGGCCCTGGCGGCCGCCAGGCGGGCCTTCGGCAGCTACGTCCAGGGCGGCGCGGCATTCGCGGCGGCGGCCCCGGAACGGGCCCTCGTGCACTTCGAGCGTGCGGCGAAGGCCGAGGCGGACATGGCACGTGCCGCCGCGTCCTGCACGCGGTGAGGCCCCGGGATACGCTCACCCCCACTCGGCCGGACCGTCGAGGGAGGGCGTGGGAGCGATGCAGGTGCGTGTCCGCCTCGGGGCCGGACTGGCCCGGCTCTTGACGGCGCCGTCGCACACGCTGGAGCTCGACGACGGCGCCACCGTCGGCGACGCGCTCTCACGCCTGCGCGAGCGGGAGCCGGAGCTGGCGCCCGCGCTGCGCTCCGCGCTCCCCGTGATCGGCGGGAGCCACGCCGACGCCGGCCGGCGCCTCGAGGACCGCCAGGAGATCGCCCTGCTGCTGCCCGTCTCGGGCGGCTGACCGGAGAGAGGAGCCACCGATGGCCACCCAGGAATCGTCGCCCCGCACCGGCGAGGCCCGCCAGACCGTCCTCGTCGACACGTTCACCGACGGGCTGCTGGGCCCGGACGTGCCGATGCTGGGGCCGGTGGCCGACGGGGGGCACATCGTCTGGAACCCCACACCCGGGTGCTGGGGGCCCATGATCACGCCGTCCATCCGCGGCGGCCACGAGGTGTGCCAGCCCGTCGCCGTCGAGGGCGCCATGCCCGGCGACGCCGTCGCGATCCGGATCAAGGACATCGAGGTCACCTCCCTCGCCACCGCCTCCGGCAACGACCAGGCGATGGAGGGCCGCTTCAACGGCGACCCGTACATCGCCGCCGTGTGCCCCGGCTGCGGGACCGAGTGGCCGGAGACCCGCGTTGACGGGATCGGCCCGGAATCGGTGCGCTGCGCGAACTGCGGCGCCGACTGCACGCCGTTCACGTTCACCAGCGGCTACACGATCGCGTTCGACGAGCTGCGCTCCGTGGGCGTGACCGTCCCGCGGGAGGCGGCGGAGGGCTTCGCCCGCGAGGCCGCCCGGTACGCGGCGCTGCCCGACAACTCGGTGCAGAACCCGATCCTGGGGTTCGCGCCCCACGACATCGTGGCCCTGGCGACGCGGCTGCGCCCGTTCCTCGGCCAGCTCGGCACGTCCCCCTCCACCACGATCCCCGACTCGCACAACGCGGGCGACTTCGGCGCGTTCCTGATCGGGGCGCCGCACCGCTTCGCCCTCGACGCGCAGGCGCTCCAGCGGCACAAGACCGACGGCCACATGGACATCGACGCGGCGCGGGCCGGCGCGATCCTGGTGTGCCCCGTGAAGGTCGAGGGCGCCGGCGTCTACCTGGGCGACATGCACGCCCTCCAGGGCGACGGCGAGATCGCCGGCCACACCTGCGACGTGGCGGGCACGGTGACCCTCCAGGTGGAGGTGCTGAAGGGCCTCGGCAACGACGGGCCCATCCTGTTCCCCGTGGAGGAGGACCTGCCCTTCCTGGCGCGGCCCCTCGGCGACACCGAGCGCGAGCGTGCCCTGGCGCTCGCCCGCCGGCACGGCATCGACCGGCTGGAGGAGGCGTACCCGGTGTCGGTGGTCGGCACCGGCCCCGACCTCAACTCGGCCACCGACAACGGCCTGGCCCGGGCCGCCAGCCTGCTCGGCATGCCGGTCCCCGAGGTGATGAACCGCGCGACGATCGCGGGCGCCATCGAGATCGGCCGCCACCCCGGCGTGGTCCAGGTGACGTTCCGGGCCCCCGCCGACCGCCTGGAGGCCTGCGGGCTGCTCGGCTACGCGGTCGAGCAGTACGGCGAAGGCCTGTCGTAGACTCGGATCCCCACGCCGGGAGCCGCCGATGTCGCTTCCACCGACCGTGTTCCGCGAGAACCCGTCGCACTTCGACGGGGTGGGGCTGCACCGGCGCGACCCGGCCTACATCCGCGAGCTGATGCCGCTGATGGAGGTGCTCCACCGGTACTGGTTCCGCGCCACGGCGACGGGCCTCGAGCACCTGCCGCGGGAAGGGCCGGCGCTCGTGGTGGGCAACCACAGCGGGGGCATCATGACCCCTGACACGGCGATCACGCTGCACGCGTGGATGACCGCCCACGGCGCCGACACGCCGATGTACGGGCTCGTGCATCCGGCGATCTTCAAGGTGCCGTTCCTCAACGTGCACACCATGAAGATCGGGGGGATCCGGGCCCACCCGCGACAGGCGATGGAGGCCCTCGACGCCGGCGCTGTCGTGCTCGTCTACCCCGGCGGCGGCGACGAGGTGTACCGCAGCTTCGCCCGCCGGAACCAGGTCGACCTGTGGGGCCGCACCGGGTTCATCAAGCTGGCGATGAAGTACCGCTGCCCGATCATCCCGCTGGTCGCCGCCGGCGGGCACGAGACGCTCATCGTCCTCAACGAGGGCGAGGGGCTGGCGCGCCGCCTGCGTCTGGACCGGCGGGGGATCCCGCGGCTGCCGATCTCCTACTCGTGGCCGTGGGGGATCACGATCGGCTTCATGTACAACATCCCCTTCCCGGCGCGGATCGACGTGCGGGTGGGGCCGCCGATCGACCTGGACGACATCGACCCCGCCGACATGCGCGACCGGCGGGTGGTGCGCGAGTGCTACGAGCGCATCGAGGGGCGGATGCAGGAGATGCTGGACGAGATGGTCGCCGCCCGGGCATGACCTCCGCGGCCAGGCCCGCCGGCGCCGCCACCATGCGCGAGAAGGAGCGCGCGGGGCGCTCCGGCGGCGGCCACGACCGCTTCTTCGAGACCCTCGCCCGCTACCGCGAGGAGGTGCTGGAGGAGCTGCGCGCCCTGATCCCCGACAACACCTACCGGGGGGTCCTCTACGACCTGATGCTCGAATACCCACTCCGGGAGGGGAAGGGGTTCCGGCCCGCGCTGTGCCTCGCCACCTGCCAGGGGTGCGGCGGGCGCCTGGCCGACGCGGTGCCCTCGGCGGCGGCGCTCGAGCTGTTCCACAACGCGTTCCTGATCCACGACGACCTGGAGGACGGGTCGCTCAACCGGCGCGGCAGCCCCACCCTGCACGCCAAGTACGGCGTCGGCATCGCCGCCAACGTTGGCGACGGCATGAACGTGCTGGCGCTCGGCACGCTGCTGCGCAACGTGGAGGTGGTCGGCCTGGAGCGGGCCCTGGCGACGGTGCGCGAGGCCGAGCGCATGGCCCGCGAGTCGGTGGAGGGGCAGGCGATCGAGCTGGACTGGATCCGGCACAACCGCTCCGACCTCGGGGTGCGCGACTACCTCACCATGTGCCGCAAGAAGACCTGCTGGTACACGTGCATCGCCCCCATGCGCATCGGCGCGCTCATCGCCGGCGCGCCCCCGGAGCGGCTCGACCGCTTCGACGCGTTCGGCTTCCACGTGGGCGCCGCGTTCCAGATCCAGGACGACGTCCTGAACCTCACGGCGGAGGAGCACCTGTACGGCAAGGAGATCGGGGGCGACATCGCCGAGGGCAAGCGCACCGTGATGGTCGTCCACGTGCTGGCCAACGCGCGCCGCCGCGATCGGGCCCGCCTGGTGCGCATCTTCGGAAAGGACCGCGACGACAAGACCGCCGACGAGCTGGCGTTCGTGCGGGGGGCGATGGACGCCTGCGGCTCCATCGACTTCGCCCGCGCCCTCGCCCACCGCCTGGCGCTGCGCGCCGAGATGCTCTTCGCGCGCGACCTGCGCTGGATGCCGGCGTCCCCCCACCGGCGGTTCCTGAACGAGATGATCGACTACATGATCACGCGCCGGCTCTGACGGCGGCGCGGTACTCGTCGAGCAGGTCGCGCAGGCCGGGGGCGCGGACCGCCCCCTCCACGAACGCCGACAGCGCCCGTGCCAGCCGCAGCACCGCCTCGGGGTCGCCGCGCACGTCGAGCCGCCCCGCCTCCACGGCGCCGAGCAGGTCGAGCCGCCCGTCGATGAGGTCCAGCACCACGCCGTCGCGCGCCGTCACCCGGCCCGTCGCGGGGCGCGTGGCGCGGCGGCCCGTCCAGGCCCCGTCGCCGCGGGCCTCCACGGCGAACCGCTCCCCGTCGACCTCCAGCAGCACCGCGCCGGGGCGCAGCGCGTCGACCATCCGGTGGTACGCGGCCGGCTGCTGCGACCGCAGCAGGGCCAGCGCGCGCCGCACGAACGCGGCGGTGGTCGCCCGCCGGGCCGGCGCGACGGCCACGTCACGCCCCCATGAACTCGAACACCGCCCGCGAGGCGAACGCCACGTCGCGGCCGGCGGCCCGCCCCTCGACCCGCATCTGCCCGACCACCTCGGCCAGGCGCACGAACCCGGGGCCCATCTCGCTGGGCACCACCACCTCCACCACGCTCTCCGGCGCGAACCGCAGCGCCAGCCGGTCGGCCCCGTCGCCGGCCTCCACCTCGACGCTGCGCGGCACCGCCGAGGCCGACCCCTGCGCCAGCAGCCCCATGACCCCCGGCACCCGCCGCACGGGGCCGCCGTCGAACCGCCCGCGCATCCGCGCCCGCAGCTCATCCCGGGCGAACACCCGCACCAGGTCAGCGCCGTCCCACAGCGAGAGCGTGTGCTCCTTGGCCACGGCCCCGCCGCGGTCGGAGGTGCGGTCGTAGACCACGGTCAGCCCCGGCGCGCCGTCGCCGGCCGGCTCACGGGCGACGCCCCACTGCCACCCGAAGTCCTCGCCCCACCACCAGCGGCCCCAGTTGTGGTCGTGGTAGCCGCGCCAGCCGTCGAGCGCCCCGCGCCACCCCCGCAGCCGGGCCGTCCCTCGCACCGTCAGGTCGGGGACGATGAGCCAGTTGACGTAGCCGCTCCCCACCGGCGTGTCGTGCCAGATCATCGCCGGCGCCGCCGCCGGCACCAGCTCGGCTCGCACGCCCAGGGAGCCGTCGCGCAGCGCCGCCGCCACCCGGTAGCGGCCGCTGCGTAGCGCGATGCGCTGGCGCCCCACCCGCAGGCCCGCCGAGCGCCCCGACAGCGCCGCGTCGCGCCCGGCGTACAGGTCGACTCCCCCCGACCACCCCTCGGGCCCGTGCGCCAGCAGCACCACCTTCGCCTGGCCGCCGGGGCCGGAGGGGTCGCCGTCGACGCTCAGGTTCACGATCACCGTGCGCTCGCCGCCGTCGAACAGCACGAAGTGGTGCCACTCCTTGTACCGCCCGGCGTCGGGGGCGCCGGGGTCCGGGGGGTGGAGCCGGTCGATCACGCCGAGGGCCCCGGCGGCGGCATCCGTCACCGCAGCAGCGGCTCGTCCCGCGGGGGCGCCCCCGGCCGGTCGCGGCCCGCCGGCCCGTCGCGGTCGTCGGCCAGGGCGTCGTCGACCAGCGACACCAGGCCCAGCATCGCCAGCAGGAACGGGTTCCGCTGGTCGAACTCGTCGTCGTCAGCCATCGCCCACCGCGAACCTCAGCGGGCGGGCGCCCGGCGGCGACGGCTCGGCGGCGAGCGCCTGCAGGTCGTGGGCCATCGCCCGGGGCGACCCCGGGCCCCGGTCGGCGCCCGTCAGGAACTGGTCGAGGCCCGCCGCCGTCCAGAGGGCCCGGCCCTCGCGCGCGGCCGACGCGCCCGCCAGGACCCGCCGCCAGCGGTCGCCTTCCGGTGTCGCCGCGAACCGGCGGCCCTCCTCCACCAGGGCCAGCAGCAGCGCCCGCGCCAGCGCCCGGTCCACGCGGTCACCGCCGCCGTCGTCCGCCGCGCCGGCCGGCGCGGCGGCGAGGGTGAGCGTGGGCATCCCGGTCATTTACCGGTCGTCTTCGCGGCGGTCCGCTTCGCGGCGGTCTTCTTCACGGCCGGCTTCCGGGCCGCGGGCTTCTTCGCGGCGGCCTTCTTCGCCGCCGGGGGCTTCGGTGGTCGCTCCTGCACCTCGAGCCGGAGGTCGATCCGGACGGCGCCGATGCCCGCCGCGCCGATCGTCCCGCGGTAGACGTCGCCCGGCGCCATGTCCTTCCCGACGGGGACGATCACCGCGATGTGGGCCTCCTGGCCGGGCGTGAGCTCGGCCCGCGGAGGATCGAAGACGATGGCCGCCGCCACCTCCTCGCCGGTCCCGTCGCGGCGGAGCGGGCTCGCGACCAGCTCCACGCTCATCGGGGCCAGCGTCGTGTTCTCGACCCGGAACGCCGAGCGCACCGTGCTCCCCGGCGGGCCGCTCAGGCGCATCTCGGGATCCGGGTCGCGGCCCTCGCCCTCCGGCGCGTCGGGGGACGGGTCGCCGATGAGCAGGGCCCGCGTGCGCTCGTGGAACTCGGCGGTCATGTCGATGAGGGCGCCGTAGTACTCCAGCTGCAGGCGCACGAGCTCGCGGACCACCCCCTCGCGCGGGCCCGTGGGCACCCCGTCCGGGGTCACGCGCACGCGGCCGAGCAGCTCGGCGCCGCCGCGCAGCGCCTCCAGGTCGGCCTTCAGCTTCCGGGCCACCAGGTCGCCGACCATCCGGCGGACCTCGGGGTCCCCGAGGATCGCCCCGAGTCCCGTGGGGTCCGGCGGCAGCCCCGACATCAGCGCGCCGTTCGGCCCCGCCGCTCCCCGCAGGGGCCGGGCTCGTCGGCCCCCCCACAGCAGACGTCGAAGGTGGGGCAGCGCCCGTCGGGACGCACCCGCAGGCGCACTCTCAGCTCCTGCGGGTCGCAGCAGCGCGAGGACACCGTGACCACGGCGACGTACTCGCGACCCGGCTGGAACACCGGCGTGACCTCCACGCCGACGGTCACCAGCCCGGACTCGGACTCCATCAGCACGATGCCGGGGTCGACGGTGGGGGCGGGGGCGGTGGCGCCGTCCTCCGCCGCGAAGGGGCCGGCCGTGAGGATGAGCCTGCGGCCGCGGCCGGAGCGGTTCCTGAGGCGCACGGGGATGCGGATCGTCTCGCCGATGTAGACGTCGCGGGTCACGGTCCCCAGGCGCAGGTCGCAGTCGTGGACCTCGGGCGGCGGGCACACCGACAGCCGCAGGCCGGCGGCGTCCGCCAGCGTCCAGGTGGTCGTGCGGATCCGGCGCAGGTTGCGGGCGACGGTGCTCATCGCGCCCGCCGCTTCGCGGGCGCAGCCGCCTCCGCCGTGACCTGGACCAGGAGCGACGCGCCCACCAGCCGCAGCATCCCCGAGTAGCTGCGCCCGGCCTCCATCCCGGGCGGCAGGCGCAACTCCAGGTCGACGGCGCGGGTCTCGCCGGGCTCCACGGGAGCCGGGTCGCCCGCGCGCACCCGCAGCTGATCGACCCGCGTGCCGGCGATCCGGCGCACCGCCTCGTCGAGCACCGCCTGGTACCCCTTCTCCCCCGCTGCGCGCAGCGCGCCGTCGAGGCTCCGGCACACGCCGCCGTCCTCGTCCAGGCTCACCGCCCCCAGCCGGTCGAGGGGCACGGTGACGTTCCCGAGGTTGGCCACCACCACGCGGGCGGTCACCGCCGCGCCCGGCGCGCCGCGCACGGCCACCGCCGGGGGCGAGATGCGCACGCGCGGGTGCTCGGCCACCTCCAGGACGGCCGTCGTGCGGGCGTCCCCCACCGCCACCTCCACCTCCCGCCGCCCGGGCGGGGCGTGACGGTCGAGCCGCAGGCGCACCCGCACGCGGGCCGAGCCGCCGGGCGCGACGGTCGCCGCCACCGGGACGGTCCCGGCGCCGGCGACCTCCACGGCGCGCACCACCAGCTCCTCCGCACCCCGGTTCTCGACCTCGACGTGCCCCGTCACGCGCCGGGGCGAGCCGGCGAGCAGCGACGCGCTCGCGCGGACCGTCGGTGTGCGCCGGGTCGCCGGCACCGGATCAGCCCTTCGGGTCCTTCGGCGGCCGGTCGTCGACCTCGACGCAGGGCTCCTCGCACTCCGGCACGCAGTCGTCGCGGATGATCGCCGGCTCGCCGCAGACGGTGAACGACAGCGCGTCGACCCCGAGGAGCGTCAGCGGGAACACGGAGACGGCGAAGTTCATGTTCACCGGGAACCGGATGCGCGACTTCGCCAGGGTGACGGTGCGGATCAGCTCGGTGATCTGATCGAACGTCAGGTGCGGCAGGTTGCGCAGGTCGAGATCGACGCCCGCGTTCGCGGTGATCGGCGCCTTCGGGTCGCCCTTCAGCGTGGCCGACACGTCGAGGGGCTCGACGCGCAACGCGATCGGCGCGTCCGTGCTGCCCATGATCACCGACGACGTGGTCGCCCGCACGTCGGAGACCGTCGTGACCGTCGCGTCCACCCCCATGTCGATGTCGAAATCGGTGGGGATGAGCTTGATGTCGGGCGAGCCCATCTTCCGAGCCTCCTCGGGATGCGGACATCGTGACCGGACGCGTTTTCGTGGTGAACCGACTCTATTCGGGCCGCTTCGCGCGGGTCAAAGCAGCGAGGCGTACAACTCCCGGGTTTCGGCGCTCGGCTCGATGCCGAGGCGGCCCCGCAGGGTCGCCCGGCACGCGTGGAACTGGCGCAGCGCCAGGGCCCGCTCGCCCGCCTGCGCGTAGGCGCGCATGAGCTGCCGGTGCCAGCCCTCGCGCTCCGGGTCGGTGTCCAGCAGGCGGCGGAGGCGGTCGATCGCGGCGGCCGGGCGGCCGGTGTCCATCAGGGCGGCGGCCAACCGCTCCAGCAGGGCCACCCTCTCGTGCTCGAGCTCGCGCCGGACGTCCTCCGCCCAGGGCTCGTACGGGAAGTCGGGCAGGAAGTCGCCGCGCCACAGGGTCTCGGCCCGCAGCATCCGGCCCAGGGCGACGTCGTCGGTGGCGCCGGCCGCCCCGCGGGCCAGCTCCATGAACTCGCCCGCGTCCCAGGAGTCCCGGTCGCCGAGCGCCAGGCGGTACAGCTCCCCCTCGCGGACCACCAGCGACCCACCGGACCGGGGCGACGCCGCCGGCTCCAGCGTGCGGCGCAGCTCGTGGAGCGTCGTGTCCAGCGCGCGGGCGCCGCGCTCCGGCGCCAGGTCGGGCCACAGGTGCTCCAGCAGCCGGTCGCGGTGGGCGCCCCGGCCGCCGGCGCAGACCAGCGCGCCGAGCAGGGCCCGCGCCTTGGCGCGCGTGAACGCCGTGTCGGGCACCCGCGCCCCCGCCCGGTAGAGCCGCAGGCCGCCGAAGGTCTCGATCCGGACCGGCTGGCGCGGCCGCCGCTCCAGCACCGCCCGGGCCCGCTCGGCGGCCTCGGCCACGGCCGGGTCGTCCTCCGCCAGCAGCAGGCGCATGGTCTCGGCGTCGACGTCGGTCTCGTCGTCCACCGCGTCGGCGAGCCGGACGAGGGCCCCCGGCCGCCCCGCGACGGCGATCACGGCGTCGTGCAGCACCTCGCGTCCCGCGCTCGCGGCCAGCGCGGCGGCCGTGTCGGCGCCCGGCAGATCCTCGGCGATGGCGCGGGCCAGCAGCCCCGCCGCCCGCGGCCGCTCGCGCCGGGCCCACAGGACCGCCAGATCGTGCTCGGCGCTCAGGGCCAGCGCGTCGGCGAGCCGGCGGTCGCCCAGCTCGGTCCCGCCCTGGACGAAGGCCGACAGCAGGCTCGCGCGCGCCCGGAACCAGTCGAGGTCGTAGCGGTCGGCGATGGCGACCGCCTCCTCCGCGATGTCCCGGGCCAGCTCGTCCTGGCGCACGTCGACCGCCGCCAGCACCAGCTCGCACAGCACCGTCGGGATCTCGTAGGAGTCGCCGTAGGTGTGCACCGCGTCGCGCGCGGCGGTGATCCGCGCGAGGGCCGTGCCCGTGTCGCCGATGGACGCCGCCAGGCGCGCGAGGCCCGCCGTGATGCGGTATCCCACGTTGGTGCCGGGCCCCGCGGCGACCACCCGGCGCGCCTCCGGCTCCAGGGCGGCCATGCCCTCCCAGTCGCCCAGCCCGGCGAGCGCCGTGAACCTCCACCAGAGGTTGAGGAGTC
This sequence comes from Thermoleophilia bacterium, assembly GCA_050250915.1. GTDB lineage: Bacteria > Actinomycetota > Thermoleophilia > Miltoncostaeales > Miltoncostaeaceae > Miltoncostaea. The sequence continues at coordinate 131,129 of JBFWNT010000003.1, forward strand.
CGGGCGCGGACCGCATCCCGACCGACGCCGACAGCTCCACCACGGCCCGGGCCTCCTCCAGCCCCGCGTGCCAGCGGCCGGCGTCCACCAGGATGGCCGCGCGGAAGCCCCGGCCGAAGGCCTGGAGCATCCGGGAGTCCTCCACCTCGATCGGCTCCAGCCGCGCCAGGGCGCCGTCGATGCGCGCGAGCGCCTGGTCGATGCGGCCCCCCGGGTAGTCGAAGTAGAAGCCGCGCGCCATCTCGGCGCAGGGCTCCAGCAGCGCCTGCTCGCGCCGTCCCGCCGACGCGAGGGCCGCGCCCATCAGGCGTTCCGCCTCGGCCGGCTGGACCCCCACGGCGTGCGCCACCGCCACGATCATCGTTGCCATCGCGCCGACCGGGCCCGCGGCGGCCAGGCGGTCGAGGTAGGGCGCCGCCATCGCCACCCGTGCCGCCGGCGGCACGCCCGCCGTGAGCATCGCCTGCTGGGAGCGGTAGAGCGCGCCGGCGGCCCGCTCCAGGTCGCCCTCCGCCGCCAGCCGGGCGATCGCGTCGTCCCACGCCTCGAAGGCCCCGCGGCCGTCGCCGGCCAGGTACGCCAGCAGCGCCCCCGCCAGCGCGATCCGCGGCCGCGGGCGCCACACGTCCTCGGGGATCCGGGCCAGCCACACGGCCAGCGTCTGGCGCTCCGGGGTCGGCACCATCGACTCGGCCACCGGCTCCAGCGCCGCGGCCGCCTCCTCCATCGCGCCGGCCTCCAGGAAGTGGCGGACCGCCTCCTGGTGGTCGCCGGACGCCTGCCAGGCGTGACCCGCCTTCAGGTGCAGCCCCGGCAGCGACTCGGGCTCGTGCTCGGCCAGGTGCCGCAGCAGGAACGCGTGGAAGAGGTGGTGGTAGCGGTGCCAGCCGCCCTCCGCCTGGACGATGAACAGGTGCGAGTCGACCAGGCCGCGGATCACGTCGCGCGCGTCGGCGCGGCCCGACACCGCCGCGGCGTGCGCCGGCGTGAACCGCTCCAGCACGGACGTGTCGAGCAGGAAGCGCTGGGTGTCGGACGGCAGGCCGCCGAGCACCTCCTCGGCGAGGTAGTCGAAGTGGGCGCCGCCGGCCACCCGGGCCCCGGCGCTCCCCCCGGCCGACCGGGTGGCGAGCAGCAGGCCGGCCACCCAGCCCTCGGTGCGGTCGTGGATCACGCCGATCTCGTCCTCGGCCAGCCCGCCCGGCGCGTCCTCCAGCAGCGCGGCCGCCTCGTCGAAGCTGAACGCCAGTTCCTCCTCGCCGATCTGCGTCACCCCGCCGGCGGCCGACCGCGCCAGCGCCGGGCCCAGCGCCCGCCGCCCGGTCATCGCCAGGTGCACGTTGGGGGGCAGGTCGGCGGCGAGCAGCACCAGCGCATCGGCCACCGGCCCCTCGAGCGCGTGCACGTCGTCGAGCGCCAGCACGAAGTCGTCCGGGATCGTCGCCACCAGCTCGTTGGCGAGGGCCGCGATCTGGTCCTCGGGCCCGCCCCCGGGCGGCAGCGCGGACGCCACACCGGGGAACGCCTCGGCGATCCCGGCGGCGACGTGCGTGATCAGCATCTCCGGCGTGCGCAGGCGCGCGTCGCACGAGAGCCACACCCACGGGGTGGGCGAGGTCTCGAGCGCCTGCACCAGGAGGGTGGTCTTCCCGTACCCGGCCCCGGCGACGAGCGCGGTCACGCGCCCGCCGAACCCGCGCTGCACGCGGGTCACGAGCTCCGGCCGGGCCACCGAGTTGGGCGGCAGCCGCGGCGGCAGCAGCCGCGTGCGGAGCACCCCCGGCGACCCCGCCGGCGCGGGTCTCTCAGTCGTCGTCATGGCACGTCCCACCCCGGATCGACGCGCGCGATCATCCCATTGTGCCGCCCGTCATGGCGAGCGGAAACGGCCGGAACCGCCGTCGGACCGTCAGGACTCTCCCTTGACGAGCACCGCGGAGAGGCGGCCGTCGCCGCCCTCGCCCACCGACACGACCTTCCAGCCGTCCGCCGAGCGCGCGTTCAGGACCTCCGAGATGGAGGAGGCGTCGGCCGTCTCGACGGCGTACTCGGGAGGCTCGACCGTGTCGTCCTCGCCACGCTCGAACCGCTTCTTGAAGTGGTTGTACGGGCGGACGACCAGGAAGAAGACGATCAGCGCGATCAGGAGGAACGTGATGATCGCGTTGAAGAACAGGCCGTACTTGAACGTGCTCCCGTTGACCGTGAACGTGAGCTCGGAGAAATCGGGCTGACCGCCGATCGCCGCGATCAGCGGCGTCACGATGTTGGCGACGAACGCCGCGATGACGGCGCCGAACGCCGTCGCGATGACGACCGCGACGGCCAGGGCGACGACGTCGCCCTTCAGCACGAACTCCTTGAAGTCCCGCACGGCGTTCCTCATGGGCGCCTCCCATCCCGGTTACGGACCGCGGGGAAGCGTAACCGGCGGCGCATGGCCGCCGGCGGGGAACGTCGGGTCAGGCCGTGGGCGAGCTCCTCACGAAGCGGCGGCCCTCGAGGGACAGGCCGTCCTCCTCCGCGAGCGGCAGCACCGCCACCGCGTCCGCGCCCCGTCCGAGCCCGATCAGGTCGCCCACGCGGCGCTCGATCGCGAGGAAGCGGTCGATGGAGGCGAGGTCGCCGGCGGAGGCCGCGGGGTACAGCGCGCGCCACAGCTCCATGAGCGCGTCGACGTGGAGGGCGAGGCGCTCATCCGCCTGCGAGGAGACCTCCTTGGTCTCCCGGGCGATGGCCCGGCGGATCGCCGACTTCGTCAAGCCTGTGCGCGCGGAGATCGCCTCCTGCGCGACCCCGGCACGACCCAACTGGACGGCCATGGCCCGCTGGCGGGCGGCCATCTCGCGGCGCTGCTGGACGTCCTCGGTGCCCACCCCAATCTCCTCCCCGTCGCCTGGAGACGCACGATAGGTCATCCCCTTCGGAGAAGGGCAGCACACGCGCGAAAACCCTCCGAACGGCTAGGCCCGATCCGGAGCTTTCCTGCGGTTTTCAGTTGATCCGCGACTCCCGGCCCGCCCACTCGCGCTCGCGCAGCTCGTACTTGCGCACCTTGCCGGTGGAGGTGCGCGGCAGCTCGTCGAGCAGCTCGAAGCGGTCGGGGCACTTGTAGCCGGCCAGGCGCTCCCGCACGTGGGCCTCGAGGTCCTCCGGCGCGGGCGGCGCGACGCCGGGCCGGGCGACCACGAAGGCCTTCGGCCGCTCGCCCCACCTGTCGTCGGGGATGCCGATGACGGCCGCCTCGAGCACCGCCGGGTGGCTCACGATCGCCTGCTCCACCTCGATGGTCGAGATGTTCTCGCCGCCGGAGACGACCACGTCCTTCGCGCGGTCGCGCAGCTCCACGTAGCCGTCGGGGTGGTGCACCCCGAGGTCGCCGGAGTGGAAGACGCCGCCCCGGAAGGCCGTGGCCGTGGCGTCCGGGTCGGCGAAGTAGCCCTTCATCACGTTGTTGCCGGACATGACGATCTCGCCGATGGTGACGCCGTCGCGCGGCACGTCCACGCCCTGCTCGTCGACCACCCGGATCGGGTCGGCCATGACCATCGCCACGCCCTGGCGCGACAGCAGGCGGGCCCGCGCCTCGGCGTCCTCGTCCTCCCAGCCCACCTGCCACTGGCACACCGTGTGGGGGCCGTAGGTCTCGGTGAGCCCGTAGACGTGGATCACGTGGGCGCCGATCGCCTCGGTCTGGGCCACGATCGTGGGACTGGGCGGCGCAGCCGCGACCGTCACGGTCAGGGGCCGCTCCACGCGGTGCGCCGCGGGATCGTTGACCAGCACCGACAACACCGCCGGCGCCCCGCACAGGTGGGTCACGCCCTCGGCGTCGATGAGCTCCCAGATGCGGTCGCCGCGCACGGCCCGCAGGCACACCTGGCGCCCGCCGGCGCCGACGATCGCCCAGGGGTGGCACCAGCCGTTGCAGTGGAACATCGGGAGCGTCCACAGGTACACGGTGTCCGGCCCGTGGAGGTGCGTGATGTTCTCGCCCAGGGCGTTGAGGTAGGCGCCGCGGTGCGTGTACATCACGCCCTTCGGGTCGCCCGTCGTGCCCGACGTGTAGTTGATCGAGATCGTGGCGTCCTCGTCGGCGACCGTCCACGGCAGCGGCGCATCCGAGCCGCGTGCGCGCAGCTCGGCGTACGGCGTCCCGGGCGGCGCGTCGCCGCCGGCCGCGCCGTCCCACACCAGTTCCTCCACCCCCAGGTCGTCGATGACCGGCAGGACCGTGTCGGCCAGCGACGCGTGGGCCACCAGCATCCGCGACCCGGAGTGGAGCAGGATCGAGCGGACCTCGCGCGGGGCCAGGCGGGTGTTGATGGCCACCAGCACGGCGCCCGAGAGCGGCACCGCGAAGTGCGCGACGAGCATCGCGATGGAGTTGGGCGCCAGGTAGGCGACACGGTCGCCGGGGCCGATGCCGGACGCCCGCAGCGCGTTGGCCATGCGGGTGGCCTCGGCGGCCAGCTCGGCGTGGGTCAGGCGCTCGTCTCCGTCGACCACCGCGACGCGTCCGGCGAAGACGTCGGCCGAGCGCTCCAGGAGGGCGAGCGGGGTGAGCTGGCGGATGTGGACGGGCACGGACGACTTCCTATGCGCCCGGCGGCGGGCGGTCAACCCGGCAGGCCGTCCGGGGTGAGGCCGGCGATCCGCGGGCGCACCGCGTCGGCGAGCGCCAGGTCGGCCCCGGCGGGCGGGTACACGGGGTTCGGGATCGCCAGCACGCGCATCCCCGCGGCCGCCGCCGAGCGGATGCCCGCGCCGGAGTCCTCCACCGCGACCGCGTGCCCGGGCGCAACCTCCAGCAGCTCCAGCGCGCGCAGGTAGACGTCGGGCGCCGGCTTGCCCCGGGGGACCTCCTGTGAGGAGACCGTGGCCCGGAAGCACCCCGCCAGGCCCGCGATGCGGAGCACCGCGGCGATCAGGCCCGGGGTCGACGAGCTCGCCAGCCCCAGCGGAAGATCCGCCGCCAGCGCCCGCACCGCGTCGCCCGCCCCGGGGATGAGCGGCAGGTGCTCCTCGTAGCGGGCCACCAGGCGCCGCTCCACCTCGGCGGCGATCTCCCGCGGGGACATCGGGACGCCCAGGTCGTCGTGCATGTAGGCCGTCCACTCCGGCGTCGACATCCCCATCATCGTGGTGTGGGCGTCGGGCGCCCAGCGGCCGCCGCGCTCGCGGGCCAGGTCCTCGCGGACCCGGTCCCAGACCTCCTCGGTGGAGACGATCACCCCGTCGAGGTCGAACACGACGGCCCCGGGTGCCGGACTCACGCGCTGGCGCGGTAGCGCTTGATGGAGAGCGGCACGAAGACGATGAGGATGCCCGCGGTCCACGCCAGGCTCTTGAGCACGTCCTCGCCCCACGGCCCGCCCAGCACCAGCGAGCGCATCGCGTCGACGGCCGCCGTGACCGGCTGGTGCTCGGCGAACGCCTGGAGCCAGTCCGGCATGTTGGCGGTCGAGACGAACGCGCTCGAGGCGAAGACCAGCGGCAGCAGCACCGGGAAGGCGGCGGCCTGGGCCGTCTCGGCGTTCGGCACCGAGAGCCCGACGAACGCGAAGATCCAGCACAGCGAGTAGCCGAAGGTCAGCAGGACCAGCAGCCCCAGGATCAGCTTGGCGGCGTCGGTCTGCACGCGGAACCCGACGGCGAAGCCCACCGCCAGCATCAGCACCACCACGAACACGTTGCGCACGAGGTCGGCCAGGGTGCGCCCCGCCAGCACCGCGTAGCGCGCCATCGGCAGCGAGCGCAGGCGCTCGATGAGGCCGCGGTTGCGGTCCTCCGCCAGGCCGACCGCCGTCTGCACGGCGCCGAACGCCACGACCTGGGCGAAGATCCCGGGCATCAGGTAGTTGACGTAGTCGACCCCGGGCACCTGGATCGAGCCGCCGAACACGTAGCGGAACATCAGCACGAACAGCAGCGGCTGGATCGTGGCGAACACCAGCAGCTGCGGCAGGCGCCGGATGGTGAGCAGGTTGCGCCACGTCATGTAGGCCACGTCGCGCACGCCCAGGGCGAGCGCGGGCGGCCCGTGGACGGGCGTGGCGGCGATCGCGTCGGTCGTCATCGGACGGCCTCCTCTCGGGCGTCGCCGGCCTCGGCGCCCTCGGGCTGGGCGCGGCGGCCGGTCAGGGTCAGGAACACGTCGTCGAGGGAGGGCTCGTGGACGGCCACGCTCGCCGGCTCCAGGCCCGCCCCGTCGAGGGCGCGGACGGTCGAGATGAGGGCGCGGGTGCCGTCGGCGGCGGTCAGGCGCACGCCGGCGCCCTCGCGGGTCACGGCGCCGACGTCGAGGCCCTCGAGCACCCCGGCCGCCGCGGCCGCCTGGCGCTCGTCGGGCATCGCCAGCTCGACGACGGTGTCGCCGAGGCGCCGCTTCAGCTCGGCCGACGTGCCCTCCACCAGGACGGTGCCGTGGTCGATCACCACGATCCGGTCCGCCAGCAGATCGGCCTCCTCCAGGTACTGGGTGGTCAGGAGCACCGTGGTCCCGTCGGCGACGAGGCCCCGGACGACGTCCCACAGGTCGTTGCGGCTCTGCGGGTCCAGGCCGGTGGTGGGCTCGTCGAGGAAGAGGACGGGCGGGCGGTGGACCAGCGCCGCCGCCAGGTCGAGCCGGCGGCGCATGCCCCCGGAGTAGGTGCGGGCGGTGCGGTCGGCGGCGTCGGCCAGGTCGAAGCGCTCCAGCAGCTCGTCGGCCCGTGGGCGGATGTCCCGGCGCGGCAGGTGGGTCAGCGCGCCGATCAGGGTCAGGTTCTCGCGCCCCGTGAGGTTCCCGTCGATCGCGGCGAACTGCCCGGCCAGGCCGATGCGGGTGCGCACCACGTCGGGCCGCGCCGCCACGTCGATGCCCAGCACGCGCGCCTCGCCGCCGTCGGCCGTGAGGACCGTCGCCAGGATCCGGACCGCGGTGGTCTTCCCCGCGCCGTTCGGCCCGAGCAGGCCCAGCACGGTCCCGGCGGGCACCGCCAGGTCGACGCCGTCGAGCGCGCGCACCTCCCCGTACGTCTTCACGAGGCCGCGCGCCTCGATCGCGGGTGTGCCCTCACCGTTCATGGCGTCCACCTCCTGCTCGCCTCCGGACGATGGTTGATACTAAGCGATCATTGATCTTTGTCAACGAATGACGATCTGTAGTAATGTGGCGGTGGTGAGCGGTCCCGGAGCAGAGGCGTGGGCGATGCTGGTGGGGGTGTCGATGTCCCTCCGCGGCCGCTGGCTGCAGGCCGGTCTGGACGAGGGGCTCACGCCGCCGCAGGCGATGTCGCTCATGTCCCTGAGCGTTGACCAGCCCCGCCGGATCGGCGACCTGGCCCGGTACATGCACTGCGACGCGTCCTACGCGACCGCCCTGGCCGACCGGCTGGAGGAGCGGGGGTTCGCGGAGCGCCGCACGTCGGCGACCGACCGCCGGGTGAAGGAGCTGGTGCCCACCGAGGAGGGGATCGCCGCGCAGGCGCGGCTGCGCGCCGCGTTCACCGCGCCCCCGCCGGGGCTGGAGGACCTGCCGGCCGGCGACCAGGAGGCGATGCTCCGCGTCGCCCGCGCCCTGTCGGAGCACATCGACCCGGAGATGGCCGCCCGGTTCGGCCTGGCGCCGCGCGAGGGCCGCCCGGGGTAACCTGCCGCCGGTCGTCGATCGACGGACGCGGAGGACCGGGATGGAGGCACGGCTGCTCGAGTCGGTGTTCCCCACCGACACGAACCCCCAGGGCAACCTGTTCGGGGGCACCCTCATGTCGTGGATGGACAAGGCCGCCGGCTTCGCCGCGATGCGCCGGTCCCGCAGCACGGTGGTGACCCGGGCGATCGACGACATCGCCTTCCAGGTCCCGATCCTCCAGGGCGATTTGGTGGAGGTCTACGCCCGGGTCGTGGAGGTGGGCCGCACGAGCATGCGGGTGCGCGTGCAGGTGAGCAAGGAGAACCCCCGCACCGGCACCAGCGAGCTCTGCGTCGTCGGCCACTTCACCATGGTCGCGATGGGGCCCGACCGCACCCCCATCCCGGTCCCCCCCGAGGAGGGCGTCACCGCCGACGCCTGACCGGGCCGCCGGCGCGCCTCCGTCCCACCCCCTCACCGAAGGGGAACCGGAGGGCTGTTCACTTGGCGGCTCGGTCACCGATCACTCGATCGGGCATCCCCGGCCACGCCACGGCGGGTCCACTTGAGAGCGCGCGGGTTCAATTGAAAGAGCCGCCGGCGCGCCTCGGTCTCAACCCTCGATGAAGGGGAACCCGACGGGGCGTTCACTTGGCCGCCGGTCACCGTTCACTCGATCGGACGTCCCCGGCCACGCCACGGCGGGTCCACTCGGAAACGCACGGGTTCAATTGGACGAGCCGCCGACGCGCCTCCGTCTCAACCCTCAATGAAGGGGAACCCGACGGGCCGTTCACCTGGACAACCGGTCACCGTTCACTTCGCCGCGGCAGCGGGGCGGGGTGGGGCGGCCTACCCGGCGGGCTCCCACTCGTGGACGGGGACCCCGCTGGCGGAGCGGTCGAGGTAGGCCTCGGTCATCTGCGCGAGGGCCTCGCGGCGGGTGGCGCCGGCGGCCTCGAAGCTCGCCAGGGCCGCGCGCTGCCAGCCCGCCCCCGTCGCGCCGCGGCGGACGCGCTCCACCACCACGCCCAGCAGGTCGTCGGCCTCGGCGGCGCTCACGCCGCAGGCGGTCAGGCCCGCCCGGGCCGCCGGGGCCAGCCGGGTCACCAGCTCGGCGGCCGGCCACGGGCGGGGGGACGGGGCCTCCGACGACGGCCACAGCAGGACGGCGTCCAGCCCGTCCCGGGCGGCGGCGGTGAAGTTGCGCTTCGCGAACTCGAACGGCATGGAGCGGCACATCCACTCCATCTGCGGCGCCAGGGCCATCGTCAGCCCCACCAGGTACGCCACGTTGGCCCGCATGTCCGGCAGCGACGGGCCGGCGGGCAGCGCGCGCATCTCGATCCGCAGATGGGGGTCGTCGCCGGGGTCGACCACCGCCCGGTTCCAGCGCCACACCGTCCCGTGGTGCAGGCGCAGCTCGTCGAGACCCGGGACGCCGCCCGCCGCGACGGCGGCCATCGGGTCGTCGCCGCTCAGCACCGGCAGCAGGGGCACGTGCAGCGCCACGCTCTCCGCGAACGGCTCCAGGGGTCCCGCGATCCAGCCGTGGCCGAAAGCCGCCCGCGACGGGAGCCACTCCTCGCTGACCGGCGCCCGGTCGTCGACCGCCTGCGCGAACAGCGCCACCCGGGTCTCCTGCCACAGCAGGCGCTCCAGCAGGATCGGGGAGTTCACCGACGCCGCCAGGATCGGGGCGATCGCCGTCTGGGCCGCGTTGAACGTCGCGGCGAACGCCGACGGCGGCACCCTCAGGTGCACGTGCAGGCCCGTCGCCGCGCCCTCCAGCGTCAGGTCCCGCCACGACGTGTCCAGCGGCTCCGGCCCGTCGATGCGGATCGCGAACGGCCCGCCCCGCAGCCCCAGCAGCCCCTCCCCCAGCGCCCGGTACCGCGGCGAGTCGCTCATCGCCGCCGGCCCCAGGTGATCCTCCCGGAGGGTCGGGAGGATCCCGATCGTCAGCGGGCGCGCCCCCAGCGGCGCGGCGGCGGCGGCCAGCCGCGCGAGCCCGGCCGCCAAGTCGTCCATCGCCCCCGAGAACGGCCGCCCCGCCAGCGGGTACGAGGGCGAGTTCAGCTCCAGGTTGAAGCGGTCGAGCTCCAGGTCGACGTCCAGGTCGCCCGCCGCCGCCCGCACCGCGTCGTTCACCGGCGCCGGCAGGGCCGCGTCGTCGATCAGCCCGATCTCCAGCTCCACACCGATCGACGGCGGCCCCGCGCCGAACCCCGGCCGCTCCAGCAGCGCGCCGAGGGCGCTCAGCCCCTCGCGGCAGCGCTCCGCGAACCGGCGCCGGTCCTGTGCGGGGAAGGTCTCGCTCTCGATCTCCTGGCCCACGCCACCCCATGTTCCCTGCGGCCACCGGCTGCAGACCCGGTGGCGACGCGTCGTCCCGCGGAGTAGAACCGACCGGTGCGCCGACCACCAGTCCCCCTCACGTGACGAGCGGCGGGGACGCGGCCGGCGAGCTCCGCTATGCGTCGGCGCGCGGGCGCACCGTGCTGCTGGCGACGGTGCTCGGGTCGGGGATCGCGTTCCTCGACGCGACCGTCGTCAACGTGGCGCTCCCCGCCATCGGCGAGGACCTCGATGCGGGGCTGTCGGGCCTCCAGTGGACGGTCAACGCCTACGCCCTCACCCTGGCCGGCCTGCTGCTCATCGGCGGCTCGCTGGGCGACCACTTCGGACGACGGCGCATGTTCACGATCGGCGTCGCCTGGTTCGCCGTCGCCTCCCTGCTCTGCACCGTCGCGCCCACCATCGAGCTGCTCGTCGCCGCCCGCGCGGTGCAGGGCGTCGGCGCCGCGCTGCTCACGCCCGGCAGCCTCGCCATCCTGCAGGCCAGCTTCCACCCCGACGACCGGGGCGCCGCGATCGGGGCCTGGTCGGGCCTGGCCGGCATCACCACCGCCGTGGGCCCGTTCGTGGGCGGGTGGCTCGTCGAGGCCGTGTCGTGGCGCCTGATCTTCCTGATCAACCTGCCGCTCGCCGCGGTGGTGCTGTGGGCGGCGCGCGCCATCCCCGAGTCGCGCGACGAGTCGGTGCAGGGACAGCGCCTCGACCTGGCCGGCGCGGCGCTCACCGCGCTCGGCCTGGCGGGCGTGACCTACGCCCTCACCGAGGGCCCGTCCAACGGCTGGGGCGAGCCGGCCACCGTCGTGCTGGGCCTGCTCGGCGTGGCCGCCCTGGTCGCGTTCGTGCCCGCCGAGCGCCGCAGCCGCCACCCGCTGGTGCCCCTCGACATGTTCCGGTCGCGCGAGTTCTCGGTGGCCAACGGGCTCACGTTCCTGGTCTACGGGGCGCTCGGCGCGGCCTTCTTCATGCTGCCGATCGAGCTCCAGGTGGTCGCCGGGTTCTCGCCGATCGCCTCCGGCGCGGCCCTCGTGCCCATGACGGTGGTGATGCTGCTGCTCTCGAAGCGGGCGGGGAGGCTCGCCGCGCGCATCGGGCCCCGCCTGCCGATGGGCCTCGGGCCGATCCTCGCCGCCGTCGGCCTGCTCCTGCTGCTGCGGATCGGGCCCGGCGCCGACTACGTCACCGACGTCCTGCCCGGCGTCATCGTCTTCGCGCTCGGCATGTCGCTGACCGTCGCGCCGCTCAACGTGACGGTGCTCGGGGCGGCGGGGGAGGCCCGCGCCGGCGTGGCGTCGGCGGTCAACAACGCCGTCGCCCGCGTGGCGGGGCTGCTGGCGGTGGCGGTGATCCCCGTCGTCGCCGGGATCGGGGGCGGCGACGCCCTCGTGCCCGCCGACTTCGACGCGGGGTTCACCACCGGCATGGCGATCTGCGCCGTGTTGTGCGCCGCCGGCGGCGTGGTGGCGCTCGCCGGCATCCGCCCGGCCGCGCCCGAGGCGCCGGCCGCACCGACGCCCGCCCATTGCGCCCTCAACGGCCCGCCGCCACCCGGCGGCGCGCCGGCACGCTAGGGTCCCGGTCGATGTGCGCCATCTGCAGCATGGGCGGGTTCGCGACGGCCGCGCAGGCCGCCACCCTCTTCGGCGCCCCGATCGCCTACGCCGGCTACCGCCGCGCCCGCCGGGCGCTGGGGCTGCCCGACACCTCCGTCGCCGCGTGCGAGGCCCGCGCCCAGGAGTGGATGGCCACCCCGGCTCAGGAGTGGGTGACGGCCCCCGCCCTCACCAGCGCCTCGAGCGCGTCGACCACGTCTGCCGAGAACTGCCCGCCGGCGCAGCGCCGGCACTCCGCCAGCGCCTCGTCGGTGCTGAGCGGGGCGTGGTAGGGCCGCTCCGAGGTCATCACGTCCCATGAGTCGGCGAGGGCGAGGATGCGCGCGCCCAGCGGGATGCGGTCGCCCTTGAGCCCGTCAGGGTAGCCCGACCCGTCCCAGCGCTCGTGGTGCCCGCGCACCCAGTCGACCTGCTCGGGCGTCAGCACGTCCACCACCATCTCGGCGCCGATCTGCGCGTGCTGCTTGATCTCCTCGTACTCCTTGCGGGTCAGGCGGCCCTCCTTGAAGAGGATCCGGTCGGGCACGCCGATCTTGCCGACGTCGTGCACCAGCCCGGCCTCGCGCAGCCGCACGAGCGCCTCGCCCTCCCATCCGAGGGCCGTCCCGATGGCCACGGCCAGCTCGGCGACGCGCTCGGAGTGCTCCCGGGTGGAGCTGTCCTTCGCGTCCACCGCGCGGGCCAGCACCCGGATGCTCTGGAGGGCCTGGAGCCGCTGCAGCCGGTCGGCCCGCTCCTGCGCCGACAGCTCCTCGACCACCTTCGGCGAGTAGAGGAACGCCACGTCGCGTCCGTGCTGCTTCGCCCAGTAGAGGGCGCCCTCCGCCAGCCGCTGCAGCTCGCCCGCCGTGCCCGCCTGCGCCAGGTCGCAGACGCCCGCCGACACCGTGATGGCCCCCACCTCGCCCACCGCGGTCCGGGCGACCAGCTCGCGGGCCCGGTCGACGGCCTGCCAGGCCTCCATCGCCTCGGTCTCCGGCATGAGCCACGCGATCTCCTCGCCGCCGATCCGGGCGATCATGTCGCCGTCGCGTGCCGCCGACTGGAGCAGCGTCGAGATCGTGACCAGCACGCGGTCGCCGGCCTCGTGCCCGAACCGCTCGTTGACCCGGCGGAAGCGGTCGATGTCGATGAGCGCCAGGGCCAGGCTGCGGCGGTGGCGGCGGGCGCGGGACACCTCCTCCGACAGCCGCTCCTGGAACTGGCGGTGGTTCGGCAGGCCGGTGAGGGGGTCGAGCCGCGACGTCTCCTGCGCCCGCGCCGCGCTCTCCAGGGTCTCGGCGTGCAGCCGGGCGTTCGCCAGCGCCACCGACACCATGGCGGCCAGGCTCTCCATGGCCGTCCGCTCCTGGCGGGTGAAGATGCGCGGGGCGCGGAAGCTCAGGAACAGGGTGCCGAGCAGCTCCGACACGCCGCCGCGCTGCACGGAGTGGTGCTCCAGACGCAGGCCCACCAGGGCGCCGGCGCCGAGCCGGCGGGCGACCTCCGGCGGGATCGCCGGGTCGGTCGCGACGTCCTCGACCACCATCGTCGGCGACTCCTGCGCCACCAGCAGCTGCCACACCGGCATCTCCGAGCGGGTCATGCCCCGGGCGCGCTCCAGGTAGGCGCGCCGCCGCGGGTCGACCTCGGTGGTGTGGACCGACTGCACCCGCTCGCCGTTCGGCGTGTGGACGTAGCAGGTGGCCCGGTCCGCCTGCGCCGACTGGCGGGCGGTGGCGACCACGCGCTCGATGCTGCTCTCCAGGTCCAGGTCGCCGCGGAAGATCGCGGCCAGGGTCTCGTTCACCACGTTCTCGCGGGCGTCGGCGGTCGCGATCGCCAGGCCGGCCAGGTCGCTCAGCCGGGTCAGGCGCGCCTCGTCCGACTCGTCCAGGGCGTCCGCCGCCTCCGTCCCCGCCCAGAGGGCGCCCCACAGGCGCCCCCGCACCCGCACGGGGGAGGCCACGACGCAGCGGATCGGCGGGAGGCTGCCGATGGTCTCCACCTGGCCGGGCGTGAGCCGGGCGTGCAGGTCGTCGATCCGCGCGCTGCGACCCGTGCGGTGCACCTGGCCCAGGGCGCTCGGCGGATCGAGCGGTGTCGCGTCGCCCACCGTCATCCGCAGCCCGTCGTCGGCCGCCCAGGCCCCCACGTGCTGGGCGCGGCTCCCGTCGAACCGGACGATCCCGGCGGCCTCGCCGCCCACCAGTCCCCCCGCCTCCTCGGCGACGCGGGCGAAGACCTCGCCGGCCTCGGGGTCGCCCGCCAGGAACAGCGCGACGCGCCGGATCGCGCCCTGCTCCTGCTCCACGCGGCGGCGCCGGCTGATGTCGCGCGCGATGCCGGCGTAGCCGATCGTGGCGCCGCCGTCGTCCACGATCGGCGAGAGCGACCGGGCCACCACCAGGCGCCCGCCGTCACGGCGGACGAAGGTCCACTCGCGGGCGTCGTCCTGATCCTCCGCCGAGGTGATGAGCGCGGTCAGCCCGTCGGGCGCCCCGGCGTGCCGCGCGAAGGCCGCGAGCTCCGCCGGGTCGTGGCCGAGCGTCAGGTCGTGGTGCCCCACGGCCTCCTCGGCCGTGTACCCGAGCATCTGACGGGCGCCGTCGCTCCACTCCACCAGGCGCCCGTCGGCGTCGGCGATCGCGACGGCCAGTCCGCGGGCGGCCCGCATCAGGCCGCTCAGGCGGTCGCCCGGCCGGAGCCCCTCGCTCATCTCGTGGTCACTGGTCGGACGGAATCGCCACTGGGGAAGCCTTACGTTCCCGGGGCGTTCGCGCAACCGACCGGCGACTGGCCGTCGGTGCAGTCGCGACCGTCGACGGTCTAGCCGGCGGCCTCGGCCCAGCGGCGGAACGCCCGCATCTGCCGGCGCCAGAACCACCGCACCAGCGGCTTCATGAAACGGGCGCCGTGGCCGCGGAACGTCTCCTCCATGCGGAAGACGCACCCGCCGCCCCGGGGCAGGAAGCGGTAGGTGTGCTGTCCGCCGATCCCGAGCCCGCCGGCGCTGGTGGTGATCTCCCCGGGCGGGTCGACCGCCACCAGCACGGCCTCGAAGGTGCGGGGCCGGTGCCCCACCCGCAGCCGCGCCCCCACCGTCCACGGCTCGCCCTCGAGCCACCGGGCGTCGGCGGAGCCGACCCAGTCCCAGCGGGGCCAGTCCTCGACGCGGGACCACAGCTCCCACGCCCGCTCCGCGCTCACCCTCAGCGGCAGCTCGCCGACCACCCGGAGCTCCGACACCTCAGCGCCCCCCGCCGGTGAGCCGCGCCCGCTCCACCAGGCGGGCGGCCATCGCCCGTGTCGCCTCGTCGATCATCTCGCCGTCGAGCGACGCGGCGCCCTCGCCGCGCGCGGCGGCCGCGGCGTGGGCCTCCAGGACGCGGCGGGCGTGCTCCAGCGCCTCCTCGGGGACGCCGTACACGTCGTTGAGCGGGCCGATCTGGCGTGGATGGATGCTCCACTTGCCGTCGTAGCCCAGCCCGCGCGAGCGCCGCGCCGACGCCACCAGGCCCTCCTCGTCGTCGAGCACCGCGTACGGGCCGTCGACCGCCTGGACCCCCGCCGCGCGTGCGGCCACCACCACCCGGCCGAGCACGTGGTGCCAGCCGTCGCCCGGGTAGCCGGGCACGGGCGCGCCGATGGCGGTGTGGGGCATCCCGAGCGACGCCGCCAGGTCGCCCGGGCCCACCACCAGGGCCTCCACGCGGGGCGCCGCCGCGATCGCCTCGGCGTTCACGAGCCCCTGCGCCGTCTCGATCTGGGCCTCGAGCCCGATGCCGGCGGCGGGCAGCCCCAGCTCACGCTCGAGGGCGCTGAGCAGATGGTCGGCGAAGTGGACGTGACCGGGGTCGTCGACCTTCGGCAGCACCACCACCTGCACGGCGGCCCCCGCCGCCTCGACCACCGCGACCAGGTCGCGGTGGCAGTGCGGCGTGTCGACCGCGTTCACCCGGACCGCGACGGTCGCGCCGGCGGCGCCGGACCGGGCGGCGGCGGCTACCGCGGCGCGGGCAGGGGCCTTCGCGTCCTCGGCGACGGCGTCCTCGAGGTCCAGGATCACCTCGTCGGCGCCCAGGCCGGGGACCTTCGCCAGCATCCGCGGGCTCGACCCGGGGACGACGTGGCAGCTGCGCCGCGCGCGATGGGGCCGCGCCACCGGAGCCCTCAGCCGCGCTTGCGCAGCATCCCGAAGACGCCGCGGACGATCTCGCGGGTGACCTGCTTGCCGATCCCCGACCCCAGGATGTCGCCCACCTGGTCGGCGATCGTCTCGGGCGGGCGCTCCTCGGGCGGGCTGCGCCGGGGCGGGGCGGGGGCCGACGCGGGGTCGGGGGCGGGCGCCGGGGCCGAGGCCGCCTCGATGCGGGCGGCGAGCAGCTCGGCGGCGCTCTCGCGGTCCAGGCGGTCGGCGTACTTCGGCCGCAGCGGCGACGCCGTGATCGCCGCGGCCCGCTCCTCCGCCGTGAGCGGCGTCATCCGCGACGTGGGCGGGAACAGGCGCGTGGCCGCGACGGGCGTCGGCACGCCGCGCGGGTCGAGGGCCGTGACCGCCGCCTCGCCGATCCCGAGCGACTGCAGCGTCTCGGCCAGGTCGTAGTGCGCCGTGGTCGGGAACGTCTCGACCGCCGCCTTCAGCGCCTTGGCGTCCTTGGGCGTGAACGCCCGCACGGCGTGCTGCACCCGATGGCCGAGCTGCGACAGCACCACGTCCGGCAGGTCGGTCGGCAGCTGGGTGATGAAGAACACGCCGACGCCCTTCGAGCGGATCAGGCGGACGGTCTGGGCGACCGAGTCGAGGAACGCCTTCGAGGCCCCGTCGAACAGCAGGTGGGCCTCGTCGAAGAAGAACACCAGCGTCGGCTTCTCGGGATCGCCCACCTCGGGGAGCGACTCGAACAGCTCGGCCAGCACCCACATCAGGAACGTGGAGAAGAGCGCCGGCCTGCGGGCCACGTCGGCCAGGTTCAGCACCGACACCACGCCGCGCCCGTCGGGGGCGGTGCGCAGCAGGTCGGGCACCGCGAACGCCGGCTCGCCGAAGAAGACGTCACCGCCGTCGGCCTCGAGCTGCGACACCTTGCGAAGGAGGACCCCGGCGGTCGCCGTCGAGATGCCGCCGATCGCCTTCAGCTCGGCCTTGCCGTCGCCGGTGAGCCACCCCAGCGCGGCGCGCAGGTCCTCCAGGTCGATGAGCGCCAGCCCCTTCTGGTCGCAGTACCGGAAGACCAGGCCCAGGCTCTCCTCCTGCGTCTCGTTGAGCTCCAGGACCTTGGCGAACAGCGTCGGGCCGAACTCCGTGACCGTCGCGCGCACCGCCACGCCGTCCTGGCCGGTGAGCGACAGGAGCTCCACGGGGCACGCGGCCGGGGCCCACGGGTAGGAGAGGTCCGTCGCGCGCGCGGTCAGCCGGTCGTCGGCCGCGCCGGCGGCGCCGATGCCCGCCAGGTCGCCCTTCATGTCGGCGGCGAACACCGGGCAGCCCGCGGCCGAGACCTGCTCGGCGATGAGCTGGAGCGTCCGCGTCTTGCCGGTCCCGGTGGCGCCGGCGATGAGCCCGTGGCGGTTGAGGAGGCCGATCGGGATCCCGACCTCGACGGCGGTGTCGGGGGCCGCGGGGTCCTGGAACGGGCGCCCCAGGCGGATGGCCGGAACGCCGAACCCGTACCCCGCCGCCATGTCCTCGCCGAAGCCCGTCCCCGCCTTCGCGTCGCCCATGTGGCGGACGCTACAGGGCGGCCCGCGGGCGCAGCGGGGCGGCGACATGTTGGGACAGAGGGCCAAGGAGACGGCCCGGGAGCGGCCTCACACTCGGCCGCATGACACATCACCACTCCGACGGCGACGCCCGGTGGGTCCCCTGCGGGACCTGCTGGGGCCAGCGCCGCCTCTGGGCCCCTGACATCGACGGCGCGCTGCACGCCGAGGCCTGCCCCACCTGTCTCGGCCTGGGGGAGCGCCTGCTCGGCGGCGACCAGGTCCCCGCGCCGACCCCCTAGCGGTGGCCGCCGCCCCTAGGGCTTGCGGCGCTTCCTCCGGCCGGGCCCGCCGTTCTCGGGCCGCAGCGGGCACCCCGCGCACATCCGCTTGGAATCGCAGCAGCGCTTCTTGATCTTGACCTTCTTGGTCTTGATCGAGCCCTTGTCAGGATGCTTGCCGGCGCCCAAAGCGGAGGAAGCATACCGGCCGAACCCTCGAAGTGAGGGCCGTCGAATGTCCCGCGTGCGGTGGGCGGTCTAGCCCGACAGGCCGAGCAGCCACCCCGCGATCAGGATCAGCACGGCCAGCGCGCCGATCGCGAAGGGGTGGAGGCGGTTCAGGAGGCGGTCCACGGAGAAGGGCTCCCAAGCGAGATTGCCGGTGGTGAGTCCTTCGCTCCGGCGCTCGGCTACCCTCCCGGCCGGTGATCAAGTACATCGGCTCGAAGCGCGCGCTCGCGCCGCTGCTCGAGCGCGTGGCGCAGCGCCTGCCGGTGGGCTCGGTCTGCGACCTCTTCGCCGGCACCACCCGCGCCGGGCAGGCCTTCCGCCGCGCCGGCTGCCGCGTGGTGTCGAACGACCTGGCGACCTACTCGGAGGCGTTCGGCCAGGCGTACATCGCCGCCGACGCCCGGCTCGACCGGGACGCCCTCGGCCGCCACCTCGACCGCCTGGGCGCGCTGCCCGGGGCGCCCGGCTACGTGACCGACGTCTTCTGCGGGCAGGCCCGGTACTTCTCGGCCGAGAACGGCGCGCGCATCGACGCCATCCGCGCCGCCATCGACGACATCCCGGCCGATGAGCCGATGCGGGGCGCCCTGCTGACGAGCCTGGTCGAGGCCGCCGACCGCGTCGACTCCACCTGCGGCCTCCAGATGGCCTACCTCAAGCGCCCGGCGCCGCGCAGCCTGCGCCCGCTGGCGCTGCTCCCGCCCGACCCGGTGCCGGGGCCCGCGGGGGAGGTGGCGCGGATGGACGCCCGCGACCTGGCGGCCGCGCTCGACGGCATCGATGCCGCCTATCTCGACCCGCCGTACAACCAGCACTCCTACTTCGCGAACTACCACGTGTGGGAGACGCTCGTGCGCGGCGACCGCCCGGAGGCCTACGGGGTGGCGCGCAAGCGGATCGACTGCCGCGCGGTGCGCAGCCCGTTCAACAGCAGCCGCGCCGCCTGGGACGCGCTCGAGGCGCTCGTGGGGGCGCTGACCACCCCCTGGGTGATCCTCTCGATCAACGACGAGGGCTTCCACGAGCCGGCCCACGTCGCCGAGCTGCTGGCGTCGCGCGGCCACGTGGCCGCGCTGGCCATCGACGTGCCCCGCTACGTGGGCGCGCGCATCGGCATCCACAACCCGGCGGGCGAGCGCGTCGGCCGGGTCTCGCACGTCCGGGCCACCGAGTGGCTCATGGTCTGCGGCCCCGACCGCGCCGCCGTCACGCGGGCGTTCGACGGCGCGACCCCGCGGCCGCCGCGACGCCGTGCGCCTTCCGCAGCGGCGCGGGCAGGAAGCGGGCGCCCGGCCCGCCACTCCCCGCGGAGTCGTCCGGGTTCATGAGCGCGCAGGCGCCGAGCGACAGGCACCCGCAGCCGATGCACGAGCTCAGCCGCCCGCGCAGCGCTTGGAGCGCCTCGATCTGCTCGTCCAGCCGCGACCGCCACGACGCCGACAGCCGCGCCCAGTCGTCGGCGGTTGGCGGCCGCCCCTCCGGGAGGGTCCCGAGGGCCTCGCGGATCTCGTCGAGCGAGAGGCCCACGTTCTGGGCCGCGCGGATGAACGCGATCCGCCGCAGGGCGTTGCGCGGGTAGCGCCGCTGGCCGCCGGGCGAGCGCACCGACGGCACCAGCCCCTCGCGGTCGTAGAAGCGCAGCGCCGACGCCGCGATCCCCGCGCGGCGGCTCACCACCCCGATCGTCAGCAGATCCGTCCCGTCCATCGCCTCAGCCCTTGACTTGAAGTCAACTTCAACTCCTACGGTACCAGCCAACCGATCTGGAGGTTGGTCATGCGGGACCGTGTGGCGGTCATCACCGGGGCGTCGCGGGGACTGGGCCGGGCGCTCGCCGAGGAGCTGAGCTGGCGTGGGTGGCGCCTCGTCGTGGATGCGCGAGACGAGGCGCGGCTGCACGCGGCGGTGGAGGCCCTTCCCCTCCCCCGCCGCGTGACGGCCATCGCCGGCGACGTGGCCGACGCCGCGCACCGGCGCGCGCTGGCGGAGGCGGTGGGCGAGCTCGGGCATCTGGACCTGCTCGTCAACAACGCCAGCGTGCTGGGCCCCAGCCCGCGGCCGGGGCTGCGCGACCTTCCGCCGGAGGAGCTGGCCCGGATCCTGGCGGTGGACGCAGTCGCCCCGCTCGCGCTGGCGCAGCGGGTGCTGCCGCACCTGGAGGCGGCGGGCGGCCGGCTGGTCAACGTCACCTCCGACGCCGCCGTCGAGGCCTACGCCGGGTGGGGCGGCTACGGGGCGGCGAAGGCGGCGCTCGACCAGCTGTCGGCGGTCTTGGCGGTGGAGCACCCCCGGGTGGCGGTGTACGCGTTCGACCCCGGCGACATGGCGACCGCGCTGATGCAGGAGGCGTACCCGGGCGAGGACGTCTCCGGCCTGCCGACCCCGGAGACCGTCGTCCCGGCCCTGATGCGGCTGGTGGAGGGATCGCTCCCCAGCGGCCGCTACCGGGCCGCCGACCTGCGGCCCGCCGCGGCCGCGACGGCGTGAGCGCGCCCGCCGCGGCGGCACCGCGGCCGATCGACTTCGTTCTGCCGGCGGGCGCCGAGGCCGGCGAACCGCCCGAGCGCCGCGGCGTCCCCCGGGACGGCGTTCGGCTGCTGGTGGCGCGGCCGGACGGCGTCGCGCACCACCGCTTCCGGGACCTGCCGGCGCTGCTGCGCGAGGGCGACCTGCTGGTGGTGAACACGTCGGCCACCCTCCCCGCCGCGCTCGACGGCGTGCGCGAGGACGGCCGCCCGGTGACGGTGCATGTGGCGACGCCGCTCGCCGACGACCGCTGGGTCGTGGAGCCGCGGCGGCCCGACGGCCACGGCCCCGACACGTCGGTGCGGGCGGGCGAGCGGATCCGGGTGACCGGCGGGCTCGTCCTGCACCTGGACACGCCGTACCCGGACGCCGCAGCCCCGCCCGGCCGGCTGTGGGCGGCCGGGGTGCAGCCGCCGGCGGGGGCGCTCGCGCACCTCGCAGCCCACGGCCGGCCCATCGCGTACGCCTACCGGCGCGGCGACGTGACGCTGGACGACCTCCAGAACGTGTACGCCACCCACCCGGGGAGCGCCGAGATGGCCAGCGCGGGCCGGCCGTTCACCGCGCCGCTGCTGGTGGCGCTCATGGCGCGCGGCGTGGCCGTGGCACCGGTGGTGCTGCACGCCGGGGTGTCGAGCCCGGAGCTCCACGAGCCGCCCGCCCCGGAGCGGCTCCGGGTCCCGGCCGCCACCGCCCGCCTGGTGGCGGCCACCCGCGACGGCGGCGGCCGGGTGGTCGCCGTGGGCACCACGGTGGTGCGGGCGCTGGAGAGCGCGATCGACGACCACGGCGACCCGGTGGGGCGGCGCGGCTGGACCGACCTGCTGCTCGGCCCCGGCCGGCCCGCCCGGATCGTCGACGGCCTGGTCACCGGGCTCCACCCGCCCGAGGCCAGCCACCTGCTGCTGCTGGAGGCGGTCGCCGGGCGGCCGATGGTGGAGGATGCCTACGCCGAGGCCGTCGCCGCCGGATACCGCTGGCACGAGTTCGGGGACTCGATGCTGCTCCTGCCGTGACGCGTGCAATCGAGACCGCGAGGTCTCGATTGCACCAACGTCTCCTCGAGTCCCGGCGCCCGGCATGTGGTGCCTGCCCACGGGTTCGGCCTTCAATGAGGGTGTGCGCCTGAGCCCGCTGACTTGAGACACCGCGTTCTCGATTGCCGTCCTCGGAGAGCGGCGAACGCGCGCACCATCCCTCAGGAGGTCGGCACGGCCTCCAGGGGCGCGATGACCCCGCCCGCCGACACCCGGCGGGCGCCGCGGCCGGGGGCGCCCGAGACCACCCGGGGCTCGGCGCCGTCGGTCAGGTGGACCGCCGCGCCGTCGTCGACCGCGATCGTCGGCGGCATCTCGCCGCGGTCGATCAGATCGATCAGGGCGGGGATGCGCCCGGGGTCGCCGTCGGCGTGGGGGCAGAGCCCGCCGGGCAGGAACCCGAGGCCGCTGACGGGGGCGAAGGCGGGGCCCAGCGAGTTGGTGAGGCCCTGCTCGAACCAGCAGATCGCCCCCGCGCTGACGCCGGACATCACGGTCCCGCCCTCCCACGCCGCGCGGAGCACGTCGCCCAGTCCGTGGACCGCCCACACCGCCATGAGGTTCGCGCTGCTGCCGCCGGCGACGTAGATGACGTCCTGGGCCAGCAGGTGCTCGGCCACGCCCTCGGGGTGGGGGCGGAACAGCGCGACGTGCGTGGCGCGGCACGGCAGCCGGCCGAAGAACTCGTGGAAGCGGGTGATCACCCAGTCGGAGTCGCCGCTCGCCGTGGCGAGCAGGCACACGCGGGGGGTGTCGGTGGGGGCCAGTCCGAGGATGTAGTCCTCCAGCGGGCCGGCACCCGGCTCGCCCGACCACCCCCCGCCTCCGCAGGCCACGATGTGACGATTCATAACCTCCGCGAACCCTAGCGCCGGGGCACCTGTACGCCGGGCCATGGGTTGCGGCGGAAGTCTGTGCGCGCGTCCGTCGCGCGCCGCCCCGTCGCCGCCCAGGATGCGTCATGGCCCGCATCCCCGCACGGGCGGCGCGCACCGCGCAGCGACCACGGCAGATCGTGGCGATGGGCGGCGGCGGGTTCACCGAGGAGCCGGACAACCCCGTCCTGGACGACTGGGTGCTCGACGCGTGCGGGGCCGAGCGGCCCCGGGTGCTGTTCATGCCGACCGCCGGCGGCGACAACCCGAGCTACGTCACCAAGTTCTACACCGCCTTCAGCGGCGGCCACTGCGACCCGTCCCACCTGCAGCTGTTCAACCGGCAGGTCGACGACGTGCGGGCGCTCATCCTGTCCCAGGACGTCGTCTACGTCGGCGGGGGCAACACCGTGAACCTGCTGGCGGTGTGGCGCGCGCAGGGCATCGACCGCATCCTGCGCGAGGCATGGGAGCGCGGCGTGGTGCTGGCCGGCCTGTGCGCCGGGTCGATGTGCTGGTTCGAGGGCGGCGTCACCGCCGCCTTCGGGACCCGGCTGATGCGGTTCGAGGACGGGCTGGGGCTCCTGCCCGGCAGCAACTGCCCCCACTACCGCCTGCGGCGCGACGCGTACACCGACGCCCTCGCGGACGGGCTGGCACCGGGCCTCGCCGCCGACGACGGCGTGGCCCTGCACTTCGTCGACCGCCGGCTGGCGGCGGTCGTCGCGTCGCGCGAGAACCGCCACGCGTATCGCGTGGGGGTCGCGGGCGAGCGCGTGGTGGAGGCCCCGCTGCGCCCGATCCTCCTCGACCGGGCATGCGGATATCCCGCCGCGCGGCGCGCGTTGCACGCCGGCGGTGAGGTCCGTCCGGCCCTCGCCGCCGCGCGCTAGGCGCGACGGCGGGGTCGGACAACCGCCTCGGGGGTCGTGATTACTTCAGTCGGAAGGTGATACGACCGCGGTTCAGGTCGTACGGCGAGAGCTCCACCTTGACCCGGTCACCCGGGTTGATGCGGATCCGGAACCGGCGGAGCTTGCCGGCCATGTGGGCCAGCACCTCGTGCTCGTTGTCCAGAACCACGCGGAACATGGTGTTCGGGAGGGCCTCCGTGACCTCACCCTCCACCTCGATCGCCTCTTCCTTCTGCTTCGTCGCCAGAACTTCTCCTCTCAGTGCGCCTCAGGCGCCGACTGCTGCTGCGCTACGAGAGCACGGACACGGCGGAGGCCTGCGGGCCCTTCTGGCCCTCGGTCGCCTCATACGTGACCCGCTGGCCCTCCTCGAGGTTGCGATACCCCGAGCCCTGAATCTCCGAGAAGTGGACGAACAGGTCCTTGCCACCGTCATCCGGCGTGATGAACCCATAGCCCTTCTCTGCGGAGAACCACTTCACGACACCCTCGGCCATTGATCTTCCTTCGTTGTTCCACACGGCTGACCCCGTGAATCGGGGCGGGGTGCATCGTAGCTCACGCCGCGGCGGGCGGAAGGCGCTCCTGCATGCGATCCACCGCGCGCGTGAGATCCGTCGCCGTCAGGTCGTACAGGACGCCGTTCTCGATGGACGTCACGGGGCCCTCCAGCGGGTCCGCGTCCTCCAGCGCGTTGAGCACGAACCTGATGGGGATGTCGTGGGTCACCACCAGCGGCATCCGCGCCTCGGCGGCCAGGATCCGGCGGAACCCGCGGACGTACCGCGCCAGGACGTCCATGCGGCTCTCACCCCCCTCCGGAGCCGCGTCCTGGCCGTGGTCGCGCCGGAACGCCCGGTACGCCTCGACGTCGGCGCCCTCGAACTCCCCGAGGTGCACGTCGTCCAGATCGGGGCACACGACGCGCGGCACGACGCGGCCCGCGAGCAGGATGTCCAGCGTCACGGCGGTGCGCGGGAACCGGGTGCGCACGCCCAGATCGACGGGCAGCGCGGCCACGCGCGGCCGCAGGCGCGCCACCTGGGCCATCCCCGCGGCGGTCAGGCGGACGTCGACCGAGGGGTCGCCGTTGAGGCGGCCGAGATCGTTGTAGGTGGTCCGGCCGTGCCGGACGATGACCACGCGATCGGGCACGGGGGCAGCGTACGCCCGCAGCCCACTCCCGGGTTTCGCGCTCCGCCGACCGCGGCATAGACTCGGGCGGTGATGGATCGACGCCGGGCCCTGCTGGGCTTTCTCGCCTACCGCCTCGCCCGGCGGATCGCCACGAGGAAGCTGCGCCGGACCGTCGGCGCCGTGCGGCCCGATGACGCGGATGGAGGTCAGAGGATGAAGCAGGCGAAGAGCGCGTTGAACACCGCACGCGCCGTTGCGCTGGTCGAGACGGTGCGGCCCATCGTGACGAAGGCCATGAACGACCCGGAGCTGCACGACGCGCTCCGCAAGGCCTTCGCCACGGGGATGGACGTGCGGGACGAGATCAGCGGGAAGAAGCCGTCGAAGGCCGCCCGCAAGCTGGCGAACGACCGCAAGCTCCAGAAGCGCGTCGAGAGCTCGGCCCAGGACCTCCAGAAGGCGGTCTCGGGGCTGGTGGAGCCGCCGAAGAAGAAGGGCGGCGTCAAGAAGTTCGTCGGCCGGGTCGCCGTCGTGGGCGCCGTGGCCGGCGGCGTCGTCGTGGCGCTCCGCAAGCTGAGGCGCGGCGGCGGCGAGCCCACCTACTGAGCCGGGGGGCGCTCGCGAGGGCGCCTTCCCCGTCTTCCTGGAGATGGGGCTCGGCGTCGACCTGGTCGGCGAGGACCCCACCAAGGCGGCCCGGCGTGCGGCTCGCGAGGCGATGGGCCGCACGTCGCTGCCCGGCGTGCGCGAGCTGATCCCGGGCGGCGACCGCGCCGACATGCGCGTGGAGGTGACCGTCGCGGTGCCCGGGCACGAGGGGGTCGACCCCGACGCCGTCGCGGCGATCTTCCCGTACGGGCGGGTCACGGTCACCGCGCGCGAGGGCGGGCTGCGGATGCCGAACGGCACGGACGGCGGCCCCGGCGCCGACCACCTGATCTGCGCCGTCGCGGTCGTCGCGGTCGGCTGGTAGCGCCCGCCGGGGGGGCGCGCCCCCCGGCCGGCGCGATAGCGTCGCGCGTCGTGAGCAGCGCCGACGCCCCCGCACTGGACTGCGCCGAGGTCCGGAAGGGCTTCGGTGGCGTGCAGGCGCTCGACGGGCTCGACCTCCGCGTGCCCGCGGGGTCGTTCTTCGGGCTCCTCGGCCCGAACGGCGCCGGCAAGACCACGTTGATCCGCAGCATCGTGGGCCTGACCGCGCCGGACGGCGGGTCGATCGAGGTCTTCGGCCTGCCCGCCCGCGGCCCGACGGCGGCCGAGGCGCGCCGCACCATCGGCTACGCCCCGCAGGACGTGGCGCTCGACCGCTTCGTGCCGGTGCGCGAGCTGCTGTCGCTGCACGGCCGCTACTTCGGGCTTACCCGCGCCGAGGCCAGGCGGCGCGCCGAGGAGATGCTGGCCGCGTTCGACCTGACGGGGAAGGCCGACGCCTACGCCCATCACCTGTCGGGCGGGATGCGGCGCCGCCTGCTGCTGGCGCGGGCGCTGCTGCACCGGCCGCGCCTGGTGATCCTGGACGAGCCCACCGCCGGCGTGGACATCGAGCTGCGCCACGACCTGTGGGCCTACATCCGGGCGCTCCACGCCGACGGCACCACCATCCTCCTGACCACCCACTACCTGGAGGAGGCGGAGGCGCTCTGCGAGCAGGTCGCCTTCATCCGGGGCGGCCGGATCGTGGCCGAGGGCGCCCCGCCCGACCTGCGCGAGCGGTTCGGCGCCCCGCGCCTCGAGGACGTCTACCTTCAGCTGGTCGGCCGGTGACGACCGCCGAGATCCGGCGGGTGCGCGTGCGCGGCGTCGCCGCGCTGGCCGAGCGCGAGGTGCTGCGCGTCATGCGCCTGTGGACGCAGACGATCGCCCCGCCCGTCGTCGCCGCGGTGCTGTTCATCGTGGTGTTCGGCGTCGCGCTGGGCGGGTCGATCCGGGTGATCGACGGGGTCCCCTACGAGCAGTTCATCGTCGCCGGCCTGGTGCTGATGGGCGTGGCCACGTCGGCGTTCGGCAACAACGCCACATCGATCTACCAGGCGCGCAACGACGGATTCATCGAGGACCCCGCATCCAGCCCGATGAGCCCCACCCAGCTCCTGATCGGGTACATGGCCGGCGGCGTCGTCCGCAGCCTGCTGATCGGCGTGCTCACGCTCGGCGCCGCGCGGCTGTTCGTGGATTTCCCGATGGAGCACCCGCTGGTGCTGGCCCTGGTCCTGATCGGCACGAGCGTGGCGTTCACCGCCCTCGGCACCGTGGTGGGGCTCTACTCCACCGGGTGGGACCAGCAGAACGTGGTCGGCAACCTGGTGATCCAGCCGCTCGTGTTCCTCGGCGGCGTCTTCTACGCCGTCGACCGCCTCGACCAGCCGTGGGCGGGGCTCACGCACGCCGACCCGATCTTCTACATGGTGGTCGCTGCCCGGGAGGGCGTGCTCGGCGACGCGGAGGTGCCGCTGGCCCTGTCGCTGGGCGTGACCCTCGGGATCGCGGTGGGCATGACCGCCTGGGCCTGGACGACGTTCCTGCGCGGGGTGGGGATCCGCACGTAGAGTCCGCCGGCATGGAGCCCGGCGACGTCATCCGGCGCTCGTGGGAGGTCTACCGCGCGTACCCGCGCCACCTCATCACGATCGCCGCGATCGTGTTCGTGCCGCTGGGCGTGGCGGCCGCGCTGCTCGGCCTGATCGGCTGGCCCGGCGCGCTGGTGGCGAACCTGCTGGGCCTGGCCGCGATCTTCCTGGTGCAGGGCGCGCTGGTGAAGGCGGTCGAGGACGTGCGCGACGGCCGGGTCGACATCCCCATCGCCCAGGCCTACGGCTACGCCGGGGCGCGCCTGCTGTCGCTCGCGGCGGCGGGGATCCTGGCGACGCTCGGCATCGTGGTGGGCCTGGCCCTGGTGATCGTGCCCGGGCTGATCCTGCTGACCTGGTGGCTCGTGATCTCCCCCGTCATCATGCTCGAGCACCGCTCCGTGCTCGAGGCGTTCGGCCGCAGCCGGGCGCTGGTGCGCGGGTCGGCGTGGCCGGTGTTCGGCGTCGTGGTCCTGACGCTGCTGATCCTGCTTGCGCTGGGCCTGGCCGTCGGGATCGCGGTGGCGCCGATCGGCAACGACGGGGTGCGGAACTTCCTGGGGCAGGCGGTCGGCAACAGCCTGGCGGCCCCGTTCCTGGCGGTGGCATGGACGCTGACCTATTTCCAGCTCCGCGAGATCGAGGAGGCAGGGTGAGGCGGACGGCCATGGCGGTGGCGGCGGCGCTGGCGGCGCTCGCCCTGGTGGCGGGGCTCGCGGCGTGCGGCGGTGACGACGACGCCGCGGACGTCGGCGCGGCGGCAACGGCCACGTCGGCGACCGCGGTCGCGGCGAGTGGGGGCGGCACGGTCACGAACGCCGACGGCACGACCTGCAGCGCGCAGGAGCCGAGCCCGCCGGCCGACCCGAAGACCTACGACGCTCCGCCGCCGATGACCATCGACCCGGCGAAGACCTACACGGCGACGATCGCGACCTCGTGCGGCGACATCGTGCTGCGCCTGGACGCGAAGGCCGCGCCGCACACGGTCAACAACTTCGTGTTCCTCGCCCGCCAGGGCTTCTACGACGGGCTCACCTTCCACCGCGTCGTGCCCGGATTCGTCATCCAGGGCGGCGACCCCTCCGGCGACGGCACCGGCGGCCCCGGCTACACCTTCGCCGACGAGCTGCCGGACGACGGCTACCCCACCGGCAGCCTCGCGATGGCCAACTCCGGACCCGGCACCAACGGCTCGCAGTTCTTCATCGTGACCGGCGACGCAAGCTTCCTGCCGAACTCCTACTCCCGGTTCGGCGAGGTCACCAAGGGACTCGACGTGGCGAAGACCATCGAGCACTTCGCCGACCCGGACGCCGACCCCGGCGACCCGGCCAGCCAGGTCCCCACGTCGACCATCTGGATCGACTCGGTCACGATCGAGGAGTCGTGACCAGCGGGGCTACTCCGAGAAGTCGTCCTGCTGGACGGGCGGCCCCGACCGGTTGAGGAGCTCGGCGGGCATCAGGTACTGGCGCCCCTCCGGGCCGTCGCCGCGGGCGTAGCCGGCGGCGACGTCCTCCGGCACATCGATCGCGAAGACCACCCACGCGTCGCCCTGGTCGGCGGCCGGCGGGCGGTCGCTGACCCACACGCCGGAGCCGCCGTCGCCCGGGACCGGGCGGTCGCGGAAGCCGCCGCTCTGGATGGCGAGCGCCTCGTCGTAGGCGGCGGCGGCGAACACCCGCATGCGCCGCTCCGGCGGCACCATCCGACGGCGGCCCGCGTCCTCGGTGCTCGTCGACTCGTGCAGCAGATCGACGACCACGTGGCTGATCGGGATGGCGTAGCGCTCCCGCGCCTTGCGCACGACCTGCCGCTCCAGCCAGTTCGAGCGCGCCGGCGGGTGGGTGGAGATGACGATCTCGTCCGGCTCGAAGACGCGGAGCGCGTCGTCGAGGGCCTGCAGCGGGTCGGCGTCGCCGAGGGTGCCGCGGGCGTTCATGCCGGCCGCCTCGAACGCGCGGACCGAGTCCTCCAGCCGGGCCGTCGCCTCGCTGCGGCGGCGCTCCGAATCGGATGCCAGCCAGTGCTCGAGCCGGCTCTTCGCCAGCGCCGGCGCCACCACCACCACCTCGGCGCCCTCGCCCGCCCGGTAGCGCACCTCGTCCACTACGCCGCGCGCGGCACAGGTCTCGTTCGCGATGACCAGGATCCTCCGGGGACGTGCCCCGGAGCCTGACGGCGGGGACATGTGACGAATGTAGCGAAGCGCCGCCCCCCGGTCCAGCCCGCCGACGGGCGCGGTAGGATGGCCGGCGATGGGACGCGTTCACTCGGTCGACGACTACCTCGAGGCGATCTACTTCCTCGCGACGCCGATCGGCGAGTACGGCCCCATCGTGGGCGAGGCGCCCGTCCCGGCGGCCCGCGTGGCCGAGATGCTGGGCGTGACCCCGCCGACCGCCAGCGAGATGCTCAAGCGGCTCGAGAGCGAGGGGCTCATCGAGCGCGGCCCGCGCAAGGCGCCGCTGCTCACCAGGAAGGGCCGCGCCGAGGCGGAGCGGGTCGTCCGCCACCACCGCATCATCGAGCGCTTCCTCACCGACTTCATGGGCTACTCGGCCGCCGAGTCGCACGTCCACGCCGACGACATCGGCGACGCGTTCAGCGACGAGATGGTCGAGCGCCTCTCCGCCCAGCTCGGCGAGCCCGACCGCTGCCCCCACGGGTGGCCGGTCGACACCTCGCACGAGCAGGAGGAGAACCGGGACCTGCGGGCGCTCAGCCAGATCGAGGTCGGCCCCGCCACCATCGTGCGCCTGGCCGAGCACGACGGCGACCTGCTCCACTGGTTCTACGACCAGGGCCTCGTGCCCGGCACCGACCTCGAGGTCACCCGCGTCGACCCGTCCGCGGGCCAGATGACGCTGCGGATCGACGGCGAGGAGCGCGTCATCGCCGACCGCGCCGCCGCCGGCCTCTACGTCCTCCCCGGCCAGCCCGCCTGACGCGCTGACCGGCCCCTTCGGGGCCACCCAGACGCGTAGTAAGGTGGCCCGAATGCGTACGGCCACCCCCCTGTCGCCCCCGGCCCCCGCCGTGGCGGGCGAGGCCGTGGTGGTGGGCGGGGTCCACAAGGCGTTCGGCGACGCGCCGGTGCTGCGCGGCGCCGACCTCGCCGTTCCCGCCGGCCGGCTCGTGGCCCTGCTGGGCCCCAGCGGCTGCGGAAAGACCACCCTGCTGCGCACGATCGCGGGGCTGGAGCGGCCGGACGACGGCGAGGTCCGCGTGGGCGCCCGCGTGCTGTCCGGCCCGGGCGCGTTCACGCCCCCCGAGCGGCGGCGCATCGGGATGGTGTTCCAGGACGCGGCGCTGTTCCCCCACCTGAGCGTGGGGCGCAACGTCGCCTACGGGCTCCCCCGCCGCGACCCGGGGCGGGCCGGCCGCGTCGACGCCGCCCTGTCCATGGTGGGGCTCAGCGGGCTGGCCGACCGCTCGCCGGCGACGCTCTCCGGCGGCCAGGCGCAGCGCGTCGCGCTGGCCCGGGCGCTCGCGCCCGAGCCGTCGGTGATCCTGCTCGACGAGCCGTTCTCCGGCCTCGACGCCCCGCTGCGCGCGGAGCTGCGGCTGGAGGTGCGGCGGGTGCTCGCCGAGACCGGCGCCACGGGGATCTTCGTGACCCACGACCAGGAGGAGGCGTTCGTCGTGGGCGACGAGGTCGCCGTGATGCAGGAGGGCCGCGTCCTGCAGCAGGCCGACGCCGCCACCCTCTACGAGCTGCCCGCCAGCCGCGCGGTGGCCGAGTTCGTGGGCGATGCCAACCTGGTCGTCGGCGTCGGCGAGGGCGACGTGGCGCGCACGCCGCTCGGCGCCGTGCCGCTCCACGCGCCCTGCGAGGGCCCCGTGCAGGTGATGATCCGGCCCGAGCGGCTGCGGGCCGCGCCGGGCGGGGCGGCCACGGTCGAGGCGGTCGAGTACTTCGGCCACGACGCCGTGTACCGGGTGCGCCTCGCCGACGGCGAGACCGTGCGCTCCCGGGTGATCGGCGCCCCCGCGCTGGCCGCCGGCGACGCCGTGACGCTCGCCTTCACCGGCGCGCCCACGGTCGCCTTCCCCCTGCGCTGAGCGACGCCGACCTGATCATCCTGGGCGCGGGCCCCGCCGGAGTCGGCGCCGCCCAGCGCGCCGCCCGCGCCGGCCACCGCGTGGTGCTGCTGGAGCGCGCCGGCCGGGTGGGCGGGGCGGCGGGGAGCATCACCGTCGCCGGCATCCGCGCCGACCTCGGCAGCCACCGGCTGCACCCGACCATCGAGCCGCGGATCCTGGCGGAGCTGCGCCGCCTGCTCGGCGACGACCTCCAGTGGCGCCCGCGCCACGGGCGCATCCGGCTGGCCGGCCGCTGGATCGCCTTCCCGCTGCGCCCCGGCGACCTGCTGCGCCGCATGCCGCCGGCGATGGCCCTCGGGATCGCGCGCGACACCGCCCTGGGGCCGCTGCGGCGGCCGCGCGCCGACACGTTCGCGGAGGTGCTGCGCGCCGCCCTGGGCCCCACGATCTGCGACCGCTTCTACTTCCCCTACGCGCGCAAGATCTGGGGCCTGCCGCCCGAGTTGCTGGCCGGCGAGCAGGCGCGGCGCCGGGTGGGCGCGAGCTCGCCGGGCCGCATCCTGCGCCGTGTGCTGTCGAAGCCCGACGCCGCCCGCCGCGGCTTCCTGTCACCCCGGCGCGGCTACGGCCAGCTGTGGGAGGCGCTCGCCGCCGACGCCGCCGCGGCCGGCGCGCGGGTGGAGCTGGGCGCGGAGGTGACCGGCGTCGACCTGACGGCCGACGGCGCCCGGGTGACGATGGCCGGCGGCGGGGAGGTCACGGGACGGCGGGTGTGGTCGACCATCCCGCTCACGGCCCTCGCGGCGATCGCCCGGCCGGCGCCCGACGCGGCGGCGCTCGCCGCGGCGGGGACGCTGCGCTTCCGGGCGATGCTGCTGGTGTACCTGGTGCTGGAGGGCGGCCGGTACAGCCCGTTCGACGCCCACTACCTGCCCGAGCCGCACACGCCGGTCACGCGGGTGTCGGAGCCACCGAACTACCGCGACGGCGACGACCCGCCCGGCCGCACCCTGCTGTGCGCCGAGATCCCCTGCGACGCCGGCGACGCGCTGTGGGGCGCGTCCGACGACGCGCTGGCCCGCCTGGCCGCCGACGGCCTGGCCGCCAGCGGCCTCCCCCGCCCGGTCCCGGCCGGGGTGCACGTCGAGCGCCTGGCGCACGCCTACCCGGTGCTGCGCGCCGGCTACGCCGGCGACCTCGCCCGGCTGGAGGCGTGGGCGGCCGCCCAGCCGGCCCTGCTGACGCTGGGGCGCCAGGGCCTCTTCGTCCACGACAACGCCCACCACGCCCTGGCCATGGCGTGGGCCGCGGTCGACTGCCTAGGCCCGGACGGCGGGTTCGACCAGGGCGCGTGGCGCGCCACCCGCGCCCGCTTCGCCCGTCACGTCGTGGAGGACTGAGGCCCACGGCGCGGCGGAGCCGTTGAGCTCGCGGTGGACCGCCGGCACCACCTTCCGCAGGTACCGGCCCAGCCGCACGAACGAGCGCCCGTGCTCGCGGAAGGCGTAGCCGATCGGCACCTCGGCGTAACGGAAGCCCTTGCCCAGCAGGTCGAGCGTCAGCACCTGCGCGTAGTTGAAGTCGTGGGCGATCTCGGCGTCGCGCGCGGCCGCGGGCGACAACGCCCGGTAGCCGCTCTGGCCGTCGGTGAGCGGGGTGCGCGCCACCACCCGCAGCGCGCGGGTGAGCACGACGTTGCCGACGCGCCGGTGGGGCCGCATGTGGCGGATGTGACCCCGGAAGCGCGAGCCCACCACGTAGTCGGCGTCGCCCGCCAGGATCGGCGCGACCATCGCCGGCAGCTCCTCGGGCGCGTACTCGCCGTCGGCGTCGCAGAACGCCACGGCCGCCGCTCCCTCCCGGACGCCCTCGGCCAGGCCGCGCCGCACCGCGGCGCCCAGCCCGCGCGACGACGGGTGCGACACCACCCGTGCCCCCGCGGCGGCGGCGAGGGCGGCCGTGTCGTCGTGCGAGCCGTCGTCGACCACCACGACGTGCACCGGGTGGCCGGCCACCTCCGCGGGGGCGCGCCGCACGACGTCGCCCACCGTGGCGGCCTCGTCCCTGGCGGGCAGCACCAGCACCACCGGCGCGTCCGGCGCGGTCGCCACCGGCGGCGGGCGGTGCGGGGGCGGCGCCAGCCGCAGGCGGCCCAGCAGCCCGGGGGCCGGCGCGAACGCCCCGATCCCGCCGGCCACGAGGGCGTAGACGGTCTTGATGGCGTGGGCCGTCACCGCGGCCGCGAGCGCGAGGCCGGGCCCGGCGCCCACCCCCACGAGGGCCGCGGTGGCGGCCGCCTCGTAGGTGCCGATGCCGCCGGGCGCGATGGCCACCGTCTGGGCCGCGATGGTCACCGCCGTGACCAGGGCCGCGTCGGCGGGCGACACGTCGATGCCGGCCCAGCCGGCGCACGACCAGATCAGCACGCTCTCGAGCAGCCACGCCGCCGCGGCCCCGGGGACCGCCAGCGCCAGCCACCCGCGCGTGGCCCCGCCGGCGCGGCGCACCACCCGGCCCAGCCACCAGGCGGCGGCCACCAGCAGCAGCGCCGAGGCGACGGCCAGGGGGACGGCCGCGTCGCCCACCAGGCGGTGCGCCAGCCCCGGGCCGAGGATCGCGGCGATCGCGATGACGGCCAGGACGTCGCCGGCGCGCAGGAACACCGTCGAGGCGGTGGCGGGCGCGACGGGGACCTTGGCCCGGCGCACCACCGACACCACGCGCAGCGGCTCGCCCAGCCGCAGGGGCAGCAGGTGGTTGCCGGCCAGCGACACGTGGATCGCCGCCAGCGACTGGCCGAACGAGAGGCCCGGCAGGGTCCGGCACCACAGGCCCGCGCGGATCCCGAACGCGAGCGCGTAGGCGGCGAGCGCGAGCGCCAGGCCCAGCGGGTCATCGAGCGCGGCGGCGACGGTTTCGCCGATCGCCGAGAGGTCGACGGCCCAGACGAGGTACACCACGCTGGCCGCGAGGGCCGCGGCGCCGACCGCCGTGATGGTGGACTTGGGCCGGGCCGAGATGCGATCGAAGGTGGGCCTTATATTCAACGTCGGTTGACCTTACACTGCCCCGGGCGCGCCCGCGGGGCGCGGTGGACCGACGGGGAGGCGGCGCGTGCGGGGTGTCCTGGCGGCGATGGTCACGGCGATCGGCCTGGTGGTGGCAGCAGGGTGCGACGGCGACGACCGCGACGCGCTGACCATCTACACGGGCCGCACGGAGAGCCTGGTGGCCCCGCTGCTGGAGGAGTTCTCGCAGGAGAACGACATCGCGATCGACGTCCGCTACGGCGACACCAACGACCTGGCCCTGCTCATCGGCACCGAGGGCGACCGCTCCCCCGCCGACGTCTACTGGGGCCAGAGCCCCGGCGCGACCGCCTACCTGGCCGACCGCGACCTGCTGGCGCCGCTCCCCGAGGACCTGCTGGCCAAGGTGCAGCCGACCTTCGAGGACGACGAGGGCCGCTGGGTGGGCGTGAGCGGCCGCCAGCGCGTGCTGGTGTACAACCGGGAGATGGTGGACGAGGCCGACCTGCCCGGCTCGGTCCTGGACCTGACGGCGCCGGAGTACCGCGGCAAGGTGGGCATCGCGCCCTCCAACGGCTCGTTCCAAGACTTCGTGACCGCGATGCGCCAGCTCGAGGGCGAGGACGACGCCCGGGCCTGGCTCGAGGGGATGGCCGCCAACGACTCCCCGACATACGCGAACAACAACGCGATCGTGGAGGCCGTCGGCCGCGGCGAGATCCCGTTCGGGCTGGTCAACCACTACTACAACCACCGCTTCCTGGAGGAGGACCCCGGCCTGCCGAGCCGCAACCACCAGTTCGACGCCGGCGACATCGGCGGCCTGGTGATCCCGAGCTCGGCCAGCGTGCTGGCGAGCTCCGGCAAGCAGGAGGCCGCGCGGCGGTTCATCGCCTTCCTGCTGGAGAAGGACGCGCAGGAGTACTTCGCCGAGGAGACGTTCGAGTACCCGCTGGCCGACGGGGTCACGGCGGCCGCCGGCGTCCCGCCGCTCGGCTCCCTGCGGCCGCCGCCGGGCGAGCAGCCCGACGAGCTCGGCGACATCGCCACCACCGGCAAGCTCATCGCGGAGGCCGGCCTCAACTGATCAGCGGGGTGCGCAGCGGCAGCGGCCGCGCCATCGGCCTCCGCCTGACGGTGGTGCTGCTGGCCCTGCCCTTCGCCGCGCCGCTCGCCTACCTGGCGGTGCGCACGTGGGACGAGGGCCGGGTCTGGGAGATCCTGGCCGACGAGGCCCTGCGCGAGCCGCTCGGCCGCAGCCTGCTGCTGGCCACCACGGTCGCGCTGGCGGCGTCGGCGGCCGGCACGCTGGCGGCCTGGATCGTGATGCGCACCGACCTGCCGGGCCGCCGGGTGCTGCGTCTGCTGCTGCCGCTGCCGCTGGTGCTGCCATCCTTCATCGGCGCGTTCGCGCTGATCGCCGCGTTCGCCCGCGGTGGGCTGGTGGAGCGGCTGCTGGAGCCGCTCGGCGTCTCCGGCGTGCTGGCCGTCGAGGGCTACGCCGGCGCGTTCACGGTGCTGACCCTGCTGACCTACCCCTACGTGTACCTGCCGGTGGCGGCCCGGCTGCGCCAGCTGCCGGCATCGGCCGAGGAGTCGGCCCGCCTGCTGGGCCGCGGGCCGCTGGCGACGTTCGCGACGGTGGTGCTGCCGCAGGCCCGGGCCGCGGTCGCCGCGGGCGGCCTGCTGGTGTTCCTGTACGTCCTGGCCGACTTCGGCGCCGTCCAGCTGCTGCGGTACGACACGCTCACGCGCGCGATCTACGCCAACCGCCTCATCGACCCGGCCATCGCCGCCACGCTGAGCCTGGCGCTCGGCCTGCTGGCGATCGTGGTGGTGCTGGGGCAGCGGCGGCTGGCCCCCTCCGCCGTCGACCCCCGCCGCCAGGGCCGCCCGCTCATCGTGCCGCTCGGCCGGTGGCGCGCCGCGGCGTACGCGTACCTGGGCGTCCTGCTCGGGCTGGCCCTGGCCGCCCCCATCGCCGTGCTCACCTACTGGGCGGTCCGCGGCGCCGGCGCGGGGTCGGACCGGCCGACGTCGATCATCGGCAACCCGGAGCGGCTGGTGGAGCCCGCCGTGAACACCTCCATCGCGAGCGGCGCGGCGGCCCTGGTGGCGGTGGCGGTGGTGCTGCCGGTGGCCTACCTGTCCATGCGCCACCGCACGCGCATCGGGGGCGCCGCGGACGCGCTCATCACCGGCGGCTTCGCGCTGCCGGGCATCGTGGTGGCCCTGGCACTGGCGTTCTGGACCCTCAACAGCCCCGGCGCCTTCGGCGCGCTCTACCAGACCCTCCCGCTGCTGGTGGGCGCGTACGCCCTGCACTTCGGCGCGCTGGCGCTGGGCCCGGCGCGGGTGGCGGTGACCAGCGTGCCGCAGCGGCTGGACGACGCGGCCCGGACGCTGGGACGCGGGCGCGTGTCGCGGCTCGTGACCGTCGAGCTGCCGCTCATGGCGCCCGGCCTGACGGCCGCCGCCGGCCTGGTGCTGCTCTCGGCGATGAAGGAGCTGCCCGTGACCCTCCTGCTGGCGCCGGCCGGCTTCCCCACCCTGGCGACCCGCATCTGGAGCGCCGCGGAGGACGCCTTCTGGGCCGACGCCAGCCTTGCGGCGCTGGTGCTCGTGGCGCTGTCGGGGGTGCTGACCTGGCTGCTGGTGGTGCGCCGCGAGCGGGCGTTCGCGTGACGGCCCCGTCGCTGCGCGTGGCGATGGTGATCGTCGCCCTCGTCGCGTTCGGCGCGGCCGCCGCCGGGGTGGGCGTGCGGGCGGCGTACGACGAGCGGACCACCGCCGACGAGCCGCACTACCTGGTCACGGCCATCAGCATCTGGAGCGACGGCGACCTCGACGTCTACGACGAGTTCCTCCACCGCGACTACGCGCCGTTCAACGGGCTGGTGCTGCGGCCCCAGGCGGAGCCGACGCGCGACGGGCGCCTGATCGAGCCGCACGACCCGCTGCTGCCGGTGCTGCTCGCGGTGCCCACCGGGCTGGGCGGGTGGGTCGCGGCGAAGCTGACGCTGTGCGTGATCGCGGCGCTCCTCGCCGCCCTGACGCTGTGGACCGCGGTGCGGCGGTTCGCCGTGCCGGTGCTCCCCGCCCTCGCGGTGGTGGGGCTCCTCGCGGCCACCGTCCCGCTGGCCGCCTACGGGTCGCAGGTGTATCCGGAGATCGTGGGCGCCCTCTGCGCGATGGGCGCCGTCGCGGCCATGACGGGGCCGATGCGCCGCGCTGGGCTGCCGGCGCTGGCGCTGTGCCTGGTGGCGCTGCCGTGGCTGTCCATCAAGTACGTCCCGGTGGCGGCGGCGCTGGCCGCGGTGGCGCTGTGGCGTCTCGCGCGCGGCGGGCGCGTCGCCCCGGCGGCCGCGCTCGCCGGCGCCCTCGCCGCGTGCGCCGTGGCGTTCGTCGCGGTGCACGTGACGGTGTACGGCGGGGTCACGGCGTACGCCTCGGGATCGCACTTCGTGAACGGGCAGCTGACCGTGGTGGGGGACGACCCCGACTACGTCGGGCGCAGCCGCCGGGTCGTGGGGCTGCTGGTGGACCGCGACTTCGGGATCGGCGCCTGGCAGCCGCTGTGGCTGCTGCTGGTCCCGGCCGTCGGCGCCCTGCTGGCGCGGCGCCCCCGCGGCACGGCGGCGCTGCTGGTGCCGCTCGCGGCGGGCTGGTTCGTGGCGACGTTCCTGGCGCTGACGATGCAGGGCTGGTGGTTCCCGGGCCGCCAGCTGGTGGTGGTGCTCCCGCTGGCCGCGATCGCGATCGCCTGGTGGGTCCGGGCCGGCGGCGCGCGCCTGGCGGTGGCCGTCGCGCTGGGCGCGGTGGGCGTGGTCGCGCAGGCGTTCATCGTCACCGAGGGGCTGCTCGGGCGGATCGCCTGGGTCGTCGACCTCCAGACCACGGCCGATCCGCTGTACCGCGCGATCCGGTGGGTCATGCCCGACTACCTCGTCGAGGACGCCGCCACCTGGCCTCTGCACTGGGCGTGGACCGTCGCCCTCGCCGGCGCCGCCGTCTGGGCGTGGCGGGTCGAGCGCCGCCACGGTGCGACGGCCCCCGACCCCGACCGCGGCCCCGACGTCCAATTGAACGCACCCGCCGCGTTCAGTTGAACGAGTCGGGGCGGCGCAGTCGTCCAACCCCTCTGTGTAGGGGTCGATCTGGGGGACGCCCGCCAGACCGACGGCGTCACCGCCGGTCCAACCGAGCCCACGCGGTCTCGATTGCACCGGGCGGGGCGCAGCCATCAGACCTGTCGATGAGCGTTGGTCGAGGCGAGCGCGCGATCGTCCCCCCTTACCGCCGGTTCGCCTGAGCGAACGTGCGCTCGACCCTCCCGGTCCGGCGGGACCCACGTGGTCTCGATCGCACCGGTCGGACCGCCGCCGTCCCCACCGAGCCGGCTAGAGCGAGAAGACGATCCCCGCGGGGTCGCCGGGGTCGGCGGCGATGAGCGGCAGCGCCGCCCGCAGCGCCGTCTGAAAGACCCCGGCGCTCGCGCCGAAGAGGTGGGCCAGGGTCTCGGCGGGCGTGAGCTCGTCCATCACGCCGTTGGCGTGGTCGGTCACGAAGCCCATCAGGGCGAACGGCAGTCGCGCCTCCCCCGCCAGCACGGTCTCGGGGCCGCCGGTCTGGCTCACGCAGGCGACCCCCGCCACGGCGAGCTGGGCGATCTCGCTGACCGTGTTCAGCCGCGGGCCGTCCACGTGCCCGTAGGTGCCGCCGTCGCGGACCGTGAGGCCCGCCGCCGTGGCGCCCGCGACCAGGCCCGCGCGGACCCGCCCGCCGAACGGCAGCTCGTAGATCCAATGGCCGCGGCCCGGGATCTCCGGGCCGGTGAAGAGCGTGCAGAGCGAGCCGTCGGCCAGGCGGTTCGACGGGAAGTGGAGGTCGTCGAACACCACCAGCTGGCCGAGCTCCAGCGACGGGTCCACCGCCCCGCAGACGGTGGTCGAGACGAGGGCGGCCACCCCCAGCGACGCGAGCGCCGCCACGTTCGCCCGCGGCGTGACCTGGTGGGACAGGCGGGCGTGGCCGGCGCCGTGGCGGGGGACGTGCGCCACCGGCACGCCGTCCAGCTCGCCGAGGGTGACGGTGGCCGGTCCGTACGGGGTCGCGACGTCCTCGGTCCGGCGCCTCGCGAGCCCCTCGAGCTCATAGAGGCCGGTCCCCGTGATGAGTCCGATGGGCGCGGGCATCGCGGCAGCCTAGTGCCCGCGGGGCAGGTTCACCCGTTCCGGACGATGCCGGCCGCCGGCGGGCGCGCTTCCATCCGCGTCATGGGACTCTTCCGGCGGGGCCGCGACGAACCCGACCCCCAGCGCTTCGTCATGCGCCAGAAGCTCCTGGCGATCGGGGACGACTTCTGGATCGAGGACGACGACGGCGAGCGCGTCTTCAAGGTCAACGGGAAGGCGTTCCGCCTGCGCCAGACCTTCGTGCTCGAGGACCGGTCCGGCCGTGAGCTCGCGCGGATCAAGGAGCGCACGCTCACCATCCGCGACAAGATCGCGATCGAGCGCGACGGCGCCCCCGACGTGATCGTCCACAAGGCGCTCGTGGGGCTCCGCGACCGCTTCGCCATCGACGTCGACGACGGCCCCGAC
Source organism: Thermoleophilia bacterium (assembly GCA_050250915.1). Taxonomy (GTDB): domain Bacteria; phylum Actinomycetota; class Thermoleophilia; order Miltoncostaeales; family Miltoncostaeaceae; genus Miltoncostaea. The sequence goes on from JBFWNT010000003.1 coordinate 170,644, forward strand.
ATGAAGGCGCACGGCAACGTCGTGGACCACGAGTACGAGATCGAGCGGGACGGCGACACCGTGGCCACCGTCTCGAAGCGGTGGTTCCGGATCCGCGACACCTACGGCGTCGAGGTCGCCGCCGGCGAGGACGCCGCGCTGATGCTGGCCCTCACCGTGGCGATCGACGCGCTCACCACCCGGGGCTGACGCCTACTCGCGGCGGTCGCCCACCCGGCGGGTCGCGGTGACGGTGTAGGTGCTCGCCGCGCCCGACAGCAGGAAGTCGGGGTTCACGCACGGCTCCACGCCGCGGTGCTCGAACGTCCGCTCGATGGTGGCGCGGCACATCGGCAGCGGCTCGCGGGCGGCGCGCAGCGAGCCGAAGCCCGCCTGGGTGCGCTGCAGCCGGCGCATCCGGTCCAGGTCGATCTCGACCCGGTAGACGCCCTCCAGGCAGCCGACCCACGTGCGGCCCTCGCGCTCGTACGAGTACATGTTGGGGCAGCCGATCTCGACGCAGCCCGCCGGCTGCACCACGCGCTCACACGAGACGGGGCATTGGCGGCAGGAGCCCGCCGCGTGCGAGGCCGCGGCCGCCGAAGGGGTCAGCGCCACTGATGGTTCAGGTGGGGCACCCGGCTATTGAAGCCGGGCTCCGCAGGGGCGGTCAAGCCGCGGCGGACACCCTGGTCAGGCGAGACACCGCTCGCCGAAGAGCGTCTTCAGCTCTGCTACGAGGCCGTTCGCCCGCGGGTCCACCTTGAACTCGTCGCCGAGGTACAGCCGGCGCCGCCCTGCGCCCGTCTCGACGTCCACCACCACGGGCGCCGAACCGGCGTGATCGACCAGCAGGCGGCGGAACTCGCCGAGCTCGGTGGCGGCCAGGCGGGCCACGGGGACGCGCACCACCAGCCGCTCCTCCTCGGCGGCCTCCTCGGGCGTGAACGGCTTCACGACCTGGGCGACGAGCTTCGTCTCGCCCTCCCCCTTCTGGTCGACACGGCCGGTGATGAGGACCAACCCGTCGGCCACCAGGTACTCGCGGCACTCGGTCATGACCGCGGGGACCACGACCACCTCGACCGAGCCCTGGAGGTCGTCGAGGCGGATGAACATCATCGGCTCGCCGCGGCGGGTGGTGATGTTCTTCACCATCCCGATGATCCCGCCGACCGTGACCGTCTCGTTGTCGGCGCGCTCCGCCAGCGCGGCGATGCCGCAGCTGACCGCCCGGGCCAGCTGCTGACGGCAGTCCTGGAGCGGGTGGCTCGACACGTACAGCCCCAGCGCCTCCTTCTCGGCGGCCAGCAACTCGTCGCGCGGCATCTCGCGCAGGCCGATCGGCGGGTCCAGCTCGACGATCCCCGCCGGTGCGCCGCCGTCGTCGCCGCCGCCCATCATCCCGCCGAACAGCGACTCCTGGCCGGCGGCGATGTCGTTGCGCCGGCGCGCCGCGGCGGCGACGGCCGCCGGGATGGCCTCGAGCATCCCGAGGCGGGTCGCGCCGGTGCAGTCGAGGGCGCCGGAGCGCACCAGGCTCTCCAGGGCGCGCTTGTTGACCTGGGCCTGGTCGACCCGCCGGCAGAAGTCCCAGATCGTCTCGAACGGGCCGGCCGCGTCGCGCGCGGTGATGATCGCCGACACCGCCGGCCCGCCGACGCCCTTCACCGCGGTCAGGCCGAAGCGGATCTCCGCCTCCCCCGTGACCGCGAAGTCGGCGCGGCTCACGTTCACGTCCGGCGGCAGCACCGCCAGGCCCATGTCGGTGCACGCCGACACGTAGAACGGCACCCGGTCCTTCGTGTCCATCACCGAGCTGAGGAGCGACGCCATGTACTCGGCCGGGTGGTTCGCCTTGAGGTAGGCGGTCCGGTAGGCCAGCAGGGCGTAACAGGCGGCGTGGCTCTTGTTGAACGAGTAGTCGCCGGCCGCCTCGCAGAGGGCCCACAGGCTCTGGGCGACGGGCTTCGCGGTGCCGCTGGCCAGGCACCCCTCGATGAACTCGTCCTTCAGCGAGGCCATCAGGACCTTGTCCTTCTTGCCCACCGCCTTGCGCAGGTCGTCCGCGCGCGACGGCGAGAACCCGGCGAGCGCCCGGGAGATCGCCATCAGCTGCTCCTGGTACACCGCCACCCCGTAGGTGGGGCCGGTGATCGGCTCCAGGCGGGGGTCCTCGAAGGTGACCCGCGCGGGGTCGCGCTTGTTGCGCGCGTACGTGCTGATGAACGCCATCGGGCCCGGGCGGTACAGGGCGACCAGGGCGATCAGGTCGGCGAACTCGGTGGGGCCCACCTCGCGGAGCGCCTCGCGCATGCCGCTCGACTCGAACTGGAACACGCCGATCGCGTCTCCGCGGGCGAGCATGCGGTACGTGGCCTCGTCGTCGAGCGGGACGGTCTCGATGTCGAGCTCCACCCCGTGGCGGTCGCGGATGAGCGCGAGCGCGCCGTCGATGACGTCGATGTTCCGCAGGCCCAGGAAGTCCATCTTCAGCAGCCCGAGCGCCTCGACGTCGTGGTCGGGGACCTGGGTGACGACGTTGCCCTCGTCGTCCACCCGCACCGGCACGTAGTCGGTCACGTCGCCCGGCGCGATGACCACGCCGGCGGCGTGGACGCCCTCGTTGCGGACCAGGCCCTCGAGCGGGCGGGCCGTGTCGATGATCTGGCGGGTGACCGCGTCGTCGTCGTAGGCCTGCTTCAGCTCGGTGCCGGCCTTCATCGCGTCCTCGAGGCGGATGCCGATGGGCCGCTCCGGCACGAGCTTGGCGATGCGGTCGACCTGGCCGTACGTGTGCCCCAGCACGCGGCCCGAGTCGCGGACCACCGCGCGGGCCAGCAGCTTGCCGAACGTCCCGATGCGGGCCACCGCGCTGCGGCCGTACTTCTCGGTGACGTAGGCCACCACCCGGTCGCGGCCGGCGACGGAGAAGTCGGAGTCGATGTCCGGCATCGACTTGCGGCCCGGGTTGAGGAAGCGCTCGAACAGCAGGTCGTGGGCGAGCGGGTCCAGGTCGACGATGCGCAGCGAGTACGCCACCAGCGACCCCGCGGCCGAGCCGCGCCCCGGGCCCACGCCGACGCCGTTCTCGCGCGCCCAGCGCATGTAGTCCCACACGATCAGGAAGTAGCTGGCGAAGCCCATGTCCCTGATCACGCCGAGCTCGAACCGCAGCCGCTCCTCCGCGGCCGCCGGCCAGCCCCCGGGGTAGCGCCGGTCCAGGCCCTCGCGGCAGAGCCGCTCCAGGTAGACCTCGGCCGACTCGCCGCCCGGCACCGGGAAGCGCGGCAGCTTGATGTCGCCGAGCGGCAGGTCGAGGGCCTTGCACCGCTCCGCGATCTCCAGCGACACCGGCAGCGCGTCGACGAAGTCCGGCAGCGCGGCGGCCATCTCCGCGCCGGTCTTGAGGTAGAACTCCTTCGTCTCGAAGCGGAAGCGCTTCGGGTTGCTCAGCAGGTCGCGCGTCTGGATGGCCAGGAGCGCCTCGTGCGAGTCGGCGTCCTCCCGGCACGGGTAGTGGGCGTCACAGGTCGCCACCAGCGGCAGCCCCGCGTCCGCGGCGAGCGTCCGCAGTCGCGCGTTGATGCCCGTCTGGATCTCCAGCCCCGCGTGCTGGACCTCCACGTAGACGTCGTCGCGGCCGAAGATCTGGGCCAGCGTGTCGAGCTCGGCGCGGGCGGCGGCCTCGTCCTGGCGCTCCAGGCTGGAGCAGACGACGCCGGAGAGGCACCCGGAGAGGGCGATGATGCCGTCGGCGTGTCGCTCCATGAGCTCGTGCGAGATGCGCGGCTTGCGGTGGTAGCCCTCGAGGTAGCCGGCCGAGCAGAGCTTGATGAGGTTGTAGTAGCCCTCGGTGGTCTCGGCGAGGAGCGTCAGGTGGTTGCGCCGCTCGCGGCTGGGGCGCTCGCCGTGGTCGGGCACCACGTAGGCCTCCAGACCCACCACCGGGGTGATGCCCCGCTTGGTGGCCTTGCGGTACAGCTCGACGGCGCCGCTCATCACGCCGTGGTCGGTCAGCGCGACCGCCGGCTGCCCCATCCCCTCCACGACGTCGAGGAGCCGGTCGATCTTGCACGCCCCGTCGAGCACCGAGTAGTCCGAGTGGACGTGGAGGTGGACGAAGGGCGGGTCGGCGGTCGGCACGGGGCGGTCAGAGTCGCATACGGGGGAGGGCCGGACAAGACACGTCGACGCTAGATGCGGGGGTTCTCTGCGGAGCCCGACCCCAGGGGTGGTGGAGGACGCGCAGGGGACCGCACCACCGGCCGCGCGAGCGCGCCCGACCCGGTCCACAGCACCATGGCGCATGCCCCGGACGCCATGCCCCGCGTCTCACGTCGTGGACCCGGCCTTCCCCGCACCCGCCCGCCCGGCGTAGCGTCGGGCCTCGGGCGCAGGACCACGATCGGAGGAGACATGATCGCGAACTCGGCCGGCGCCCTCGCCGCCCGCGGCATCCAGCTGTTCAACTCGGCCGACTGGGACGGCCTCCGCGAGCTCTGCGCCGCGGATGTGGTCTACACCGAGACCGGCACCTCCCTGCGGCTGGAGGGGGTGGACGCGTGCGACGCGGCGTGGCATGCCTGGCGCACGGCGATGCCCGACCTGAACGGCACCGTGCTGCGCACGCTGGAGGACGGCGACGTGGCGGCGATCGAGATCCACTGGGTCGGCACGCAGACCGGCCCGCTGGCCACGCCGGACGGGGAGATCCCCCCCACCGGCCGGCGGATCGAGATCCGGTCGACGCAGTGGGTCACCGCGCGCGACGGGCACACGGCGGTGATCGACCACCACCTCGACGTCATGGGGATCCTGGGCCAGCTCGGGGTGCTGGGCGGCTGACCCGCCGCGGCCGCGGGGCGGCCGGGGTCACGCCGGGGCGTCGTGCAGGCGCACCGGCACGGCCCGGCCGTCCTCGGCCGTGACCATGGTGAACGTGGCCCGGCAGACGTCGCGCGTGACCTTGCGCCCCGGGTCCTCGGCGCGCGCCGTCAGCGCGACGGTGAGCGAGCTGGTGCCCACGCGGTCGATGCGCGCCTCCACGTGGCAGACCTCGCCGGCGTGCACCGAGCCGCTCCACACGCAGTCGTCGATGGCCTTGAAGTACACGGTCTGCCCCGGCGCGACGGCGCGGGTGGCGACCACCCAGGCGGCCATGTCCATCCAGCTCATCATGTGGCCGCCGTGCATGACGCCCAGGTGGTTGGATTGGGCGGGCATGACCATGATCGAGAGCACGTACGGCTCGCCGGCCGGGCTACTCATGGGCGCCGACCGCCCGCGCGATCACCATCTTCTGGACCTCCGAGGTGCCCTCGCCGATCTCCAGGATCTTCGCGTCGCGGTAGAGGCGGCTGATGGGGCTCTCCTCCATCCAGCCGTAGCCGCCGTGGAGGTGGAGGCTCCGCTCCGCGACCGTCTGGGCCAGGCGGCCGGCGGTGAGCTTCGCCATCGCCGCGACGCCCGTCGCGTCGCCCCCGCCGTCCTTCACGCGGGCCGCGTGGTACAGCAGGCAGCGCGCCGCCGTGATCTCGGCGGCCATCTCGGCCAGGGTGAACTGGACGGCCTGGAAGCCCACGATCGCGCGGCCGAACTGGCGCCGCTCGCGCGCGTGCCGCAGGGCGAGCTCGAACGCCCCCTGGGCCAGGCCCACCCCCATGGCGGCGATGGCGATGCGGCCGCCGTCGAGCGCCGTCAGCGCCTGGCGCAACCCGGCGCCGCGCGGCCCGAGGAGCGCCCCCGGGCCCACCTCCACCCCGTCGAGGGTCACCGGCCGGGTGTCGCTGGCCCGCCAGCCGATCTTGCGCAGCGGCGCGTCGGGGCGGTAGCCGGGGGCGTCGGCCGGGACGATGAACGCGCTGATCTCGCCGTCGCCGCTCAGCGCCGTGACGGTGCAGCACGCGGTGATGTCGGTGCCGGCGTTGGTGATGAACATCTTGGACCCGTCGATCCGCCAGCCCCCGTCGACGGCGGTCGCGCGGGTGCGGGTGGCGCCGGCGTCCGACCCCGCCTCCGGTTCGGTGAGCCCGAACGCCGCCAGCGTCCGGCCCGCCGCGAGGTCGGGCACCCAGCGCTCCCGCTGCTCCGGCGTGCCGAACATGACGATCGGCATGGTCCCCAGCCCGGTGTGCGCCGCGACGGTCACGGCGACCGCCGAGTCCACCCGGGCGAGCTCCTCGATCGCGATCGCGTAGGAGAGCGTGTCCAGGCCGGCGCCGCCCAGCTCCTCCGGCACCGTCATGCCCATGAGCCCCAGCTCTCCCAGGGCCGCGACGATCGCGTACGGGAAGCGGCCCTCGCGGTCGAGCTCCTCGGCGACCGGCGCGATCTCGCCCTCCGCGACCTCCCGGACGGTCGCGCGGAGGACCACCTGCTCGCCGGTGAGCCCCTCGTTCACGAGTGCGCCGCCGGCGCCAGGCGCCCGGCCGCGCGGCGGTGCGCGGCCTCCAGCAGGGTCCCGCCGCCCTCGGCGGCGGAGGCGATCAGCTCGCGGACCACGTCGCCGATGCCGTTGGCCGCGACGCCCGCCCGGCCGGCGTCCCAGCCATCGAGCTCCTGCGAGACGCAGATGAGCCCGCCGGCGTTGGCGACGAAGTCCGGCACGTAGCCGATCCCGAGGTCGCGCAGATCCGCGGCGACCCCGTCGTCCGAGAGCTGGTTGTTGGCCGAGCCCACCACCCAGCGGCAGCGCAGCCGCTGCACGGAGGCGCGGGTGAGCCCGCCCCCCATCGCGCAGGGCGCGAGGATGTCGCAGGGCTGGACGAGGGCGATCGCCGGGTCGAGCGCGCGCCCGCCCGTGCGCGCGGCCACGGCCACGGCGCGCTCGGCGCGGATGTCGGCGACCATCACCTGCGCGCCCTCGGCCGCGAGCAGCAGGGAGAGCGCCGCGCCCACCTTCCCCGCCCCCTCCACCACCACCCGGGCGCCGGCCAGGCCCGGCTCGCCGGTCTCGTGCTCCCAGGCGGCGCGCATCGCGGCCAGCACGCCACGGGCCGTGTACGGGGACGGATCGCCGTCCCAGCCCCCCGGCCCCCCGGGGAGCCCCAGCACGTACGGCGTGTGGGCGCGCAGCGCGGCCATGTCGGCGGGCGTGGTCCCGACGTCCTCCGCGGTGTGGTACCAGCCGCCGAAGAGGCTCACCACCTCCGCGTAGGCGCGCCAGAGGTCCGGGGAGCGCAGTTGCTCGGGGTCGCCCAGGATCACGGCCTTCCCGCCCCCCAGATCCAGCCCGGCGGCGGCCGCCTTCAGCGTCATCCCCTCCGCGAGGCGCAGCGCGTCGATGGTCGCGCTGGCCTCGCAGGCGTAGGGGTGGAACCGGGTGCCGCCCACCGCCGGCCCGAGCGCGGTGGAGTGGACCGCCACGATCGCCCGGAGCCCCGACCGCGGGTCCTCGGCGTGGACGACGCGCTCGTAGGGCCCCACCGCCGCATCGTCGATGATGTTCATCGCCCCTCCTCCATGAGCCGGGCGAACCGCGCGTACGCGGCGTCCTCCTTGGGGTACCGGACCCCGCGGAACCCGGTGACGGTCTCCGGCAGCCGCAGCGCCTCCTCGGCGGCGGCGCCCCGCAGGCGGCCCTCGTGGACCGCCCCGACCACCTCGCCGGCGTACCAGTCGCGGAAGGCGCGCTCGCGGCGGTGCCACGACGGCATCAGCCGGCGCAGGAACCGGGCGCGGCGCACCAGGCGCAGCTGCCAGTCGCGGGTGGTCATGTCCCACTCGACGTGCCGGCCCATCAGGTCGAACGCCGGGCGGTTGAGGTGCTCGTAGGTGATCCGGTCGCCGCGCGCCCGGTCGATCCCGAAGCGCTCGCGGTCGCGGGCGTACTTCCGCCCGCTGGTGAGCTGGTGCGCCACGAACACCTCGTCCTTGATCGCCATCGCCCGGTGCAGGTTGTGGACGGCGGCGGGCACCAGCGCCGGGGCCGCCGCGCGCACGCGCTCGACCCCGTCGAGGTAGGCGTCGGCGTAGGCCGCGCCGCCCCAGGCCACGATCTCGGGCAGCCGCGGCGCCAGCATCCGCATGGCCGACTCGCCCAGGCCCGACGCGCGCGCCCGCTCCACCGCCGCCCGGAACGCCCGGCGCTCGCGGCGGGAGCGGATCCAGCCCTCCTCGCGGTCGATCAGCGCGTCGGCCGTGTCGGGGGCCGCCGGGTCGGCGTCGGTCGCGGCCAGCACGCGCCCCAGCAGGAACGCGCGGAGGTTGGCCTCGGCCCGGCGGCCGGTGACCGCCCGCACCGCCGACTCCATGGCCTCGAGGGGCATCGGGATCCAGCCGCGCTGCCAGGCGGCGCCCAGGAGGGCGACGTTGGCGTAGATCCGGTCGCCGAGGACCCGCTTCGCGGCGGCCGAGACGTCGGTGGCCAGCAGGCCGCCGGGGCGCGTCTCGGCGTTCGCGCGCTCCAGCAGGTCCTCGGGGTGGGAGGCGTCGCCGGTCAGGATGCTCGTGGTGGGCCGGCGGTGGGTGTCCATCACGGCGGCGGTGCGCGCCGGCGACGCCAGCCGCAGGGCGCGGGCGCACTCGATGGGGTCCAGGCCGATGATCAGGTCGGCCTCGCCCGCGGCGATCTCGGCGGGCAGCGGCACGGCGCCGTCGTGCATCACCACGTGGCTGAACACGCCGCCGCCGCGCTGCGCCATGCCCTTGCGGTGGAAGACCTCCACCTCGGGCCACTCGCCGGCGGCGGCCTCGATCAGGATGCGGCCGGCCACGCCGATGCCCATCCCGCCGACCCCGGCCAGGTGCACCCGGTAGGGGCCGTCGGCGCGGTGCACATCCGGCGCGGGCGGCGGCGTCAGGTCGGCCATGGTGCGCTCGGCGGGCGGGCGGGAGCGGTGGATGGTGACCCGCTCGAAGCTGGGGCACGCCTTGATCGCCGCGCAGTAGCCGTCGTCGACGCAGACGTCCTCGCTGATCGCCACCTTCTGGCCGAGCGGCGTCTGGGCGAGCTCCAGGCCGGGGCAGCCGGTGGCCCTGGTGCACTCGCGGCAGTTCTCGCAGGTCTCCTCGGCGATGTTGTACCGGGTGACCTCCGGCAGGTGGCCCCGCTCGGCCACCGTGGCGGCCCGCTCGGCGCGGCGGCGCCGGCCCGAGGTGATGGCGCACTCCTTGTCGGAGATCACCACCCGCGTGCCGTCCATCAGCAGCGCCCGCTCCAGCAGGGCCATGTGCCCCTCGCGGTCGTCCGGGTTGGAGCGGGCCAGGAAGTCCGGGCCCATGGCCGCGACGATGCGCTCGATCTCGAGGGGCGTCTGCGGCCGGCCCATCAGGTCGGTCTCGCTGGCCGGCGTGCCCTGGTGGCCGGTCATCGCCGTGTTCTTGTTGTCGAGGATCACGTAGAGGATGTCCTGGCGCGCCTTGATCGCGTTGGCGATCGTGGACATCTCGCCGTGGAAGAACGTGCCGTCGCCCACCAGCACGTAGTGCTTGTTGGTGACGTGCGGCGCGGCGCCGGCGCCGGTGGCGCCGCCGAGGCCCATCGCCGACAGGTCGTGCATCTCGCCGAACGGCGGCAGCACGGCCATCGAGTAGCAGCCGATGCCGCCGTGGGCGATCACGTCCACCGGGGCCGAGCCGTGCACGCGGCGCATGTAGTCCGGGTCCATCAGCCGCGTGCGGATCTCCAGCATGGGCGAGCTGGTGCCGCGGTGCGGGCAGCCGGCGCAGTAGGTGGGCGTCCGCGGCGTCACGGCCAGGGCGCGGGCGGTGAGGGCGCGGGCGCGCTCCTCGGCGGCGCGGGCGCGGTCCGCCGACGCCGCCGGGAACGCGTCCGCCGACCCGAGCACCAGCCGTGAGAGCGCCGCCAGGGCGATGTCCGGGTCCATGCCCGAGCCCTCGGGGAACCCCCGCACGCCCCCGGGGAAGGCCTTCCCCCACACCGCCTGGCGGCGCCCCTCCAGCGCCCGCCGCACCTGGTCCTCCAGGTGCCCGGCGCGCTCCTCCATGACCACGACCTCGTCCACCCGGTCCGCGAGCCGGCGCACCGCCGCCGCGTCGACCGGCCAGGTGAGCCCGAGGCGCAGGACGGGGACCTGGCCGTCGAGCTCCAGCTCCAGGAGCGCGCGGCGAAGGAGTGGGTAGGCGGCGCCGGACACGGCGATCCCGAAGCGGTGTGCCCTTCCGCGTGCGGGCTCGAGCCGGTCGACGCCGCCCGCCCGGGCCGCCGCCGAGAGGAGCGGCAGCCGCCGCTCGAGGATGTCGGCCTCGAGCGACGTCGCGAAGGGGGGCAGTGAGACGGCGTGGTCCATGCGGATCGCCCTCGTGTCGAGGGCGATCCGATCGCGCGGGCCGACGACGGGCGCGCGGTTGGGGGCGAGATCAACCACGCCGGCGCCGTCGGCCTGCACGGTGGTGACGATCACGCCCACGACCAGCCCGCTCTCCGCGGACAGGTCGAAGGCGAGCCGCGTGAAGTCCTTGACCTCCTGGGCGGTCGACGGCTCCAGCAGCGGGATCCGCGCGCCCGCCAGCGTCAGGCGGCTGTCGGCGCCCACCTGGGTGGACGACAGAGCCGGGTCGTCGCCGACCACCACCACGCCGGCCGCCCCCCGGGCGGGCCGCGCGGCGTTGGCGATCGCGAGGCCGTCGAGGGCGACGTAGGCGCCCACGCTCTTGAACACGGCCAGCGCCCGCGCGCCCGGCACCTGGCGGGCGCCGTTGACCATCGCCGCGCTCTGGGCCTCGTTGTTGGCGAGGGTGGCCTCCACGCCCAGCTCGGCCAGGTAGCCCGCGTGCGCCTCGCAGATCGTGAAGACGTCGGCGACCGGGGAGCCCGGGTAGCCCGTGACCAGCGAGACGCCGGCCTCCAGGGCCCCCTTCACGATGAGCTCGTTGCCGTCCAGGACGGCCCGCCCGTACCCCCGTCGCAGCGGCGGCCCCTCCGCCGCGCGGGCCTGCCGGTCGATCGCGAGGGTGGCCATCCGGAGCTCCTCGGGTGGTTCGTATCGATTGCCACCATCGAGGTTAGGCGCTAAAGATTTCTCGTCCTATCCCACTTCGTTTCGAGATCGGCGGCCATGGACGAGCTAGACCGAAATATTCTTCAGCACCTCGTGCACGACGGGCGCATGTCGTTCGCGGCGATCGGGCGGGCCGTGAAGCTCTCGACGCCGGCCGTCCACCACCGGGTGCGCCAGCTGGAGCGGCGCGGCGTGATCACCGGCTACGGCGCCCGGGTGAGCCCCGCGGCGATCGGGCTGGGGCTGTCCGGGCTGGTGGCCGTCGAGTCGGCCGGCAGCCTCGGGGAGATCGTGCGGGCGGCGCGCGCCATGCCGGAGGTGGAGGCCTGCTGGTCGAGCGCCGGCACCAGCGACCTGATCCTGAAGGTGCGCGCCGGCGACCCCCCCGCGATGGAGCACCTGCTGGTGCGGCTGCGCGAGCTGCCGGGGGTCGAGCGCACCCGCACCTCGATCCTTCTGGAGGCCCACTTCGAGCGGGAGCCGGACCCCGCCGCGCTGGGGGAGACGGCGCCGGGCTGAGCTAGCGCGCGTCCACCTGATCGGGGGCGTGGCGCACCACCAGGTCGCGGCCGTGGTGCTTGGCCCAGTAGAGGGCGCGGTCGGCGAGCGCGAACAGCCGCTCCCCGTCCCCCGCCGCGGCGAGGTCGCAGACCCCGGCGGAGATGGTCACGCGGCCGACGTCGCTGAAGTCGTGGGCGGCCATGGCGGCGCGGGCGCGGTCGGCGGCCTCCCAGGCCGACGCGTCGTCGGTCTCGGGCATGAGCCACGCGAACTCCTCGCCGCCCATCCGCGCGACCAGGTCGTCGCGGCGCGCCTCCGCCTGGAGGATCCTCCCCGCCTCCACCAGGACGCGGTCGCCCATCAGGTGGCCGTGGGAGTCGTTGACGCGCTTGAAGTGGTCCAGGTCCATGACCGCCAGCGCGAGGGGCCTCCCGTGGCGGGCGGCGCGCTGGACCTCGGCGGCCAGGCGCTCCTGGAAGGCGCGGTGGTTCGCCAGGCCGGTCAGCGGATCCGTGGCCGCGCGGCGCTCGGCGTCGGCGAGGCTGCGCAGCGTCTGCTCGTGCAGGCGCGCGTTCGCCAGCGCCATGCTGGCCAGGGCCGCGAGGCTGCGCGCCACCAGCAGCTCGGCGTCGGTGAGCAGGCGCGGCTCGGCCAGCTCGATGCGGAGGACGCCGAGCAGCACCTCGCGCCCCCCGTCGGCGATCGAGGCGTGCGAAAGCGGCAGCGCCACCTGGCCGCGCTCGGGGTCGGCGCCGTCGATCGCGTCGGCCGGCCGGCCGGGGGCGCACGCGGCGCAGGTCACGCGCCGGGCCCCCAGCGCGCGCTCGGCCGACGCCGCGATCCCCGCGAGCGTGTCCGACAGGGCGAGCGGGGTGGTGAAGACCTCGACGGCCGTCTCGCCCACGATCCGGGCGCGCGCCTCGGCCTCGCGGAGGTCGCGGACGGTGTCGTACAGCTCGCGGGTGACGCGCTCCGCGATCTCCTCCGCCGCGAGCCGCGCCCGGCGCTCCCGTTCAGCGCGCTGGTTCGCGCGCTCGAGGTCGGTCACCCGAATGTCGCCACGAAGGTGCACCGGGAGGCACCGTCCCTCATGCAGTCGGTGTGCCGGAGCGCGAGGGTCTCCCCGAACTGCGCCGCCGTGGCCTGGATCATCCCCTCGGCCATCGCGCACAGGCGGCGTTCCGAGACGTAGTGCAGCACCAGCATCTCGGGGGCGGGGTCCTCGAACTCGAAGCGCGGCGGCCGCGCGTCGGGGTAGAGCTTCACCACGTCCGGGTGGACGGTGTCGTCCAGGCGGAGCAGGAACGACTTGGCGGAGTCGTGGCCGGCCGTGAACTCGGGGTAGCGGGCCACGAGCCGCGGCAGCGCCGAGCGGCCGAAGCCGCGCAGCACCTCGTCGGCGGGGGCGCCGACGCGCTCGCAGATGGCCGCGACCAGGTCGAGGGCCTCCTGGTCGTCGTAGTTGCCGAGGCTGGTGTACGCGCCGTCGGCGCCCACGTCCTCGAGCACCCGCTCCCAGGCGTCGACGCCGTGCGCCTCCACGACGGCCTCCTCCAGGAGGTTGAACACGATGCCCTTCACGATGATGCCTCCCCGACGGGTCTCGCGAGAGGTATCGGCCTCCCGGCGGGGCGCGTGAGCGTCGCGGGCACCGCGCGGGTTCAGCCCAACGGGACCATCCGCACCTCGCGCGGGCCGTCGCCGGGGTGCGTCATGCGCATGAGCCGGCGGCCCTCGGCGGCGAGCGACCGGGCGGCCCGCGCCGGCACCGGCCGCAGGTGCCGCACCGTCAGGGTCACGCCGCCGTCCGCGGCGTCCCCGTCGGTCCACCAGGTGCCGAGCACCGTCCCGTCCAGCAGCACCGACCCGCGGACGCGGCCGGGCGCCGCGGCGAGCCGGCGGCGGTCGTCGTCGCCTCCGAAGCGGCTCCGGTCGGCGTGGGAGAGCAGCACGTTGTCGTAGACGGGCAGGAAGCGCGGCGGGGCGGGGACGTCCGGCCCGGGGCGGGGCGCGTCGTCGACGTCCAGCAGCTCGCGGCCGCGCTCGTCGCGGAACGCCCGCAGGCCGGGGCGGAGGCCCTCGAGCACCGGCCGCATCGACGGCAGCCCCGACCAGGCGGCCAGGTCGGCCGGCGTCGCCGGACCGAACGCGGCGAGGTAGCGCAGCGCGATGCGCTCCCGGTCCGGGCGGGCGGCGAGGGGGCGCCCCAGCCACACCTCGGCGTCGGCGAGCGTGACCTGCCGCGCCATCCCCCACACCCCGCGGGGCGGCACCTGCACCAGCGGCAGGTGGTTGCGGCACAGGTACGCGAGGGCGCCGGGCGTGCGGTCCGGGAAGTGGCGGGCCAGCTCGGCGCGCAGCTCCGGGATGGTGCGCGGCTCCGCCAGGAACGGCCGGGCGACCTCCAGGACCGGGCCGGGGTCGACCGTCGCCAGCTCGGCCTTGAACTCCTGGTGGACGGTCAGCTCGCGGTCCAGGATCGGCTGCACCGGCGGCCGCAACTCCCGGCAGTCCTCGGCGGTGACCAGATGGATCGTCCCGCGCATCAGCACGATCCGGACGGCCTCGCGGCCGGTCAGCAGGGCCGCGAGCGACGCCGGCCGGAACCCCCTGAGCCGGCTCCAGAGCCCCACGTACGGGTCGAGCGGCTCCTGAGCCTGGAGGCCGACCAGGCGCGACACGGCCTCCCGGACGGGCACGTCGGCCCGCTCCAGGAGCATCTGGCGCGCGAGCGTTGCGCGGTTCAGCGCCCGCGCGCCGATCGGCTCGGCGGCCACGCCGGGCCCTCAGTCCCCGGGCGCCGCCTCCCGGGCCTGCGCCAGCAGCACGCCCCACGTGCCGCCCAGCGCCAGCCGCTCGCCGTCGGGCGACCACGCCGCCGCGCGGACGCCGCGCACCCAGCGGACCACGCTGCGGTCGTCGCGGAGGATGGCCAGCACGTCGAAGCGGCCCTCGCGGGTGAACACGGCGACCGCCGTCCCCGTGGGGTCGGCGACCGCGCCGGGCAGGTCGTCCTCGGTGAGCGAGGCCGGGTGGATCTGCGGGGGGATGGACGCGGCAGGGTCCTCCGCCGGGCGCTCCTCCTCCACCACCTTCAGGTCGGGCACCGACCAGGCCCGCAGGACGCCGGCGCTGGCGCCGCGCAGCAGGGCCCCGTCGTCCGCGAACGCCAGGGACAGCGCGGGCTCGCGCGCCGCGGCGACGATCGTGACATGCCCGATGCCGGCGACCGGGGACGCGGGGTCGACGCCCGCCAGGGTGAGCCCGATCTGCGGCGGCGGCGAGAGCATCAGCCCGGTGGGCGGCTGGGGCCGGCGCCGACCGGGCCGGCCGGCCTGGGAGAAGACGGAGCTCACGACGCTCCACGGCCCCGGGTCGTCGCGCAGGAAGTCGGGCGGTGGCAGCGGTCGCGTGCTCATGCGTCCTCCTCGGGTGTCAGCCAGGCGCAACCCCAGTCGCCGGCCACCAGCAGGCCGTCGCGGGCGGGAGAGGGGGCGATGACGCGGGCGCCCTCGACGAGCCGGGCGATCGCGCCGTCGCGGGTCACGAGGGCGGCGACGGGGTCGGCCCCGTCGGGCGAGCCCAGCGCGATCAGGTCGCCGTCGGCCGAGACGGCCAGCGCCGTCGCGCGCGGGACCGGCGACGGCCATGAGGTGGTGGCCTCCGCGGCGCCGGGCCCCCAGACGCTGATGGTGTCGTCCTCGTGCCGGGCGACCAGCACCGGCGCCGTCGCGGCCGCGGCCAGCGCCGTGATCGCGGGGCCGCCGACCGCCGCCTCCCCGGGCGCGCGGGGCGCGGCGCCCGCGGAGACCCAGACGCTCCCATCCGGCGCGAAGGCGATCGCGTCGCCCCCGCCCGGCCGGCGGGCCGACGGCTCCTCCTCGCCCAGCGTCCACTCCACCACCTCGCCACCGGCGACCGCCGCCACGGCGCGGCCGTCGGCGCGGATGGCGACCGGCCCCGGGCCGAGGTCGGCGGCGATGTCGCCGAGGCTCGGCAGCACCACCGCGCGCCAGCCCCCCTCCGCGTGCAGCAGGCCCGCGTTCGCGTCGGCCGCCCCCACGGTCCGGTCGAGCCCGGGGGGCCGCCGGTCGTGGATCACCACCACCTGCGGCAGCCGCAGGCTGAACGCCGCGCCGGCGCCGGTCAGCAGCGCGAGCTTGCCGCCGGCGACCACCGTCGCCTCGCGCGCGGGGACGGGCGCGGCCGCCCGGGCGCGCAGCGGGCCGGAGTGCGGACCGGGCGCGCCGCCGTCGCCGGTGAGGGCGAAGCGCAGCCCGCGCTGGCCCCGCTCCACCCGCGAGACCGCGGGGACCGTCCCCGGCTCGACGGGGAGCATGGGCGGGCCGCCGCGCCTCACCCCTTCCTCCGGGCCTCGGAGATCCGGTACGCCATCCGGCTCTGGAGCGAGAAGAGCTCGATGAAGCCGGGCGCCGCGCCCTGCGAGAACGAGGCGTCGGCGTTGAACGTCGCGAGGCTCCGGTCGTAGATCGCGTTCGGCGAGCTGCGGGTGACCGCCGTGGCGCCGCCCTTGTAGAGCCGCATCGTGATCTCGCCCTCCACCCGGCCGTTCACCCGGTCCATGAAGGCGTTGAGGTCCTGGAGCAGCGGCTCGTACCAGAGACCCTCGTAGGCGAGCTGGGCCCACAGGGCGTCGAGGGTGGGCTTGAGCGCGTTCTCCCGGCCCGTGCACACCAGCTTCTCGAGCTCGCGGTGGGCGTCGAGGATGATCTCGGCGGCCGGGACCTCGTAGAGGTCGCGCACCTTCAGCCCGACGACCCGGTCCTCGATGTGGTCGACGATCCCGACGCCGTTGCGGCAGCCGGCCTCGGCGACCCGCCGGATGAGCTCCACCAGCGGCAGCTCCTCGCCGTCGAGCGAGACGGGCAGGCCGTCGCGGAAGCCGATGCGGATGTCCTCGGGCCGGTCCGGCGCCTCGGTGGGCGGGGTCACCAGCTGGAAGACGTCGTCCGGGGGCGGCTGGTCGAGGTCCTCGATGACGCCGCCCTCCGAGGACCGTCCCCAGAGGTTGTCGTCGATCGAGTAGGGCCGCTCCACCGACGACGACACCGGGATGCCGTGCTCCTCGGCGTACGCGATCTCCTCGTCGCGGCCCATCTGCCACTCGCGGACCGGGGCGATGACCTTCAGGTCGGGCGCGAGCGTCGCGATGGTCGCCTCGATCCGCACCTGGTCGTTGCCCTTGCCGGTGCAGCCGTGGGCGATCGTGTCGGCGTCGTGCTCGCGGGCCGCCTCGCACGCGAGCTTCGCCAGCAGCGGCCGCCCGAGCGACGTGAACAGCGGGTAACCGCCCTGGTAGCGGGCGTTCGCCCGGATCGCCGGGGCCACGTAGTCGCGGGCGAACTCCTCCTTGGCGTCCACGACCAGGCTCGCGACGGCGCCCAGGTCGAGGGCCTTCTGCCGGACCGCGTCGAAGTCGTCGGCCGGCTGGCCGAGGTCGATGCAGAGCGCCACGACCTCGGCGTCGTACTCGTCCTGGATCCACTTCAGCATCACGGAGGTGTCCAGGCCGCCCGAGTAGAGCAGCACGACGCGGTGCACCTCGTGGGGCTGGGCGAGGTAGCCCGCGACGGGCGGGACGGGACGCTGTTCGGGCACGTGCGGGCCTCCGGTCGATTGGCGCCGGGAGTCTAGTGACCCCCATCAGGACTCGACCTCCGTGGGGTACCCGCGTGGTCGAGTGACGTCGTATACCGCCGATAAGGTAACCATGCGCTCCGTGAACCCGACCGACGCGACCTCAGTGACACCCGGCGTCCACTCATGCCTCCGCGTCCCCGCCGACCTGGCGGTGGTCACGTTCGTGCGCTCCGCGCTCGCCGCGGTGCTCGCCCGTGAGGAGTGGCCCGCGGACGGCGCCGCGCGCATGCTGCTGGCCTCCACCGAGGCCGTGACCAACGCGATCGAGCACGGCTCCCCGATGGGCGGCGCCGTCGAGGTGGAGCTGACCGTCACCACCGAGCGCGCGCAGGTGCGGGTGCTGGATCAGGGCCGCCCCGGCGCCCCGTGCCCGGTCATCCCCGAGGTCGCCCCGCCGTCCACGCACACGCGCGGCCGCGGCCTGCTCATCATCAGCCGCCTCGCCGACGACGTCGACCTCCGGTCGGCCGGCCTCGGCACCCAGATCAGCGCGGGCTTCCTCCGCGCCACCGCCGTGGCCGCCGAGCCGCAGGCGATCCGCAAGGCGGCCTAGCCGGCGCGACGCCCGGGCCGGTTCTTCGACGGCTCTTCGTGTTCTCTGCGGGTCCTCCGATCCGTGGTCCCTTCACTGACTGGTGAACGGACCACGACCAGGAGGACGTCCATGACGATCACCAAGCCGCGCGCCATCGCCGCCGGCGTGGCCGCCCTGGCGCTCGCCGCCGGCGGCGCGACGGCGGTGGCCGCCACGTCCGGCGGCTCGGACGGGGGCTCCGGCTCCTCGGCCGCCCCGGCCGCGACCGCCACCACCCCACAGCAGCAGCAGGCGCCCCCGCCGGGCGGCGACGGCTGCCCCGGCGCGGGGTACGGAGCTCCGTCGGGCGGCGGCACCGCCCCGGCGGCGCCGAGCACCGGCACGAGCGCCTACTGAGGTCGCCCCCGGCGCGGGTCGCGGCCCGCGCCGGGGCCCTCACGGAATTCACCCCGACGCTCACAGGGGCCGCACCGGCAACCTCCTGAATCCTTCACATCCGGGCCGCAGGCTCCCCCCTGTCCGCACCACCGACCCTGAGGGGGGCGCCATGAGGATCACCCGGGCATTCGTCACCACCGCGGCCTGCATCGCCATCGCCGCACCCACCGCGCTCGGCGCCGTGGTCAACGGCGGTGATGCGTCGGATCTGCTGCACGGCACGGAGCGCGCCGACCTGATCACCGCCGGGGGCGGCGACGACGTGGTGCAGGCGCTCGCCGGCCCCGACACCGTCCGCGCGGGCGACGGCGACGACGTGGTGCTGCTGGGCCGCGGCCGGGACGTCGCGTTCCTGGGCCCCGGCAACGACGTCGCCATCGGCGGCGACCTGGCCGACATCGTCCTCGGCCAGGCCGGCGACGACGTGGTCTCCGGCGGGCGCGGCCGCGACCTGCTCACGGGCGGCAGCGGCGACGACCGCATCATCGGCGGGCGCCACAACGACGTGCTCTACGCCGGCGCCGGCGAGGACGTGCTGCTCGGCGGGTTCGGCAACGACCTGCTCTACGCCCGCGCCGCCGACAACCAGGTCGACCGGCTCCACTGCGGCCCCGGCCGCGACACCGCCTTCATCCGCGCCGAGGACCAGGCCGACGCGAGCTGCGAGCGCGTGGTCGTCGTGACGGGCGGCGAGACCGACCCCGGCGACGGGGAGGACGTCCCGAAGGGCAACGGGAAGTAGGGCGGACGACCCGGGGGCTCCGGGGTCACCGCCGCGGGCAGGGGGGGAGCGGCCAGCGGCGGAACCCCAGCCCGGTGGTGGCCGGAGGCCGGCGGCAGCGCGCGCGCTCGAAGCCGGCCTCCGGCGCCACCACCCAGCCCGCGGGGAACCTGCCGTTCTGGGGCTTCCAGGCCGTGTAGAGCCGGAGCGACCCGAGGGGCCGCACGTCCTGGGCGAAGCGCGCCCACAGGCGTGTCGCCGCCTTCGTGGTGACCTCCACCGCCAGGAACCGCTCGCCCTCGTCGGGGTGGGTGGGGTCGTTGTTCACGAACCAGAGCCGCACGCCGAGCCCGACGACCCGCGTGGTCCTCGTGATGCACGGGTCGGGGACGTCCAGCCGGACCGTCGGCGACGTCTCCGACGGGCGCCGCGCCAGGCGCCGCTCGACGCCCACCACCAGGCTCAGCGGCACCGGCGCCGTGGCGCCGTCGCAGGCGAACGTGAGCCCCGCGGACGGCTTCAGCTGGTCGAAGTCGCCGAACCTCGCGAGCGTCCCGAACCGGAAGCCGCCCCGGGGACTGAACTCGCGGGTGACGCCCACCTTCGCCGGGACGAGGTCGGCCGGCTGCACGTCCAGCGTGAAGGTGAACGGGAACGCGCAGGTCTCGTTCGCGAACGCGTAGTAGCTCGCGGTCATGGACACCTGCCCCGGTGCCGGCAGCGTCAGGGTCACGAGGCTCCCGATGTCGTCGAGGATCACCGTCCCCGCCGGTCCCGTGGTGCGCTCGACGGCCGTCCCGGAGACCGCGTCGTAGTCGATCGAGATCGGCCGGCCGGCGACCAGCCGCTCCGGCGACCCCACCGCGGCCCGCGTCGCGCTGAACGCCGGCGGCGGCGGGGCGGGCGTGCCGGGCGGGCAGGGCGGCAGCGGCGGGCTCTGGGCCGAGCCGTGCGCGGCGGCGAGCAGGGCGATCGACGCGGCGACGAGCGCGGCGCCGGCCACCCGGCGGATCATCCCGCGGCCACCAGCGGCGGCAGCACGCGCCGGAACGCCGCCACGAGGGCGTCCAGGTCGTCGGGCTCGATGACCAGCGGCGGCAGCATCCGGATCGTCCGGGGCGACGTGTCGTTCACGAGGAATCCCTCGTCCAGCATCCGCAGGACGGCCTCCCCCGCCCGGGGGCGCGGCAGGTCGATCGCGCACATCAGGCCGCGGCCGCGCGCCTCGGTGGCCAGCCCGTCGGTCACCAGGCCCTCGAGCCCCGCCAGCAGGTCGGCCCCCTTGCGGCGCACGTCGGCCTGGAGCCCGGCGTCGTCGAGCACCGCGCAGGCCGCCAGAGCCGCCGCGCACGCGAGCGGGCCGCCCGCGAACGTGGAGCCGTGGTCGCCGGGCTGCAGGATCGCGTCGTGCTCCGGCCGCGCGGTCACGGCCCCGATCGGGACGCCGCCGCCCAGGCTCTTGGCGATCATCATCACGTCCGGCACGACGCCGGCGTCCTGGTGCGCCCAGAGCGGGCCGGTCCGCGACAGGCCGGTCTGGATCTCGTCGATCAGCAGCAGCGCGCCGTGCCGGTCGCACAGCTCCCGCGCGAGCTCGAGCATGGGCTGGGGCACCGGGTGCACGCCCACCTCGCCCTGCACGATCTCGAGCACCACCGCGCAGGTGCGCTCGGACACGGCCGCGGCCAGGCCCTCCAGGTCGTCGCGCTCCACATGGCGCACCCCCGGCACCAGCGGCCGGAACGGCTCCTGCTTCGCGGGCTGGCCGGTGAGCGACAGGGCGCCGTAGGTGCGGCCGTGGAAGCCGTCGGTCAGCGCGACCACCTCGGGCCGGCCGGGGCCTCCGTGCTTGCGCGCGATCTTGAGCGCCGCCTCGCTGGCCTCCGCCCCCGAGTTGCAGAAGAACACCCGGCCGCCCAGGGCGCGGTCCCGGATCCACTCGGCCAGCGCGATCATCGGCTCGGTGTAGTAGAGGTTCGAGACGTTGATCAGCCGGCCCGCCTGCTCGGCGATCGCCGAGACCACCGCCGGGTGGCAGTGGCCCACGTTGTTCATCGAGATCCCCGCCATGCAGTCGACGAAGCGGCGGCCCTCGCTGTCGTAGAGCGCCGCCCCCTCCCCGCGCACGAACCCCACCGGCTGGCGCCGGTAGGTCGGCATGAGCGCCGCCGCCTCGCGTGCGACCATCACCTCGTCGATCACTTCGTCACCTTCGTGCCGACACCGGACTGCGTGAAGATCTCGGCCAGCACCGAGTGGGGCACCCGGCCGTCCACGATGTGCGCGGCGCCGACGCCCAGCTCCAGGGCATCGACCACCGCGCCGAGCTTGGGGATCATCCCCGACGCGATCGCGCCGGAGGCCATGAGGTCGCGCAGGTCGCGCAGCCGGCACTCGCTGATCATGCTCGTGGGGTCCGCGATGTCGCGGTAGATGCCCTCCACGTCGGTCAGGAAGATCGCCTTGCGGGCGCGCAGCGCGCCGGCGAGCCGCCCGGCGACCGTGTCGGCGTTGATGTTGTAGCTCTGGCCGTGGCGGTCGACGCCCACCGACGCGATCACGGGGACGAACTCGGCCAGGCTCTCCAGCACCCACGGGTCGATGCTGGCGACCTGACCCACGAAGCCCAGGTCGTCCTCGCTCTCGGCCTTCGCCGCCTCGATGAGCCCGCCGTCGTCGCCGGCGAGCCCCACGGCGGGCGCGCCCGCCACCTGGATCTGGGCGACGATCTCCTTGTTGATCTTGCCGACGAGCACCATCTTCACGAGCTCCATCGTGGGCGCGTCGGTCACCCGCAGACCCTTGACGAAGCGCACCTCCAGCCCCAGGCGGTCGGAGTAGTGGGAGATGTCGGGGCCGCCGCCGTGGACGACCACCGGGTTCATGCCCACCAGCTTCAGCAGGGCGACGTCCCGGGCGAACGACGCCTTCAGCTCCGGGCTCGTCATCGCCGCGCCGCCGTACTTGATCACGATCGTGTCGCCCGCGAACTCGCGGATGTAGGGCAGCGCCTCCAGCAGCACACCGACCCGCGACCGCAGGTCCGGGGTGTCCGCCTCGCTCGCGGTCAGGTTCCCGTCCATCGGCGGCGGATGCTGCCATACGCCGCGCCGCGTGGCACGCTCCCACCGTGGGCCTGGGGCACGACCACGCGCATGATCACGGCCACGGGCACGATCCCGACCGGCGCGCCGACGCCCGCGCGCTGGCGTGGGTGCTGGGTCTCAGCGCCGGCTTCGCGGTGGCGGAGGTGGTGGGCGGCCTGGTCGCCGGCAGCCTCTCCCTGCTCGCCGACGCGGCCCACATGGTGTCCGACGCCGCGGCCCTGGCGCTCGCGCTCGGCGCCATCTGGCTGGCGCGCCGCCCCGCCTCGGCGCAGATGAGCTTCGGCTACCGGCGGGCCGAGATCCTGGCCGCCCTCGCCAACGGCGTGGGGCTGGTGGCGGTCTCGATCTGGATCTGGGTCGAGGCGGCCGGGCGCCTGTCGTCGCCCACCGACGTGGAGGGCGGCGTCACGCTGATGATCGGCCTGG
The DNA here is from genome assembly GCA_050250915.1 of Thermoleophilia bacterium. Taxonomy (GTDB): domain Bacteria; phylum Actinomycetota; class Thermoleophilia; order Miltoncostaeales; family Miltoncostaeaceae; genus Miltoncostaea. The sequence goes on from JBFWNT010000003.1 coordinate 192,976, forward strand.
CCGGCCTGCTGGTGAACGTCGTCGGCGCGGCGATCCTGTGGCGCTCGCACGGGGGCAGCCTGAACGTGCGGGCCGCCTTCTACCACGTGATCGGCGACCTGCTGGGCTCGGTCGGCGTGGTGCTCGCGGCGATCCTCGTGCTGACGATGGGCTGGGAGCGCGCCGACCCGGTCATCGCGATCCTGATCGGCGGCCTGGTGCTGCTGAGCGCCTGGCGGATCCTGCGGGAGTCGGTGAGCGTGCTGCTGGAGGGCACGCCCGAGGGCATCGACGCCGACGCGGTGGGCCGGCGCATGGCCGCCATGGAGGGCGTCACCGAGGTCCACGACCTGCACATCTGGACGATCACGTCGGGCTTCCCGGCCCTGTCGGCGCACGTGCTGGTGGGCCAGGGCGAGGACTGCCACGCCCGCCGCCGCGAGCTCGCGGCGATGCTCGACGAGGAGTTCGACATCGGGCACACCACGCTCCAGGTGGACCACACCGGCAGCCGCAGCCGCCTGCACACCGTCGCCCCGTTCGAGGAGGCCCCGTGACCGAGGCGGCTCAGCTGGCGATCAGACCGGTCAGGTACATGATCGCGATGCCGGACAGGAAGCCGCCGACCACCCACCCCGAGCCGAGCCCGCCGGGCGCCCGCCGGGCGATGTAGCGGCCGACCTCCACCACCACCTGCAGGGCCGCGCCCACCGCGAGGCCGAAGAACACGACGGCGAGCACCTCGTTGGTCAGGAAGCCGCCGATCCAGGCGCCCAGCACCGCCGGGGCGCCGGCGATGAGCGCCAGGCCCGCGAGCCGGCCGACACCCACCCGCTCCCCCTCCGCCATGGGGGCGGCGATGCCGAGGCCCTCGGTCACGTTGTGGACCATGAAGCCCACCACCAGAAACGTCCCGAGCGCCAGCTCGCCGAGGGCGAAGGACGTGCCGATCGCAAGGCCCTCCCCCATGTTGTGCAGGCCGATGCCGATCGCGACCATCGTCGCCAGGGCGACGCCCGCCAGGGGGGCGCGGCGCTCGGCGGCCGGGCGCCCACGCGAGAGCCGGTGGGCGACCCACGTGAGCCCCAGGTAGCTCACGGCGATGCCCATCAGCACCAGCCCCGGCCCGCCCAGCGCGCCGGGCAGCGCCGACTGGAGCTCCAGGGCCTCGGCCAGCGCGTCGACCGCCAGGAAGGTGAGCAACCCGCCGGTCAGCGCCATGAACGCCGCCAGCCAGCGCGGGTCGGCGCGCCGCAGCGACGGCAGCCACAGCATCCCGAGCGCCACCGGCACCACGCCCACCAGCAGGCCGATCAGCGCGTAGCCGGCGGTGCTGCGCCCGCCGGGCTCCGGGGTCTCGACCGCGGCCGGCACCTGGTGGGTCGTCTGGATCCCCGTCGAGCTGGTCACGCCCACCAGGTAGGGGTCGTCCTGCACCCAGGTGTACGGGATCGTGATCGTGCGCGAGCGCAGGCGGCCCAGGGTGGCGCCGCCGTCGAGGGTGAACGGCACCACCGCGTCGTCCACGGTGACCACCGCGATCGTCAGGTCCTCCGGCTGCGGGTTTCGGACCAGGATCCGGATCTCGCCCGGCGTGAACATCACGCGGCGCACCTCGAACGTGTCGGCCGGCGGCGGGCTGGACCCCACCAGCCCGGTGATGGAGCCGCCCGACTGCACGAACGCGGCCGCGATGCCCACCAGCAGCACGATCGGCACCAGCGCGAGCAGGCGCCATCCCCACGTCCCCTGCGGGCGGGCGACCGGCTCGGTGCTCACTCGTCCACGACGTCGAAGAAGCCCATCCAGCCGAGGTCGGTGAACTCCGACTGGTGGGCGTGGAACATGAAGCGGCCGGCGTTGTGCCAGTCGATCTCGACGATGCCCCGCTCGCCCTGGCAGAGCATCACCGTGTCGGTGTACTCGAAGTGGTCGGTGCTGCCCGTGCGGTAGTAGCGGAAGAACTCCCCGTGGAGGTGGAAGGAGTTGATGAGGTCGAACTCGGTGAGGTTGGCGAGGTAGATCCGGAGCGGCTCCGAGCGCTTCACCCGGATCGGATACTTCGCGTAGTAGAAGGCCCGGCCGTTCACCGAGTAGAAGTTGTTCTCGCCGTCCCCGTCGGTGTCGTACCCGTTCATCACCATCACGATCTCCCGCGCCGGCGGCCGCGGCGTCGCAGGGTCGATGATGAACGCGCCGTACAGGCCCTTGTGGATGTGCTTCTTCAGGGGCGTGGCGTGGCAGTGGTAGAGCTGCATTCCGTACGGGCGCGCGGCGAAGCGGTACGTGAAGCGGTCGCCGGGGTGGACGATCTCGAACACCCCGTCCATGTCGGCGGGGTGGATGCCGTGGAAGTGGATCGTGTGCGGGTGGGATCCGGCGTTGACGAACTCCACCTCGAGGATGTCGTCCACGGTGGCGCGGATGACGGGGCCGGGGATGGTGCCGTTGTACGTCCAGGCGGGGAACGTCACGCCCTTCGCGATCTCCACGTCGCGGTCGGCGGCCACGAGCTGGTAGCGCCGCACGCGGCCCGGCTGGTGGGGCAGCGCCGGCGGCGGGTTCAGCAGCGCGTCGAGGTCGTCGGGACCGCCCGGCGCCGGGACGGTGGGCCCGATCATGGCGGCGTGGCCGAGGGCCGCATGGTCGTCGGGAGCCAGCCCCGGGGCGCGCTCGACGCCGCTCAGCGCGGGCGCCGCCGCCACGGCGGCCATCGGCAGGGCCGCCACGACGGGGGCCGCCCCCATCAGCACCTGTCGCCGGGTGAACCGGGCCTTGTTTGGCATGGCTGAGTTATACATTTAGCCTTGACTAGTTCCAAACGACAGCCGCGGCTGGGACCGGAGGACCTCGCCGAGGTCGCCCTCCCCGGCGAGGGGCGGGTGGCGGAGGCCGCGCACCAGTCGCTGGCCGGGGGCCGGCGGGGCCTGTGGGCGGTGCTGCCGTTCCTGGGTCCGGCGTTCGTGGCGTCGGTGGCCTACGTCGACCCCGGCAACTTCGCGACGAACGTCGCCGCGGGCGCCCAGTTCGGCTACATGCTGCTGTGGGTGATCCTCGCCTCGAACCTGATGGCGATGCTGATCCAGGCGATGTCGGCGAAGCTCGGCATCGCGACGGGCATGAACCTGCCGGAGGTCTGCCGGGCCCGCTACCCGAAGCCGGTGTCGCGGGCGCTGTGGGTTCAGGCGGAGGTCATCGCGATGGCCACCGACCTGGCCGAGTTCCTGGGGGCCGCGCTCGGCTTCAACCTGCTGTTCGGGATCCCCCTGGTGTGGGCGGGCCTCCTGACGGGCGTGTTCTCGTTCGGGATCCTCCACCTGCAGTCACGCGGCGCCCGCCCCATGGAGATCGTGATCTCGGTGCTGGTGGGGGTGATCCTGGTCGGGTTCGCCGTCCAGTTCGTCCTGTCCGACCCGTCGGGCTCCGGGATCGCGCAGGGCCTCACCACGCCGAGGTTCTCGGGCTCGGAGAGCCTGCTGCTGGCCACCGGGATCCTCGGCGCGACGGTGATGCCGCACGTGATCTACCTCCACTCGGCGCTGACGCAGCGGCGGGTGGTCGGCCGCTCCGAGGACGAGCGGCGGCGGATCTTCCGCTTCGAGCGGATCGACGTGATCATCGCGATGGGCATCGCGGGCGTCATCAACATGTCGATGCTGGTGATGGCCGCCGCCGTGTTCCACGACAACGGGCTGACCGGGGTGGAGGACATCGACGACGCCTTCCATCAACTGGGCGACCAGATCGGTGCGCACGCGCAGTACGCGTTCGGGGCGGCCCTGCTGGCGTCGGGCCTGTCGTCGTCGTCGGTGGGGACGCTCGCCGGCCAGGTGGTGATGCAGGGGTTCATCGACCGGCAGATCCCGCTCTGGGTGCGCCGCGGGCTCACGATGGCGCCGGCGCTGATCGTGCTGGCGATCGGGGTCAACCCGAGCAGGGCGCTGGTGCTGAGCCAGGTGGTCCTGTCGTTCGGGATCCCGTTCGCGCTGATCCCGCTGGTGCTGTTCTGCCGCGACCGCCGCCTGATGGGCGGGCTCGTGAACCGCCCGGCCACCACGGCCGTGGCGGCCGTGGTGGCGGCGCTGATCGTGGTGCTGAACGCCGTCCTGCTGGTCCAGACCCTGGGGGGCTAGTCGTCCCTGGGCGGCTCGGGGGCGGGCCCCCGCTCGGGCGGGCGGATGCGCAGCGCCCCCGACAGGACGAGGGTGATCAGCGGGATCCCGGCGGCCCCGGGCTCGGTGCCGAGTGGACGATTCGACGTGCGGGCGGTGTCCGGTGCCATGGATGAGCCTCCGGTCGCGGTCGGTGGGGATGTACCGATGGTGATGCCCCCGCCCTGCGAGCCCTATCGCCCCAGGGCCAGGATCCGGGCCCGGGCGGTCGACCACGTGAGCTGCCGCCGCCGCGCCGGTTCGGGCCGCGACCCGGCGTCCATCCGGACGACCCGCGCGCAGCCATCCCGACGCGCTAGGTGTGGTACTCCGCGTTGAGGGTCACGTAGGCGTGGCCCAGGTCCGAGGCCCACAGCTCGGCCGCGCCGTCGCCGCGGCCGAGGGCCACCTCCAGGTCGTACTCGTCCAAGGCGAGGATCCCGACGGCGCGGGGGTCGGCGAACGGGACGCCGTCCACCGTCACCACCGGCTCGTGCACGTCACCCGGCGCGCCCGCGAGGGCCTGCCCCACCGACTGGGAGATGCGGCCCCAGTTGGGGTCGCGGCCGAAGACGGCCGTCTTCACCAGGCTCGACTCGCCCACCGCCCGCGCCACCCGCTCGGCCTCGGCGTCGTCCCGGGCGCCGCGGACGAGGACGCGCACCGCGTGCTCCGCCCCCTCCCCGTCCTTCACCATCTGGACGGCGAGCCAGCGGCACACGCAGGCGAGGGCGTCGGCGAACCGGTCGCGGTCGGCGCCGGCGAGCGGCGCGCCCGCCCCGCCCGCGAACACCACCAGCGTGTCCGAGGGGCTCATCTGGGCGTCCACCGAGATGCGGTTGAACGAGGCTGAGGCCGCCTCGGCGGTCATGCGCTGGAGGTCGGCCGGGTCGACCGCGGCGTCGGTGGTGACGTAGGCGAGCATCGTCGCCATGTCCGGCCGGATCATCCCGGCCCCCTTCGCGGCGGCGCCGATCGCCACCCGGCCCCCGCCCGGCAGCGCCAGCCGGAACGCGCCCCCCTTCGGGGCGCGGTCGGTGGTGCAGATCGCCGCGCCGAAGTCGCCGCCGCCCTCGCGCGACAGGCCCGCCACGGCGGCGTCGATGCCCGGCCCGGTGATGCCCATGTCCAGGCGCTCGCCGATCGTCCCGGTGCTGCACACCGCCACCTGGCCCGGGTCGAGTCCCAGGCCGGAGGCGGCGCGGGCGGCCATCGCGTGGGCGTCGTCCAGGCCCGGCGACCCGGTCGCGGCGTTCGCCTTCCCCGCGTTCACCACCACCGCCCGCAGGCGGCTGCGGTCGAGGGTGCGGTTGCGGACGACGGGGGCCGACGGAAGGGCGCTGGTGGTGTCCACCATCGCCGAGGCGGTGGGCCCGTCGGCCACCAGGACGCCCACGTCCTTCAGCCCGGACGGCTTGAGCCCGCAGGCGACGCCCGCCGCGCGGAAGCCGGCCGGCGTGGTGACCGAGCCGTCCGGCACGGGCTCGAGGCCCTCGGGCGCCCGGAGCCAATCCGCGCGCGCGACGGGGTTCAGAGCAGGCCCTCCGTCTCCGGCAGGCCGGCCATGAGGTTGAGGTTCTGGACGGCCTGACCGGCCGCGCCCTTGCCGAGGTTGTCGATCACCCCGAACGCGGTGATCCGCCCGCCGCGGGGGTCGGCCATCGGGCACACCTGCGCGAAGTTGGTGTGCTGCACCGCGCGCATGCCGGGCGGCCGCTCCACCACCTCCACGAAGGGGTGATCGGCGTAGCGGTCGGCGTAGCGCTGCAGGAGGTCGTCCTGGTGCGGGACGTCCATGCCGGCGACGCGGGCGTAGCAGGTGGACAGCAGCCCCCGGTCCACGGGCACCAGGTGCGGCGTGAACGTGACCTGCACCCCCAGCTCCTGCTCGATCTCGGGCGTGTGGCGGTGGGCGTAGACCTTGTACGGGCTCACGTTGTCGGCGGCCGACGAGTAGTGGACCGTCTCCGTGGGCGTGCGCCCCGCGCCGCTGACGCCGCTCTTGGAGTCGATGACGACGTCCTCGAGGTGGCCCTCCAGCGGAAGGAGCGCCAGGATCGACGCCTCCGGGAAGCACCCCGGGTTGGCGACCACCCGCGCCTCGGAGATCTCCGCGCGATACCGCTCCGGCAGGCCGTAGACCGCCTCGGCCAGCAGGTCCGGCCGGGGGTGGGCGAAGCCGTACACCGACGGGTACAGGTCGCCGTCGCGCAGGCGGTGGTCGGCCGAGACGTCCAGCACCCGCACGCCGCGGTCGACGAGCTCCGACACCAGGGCCGCGGCCTCGGCGTGCGGATAGGCCACGGCGGCGAAGTCGCCCTTCGACGCCGAGGCGACGTCCGGCGCCTCCAGCACCCGCTCCACCCGGTACTGGGGCGCGACGTCCACCAGCCGCCGGCCGGCATCGCCGCGGGCGGTGATGACCCCAAGGTCGAACGAGGGGTGCGCGTCGATGTAGGCGGTCAGCTGGGCGCCCGCGAAGCCCGCGGCGCCGAAGACGTGGACGGTCGGCATCGGGAGGCCCTACCCCCGCAGGCGCGCGCCGCGCCCCGCCAGGGCGTCGCGCACGCGCCCGACCGCCGCGTCGATCTCGTCGTCGGTGAGCGTGCGCCCCGGGTCGGCCAGCGACAGCCGCAGGGCCAGGCTCACGTGACCGGCCTCCACCTGCTCGCCGGCGTACCGGTCGAACACGCGCACGTAGCGCACCAGCGGCGCCCCCGCCTCGCGCGCGGCGGCCACCAGCTCGGCGGCAGGGACGGTCTCGGCCACCACCAGCGCGAGGTCGCGGGTGGACACCGGGACGGTCAGCAGGTCCTCGTAGCGGGGCGGCCCGGCGTCCGCGGCCAGCAGGGCCTCCAGGTCGAGCACCACGGCGGCCACCGGCCCGGCCACGTCGAAGCCGCGCAGCACCAGCGGGTGCACCTCGGCGGCCCAGCCCACCACCCGCTCGCCGGCCACCAGCTTCGCCTGGCGCACCGGGTGGAAGTAGGGCGCCGCGTTGGCCCGCGCCTCGGCCCGCACGCCGGCGGCCCGCGCCAGCGCGGTCGCCAGCCCGGTCGCGGTCCACACGTCCACCGGCCGCGGGTCGGCGCGCCAGCCCTCCGTGCGCTCGCGGCCCCACCGGACCGCGGCCAGGAACGGCCGCTCCAGCGCCTGGCCGTCGTCCTGCGGGGCGTACGTGCGCCCGATCTCGAACAGGCCGCCGTCGGCGATCTGGTGGGCCTGGTTGCGCGCGACGGCGCGCAGGAGCCCGGGCAGCATCGACCGGCGCATCACCGCCATCTCGGCGCTCATCGGGTGGTCCATCCGGACAAGGTCCCGGCGCGGGTCGTCCGGGCCGATCCGCAGCAGGTCCAGGTCGGCCTCCGGCACCTGGCGGTACGTGATCGCCTCGCTCAGGCCCAGGTCGGCGCAGAGGCGCGTCAGGCGGCGCTCGAGCTGCTGCGCCGGGGTGAGGCGGCCGGTGCCGGCCAGGCGCGGCAGCAGCGCCGGGATGTCGCCCAGGCCGCGGATGCGCCCGACCTCCTCGATCAGGTCGATCTCGCGGGTCAGGTCCGAGGCCCGCTCGTACGGGATCTCCGCGACCAGGCCGTCGCCGTCGGGCGTCACGCCCAGGCCGAGGCGCCCGAGGATCGCCTCCGACTCCTCCGCCGGCACCTCCACGCCCAGGATCCTCGGCACGCGGGCGTGGCGCATCCGCACCGGCTCGCGGGCCGGCGCCGGCTCGCCGACGTCGATGGTGCCGGGCACCAGGGTGGCGCCGACCAGCTCCACCAGCATCCGCGACGCCACCGACATGCCACGCGCCGGCAGCTCCCGCGGCAGGCCCTTCTCGAAGCGCCCGCTGGACTCGCTGCGCAGCCCGAGGCGGAGCGAGGTGTCGAGGATGGTGGGGCCGTCGAAGCTCGCGGCCTCCAGCAGCACGCGGGTGGTGCCCGCGTGGACCTCGGCGAACTCGGCGCCGAAGATGCCCGCGATCACGGCGGGCCGCTCGGCGTCGGCGATCGCGAGCATGGAGGAGTCGAGCACGCGCTCCTGGCCGTCGAGCGTGACGATGCGCTCGCCGTCGCCGGCCCGCCGCGCGATGACCGTGGCGCCGGCGAGCCGGTCGAGGTCGAACGCGTGGAGCGGCTGCCCGGTCAGCAGCATCACGTAGTTGGTCACGTCCACGACGTTGTTGATGGCGCGCATCCCGGCCGCCTCCAGGCGCCGCGCCAGCCAGTCCGGCGAGGGCCCGACGGACACGTCCAGGAACACGCGGGCCATGTACCGCGGGCACAGGTCGGGGTCGCGGACCTCCACCGACGCGTGGTCGCGGACGTGCCCGGCGCCCTCGGCCGGCGGGTCCGACTCGTCGAGGGGCGCCAGCGCGGCGCCGGTGACGGCGTGCACCTCGCGCGCCACCCCGTACAGCGCCAGGCAGTCCGGCCGGTTGGACGTGATCTCCAGCTCCAGGACGGTCTCGCCCAGCGGGAGCACCTCGGCCAGCGGCGTCCCCGGGGCGGGGCCTTCCGGAAGCTCCATGATCCCGGAGTGGTCGTCCCCCAGGCCGAGCTCCCGGGCCGAGAGGATCATCCCCCGGCTCTCGACCCCGCGCAGCTTCGCCACGCCGAGCGGCTTCTCGGCGCCGGGCAGCAGCGCGCCCGGCAGCGCCACCGCCACCGTCAGGCCGGCGGCGACGTTGGGCGCGCCGCACACGATCCCGGCGGGCTCGGCGTCGCCCAGGTCGACGCGGCACACCCGCAGCCGGTCGGCGTCGGGGTGCTGCTCGGCGGACAGGACGCGCCCGACCCGGAACGCGCCGAGGTTGCCGTTGGTGTCCGGCACGCCGGTGCGGTGGATCGCCTCGACCAGCGTCCCGCTGCCCGAGAGCGCCCGCGCCAGCTCCTCAGGGGGCAGGCCCGGGTCGACGTGGTCCCGCAGCCACGAGAGCGGCACCTTCACGCGAACTGCTCCAGGAAGCGCAGGTCGTTCTCGAAGAAGAGCCGCAGGTCGGGCACCCCGAAGCGGATCATCGCGATGCGGTCCAGGCCGCAGCCGAACGCGAACCCGGTGTAGCGCTCCGCGTCGATGCCGCAGTACGTCAGGACGTTGGGGTCGACCATCCCGGCGCCCGCGAGCTCCAGCCACCCGGGGCGGCCGTTCTTGTCGGTGTACGACACCTGGATGTCCACCGAGGGCTCGGTGAACGGGAAGAAGTGCGGCTGGAGCAGGATCTCCCGGTCCTTGCCGAGCAGCTCCCGGAAGAAGTGGAGCATCGTGCCCTTGAGGTGCGCCAGGGTCAGGCCCTCATCGACCGCCAGGCCCTCCATCTGGTGGAACATCGGGCTGTGGGTGGCGTCGATGTCGTCGCGGCGGTACACCGCCCCGGGCGCGATCAGGTAGATCGGCGGCTCGGAGCGCTGCATCTCGCGCACCTGCACCGGCGAGGTCTGGGTGCGCAGCATCCGGTCGGGGCGCCCCGCGATGAAGAACGTGTCGCTGGGCGACCGGGCGGGGTGGCCCGCCGGCGTGTTGAGCGCCGTGAAGTTGTGCCACTCGGTCTCGACCTCGGGCCCGTCGGCCACCCGGTAGCCGAGCCCCAGGAGGATGTCCTCCATCTCCTGGCGGACCTGGGTGATCGGGTGGATCGCGCCGAGCGGGTGCGGATCGCCGGGCAGCGTGACGTCGGCGGTGTCGCGCTCGAGCGCCGCGCCCATCTCCTCCGCCTCGAGCAGGGCGGTGCGCTCATCCAGCGCACCCTCCACCGCGCGGCGCGCCAGGTTGGCGGCCTTCCCCACCTGGCCCCGCCGCTCCGGCGGCAGGGAGCCGATCGAGGCGAGCACGGTCGCGAGCGCGCTGCGGCGGCCGGTGTGGGCCACCCGCACGGACTCGAGCTCCGCGAGGTCGGACGCGCCGGCGATCGCCGCGAGCGCCTCCTCCTGGATCGCCGTGAGGTCGGGCTCGCTCATCGGCCTTCGAGGGTATCCGACGCGGTCGCGCGCTGACGCGCCGCCTCGGCCATGAGCGCGGCGCCGGCGGCGGCCACGTTGAGCGACTCGGCGCCCTCGGCCTGGGGGATCGTGACCCGCACCACCTCGCGGTCGTCGGCCAGGCCCTCCAGGGCCGACCCGAGGCCGGCCCGCTCGTTGCCGAGCGCCAGCACCAGGGGCCGCGCCAGGTCGGCCTCCCAGGGCGGCACCCCATCCCGCGGCACCGCGGCCAGCACGGCGAAGCCCTCGCGCGTGGCCAGGTCGGCGGGGCTCACGCCCTCCAGCAGCGGCAGCGCGAACGTGGCCCCCATGGCGGCGCGGGCGGCCCGGGGGTGGAAGGCGTCGGCGGAGCCGGGGCCCAGGGCCAGCCAGTCGGCGCCGAGCGCGGCGGCGGTGCGCACCAGCGTGCCGACGTTGCCGGGGTCGGCGACCCCCGCCAGGTACACGCCCAGGTCGGGCGGGAACGCGACGTCCCGGAAGCTCCGGGGGGCCGGCTGGGGCACGATCGCGATGACCCGCGGGGCGGCGGCCAGGCCGCTCGCCTGGGCCATCAGCTTGGGCGGCACCAGGTAGCGCTCGGCCAGGCCGGCGGTCGCGGCGATCCGGGGGTCGTCGTCGGCGAGCCGCTCCGCGTCCCAGAGCATGGCGACGGGCCGCGCACCGGCGGCCAGGGCGGCGTCGACGAGGTCCTCGCCCTCGGCCACGAACAGGCGCCGCTCACGGCGCACCTTCTTGGCCTGCAACGCCCGCGCCAGCTGGAGCGCGGGGTTGCGGGGCGAGGTCGCGAGCCGCAGCCCGCGGGGTGCTCTAGGCGGTTGTGGCGACGCGCTCGCGGGCGTCGCGGGCGCGGGCGCAGAGGGCCGCGAAGGATGCGGGCTCATGGGTGGCGAGCTCGGCCAGGATCTTCCGGTCGAGCTCGACCTCCGCCAGCTTGAGGCCGTGGATGAACTCACCGTAGGTGAGCCCGTTCTCTCGGGCCGCGGCGTTGATGCGGGCGATCCACAGGCGGCGGAAGTCGCGCTTGCGCACCCGGCGGTCGCGGTAGGCGTACCGGAGGGAGCGCTGCACCTGCTCCTTGGCGCGCTTGTACGAGGAGTGCTTGGTGCCCCAGTAGCCGCTGGCCTGATCGAGGACCTTGCGACGCTTCTTGCGGGCGCCGACCGAACGCTTGACGCGGGCCATCCGTCTACCTCTTCCCCAGCAGCCGCTTGACGCCCGGCACCATCTCGGGGGCCAGGGTGACCTCCTTGGAGAGGTGCCGCTGCTCCTTGCCCGACGTGTTCTCGAGGTTGTGCCGCAGACCGGCGCGCTGGAACATGATCTTGCCGGTGCCGGTGACGCGGAACCGCTTGGTGGCGGCCCTCTTGGACTTCATCTTGGGCATGCGGAACTCTCTCGACGGGTTCGGGACCGGCGGAGAACACTAGCCGAATCGGGCGCGGCACGCGAGGATGGGGACCGTGCGCCGCCTCCTCGCCGTCCTCGCCGCGACCTGGGCCGCCGCCTCGCTGGCCTGGTGGGTCCGCGGCCGCCGCCGCAAGGGCCGGGCGCTCGCCGCGGCCGCCGGCACCCCGCCGGCACCCTAGGCGCCTCCGGCCGGCCTTCCCCCGGGGTGCTTGCATCTGCGGTACTCAGCGTTACTATCTACTTGTAGTCAGTGACGCTGAGTAGCAAGAGGAGGACGCCGCCCGATGGGCAGGCAGATGACGGAGATGCTCAAGGGGACGCTGGAGGGGATCGTCCTGGCGATCCTGGCCGTACGGCCCGCCTACGGGTACGAGATCACCGCGCGGCTCCGGGAGCAGGGCTTCTCGGACATCGCCGAGGGGACCGTCTACGCGCTGCTGATCAGGATCGAGCAGCGCGGCCTGGTGGACGTGCGGAAGGTCCCCTCGGAGAAGGGGCCGCCGCGCAAGGTCTACGCGCTCAACGCCCGTGGACGCGAGCAGCTGGCCGAGTTCTGGACGACCTGGGGCTTCCTCACGGACCGCATCGGGCGGCTCCGCAACGAACAGACCGACGAGATCGACGTGGGAGCGACGTGATCATGGCCAAGTGGATCGAGACCATCACCGGCTCGCTGGAGCAGAAGCGGGAGTACAGGCGGTACGCGGCGCGCATCGAGGCGCTCCCCGACCCGTACGGCACCGTCGCGAAGGCGGTGCAGCGGTACCTCATGTATTACGGGGGCGTCACGGACGGCGACACCCTCGTGACGATGTCCGGCGATCTCGCCGACCTCTGGGAGCGCGCGGCGGCCGACGGCACGCCGGTGCGCACGATCGTGGGCGACGACCCGGTGGAGTTCGCCGAGACCTTCGCCCAGGCCTACAACGGCCGGCGTTGGATCGACAAGGAGCGCGACCGCCTGACGAAGGCCGTCGAGGACGCGCTCGCCGACGCCCCCGTCTAGGAGGCGGTGGCCTCCGCCTCGGCGGGGGCCTCGGGGACCCCGGCGGCGTCGGGCGCCGGCGCGGCCTCCGCGGGCGCGGCCTCCGTGGCCGCAGCCTCCACCGGCGCCTCGCCGGCCTCGCCGGGTGCCTCGGCCGTGGCCCCGGGGGGCGGCGGGTTCTTCACGGGCGCGAGCATCATCACCATGTTGCGGCCGTCCAGGTTCGGGCGGCTCTCGACCACGGCCAGGTCCTTCAGCTCCTCGGCGAGGCGCAGCAGGATCGACTCGCCCCGCTCGGGGTGCAGCAGCTCACGGCCGCGGAACATGATCGTGATCTTGACCTTGTCCCGGTGGCGGAGGAACCGCTCGACGTGCCCCTTCTTGGTGGCGTAGTCGTGCGGATCGATCTTCGGCCGGAACTTGATCTCCTTGATGGTGATCGTGCTCTGGTGGCGCCGGGCCTGCTTGGCCTTCTGCTCCTGCTCGTAGCGCCACTTGCCGTAATCCATGATCCGGCACACCGGCGGGCGCGCGTCCGCGGCCACCTCGACGAGGTCCAGGGACGCCTGGTTGGCGATCTCCTGCGCCTGTGCGAGGGGCACCACGCCCCGGTTCTCGCCGTCCGCGTCGATCAGCCGCACCGACTCCGCCCGGATCGCGTCGTTGATCCGTGTGGACGGTCCGGCGGGCGGACGCGTGTCTGGCCCGCGCCTAGGAGGCAAACGCCACCCGGCGTCGGAGGTCGGTGATGTCGGTGAGGTGCTGTACCAAGAGGTGATCTCGCGACTGCGAGGTGTCGGAGACTAGCACCCTCACTCAGACGACAGGAGGGCTCGTGCCGACCGGCACGACGACGTACTGGCGCAGGTGCAGGTCGCGGAAGGTCACGGGGCCGCGCGGTCCGGGCACGTGGTCCACGTTGATGCCGGTCTCCGGGGCGCCCAGCAGCTTGAACCCGTCCAGCAGCCGGGTGGTGGCGTTCCAGAACGCCCCGGTCCCCCGGTAGGCGGCGAGGAACTCGCCCGCGGCGGCCGGGTCGGCCGTCACGATCCCGGCGGCCAGGCCGGACGTCCCGGCGTTGGCGATCGCCGCCGCGGCGGCCGGCGACGCGGCGGGAGCCAGCGTGACGGTGGCCTCCGACCCGTCGTCCAGTGCCCACTCGTGGCCCAGGGGGTGGTCGTGGGGCGGCAGCGACGGCCGGATGCCCAGCCCCTCGAGCTGGTCGACGAGCCGGGGGACCCACTCGTCCCAGCGGGCCGCGTCCACCAGCAGCAGGTTCAGGCGGTTGCAGACGCCCAGGCGGTCGAGGCTCCCGGCCACCAGGTCGCGCGCCGTGGCGGGGTCGGCGTCGCGGTGGACGAACAGCACGCCGCCGCCCTCGGCGTGGGCCAGCGTGCGGACGCCGTGGGCGGCGGCCTCGCGCGCCAGGGCGGCGGTGGTCTCGCCGCTGCCGCGCAGGATCACGAGCGGGATGAGGCCGGGTTGGGACACCAGCGCCCGCGCCGCATCCCGGTCGGGGGAGGGCAGCACCTGGACGGCTCCGGGGTCGACGCCTCCGTCCGCGAGGGCCGGGGCGATCACGTGCTCGTGCAGCGCCAGCGCCGAGGCCAGGGCGGCCGAGCCGGTGCGCAGCACGCCCGCGTTGCGGGACTTCACGAGCTGCGACGCCACATCGACGGTGACGTTCGGGCGGGCCTCGTAGTTGGCCCCGATGACGCCCACGGGCCGGCGGACCTCGTGCACCACGAGGCCGCCGGGCAGGTCCCGGGTGCCCACGTGGGCGTCGGGTTCCGGGATGCCGGCGAGCTCGCCGATCTGGGCGCTCATCCCCTCCAGGCGCGCCGGGTCGAGCCGGAGCCGGTCGACAAGCGCCGGCGCCATGTGGCCCTCCGCCGCGGCGACGTCGGCCGCGTTCGCCGCGAGCACCGGGGCCGCGGCGGACGTCAGCCGACGCGCCATGGAGGCGAGCACAGCCTGGATGGCCGCCTCGCCGGCGGCGGCGAGGCTGGCGTGTGCGTCCCGGGCGGCGGTCCCCGCCCGGACGACGATCCCGTCGACGCTCATGCCGCGCGCGCCCCGCCTCGGGGCGGGACGCGCGCGTGGAGCGCCTGCGACGCGGGGGTGGCTACTTCTTGGGCTTCGCGCCCGACACGGCCTCCTTGAGGACCGCGCCCGGCGTGAACCGCGGCACGGTGCGGGCCGGGATGTTGACCTTCTTCGACGGGTCCTGAGGGTTGACGCCGGTACGGGCGGCGCGCTCCGAGACGGAGAACTTGCCGAAGCCGGCGAAGGAGACGTCCTCGCCCGACTTCAGGGCGTCCTGGATCACGTCGAGGACCGCGCTGACAGCACTACTCGCCTGGGCGTTGCTCATCTCGCTCTTGGCGGCGACCTTGCTGACGAACTCGGTCTTGTTCACTGGGGACCCCCCTGGTTCGGTGGATGCGGGCGCAGGCGTGCCCGACGCGGACCAACCTACCAGCGCTGACGGACGAGATCGCCCTCAGGGTGGGGTTTTGCTCGCCGCGGCGGGGTCGGCCACGGTGTCTTGGGCTACCCCGGCCGCCGGACGGCGAATCGTCGCGCCGGACCCCCCGGGCCCCGGAATCCGGCCCGGAGCGGCAGAAAACCGCTCAACGCTTACGGATGCGCAGCGGAGCGCATGAGGGCGCGCCGCTCGGGCCGCCGACGACGCGGGTGGTGACGCAGAAGGTGAGCGGGCTGACCGGCGCGATGCGAGACGGCACGCGCCACCCGACCGCATACTCGAGATCGGACCGCGCCGGGCCCGCGTCGGTGCGGAACCGGGCGATCACGCGGCCGCCGGCGCGGATCACGATGGTCTCGCGCGTCTGCTCGCCGCGGCCGAGCACCCGGTAGCGCAGCCGCGCCTGGGTGCCGGGGGTCCCCGTGGCCACGAGCGCGCGCACCCGCGGCGCCTCGGGCGGGATGGACGAGATGGTCGCGCCGGGCGCGGCGACGGTGCGGTCGATCCAGGAGGTGAGCGCGCCCACGCGGGTGTAGACGCCCGGGAACCCGGGCCGCGCGCAGCCGACGCCCCAGCTCACGATGCCCACCAGCGTCCCGGAGCCGTCGCGGAGCGGGCCGCCGCTGTCGCCCGAGCAGGAATCGACGCCGCCGGTCATGGAGCCCGCGCAGAGCGTGGCCCCGCGGGTGAACGCGTGGCCGAGGGCCAAGGCGCATCGGGAGGACGGGAAGATGGTCACGGCCGCCTCGGCGAGGGCGGTCGGGTACTTGCCGCTGTTCTCGGAGGTCTCGCCCCAGCCGGCGATGGCGCCGGTGCGCTCGGCGTCGCCGCCGTCGTGGCCGTTGCGGGCGTAGGTCATGGGCGGCGCGGCGCTCGGCCGGGCCAGGATGAGCAGCGCGGCGTCGTACGGGTCGCCGTCGGCGTGGAAGGCCGGGTGCGTCCGGACGACGGCGACGGCGATCCGGTCGCCGCCCGTCGTCAGGTCCTGGGTGCCCGCCAGCACCTGGACGTCGGCGGGGCGCATCACCGCGCCGGCCGCGTCGGTCACGCAGTGGGCGGCGGTCAGGACCACCGTCGGCGCGATGAGGGTGCCGCCGCAGAACTGGCCCAGCACGGCGTCGGAGCCCGGCGTCACCAGGGCGACGAGCGACGGCCAGGAGTCCGCGGGCGCCTGCGTCCCGCCGACCACGTTCTCGACCATCCGGCCGCCCGCCAGCGCCTGCCCGCAGAGGGTCAGGACCGCCAGGAGGACCGCCGCGAGCGAGATGCGGAGGGTGCGGGAGCGAGTGGCCATGCACCACACGGTGCGGTCGCGGCGGGGCCCCCACAAGGGCCCACGAGAGCCTTCTCTACGTGGCGGGGGCCACGACCCCCCGAGCGGGTGGGTCTGGGTGGGGGGCGGGCCGCCATCCGGGGGGCGTACGGTGTGGGACGTGACCCGACGTCTGGGGAGCCGGGGTCCCGAGGTGGGGCCCATCGGCCTGGGTGCCATGAGCTTCGCCGGCTACTACGGCGCCGCCGAGGACGACGAGGGCCTGCGCACCATCCGGCGCGCCCTGGACCGCGGCATCACGCTCATCGACACGGCCGAGTCGTACGGCGACGGCCGCAACGAGGAGCTGGTGGGCCGCGCGATCGCGGGGCGCCGCGACGAGGTGGTGCTGGCCACCAAGTCCAGCCGCGGCGGCGCCGACTACCTGCGGGCCCACTGCGAGGCCAGCCTCGCCCGCCTGGGCGTGGAGCGCATCGACCTCTACTACCTCCACCGCGTCGACGCCGAGGTGCCCATCGAGGAGTCGATGGAGGCGATGGCGCGGCTCGTGGAGGACGGGCTGGTGGGCCACGTGGGCCTGTCGGAGGCGGGGGCCGAGACGCTCCGCCGGGCCCACGCGGTCCACCCCGTGGCCGCCCTCCAGAGCGAGTACTCGCTGCTGCAGCGCGAGCCGGAGGAGGAGATCCTCCCGGCGTGCCGCGAGCTGGGCATCGCGTACGTCGCGTACAGCCCCCTCTCGCGCGGCCTGCTGACGGGCCGCATCCGGCGCACCGACGACCTGGCCGACGGCGACTGGCGCCGGCAGGTGCCGCGCTTCCAGGGGACCGCGCTGGAGCGCAACCTCCAGGTGATCGAGCGGCTCGGCCGGATCGCCGCGGAGGCCGGGACCGACCTGCCGTCCCTGGCGATCGCCTGGCTGCTGGCGCAGGGCGACGACGTGATCCCCCTGGTCGGCACCAGCCGCGCCTCCCGGGTCGACGCGATCCTGGGGGCCCTCGACGTGCGCCTGGACGACGCGACGCTGGCCGCGATCGACGCGGCCGCCCCCCGCGGCGCCGCCGCCGGCGCCCGCTACCCCGAGTCGTACCTCCCCCGCCTCGGCATCTAGGAGGGGGCGGCGGCGGTCGCCGCCCCGGCCGTCAGGACGCCGGAGGCCAGCGCTCCTCCTCGCGGGTGACCCCACCCGCGAGCACCAGCCGCTGGCGGCCGGGGTCCATCGCCTCGTACGGCCGGACCACCGGGGTGCGCCACAGCTCGTAGGAGCGGCACGCGGCGTCGGCGTCGTCCGGGTTCTGGAGGATCGCCTGCGCCAGCGCGTGGGCGTCGCCCAGCCCGATGCCGGAGCTGACGCCCGTCTCCGGGCCGAAGAAGTGGGCGGCGTCGCCGATGATCACCAGGCCCGGCACCCACCAGCGGTCGCACGACAGCAGCTTCGGCTCCCCGTAGCGGAGCTGATCGACCGAGGTGACGGCCTCGAGGCCCGTCGCGGCCTCCGGCATGAGCTCGACCCACATGCGCTTGATGGCATCCAGCCCCGGCGCCATCGCCGCCTCGCGGCCCACCTTGTCGATGGTCCGCCACCCGGCGGAGCCCTCGGGCCAGCTGAGCAGGCCGATGTGCCCGCCGTCGGACAGGTAGCTCATCTTGAACGCGAGCTCCGTCGGCTGGGAGCTCATCCACGTGAGCGTCCCGTCGGCCAGCTCGTCGACCGTCGCGGTGAGGCCGGCCATGGTGCGCGCGGGCGACATCACGCCGTCGCAGGCCACCACCAGGTCGGAGTCGATCGTGGTGCGCCCGTCGGGCCCCTCGACCTCCACGCCCACGATGCGGCCCTCGCCGTCGCGGACGAGGTCCACGACGCTGTGCTCGTAGACGACGGGGAGGTCGCGGGCCAGCGCCTCGATCAGGGCGCCGAACCGCACGGCGACCGCCGGGGGCGGCTCGCCCTCGCGGGGCTCGACGATCGGGCGGCCCTGCGCGCGGACCTCCTCGAAGACCCCGACCTCGTTGAGGGGCTCGTAGCCCTGGAAGCCGAGCATGTAGCCGCGGGGCATGTACTCGCCCTCGCGCTGGCGCTCGATCACGACGGGCGAGAACCCGCGGAGGCGCAGCAGGTGGGCGAGCGTCATGCCGACCATGCCGCCGCCGGAGATCACGATGTTCATGGCGGGGACCATACCTCCCGTCCCCCGGGCCCGCCCCGGGGCGGGTCAGGCCGGGCGGGCGACCTGCACGGCGGCCGTGGCCACCCGCTCGCGGGCGCCGGCTCCCCCGCGGGCGACGCCGAGCCGGTACAGCACCAGCGTCGCCGGCAGGGCCTCGGGCGGCGCCGGCCCGGCGCACGCCTCGTCGAACAGGCCGAAGGTGACGCCCGAGGCGTCCAGCGCCCCGGTCAGCGTCCCTCCCGCGGCCGTCCCCAGGGGATCCGCGGTCACGCCCTGGCGGCGGTCCTTCGCGCCGCCGACCGGGCACGTCCACTCGGCGTCCACCTCGTACCGGCCCGACGGCTCCGCGCCGGTCACCGTGACGGTGCCGGTCCCGTCGGCGGGCAGCGTCCCCGGCGACACCGGGAGCGCCGGCGGCCCGGGCAGCGCGAGCGCCACCGTCGTCCGCCGGTCCCCGGCGACGATCCGGGCCACGACGGGCCCGGTGGTGCCGGGCGGCCGCCGCGCGAGGTCGGTGGCCACGACGCCGGTGGCGCCGACCGCCAGGCGGGCCGTGCCGTCGCGCTCCACCCGGACGCGCCCGAGGTCCTCGCCGAAGCCCTGGTCCCACGGCATCCGCACGTCGAGGTCGATGACCTCGCGCGGCCCCAGTCGGTGAGCACCACGGCGAAGCCCGTACCCGGCGGGACGGCGGCGGGCGCCACGGACATGAGCCGGCGGCGCTCGCGGGTGACGTGCATCTGCACGACGTCGCCCACCTTGGTGCGGCCGAGGAACCCGGTCACACGCACCTGGCCGCGGACGGTGCGCCGCAGCGTCATGTACGTCCAGACGGGCGTGGTGCGGACGTGCAGGGCCCGCCCGTACGCCGCCCTCACCGCCCCGATCCGCGACCCCGGGCCCACGCCCCTGCGCGTGCGCCACGCGCCCTCGCCCCACACCAGCGCCTGGACCGTGCCGGCGCCCGTCGATCTCCACCCAGTTCACCGCGCGGTGGAGCGACGTGAAGCAGCGCCGCGGACGGCCGTCGCGAGAACGAGCGCCCCGGCGGCCGGGAGCGCGGTCCGGCGCCACCCCGTGGGGCGAGCCTACGACCCGGCCGGCGCGAACGCCACGCGCGCGGCGCCACCGCGGGGCGCGTGCACGGCGACGCGCCGCAGCCCGGGCACCTCGAGCGCCGCGACCGCGGCGGGCGTGCGGGCGTCGGCCTCCAGGATCGCCCGCGCCAGCCGCCCCTTCAGCGACTTGCCCGCGTGGCCGATCGCCCGGGTGGCGCCGTCGCCCTCCTCCACGATCTCCACGCGCAGCAGGCGGGCCCGGCCGAGCGCCGCCGGGTCGAGCGCGGCCGCGTGCTCGGCCGGCAGCATGTCGATGACCCAGCCGGCGCCCGCGCGCCGCGCGACGGCCTCCGTGACCAGCGGCCGCCACCAGGACGACAGCCGCCCGAGGCCCGGCGGGCTGGCGCCCATCGCCAGTCGGTAGGGCGGCACCGCGTCGCGCGCCGCCAGCACGCCCCACAGGCCGGACGGCACCAGCACGCGCCGCCCCAGGCGCCGGCGCGCGGCCGGCGAGAGCGTGGCGGGCGCGAGCGCCTCCCACACCACGCCGCGGTAGCGCTCCACGGCGGGCAGGGTGCGTGCGGTGTCGAGCGCCTCCCAGTCGGCGAGCGCGCGCGCCAGATGGTCGCCGCGGGCGCCCAGCAGGCGCTCGGCGGCGCCGTCGGCGCGCAGTGCCGCCCGCACCGCGTCGCGCACCCGCCGGCGCCCGGCCACGAGCTCGGGGAACGCCGTGGGGGCGCGCTCCCAGGGCGGGCCGCCGCCCCCGTCGGCCTTCCCCTGCGACGGCGGGAGCAGGATCACGGTCGCCACCGCCCGAGGTTAGTCGGTGCGCACCACCGTCGTGGACTCGCCGAGCCGCCGTGCGGAGGTGTCGGCCACCACCACGTAGCGGCCCGGGCCCAGGAGCCGGGCGACGGCGCCGCGGGGCACCCGCACCGCGTTGGCGCCCCGCCGGCCGGCGACGGGGAGCGCCGCGAGCGCGCGGGCGCCGAAGGGCCGGCGCAGCGACACGATGACCCTGCCCGGCGCCGAGAGCCGGAACCGCAGCGTGGTGGTCGCGCCGGGCCGCAGCACGGCGGGCGTCGCGGTGAGGCGCGCGATGCGCGGCAGGGGCGCCGCGGTGTACGAGGCGGCGCGCACGGCGCCGCCGGGAGCCCGCCAGGCGGCCACCAGGTCGCCCGCGCCGTCCGCCCGCAGCAGGCCGTCGGCCGCCGGGCCGCCGGGCGACGCCGGCAGCCACCGTGGCGAACCCACCGGCCGGCGGGCGACGGTCAGCGCCTCGCCCGGGCCGGCGGCCATCACGGCGGCCTCGCCGAGCCGCGTGACCACCAGGTCGATGAGCCGGCCGGCCGACGGCGGCGGGGCCGTCCGGACCCACCGCCCGCCGCCGCCGGCGGCCCGCCGCGCCACCTGCACCCCGCCGCCCGCCGCCTGCCAGGCCACCACGGCGCCGCCTCCCGCCGCGACGCCCACCCGCGCACCCGTCGCGCGGATCGGCGAGACCGCCACGGCGCCCCGCCACACCGATGCGCCCGAGCGGTGGTCGGACGCCAGCAGGCGCCCCGGATCGGCGTCGGCGTCACCGCGGATCCAGACCAGGGTGGCGTCGCCCGCGAGCGAGACCGCGACGTCGGCCACGCGCGGGTCGCCGCGCGTGCCCCGGACGGTCCGCGCGGGCGCGAACGGGTTGTCGGCCCGGCGGACCGACGCCTGGCGGGCCGAGGCCCGGACCACCCGGGCGCCGGGGGCGCCGCGCGTCCAGGCCACCACGGCGTCGCCGCTCTCCCCCAGCGTCAGCGCCACCGGGCCGGCGGTGGCGCCGGGCGCCTGGAGCCGGGCCGGCGCGCCCCACGCGCCGAAGCGCCCGCGCAGCGCCGCCCAGACGGCGCCGTCGCCGGTCGTCCACGCCGCGACCCCCTCGCGGTACCCGTTCAGGGCGACGGCCGCCGACGTCACCCCCGTCGCCAGCGTCAGCGGCGATGACCAGGCGCCGTGGTCGCGCCGCGACGCCGTGCCCCGCGACGACACCACCAGCGCGCCGGCGTCGGTGCGCGCCCACCCGATGCGGTCGCCCTCCGCGTTCTGGACCACCGTCGTGAGGCCCGCGGGCAGGCCGGAGGCCGCGGGCGGCTGCCAGCCCGCGTCGAGGGGCCGCTGCGCCGCGCGCTCGAGCGCGCCGTCGGCGAAGACGACCTGCGCGACGCCGTCGCCGCGGACGCCGGCGCCGCGCAGCACGCCGTCGGCGCTGAGGTCGGGGGCCGGGAGCCACGGCATGGGGCCACGCTACCCGCCGCGCCGGTGGTGGCCCGCGGACCGGGTGCAGTTCGTGAGCTTGCCAACTGTTCGTTGGCTAACTATTGTGGCCTGCATGGCTCCGCCGCTTCCGGCGATCGTCACGCCGCACGACCAGCTGCTGGCTCGCCGCCTGGCGGTCGCCGGCCGGCTGTTGCGCACCGCCGCCGACGCCGAGCTCGCGCAGCACGGCATCGCCGCGGCCGGCGTGGGCGTGCTGCTGCGCCTGGTGGACCAGGACGGGCTGACCCAGGCCCAGATCGCGCGCCTCCAGTCCGTGGAGGCGCCCACGATGTGCCGGCTGATCGACCGGCTGGCGAGGGACGGGATGGTCGAGCGCCAGGCGGACCCCCAGGACCGCCGCGCGACACGCGTGTACCTGACCGCGCAGGGGCGGGAGACCGCGGCCCGGGGGGCCGCCGTGGTCGCCGACCTCGAGGCGCGCGCGTTCGCGGATCTGGAGGAGGACGAGGCCGAGGTCCTGGCCGCGCTCCTCGACCGGGTCATCGACCGGATGGCCCCGGGGGTCCGCGCGTGAGCAGCGCGCGGCCGTCGTCGCCGCGCCTCACCCTCGCCGGCCTGGTCACCGCGGCCATGGCCTTCGCGCTCATGCAGACCTTCCTGATCCCGGCGCTGCCGAAGCTCCAGGAGGACCTCGGCACGAGCGGGACGTGGGTCACGTGGACGGTCACCGCCTATCTGCTCACCGGCTCCGTGGCGACGCCGCTCATCGGCCGACTGGGCGACCAGCACGGCAAGGCGAAGCTGATGGTGATCAGCCTCGCGGTGTTCCTGGTCGGCTCCGTCGCGGCGATCTTCGCGTGGAACGTTGCCTCGCTGATCGTGTTCCGCGCGATCCAGGGGGTCGGCGGCGCGGTGTTCCCGCTGTCGTTCGCGATCATCCGCGACGAGTTCCCGCCGGAGCGCCAGGGCCAGGCCATGGGCCTGGTGTCGGCGGTGCTCGGCGTCGGCGGCGGGGTGGGGATCGTGGCCAGCGGCCTGATCGTCGACAACCTGTCGTGGCGCTGGCTGTTCGTGGTCGCGGCGGTCGTCGTGGCCGCCGCCCTGGTGCTGGTGTGGCGCTTCGTGCCCGAGTCGTCGGTGCGGGCGCCCGCGAAGGTGGACGCCTGGGGCGCGCTGCTGCTGTCGGGCGCGCTCGTGGCCCTGCTCGTGGGCCTGACCGAGGGCCAGGACCTGGGCTGGGCGTCGCCCGCGATCGTGGGGCTGTTCGCCGCGTCCGTCGTGCTCTTCGTGGTCTGGGGATACGTCGAGCTTCGGGTGGATCAGCCGATGGTGGACATGCGCATGCTGGCGCGCCGCACCGTGCTGTTCACGAACCTCACGGCGATGCTGTCGGGCTTCGCCCTCTACATGACGTGGGTGATCCTCCCGACCTTCTACCAGCTGCCCAACGGCCTTCCGGACGCCCTGAAGGACGTCGCCGACTACGGGTTCGGCACCTCCGTGACGGTCGCGGGCCTCTGGGTGCTCCCGACGTCGCTCTCGATCCTGTTCGCCGGCCCGCTCGGCGGCGCCCTCGGCAGCCGCTACGGCCAGCGCGGCCCGCTCGTCGCCGGGATGCTCCTGGTGGCGATCGGCTCGGCCGGCATCGCGATGTTCCACGCCGAGCCCTGGCAGCCGGCGCTGTGGTTCATCCTCTGCGGCATCGGGATCGGCTTCGCCTTCGCCGTCATGCCCAAGCTGATCGTGGACGCCGTCAAGCCCACCGAGACCGGCATCGCCACCGGCATGAACACGGTGGTCCGCACCGTCGGCGGCGTCGTGGGCGCCCAGGTGGGCGCCGTGCTGCTGGCGGCGAGCAGCGTCGCCGGGACGGGCATCCCCTCCGAGTCGGGCTTCGTCCAGGCGTTCTGGATCGGCGCCGCGGGAGCGGTGGTCGCGGCGGTCGCGGCGATGTTCGTGGGCCCGCGGCGCGCGCGCCGCGAGACGGCGCCCGCGCCGTCCGTGCTGGCCGCCGACCGGAGCTAGCCGGCGGCCCCGGTCCGGCCGAGCGCGAGGAACGAGGTCACGGCGGCGGTCAGCCGCCCCGCCGCGGCGGACGTCTCCAGCCCCGTCCGCCACGCCTCGGCCCGCGTCGGCGGCACCACCCCGTCCGCCACCGCCCGCTCCACCAGGGCGCCGATGCCGAGGAGCATCTCCGCCCGGGGCAGGTCGACGATGACGAGCGTCCGGGCCAGGACCTCGACCTCCCGAAGGCCGGCCGCCGACATCAGCCGGCGCAGCGAGCGCCCCGCGGCGGGGCTCCGCACCCGCGCCATGGCGACGGCGGCGAGCGCCGTCTCGATCTCCGGGTCGCCCCCGTCGACGACCATCGTCCCCCAGTCGGGCTCCGCCGCCAGCACGACGCCGCCGGGGCGCACCACGCGCGCCATCTCGCGGACCACCGCGGCGGGGTCCTCCACGTGCTGGAGGACCCGCTCGCAGCGGCAGCCGTCCGCGGTGCCGTCCTCGAGCGGGAGGGACGTGGCGTCGGCCACGTGGAACTCGCCACCCGACCCGGGGGCGCCCTCGGAGCGCCGCCGGGCCTCGGCGATCATGGACGCGCTCACGTCGACGCCGATCGCGCGGCCCCCGGGGGCGGTGCGCAGCGCCAGCGCCCGCACGTCGTCGCCCAGGCCGCAGCCCACGTCGACGATCACGGTCCCGGGCCCGGCCTCCAGCAGGTCGAACGACAGCGCCTTCCAGCGGGCGACGGCATCCTCGCTGCCGACCGCGTCGAGGTACCCGCCGAGCGCGGCGGCGTCCGCGTCGTCCACGTGGGAGAACCCACCGAAGTCGGGGGGGCGTTCCACGGGGGAAACACTACGGATGCGGCGACGATGAGGAGGGACGGGTGAGGCGCACGCGACGGGCCGCGACCGGGCCGGAGGTCTCGGCGGTGGGGCTCGGCTGCATGGGGATGTCGGACCTGTACGGCCACGCCGACCGGGCCGAGGCGGTCGCGACGATCCACGCGGCGCTGGACGTGACCCTCGACGCCGGCGACCTGGCGGCCGTGGAGGCCGCCGTGCCCCCGGACGCCGCCGCAGGTGACCGCTGCGCCTCCGCCCAGATGGCGCACCTCGACAGCGAGCGCGGATAGGCTCACCCCATGGACCTCGGGCTGCGCGACAAGGTGGTGGTGGTGACGGGCGCCAGCCAGGGCATCGGCCTGGCGGTGGCGCGGGCGTTCCGCGAGGAGGGGGCCCTGGTGGTGGCCGGATCGCGGCGCTCGAGCACCGCGCTGGACGCGCTGGTCGCCGGAGGCGGCGTGGTCCACGAGCCGGTGGACCTGTCGGCGACCGCCGGCGCCGAGGCCCTGGTCGGGCGCGCGACCGCCGACCACGGGCGGCTCGACGTGCTCGTGAACAACGTCGGCGCCGGGGCCGTCCGCTCGGGCTTCCTCGAGGTGACCGACGAGGAGTGGCAGCGGACCATCGACCTGAACCTGCTCGCCGCGGTCCGCTGCTGCCGGGCGGCGCTGCCCGCCCTGACGGACGGTGGCGGGTCGATCGTGAACATCGCCTCGGTCAACTCGTTCCAGCCCGACCCGTCGGTGGTCGACTACTGCGTGGCGAAGGCGGCGCTGGCGAGCCTGTCGAAGGTGCTGTCCATGGAGTTCGGCGCCCAGGGGGTGCGCGTCAACGCCGTCGCGCCCGGCCCCGTGCGGACCCCCTTCTGGGTGGGCCCCGGCGGCGTGGCCGAGCAGATCGAGGCCGCGGCCGGCACCGACTTCGCGGGGGCCCTGGAGGTCGCGAAGTCGGCCTGGGGCGGCCTGGCGCTCGACAACTTCTTCACCGAGCCCGAGCAGGTGGCCACGCTGGTCCTGCTGCTGGCCTCCGACCGCACCGGGAACGTCACCGGCTCCGTCTACGTGACGGACGGCGGCCTCCTGAAGACCCTGTGAGCGCGATGGCGGGGTCGATCGCGCAGACGACGGCGGGTCCGGTCGAGTACGCGGTGGTCGGCTCCGGGCACCCGGTGCTGGTGCTGCACGGCAGCCCGGGCGGCATCGACCAGGCCGCGATCATGGCGCGGTTCCTCCCGGACGACCTCCAGGCGGTCCTGGTCTCGCGGCCCGGCTACCTGGGGACGGAGCTCGGCGAGCGCCGGGGCCTGGACGACCAGGCCGGGCTGATGGTCGCGCTGCTCGACCACCTCGGCATCGACCGCGCCGGGGTGCTCGCGTGGTCGGGCGGCGGCCCCACGGCCTACCGCCTCGCTGCGCTCCACCCCGACCGGGTGACGGCCCTCGTGGTGCTCGCCGGCCTCAGCGGGGCCTACACCCTGCCCGCGACGGACGTGGCCGACCGCCTGCTGCTGGGCACGCGCACCGGCGCCTGGCTCACGCGCGTGCTGGTGGCCCACGCCCCCGAGAAGGTGGTGGAGGGGACGATCCAGAGCGAGGGCTCGCTGACCGCAGACGAGGCGCGCGCCCGCGTGGAGGAGATCTTCGCCGACGAGGACAAGCGCCGCTTCGTGCTCGACCTCGCACCCACGGCCAACCACTCGGGGCCGCGCAAGGAGGGGTACGAGCACGACCTGGAGCTCTTCGCGGCGATCACCTCGCTCGAGCTCGAGCGGATCCACGCGCCGGTGCTGCTGGTGCAGGGCGGCGCTGACACCGACGTGACCCCGGACCACACCGAGCACGCCGCCGCCACCCTCCCGCACGCCGAGGTGATGGTCCTCGAGACCGGGACCCACCTGGCCTTCTACACCCACCCCGACGCCGCCCGGGCGCAGGCCAGGGCGGCGGAGGTGCTGCGCACCGGCTGAGCGGCCCGCCGGCGGGGCGCCGGCGGGCCGGCCGGTCTACATCGCGGCGCCGTGCGCCGGCTGGGCGTCGGCCAGGTCCTGCCGGCGCAGCACGGTCAGCGTCAGGATGATCGCCACCACGGCGAACGCGGACGCCACCCAGAAGGACGCCGAGAATCCGTCCACCAGCGCCTGGGGCTGGGAGACGCCGTCCTTCACGCTGCTCTCGGTGGTGGTGGTCGACACGGTCGTCAGGATCGCGACGCCCAGGGCGCCACCGATCTGCTGGCTGGTGTTGATGAGGCCCGAGGCCAGGCCGGCGTCCTGCTGGGTGACGCCCGCCAGGGCCGCGATCGACACCGGCACGAACGAGAACCCGAGTCCGACGCCGATCAGCAGGAACCCGCCGAGCAGGTCGGCCGAGTAGGTGCCGTCGACGGAGATCTGGGTGAACCACAGCAGCCCGCCGAGGATCGTCGCCATGCCGAAGGCGAGGACCGGCTTGACGCCGATCTTCGTCACCAGGGCCTGGGCGACGCCGGAGGCGACCACCGCCGTCAGCGCCACGGCCAGGTAGCCGACGCCGGTCTTCAGGGCCGAGAACCCGAGCACCTGCTGCATGTAGAGCGACAGCAGGAAGAACATGCTGAACACGATCGTCCCGAGCACGAACCCGACCATGTTGGCGCCCGCAGGAGTGCGGTTCCTCCAGAAGCGGAGCGGCATGAGCGCGTGCGGGCTGCGCTTCTCGATGATGAGGAACGCGGCCATCAGGACAGCCGACGCGACGATCACGCCGATGGTCTCCACGGAGCCCCAGCCCTTGGTGTTCGCCTGCGTCAGGCCGTAGACGAGCAGCAGCAGGCTCGCGGTGACGGTGGCGGCGCCCTGCGCGTCGAAGTTGCGGCTCATGCCCTGGACGCGGCTCTCGTTCACGAACCGCGGCACGAAGATGAGCGTGATGATCCCGATCGGGACATTGATCCAGAACACCCACTCCCACCCGGCGTACTCGGTGAGCACGCCGCCGAGCAGCACGCCGATGGCGGCGCCGGCGCCGGCGATCGCGCCCAGGATGCCCAGCGCCTTGTTGCGCTCGGCGCCCTCCTGGAACGTGACCATCGTGATCGAGAACACCGACGGCGCCAGGACGGCCGAGGCGGCGCCCTGGAGCAGGCGGAAGATGATGAGCATGGTGTCGCTCTGGGCGAGCGCGCAGCAGCCCGAGAAGATGGCGAAGAGCAGGAGACCCACCATGAACAGCCGGCGCCGGCCGAGCACGTCGCCGGCGCGTCCGCCGAGCAGCAGGAAGCCGCCGAAGGTGAGGCTGTAGCCGCTCACCACCCACTGGAGGTCCTCGGGCGAGAAGCCCAGGTCGTTCTGGATCGACGGGAGGGCGACGTTCACGATCGAGACGTCGAGCACCACCATCAGGTAGGCGACGCCGAGCACCGCGAGGGCGAGCCAGCGTCGTGGGTCGGGCGTGGATGACGTGCCCATGGGCGAGTTCCCTTCTCTCGTGCGTGCGAGCGGCACGCTATCCCCCGACGAGGACGGATGCCCGGCATCGGGCGACGTGCCTGCAGATGTGACTCGCGGGGGCGGGGATTCGTGACGCGCGCGGGGCCCGCCGCGGCGCGGGGGGGGCGGGGCCGCGGCCCCCGCCCCCCGCGGGCTCACCAGGTCGTGGGCTTCGCCGGCTGGTACAGCCAGGTGTGGAAGAACGCGTCCAGATCCCGCCGGGAGACCCGCTCCGCCAGCGCCACGAAGCCGGCCGTCGTCACGTTGCCGCTGCGGTTCTCGGCGTACCAGCGCCGCAGGATCGCGGAGAACGCGGGGTCGCCCACCTTCACCCGGAGGGCCTGGAGGGTCATCGCGCCGCGGTCGTACACCGGCCCGGCGAAGAGGTCGGCGGCGTCGCCCGGATCGGCGGGCGGCAGCGTCCAGAACGCGTCGTCGGCGGGCGCCGCGTACAGCGCGTCGAACCGCGCCTGCGTCGTCGGGCCGCCGGCGTGGGCGCCCCACAGCCACTCGCCGTAGGTCGCGAAGCCCTCGTTGAGCCAGATGTCCGGCCACGTGGTGAGCGTGACCGAGTCGCCGTACCACTGGTGGACCAGCTCGTGGGCGAGCGTCGCCTCGTCGGGCGCGCGGTCGAAGTTCGGCTTGGTCTGCGACTCGAGCGCGTAGCCGACGTCCGGGGCGTCGTCCACGATCGCGCCGACCGCGTCGAACGGGTACGGCCCGAAAACCCCCCGGAAGTAGCGCACCATCGCGGGCAGCTTCGCCAGCACCGGCGCCGACGCGGCCGCCTGGGTCGGGTCGACCGCCACGTACGACGGGATGCCGTCGACCTTCGAGATGCTCAGCGAGAAGTTCCCGAGCGTGGCCGTGGCCAGGTACGTCGCCATCGGGTCGTCCTCGCGCCACATCCACGTGGTCCGCCCGTTGCCCTTCCGGGTGGCGACCAGCCGGCCGTTCGACATCGCGGTGAGGCCCGCGGGGACCGTGACCGAGATGTCATAGGTGGCCTTGTCGCGCGGGTTGTCGTTCGCCGGGAACCAGCCCGGCGAGCCCTGCGGCTCACCGACCACGAACGCGCCGTCGGCGGTCGGGACGAAGCCCTCGATGGAGCCGTCCGGGTCCACCACCGGCTCGGGCGTGCCGCCGTACCGCACCGCCACCGTGAAGGCGCCGCCGGCCCGGAGCGGACGGGCGGGCGTGATGACCAGCTCCTGCCCGTCGCGCGCCACGACCGCCGGGCGCCCGTCCACGGTCACGGCGCTCACCGCGAGGAAGGGCCGCAGGTCCAGGTCGAACCGCGAGAGGGCCTGGGTGGCGCGGGCCTGGATCACCGCGGAGCCGTCGAGCCGGGTGGCCGCCGGGTCGTAGGCGAGGTCGAGGCGGTAGTGGGAGACGTCGTACCCGCCGTTCCCCGCCAGGGGAAAGAAGGGGTCGCCGAGGCCCGGCGCCCCCGGGGTCGGCGCCACCGGGGTCGGCGCCACCGGCGGCCCGGCCGCCGCGGCCCCGCCGCCCCCGGCGCCCAGCAGCGCCACGGCGCCCACGATCCCGATTCGTGCCCGTCGTCCCGTCATGCGTCATCCCTCCGTGCGGTGGCCGGCTCCGCGCGCCGGGACCGCACGGTCGGCGGATGCTAGTGCGGGCCTCGTCCGCGGCGCCTCCCCCGCGCGGTCAGGTCGTGCGCATCGGCACATTTGTTCGGTACCAAATCTTTTGGTACCGTACCGTTGTGACCTACACCGATCAGACGACCGATCCGGCCATCGCCGAGGTGCTCGACGCCTTCGCGGAGCTGTCCGCCGCCCAGCGGCGCCTGCGCGGCCGCGACGCGCTGCAGCACGGCGGGCTCAGCTTCGCCCAGCTGCGCGTGCTGACCGCCCTCGGGGAGGACGACGGGTGCCCGGCGGGCCGCCTGGCGGAGCGCGCCGGCGTGACCCCCGCCACGGTCACCGGGATGCTCGACATCCTGGAGGACCAGGGCATCGTGACGCGCGCGCGGTCGGAGCACGATCGCCGCGTGGTCATCGCCCGCCTCACCGACGAGGGGCGTGCGATCCGCGACCACCGGCGCGCCGAGGTGCGCCTCGTGTTCGAGGACGCGCTCGCGACGCTCGACCCCGCCGACCTGGCCGCGGCTCCCCGGGTGCTGCGGCGGCTCGCGGACGTGATGGAGGGCCTGTGACCCCCGAGGAGGTCATGGACCGGCGCCGGTTGTGGGCGGTCCTCGGGAGCCTGATGCTGGTGATGCTGCTCGCCGCGCTCGACCAGACGATCGTGGCGACGGCGCTGCCGACGATCGTCGGCGACCTCGGCGGCCTGGAGCACCTGTCGTGGGTCGTGACGGCGTACCTGCTGGCGCAGACCGTGGTGACGCCGCTGTACGGCAAGCTCGGCGACCTGCTCGGCCGCAAGCGGGTGCTGCAGGCCGCGATCGTCGTGTTCCTGGTCGGCTCGGTCCTCTGCGGCCTGGCCCGGACGATGCCGGAGCTCATCGCGTTCCGCGCGATCCAGGGCCTGGGCGGCGGCGGCCTGATGGTGGGCGCCCAGGCGGCGCTCGGCGACGTGGTGCCACCGCGCCAGCGCGGCCGCTACACGGGCCTGTTCATCGCGATCTTCGGCGCCGCCAGCGTGGCCGGCCCCCTGCTGGGCGGCTTCATCACGAGCAACCTCTCGTGGGAGTGGATCTTCTACATCAACCTCCCGCTGGGCTTCGTCGCCTTCGCGGTGCTGGCGGGGACGTTCCCCAGCGTCCGCTCCGCGGCGCGGCCGGCGATCGACGTGGCCGGCAGCGCGCTGCTGGCCGTCGGCCTCACCGCGATCGTGCTGGTCACGACGCTCGGCGGGACCACCCTCGACTGGGCGTCGCCCGAGATCGTGGGGCTGGCCGTGGGCGGGGTGGCGGCCCTGGTCGCCTTCTTCCTGGTTGAGCGCCGTGCGGCCGAGCCCATCCTGCCCCCGCGGCTGTGGCGCAGCGCGACGTTCCGCATCACCAGCGCGGTGGGGCTCATCATCGGCTTCGCCCTGTTCGGCGCGGTCACGTTCCTGCCGCTCTTCCAGCAGGTGGTGCGCGGTGAGAGCCCGACGGCCTCGGGCCTGCAGCTGCTGCCGTTGATGGCGGGCGTGATGGTCTCATCGGTCGCGTCGGGGCGGATGATCGCCGCCACCGGGCACTACCGCCTCTACCCCATCCTGGGCACCGGCCTGACGGTGGTGGGGATGCTGCTGCTCTCCACGATGGGCCCCGGGACCGGGGTCGCGACCGCCGCGGCGTTCATGGCGCTGCTGGGCTGCGGCCTGGGCATGGTGATGCAGGTCCTCATCCTGGCGGTCCAGAACGACGCGCCATACGAGGACCTGGGCGTCGCGACGGCGGGCGCCACGCTGTTCCGCTCGATCGGCGGATCGCTGGGCACGGCCGTGCTCGGCGCGGTGTTCACGAACCGGCTCATCGTGGAGCTGGGCGACCGCCTGCCCGCCGGCGCGGGTGACGTGGCCCGCTCGGGCAACGTCGACCCGGCGGCCGTCGGCGCGCTGCCCGACCCGATCCGATTCGCCTACCTCGACGGCTTCACCGCCGCCTTCACGACGGTGTTCCTGGCGGCGGCGGGCGTCGCGGCGGTGGCGTTCGCGCTGACCTGGCTCATCCGCGAGGTGCCGCTGCGGACCACGGTGCGCGGCGGGCCGCAGGACGCGCCGGCACCCGCCACCGCGGGGGCCGGCGCGGGCGGCGCGGGCGGTGGGGACCCGATCCCCGGCTGATCCGCCGTCCCGCGCGGGTTCCCCGCGCGGGGCATCCGCGGCCGCCCCGATGGTCCGCGGGGCCCGCGGCGCCACGCTCGGGGCGTGGCCACGCCTCCTGAACGCTCCCGATCGGGACGGCCCGGGGTCGACCTGGGGGGCGTCGCGCTCGGACTCGTGATCCTGGTGCTGGTGGGGATCTGGATCGTCGGGATGATCAACCTCCAGAGCACCGCGTCCGGACCGATGCAGCTGACGTACCAGGAGCTGCGCCGCCAGGTCGGGGAGGGCAACGTGGCGACCGTGGTCGCGCGCGGCCAGGAGATCGACGGCACGTTCCGCACCGCGGTCGACGACCCCGCCGCCGACGGGGCGTCGCGCACCCGCTTCGAATCCCGCCGTCCCGACTTCGCCCGCGACGACCTGCTCGCCTACCTCGAGGCGAACGGCGTGGACGTGACCGCGGAGGCGCCCGCCGGGGGCGGCACCTCGGCGCTGGACGTGGTCCGGGCGATGCTGCCGTTCATCCTGATCATCGGCCTGTTCATGCTGCTGGTCCGCCGGCCGCGGGGCCTCTCCGGCGGCAACTTCGGGCGCACGCGGGCGCGCCGCTACGAGCCGGACCAGGACGACATCCGCTTCGCCGACGTCGCCGGCATCGAGGAGGCGAAGGGCGAGCTGCTGGAGGTCGTCGACTTCCTCCGCGACCCCGAGCCCTACCGGCGCCTCGGCGCCGCGATGCCGCGGGGCGTGCTGCTCTACGGGCCCCCGGGCACCGGCAAGACGCTCCTGGCCCGTGCCGTCGCGGGCGAGGCGGGCGTGCCCTTCTTCTCGCTCTCGGCGTCGGAGTTCGTGGAGATGTTCGTCGGGGTCGGCGCGAGCCGCGTGCGCGACCTGTTCGCGCAGGCGAAGGAGGCGGCGCCCGCCATCGTGTTCATCGACGAGCTCGACGCGATCGGCAGGGTCCGCATGCGCGGCGCGAGCCCCGTCGCGAACGACGAGCGCGAGCAGACCCTCAACCAGATCCTGGCGGAGCTCGACGGCTTCACCGGCGCGGAGGGCGTGGTGGTGCTGGCCGCGACGAACCGTCCGGAGATCCTGGATCCGGCCCTGCTGCGCGCCGGTCGCTTCGACCGCCGCGTGAGCGTCAACCCGCCCGACCGGGCCGGACGCCAGGCGATCCTGGCCGTTCACACGCGCGGGGTGCCGCTGGACACCGACGTCGACCTCGCGACGATCGCCGCCTCGACGCCCGGGATGGTGGGCGCCGACCTGCGGGCCCTGGTGAACGAGGCGGCCCTCACGGCCGCACGCCACCGGCACGGGCGGGTGGGCGCGATCGACTTCTCGGACGCGCTGGAGCGGGTGCTGCTCGGCGCCGAGCGGCGCATCGTGATCACCCCGGAGGAGCGGGCCCGGACCGCCTACCACGAGGCGGGGCACGCGCTGCTGGCGACCCTCGTCCCGGGGGCCGCGGTGGTCCGGAAGGTGTCGATCGTGCCGCACGGCCAGGCGCTGGGCGTGACGCTCCAGAGCCCCGACGCGGACCGGCACGGCTACACCGAGGAGGAGCTCCGGGGCCGGGTGGTGGCCGCGCTGGGCGGGCGCGCCGCCGAAGAGGTGGTGTTCGGGCAGATCAGCACGGGCGCGGAGGACGACCTGGAGCAGGTCGCGCGGATCGTGCGCCAGATGGTGGAGCGCTGGGGCATGTCACGGGCCGTCGGGCCCAACGCGGTCCTGCCGGCGCAGGACGCGGGGGTGCTGACCCCGGCGAGCGGGGCGGTGTCGGAGGAGACGCGGCGCCTGGTGGACGCGGAGGTCCGTCGCATCGTCGACGCCGCCCACGAGGAGGCGCTGACCCTGCTGCGCGCCAACCGCGACCGGCTGGAGGCGCTCGCGGCGGAACTGCTGGAGCGGGAGACGCTGGACGAGTCGGACGTCCGGCGGATCGCGGGGCCGCCGGCCCCCCGGGTCAGCGGTCCGGCCGGTGCGCCTGGACCCGCATCGGCCATGGGAGCGTCGCCGCACTGACCGCCGCCAGGATGCCCCACGCCCGCCGCGCCGGCCGCCGCGGCGGTGCGGGGCGGCGGTGCAGCCCCAGCGCGATCTGCGCCGCCCTGCTGCGCAGCTCGGGCCACGCCGCACCGTCGGCGAGCACCCGCAGCTCGGCGGTCCCCACGATCAGCTCCGCCCGCTCCACCGCGTCGAACCCCGCCTCGGCGAGCTCCCGGTCGGCGCGGCGGGCGAGCCGCGCCGCCGCGTCGGCGTGAATGAGCACGCCCACGCCGATCAGGGACGCGTCCGCCGCCGTCAGCGATTGGAGCCGCCTGTCGAGACGCCTGAGGGCCGAGGCCATCCCCCACCTCCGTCCGCCGTGTGGATCACAGCGTCCGGCCGATGCCGGGCCCCGGCATCCGGGCGGCACCGGCTCCGCGCTTCGGAGGTTCCGCAGCGGCGCGCGGGGAACGGCCCGATGCACGCCGCGGGCCGCGGCCGGGAGGCTCCGAGGCGGCCCCGACCACCCCCGACCGTCACCGGAGGCACCGTGCTCAACGTCACCACCCTGCTGGGGAGCCCGAGCGCCACGGACGACCTGCGCTACGGGCACCGCAGCCCCCTTCGGTCGGGGGCGGAGCGCCGGCCCGTGGTTGTCTGGAACTGCACCCGCCGCTGCAACCTGGCGTGCCGGCACTGCTACTCCGACTCCACGTCGCGGCGGTACGACGAGCTCGGCACCGACGAGGCCATGGCGTTCGTGGCCGACATCGCCGACTTCGGCTCGCCGGCGTTGCTGCTCTCGGGCGGCGAGCCGTTCATGCGCCCCGACCTGATGGAGGTCGTGCAGGAGGCGCGGGGGCGGGGGCTGGCGGTGACGCTGTCGACCAACGGGACACTCATCGACGCCGCGCGCGCCCGCCGCGTCGCCGATGCCGGCGTCCGGTACGTCGGCATCAGCATCGACGGGTCGGAGGAGGAGCACGACCGCTTCCGGGGACGCCCGCGGGCATACGCGCGTGCCCTTTCGGGGATCCGGGCGCTGAAGGAGGCGGGGGTCCGGGTGGGGCTGCGGGTGACGCTCACCGCCACGGCGATCCGCCAGCTCGGCGACATCTTCGCGCTGGTCGAGCGTGAGCGGATCGACCGGGCGTGCTTCTACCACCTGGTGCCGGCGGGGCGCGGCGTCCGCCACGAGTCGGTGGCCCCGGCCGAGGCGCGGGGCGCCGTGGAGCGCGTGTTCGACTGGGCCGAGGACCTGGTGTCCCGCGGCGCCGGGACCGAGGTGCTGACGGTGGACAACTACGCGGACGGGC
The DNA here is from genome assembly GCA_050250915.1 of Thermoleophilia bacterium. Classification (GTDB taxonomy): domain Bacteria; phylum Actinomycetota; class Thermoleophilia; order Miltoncostaeales; family Miltoncostaeaceae; genus Miltoncostaea. Next base: position 228,071 of record JBFWNT010000003.1, read on the forward strand.
CCGCCCTGGTGCTGCGCCAGGAGCCCCGCGACCCGGGGTCGGCCGGCCGGATCCGGGAGCGGCTCGCCTGGAACGGCGGTGCCCGCAACGCGAGCGGCCGCGGCTTCGCCGCCGTCGACTGGGTGGGGCGCGTGAAGCCGGACCAGTTCTGGGGCGGGCCAGCGCTCGGCTCGCTGCGAGAGCGGCCGCTCTCGGCGATCTGGACGGACCCGCCGGACATGCTCCGCCGCCTCCGCGAGCGGTCGGAGCGCCTGACCGGCCGGTGCGCGTCGTGCCGCTTCCTGGACCTCTGCGGCGGGGGGCTCGCCTCGCGGGCGATGGCGTCCGGCGCCGGCCTGGAGGGGTCCGACCCGGGCTGCCACCTGACGGATGCGGAGGTCGCATCGGCCGCGTGATCGGCGACCCGGGGCGCCGCGCGGCTACGATCCGCCCGTGAGGATCTCCTCGTGAGGCGGGCGTTCACCGACGTGGTGCTGCCCCTGGCGGTCGCGCTCGCCCTGGCCTTCGTGGTCCAGGCCGCGCTGGCGAAGCCGTACGAGATCCCCACCGGCTCGATGGAGCCCACGATCCAGCCGCACGACCGCGTCGTCGCGAACCGGGTGATCTACCGCTTCCGCGACATCGAGCGGGGCGACATCATCGTGTTCCACCCCACCGAGTCGGCCATCCAGGAGTGCAGCGCGCCTCCGGGCGAGCCGTTCGTGAAGCGGGTGATCGGGCTGCCGGGCGACCGGGTGGAGGTCCGCGACGGGACCACCTACGTGAACGGCGAGCCGTACGTCGTGGGCAGGGCGCGGACCCCGAGCTACGAGAAGACCTGGCCGGTGGTGCCCCCGGGCGAGCTGCTGGTGCTGGGCGACAACCGCGACAACTCGTGCGACTCGCACCAGTGGACACCCGACCCGTTCCTGCCCGAGGACTCGGTGATCGGGCAGGCCGAGATCATCTACTGGCCCCCGAGCCATCTGGGCTTCCTGAACTGAGACCCGGCCGGGGCGCATCACGCCCCGGGTGCTTCATCATGGATGCCGTCGTCGGCCGGCCCTCGGGCCGGCCGTCTCCGTGTCCGGGGAGGACGCCACGCGCACGACCCGCATCTCCGATCCGCTCCGCGAGCGGCGCCTCGTCTGGTGGGCGCAGTTCTGCTGCGCCATGGGCCAGGGGATGGGCGCGGTCCTGCTGACCTGGCTGGTGCTGGAGGGCTCGCACGGGCCGGCGTCGATCGGGCTGTGCATCGCCGCGGGCCTGCTGCCGCTGGGCGTCGGCGCCGCCGCGGCCACCCGGCGGGCGGAGCGCCACGACCGGCGGCTGCTGCTGGTGGGCGCACAGGGGCTGCTGGCGCTGGTGGCGGCGGGCCTGGTGCCGGCGGACCGGCCGCCGCTGGCCGTGATCGCCGGCGCCGCCCTGCTGAGCGGCCTGGCGCGGGTGGCGTTCGACGCGACCGCCCTGTCGGTGCTCCACCACCTGGTCGACGAGGCGCGACTGCCCTCGGCGGCGCGCGACCTGACCACCCGCTTCCACCTCGGGCACCTCTGCGGGGCTGCCCTGGTCGCCGCGATGGTGCCCGCGGTCGGCCCGGCCGGGATGTTCGGCGTCTGCGCGGCGGTGTTCGGCGCGGGTGCACTGATCTCGAGCCGCCACCACCCCGACATCGACCTGCGGCCCGGGGGCCGCGGCGGGCTCGACCGCGCCCTGCCCGGCGGCCGGCGCGCGCTGTTCGGCGAGGCCCGCCTGCGGCCGCTGGGAATCGCGACGGTCACGGCGGGGGTCACCGCCGGCGGCGCCGCGGCGCTGGTGGTGCCGTACCTGCGCGACGACCTGCGGCTCGGCACCGACGTGGGCCTGGTGTTCATGTGCGGCGTCGTCGCCATCGCGGGGGCGATGGTGGTGGTGCCGCGGCTGCTGGGCCGGGTGGGGTGGCGCGTCCTCGTGGCGTGCGCCCTGGCCGCGCAGCCGGTCGCGCTCGCGGCCCTCGCGCTGGCGGGGTCGGCGGGCCAGGCGGCGGCCGGCTACGGCGTGCTGCTGGCGTCCGGCGCGGTCCTCGGCATCGTCATCAACCACCGCCGCACGAGCGTCGTGACCGACGAGCTCCGCGTGCCCGTGGGGCTGGCGGGCGGGGTGCTGAGCGCCCGAGCCGTCGCGCTCGGCGCCCTGATCGTGGGCGCCGCGTCGGTCCCGATGGGCGAGCAGCGCGCCTACCTGGCGCTCGCCCTGGCCGGCGCCGTCGCGGGCGCCGCGGCCTACCTCAGCGCCCGCCTCCCGGCGGCGCGACGGGCGGCGTCGCAGGCGTAGGCGCCGGCTCCGCCGGCCGCACCACGTGGTCGGCGTCGAGGTCGCACGACGCCATGGCCCCGGGGCGGTGCGACCACGTCCCCGCCCGGCGCCCCGGCCGGATCATCCGGCCGCACACCGCGCAGCGCGGGAACAGCGGGGGCTCAGTTGCGGGGTCGTCGCTCACGGCCCAAGTGAATCACCCGGACGGGGACACGCGCCGCGAGCGTCGCCCGCCGGGCAGGATTGCCGCTGATGCCCGGAACCCTCTGGCACGTCTCGTGCGAATCGTGCCGCGCCTCGTGGGAGGTGCAGGCCGGCGCGCTGCCGCGCCGGTCGTTCCTCCCCGCGCGCTGCGCCCGCTGCGCCGCGGTCGTCACGGCCGAGTGCGAGGACGACGACTGGCGGTGCACCGATTGCGGGTCGATCGTCGAACCGCTCCCGGGAGCCGAGCTCGAACCCGGTCGCGAGCTCCCCGACCCGGTGATGATCGCCTGCCCGGCCTGCGCCGCCGAGGGGCTACGGGCGTTCGAATGCGGGCTCTGGGACTGACCGTCGGTCAGCCGAGCCAGGTGATCCCGGCCCGCCGGGACGCGGCCGCGTACGCCGCGGGGTCCCCACCGCCCGCCGCATCCGCTGCGGCCAACTCACGGAAGAACACCTCAAAGCCGGCGGGCGAGCTTATCATCAGGAAGCGCCCGCGCGGGGGACCACGCGCCGGTGGGCGTGCGGCACGCCGCGCGGCTCGAAGCACAGGCCGTCAGGCCCGAGCCGGAACTCCTCGTCGCCCACGAAGAAGACGTGCTCGCCCGCGAGGACGTAGAAGAGCTCGTCCTCGTTCGCGTGGACGTGTCGAAGGGATCGCGCTCCTCGATGATCGTGAAGGCGCCCGCGGTCGTCTCGGCCGACGCCCGCACCAGGAATTCGGCGCCACTGAAGCGCAGCACCTAGGGTGGCGTCGCCCTGCCCAGAGGGCGCCCAGTTGTGGCGCCAGCCTGCACCGGGCGTTCGCCGAGCGCCGCCGGGAACCTCTTCACAGTGCTCGTCGAATGGAAAAGCCCTCCCATCGAGAGTTCTGGATGAACTCCAGAACCCTCGATGGAAGAGTCCCAGGTAGGAGGTGGACCCGGCCGGCACTGCCCCGGCGTCCGAAAGCGTTCCCCCATCAGCTTCTCCGAGCGCAGTCGTTGGTGAGGATCTCGCGGAGGGCGTCACCATCGACGAACCGCTCCCCCGCCAGGTGATCCTGCAATCTCGTCCGACGACCGATCACCGTTGCCGCCGGACCAGGACCGCTAACTGACACCGGTGATCCCCCTCACGGTCCGAAGGGGGCCGATGGCTCTCAGTACTGCTGTTTAGGCAGCGAGAGCGAGCTTGGGAGAGTTCTCCGCAGCTCCGTTGTTTCCCGGTTGTTGACGCGGTCCACCGGGTCCGCGGCTCGCTTACTGATGCGGTACCGCTCCGTCGAAACTGGATCGGGCCCGTGATTGCTTCGATCTCAGGGTAGCATCGGGGCGTCCGATACGATCCTGCGATGCGCGCGATGCTCATGCGGACCTGCCTTGCCGACGTCGCCGCACCCTCGGTGTGGAAGGCCGCCCGGACCGTCCTGGAGCGCTGCGGGGTCGAGGTGGTCGTCCCCCGCGCGCAGACATGCTGCGGGCAGCCAGGCTGGTCGTCGGGACATCCCGACGAGGCCCGCCGCGTCGCCCGCCGGGCCCTCCGCGCGTTCGCCGGCGATGACCCGGTCGTGGTGCCCTCGGGGTCCTGCGCGGCGATGGTGCGCCACGGCTACCAGGACCTGTTCGCCGGCACGCCGGACGAGGAGGCGGCCGCGTCGATGGCCGCCCGCACCGTCGAGCTGACCCAGTTCCTGCGCCGCGAGGACCTGCTGCCGCCCGTGACGTCCCACGCCTCGGTGACGTACCACGACTCGTGCCACATGCTCCGCCTGCTCCGCGAGCGCGACAGCCCGCGCGAGGTGCTGGAGCGAACGGGGATGGTGGAGCTCCACGAGATGGAGGCCACCGACGTGTGCTGCGGCTTCGGCGGCACGTTCAGCATGAACTTCCCCGAGGTGTCGGGCCGGCTCGGCGAGCAGAAGGCGCGCAGCGCAGCGGCCACCGAAGCCGACGAGTTGGTGGCCTGCGACCTCTCGTGCCTCCTCCACATCGCCGGCCGGGCCCGCCGCACCGGCATCTTGCTGCGGGCCCGGCACATCGCCGAGGTCCTGGCCGGGTGAGCGCCCCCGACCGCCGCGGCGACGTCGTCTACCGCGATGTCGAAGGGTCGCTGCGCGAGCGGTCCCGTGCGGCGCTCGAGGACGCCGAGCTCGGCGCCAACCTGCTCAACGCGAGCGCCAGCTGGGCGGCGGGGCGGGCGCGCATCGCGTCGCAGAACCCGTTCGCCGAGATGCGGACGCGCGCCCGGGAGATCCGGCGCGGCGACATCCGCGACCTGCCCGAGCTGCTGGAGTGCCTGGAGGCGAACGTCCGCGCGGCCGGCGGGGTGGTGGCGCACGCCCGCGACGCCGACGCAGCGTGCCGCTACATCATCGGGCTCGCCGAGGAGCGGGGCGCCGGCCTGGTGGCGAAGTCGAAGTCGATGGCCACCGAGGAGATCAAGCTCAACGAGGCGCTGGAGGCCGCCGGGCGGCGCGTGGTCGAGACCGACCTGGGCGAGTGGATCATCCAGCTCGCCGGCCAGCACCCCAGTCACATCGTCGCGCCCGCGGTGCACCTCAACAAGGAGCAGGTGCGGGAGCTCTTCGCGGAGGAGAGCGGCGCCGAGGTACCCCGTGAGCGCGAGGACCTGGTCGCGCACGCCCGGCACCGCCTGCGCGAGGTGTTCGCCTCCGCCGACATCGGCATCTCCGGCGTCAACCTCGCCGTGGCCGACACGGGCACGATCTGCGTGGTCGAGAACGAGGGCAACGCCCGGCTCGTGACGGCCCTGCCCCGCGTCCACGTGGCGGTGATGGGGATGGAGCGGGTGGTGCGCGACTGGGAGGAGGCCGCGCACATCCTGCAGATCCTGCCGATGGCGGCGATCGGCGACGACGCCGCCGGCTACGTCAACCTCATCACCGGCCCGCGCGCCGCCGGCGAGGCCGACGGCCCGGAGGAGTTCCACCTCGTGATCCTCGACGGCGGACGCTCGGCGCTCCGGGGAACGGACCTCGAGGAGGCCCTCGACTGCATCCGCTGCGGTGCGTGTCTCTACTCGTGCCCCATGTGGCGCAGCGTCGGGGGCCAGGCGTACGGCTCGCCGTACAGCGGACCGATCGGCAGCGTCCTGACCCCCCTGCTCGAGGGGATGCAGGACGACCGCTCGGCGGAGATGCCGTTCATGTCGTCCCTCTGCGGCGCATGCCATGACGCATGCCCGGTCGGCATCCCCCTGCACGACCTGCTCGTGCGCGTGCGGAACCGCGCGGCCACCCCCGCGCAACGCCGCGACCGGCGCCGCTTCGTGCTGTGGAGCCGCGTGTGGAGCAACCCGGTCGCGTACCGCGCATCCACCGCGGCGGCGCGGCTCGGCCTGCGCCTCATGGGCCGTCGCGGCTGGATCCGCCGCCTCCCGGGACCCGGAGCCGACTGGACCGCCCAGCGCGACCTGCCCACCCGTTGGCCGCCGACGCCGTAGCGCTCGCCGACGCGCTCCTGGCCGCCCTCGGCCGGCGGCGGGCGACCGGCGAGCGGGTGGGCGCCGCCGGCGCCGGGGCCGCGGCCGTGGCGCGGGCCGACGAGTGGGGCGTCGAGCGGGCGCTGCTGGCCGACGACCCGGTGCTGCGCGACCTGGGGGTGGGCGCAGCGCTCGGCGCGGACGGCCGCGAGCTGCTCGGGTGGCCCGACGGCCGCGGGCACGGCTGGCGGGAGCTGCTGGGGCTGGAGGGCCCCGAGTTCACGATGGGCGTCACCGTCCCCGCCCTCGGTGTGGCCGAGCGCGGCACCCTGGTGCTGGAGGCGGGCCCCGGCCATGGGCGCTCCATCGACGTGGTGAGCATGTATCACCTGGCGGTGCTGCCGGCGTCGCGGCTGCGCGCCACCCTGGCCGAGGCGCTGGTGGAGACGTACGCGTCGGGCCGGCGCCCGCCGACGGCGGTGTCGCTGGTGTCCGCGCCCAGCCGCACCTCCGACATCGAGAAGATCTCCACCCTCGGCGCCCACGGGGCGAAGGGCCTCCACGTCCTGGTGGTGGAGGACCGCTAGATGCGTTGACCACACACCTGCGCGACACCTGACGGTTCCGTCCGGGTCTCCCACGAGGGTTGGGGTGCTACCGCCCTACCCCGAAGGAGACCCGGATGCCTGACGCTATCGGGCCGCCCCGAC
>JBFWNT010000004.1:0-190991 GCA_050250915.1 Thermoleophilia bacterium
CTGCTGCCGCCCCTTCCGCGCCTGGCCGTCGAGCTTCTCGACGCACTGCTCCAGCGTCGCCGCCTGGAGCTCCCGGCGCTTCTGGCTGGTGGCCACGTCGGCGACGCCGCGGCGGACCTTCTGCAGCAGCTCGAGCTGCTTCTCGTAGGAGTAGTCGAGGGTCTCGCGGGGATCCTCGGCCTTGTCCAGGGCCTTGTTGGCCTTGGACTTGACGATCAGTGTGAAGCGGCCCATCAGGCCCATTTCCCGCTCCTCGCGCGCGTCCTGCGAACCCGCCGAGGATAGCATCGGCCCCGTGAGCCGACCCCCGCTGACCGGGCTGCGCGTCCTGGACCTGTCGCACAACCTCGCCGGCCCGCTGACCACCATGCACCTGGGCGATCTGGGCGCCGACGTGATCAAGGTGGAGCGGCCCTCGGGCGACGAGTGGCGCCGCCACGAGCGCATCCCGGGCCAGCCGGACCGCAGCCGCCACCACATGCAGGCGAACCGCAACAAGCGCGCCGTCTGCCTGGACCTCGCGAAGCCCGCCGCCCGCGACGTGCTCCACGCCCTGATCGCCCGCGCCGACGTCCTGGTCACCAACATGCGTCCCGGGGTGCCGGAGAAGCTCGGGTTCGGCTGGGAGGACGCCCAGCGGCTCAACCCCGGCCTGATCTACTGCGCGCTCTCGGCCTTCGGCACGGAGGGGCCCCGCGGCGGGCGCCCCGGATACGACCTGCTCGGCGAAGCCCTCGGCGGCTTCATGCCGCCGGGCGCCGCAACCCCGGAGCGGCCGCCGGCGGGCTCGCCGATCCCCATCAACGACACCGCCCTGCCCCTGCTGGCGTGCACCGCGATCCTGGCCGCCCTCATCGACCGGGGCCGAACGCGGCGGGGCCAGCGGGTGGACGCGTCGATCCTCGGCAGCGCCGTGGCCCTGAACGCCCACTCGCTGGTGCGGGTGGAGTCGCTGCCGCAGCACGGCACCCCCACGTTCTCGCGGGCGTTCTACCGGGCGTACCGCACCCGCGACGGGTGGATCGCCGTGGCCGCCTACGCCGAGCGCCTCGCCGGCCGTTTCTGCGCGGCCGTCGGCATGCCGGGGCTGCTGGAGCGCCCGCCGTGGGACGACCGCGCCGCCCGCGTGACCCGCGAGGCCGAGCTGGTGGAGCTGTTCGCCCCGGTCTTCGCGGAGCGCACGACCGCCGAGTGGGACGAGCACCTGGCCGCCGCCGGCGTCCCCGCCGCTCCCGTCCGGGAGCGCGACGACCTGTTCGCCGACGAGCAGGCGTGGGCCGAGGGGCTGCTGGAGCGCGTGGAGGACGACGAGGTGGGCGAGATGGTCATGACCGCCCCCGTCGTCCGGCTCTCCGACAGCCCCGGGGAGATCCGCTTCCCCGGCCGCCACCTGGGCGCCGACACGCGCGAGGTGCTGCGGGAGCTGGGGCTGGGCGACGGCGACGTCGACGCCCTCGTGGCGGATGGCGCGGCCCACTGCGGCGCGTGACGGGGAGCGGCTGAGGCTCACGCATCGCGGGGGGCGGTCCGATGCAGTGGGGGATGCCCGTGTCCCGCCGGCTCGCGGTACCCGTCCTCGGCGCCCTGGCCGCGCTGGCCGTCGCGCTGCCGGCGGCCGCGCTGGACGCGCCCGCGGGCCCGCCCGCCCTGAACGGCACCGGGGACCCGCTCGAGGCCGACGCCTGCACGATCCGCGCCCCCGGCGCCCAGGCCATCGCCGCGGGCCTCCCCACCCACCCCGTCCGCGCGCGCGTCTACGAGGCGACGCTCACGGAGGCCCCCGGCGCGGCGCCCGGCGTGGTCGCCCAGCTGGGGCTGGGCCCCGCCGGCTCGGACCCCCGGACGTCCCCGGACTGGGCGTACGTCGACGCGTCCTACAGCCTCCAGGCCGCCGGTGAGGACGAGTACGAGGCCACGCTCACCGCGCCCGCCGAGCCCGGGGAGTACGCCTACGCATACCGCTTCAGCCTGGACGGCGGCGGGAGCTTCACCTACTGCGACACCGACGGCGCCGGCAGCGGCGAGGGGCTCGCCTTCGAGCCGGACCGGCTCGGGCTGCTGACCGTGATGGCGGAGGCCGATACCACCCCGCCGGTGCTCGACCTGCCGGACGAGGTGGTCGCCGAGGCGACGGGCCCCGCCGGCGCCGAGGTCGCCTACGACGCCTCGGCCGCCGACGCGGTGGACGGCGCGACCCCGGCGACCTGCGCGCCCGGGCCCGGCGCCGCGTTCCCGCTCGGCACTACGGTCGTGGAGTGCGCGGCCTCCGACGCGGCGGGCAACGCCGCCGCCGGGGCCTTCCCGGTGCGGGTACGCGACACCACGGCCCCGGCGCTCGATCTGCCGGCAGCGCTGACGCGCGAGGCGACCGGGCCGGACGGCGCCATCGTGACCTATCCGGCGTCCGCCGCCGACCTGGTCGATGGACCCGTCGCCGTCCGCTGCGCGCCCGAGAGCGGCATGGTGCTCCCCCTCGGCCGCGTCACCGTGGACTGCTCCGCCCGCGACCGGGCCGGCAACGGCGCCACCGGCTCCTTCGGCGTCGACGTGGTCGACACCACGCCCCCGGTCATCGCGACCCCCGGCGACCTGACCGTCGCGGCGACCTCCGAGGCCGGGGCGGACGTGGCCTTCGACGCCTCCGCCTCCGACGCCGTCGACGGGGCCGTCCCCGTCGCGTGCACGCCGTCCGCGGGCGCGGCGCTGCCGGTGGGCGCGACGGCCGTGACGTGCACCGCGACCGACGCGAGGGGCAACGAGGCCGTCGCCGGGTTCACCGCGACGGTGACGCCCTTCGAGCCGCTGCCGGCCGTCTCGGTCCTGGACGGACGGGCCGTCGAGGGCTCGGACGGGACGACGACGGCGCTGGACGTGCCCGTGCGCCTGTCCAGGCCCGCCGGCCCCGCCGGCGTGACGGTGCATCTCGCCACCGCCGACGGCACCGCCGTCGCCGGCGAGGACTACGTGGCCACCGAGGCCGAGGTCCGCGTCCCCGCCGGGGAGGACTCCGCCACGGCGACGGTCCCGGTCGTCGCCGACGCCGACGCCGAGCCGGACGAGACCTTCGGCGTCGCGATCACCGGCGCCGAGGGCGCGCACGTGGAGCGCGCGGAGGCGGTCGCCACGATCCTCGACGACGACCGGCCGCCGCCGGCGATCTCGGTGGACGACGCGCGCGTCGTCGAGGGCGACGCGGGGACCACCGACATGGTGTTCCCGGTGCGGCTCTCAGCGACGTCGCCCCGGGACGTGACCGTGGGCTGGAGCACCGACCCGGGCACCGCGATCTACGGCGACGCCAACGACCTGCTCCCCGCCGGGGGCACGGTGACGATCCCTGCGGGACGTACGACCGCCGAGATCGCCGTCCCCGTCGCCGGCGAGACGCTGCCCGAGCTGGACGAGACCTTCTCCGTCGCGCTGGCCGACCCGTCGGGGGCCACGATCGACCGGAGCACCGCCGCGGGAACCATCGTGAACGACGACGCGGGCGATCCCTGCATCGACGCCGAGGGCGACGGCGGCGACCACCCCTTCGCGTTCGACGGCGGCGGCGCCCACTGGGCCACCTCGACCGGGCACACGCTGTGCACGGTCGGCGACCGGGACCTCCTGCGGCCCGAGGGCCTCGCCGTCCCCCCGGAGGGCATCGCCCACATGTGGGCGCAGGTGACGGTCCGTGGGGCGCGCCGGGGCGCGAGGACCCGGGTGGCGCTGCCCGGCTCCGCCGCGGTCATCCGCGGCGACGGCACCGCCTACGTGGAGACGCGGGGCGCGGGCGCCCCCTTCCTGATCGCCGTCGAGGGAGCCGGCGGCACGTACGACGTGACCGCCGGCCTCCTCTGAGCGCGTCTAGCGGAGGTCCAGGACCTCGCGGCTGCGGAGGTGCGTGAGCACCTTGCGCTTCACGCGCTGGAGCGCGTTGTCGACCGTCTTCGGGGTGCAGTCCATGCGGGCGGCGATCTCCTCGTAGGAGCGCCCCTCCAGGTACATGGTCAGCACGCCGCTCTCGAGGTCGGACAGCGACTCGCCGAGGCACGACACCAGGCTCTTCAGTTCCTCGGAGGAGATGACCTGCACGACCGGGTCCACCACCGGGTCGCCGGGGAGCACCTCGGCCAGCGACATCTCCTGGTCGCCGCTCGCGCCGGCGCGCGAGTGGCTGAAGGAGACGTAGGTGTTGAGCGGCGCGTGCTTGTTGCGCGCGGCGGTCTTGATGGCCGTGATGATCTGGCGCGTGACGCAGAGCTCGGCGAACGAGCGGAACGACGCCTCGCGGTCGACGCGGTAGTCGCGCACAGCCTTGAAGAACCCGATGAGGCCCTCCTGCACCAGGTCCTCGCTCTCGCCCCCGGCGAGGAAGTAGGCCGAGGCCTTCATCCGCACGAATCCGCGATATCGCTCGATCAGGCGGTCCATCGCGGCGGCGTCACCGGCCCTCGCCCGGGTGATCAGCGCCCGGTCCTGGACCTCGATCCAAGGTTGAGGGTGGCCTGCCTCGGAGCGGTCACCGCGCCCTCGAGAGGCGGCTTGTGCTCGTGAAAGCGCGATGCTCATGGGGTTTCTCCTCGGCTCAACCGTGAAGCCTCAGGTTGAACTCAAGCGTTGAAGGGGGCGTATGGGCGGCAGTTCTACTGGCTCACCGGACCCAGGTCAACGCGCTATGTACGCAAATTGCGTCAATTCGATGTGCGATATGTCTCGAAGAGGAGGATCGCCGCCGCCACGGAGATGTTGAGCGAGGCGACCCTGCCCGCCATCGGGATGCGCACCAGGTGGTCGCAGACGGCGGCCACGGCGGGGCGCAGACCGGCGCCCTCGGCGCCCATCACCAGGATCGCGTCGGTTCGCCAGGGCACCGCCCGGTAGTCCTCCCCGCCCTCCGGCTCCGCGCCCACCGCGGGACGCTCGCCGCCCGCGCGCGCGTCGTGGACGAACGCGGTCATGCTCCCCACCTGGGCGATGGCCAGGTGCTCGGCCGCCCCGGCGGACGCCTTCACCACCACGGGCGTGACCCCCGGGCTGCCGCGGCGGGGGATCGCGATGCCCGCCGCGCCGACCGCCTCGGCGGTCCGGGCGATCGCGCCGAGGTTACGGGGGTCCTGCGCGCCGTCCAGGCACACGAGGGGGCCGGGCCGCTCCAGCAGGTCACGCGGCTCGACGTAGGGGTACGGGCCGGCGAGCGCCACGACGCCCTGGTGGTCGCCGGTGCCGGCCAGCCGCGCGAGCCGGTCGCGGGTGGCCTCGCGGACCTCGACGCCGGCGAGCCACGGCTCGTGCGCCAATTGGCGCAGGGCGTGCACCTCGTGGACCTCCCGCCGCCCGGCCGCCAGCAGCTCGCGCACCGGGTTGCGGCCGTAGACGGCCTCGCTCACACCCGCGCGACCCTCGGGCCCCCGGCGGTGTCGGTCACGTCCCAGCCGAGACCGCGGATCCGGTCGCGCAGCTCGTCGGCGCGGGCGAAGTCGCGCGCCTCCCGCGCCTGCTGCCGCTCGCCCACGAGGGCCATCACCTCGTCGGGGGGTACATCGGCCGCCGCGGAGGCGCCGATCCGCCCCAGGCCCAGCAGGTCGAGCAGCTCCGACAGCTCGTGGCGCGCCTCGCGCAGCTGGGCGGCGCCGGCCGTGCCCGCTGCGGCGGCCCGGTTGGTGCCGCGGACCATCTCGAACAGCGCGGCGAAGGCCTCCGGCGTGCCGAAGTCGTCGTCGAGGGCCCGGAAGAACTGCTCGCGCCCCTCGACCACCGTCCGCGAGAGGTCGGGGTCGTGGCCCTCCTCCGGCCTCGAGGCGACCGCCTCGTCCAGCGTCCGCAGGGCGTTGGCCAGGCGATCGACCACGGCCTGGGCCTGCGCCATCCGCTCCTCCGTGAACGGCAGCTTCGACCGGTAGTGGCTGGTCAGGAAGAACGCGATGACCGTCTCGGCGGGCCAGCGGTCGAGCACCTCGGAGAGCGGGGCGATGTTGCCGACGCTCTTGCTCATCTTCTCGTCGCCGAGCTCGAGCATCTCGTTGTGCATCCAGATGTGGGCCATCTCGCCGTTGCGGGCGCCCTCGGACTGGGCGATCTCGTTCTCGTGGTGCGGGAAGACCAGGTCGATGCCGCCGCCGTGGACGGCGAACCCGTGACCGAGGGCCTTCTCGGCCATCGCGGAGCACTCGATGTGCCAGCCCGGACGCCCCGGCCCCCACGGCGAGTCCCAGGAGGTGTCCTCCCCCTCCTTCGTGCCCTTCCAGAGGGCGAAGTCGAGCGGCGACTCCTTCCCCGTGCCGGGGTCGGTGGAGATCATCTCGTCGAGACGCCGGCCGGAGAGGCGCCCGTAGCCGGGGAAGCGCTCCACCCGGTAGTAGACGTCGCCGTCGGCGGGGTAGGCCAGGCCCGCCTCCACCAGGTCGGCGATCAGGGCGACGATCTCGGGGATCGTCTCGGTGACCAGCGGCTCGGCGTCGGGCCGCCCCAGCCCCAGCCGGTCGGTGTCGGCGATGTACGCGTCGCCGTACCGCTTCGCCAGCTCGCCGCTGGCCACCCCCTCGGCCCGGGCGGCGTCGTAGATCTTGTCGTTGACGTCCGTCAGGTTGGACACCAGGCGGACGCGGGTGCCGCGCCGCTCCAGGTAGCGCTTCAGCACCATGAAGACCACGAACGGCCGGGCGTTGCCGATGTGGATGCGCCCGTAGACGGTGGGCCCGCAGACGTAGATCCCCACGGTGCCGTCGGGACCCGGCACGAGCGGCTCCCGGCGCTTGGTGAGGGTGGAGTGGAGGCGGACCCCCGTGTCGTCGGTCATGCGGTCTCCAGCAGGGCGGTGGCGTGGCAGGCGATCCCCTCGCCGCGGCCGAGCGCGCCCAGCCCGTCGGTGGTGGTGGCGTGGACGGTGGCCGGCGCGCCGAGGATGCCGGTGAGCGCGGCCTCCATCGCCGCCCGGTGCGGCGACACCCGCGGGCGCTCGCACAGCACGATGGCGTGCGCGTTCACGGGGGCGAACCCGGCGGCCCGGACCCGGTCGCGCACCACCTCGAGCATCCGGGCGCCGGTGACGCCCTCCCACTCGGGCGCGCCGGACGGGAACAGGGCGCCGATGTCGGGCTCCCCCGCGGCGGCCAGCAGCGCGTCGCACACGGCGTGCGCCACCACGTCGCCGTCGGAGTGGCCGACCAGCCCCTCGGGGTGGTCGACCTCGATCGTGCCGAGCATCAGCGGACGCCCGGGACCGAACCGGTGGGCGTCGATGCCGGATCCCACTCTCAGTCCCATCGGAGGGACACCTGTGAGGGCTCGCGCCGCGAGAAGCGCGTGATGGTCTCGTAGCCGGCACCGCGGAGGGCGGCGACGGCGGTGGCGAAGTCGCGTGCCACGTCCTGCGGCGCGTGGGCGTCGCTCGACAGCGTGACGGGCACCCCGGCACGCCGGAACCGCGCCAGGAGCCCCGGCTCGGGGTACAGCTCGCCCACCGGCTTGCGGAGCCCGGCCGACGAGCACTCCACCGCCACGCCCGCGTCGGCGATCGCCGCGACGGCGTCGTCGAGGAGCCGGTCGAGGTGCGCGGGGATGCGGCGGCCGAACACCTTCGGCAGGTCGGGGTGGGACATCACGTCGTAGAGCCCGGAGCCGGCGGCGGCGGTCAGCTCGCCGAGGTACCGCGTCCACAGCTCCTCCACCGGCAGCCAGTCGCGGTCGTCGGCGGTGGGGTCGTCGATCGCCCGGCCGTCGATGAAGTGGACCGACCCGAGCACCAGGTCGAACGGCCGCCCCTCCAGGAACGCACCGATCTCGGCGGTGCGGTCGGCCAGCCAGTCCATCTCCACGCCGACCAGAACCGGCAGGCCCGCCTCCTCGCGCGCCGCGACGATCGCGTCGCAGTACGCGTCGGCGTCCTCCGTCGACTCCTCCCGCCAGAACGGGTTGTCGAGCCACGCGCGCGCCTCGGCGAAGCGGTAGACGTGCTCGGTGATCGCGATCTCCGCGACCGCGCGGGCGCGGGCCCGCGCCACGTAGCGGCCGATCCACGTGGCCGACAGGTGCCCGCCGTCGGCCTCCCACCCCTCCGCCTGCCGCTCCCGGGGCTCGATCCCGTCCGGCTGCAGGTGCATGTGGTAGTCCGTCAGCACGACGGCGCATCCTAGCGGTCGCCCTCAGCGCGCCTTCAGCAGCGCCTCCGCCAGCGTCGCGTCCGCGGGGGTGGTGACCTTGAGGTTGGGGGCGCGCGACTCGACGAGCCGGACGTGGCCGCCGCGGGCCTCCAGCAGCGAGGCGCAGTCGGTCGCGGCGGCCAGCCGGCCCTCCTCCTCGGCGGCCTCGACCGCCGAGGCCAGGACGTGCAGGTGGAAGGCCTGCGGCGTCTGGGCGGCCCAGAGCCCCTGGCGCGGCACCGTGTCCTCGATGAAGCCGCCCTCGCCGGCCCGCTTCAGGGTGTCGGCGGCGGGCGCGGCGGCGATCGCCCCGTCGGCCCCCTCCACGCCGTCGATCACCGCGCCCAGGAGGTCCGGGGTGACCAGGGGCCGGGCGGCGTCGTGCACGAGCGCGACCGTCGCCCCGGGCGGAGCCGCGCGCAGCCCCTCCCGCACCGACTCGGCGCGGCTGTCGCCCCCGGGCACCACGATGGCCCCGGCGCCGGCCACGGCGGCGACCTCGTCCTCCAGCCCCGGCGGCGCCACGACCACGATCGCCGCGATCCGGTCGCACGCCCGGAGCGCGTCGAGGCTCCACGCGAGCATCGGCCGCCCGGCCAGGGGCATCAGCGCCTTCGGCACCGGTGCGCCCATGCGGACGCCGGCGCCCGCGGCCACGACGATCGCTACCGTTGGCGTGGGCATTTCCTCTCCCATCCGGGCGCATCACGCATGAACCGCACCCCGCGCGGCCGAATCATGTCAGGAGTGATGATCACCACCCCCACACCGCCGACGCCGCCGACCCGCGAGCAGATCCTGCTGCGCGACCGCTGGCTGCGCACCCTGGCGCCGGAGGAGCGCGACACGCTCGACGAGCTGCCGCTGCGGGAGGTGGACCGGCGCTTCGACGCCTGGCGTGCGGCCCGCGGCGCGGGACGGGACCCCGGGGCACGGTGAGCCTGCACGTCGGCACCTCCGGGTGGGCGTACCCGGAGTGGCGCCCCGGCTTCTACCCGGCGGGGATGCCGCAGTCGCGCTTCCTGGCGCACTACGCCTCGGTGCTCGGCGCCTGCGAGATCAACGCGACGCACTACAAGGTGCAGTCGGAGGCGGCGGTCGCGAGGTGGGCGGCCGACGTCCCCGAGGGGTTCCGCTTCGCCGCGAAGGCCCACCGGCGCGTCACCCACGCCCGCACGCTGCCGCCCCACGCCGGCGGCGCCGCGTTCCTGGAGGGGTTCCTCGCGTCCCTGGCCCCGCTGGGCGAGCGCCTGGGCGCCGTGCTGTTCCAGTTCCCGCCCACGCGCCCGCGCGACGACGGGGTCCTCCGCGAGTTCCTGGCCTGCCTGCCGCCGGAGCTGCCCTTCGCGATGGAGTTCCGCCACGAGTCGTGGCGGGACACCGAGGTCGAGGCGCGCGTCGCCGAGGCCGGGGGGACGGTGTGCGTGGGCGAGACGGCCGGCGCCGTGCTGCCGCGCCTCCCGGAGGGCCGGCTGGCCTACGTCCGGATGCGCGCCGAGCACTACGAGCCGGAGGCCCGGGCCGCGTGGCGCGACCTGCTGGAGCACGAGGCCGCCGACCGCCCCGTCTACGCCTTCACCAAGCACGAGGGCGTCCCCGCCGGGGACCCCTACGCCGGGGTGGGCCTGGCGGAGTGGCTGGTGGGCGCCCGGGACTGAGCCGCGCAGGCCGCTACGCCTGGGCGGCGGGCATCTTGCTGAAGATCATCTTCCCGGAGGGGCTCTGGAGGACGCTGGTGACCTCCACGGTGACCTCCTGCCCCACCGACCCGCGGCCTCCCTCGACGACGATCATGGTGCCGTCCTGGAGGTAGGCGACGCCCTGGTCGTACTCGCGGCCCTCGCGGATGATCTTCACGGTGAGCGGCTCGCCCGGCAGCACCGCCGGCTTCAGGGCGTTGGCCAGCTCGTTGACGTTCAGCACCTCGACGCCCTGGATCTGGGCGACCTTGTTGAGGTTGTAGTCGGTGGTGACGATGGAGGCGCCCACGTCCTGCGCCATCCGCACCAGCTTGGCGTCGACGCCCTCCACCCCCTCCATCTCGCCGCCCGCCCGGACGGCGAAGCCGCCGTTGGCCGCGGCCTTCAGCTCCTCGACGATCTCGAGCCCCCGCCGGCCGCGGGCGCGCTTGAGCGCGTCGGCGGAGTCGGCGACCTTCTGGAGCTCCTCCAGCACGAAGTCGGGGATCACGATGGGCCCGGAGAGGAAGCGTGTGCGCAGCACGTCGACCAGGCGGCCGTCGATGATCGCGCTGGTGTCGATGAGGCGCGTGGTGCCGCGGTCGGCGGCGCCGCGGGAGCGGATGCCGACGAGCCGGAGGATGTCCACGTGCTTGCGGGCCGCGACGCGGCTGAACACGTAGGCCACCACCAGGACGACCGGCAGCAGCAGGTACGGCCCGATGATGGGGAGCTGGGCGACGGCGACGCCGGCCAGGGCGGCGGCGACGAGGCCCACCACCAGGCCGAGCGCGCCGACGATGAGCTCGGCGGCGGACCGCCGGTCGGCGGCCCGGTCGATCGCCCGCATCCGGTCGCGGAGCACGCGGCCGAGGAGCCCGCCGAGCAGGAGCCCCACGAGCACCCCGGCGACCACGATCGCCGCCGCCGCCGCATACCGCCAGGGGGTCGAGAACCAGTCGTCCAGGGGGAGGGCCGCGGCGGCCTGGTAGGCGCCGAGCCCCCCGATGACCGCCAGGACGATCCGGCTCACCACGATCAGCACGGCTGCAGCGCTCCCCGCGGCCGATGACCTGGCGTGACCTCGCTCATCCCCCCTGGATCCCTTTCCTGTGGCCCCTCGGTCGCCCCCTTGCGTAACGGTAGCCGGACGCCCGGCTAGTCGACCAATGCCTCCGCTTCGCGGGCGCCCGCCTTCGCGCCACCGCGGCTCGAGCCGATGTCCTCGAGAAGCTGCTCCAGGAAGTCGATCGCCTCCTGCTCCTCCATGTCGCGGGCGTACATCAGCTCGCTGGCGAGGATCTTCTTGGCCCGGCCGAACATCTGCTTCTCACCCGTCGAGAGCCCCTTGTCGAGGTCGCGGATCGAGAGGTTCCGCACCACCTCGGCCAGCTCGAAGATGTCACCGGTCTTGATCTTGTCGCGGTTGTGCTTGAAGCGACGGTTCCAGTTCTTGGGCATCTGGGTGCCGTCGTCCTTCAGCACCGCCAGGACCTCGTCGACGACCTCCTCGTCGATCACCTTGCGCAGGCCCGCGGCCTCGGCGTTCTCGCAGGGGACCATGACGGTCATGTCGTTGTAGAGGATCTGGATCGTGAGGTACTCGCGGCGCTGCCCGAGGATCTCCTTCAGTTCCTTCTTGATGATCTTCCCCGCACCGTGGTGCGGATAGACGACCTTGTCGCCGACCTCGTACAACCGCTCCCCCTCACTCGTCATTGGCAGGGTCCCTCTCCGCTCGTGGTCAGAACGCCGCCTCGAGGGCCTCGCGGACCCCGGGGACGCGGTGGCGGGCGCGCGGCGCCGGGGTGCCCGGCTCGCCGTCGACCTCCGCGGGAGGCGTGATTGCGGCGTCCATGCCATGGGCGGCCGCGGCGGCGAGCCGCCGGGCCCCGTGACCCGCCGGGCGTACGGCGCCCGTCAGGCCGAGCTCCCCGAACGCCACCGTGCCGGCGGCGAGGGGGACCCCGCGGTGGGCGCTCGCGACGGCGAGCGCCATCGCGAGATCCGCGGCGGGGTCGAGCGCGCGGGCTCCGCCCGCCACGCTGACGAAGACGTCCTGGTCGCCGAGGCGCACCCCGGCGTGACGCGACAGGACGGCGATGACCTGGGCGAGCCGCGTCCGGTCGACCCCGATCGCGACGCGGCGCGGCGGGACCACCTCGGTGTGCCCCACCAGGGCCTGCACCTCGACCAGGAGGGCGCGGCTGCCCTCGATCGCCGGGAAGACGCACGAGCCCACGCGCGCCCCGGCCTCGGCCAGGTAGAGGCGGGTGGGGTCCTCGACCGACACCAGCCCGGCCTGTCGCATCTCGAACAGGCCGGTCTCGTTGGTGGAGCCGAAGCGGTTCTTGGTGGCGCGCAGCACGCGCTGGGCGCGGAGGTCGTCGCCCTCGAACGAGAGCACGCAGTCGACCAGGTGCTCGAGGGTCCGCGGGCCGGCGAGGCCGCCGTCCTTCGTGACCTGCCCGACCAGCACGACGGTCACGCCGCGCTCCTTGGCCAGGCGCATGAGCTCGACGGTGACGGCGCGCACCTGGTTCGGCGCGCCGGGGGCGCCCTCGACCATGTCGGAGTGGAGCGTCTGCACGGAGTCGATCGCGCACACGGCGGGGCCGTGGGCCTCGATCGCGGCGAGCACCGACTCCAGGCGCGTCTCGGCCACCACCTGGATGGGGCCGCAGTCGGCGTCGAGGCGCTCGGCGCGGCCGCGCACCTGGATCGGCGACTCCTCGCCGGTCACGAGCATGGCGGGGGCGCCGGCGCCGGCGAGGCCGGCGAGGGCCTGCAGCACCAGCGTGCTCTTGCCGATGCCCGGCTCGCCCCCGAGCAGCACGAGCGACCCGGGGACCAGGCCGCCGCCGAGGACGCGGTCGAGCTCGGGGATGCCCGTCGCCAGGCGGGCGGGGGCGTCGTCGCGGAGCTCGGAGAGGCGCGTGACCTCCGGCAGGGGGCCGATCGGGGCGCGCCCTCGCGCGGGTGCGGGAGCGGCTGCCTCGGCCACCGTCCCCCACTCACCGCAGGTCGGACATCGCCCGACCCATCGTGGGGCCTGCGCTCCGCAGGCCCCACACGAATAGGCCACCCTGGCGCGCGACGGCGCCACCCGAGTCCCCCGGCCGGGGATTACGACTCGCTCGATCCGGAGCCGGGCTCCTCGCTGGACGCGCCGGCGGCGGCGCCGACGGTCTCGGGCTGGGCCTCCGCCTCGGTGACGATGAGCTTCATGTCGTCCCCGTCGCGGTCCACCACCACCGAGCCGCCCTCCGGGAAGCCGCCCGCGAGCAGGCGGTCCGACAGCGGGTCCTCGATGAGGCGCTGGATGGCGCGGCGGAGCGGACGGGCGCCCATGGTCGGGTCGTAGCCCTGCTCCACCAGCAGGTCCTTCGCCTCGTCCGTGAGGCGCAGGGCCAGGCCGTGCTCCTCCATCTGGTTCTGGAGCCGCACCAGGAGCAGATCGACGATGCGGGTGATCTCCTCCTTCGTCAGCTTGTGGAACACGATGATCTCGTCGATGCGGTTGATCAGCTCGGGGCGGAACACCCGCTTCAGCTCGCCCATGATCCGCGACTTCATGTCGTCGTAGGACAGGCCGGTCTCGTCCGTGACCGAGAAGCCGAGCGGCGTGTTGCGCGAGATGGTGGCCGCGCCGATGTTCGAGGTCATGATCAGGATGGCGTTGCGGAAGTCGACCGAGCGCCCCTGGGCGTCGGTGAGCCGTCCGTCCTCCAGGATCTGGAGGAGGATGTTGAAGACCTCCGGGTGCGCCTTCTCGACCTCGTCGAGCAGGATCACGGAGTACGGCTTGCGGCGGACCTGCTCGGTGAGCTGGCCGCCCTCGTCGTAGCCGATGTAGCCCGGGGGCGAGCCCACCAGCCGCGACACCGCGTGCTTCTCCATGTACTCGGACATGTCGACCTGGATGAGGGCGCTCTCGTCGCCGAACAGGAACTCCGCCAGCGTGCGCGCGAGCTCCGTCTTCCCGACGCCCGAGGGGCCGAGGAAGATGAACGAGCCCGACGGCCGCTTGGGGTCCTTGATGCCGGCGCGCGCGCGGCGGATCGCGCGGGAGACGGCCGTGATGGCCTGCTCCTGCCCGATGACGCGCTTGTGGAGCTCCTCCTCCATCCGCAGCAGCTTCTGCGTCTCGGCCTCGGTGAGCTTGAACACCGGGATGCCGGTCCACATCGAGACGATGTCGGCGATCTCCTCCTCGCCGATGGAGGCCCGCGGGCCGCCCTCGTCGCTCTTCCACTGCTCCTCGAGCTCGCGCTTCTTGTTCGTGAGGCGCCGCTCCTTGTCGCGGAGGTTGGCGGCCTTCTCGAACTCCTGCGCCTCGATCGCGGCCTCCTTCTCCTTCCGGACGCCGTCGATCTCCTCCTCGAGCTCCCGGTAGGTCGGGGGCGCGGTCATGGTGCGGATGCGCATCCGCGACGACGCCTCGTCGATGAGGTCGATGGCCTTGTCCGGCAGGAACCGGTCGGCGATGTAGCGGTCGGCCAGGTTGGCCGCGGCGGCGAGCGCCTCGTCCGTGATCGTGACCCGGTGGTGGGCCTCGTACCGGTCGCGGAGGCCGCGCAGGATCTGCTCGGTCTCCTCCTGCGAGGGCTCGTCCACCTGGATCTTCTGGAAGCGCCGCTCCAGCGCCGAGTCGCGCTCGAGGTACTTGCGGTACTCGTCGAGCGTGGTGGCGCCGACGGTCTGCAGCTCCCCGCGGGCGAGGGCCGGCTTGAGGATGGAGGCGGCGTCGATCGCGCCCTCCGCGGCACCCGCGCCGACGAGATTGTGGAGCTCGTCGATGAACAGGATGATGTCGCCGCGCTGGGTGATCTCCTTCATCACCTTCTTCAGGCGCTCCTCGAACTCGCCGCGGTACTTGGAGCCGGCCACGAGGGCCGCGAGGTCGAGCGTGTAGATCTGCTTGTTGCGCAGCAGCTCGGGCACCTCGTTGGAGGCGATGCGCTGCGCCAGCCCCTCGATGACGGCGGTCTTGCCCACGCCGGGCTCGCCGATCAGGACCGGGTTGTTCTTGGTGCGCCGCGAGAGGATCTGCATGACCCGCTCGATCTCGGTCTGACGTCCCACGACCGGGTCGAGCTTGCCCTCGGCCGCCAGCTTGGTGAGGTTGCGGCCGAACTGGTCGAGCAGCTTGCTCGACTTCTTGTCGCCGCTCTGCCCGCCGGACGCCTGGCCCTGCTGCCGGCGGCCCGGGCCGGACAGCATGCGGATGATCTCGTTGCGGATCTTCTCCGAGTCCGCGTCGAAGTCGGCCAGGATGCGGGCGGCCACGCCCTCGTTCTCGCGCACGAGGCCGAGCAGGATGTGCTCCGTGCCGATGTAGTTGTGGCCGAGGGAGAGCGCCTCACGCAGCGCCAGCTCCAGCACCTTCTTGGCCCGCGGCGTGAACGGGATCTGGCCGGAGGTGACCTCCTCGCCCGACCCGACGATGCGGATCACCTGGGCGCGGACCTCCTCCACGGTGATCTCGAGGCCCTCGAGCACGCGCGCGGCCAGGCCCTCCTCCTCGCGGAGCAGCCCCAGGAGGATGTGCTCCGTCCCGATGTAGTTGTGCTTGAGGGTGCGCGCCTCTTCCTGGGCAAGCACCACGACCTGCCGCGCGCGTTCGGTGAACCTTTCGAACATCGGGATTCCCCTTCCTGCTCACCCGGGCCCGGCGACGCGACATCTGCGCCGGCGGTGGACCACGGGCGTTGGAGAGTGCGGGACGTCGAGGGCCAGGAACCGCCGGCGACGCCCTTCCAGGGCCTGCCGACGGGGAGAACGAGTGGATGCGCCGGTCACCCGGCGTCCCCGGATGCTAGCACGGGGGTGGCTTCCGGCCCCCGCCCCCGACGGCTGGCCGGGGGTCCAGGAAACCGCGTCCGATCCCCCCGTCCGACGGGGTTGCAGTCGCGGCGTCGCGGCCCTCATCACCCCCGATCATGGACCCTCCGTCGGACGCCCGCCCTGCCGCCGTTGTGGCATACGCTCGCCCGCGACGCGAAGCCACCGGGAGGGCGCACGATGCTCAGCAGGGAGAAGCTGCTCCATCCGGCCACGATCATCGCGATGCTCGCGCTGTTCGTGGCCCTCAGCGGGGTCGGTTACGCCGCGACCCAGATCGGCACCAGCCAGATCAAGAACAGCGCGGTGACCACCCCGAAGATCAAGAGCGGTGCCGTGACGAACGGGAAGATCGGCTCGGACGCGGTCGGGACCGGCAAGATCAAGACGGGAGGGGTCACCGCCTCCGACATCGCGGGCGGGGCCGTCGCCAACAAGGCGCTGGCGAACGGGGCGGTCAACGCCTCCAAGATCGCCGCCGGCGCGGTGGGCGCGAACGCCCTCGCCAACGGCGGGGTCGTCGGCGCGAAGCTGGGCAACGGCGCCGTGACCAACGAGAAGCTGGGCCCCAACTCCGTGACCGCGGCGAAGATCGCGGGCAGCACGATCACCGCGGCCAACATCGCGCCCGGTCAGGTCGTGGAGGGCAAGGGCGAGCTGCTGAGCGCCCGCTCGCTGATCGGCCCGGCCGTGACCGCGGCCACGCCGGTGCTGACCGTCCCGGGGGTCGCGACCCTCGCCTTCGACTGCGCCGTGACGACGGGCGCGGCCACGACGGTCACGAACCTCACCGGGGCGCCGCTCACGGTGTCCGCCGCCGCACTCAACGACGGCGCGGCGCCGGTCGCCCAGAGCCAGGTGGTGGCGGCGGGCGGGAGCGCCTCGCTGGCCAACACGGGCACCGGGGGCGTCCAGGGGACCACCTGGCAGCTCGGCGCCGGCACGGCCGCGGCGGCGCGCGTGACCACGGTGACCGTCTCGGTCGCCGGCACCGCGACGCCCGGCACCGGATGCGAGGTCACCGCCCAGGCCCTGACGACCGGGTGACCTGAGGCGGAACGCCGCCCGGCCCGCGTGATCGCGGGCCGGGCGGGGAGTCCGGCTTGGCTTAGTGGCGGACCTTTCGGTCCTGGTCCGGGTAGACGAGCAGGCCCATGGTGCGGGCGCGCTTGACGGCCTTGGCCACGAGCGACTGCTGACGGCGGGAGAGGCCGGTGATGCGGCGCGACCGGATCTTGCCCCGCTCGCTGACGAAGCGCCGCAGCGACGGGTAGTTCTTCCAGTCGATCTCCTCGGCCGAGAGCTGGGGACGGCGCTTGCGCTGAGCGGGTGCCCCGCCCTTGCGTCCCTTCGTCTTCGATCGCGCTCGGCCCCTGGGCTTCGCCATGCTCTCCTCGTCGTTTCGGCCCTACGGAACGACGGAGGACAGTAGCAAAGGCGGCGTCAGCCGGGGATGAGCGCGCGGGCGCGACGGCGCATCTGCCGCTTGGCGATCCGCCAGGTGATCATCCCGAGCACCACGTACATCGTCCTGCGCATCGTCAGCCTCCCATTCGACGAACGGTCCGTCACGAGGGTTGCCCGCCTCGCGGGTCGCGAAACGCTCACCGGGGAGCAGGTGATCTCGGGACGGTCGTCGCTGGCGCGCCGGTCGCGGCTAAACCCGCCGGTCAGCAAGCCCTCTTGAGCGGGGCTTGCGGCTCGCTTCGCTCGCATTGGACCGGCGGGAATTTTCGTGTGCGGCTCACCGGGATCGGTGGTGTCGCGCAGGGAGGCCACGCACTTCGAGGCCACGCACTTCGAGGCCACGCACTTCGAGGCCACGCACTTCGGGGCCACGCACTTCGAGGCTTACCGGCTTCGAGGGACGTGAATTCCCGGCGGTCCAATGCGAGCGAAGCGAGCCGGAGGCCCCGCTAAAGAGGGCCGACTGACCGCCGGGTTTGGCCGCAACCGGCGCGCCAGAAGACAACGCGCGACAGAACGCCCTTCCTGGGGGTCCCGAAGCCCGGGGGTCCCGAAGCCCGGGGGTCC
Organism: Thermoleophilia bacterium; assembly: GCA_050250915.1. Classification (GTDB taxonomy): domain Bacteria; phylum Actinomycetota; class Thermoleophilia; order Miltoncostaeales; family Miltoncostaeaceae; genus Miltoncostaea. Next base: position 17,684 of record JBFWNT010000004.1, read on the forward strand.
CGAAGCCCGGGGGTCCCGAACCTCGGGGGTCCCGAACCTCGGGGGTCCCGAACCTCGGGCGCCTCTACGAACGCATCGCCGGGAAGAGGACGACCTCGCGGATGCTGTGCCGGTCGGTCAGCAGCATCACCAGGCGGTCGATCCCCATCCCGAGGCCGCCGGTGGGCGGCATCCCGTGCTCCAGCGCGGCCAGGAAGTCCTCGTCCATGGGTTGCGCCTCGTCGTCGCCGGCCTCCATGTCGGCGGCGGCCATCCGGAAGCGCTCGCGCTGGTCGTCCGGGTCGTTGAGCTCGGTGAACGCGTTCGCGATCTCCATGCCGCCCGCGAAGGCCTCGAAGCGCTCCACGATCCCCGGGTCGTCGGGGTGGCGCTTGGCGAACGGGGACAGCTCCAGCGGGTAGTCGTGCAGGATCGTCGGCTGGATCAGGGTCGGCTCGAGGGTCTGGCTCAGCAGCCCGTCGACGAGCTTGGCCCACGGCTGGCCGTCGGGCGCGTCCAGGCCCTTCTCGCGCATCGCGGCGCGCAGCGACGCCTCGTCGGCGTGGACGCGCACGTCGATGCCGCTCGCCTCCTTCAGGCCGTCGCGGAAGTCGAGGCGCCGCCACGGCGGGGCGAAGTCGATCTCGCCGCCCTTCCAGGGCACCCTGGTGGAGCCGGTGGCCTCGACCGCGACGGCGCCCACCATCTGCTCGAGCATCGCCATCACGTCCCGGTAGTCCGCGTAGGCCTCGTAGGTCTCGACCATCGTGAACTCGGGGTTGTGCTTGTGGCTGACGCCCTCGTTGCGGAAGTCCTTGCCCAGCTCGTAGACCTTCTCGAGCCCCCCGACGATGAGCCGCTTCAGGTACAGCTCGGTGGCGATCCGCAGGAAGAAGTCGCGGTCGAGCTGGTTGTGGTGCGTCACGAACGGCCGGGCCGCGGCGCCCCCGTAGATGGGCTGGAGCGTGGGGGTCTCGACCTCCACGAACCCGCGGTCGTCCAGGAAGCGGCGGACGGCGGCGATCGCCTTCGACCGCGTGATGAACGCCGCGCGGGCGTCGGGGTCGGACATCAGGTCGAGGTAGCGCTGGCGGAACCGGATCTCCGGGTCGCGGACGCCGGCGTGCTTGTCCGGCGGCGGGCGCAGCGACTTCGCCAGGAGCGTCACGGCGGTGGCGGCCACCGACAGCTCGCCGCGGCGGGTGCGCGTCACCGGGCCGTCGGCCCCGACGATGTCCCCCAGGTCGAGGTCGAGGGTCGCCGCCATCCCGTCCTCGCCGAGCCGGTCGACCGACGCCCACACCTGGATCCGCCCGCCGCGGTCCTCCAGGTCCAGGAACGCGACCTTGCCCTGGCCGCGGCGCGCCAGCAGGCGGCCCGCGACGCGCACCGGCTCGTCCGACTCCTCGCCGGCGGCGAGGGCGTCGTTCGCGGCGCGCACGTCCGCGATCTCGGCCCGCCCCGGGAACCGGGGCGGGAACGGGTCGACGCCGGCGTCCCGGAGGGCGTCCGCCTTCGCCCGGCGCTCCGCGATCAGCGCCGGGAGGCCCGCCTCCGGCGCGTCCGGCTCACCCGTTGTGCTCACCAGCCTGGATGTCGACGATCTGGTAGTTGATCGGCCCGCGGGGGGCGGGGATCGTGACCTTTTCGCCCTTCTTCTTGCCGAGCAGCGCCTTCCCCACCGGGCTCTCGTTGGAGAGGCGGTGGTTGCGCGGGTCGGCCTCGGCGGAGCCCACGATCGAGTACTCGCGGGTCGCCTTGCTCTTGGTGTCCTTGAGCGTCACCCGGGCCCCGATGGAGACCGTCTCGGTGGAGACGTGCTCGGTGTCGACGACGCGGGCGTTGCGCAGCTTCTGCTCCAGCGACTGGATGCGGTACTCCAGCTGCGCCTGCTCGTTCTTGGCGTCGTCGTACTCGGAGTTCTCGGAGATGTCGCCGAACTCGCGCGCCTCCTTGATCCGCTCCGCGACCTCGCGACGCTTCGTCGTCGACAGGTACTCGATCTCCTCCGTGAGCTTCGCGTACCCCTCTTCGGTCAGGATGACTTCGCGGTCCATGTGCAGGCCCTTCGTTTCGGCGCGTGGCGGCCCGGCAGGGTAGCGACGCGGTGTCCGGGGATCAAGCCGCGGCCGGGGCCGCTGCGAGCTCGCGCAGGCGGGTGACCGCCCCCTCGACGGTCGGGATCGTGAGCAGCGCCGACAGCTCCGGCGCCGGGATCGGGTACCCGGCCAGGTACCAGGGGTAGAACTTGCGGAGATAGCCGGTGGCGCGCTGGTCTCCCAGTGCGAGACGGGCGTCGGCGGCGAATGCGGTCAGTTCCTCCACCACCTCGGGCAGCGACGGGCGGGGCCGGTCGGCGCCCCGGAGGATGTCGCCGAAGACCCAGGGGTTGCCGAGCGCGGCGCGGCCGACGGCGATGGCGGCGCAGCCGGTCTGCTCCAGCACGCGGCGGGCGTCATCGGCCCCGTGGACGTCGCCGCTGGCGATCACGGGGATCCCCACCGCGGCGACGACCTCGGCGGTGATGCGGTGGTCGGCGGTGCCGCCGTACTCCTCGGCGGCGGCGCGCGGGTGCACGCACAGCGCGGCCGCGCCCGCCTGCTCGAAGCGCCTGGCGACCTCGATCGGGCGGGCCTCGGAGGGGGTCACGCCACGACGCATCTTCACGGTCACGGGGATGTCCACCGCGCGGACCATCGCCTCCACGATCGCGGCGGCGTGCGCGGGGTCGTTCAGCAGCGCGGCCCCGGCGCCCGTCTTGCAGATCTTCGGGACGGGGCAGCCCATGTTGACGTCGACCATGTCGGCCCCCGCCTCCTCCACCGCGCGGGCGGCCTCGGCCATCGCGTCGATGTCGGCGCCGAAGATCTGCACCGAGACGGGGTGCTCGTCGGGGACGATCGTGAGCATCCCCAGCGTCTTGCGGTTGGCGTAGCGGATGCCGAAGCTCGCGATCATCTCCGACACCGTCAGCCCCGCCCCGTGCCGGCGGGACTGGCGGCGGAACGCCCAGTTCGCGATCCCGGCGAGCGGCGCCTGCACCAGGCGGTTCTCGAAGCGCAGGCCCCCGAGCTCCCACGGCTCGGCGACCGGCGTCGGCTGCGGCGGCGCCGCCTCGGCCGCCGCGGGCCGGCCGCGGCCGGCGAGCACGGCCTGCATGCGCTTCTTCACCGCGCCTCCCCGGTCGGGGCGGCCTTTCGGGCGTTGAGCTCGTGCACCAGGCGCAGGCCCTCCAGGGTGAGCAGCGGGTCGACCTCGTCGATCTGCTCCGAGTGCGGGAACACGAGCGACGAGAGGCCGCCGGTCGCGACGACCACCGTGTCCGCGCCCAGCTCGTCCTTCATCCGGGCGCAGAGCCCGTCGACCATCGCGACGGTCCCGAAGACGATGCCCGATCGCATGCTCTCCACCGTCGACTTGCCGATCGCCCGGTCCGGCGCGACCAGGTCGACCTTCACCAGGCGGGCGGCGCGGCTGGCGAGGGCGTCCAGCGACGTCTCGATGCCGGGGGCGATCGCGCCGCCCAGGTACTCGCCGGCGGCCGACACCGCGTCGAAGGTGGTCGCCGTGCCGAAGTCGACCACCAGGCAGGGGCCGCCGTGGCGGCGGAGCGCGGCCACCGCGTTGACGATGCGGTCGGGGCCGAGCTCGCGGGGGTTGTCGATGGCCAGCGGCACGCCGGTGCGCACGCCGGGGCCCACCACGAGGGCCTCGCGACGCAGGTACTTGAGCGACAGCGAGGCGTACGCCGCCGACAGCGTGGGGACGACGGACGCCACCACCATCTCGTCCAGCTCGCCCAGGCTGCCGCCGCGCAGGCGCAGGATCTGGTCGTGGTCGGCGGCCAGCTCGTCGGCGGTGGCCATGCGCTCGGTGCGCAGGCGCCACTCGTGGAGCAGCTCCTCGCCGCTGTAGACCCCGGCCTGGGTCTGGGTGTTGCCGACGTCGATCGCCAGGAGCACTGCGCGCGCCTCCCGGGGGCTAGCGGGTCGCCTCGGCGGGCCCCGGCTGATCGTCGCTCTTCAGGATCTCCACCGTCACGTCCTGGGTGGTGTAGATCTCGACCTTCGGGATGATCCGCGTGGGGCGGTTCTTGTCCCACACCCACACGTCCTCCATCGTGATGTGGAAGAACGGGTAGGACGCCTGCGGCATGAAGTCCCGCTCGAAGCGGTTGCAGAGGTAGGTCGCCTCCTGCGTCAGCACGCAGTACCGGAACAGGGGGAAGACGTCCGCGTATTCGCGCTTGAGCCTCAGCTCGAGCTCGGCGTCGTACTCCTCGAGCTCATCGGTGTGGGACATGGGGCCGCGTCTCCTGGCGCCGTCGGAGGCACGCGATCATAGCTCAGCGATGGGCTCCGCCCGTTGCTCGCGAGGGTCCAGTGCGGCCTCCAGGTCGGCCAGGCGGCGGCCGTCGGGCAGGGTCAGGCCCGGGTCGAGGTCGAGCAGGGGCAGCAGGGCGAAGCGCCGCTCGTGCAGGCGGGGGTGCGGGATCTCGAGGCGGTCGTCCGCGTAGGCGCCTCCGTCCCACAGCAGCAGGTCGCAGTCGATGACGCGGGGCCCGAACCGCACGCCGCCGGGGTCGCGGCCCAGCTCGGCCTCCAGGCGCTTCGCCTCGTCGAGCATCTCGCGCGGCGGGAGGTCCGACCGCACCCGCGCGGCGGCGTTGCGGAACGGGGGCTGGTCCTCCAGGTCGCGCGGCGAGGTGTCCCACAGGCGGCTGACCGCCTCCACGTCGTGCCGCTCGTCCAGCCAGGCGACGGCCTGCCGGATCGTGGCCGCCGGATCCCCGAGGTTGCCCCCGAGCCCCACCCAGTACCGGCTCACGCGCCGCTCACGCGTGGCGCGTGAGCGTCACCGCCGTCTCCGTGACCACCTGCGGGAGGGCCACGTGCGGCTTGCGGACGGTGACCTCGACGTAGCGGGCCCGTGGCTCGGCGAGCACCCGGTCGGCGATCAGGCTCGCCAGGCGCTCCAGCAGCTGCACCGGCTCGCCGCCCACGATCTCGGCCACCGCGGCCGTCAGCGTCCCGTAGTCCACGGTCAGCGCGAGGTCGTCCGTGTCGGCGGAGCGGGCGTCCGACAGGCGGATGTCGATGTCGACGACGAAGCGCTGCCCCAGCTCCCGCTCGGGCGGGTAGACGCCGTGGCGCCCGTACGCCTCCAGGCCGCGGATGCGGACGGTGAGCTCGTCGTCGGCCATCACGCCCGGGCGTCCTCCACCGCGCGCCAGACCGTCAGGGCGTCGGCGGTCTCGCGCACGTCGTGCACCCGCAGCACCGCCGCCCCGCGAGCCACCGCCGCCAGGCCGGCGCCGAGGGAGCCCGCCATGCGCTCCGGCACGTCGCGTCCGGTCAGCACGCCGATCATCCCCTTGCGTGACGCCCCCACCAGGACGGGCGCGCCGAGGGCGGCGAACGCGGGCACGCCCGCCAGCAGCGCCAGGTTGTGGTCGAGCGTCTTCCCGAACCCGATCCCGGGGTCCAGGATCACGCGCCCGCGGCCGACCCCGGCGTCCTCCGCCGCGCGCATGCGCTCCTCCAGGTGGTCGCGTACCTCGGCCACGACGTCACCGTACCGGGGGTCGGCCTGCATCGTGCGGGGCGTGCCGCGCATGTGGACCAGGCACACCGCGGCGCCGCGCTCGCCCACGAGCGGGAGCAGGTCCGGGTCGCCGCGGCCGGCGGTGACGTCGTTGACCAGCACGGCCCCCGCGTCGAGCGCCGCCTCGGCCACCCGCGCCGACGAGGTGTCGACCGAGACCGGGACGCCCGCCGCCGCCCCGCGCATCGCGGCGAGCACGCCCGACAGGCGTCGCAGCTGCTCGTCCGGCGGGACCGGGTCGGAGCCGGGCCGGGTGCTCTCGGCGCCCACGTCGCAGATCGCGGCGCCGTCGTGGCGCATACCCAGCAGCGCGGCCGCGGCCTCCGCCTCCCCCATCGGCCCCGCCCCGCCCCACAGCGAGTCGGGGGTGACGTTGAGGATCCCCATCACGCAGGGCGCGCGGAGCCAGTGCAGGGGTTCGGACATGCGTGAGAGGCTACGCCGGTGAACGTGCCGCTCACGCTGGTCGATTTCCTCGACCGGTCGGCGCTCCACGGCGACCGGGTCGCGCTGGTCGACGAGCCGGCCGGGCCCGCCTCGCTCGGGCAGGTGACCCACCGCGGGCTGTGGCGCCGCGCCGCGGGCATGGCGCACGAGCTCGCCCGCATGGGGATCGGCCCCGGCGAGCGGGTCGCGATCGTGAGCCCCAACTCGGCCCGGCTGGCGGTGGCGCTGTTCGGCGTGAGCGCCTTCGGCCGCGTGTTGGTGCCCGTCAACTTCCGCCTGAACGCCGACGAGGTCGCCTACGTGGTGGGGCACTCCGGCGCGCGGGTCCTCCTCGTGGATCCCGAGCTCGACGCCCCGCTGGCCGCGGTCCGGGCGGAGCACCGGATCCTGCTGGACGGCGACCAGGACGCGGCCCTCTTCGCCGGGGCCGACGACCCGCCACCCGCCTGGGAGCCGGACGAGGACGCGACCGCCACCATCAACTACACCTCCGGCACCACCGCCCGGCCGAAGGGCGTCCAGCTGACCCACCGGACGCTCGTGCTCCACGCCATGAGCATCGGCTGGCACCTCGGGGTGTCGGCCCGCGACACCTACCTGCACACGCTGCCGCTCTTCCACGCCAACGGCTGGGGGCTCCCCTACGCCTGCGTCGCGATGGGGACCCCCCAGGTGATCCTGCGCCGGGTGGACGGCGCGGAGATCCTGCGCCGGGTCGAGCGCCACGGCGTGACGCTCATGTGCGGCGCGCCGGCGGTGGCCGACGCGATCGTCGCCGCGGCCGAGTCCGCGGGCATCCCTCACGGCGCGGCGCCCGGCGCGGGGCGCGCCCGCATCTTCGTGGGCGGGGCCACGCCGCCGTCGAGCACCGTCCAGCGGGTCGAGGAGCGGCTCGGGTGGGAGTTCATGCACGGCTACGGCCTGACGGAGGCGGCGCCCCTGCTGACGGTCAACCGGCGGCGCCCGGAGGAGGACGCGCTCGACCCCGGCGAGCGGGCCCACCGGATGACGAGCCAGGGCATCGCCGCGATCGGGGTCCGGGTGCGCGTGGGCGACGACGGCGAGCTGCTGGCCCGCTCGAACCACGTCTTCGCGGGCTACTGGGAGCAGCCGCGGGAGTCGGCCGAGGCGCTCGCGGGCGGGTGGCTGCGGACGGGCGACGGCGCCCGCATCGACGACGACGCCCGCGTGACGATCACCGACCGGCGCAAGGACGTGATCGTCACCGGCGGCGAGAACGTCTCGTCGATCGAGGTGGAGGACCACCTGCGAGCGCACCCGGACGTCCTCGACTGCGCCGTCATCGGCGTGCCCGACGAGCGCTGGGGGGAGGCCGTGCTGGCGATCGTGACCCTGCGCGACGGGCGGGCCCCCGGCGAGGACGACCTCATCGCTCACTGCCGCGGCAGGATGGCCGGGTTCAAGGTCCCCCGGCGCGTCGAGATCCGCGACGCGCTGCCCCGGACCGCGACCGGCAAGGTCCAGAAGTTCCTCCTGCGCGCCCCCTATTGGGGCGCGGAGAGCTCCAGGACCGCGATGTAGGGCAGGTTCCTCCACCGCTCGGAGTAGTCCAGCCCGTAGCCGATCACGAAGGCGTCCGGCAGGTCGAAGCCGACGTAGCGGATCGGGATGTTCAGCCGCTTGTGGCCCGGCTTGGTCAGCAGGCTGCAGATCTCGAGCGAGGCCGGCTGGCGCGAGGCCAGGTTCTTCATCAGGTACGAGAGCGTCAGCCCCGAGTCGATGACGTCCTCCACCACCACCACGTCGCGCCCGGCGATCGGGATGTCCAGGTCCTTCAGGATCCGCACGACGCCGGAGGAGTGGGTGGAGGAGCCGTACGACGACACGGCCATGAAGTCGAGCTCCACCGGGACCGTCATGTGCCGGAGCAGGTCGGCGATGAAGAACACCGCGCCCTTCAGCACCCCGATCACGAGCGGCTGGCGCCCCTCGTAGTCGGCCGAGACCTGGGCCGCCAGCTCCCGGACCCGCGCCTGGAGGGCCTCCTCCGTCACCAGGGTCTCGCCGACGGTTCCGAACTCGCTCATGCACGCTCCAGTTCGAGGACGATCCCGGGACCCGGCCCGGAGGTGACGAGGTCGTCGGCGGCGCGGTGCCCCGCGACCCACACGACGCGGTCGCCCGTCGCGACCACCGGGACCGTCGGGCGCAGCCGCGCGGGCACGCCGGCCCCGGCCAGGAGCCGCCCCACCGCCACCCGGCCGCCCCCGCCGATCGCCAGGCGGTCGCCGTCGCGGGGCGGGCGCACGTGCAGCGGGCCCGCGTCGCGCACGGCGACCCGGTCGGGGCCCGGAGCGACCGCCGCGCCCTGACGGGCGACGACGGCGACGGCGCCGAACGGCACCCGCCCCGGCACGCCCAGCGGCGCGGCGGCCGGCGGCGCCGGCGGGGGCGCGTCGACGCGGAGCAGGCCGCGCACCACCTCGGCACGCCCGTCGCCGGGCAGCGCGACGGCACCGCCCGCGTCGAGCAGCGCCAGGACGCGGGCGACCGGCTCGGCGCCGAGGGCGTCGCCGGGCAGGCCCGCGCCGCTGACCAGGCGGCGCACCAGCAGCCGCCGCATCGGCTCGGGCTCGGCGCCGAGGGCGGCCGGGTCGAGCCCGTCGCCGCGGGCGGCCCGCGCCCACGCCGCGTCGACCAGCGGCGCCAGCAGGGCCGCCTCGTCGCGCAGGGCGTCGGCGAACGCGGCCACGTGGCGGCCCGCTCCGGGGTGGACCGCGGCGAGGGCCGGGAGCAGGTCGTGCCGCACCCGGGTCCGGGCGTGGCGGTCGTCGTCGTTGGACGGGTCGTGCACGGGATCGAGGCCGTGGGCGGCGCACCAGGCGCGCGTCTCGTGCGCCTCGAGGACCAGGAGGGGGCGGATCAGGTCGCCGTTGCGTGGCGCCATACCCAGCGCCCCGGTGCGGCCGGTGCCCCGGGCCATGCGGAACAGGACGGTCTCGGCCTGGTCGGAGGCGGTGTGGCCGGTCGCGATGCGGGCGTAGCCCTCCCGCGCCGCCCGCTCGCGGGCCGCGGCCAGCCGCGCCTCCCGCGCCCGCGCCTGGACGCCCGGCCCCGCGGCGAGGCCGAGCGACGCGACGTGCGCCGCGAGCCCCAGGCCGCGCGCCGCCTGCACCGCCCCCTGCGCCTCCCCCGCCGACCCGGGCCGCAGCCCGTGGTTGACCGACAGCACCCCCACCGGCCCGTCGTGGATGCGCGACAGCAGGTGCATGAGGCAGAGCGAGTCGGCGCCGCCCGAGACCATCGCCAGCACCGGCGCGCCCGGCGGCAGCAGCGCATGGCGCCGGCAGTGGGCGGCGACCCGCGCCTCCGTGCGGGAGCGGTCAGCCACCGAGCTGCTTCGCGAAGGACTCGAGCTGCGCATCCGAGACCTCGCCGATGTACGTCGCCGCGAGCTTGCCGTCGGCGTCGATGATCGCCGTGACCGGCAGCCCGTTCACGCCGAACTGGCCGGCCGCGTCGGCGTCGCGGTCGAGGCCCAGCTGGTAGGGCACCCCCTCCTTGCGCGCGAACCGGCGCGCGTCGCCGGGGATGTCGTTCACCGCCAGCCCCACCACGTCAATCTTCGGGTGCCGCTTCGAGAACGCGACCAGCGCAGGCGTCTCGCGCTGGCACGGCTCGCACCAGGAGGCCCAGAAGTTGAGGATCACCGGCGTCCCGAGGTGCGAGGCCAGCGTGACCCGGCCGTCGCCGTCGAGCGCGGGCACATCGACCTCGGGTGCGGCCTTGCGGTCCGGCGACGGGACGAGCTGCTGGTCGGTGTTCTCACCCAGCCCCCCGCCGCTGCAGCCCGCGAGGACCACCACCACCGCGAGCGCGACGAGGAGGGCGAACGCGCGACGCATCGCCGCGAATGTAGCAGCGGGCCCGCCCCGGTAGCCTGCGGCCGGATGCGCCGCCTCCTCCAGCTCGACCGGCGCCTGGGCGGCGCCCTCCGCCGCCTGGTGGCGGCGCTGCCGGGCGGGCCCTCCTGGGCGCGGGTGACCGCCCGCGTAATGAGCCCCGCGTTCCGCATGGCGGTGGGCGTGATGATCCTGCGCCGGCGCACCCGGGCGACCGGGCTGCGGTGCCTGGGCGCGGGCGTCATGGCCGGCATGGCGGCGCGGCTGCTGCGCGACCGCCTCGGCCGCCCACGGCCCGGCGGGCGCGCCGACGGCGGCCTGCCCAGCCGTCACGCCGCCGCGTCGACCGCGATCGCCCGCACCGCGGCGGCGGGCGCTCCGCGGGTGGGCCGCGTCATGGCCGCCGGCGCCGTGGTGGGCATGGCGGCGAGGGTGGCCGCCGCCGAGCACGACCCGGCCGACATCGCCACCGGCGCCGCCCTCGGCCTGGCCAGCGCGAAGGCGGTGGCCGTGCTCGCGGGCGGGCAGCGCGGGCGCACCGGGGCCTGATAGAAGGGAACCGCGATGATCTCGGAGTCGCCCAAGGCCACCGGCACCCGGCGCGAGCGGTCGATGATCGGCGCCGCCCGCATCATCGCCTGCGTCCTGGCCTTCGTCGGGCTCATCTCGCTGCTGCGCATCGGCGGCACCGGCGAGGCCATGGACGTCGCCACGCTGCTCGTGGCCCCGGCGACGGCGGTGATCTGGTTCGCGATCGGGGTGGTCGGCATCCCCATGAGCGTCCGGGCCCGCACGGCGCGTCCGTTCCTGATCGCCGCCGGGTCGCTGCTGACCATCTGGGGGCTCGCCGGGCTCATCACGCAGGGCCACTCGGACGTCCTGACCAACGACCCGTCCACGGTGGCGCTGCTGCTGGTACTGGGCATCGGGGGCCTGGGCGTGGCGCTCGGCCCGACGCCCGACTTCGTGGAGAAGGCGCTGGCCCTGCCCGACGCCGAGGCGAAGGAGAAGGGCGGCCCCGCCGCCTAGGGACCTAGGAGGCCGCCGCCCAGCGGTGCTCGGGCGCGAACAGGCTCACCCGGTCCCGGCCGGACGCCTTGGAGTGGTAGAGGGCCTTGTCGGCCTGGTCGAGCATCCGGTCGCCGCGGTCGCCCTCGCCGTTCTGGAAGTCCGCGACGCCGGCCGAGATCGTGGTGCCCGCCGACTCCCCGCCCGCCACGAGCACCGTGACCTGCGCCACCGCCGCGCGGATCCGCTCCGCCGCCTCCATCGCCTCCTCCGCCGGGCCCGGGACGATGAGCGCGAACTCCTCGCCCCCGAAGCGCGCGGCGATGTCCGACGCCCGCGAGTTGGCCTGGATCGCCTCGCCCACGGCGGCGAGCAGCCGGTTGCCGGCGTCGTGGCCGTGGCGGTCGTTGAAGGCCTTGAACCGGTCCAGGTCGAGCAGGATCAGCGACAGCGGCAGGCCGTACCGCTCGGCGCGGCGGCACTCCCGGGGGAGGGCGTCCGCGAAGAAGGCGTAGTTGTGGACGCCCGTGAGCCGGTCGACCAGCGACTGGTCGGCGATGCGCGCGGCCGCGCGCTCCTGGGCGCGGTGGCCGGCCCCGACGGCCACGCCGGCGGCGGCGAACGCCAGCAGCCCGAAGGTCATGGCGCGCCCGTCCGTGCCCTCGCGTCCGGAGACCAGGGCGCACATGAGGGCGGCGACCACCGTCGCGGCGGCCAGGCCCGAGGGCCCGGCGAGCGGGACCGCCAGCGCCATCGGGAGCGCGAACAGCGTCCAGGCGGGCGTGAGGCCCAGCAGCACCAGGGCGGAGGGGACGGCGACGGCGACGGCGAGGAGGACGGCGCGCCGCCGGGCCGGCGCGGCGCCGTCGTACGCCTCGAGATCGCGTGCCGCGTGGGAGGTGCGCATGTCCCCCGGAGGTTCGACGCGCGGAACCGTAGTCCCGTGTCCGGACGGAACCGCGCCCGGCGGCGTCGAGGCTATGCTCCGCGGCCCGTGCCGGACCCCGCATTCACGCCCTTCCCGTCGCTGCGCGGGCGGTCCCTCCTGACGCTGCGGCACCACGAGCCCGAGGCCGTGGCCGCCATCCTGGAGTACGCCTCGCACCTGCGCGCCACCGTCCGCGACGGCTGGCCGCCGCTGCTGGCGGGGAAGGTGGTCGCGCTCGTCTTCGAGCGGCCGTCGACCCGCACCCGGGTGTCGTTCGCCAGCGGCATCGCCCGCCTGGGCGGCACCGAGATGGTGCTCTCGTCGGGCGACATGCAGCTCGGCCGCGGCGAGACGATCGAGGACACCGCGAAGGTCCTGGGGCGGATGGTCGACGCGATCATGCTGCGCACCGGTCCGCACGCCGCCCTGGAGGAGCTGGACCGGCACGCGGGCGTCCCGGTCATCAACGGGCTCACGTACGAGCACCACCCCTGCCAGGCGCTGGCCGACGCGCAGACGCTGAAGGAGCGGTTCGGCGACCTCTCCGGCCTGCGGGTGGCGTACCTCGGCGACGGCAACAACGTGTGCGTGTCGCTGATGATCGTGGGCGCCCTGACCGGCATGGACGTGGTGGCGGCCTGCCCACCCGGCTACCAGCCCGACCCCGAGGTCGTGGCGTGGGCCGACGCGGCCGGACGCGAGCGCGGCGGCGGCGCCGGCGTGACCGCCGACCCCCTCGAGGCCGTGGCCGGGGCCCGCGCCCTCTACACCGACACCTGGGTCTCGATGGGCGACGAGGACACCCGCGACCAGCGGCTCCGCGACCTGGACCCGTACCGCATCGACGACGACCTGATGGACCGCGCCGCCGGGGACGCCGTCGCCATGCACTGCCTCCCCGCCCACGCGGGCGAGGAGATCACCCACGAGGTGCTCCACGGCCCGCGGTCGGCGGTGTGGGACCAGGCCGAGAACCGGATGCACGCCCAGGCCTCGCTGCTCGCCCACGTGCTCGCCGGCACCTAGGCGCCCCTCCCGTGATCCCGCTCAAGGACGTCAACCCCACACGACGTCCCGCGGTGCTCACGATCGCCCTCATCGTGGTCTGCGTGCTGGTGTTCGCCTACCAGCAGACCAAGGCCGACGACCTGAGCCTGGACAGCCGGCAGGGCTTCATCTGCGAGTACGGGCTGATCGCCGACAACGTCGTCCACGGGAACGGCCGCGAGCCGGTGGACGGGTGCGACCACCTCAACCAGGAGCAGCCGCGGTTCCTGGCGCTGCTCACCAGCCTGTTCCTGCACGCCGACTGGCTGCACCTGGGCTTCAACATGCTGTTCCTGTGGGTGTTCGGCAACAACATCGAGGAGCGGCTGGGGCGCATCCGCTACATCCCGTTCTTCCTGGTGTGCGGCATCCTGGCGACGATGGCCCAGGTGGCGGTGGACCCCGGCAGCCAGGTGCCGCTGATCGGCGCGTCGGGCGCGATATCGGGGATCCTGGGCGCCTATCTGGTGCTGTATCCGAGGGTGCGGGTCTGGACGGTGGTGCTGCCGCTGTTCTTCCTGCCGTTCAAGCTTCCCGCGTGGATCTGGCTCCTGATCTACTTGGGCCTGCAGCTCCTCTACCTGGGTGACGACGCGACGGCGGGCGGCGGTGGCGTGGCGTACATGGCGCACATCGGCGGGTTCATCGCGGGCGCGGTCCTGATCCGGCCCTTCCTGGTGGGTCGGGACCCGGACCCGCCCGCCGCGCCGGCGTCCCCGGTCGTGGGGCGGGCGTGGTGAGCCTGTTCCGCCGCCGCCGGGAGCGCGAGCCGCGGCCCCCCGCGCCCGAATGGGTGCGCGTGGCCACCGCGATGCACCAGCCGGAGGCCGAGATGCTGGCGTCGCTGCTGGGCGAGCTGGACATCCCGGTGCTGGTGCGGCGCACCACCATGGACGTGCCCGACATGCTCGCCGGCGGCCCCAGGGCGCTGCTGGTGCCGGCCGACCGGGCGCTGGAGGCTCGGGCGCTGCTCGATCCCCTGGAGGGCGCGGAGGAGACGGCCGGGGAGGCGGACGAGGCCCCGCCTGCGCGATGATCGCGCGATGAGCGCCACCCAGCGTTTCGGCGTGGGCCTGTCCCAGGCCGCGGATCCCGGCGACGCCGCCCGCGAGGCCTGCGCCGCGGTGCGCGCGGCGCTCGGCGGGGTGCCGCCCACCCTCGCGGTGATGTTCGCGTCGCCCGACCTGTGCGAGGACGCCGAGGGGCTCCTCGCCGCTGTCCACGACGAGCTCGCGCCCGAGAACCTGATCGGCTCGATGGGCGAGGCGGTGGTCGGCGCGGGCCGCGAGATCGAGGACGGCCCCGCCCTGGCGGTGTGGGCCGCCGTGCTGCCCGGGACGGAGGTCATCCCGTTCCGCCTCGTCGCCCGGCCGCTCGGCGAGGGCCTGGGCGTGCTCGGCTGGCCCGACGCCGTCGCGGACGCCCCCGCGGGCAACATCGGCCCGATCATCATGCTCGCCGACCCCTTCACCTTCCCGGCCGACGGGCTCCTGGCGGAGCTCAACGACGAGCCGGGCGCGCCGGTGGTGGTCGGCGGCCTGGCGTCGGGCGCCCGCCGCCCCGGGGTGCACCGGCTGTTCGCCGGCCACGACGTGCTGGAGGAGGGGGCCGCGGCCGTGGCCCTGCGCGGCGCGACGATGCGCACCGTGGTCTCGCAGGGCTGCATGCCGGTGGGCCCGGAGATGGTGATCACCGACGGCGAGGGCTCGACGGTGCGGTCGCTGGCCGGCAAGCCGGCCCTGGAGAAGCTGGAGGAGGTGGTGGCCGCGCTGGAGCCCGAGGAGCGGGCCCTGGCGGTGGAGGGCCTGCTGGCGGGGCTCGTGATCGACGAGAACGTCCCCGACTACGACCGCGGCGACTTCCTGGTGCGCGCCATCCACGGCGGCGACCGCGAGAGCGGCAGCCTGATCGTGGGCGAGCAGGTGCGCGTGGGCCAGACGATGCGCTTCCAGGTGCGCGACGCGTCCTCGGCCGACGAGGACCTGCGCGAGGCGCTGCGCGCCGCGCGGGCCGGGCTCGGCGGCGCCGCGCCCGCGGGCGCCCTCGTGTTCAGCTGCAACGGCCGCGGCACCCGCATGTTCCCCTCGCCCGACCACGACGCCGTGGCCATCCGCGAGGAGCTGGGCGACGTCCCGGCGGCCGGGCTCTTCTGCAACGGCGAGATCGGCCCGGTGGGCGGCCGCAGCTTCCTTCACGGCTTCACGGCGACGATGGTGTTGTTCGGCGCCGGCGGTGCGGAGACGTAGATTTCACATGGCCGGCGCGTGCGTCATCACGTGAAAGCGTTCGCGTAACAGGCCGTCGCCTCTATGATCACCTCCACCTGTGATCACACGGGTTTTCACTCCGGAGGGTGACATGGAAGACGAGTCGTCGGAGACGACGTCCAGCGAACGCGGAAGCGTCGGGAACGAGATCTTCGATCAGGTGGAGAAGCTGATGGCCGACGAGGGCCTCAGCCGCACGCAGGCGTTCCAGCGCCTCTCGGAGATGACGGGCCGCCGCGCCGGCACGGTGGCGGCCAACTACTACCGCGTCGCGCGTCAGCGGGGCGCCGCGCTGCAGCCCCGCGCGCCGCGGGGATCCCGCTCGGGCGGGGGCGGCGCGCGGAAGTCGCCGGGCCGCAAGTCGTCGCGGGTGTCGGGCGACGTGGAGGCCGCGCTCCAGCGCGCCACCGCCTCCATCCAGGAGCTGGCCGGCCTGGTGCGGAGTCAACAGCGTGAGATCGACGAGCTCCGCGAGCAGACGAAGGTGCTCGAGCAGCTCAAGAGCCTCATGGGGTGAATCCCGCGGGTCCTGGCGGGTTGGATCATGTGGGTGTCACGGGGAACTTCTCACCCCGTGACACCCGCAGTGCCTCGGGGACCTCGTCGAGCCCGATCGGCTCGCGCAACACGTCGGACACGTCGAACGGGGGGTCGCGCAACACGTGTAGCGCCTCCGCGAACGCGTCCGGCGTGTGGTGATACGCACCGCGCAGCGTGACCTCGCGATAGTGGATGTCGTGCGCGGGGATCGCGACCTCCGCGCCGGCGGGCACGCCGCCGTGCACCAGCACCACGCCGCCCGAGCGGGCCATGAGCGGCGCGAGGGCCCACGTCGGGGGGCGGCCGACGGCCTCGACGACCAGGTCGGCCCCCGCTCCGCCCGGCAGGGCGGCGGCCAGGGCGCCCGCCGCGGCGGCGTCGCGCGGGGCGTCGTGGACGGCGGCGGCGCCGGCGCGGAGCGCGGCCCGCCGCCGGTCGTCGTGGGGGTCGGCCACGTGCACCTCGGCGCCACCCCGGGCGAGCAGGCCGGCCAGCGCGCGCCCCTGGAACCCCCCGCCGATCACCAGGACCACGGCGCCGTCGACGCGCCCGGCCTGCCGCGCCGAGTGGATCGCGCAGGCCAGCGGCTCGGCGATCGCCGCCACCGCGGGGTCCATGCCGGACGGGAGCGGGTGGACGTTGCGGGCCGCGATCCGCGCCGGCACCCGCAGCCGTTCCGCGAACGCGCCCGTGAGGTAGGTCAGATCGGCGCAGAGGTTGGGCCGGCCCTCCCGGCACGCGCGGCAGGCCCCGCACGGGGCCGAGTTGGCGACCACGACCGCGTCGCCGGGCCGCGGCCACGTGACGCCGTCGCCGGCGGCCTCGACCACGCCCGCCACCTCGTGGCCCAGGCCCGCGGGGAGCGGGCCCAGCGCCGGGTGTGCGCCGGCCGCCGTCATCTTGGCGTCGGTCGCGCAGGTCACGGCGGCGAGCACCCGGACCACCAGTTCCCCCGGGGCGGGCGCGGGGTCCGGGACGTCCTCGACCCTGAGGTCCCCCGGCCCGTGGAGCATCACGGCGCGCATGGGGGTTAGCATGCCGCGTCGTCCCGCCTCGGAGGTCCCCACGCCCTACCCCGATCACCTGCGCGACCTGGTCGAGGCCTATCTCGAGGACCTGGACTTCGCCGCCACCGACCTGGTGGAGCGCGACGAGATGGCCGGCACCGAGGGCCTGGTGGAGGCGATGCGCCACTCCCTGCTGGCCGGGGGGAAGCGCATGCGGCCGGTGCTGGCGCTCGCGACGGCCGAGGCGCTCGGCCGCCAGGCCGAGGAGCTGCTGCCCGCGGCGGCGGCGATCGAGCTTGTGCACACCTACTCGCTCATCCACGACGACCTGCCGGCGATGGACGACGACGACCTGCGCCGCGGCCGTCCGACCTGCCACGTGCTGTTCGGGGAGGACACGGCGATCCTGGCGGGCGACGCGCTCTTCGCCGAGGCGGTGCGCCTGGTGGCCGAGCGCCAGCCGGGCGGACCGGCCGTGCAGCTCGGGATCCTGCTGGAGCTGAGCCGCGCCACCGGCGTCGGCGGGATGGTGGGCGGCCAGTACCTGGACCTGAAGGACGCGGGCCGCGAGTCGGCGTCGGCGCTCCGCAGGGTCCACGCCCTGAAGACCGGCCGCCTCATGTCGTGCGCCGTCCACTGCGCGCTGGTCCTGGCCCGGCCGCCCGAGGCGGTCGACCGGGCACTGCGCCGCTATGCCCGCGAGCTGGGCCTGCTGTTCCAGATCGTCGACGACATCCTCGACGTCGAGGGGTCGGAGGAGGACCTGGGCAAGGCCGTCGGCGCCGACGAGCGCATGGGCAAGGTCACGTACGTCAGCACCCACGGCCTGGAGGGCGCGCGGCAGCGGGCCGGCGAGGCGCACGCACGGGCCCTTGAGGCCCTGGCGGAGGTCCCCGGGCCCACCGAGGACCTGGTGGGGATCACCGACCTCACCTTCGTCCGCACCAGCTGACGCGGCCCACCGCGGCCGTCCGGTCCAATTGGGACCGCGACGTCTCAATCGAGACCGGCGGGACCGGCGCCGGCCGCGACCGCGCTCCGGTCGGAACCCCTTCAATGAAGGGGTGGACGAGGGCGCGACGGCGGCCTCCCGCACCTCCCGCCGGACGTCGCCATCCGCCCCAATCGAGACCGCCTGGTCTCAATTGAGGCCGGTGGGCGGGCGCCGGCACACACCCACCCGCCGCCGTCCGCTCCGAACCCCTTCGAGACGCCCCGGAAACGGGGCGGACCTGGAGCGGGGCGCTGGAGTAGAGTCGCCTCACCTCTCATTTGCCGGACGTCGCAAGGAGCGGATCAACGGTGCCCAATCGCCCGCGTGCACTCGAGCTCGGCATGGCCACGTACCTCGTGAAGAAGCGGCTCATCAGGCGTGAGTCGCGCTTCCCCGTGACGCTGATGCTGGAGCCGCTCGAGATCTGCAACCTGGCGTGCCACGGGTGCGGTCGGATCCGTGAATACGAGCACGTTTTCCACAAGCGGATGTCGGTCGAGGAGTGCCTGCGGGTGGCCGACGAGGCCGGCGCGCCGATCGTGAACATCCCGGGCGGCGAGCCCATGATCCACAAGCAGATCGACGAGATCGTGAACGGGATCATCGGCCAGGGCCGTTTCGTCTACATGTGCACCAACGGCCTCTTGATGAACCGGGCGTTCGGCCGCATCCCGCCGTCGAATCACTTCGCGTTCGTGGTGCACCTGGACGGCATGCGCGACGTGCACGACAAGGCGGTCGACCGCGACGGCGTGTTCGACAAGGCCACCACCTACATGCGCGAGGCCATCGAGCTCGGCTATCGCGTGTGCACCAACACCACCATCTACCGCGGCGTGGACCCCGAGGAGTACGTGGAGCTGTTCGCGTTCCTGAAGGACATGGGCGTCGAGGGGTGCATCACCGCGCCGGGCTTCGACTACGAGTCGGTCACGCACGACCGCGAGCAGTTCCTGGCCCGGGTGGAGTCGCAGCAGCTGTATTCGCAGGTGCACGAGCTGTGCGACCACATGGACATCCCCTTCTACAACAACCCCCTGTTCCACGAGTTCCTGCAGGGGAAGCGGCAGTACCGGTGCACGGCGTGGGCGATGCCGACGTACACGGTCGAGGGGTGGCGGAGCCCGTGCTACCTGCTCGCCGACAAGCACGTGGGCAGCCTCCGGGAGCTCTATGACGACACGGACTGGGACGCGTACGGCACGGACCGCGACCCGCGGTGCGCGAACTGCCTGATGCACTGCGGCTACGAGGCGAGCACCATCCTCGACGCGTTCTCCCGCCCCCGCGACCTGGTGACGCTCGCCCGGTCGTGATCGCGGTGGTGTGCGCCGTTCCCGCCGAGCGCCGCGCGCTCGCGGGCGTGGCGGATGATCGTCTTCGCCTGCACCTTGCGGGCATCGGGGCCGACAGCGCCGCCCTCACCGCCGCGGAGGCCCTCGCCGGGGACCCGGAGGCGCTGATCTCCGCCGGCTTCTGCGGCGCGCTGGCGGACGACCTGCGGGTGGGCGACCTGGTGGCCGCCGACGTGGTGGTGGACGAGCGGACCGGCGACCGCTTCGCCGCCGACCCACCGCTGCTGGCCGCCGCGCCCGGACGCCGCGGCACCATGGTCAGCGCCGAGCGCGTGGTCCGCACGCCCGCCGACCGGGCCCGCCTGGACGGCCTGGCGGTGGACATGGAGAGCGCGGCGCTCGCCCGCGCGGCCCAGGCGGCCGGCGTCCCGTTCCTGGCGCTCAGGGCCGTCACCGACGAGCGCCGCCACCGCATGCCCGACTTCGACAGGATCGTGAACGCCGCGGGCCGCCTGACCCCCGGCGCCGGGCTCGTCCACTTCGTCCTCCATCCGCGGGAGCTCCCCGCGCTGCTGCGGCTGGGGCCCGCCGCCCGCCGCGCCGGCCACTCCCTGCGGGAGGGGATGGCGGCGCTCGTGGAGGAGCTCGGGTGAGCGTCGCCCTCGTCACCGGCGCCACCGGCTTCGTGGGCGGGCACGTCGCCGCCGACCTGCTGGCGAACGGGTGGTCGGTCCGCGCGCTGGTGCGGCCCGAGAGCATGGGGTCGGGCCGCATGCCCGACGGCTGCGCGCCCGTGCCGGGCGACCTGCTGGACGGCGGCGCCGTGCACGCCGCCGCCCGCGGCGTCGATGCGGTGTTCCACGTGGCGGCGCGCTACTCGCTGGCCCGCGCCCGCGGCGAGGAGGTCTACCGCACCAACACCGAGGGCACCGGCAACGTGCTGCGCGCCGCCGCCGACGCGGGCGCGCCCATGGTGCACTGCTCGTCGGTCGCCACGATCGGCCTGCCCGCCGACGGCGGCCCCGGCACCGAGGACACGCCCCTCCCCGATTCCCAGGTGATCGGCGCATACAAGCGGTCGAAGGTGGCGTCCGAGCGGATGGCCCTGGAGGCCGCGGCCCGCGGGCAGCGCGTGGTGGTGGTCAACCCGACGGCGCCGGTCGGTCCCGGCGACCACGTCCCCACCCCCACCGGCCGGATCATCACCGACTTCCTGGCCGGCCGGATGCCCGCCTACGTCGACACGGGGCTCAACCTGGTGGACGTGCGCGACGTGGCGGCCGGCCACCGGCTGGCGCTCGAGCGGGGTACGTCCGGCCGGCGCTACATCCTGGGCAACCAGAACATGACGCTGCGCCAGATCCTCCACACGCTCGCCGCGCTCAGCGGCCGGCGCGCCCCGCGCGTGCGCATCCCCCACGCCGTCGCGATCGCCGCGGCGGCGGTGGACGAGGCCGTGGAGGGGCGGCTGCTGGGCCGCGAGCCCCTGGCGCCGCTCGACGGGGCGCTCATGGCGCGCAAGCGGATGTGGGTCGACGGCTCACGCGCCGTCCGTGAGCTGGGGCTGCCGCAGTCGCCGGTGCGCGATGCCCTGGCCGACGCCATCGCCTTCCAGCGCGGGAGGATGGCGGCATGAGCACCGGCGCCCTCCGCGACACCGGCGTCCGCGACGAGGCCCGCGAGGCCCTGGCCCGGGGCGTCGCCCACCTGCGCTCCCTGCAGCACCCCGACGGCTACTGGTGGGGCGAGCTGGAGTCCAACAGCACGATCGCCTCGGAGCACGTGTTCATGCTCCACCTGTTCGGGCTGGCGACCGACGACCTGCGCCGGCGCCTCGGCAACGAGCTGCTCGCCACCCAGCGCGAGGACGGCTCGTGGGCGAACTGGTGGAACGGCCCCGCGGACCTCTCGACCACGGTCGAGTCGTACTACGCGCTGCGCCTCTGCGGAATCCCCGCCGACGACCCGCGGCTGGTGCGGGCGAAGGACGTGGTCCACGCCCTCGGCGGCGCGGAGCGGGTGCGCTTCTTCACCAAGCTGTGGCTCGCGGTGATGGGCCGCTACCCCTGGGACCGGATCCCGGTGCTGCCGCCCGAGATGATCCTGCTGCCCGCGCGGGCGCCGCTGTCGCCGTACCGCTTCGCGTGCTGGGCGCGCGGCACGTTCGTGGCGCTGATGATCGTGATGTCGCGCAAGCCGGTGTACCCGCAGCCCGTGGGCCTGGACGAGCTGTTCACCGACCCGCCGGGCTCCGGGCCGCTGCCGGTGTCGAAGACGCCGGGCCGGTGGACCCGGCCCCTGACCTGGGCGATGAAGGTCGCGGCCGCGTACAACCGCCACCCCATCCCGTGGCTGCGCCGGCTGTCGGAGCGGCGGGTGAAGACGTGGATCATGGAGCGCCAGGAGGCCGACGGCTCGTGGGGCGGCATCCAGCCGCCGTGGATCTACTCGATCATCGCCCTCCACACGCTCGGCCTGCCCCTGGACCACCCGGTCATGGAGCGGGCGATCGCGGGGTTCGACGACACGTTCGCCCTCCATCCCGACGGGGGCGAGCGCCTGCGCATCCAGGCGTGCCTGTCGCCCGTCTGGGACACGTGCCTGGCCGCGGTGGCGCTGGAGGACGCGGGCGCCGGCGGCGGCGACCCGGCGGTGCGGGCCGCGTGCGACTGGATGCTCGCCAAGGAGGTCACCCGCATCGGCGACTGGCGCTTCGTGCCGCGCCGCGGGAAGGCGGGCGGCTGGTCGTTCGAGTTCGAGAACGAGTGGTACCCCGACACCGACGACACCGCCGAGGTGCTCATCGCGCTGCGGCGCGCCGGCCACCCCCCGTCGCACCCCGCGATCCGCCGCGGCGTCGACTGGCTGCTGGCCATGCAGAGCGCGAACGGGGGGTGGGGCGCGTTCGACGTCGACAACGACCGCCGGATCATGACCCAGCTGCCGCTGTGCGACTTCGGCGAGGTCATCGACCCCCCCACCGAGGACGTCTCGGCCCACGTGGTGGAGGCGCTCGTGGAGTGCGGCGTGCCGCGCAGCCACCCGGCGGTGCGGCGCGGCGTGGCGTACCTGTGGCGCACCCAGCGGCCCGACGGGTCGTGGTGGGGGCGCTGGGGCGTCAACCACGTCTACGGCACCGGCGCCGCGCTGCCGGCGCTGGCGGCGGCCGGCGAGGACATGCGCTCCCCGGCGGCGCGGCGGGCGGTCGCGTTCCTGGCCAAGCACCAGAACGCCGACGGCGGCTGGGGCGAGGACATCCGGAGCTACGCCGACCCGGCGTGGATCGCCCGCGGCGTGTCGACCGCCTCCCAGACGGCCTGGGCGCTGCTGGCCCTGCACGCCGGTGACCCCGCCCACCCGGCGGTCGACGGCGGCCTGGCGTTCCTGGCCCGCACCCAGAACCCGGACGGGTCGTGGGACGAGGAGCCCTACACCGGCACCGGCTTCCCCATGGACTTCATGATCCGGTACCACCTCTACCGCCAGGTGTTCCCCGTCAGCGCGCTCGGCAGGATCCTGCGATGAGCCCCGATCAGATCAGCGCCGTCGCGCCGAGCCGGGCGCCGGGGCGGCGCGCCGTCCGAGCGCACGACGAGAACTTCCCCGTCGCGTTCCTGCTCGCGCCCCGCGACGTACGGGCCGACATGGGCACCGTCTACTGGTTCTGCCGCACCACCGACGACATCGGCGACGAGGGGCCGGGCGGGCCGGACGAGAAGCTGCGGGAGCTCGACCGCTTCGAAGCGGAGCTCGCCGCGGCCCTGGAGGGGCGCGCGACGGACCCGGGCCTCGCCGCGGTTGCGGAGCTGGTCGCCAGGCGAGGCCTGGGGACCGACCCGTTCCTGCGGCTCATCGAGGCGAACCGCATGGACCAGCGGCGGCGGCGATGGGACACGCACGAGGAGCTCATCGACTACTGCCGCCACTCCGCCACGACGGTGGGCGAGATGGTGCTGGGCGTGCTCGGCTACCGCGACCCCTGGCGGCTCGGGATGAGCGACGCCACCTGCATCGGCCTCCAGCTCGCGAACTTCTGGCAGGACATCGCCCGCGACCTGCGCGACCGCGACCGGATCTACCTGCCGCGCGAGTCGATGGCGCGGTTCGGGGTCACCGAGGACGACCTGCGGGCGCCGGCGGCGTCGCCCGACGTGCGGGCCCTGGTGGCCGCCGAGGTCGCGCTCGCGCGCGGCCACCTGCTGCGCGGCGAGCCGCTGCACCGCTTCGTGCCGCGCCGGGTGAGCCTGGACCTGCGGATGTTCAGCGCCGGCGGCCTCGCGCTGTGCGACGCGATCGCCGCCCAGGACCACGACACGCTGCGCCGGCGGCCCGCACCCGGGCGCCTGGGGCGCGCACGGATCGGCGCCGCAGCCCTGCGCCGCGCGCTCCGCGGATGACGCTCGAGGAGGCGCACCGCCACTGCCGTGAGGTGTCCCGCCGCGAGGCGCGGAACTTCTACTACGGCTTCATCCTGCTGCCGCCGCCGAAGCGCGCCGGGATCTACGCCGCATACGCGTTCAGCCGGCGCGCCGACGACAGCGTCGACGACGGCGGCCCCGACGCGGGGCGCGAGGCCGCGGTGGCCGCGCTGCGCGAGCAGCTGGACGCGGCGGTGGCCGGCGCGCCGCCCCCCGACGACCCGGTGCTGCTGGCGCTCGCGGACACCATCCACCGCTTCGCGATCCCCCGGGAGCCACTGGACGCGCTGATCGACGGCGTCGAGATGGACCTCACGGTGTCCCGCTACGCCGACGAGGAGGCCCTGCGCGCGTACTGCGACCGGGTCGCCGGGGCGGTCGGCCTGGTGAGCCTGCACATCTTCGGCTTCGACGACCCCGCGGCGCCGCTCCACGCCGAGGAGCTGGGCGTGGGCCTCCAGATCGTGAACATCATGCGGGACGTGGCCGAGGACGCCGGACGCGACCGCATCTACCTCCCCGCCGACGCGATGGCCGCGCACGGCGTGACCGAGGAGCAGATCAAGGCGGGGGCCGCGACGCCCGGCTTCAAGGCGCTCATGGCCGAGCAGGGGGCGCGCGCCCACGCCTTCATCGCCCGCGGCGAGCGGCTCCTGCCACTGCTGGACCGCCGCTCGCGGATGTGCGTCGCGATGCTGTCCGGCCTCTACCGGCAGATCCTCACCGAGATCGAGCAGCGCGACTACGACGTGATGGGCGGCCGCATCTCCCTGTCCGGCGGCCAGAAGCTGGCCCTCATGGCGCGCCGCACCGCCGGGGCGCTCCGGTGAGCAGGCCCCATGTGGTGGTGTGCGGCGGCGGCCTGGCCGGCGTGGCGGCCGCGTGCGAGGCGGCGGGCCTCGGCGCTCGGGTGACGCTGGTGGAGCGGCGCCCGTTCCTGGGCGGCAAGGCCTTCAGCTTCACCGACGCCGCCAGCGGGCGGGAGATCGACAACGGCCAGCACGTGTTCCTGGCCTGCTGCACCGCGTACATCGGGCTGCTGCGCCTGCTGGGGACGCTCGGCACCACCACCCTGCAGCCGCGGCTGGACGTGGCCGTGCGCGACCGCGCCGGCAGGGCCGGCCGCCTGCGCGCGGCGCGGGTCCCCGCCCCGTTCCACCTGAGCGCGTCGTTCGCCGCCTACCCCCACCTGACCGTCGGAGAGCGGGCGGCCGCGGTGCGCGCCCTGCTCGCGCTGGCGGCCCTGCGGCCGGTGGCCCGCGACGCCCTAGACGACCGATCGTTCGCCGACTGGCTCGCCGAACGCGGGCAGTCGGAGCGCGCGATCGCGCGCTTCTGGGACCTGATCGTGGTGCCGACCTGCAACGACCGCTCCGACCGGGTGTCGGCGGCCCTCGCCGCGTTCGTGTTCCAGGAGGGGTTCCTGCGGACCGGCACCGGCTCCGCCATCGGGTGGCCGCGGGTGGGGCTCACCCGGGTCGTGGACCCGGCGGCGCGCGACCATCTGGCGGCGCGCGGGGGCACGGTCCTCACGGGCCGCGGCGTGGCGTCGGTGGGCGAGCGGTTCGTGGAGCTGCGCGGCGGCGAGCGCCTGGAGGCCGACGGCGTGGTGCTGGCCATCCCGCCGCGCATGGCCCACGAGGTGGCGCCCGACGCGCTGCCGCAGGAGCCGGGGCTCAACGCGTCCCCGATCGTGAACGTGCACCTCTGGTACGACCGCCCCGTCATGGACGAGCCGTTCGAGGCGGTCATCGACAGCCCAGCGCAGTGGGTGTTCAACCGCTCGGCGATGGACCACGACGGCGCCGCCCGCCAGGGGGAGCACCACCTGGCGGTGTCGATCTCCGGCGCCCGCGGCGAGGTGGAGGTGCCGCGCGACGAGCTGGCGGCGGCGATCCGCGACGAGGTGGAGGCCCTGTACCCGCGGGCGCGTGGCGCCGAGCTGATCGCGAGCGCGGTGGTCAAGGAGCCGCGCGCGACCTTCGCGGCGGCGCCCGGGCAGGCCTCCCGCCGCCCGGGGACGGCGACGCCCGTGCCCGGCGTCGCCCTGGCGGGCGCGTGGACGGACACCGGCTGGCCGGCCACCATGGAGGGGGCCGTCCGCAGCGGGATCCGCGCCGCCCGGCACGTCGTCGGGAGACCATGAGAAACGCCCCTACGAGGGCATTACGGATCCGTTTCGCATGCTTGTCGGGCCTCCGGGCCGGTTCTAGTGTCGGTCGCGATGACCGTCCGCCGCCTCGCCCCCGCCGTCGCGCTCGTCGCGATCCTGGCGGCCGCCGCCCCCGCGCTGGGCGCGCGGATCCTGCCGCCGGGCGACCGCTACGGCGCCGCCGCGGTGGACCTGAGCACCAACGGGCGCGCCGCCGTGGCGTACGAGCGGCTCAGGCCCGGCCCCGACCTGATCCGCGTCGCGATCCGCCGCGCCGACCGCCTCAACCACCCCACCGTGGGCCGGGACCTCGGGCGCGGCAGCCTGGAGCTCGTGCGGGCGGGCGGCGTGGCGAGCGGCCCGCACCTGGTGGTGTGGCGCCGCCGCGGCGAGCTGGTGGCGTCGGTCCTGACCCGGGGCCGCTGGCGCACCGAGCGCCTGCCCCCGGACGTGCGGACGTTCCACGCCCTCACGGCCGCGATCGCCGGCTCGCGGGTGATCGTGGTGGCGGGCGACGCCGACGACGCCGTCGCCGTGGTCCGCACCGCCCCCGGCACGTGGGTCTCGCAGCCCCTCCCGGCCGGGCCGGCCCGCGCCTCCCTGGTGGCCCGCGCGTCGGAGCCCTCCGGCCGCGTCGTGGCCGCCTGGACGGAGTCCGGCGTGACCGGGCAGTCGGTGGTGGCGTCCTCCTTCGACCCGGGGACGCTCCGGTGGACGCCGCCCACCACCGTGGTCGCGGCGGGCGCGATCCCGTCGCCGGTCGCCGACGACCTGTACCTGAACGGGCGGGGCGACGCGGTGCTGACCGTAGTGACCGCCGACGACTTCCCCGGCACCCGGCCCCCGGGCGTGCAGGTGCGCTCCCTCCCCGCCCTGTCGACCGCCTGGGCGGCGCTGCCCGACGCGCCCGCCACCACGTCGCGCCCGCGTGCCGTGCAGGTGGCGGTGACGCCGGGAGGGACGCCGGTGTACGGGCGGGTGGCCGACGGCGTCCGCGTGTCCGTCCTCACCGGCGGCGTGTGGGGCGCCGAGGAGCTCGCGTGGAAGGGCCCCGACGATCCCGACTTCGGCTCCCTCTTCGAGGTCGACGACCTGGCGGTCGCGCAGGGCGGCCGGGTGGTCGCCTCCGTCGCGGTCGACCCGGGCCCGGGGCCGGATGACCACGTGTTCCTGATCCGCGCCCCCGTCGGCGGCGCCTGGAGCCCCCCGACGACGTTCGCGTCGCTCTACGGGCCGCCCGAGCTGATCGTGGGCGGGCGCCGCGTGGCCGCCAGCTGGGTGCAGGACGCGTCGGAGAGCGGGCTGCCGGAGGCCGTGCTCGCGCCCTGAGGGCGCGACGCGTCGGCGCGCGACCGGCCATCCGAACGGCCAGGCTTGGATGAAGTGCCCGATGTTACGATCGCCGGCACCGATTCATCCGTAACCCGGCGGTCGCCGTGGCAAGGACCCCACACGAGAGGCTCCACCTGCGCCCCGCGGGCTCGGCGCACCCGCGCTGGGAGGCCGCCCGCGGCACGGCCGTGGAACTGGGCCGCGAGTGGTGGTCGTCGCTCGGCGCCGCGTGGGCGTGGGTGGTCGCCCGCCTGCGCGCCGCCCGCCTGGCGGCGGCCTCCACCGGCAGCGGCATGCGCGAGCTGGCCATCGCCCTGGCGGCGTACGGCGTCTACAGCCTGGTGCGCGGCCTGTTCGGCGGCTCCGTCGCCGAGGGCCGGGAGAACGCCGCCGACATCGTGAGCCTGGAGAAGACGCTCGGCATCTCGATCGAGTCGGGCATGCAGCGCTTCTTCATCGATCACTCCCTGGCGATGCCGTTCTGGAACACGCTGTACGTGGTGAGCCAGGTGGTGGTGCTCCCGCTCACGCTGTTCCTGGTGTACCGCCACCGGCGCCCGGCGTACGCCTTCGTCCGGAACATGGCGATCATCTCGTGGTCGGCCGGCCTGGTGGTCTACGCGCTCCTGCCCGTGGCACCGCCGCGGCTGCTGGCGTCCGGGTTCACCGACACCGTGAGCCAGCAGACCTTCTTCGACCTCGATTCGGACTTCATCCGCGCCTTCTACAACCCGGTCGCGGCGATGCCGAGCCTGCACGTGGGCATGGCCCCCGTGGTGGCGTGGGCGCTCATCAGGCTGACGCCGTGGGTGTGGACCCGCGCGCTGGGCTGGGCCTACCCGGTGCTGATCGCCGTGTGCATCGTGGTCACCGGCAACCACTACGTCCTGGACATCGCCGGCGGCCTGGCCATCGTGCTCCCGGCGGCGGCGCTCGCGCTCTGGATCGTGCGGGCGCGACCGCCGGTCACGACGGCCCCCGCCGTCGCGCCCGAGCGGCGGGAGCCCGCCCGGACGTGACATCCGGCCCGTCGACCGTGGCGCTCGACGGGTCCACGATGGGGTAACAGCACTCCGACCGGCCTGCCCACCCTGGAGGCGTGCCCGTGATCGACCCCGTCGCGCACCTCGCGGGCCTGGCCCTCCAGGCCGGCGGCGCGCTGGACGCGACGGCGGCGGAGCAGGACCACCTGTTCCAGGCGCGGCAGATGCAGGCGCTGTCGCTCGGCTGGCACATCATCATCGTGTGCTTCGGAGTCGCCTTCCCGGCGATCGTGCTGACGGTGGAGGCGCTCTACCTCCGCACCGGGGACCCGCTGTACCGGACGCTGGCGAAGCGGTGGTCGAAGGCGATGGTCGTGCTGTTCGCCGTCGGCGTCGTCTCCGGCACGATCCTCTCGTTCGAGCTGGGGATCCTCTGGCCGCAGTTCATGGCCACGTTCGGCGACGTCTTCGGCCTGGCGTTCGGGCTCGAGGGCTTCTCGTTCTTCGTGGAGGCGATCTTCATCGCCATCTACGTCTACGGATGGGATCGCCTGCCGAAGAAGGTCCACTTCCTGACCGGCATCCCCGTCGCGATCGCCGGCATCGCGGGGTCGCTGTTCGTGCTGACCGTCAACGCGTGGATGAACAACCCGACGGGGTTCGACATCGTGAACGGAGAGGTCGCGAACGTCGACCCGTGGGCGGCGATCTTCGGCAGCTACGTCTGGCACGAGCTGGTGCACATGCTGCTCGCCGGCTACATGGTCGCGGGGTTCTCCGTCGCCGGGGTCTACGCCTACGCCTGGCTGCGCGGCAAGCGCGACCGCTACCACCGCATCGGCCTCGTCGTCCCGTTCACGATCGCGGCCCTCGCGGCCCCGGTGCAGCTCGTGGTGGGCGACTGGGCCGCCCGCTCGGTGGCCGACACCCAGCCGGTGAAGCTCGCCGCCATGGAGGGGCTCGGGCAGACGGAGTCGGGCGCCCCCCTCCACATCCTGGGCTGGTACTCCGACGGCGAGGTCCACGGGGGCATCGCGTTCCCCGACATGCTCTCGCTCCTGGCACAGCACGACCCGAACGCCGTCGTGCAGGGCCTCGACAGCGTCCCCGCCGACGAGCAGCCGCCGGTGAACGTGGTGCGGATCGCGTTCCAGGCGATGGTGGGCCTCGGCACCGCGCTGGCCGCGCTGGCCCTGGTCTACCTGCTCACCTGGTGGCGGCGGCAGCGCCCGCCGCGCTCCACGTGGTTCTACCGGGCGGCGGTGCTCGCGGGGCCGGCGGCGGCGGCCGCCCTCATCTGCGGCTGGATCGTGACGGAGGTGGGACGACAACCCTGGATCGTCTACGAGGTGATGACCGTCGAGCAGGCGGTGACCGGGGCGTCCGGTATCCCGTTCGGGTACGCGACGGTGATCGTCGTCTACCTCGCCCTGACCGTCATCGCGGTGTCCCTTCTGCGGCGCGTCGCCCGCACGCCGCTGGACCATGAGGTGCCCGGCGCCGAGTCGCTCCCCAGGGCCGGGGCGGAGGCGACATGAGCCTGGCCGACTGGTGCGGGGCGCTGATCGTGGTGGGCCTGACGGCCTACGCGGTGCTGGGCGGGGCCGACTTCGGCACCGGGATCTGGGACGCCACCTCGGGCCGCGGCGATGAGGGCGCGCGCATCCGGCGCCTGATCGAACGCTCGATGGGGCCCGTGTGGGAGGCCAACCACGTCTGGCTCATCTTCGTGCTCGTGGTGTTCTGGACGGCCTTCCCGGAGGCGTTCGGCTCCGTCGCGTCGACGCTCAGCGTCCCGCTCTTCCTCGCCGCGATCGGGATCATCCTCCGCGGCGTCGCGTTCGCCACCCGCGGCGTGCACGGAGGGTCGCCCCGCTCCGACCGCGCGTACCGCGCCCTGTTCGCGCTCTCGTCGGTGATGGTGCCGTTCTTCCTGGGCGCGGCGGTCGGCGGGGTCGCCTCCGGGCGCGTGCCGGTGGGCAACGCCGCGGGCGACCTCCTCACGAGCTGGTGGAACCCGACATCGGTGATGACGGGGCTGATCGCGGTGGCCACGGGCGCCTACCTCGCCGCGGTCTACCTCGCGGCGGACGCCCGGCGCCTCGGCGAGCCGGACCTGGCCGACGGGATGCGGCTGCGCGCGCTGATCGCCGGGGTCGTCGCCGGGGCCCTCGCGATCGCGGGGCTCCCCGTGCTGCGCGAGGACGCGCCCGCGCTGTACGACGGGCTCACGGGCGACGCCCTGCCGCTGGTGGTCCTGTCGGGCGTCGCCGGGATCGGGACGCTCGCGCTCGTCTGGTGGCGGCGGTTCGGCGCCGCGCGGCTCACGGCGGCCGTCGCGGTGGGGGCGATCCTGTGGGGCTGGGTCGTCGCCCAGCACCCCGCGTTCCTGCCGCCGGAGCTCACGATCGACGAGGCGGCGGCCTCCGATGCGACGCTCCAGGCCCTGCTGATCGCCGTCGCGATCGGCGCCGTCGTGCTGGTGCCGTCGCTCGCCTACCTGTTCCGGCTGTTCCTCACGGGACGCCTCGAGAAGGACGCCCCGGAGGACGCGAGCGGGAAGCCGCTGCCGTGAGGGGGCGCCGGCTCGCGCTGATCGCGGTGGCCTGCGGCGTCGTCGGCGCCGGCCTGGCGGTGCTGGTGGAATCGCCCCTCGCGCTGGGGATCGGCATCGCGCTGATGGTGGCGTTCATCGCGATCGGCACGGCGGCCATCGCCACGCCCGAGTACCTCGGGCGCGACGACGACTGGCGGGACGGCCCGGGGGACTCTTAGGCGGCCTGGGCCGGCGGGATCGCCACCATCGGGCGCTCCGGGTCGGCGTCGGCACGGCGGGCGACTTTCACGATCGCGTGCAGCAGCTCGCGGTAGTCGGCGGGGTTGCCGACACCGGGCACGTCGAGCTCCGCCGCCAGGCGGTTCGCCCACGCCACCACGCTCGCCTGCGGCTCCGCCGTGGGGTCCAGCAGGGCCAGCTCCACCACGAAGCCGCCGAGCCCCTTCAGCTCGGACCGGACCACGATGCGCTGGCGCGGCGGCTTCGGCTTGGCGCGGCTGCGGCGGCGGGTGGTCGGGGCGGGCTGGGCGGGCGGGGCGACGAGAGGGGCCACGGGTTCTCCTGTGGGAGGCGGGACGACCCGGCTGCGGGTCGTGACGGGCGATACCCACCCTTCGGCCGGAATCGCCGATCCCAACGTCCCCCGATCGGGGGATCAGCGCGGAGGAACCGTCGGTCGCCGGCCGTCAGAGGCCGGTCGTGTGCGGCGTCGTGTCGTGGGTGTGCTGCGCCACGATGTGGACGAGCCGCTGGGGGTCCGCGATTCCCGAGTAGCGGATCCCCGCATCACCTGTATCGGAACCTGCGGTGTCGAACTCAACGGCCCCCACCCGCAGGAGCCGGTCCATGAAGCTCTGTGACACCTCGACGTTCTGCACGCGCTCGAACCGGGCGGTCTGCTCGTGGCGCGACAGGATGCCGTGGCGCACGCGCAGGCGCTGGTCGGTGACCACGTACAGCGTGGAGTAGCGCCGGATCATGTCCCACGCGACGACGATGATCACCAGCAGCAGCGAGATCAGGAGCCACTGGTAGTACGGCAGGCCGGTGCCCTGGTCGTTCGCGGTCAGGAGGCCCGCGATGATGACCGGCAGCAGCGCGAGCGGGATCCAGACGATGAAGTACGAGATCTGGGCCCGCCACGAGGGGCGTCCCTGCCAGAGGATGTGCTCCCCCTCGACCAGCTCCATGCCGGGAATCTAACCGCCACGTTCGGACGCGGCGGCGGATCGCCCCGGCGCCCGTGCCGGGGGTACGATCGCGTGGTCCCGGTGCAGGACGGAACAAGGAGCGACGGATGAGCAGCGACGGCCCGACGATCAGCACGCTGGAGCTCGAGGACCGGCGCTTCCCGCCGCCCGCCGAGTTCGCGGCCCAGGCGAACGCCACCGAGGAGCTCTACGCGCGGGCGGCCGGCGACCCCGAGGCCTTCTGGCTCGCCACGACGAAGGAGCTCCTGAGCTGGGAGACGGAGCCCACGCAGGGCGTGGACCGCTCCAACCCGCCGTTCTTCACGTGGTTCGCCGACGGCACGCTCAACGCGAGCGTGCAGTGCCTCGACCGCCACCTGGCGGCGAAGGGCGACCAGGTGGCGTTCCACTGGGAGGGCGAGCCGTCCGACGAGCGGTTCGCGGTCACGTACCGCGACCTCTACGAGCGCGTCTGCCGCCTCGCCAACGGGCTGCGCGAGCGCGGGGTCGGCAAGGGCGACCGCGTGGCGATCTACCTGGGGATGGTCCCGGAGATCGTCGTCGCGATGCTCGCCTGCGCCCGCATCGGGGCGCCGCACACGGTGATCTTCGGCGGCTTCTCCCCCGACTCGGTCCGCGACCGCGTGCTCGACTGCGGCGTCACCGCGATGATCACCGGCGACGGGGCGTGGCGCGGCGGCAAGCTGGTGCCGCTGAAGGCGAACGTCGACGCCGCCCTCGAGGGCGCGCCGGACGTGCACACGTGCGTGGTGGTGCGTCGCACCGAGAACGAGATCGGCTGGGTGGAGGGCCGGGACGTCTGGTACCACGAGCTCGTCGAGGGCCAGCCAGCCGAGGCGGAGCCCGAGATCGTGGACGCCGAGCACCCGCTCTACATCCTCTACACGTCCGGGTCGACGGGGAAGCCGAAGGGCATCCTGCACACCACCGGCGGCTACCTGACCGGCGTGTCGGCCACCCACAAGTGGGTGTTCGACCTGAAGGACGACGACGTCTACTGGTGCGCCGCCGACGTCGGCTGGGTCACCGGCCACAGCTACATCGCCTACGGCCCGCTGGCGAACGGCGCGACCAGCGTGCTCTACGAGGGCGCCCCCGGCACCCCCGACAAGGACCGCTGGTGGGAGATCATCGCCCGCTACAAGGTCTCGATCCTCTACTGCGCCCCCACGGCGATCCGGACGTTCATGAAGTGGGGCGTGGAGTACCCGCAGCGGCACGACCTCACGTCGCTGCGCCTCCTGGGGTCGGTCGGCGAGCCGATCAACCCGGAGGCGTGGATCTGGTACCGCGACAACATCGGCGGCGGCCGCTGCCCGGTGGTGGACACGTGGTGGCAGACCGAGACGGGCGCGATCATGATCTCGCCGCTCCCCGGCGTGACGACGCTGAAACCCGGCTCGGCGACGCGGCCGCTCCCCGGCATCACCGCCGACGTGGTCGACGCCAACGGCGAGAGCGTCCCCCTCGGCGCCGGCGGCTACCTGGTGCTCACCGAGCCGTGGCCGTCGATGCTGCGGACCCTCTACGGCGACGACGACCGCTTCGTCGCGACGTACTGGAGCGAGTACGAGGGCAAGTACCTCGCCGGCGACGGCTGCCGCCGCGACAAGGACGGCGACTACTGGCTGCTGGGCCGCATCGACGACGTGATGAACGTGTCGGGACACCGCCTCTCCACCATCGAGATCGAGTCGGCGCTGGTGGACCACCCGAAGGTGGCCGAGGCGGCGGTGGTGGGCCGCACCGACGAGACCACCGGCCAGGCGATCGCGGCGTTCGTGACGCTGAAGGGCGGCGTGGTGGGCGACGAGGAGCTCATCGCCGAGCTCCGCCAGCACGTCGCCACGAAGATCGGCGGCATCGCCCGGCCCAAGTCGATCGTGCTCACCGACGACCTCCCGAAGACCCGCTCCGGGAAGATCATGCGCCGCCTCCTGCGCGACATCTCCGAGAATCGCCAGCTCGGGGACGTCACCACCCTCGCCAACGAGGACGTCGTCTCCGACATCGCCAACGAGGCCGCCGCCGCACGAGCGGCCAACAAGGAGGAGTAGACCCCCCTGCGCGGCACCACCGATCCCGGTGAGCCGCAAACGATAATTCCCGGCGGTCCAAGGCGAGCGAAGCGAGCCGGAGGCCCCGCTGAAGAGGCCGGCGCGACACCACCGATCCCGGCGAGCCGCAAACGCAAATTCCCGGCGGTCCAATGCGAGCGAAGCGAGCCGGAGGCCCCGCTGAAGAGGCCTGCGCGACACAACCGACCCCGGCGAGCCGCACACGCAAATTCCCGGCGGTCCAATGCGAGCGAAGCGAGCCGGAGGCCCCGCTAAAGAGGGCCTCCTGACCGCCGGGTTCAGTCGCAACCGGCGCTCTCGAAAAACCCGGATCACGGGCGTTCCGAACCTTGGGCGCTCCGAAGCGAGGGCGTCCCGAACCTCGGGCGTTCCGAACCTCGGTCGTTCCGAAGCGAGGGCGTCCCGAAGCGCGGGCGTTCCGGGGGGCAGTACTTCGGCGTTTTCGAGAGCGCCGGTTGCGGCCAAACCCGCCGGGTAGCAAGCCCTCTTTGGCGGGGCTTGCGGCTCGCTTCGCTCGCATTGACCCGGCGGGAATTATCGTGTGCGGCTCACCGGGATCGGTGGTGTCGCGCAGGGGGTCGCGGCTCGCTTCGCTCGCATCGACCCGGCGGGAATTTGCGTGTGCGGCACCACCGGGATCGGTGGTGCCGCGCAGTGACTCAGGCCGCTGGGGGGCGTCCTCCAGCGGCGGCGGCTCCGACGCCGGCGGTCGGGAGGTAGGGGGCCCGCAGGAGCGGGCTCGAGAGGATGAAGTCGGCGGTGGCGCGGTTGCAGGCGATCGGCACGTCGTGGACGACCGCGATCCGCAGGAGCGCCTTCACGTCCACGTCATGGGGCTGGGGCTCCAGGGGGTCCCAGAAGAAGATGACGATGTCGAGGCGCCCTTCTGCGACGCCGGCGCCCACCTGCTGGTCGCCGCCCATCGGCCCGCTCAGGAAGCGGTGCACCTGGAGGTCGAGCTCCGCGGCGATCAGGCCGCCGGTGGTGCCGGTGCCGAACAGCTCGTGCTCGGAGAGGGTGCCGCGGTTGAAGCTCGCCCAGTCGAGCAGGTCGAGCTTGCGGTTGTCGTGCGCGATGAGCGCGATGCGCTTGCGATGGTCCATGGGGCCACGGTAGCGCGCCCCCCGCCGTTCCCTCGTGACACGGGGCGGTGAGTCCGGCGGGCCGATCGGGTCCCACATGGGGACCCGTCGGAACCGGAAGGAGCCGCCATGCCCGCCGACCGCACCGCCCGCGTGCACGCCGCCTACGACGCGTTCGCCGCCGCCGACCGCGACGCCATCGAGGAGTTGCTCGCCCCGGCCTTCACCTTCCACGCACCGCCCGACCCGGACCTGGACCGCGACGGGTTCTTCGAGCGGTGCTGGCCCGGCGCGGGGAGGGCCGTCGCCGGCTTCGCGTTCACCCGCCTCACCGAGATCGGCGGCGACGAGGTTGTCGCCACCTACGAGGCGATGCGGCCCGACGGCACCCGCTTCCGCAACACCGAGATCTTCGCCTTCGACGGGGACCGGATCCTCCGCCAGGAGGTCTACTTCGGCTGGGAGCTCCCCGGGGACTCCACCTAGGCGGGCAGGCCGGGCCGCCCGGCCTGCCGCAGCCGCTCGTCGGCGTGCGCCAGGGCGAACGCCAGCGCGTTGCGCGGGGCGGCCCGCCGGTCGGACTCGCGGAACCAGGAGATCACGCCCTCCGCCCCCAGGGCGAGCGGCAGGCGGTCCTCCTCGCGGTCCACCGCCAGCGCGATCAGCAGGGCGAGCGACGCGACCTCGGCGAACGGCCCGCTCTCCGCCGGCCGGTCGGCGAACCGCGGCACCGGGCCGCCTCGCGACTCGAGCAGGTGCACCTCCACCCGCGCCCGGCCCGGCCCCTCCCAGGGCACCACCGCCAGGCCGCCGGGGCCTCCGAGGAGGCGCAGGTCGACCAGGTCGCCGGGCAGCGGACCGGCCGGCGCGGCGGCGAGGCGCCCCGCCAGGGCGGCGAGGGCATCGCGGAACGGCAGCCACCGGGCGTCCGAGCTCGAGCCGGCGGCCAGCGCCGCGAGGCCCACCCCCAGCCCCAGGCGGTCGGAGGCCTCGTGCGCCGGCCACCGCCCGGGTGCGGGGTGCAGCATCACGGCGGCCCGTGACGGCCCGTGGATCGCCACCTCGGCGGCGGCGGCCGGCGTGCGTCGGAAGAGCGGGGTCACGGCCTCCGTGGGGACGAGTTAGCCGTGGCTAGCCCGGCGGGCACACGGCGGTCGACGACTTGACTTAGCAACAGGCTAAATCACTACCGTCCTGCGCCGTGGACACCGACGCACGCCGCAACCGGGCCGCCGCGCTGCTCTCGCTCGGCTCCAACGCGACCCTCACCGTCGCGAAGCTCATCGTGGGCCTCGTGACGGGGTCGGTGGCCGTGCTCTCCGACGCCGCCAACTCGGCGGGCGACCTCGTGGCCAGCGGGATCGCGTTCGCCGGGGTGCGGGCCGCCAGCCGCCCGGCCGACGAGGACCACCCCTACGGGCACGAGCGCTCCGAGAACCTGGCCGCCCTCGTCGAGGGGCTCCTGGTGCTCGCCGCCGGCGGCGCGGTCGCCGTCGAGGCCACGCGGCGCCTCATCACCGGCTCCGCCGGCCTCGTCTCGCTCGACATCGCCGTGGCCGTGATGGTGGCCTCGGCCCTCGTGAACCTCGCGGTCTCCAGCCGGCTGCGCCGCGTGGCGCGCGCCACCGGCTCCCCGGCGATCGCCGCCGACGCGGCCCACATCGCCTCGGACGTCTGGACCTCGGCCGGCGCCGCCGCGGGTCTGGTCATCGTCTGGAGCACCGGGTGGACGCGCGTGGACGCCGCCGTCGGCGTCGCGATCTCCCTGTACGTCGTGGTCGTCGGCGCCCGCATCGCCTGGCGCGCCGGCCAGATCCTGATCGACCAGGCGCTGCCCGACGACGAGATGCAGGCCATCGCCGCGACCCTCGACGACTTCGCCGCGCGCGAGGGGGTCGGCTTCCACGCCCTCCGGGCGCGCCGGTCGGGGACGAAGCGGCACATCGACATGCACATGGTCGTCGACCCCGACACGACGGTCCGGGAGGGCCACGTCCTGACCGGCCGGGTGAAGGCGGCCGTCCGGCGGACGCTGCCGGGCAGCGAGGTGCTGATCCACCTGGAGGACCACGACCAGGGCGCCGCCGGGCACGGGGAGGAGCCGGCAGGTGCGCGTCGAAACCACCGCGCATGACGACCACTGCGCTCACCCTCCCCAACGACGAGGACACCCAGCGGGTCGCCCGCCCGCTCCCGGCCGACGATCAGGCCGACGAGCGGCTCGCGCCGCGGCGCCTCGCCGAGATGGACCTCGACCCGCCCTCCGGCCCCGTGCCCGCCGACGTGCTCGCGTACTTCGAGCGCGCCGTCGACGGCGAGCGACGCAGACAGGCGGCGTAGGGCCCGACCACCTCGACGCATGCGGCCCCGGTGTGGTGTGGTCGACGCACGACCACACGCGCCGGAGGGGCCATGAGCGACCGACCGGGACGACCGGGGAACCTCGTGACGCGCGGGCACATCGCCCGCCGCCTCCACCTCTCCCGCGCCCGCACCGAGGCCGCCGTCGCCTCGCCCGGCTTCCCCGAGCCGCTCGGCCACCTGGACGGCCGCCCCATCTGGCGGTGGAGCGACGTGCGCGCCTGGGCCGAGGACGCGGCGGGCAGCCCGGCCGGGCCCTCCGAGGACGGGCTGCGCCTCGCCGGCATCCGCGACCGCTTCCGCGCCGCGGGCTTCCGGCTCAAGATCGCGCCGGACCCCGACGGCGTCGGGTGGTCGGCCGTCCGGGTCGCACCGGGCCGCCGCTCGACGCTGGGGGACTCGTTCCACGGACGCACCGCGGTCGACGCCGCCGAGAAGGCGCTCGGCTGGCTCGAGACCCACCGCTGACGCGTCTGGTCTCACTCTCGACTTGAGCCTGATGGTCGGTCAGGTCTCCTCGACGATGAGCCCGGTCGCGTCCTCCAGGCCCGTGAGCACCAGCACCCGGTGGACCGGGCCGCCCGCCGGCACCCGCACCGTGAGCGTCGCGCCGCCGCCCGCCTGGCGCGCCGCCAGCTCCACCAGCAGGCGCACGCCCGAGCTGTCGAGGTAGGCCACCGCACCCAGGTCGAGGCGTAGGTGGGCGTCGGCGGGGCATGCCCTGCGGATGCCCTGCCCCACCGTGGCGGCCCCCGCGGCGTCGATGTCCCCCCGCACCACGGCGACCGGGCGCGCCGGGTCGGCGTCGTCGACGACGACGGACGCCGCCCCCTCGGCACCGGCCGGGGGCCGGCGCGCCGTGAACGGCGGGATGCGTGGGCGCCGCACCATCCGCACGGTGGTGCCCGCCTCGCCGCGCTCGATCGCCACGTCGTCCATGACGGCGCGCATGATCCTGATCCCCTGGCCGCGCAGCCCGGGATCCGCCGACGGCGTGCGCCACCCGCCCTCGTCGGCCACCAGCACCTCGACCTCCCGCCCCCGCCCCAGCCGCATCTCCACGCGCACGGTCTGGGAGCCGTCGCCCTCCGAGCCGTGCTCGACGGCGTTGGCGAGCGCCTCGCCGGCGGCGAGGACCACGTCCTGGACGCCGTCGGCGCCGATGCGGGCGGCGGCGAGCCACGTCCGCACGGCGGCGCGCGCGGCGGCCAGGTTGTCGGGCGCCGCCGGCAGCGTCAGCTCCAGCGGCGCCGGCGTCTCGTCGCGGCGCGCGATGAGCAGCGCGACATCGTCGCTCGACACCGCGCCCGCGAGCTGGCCGACCACGCGGTCGGCCACCACGCCGGCCGGCTCGGCACGCTCGGCGGCCGCGGCGGCGCCGAGGCGCTCCAGCCCCACCTCGAGCGGCTCGGAGCGGCGCTCGACGAGGCCGTCGGTGAACAGCAGCAGGCTGGCGCCGGGCGCGAGGTCGGTCTCGGCCTCGGCGTAGCCGCGGTCGGTCACGCCCAGCGCGGGCCCCCGTCCGCCGCGGAGGATGAGGACGCCGCCGTCCCCGTCCACCACGACGGGGTGGGGGTGCCCCGCGCAGGCATACGTGACCCGGCCGGACGCCGGGTCGATCACGACGCACACGGCGGTGGAGACCTCCGCGCCGGGGACCCCCGCGGCGAAGCGGCTCAGGTGCTCGAGCACCGTCTGCGGGCGGAACCCGGCCAGGGCGTAGGCGCGCATCGCGCTGCGCAGCTGGCCCATCACGCTGGCCGCGACCGTGCCGCGGCCCACGACGTCGCCCACCGCCAGGAACACGCGGCCGCCGGGGATCTCGACGGCCTCGTACCAGTCGCCCCCCGCCTCGGTGTGGGCGGTGGCCGTCTGGTAGCGGGCGGCCAGCTCCAGTCCGGCGACGTCGGCCAGCCGCTCGGGCAGCAGGCTCCGCTGGAGGGTGGTGGCCACGTCGACCTGCGCCTCGTAGAGGCGGGCGTTCTCGAGCGCGATCCCCACACGGCGGCCGATCTCCTCCGCCGGGAGCAGCTCGGACAGCAGCCGTCCCGGGTGGTCCCGGAAGACCAGGGCGATCGCCCCCGCCGCGCGGCCGTGGGTCGCGATGGGCGCCACGAGCAGGCCGGAGGCCACGCCGGAGAGCTCCGCCGCCGTCCCCTCGTCGATGACCCCCGCGGTCACGAGCGACGCGAACGGGCCGCCGGCGTCGTCGTCGCAGCCGAGCAGAACCCCCTCGTCCGGGTCGGCCGTCCACGGGCCGCCCCGCCGCAGGACCCCCTCCACCGCGGGCTCGGCCGCGCCGATCGCGGCGCGCATCCCGCCCCCCGCGTCGGGGGCGGTGATCACGCAGCCGTCCGCCCAGCGCGGCACCAGCAGCCCGCGCAGCCGGTCGACCCGCCCCGCGAAGCCCATCTCTGTGTCGAGGGTCACGCTGACGTCGGCCAGCAGGTCGGCGAACGCCCGCCGGCGGGCCTCGCTCTCGTGGAGGCCGGCGCGCACCAGCGACATCGCCGCCATGCGCGCGAACGCGCGGAGGGTGTTGCGCTCGTCCGGCCGGAACGCCCGCGGCCCCTGGAAGCGGAGCCCCAGGACGCCGACGATCCGCTCGTCCAGCTGGAGCGGCAGCGCCGCCAGCGCGCCCAGCCCGGGCCACGCCCGCGGCAGCCCGCCGGCGCCGGGGTGGCGCAGCGCCAGCTGGGCGTCGTCCTCGGCGAACAGCGCCGTGCCGCCCAGGGCGGCGACCGTCGGCACGTCCTCGTCCAGCGCGCTCGCTCCCCCCGGCCGCGCCAGCGCGTCGTCGAACCCGCCGACCGCGACGGTGCGCAGCGTCGCCCCGTCGGGCGCCAGCAGGCGCACCCCCGCCGCCGCGGCGCCGAACGTCCGGATCGCCTCACGCACGACCATGTCGGCCACGTCCTGGCGACCGCCGGCGGAGGCGAGCGCCTCGCTGGCGGTCTGGAGGGCCTCGACCTCGTGCCGGGCGGTGCGCTCCGCGTCGTGGAGGCGCGCCCGCTCCAGCGCCTGGGCGCACTGCGCCGCGAACGCGGCCAGGAACCCGGCGTCGACCTCCTCGCCCACCCCCTCGTCGCGCGGGCGCGACAGGGCCAGCACCGTCCCGTCGCCGCCCAGGGGCATCGCGACCCACGGCACCCCGGCCGCCGCCCCGTGCTGCACGCGCCGCGCGGCCCGCGCGGCGCCCACCAGGGCGTCGGCCGGCGAGGCGACCCCCGGGGCGTCGGCGGGGTCGAGCAGCTTCGCCTCGGCCACGCCGGGCAGACCGCGGGCCTGCCGGACCACCTCCGCCACGACCTCCGCGCGCGTCAGCGCGACCGCCAGGCGCTCGCCGGTGGCGTTGAGGCGGCGAAGGTCCTCCTCCGCCTGGTGACGCTCCGTGACGTCCATCGCGATGCCGATGAAGCGCTCCGGCTCGCCCTCGCCGTCGCGGTAGACCCGCCCCCGGGCGCTCAGCCACCGCTGGCCCCGGGCGGGGTGGACGACGCGGAGCTCCTCCTCCCACGTCCCGCCGGTGCGGACGGCGTCGGCGATGCGCGACTCCACGCGGTCGCGGTCGCGCGGGTCCACCGTCGCCAGCCACTCGTGCGGGTCGCCCCCCGCCACGGCCGGCAGGCCCACCAGGTCGGCGTACTCCACCGACCAGCGGACGCGGTC
Source organism: Thermoleophilia bacterium (assembly GCA_050250915.1). Lineage (GTDB taxonomy): Bacteria > Actinomycetota > Thermoleophilia > Miltoncostaeales > Miltoncostaeaceae > Miltoncostaea. The sequence continues at coordinate 58,506 of JBFWNT010000004.1, forward strand.
GGAGGGCAGGTGCCAGTCCCAGACCCCCGAGAGCCCCGCCCGCTGGGCCAGCCCCAGGCTCTCCTCCATGCCCCGGCGGGCGGCCTCCCGCTGGAGCCGGGCGTTGAGCTCGAACAGCTCCACGAAGAGCGTGACCTTGGAGCGCAGGATCACGGGGTCGACCGGCTTCAGCAGGTAGTCGACCGCCCCTGCCGCGTAGCCGTCGAACATGTGGCTCGTCGCGCTGGTGATGGCGGTGACGAAGATGATGGGGATGCGGCGGGTGCGCAGGCGCCCGCGGATGAGCCGGGCCGTCTCGAACCCGTCCATCCCCGGCATCTGCACGTCGAGCAGGATCAGCGCGAAGCGCTCGCCCAGGAGGAGCCGCAGCGCCTCCTCGCCCGACTCGGCCAGCACCACGCGACGGCCGAGCGGCGCGAGCAGCGCCTCCATGGCGACCAGGTTGGCGCGGCGGTCGTCGACCACCAGGATGCTCGCGCGATCCGGCGTGGGCGGGTCGGCCGGCGTCACGTCAGACGCGTCGTGCGCGGCGGGCACGTCCACCTGCGGGACGAGGGAGGGGTCCACCGCGCTCATCCGTCGAGGGCGAAGGCGCCCGGCGGCTCCGTGGCCGGGTACAGCCAGATGCCCATGAGAGCGAGCAGCTGGTCGGTGTCGACCGGCTTGGTGATGTAGTCGGACGCGCCGCACGAGATGGCGCGCTCCCGGTCGCCGGGCATCGCCTTGGCGGTGACCACGATGATCGGCAGGCCGCCGACGGCGGGCATCTCACGGATCGCACGTGTTGCTTCGTACCCGTCCATGCCCGGCATCATCAGGTCCAGCAGAACGATGTCGATGCCGCGCTCCCGGGTGAGCAGCGCGATGCCGTCGGCGCCGTTCTCGGCGAAGACCACCTCCATCCCCCGCGACTCGAGGGCCGAGGCGAGCGCGAACACGTTGCGGACGTCGTCGTCGACGATCAGGGCGCGGCGGCCGGACAGGACCTCCTCGTCCGGCCCCCCCAGCCCGGCCCGCCGGGCCTCCGAGGGGACGGTGCCGCGCAGCGCCTCGGTGAGCCGCTCCGGCGAGACCGGCTTCATCGACACGGTGGTGGCCCCGGCCTCGAGCGCCGCCTCGGCCTGCCCGACGCCGGTGACCACGTGGACGGGTACGTCCCGCGTGGCCGGGTGGCGCCGCAGGTGGGACAGGACCGTCCACCCGTCGAGCACCGGCAGGCCGAGGTCGAGCACCACCGCGTCGGGATGCACCTCGTGGGCCAGGCGCAGGCCCGTGTCGCCCCGCGTGGCGGCGACGCAGGCGAAGCCGGCGGACCGACCGACGTGCACCAGCCCCTGCGCCAGCGACGGCTCGTCCTCGATGATCAGCAGCACCCGCTCGGCGCCGTCGAGGGCGTCGCGGTCGTCGGTGATCTCCGCCGGGGCGCGCCGCGCCTCGGACGCCGCCGGCGACGGCGCGCGGCCGTCGAGCCCGCCGTACTCGGACCGGTCGGGGATCGCCTGCGGCAGGTAGAGCGTGAACGTGCTCCCCACCTCGACGGTCGACTCGATCACGATCTCGCCGCCCAGCAGGTGGGCGATCTCGCGGCTGATCGAGAGGCCCAGGCCGGTGCCGCCGAAGCGCCGGCTGGTGGTGCCGTCGGCCTGCTGGAACGCCTCGAAGATGAGCCCGAGGCGGTCGGCGGGGATGCCGATCCCGGTGTCGGTGACCGCGAACGCGATCACCCGGTCGGCCTCGGTGAGCGCCGGCGACGCGAAGCCCATCCCCTCGGAGGCCTCACCGATCCGAAGCCGCACCGCGCCCATCTCGGTGAACTTCACGGCGTTGGAGAGCAGGTTGCGCAGGATCTGCTGCAACCGCTGCTCGTCGGTGACCAGCGCCGCGGCGGTGCCGGGCTCCAGCTCGACCTGGAACGCCAGGCCCTTCTCCTCCACCAGCAGACGGAACGAGCGCTCGACGTACTCGACCACCTCGTCCAGCCCGACGCGGCCGGGGTTGACGTCCATCTTCCCGGCCTCGACCTTCGAGAGGTCCAGGATGTCGTCGATCAGGTCCAGCAGCTCGTTGCCGGACGCGAAGATCGTGCGGGCGAAGTCGACCTGCTTGTCGCTGAGGTTGCCGTCGCCGTTGTCCGCGAGCAGCCGGGCCAGGATGAGCAGCGAGTTGAGCGGCGTCCGCAGCTCGTGGGACATGTTGGCCAGGAACTCGGACTTGTACTTCGAGGAGAGCGCCAGCTGCTCGGCCTTCTCCTCGATCGCGAGCCGGGCCATCTCGATCTCGCGGTTCTTGACCTCGATGCGCTCGTTCTGGTCGGCCAGCAGCGCCATCTTCTCGGCCAGCTCGGCGTTGGTGCCCTGGAGCTCCTCCTGCCGGCTCTGGAGCTCCTGGGTGAGCGACTGCGACTGCTCCAGCAGCTCCTCCGTGCGCATGTTGGCCACGATGGCGTTGATCACGATGCCGATGGTCTCGGCGAGCTGCTCCAGGAACGTGCGGTGCACCTCGTCGAACGGCGCGAACGAGGCCAGCTCGATCACCCCGAGCACCTGGTCCTCGAAGAGCACCGGCTGGATCAGGATGCTGCCGGGCGTCGCCCGCCCCAGGCCGGAGGCGATCTGGATGTAGTCCGGCGGCGGCGCCTCGATGAGCACCGGGCTCAGGTCGAGCGCCGCCTGTCCCACCAGCCCCTCGCCCAGGCGCAGCGCGCGCACCTCGTCCTGGGGCCGGTAGCCGTAGCTGGCGGCCAGGGTGATCGCCGGCTCGTCGCCGGGCGCGCCCTCCACCAGGAAGAACGCCCCGAAGCGGGCGCCGACGAGCGGGGTCAGCTCGGACATGATCAGGTCCGACACCACCGCCAGGTCGCGCTGGCCCTGCATCATCCCCCCGAACCGGGCCAGGTTGGAGTTGAGCCAGCTCTGGTCGGCGTTGCGGCCGGTGGTCTCGCGCAGGTTCACGATCATCTGGTTGATCGTGTCCTTGAGCTCGGCGACCTCGCCCTGGGCCTCCACGCCGATCGACCGGGTCAGGTCGCCCTGGGTCACGGCCACCGACACGGCCGCGATCGCGCGGACCTGGTCGGTCAGGTTCGCGGCCATCGAATTCACGGAGTCGGTCAGGCCGCGCCAGGTGCCGGCGACGCCCTCCACGTTGGCCTGACCGCCGAGCTTGCCCTCCGTGCCCACCTCGCGGGCCACGCGCGTCACCTCCGCCGCGAACGACGAGAGCTGGTCCACCATCGTGTTGATGGTGTCCTTCAGCTGGAGCACCTCGCCCTTGACGTCCACCGTGATCTTGCGGCCCAGGTCGCCGCGGGCCACGGCGGTGGCGACGTGGGCGATGTTCCGCACCTGGTCGGTCAGGTTCGAGGCCATCGAGTTCACCGAGTCGGTCAGGTCGCGCCAGGTTCCGGAGACGTCCTCCACGTTGGCCTGGCCGCCCAGCTTGCCCTCGGTGCCCACCTCCCGCGCCACGCGGGTCACCTCCGCCGCGAACGAGCGCAGCTGGTCCACCATCGTGTTGACGGTGTCCTTCAGCTCCAGCACCTCGCCGCGGGCGTCCACCGTGATCTTCTGCGACAGGTCGCCGCGGGCCACGGCGGTGGTGACCTCGGCGATGTTCCGCACCTGGGTGGTCAGCGACGACGCCATGAAGTTCACGCTGTCGGTCAGGTCCCGCCACGTGCCCGACACGCCACGCACGTTCGCCTGGCCACCCAGCTTGCCCTCGGTGCCCACCTCACGCGCCACGCGCGTCACCTCGTCGGCGAACGAGGACAGCTGATCCACCATCGTGTTGATGGTGTCCTTCAGCTGCAGCACCTCGCCCTTCACGTCCACCGTGATCTTCTGCGACAGGTCACCCTTCGCCACCGCCGTGGTCACCTCGGCGATGTTGCGGACCTGGTCGGTCAGGTTCGACGCCATGAAGTTCACCGAGTCCGTCAGGTCACGCCACGTCCCCGACACGTCCTCCACCCTGGCCTGACCACCCAGCTTGCCCTCGGTGCCCACCTCCCGCGCCACGCGGGTCACCTCCGCGGCGAAGCTGCGCAGCTGATCCACCATCGTGTTGATGGTGTCCTTCAGCTGGAGCACCTCCCCGCGGGCGTCCACCGTGATCTTCTGCGACAGGTCGCCGTCGGCCACCGCGGTGGTCACCTCGGCGATGTTGCGCACCTGGTCGGTCAGGTTCGAGGCCATCGAGTTCACCGAGTGGGTCAGGCCGCGCCACGTGCCGGAGACGCCCTCCACGTTGGCCTGACCACCCAGCTTGCCCTCCGTGCCCACCTCGCGGGCCACGCGGGTCACCTCCGCCGCGAACGACGAGAGCTGGTCCACCATCGTGTTGATGGTGTCCTTCAGCTGCAGCACCTCGCCGCGCACGTCCACGGTGATCTTGCGCGACAGGTCGCCCTGCGCGACGGCGGTGGTGACCTCGGCGATGTTGCGCACCTGGTCGGTCAGGTTCGACGCCATCGAGTTCACCGAGTCCGTCAGGTCGCGCCAGGTGCCCGACACGCCGCGCACGTTCGCCTGTCCGCCGAGCTTGCCCTCGGTGCCCACCTCCCGGGCCACGCGCGTGACCTCGTCGGCGAACGACGACAGCTGGTCCACCATCGTGTTGATCGTGGTGGCCAGCTCCAGGATCTCGCCGCGGGCGTCCACGGTGATCTTCTGCGAGAGGTCGCCCTGGGCCACCGCCGTGGACACGTGGGCGATGTTGCGCACCTGGGTGGTCAGCGACGACGCCATGAAGTTCACGGAGTCGGTCAGGTCGCGCCAGGTGCCCGACACGCCCTCCACGTTCGCCTGGCCGCCCAGCTTGCCCTCGGTGCCCACCTCCCGCGCCACGCGGGTCACCTCCGCCGCGAACGAGCGCAGCTGATCCACCATCGTGTTGACGGTGTCCTTGAGCTCCAGCACCTCGCCCTTCACGTCCACCGTGATCTTCTGGGAGAGGTCGCCCTTCGCCACCGCCGTCGTGACCTGCGCGATGTTCCGCACCTGGGTGGTCAGCGACGACGCCATGAAGTTCACGCTGTCGGTCAGGTCCCGCCACGTGCCCGACACGCCACGCACGTTCGCCTGGCCACCCAGCTTGCCCTCGGTGCCCACCTCACGCGCCACGCGCGTCACCTCGTCGGCGAACGAGGACAGCTGATCCACCATCGTGTTGATGGTGTCCTTCAGCTGCAGCACCTCGCCCTTCACGTCCACCGTGATCTTCTGCGACAGGTCACCCTTCGCCACCGCCGTGGTCACCTCGGCGATGTTGCGGACCTGGTCGGTCAGGTTCGACGCCATGAAGTTCACCGAGTCCGTCAGGTCACGCCACGTCCCCGACACGTCCTCCACCCTGGCCTGACCACCCAGCTTCCCCTCGGTGCCCACCTCCCGCGCCACGCGGGTCACCTCCGCGGCGAAGCTGCGCAGCTGATCCACCATCGTGTTGATGGTGTCCTTCAGCTCCAGCACCTCCCCGCGGGCGTCCACCGTGATCTTCTGCGACAGGTCGCCGCGGGCCACGGCGGTGGTCACCTGCGCGATGTTGCGCACCTGGCTGGTGAGGTTGCCGGCGAGGGTGTTGACGTTGTCGGTCAGGTCCTTCCAGACGCCGGACACGCCGCTCATCTGCGCCTGCCCGCCGAGCTTGCCCTCGGTGCCCACCTCGCGGGCCACGCGCGTGACCTCGTCGGCGAACGAGCGCAGCTGGTCCACCATCGTGTTGATGGTGTCCTTCAGCTGCAGCACCTCGCCGCGCACGTCCACCGTGATCTTGCGCGACAGGTCGCCGTCGGCCACGGCCGTGGTGACCTCGGCGATGTTGCGCACCTGGTCGGTGAGGTTCGACGCCATCGAGTTCACCGAGTCCGTCAGGTCCCGCCACGTGCCCGACACGCCCTTCACCTTGGCCTGGCCGCCGAGCTTGCCCTCGGTGCCCACCTCGCGGGCCACGCGCGTGACCTCGCCGGCGAACGACGAGAGCCGCTCCACCATCTGGTTCACGGTCGCCCGGATGCGGGAGAACTCGCCGCGGACCGGGTGGCCCTGGATGCGGGCGGGCATCCGCTCGGAGAGGTCGCCCTTCGCGACCGCCTCGATCACGCGGGCGAACTCGGTGGTGGGGCGCACCAGGTCGTCGATCAGGGAGTTGAGGGAATCGACCGAGCGCTGCCAGGCGCCGGACGCCACCGGGGGCGTGGCGCGCTCTCTGATGAGCCCGTCGCGGCCGACGGTGCGCCGCACGCGCGCGAGCTCGCGCTCCATCCCGGCGTTCGACTCCACCAGCCGGTTGAAGGCGAGCGCCAGGTCGCGCCCGATCCCCTCGTCGGGGGGCGCGACCCGGGCCGTGAAGTCACCGCCTGCGGCGGCCTCGAGTCCCGCGAGGAGCGCGAGAAGGTCGGGGTCGGCCTGCGCGTGCTTCCCGGCGGCCGCAGCGGGCCGCGACGTGCGCCGCCGCCCGGCGGCGCGCCCGGTGTTGACGTCGACTGCAGCCACGGTCCACCCCGATCCGAAGCGACGACAATGCGGTCAAACGATGGGTGGTCCCCGATCCCCCTCCGGGTGAAACCCGTTCATCGCCGCGCGTCCGTCACGCGGATCACCAGCAGCGCCCGGTCATCGCTGGCCTCGGCCGCCCCGAAGCGGGCGATCGCCGACTCGAGCGCCTCGGCCACGTCCTCGGCGCTGCCCTGCGCCGACTGGGCGGCGATGGCGGTGAGGCGGTCCATCCCGAAGAGCTCGCCGTCGGGCGAGCGCGCCTCGATGACGCCGTCGCTGAACAGCACCAGGGTGTCGCCGGGACCCAGCGCGAAGCCGCTCTCGGCGAAGCGGACGTCGGCCAGGATCCCCAGCAGCGGGCCGGCGGGGCACAGCGTCTCGACCGACCCGTCCGCCCGCACCAGCAGGGCCGGCGGGTGTCCGCCGCGCGCCAGGCGGACGTCCAACGAGCCGTTCACCCGCCGCAGCCACGCGTAGGTGGCGGTGAGGAACCGCGAGTCGGTGCCCTCGCGCAGGATCGCCCGGTTGAGCCGCCCGAGCACCTCGGCGGGCGAGACCTCCTCCGACTCGGCGCGGAGCGTGTGGCGGGCGAGGGCGGTCAGTGCGGCGGCCTCGGTGCCCTTGCCGCAGACGTCGCCGAGCACCGCCGCCCAGCCGCGGCCGCCGTCGACGGGGAACAGGTCGTAGAAGTCGCCGCCCACCTCCACGCCCTCGCCGCCGGCGACGTAGCGGGCGGCGACGTCCAGGCCCTCCACGTCGGGGAGGCTCGCCGGCAGCAGGCTGTCCTGGAGGGTCCGGGCGATCTCCCGGGAGCGGTCGAGCAGCATCGCGTTGTCGATGGCCAGGCCGGCACGGGCGCCGAGGTCCTCCGCGAACGCGAGGTCGTCGGTGGTGAAGCGGCGCCCCGACTCGGCCGAGACCAGCGTCAGCGCGCCGAGGATGCGGCCGCGGGCGGTGAGCGGCACCGTCATGCCGGCGACGATGCCGAGGTCGGTCACCGCGCGGCGGCGCTCGTCGGGCGGCACCAACTCCTCGATGAGCTGCGGCGTCAGCGCCGGGATGAACTCCGGGCGCCCGGTCCGCAGCACCGCGCCGGTGCCGGTGGGGTCGTCGGGCCGGGCCGGGAATCGACGGTTCAGCTCCTGGGCCATCGCGACCTTCACGGGGTCGGAGTGGGCGACCGCGACCACCTCGATCCCGTCGTCGGTGGGGACGCTGACGCTGCACCAGTCGGCCAGGCGCGGCACCGACAGGTTCGCGAGCGCCGTCAGCGTGGCGCGGGCGCCGAGGGGCGCGTCCAGCAGCGTCCCGGCCTCGGCGAGCAGCTGCTGGCGGTCCGTCTTGCGCTGCTCCAGCTCGTAGAGCCGGGCGCGGTCGAGGGCCTGGGCGGCCAGGTCGGCGATGGACGACAGGAACGCGCGCTCCTCCTCGTCGAACACCTGGGCGTCCGCGAACGACAGCGCCATGCCGCCGATCGGCTCGCCCTCCACCACCAGCGGCAGCGCGGCGACCGCCTCGTGCGACATGGACTCGTGGAAGCGCCGCAGGTGAGGGTACGCCGCCCGGACCTCGTCGCCGTCGTGGAGCCACACCGGGCCCTCCCGGATGCTGTCCGGCGTCGGCAGGTCGGCGGTGATCGCGTACGACGGGAACTCCCGGCCGACCGCATCGTTGTACCCCAGGAGCACGAGCGTGGTGAGCGTGGTGCCGTCCTCGTCGATCAGGGCGACCGACCCGGCGGCGGCGCCGGTCGCATCGCGGCCGCGTTCGAGCACCACCCGGCCGACGTCGGCAGGGGTGGACGCCGCCGACATCCCCGCGGTGACCTCCTGGAGCCGCCGCACCCGGTCCTCCGCGGTCCGGGTCTCGGCGTACTGGCGGGTCAGCCGGCGGCCGAGGAGCAGGGCGCCGGCGATCGCGAGCGCCACGAGCAGGCTCAGCACGCCGAGCTCGATGGCCAGGGTGCGGCGCGCGTCGGCGAACACCGCCGACTCGGCGTCCTCGATGATGAACGTCCACCCGGAGGTGGTGGTCTCGGTGGCGAACCCGAGGACGCGGTCCTGCTGCCCGAGCGGGTTCCGCACGCCGGTGAGGCTCCCCACGACCGCTTCGGCGACCGGCCGGATCGGCGACATCCGGATGCGGCGGATCACCGGGTCGCCCCCCATCGCCCGGGACGGGCCGAGCCCGGGGGCCACGAACAGGTCGCCCGTCCGGTCGAGGATGAAGACGTTGCCGCCGCGGAAGTCCCGCCGCTCGGCGGCCCGCCGGTTGAGGAAGGCGATGGAGACGCCGCCCACGAGAGCCCCGTTGATGCGGCCCGCGGCGTCCCGCGTGGGGACGACGATCGCGATGAGCGGCTCGCCGTAGGCCGACTCGGCGATGCTGCCGCTCACCTGCGGGGTCCCCCCGGCCCTCGCGGCGGAGAGCAGGCGCCCCAGCTCGCCGTCGGCCCGCGCCCCCGGCGCGATCTCGGCGCCGACCGACGCCTTCGCGACGCCGTCCGCGTCGAACCAGGTGATCCCCTCCCCGAGGGTCAGCTCCTCGGTGTCGATCCGGTCGAGCCGGCGCTGGATGCCGGCGGGGTCGCCCGACACGATCGTCTCGCTGGACGCCAGCGCCTGGAGCACGAACTTCCGCCCGAGGAGGAACTGGGAGTAGTCGCCGGCCGCGACGGCGGCCGCGTTCTCGAGCCGCGCGACCTGGTCGTCCTTGGCGCTCTCGTAGGCCCGGACGGCGAGGACCGACCCGACGATGCCGAGCAGGACCGCGGCCCCGACGGCCACCGCGACGAGCGCGCGGATCCGGCGGAGCCCCTCCTCCGGCGTGCGCCGGGGTGGCGGGGGCGCCGCCGTGGTCATCGTCCTCCGGCCATGCGTCGACACTATCCCGGACGGGGTCGCGGTTCCCCGCAGCGGGCGTCGGCGCCGCCCCCGATGCGCCGCCGTGGCGAGCCGGGTTGGCTGGGCTCATGGGCACGGGCGACGACGTGCGGCGCGATGAGGTCCTGGCGCGGCTCGCGGACGCCCTCGCGGACGGCTCGGTGGCGGTCGGCGAGGTCGAGCGCCTGCTCGGCCGGCGTCACCGCCGGGACCGGCCGGGGGCCGCGGCCGTCCTGGCCACGTTGGGCGCGGTCGTGGTGCTCTGCGGCCTGGCGATCGCGTTCGCCACCGTGTTCGGCGACCTCCCGGCGGCGCTCAGGGTCGCCGGGCCCTTCGCCTTCCCGGCTGCCGCCGCCGCGGGCTGCGTGTGGCTGGCGCGCCGCGGGGCGGCGCGGTGGCAGACCGATCTCCTGGGCCTCGTCGCATACGTGGCGTTCGGGGGCGCATGCGTCGCGTCGGCCTGGGGATCCGGGCTGGTCGACACGGGCCGCGAGGCCGCCGTGTACGCGCTGGTCGCGGCGGCACCGGCGGCGGCGCTCGTCGCGACGCTGCACCGGGCCACCGGCAGCGCCCTGCTGCTGTGGACGGGCGCTCCCGCCGTCGGCTTCGCCGTCGTGATCGCGCTCGCCGAGCTCGCGGGCGTGCTGAGCGCCGCGACCCTCCCATGGGTGATCCTCGCGGCGGGCGCCGCCGCCGCGGCCGGCGGGATCCTCCTGCTGCGGCGGGGCCGCGCGGACGGCCGCGTCGCGTTCCTGTGGGCCACCGCGTTCGGCGTGGCGGCGGTGCTCACGTCCCCGGACGACCTCGACCGCTTCCGGGTGTGGCACGCCGTGCTGGCCGCCGTGGTGGTGGCCGCGTTCCTCGCCGGGGCCGCGCTCGACTTCGTTCCCCTGATCTGGCTCGCGGCGGCGGGCGGCGCGCTGTGGGTGGTGCTGATCGCCGTGGTCGTGGGCTCGGCGACCGGCGCCGCGCTCGCGGTCGTGCTGGCCGGCTTCGGGCTGCTGGGGCTGGGCCTTCTGGTCGCCCGGCTGCACCGGCCCGGGGGACGTCCCCGCGGAGGACGCCCGGTCCGGGACGGCGACCCGGGCTGACGGCGCGGCGCCGGGCGCCGCCCCGCTTGCACGGGCGGGCCGGCCTGGTGGATGCTCGCCCGGACGACGGTTCCCGGGCACGTCGGAGGCAGGGGTGGCTGCACGAGCGGGGAACCCGGCATCCCAGACGGTCGAGGACCGTTCGCCTCCGCCTGGGGCGGCGGCATTCGAGCAGACGTCGATCGGCGGCTTCGTGATCGAGGGCGAGGCCGGCCGCGGCGGCATGGGCGTCGTCCACCGCGCCCGCGAGCCCCGTCTGGACCGCCGCGTCGCCCTGAAGATCATGGCGCCGGCGCTGTCGTCCGACGCCCGCTTCCGGCAGCTCTTCGAGGACGAGTCGCGGCGGGCGGCAGCGCTCGAGCACCCCAATGTCCTGCCCGTGTACGGCAGCGGCGACGAGGCGGGTCAGCTCTACATCGCGATGCGCTTCGTGGAGGACGGAAGCCTCCAGGACCTCGTCGAACGCCGCGGGGCCCTCCCGCCCGGCATGGCGGTGCGGATCGTCGGCCGCGTCGCCGACGCGCTCGACGCCGCCCACGCCCACGGCCTCGTGCACCGGGACGTCAAGCCGGGGAACGTCCTGGTCGCCGACCCGGGGGGCCCCGACGAGCAGGTGTACCTCAGCGACTTCGGCCTGGCGATGCCCGTCGACGAGGCGCGCGGCGGGGCGGGCGGAGGGACGCCCGGGTACCTCGCGCCCGAGCAGCTCGCGGGCGGCGCGGTCGGCCCATGGACCGACGTCTACGCGCTCGGCTGCCTGCTGGACTTCGCGCTCACCGGCCGGGCACCGTCGCGGGCCGCGCTGGCCGAGCACGGGGCCGCCGCCGGGGATCTCGCCGGGCTGCCCGCCGGCCTCGCGGAGGTCATCGCGCGGGCCACCGCGCCGCGGGCGGACGACCGCTACCCGTCGGCGGGGGCGCTGGCGCGCGCGGCGTCGGCGGTTCGTCGGGACGTCGTGCTCGTGCACCATCCCGACGATCGCGAGGCCGCGGACCGGCTGGAGGGGCGCCTGCGCGCGCGCGGCGTCGACGCGCGCGCGTCCGACCAGGCGGGCGACGACCTCTCCGTGGCGCGCGCGTGCCTCGTGCTCGTCGGCCGCGCGGGGCTTGACGGGTGGGCGCGCGACGCGCTGTCGGCGGCCCGCGAGGTCACGGCGACCGACCCCGCCTTCGTGCTGGGGACGGTGCTGCTCCCGGGCGCCCCCGACCTGCTCGAGCCCGCGCTGGCGGCGCTGGCGAGCCGGCCGGCGGTCGACCTGCGCGGCGAGCCCGACGATCCCCACGCCGTCTCCGACGTGCTGCGGCTGCTCGGGGCGGCCCCCGCACGCCACGGGACCGGCTCGGTGGCGGGGTGCCCGTACCGGGGGCTCGCCGCCTTCGGCGAGGAGGACGCGGAGCTCTTCGTCGGGCGCGAGCGCGAGACGGCGATGCTCCTCGCGAAACTCCGTGGCGGCCGTTTCCTGGCCGTCCTCGGCGCCTCCGGCACCGGCAAGAGCTCGCTCATCCGGGCCGGTCTGCTCCCGGCGCTGCGCGCCGCGGAGCCGCTCACCGCGGTCTGCACCCTGACGCCCGGACGCGGCCCCGCGGGCTCGCTCGCCGCCGCCCTGGCGCCGGTGCTCGGCGCCAGGGCGCCCTCCGCGACCGACGTGATGGACGACCCCCGGTCACTCGACCGGGCCGGCGAGCGCGCAGCGGACGCACCGGACGCGCCCCGCCGGCTGGTCGTGGTGGTCGACCAGTTCGAGGAGGTCTTCTCGCTGACGGCGAGCCCCCGCGAGCGGCGGGCGTTCATCGACGCCCTCGTCCACGCCGCCACGGTGCCCGGCGGCGACGTGGTGGTCGTGCTGGCGATGCGATCGGACTTCTACGGGCGGTGCGCGGAGCACCCCGAGCTGCGCGCCCTGGTCGCCGACCGCCAGTTCCTGGTCGGCCCGCTCGGCCCCGCTGCGCTTCAGCGCGCCATCGAGGAGCCCGCGGCGGTGGCGGGCCTCACGCTCGAGGACGGGCTCACCCGGCGCATCCTGGCCGATGTGACGTCGCAGCCCGGCGCGCTGCCGCTGATGGAGCACCTCCTCCTGGAGCTCTGGGAACGCCGGCGGGGGACCTTCCTGACCCTTCAGGCCTATGAGGAGTGCGGCGGCGTGGGCGGCGCCGTCGCGCGGACCGCCAACGAGGTCTACGGGGGCTTCTCCCCGGAGCAGCGCGCCATCGCCCGGCGGGTCCTGCTGCGCCTCACCCAGCCGGGCGAGGGCTCCGAGGACACCCGCCGGCGCGCCGAGGTCGCGGAGCTGGCGACCTCGCCCGCGGAAGAGCCCGCGGTCGGCGCCATCCTCGAGGCGATGTCCGCGGCCCGGCTGGTGACGCTCGCGACGGATCCGGCGACCGGCGCGCCGACGGCGGAGGTCACCCACGAGGCGCTCATCCGCGGATGGCCGGAGCTGCGCTCCTGGATCGATGAGGATCGCGAGCAGCTGCGGCTGCACCGGCGGTTGACGGACGCCGCGGGGGAGTGGGACGCGGCGGGCCGCGACGACGCGCTGCTCTACCGGGGATCGCGGCTCGACGCGTGGTCCGGCCGCCCGGAGGACGACCTGAACGCCCGTGAGCGCGCATTCCTCGAGGCGGGCCGCGGGCGTGAGGCGCGCGAGCAGTCCGCGCGCCGGCGGCGCCTCCGGCTCACCGTGGGGGCGCTCACCGCCGGCGTCGTGGCGCTCGCCGTGCTCGCGGCGCTGGCGCTGGTCTCACGCGGCCAGGCGCGAACCGAGGCCACCGCCGCGAGGGAGGACGCGTCGCGGGCGCTGGCCGCGCAGTCGCGTCTGGCCGCATCGAGCGGCGGCGACCCCTTCACGCTCGCGCAGCGGTCGCTGTCCGAGGCGCGGACGCCGGAGGGCGCCGAGGCCCTCCGGCTGGCGGTCCAGCAGCCGCTGCGGCGGTCGATCCCGACCGGCCACGGCGGGCTCTGGGCTCTGGCCCCGCTGTCCGACGGCCGGATCCTGACGGGCAGCGAGAGCGGCCAGGTGGAGATCTGGGACCCCGCGGCCCCGGGGCATGCGCTCGCGTCGGTCGCGACCGGGCACTCGTCGGTCTACGTGCTGCTCGAGTTGCCGGACGGCCGCCTGGTGAGCGGCCACGACGACGGCACGCTGGCGGTCTGGGACCGGTCGCTGGGGACCCCGCTGGCGTCGGTGCAGACCGGGCACGGTTCCGTCTACGGCGGCGCGCTCCTGCCCGGGGACCGGATCGCCATCGGGAGCGGGGACGGATGGATCCAGATCCGCGACGCGAAGGATCTGAGCCGGACCCTCGGTGGCTTCCCGACGCGCCATACGGCCATCGACGCGCTCACGGCGCTTCCCGGGGGGCTGCTCGCCGTGGGCAGTGACGACGGCTGGCTCCAGGTCTTCGACCCGGGCCGGCCGTCACGACCGGTCGCGAGCGCCGACACCGGCCACGGGGCGGTGTACTCGATCGAGCGGCTGCCGGGCGGACGGCTGGCCGTGGGCGGTGACCCCGGGTGGGTCGACATCTGGCGCGTCGGTCCCCCACTCGTCCGGCTCGCGACGGCGCCGACCCGCCAGGGCACGACGTGGAGCGTCGTGCCCCTGGACGCCCACCGGCTGGCGGTGGCGTCCGACGACTCGACCCTCGATGTGCGTCCCATCGACCACCCGGAGCGTGTGATCCAGCGCATCCCGGCGGACCACGGCCCGCTCCTGAAGGCCGTCCTGCCCGCGGGCGGCGGGCTGGCGACGGGGAGCAATGGCGGCCAGCTGCAGGTCTGGGACCTCACCGAGTCGGCGCCGCCGCTGGTGTCGGTGGCGAAGGCCACGGGGACCGCCGGCGACGAGGGTGCCGGGGGCCTCGCGACGCTCGGGATCATGCCGAGGGGGCGCATCGCCATCGCCGGGACCGGCCGGCTCACCGTGCTCGACGGCGACGACCCCACCCACCCTCTCGTGCGCGTCGAGACGGGACTCACCCCCACGAGGGGGCTCGCGGTCCTGCCCGGCGGCCGGGTGGCGCTGCTCGGGGGCGTGGACCTCCAGATCTGGGATCCCCTCCGGCACGACCGGCCGGTGGGGGCCGGGACCATCGGAACCGCCGACGGCATGTCGCTCGCCCGGATCGGCGGCGACCGCCTGGTCACGACCGACGCGAAAGGCATGGTCGCCGTCTGGAACCCGGCCGACCTCGCCCGGCCGGTCGCGCGGTGGAGCTCCCGGCACGGGCGCGTGTGGGGGATCCTCCCGCTCGCGGACGAGCGGTTCGCGACGCTCGCCGACGACGGGACGATGACGTTCTGGGACGCGTCGCGTCCCGGCACGCCGGAGGCCACCTTCGAGGCCGGCCACGGCCCCATGTTCGCCGCCGCGACGCTGCCCGACGGCCGGATCGTGACCGCGAGCGGCGGCGACGGGAAGATCACGATCTGGGACCCCGCGGACCCGACGCGCCCGGTCACCTCCTGGACGTCGGGCCACAGCACGGTGTTCGCCCTGGCGGTGCTGCCGGACGGCCGCGTCGTCACGGGGAGCACGGACGGCCAGATCCAGGCGTGGGATCCCGCCCGCCACGCGCGCCCGCTCGCCTCCATCGCCACGACGGGGGGCTCGATCAACGAGATGGGCGTGCTCGGCGACGGGCGGCTCGTGACGGGGAGCGGCGGCGGGCGGCTCGAGATCCGCAGCGAGACCGCGTTCCTCAGCCAGAGCCGGGCGCGGCAGATCGCCGACGGCTGGCCCCTCACGGGGTAGAGGACCCGGGCGCAGCGGGCGCCCTGTCCGGGTTGCGGCCGACATGCCGCCGAGCCGTTTGGCCCCTCCCGCGGCCGGGGAGCACTCCTGCCTCAACCACGGGAGGCGACGATGACCGAGTCTGGGAAGGCCCAGGAGATGAAGGGGAAGGCCAAGGAGGCGGCCGGAGCGCTGCGCGGCGACGAGGACCAGAAGGCCGAGGGCCGCGCGGACCAGTCCGCCGGGAAGGCGCGGCAGGCGGGCGAGAAGGTGCGCGACGCCGTGGACGACCTGAAGGACGCCATCAAGAAGTAGACCGGCCGGTTCGCGGGGCGGCGTCCGCCCGGACGCCCCCGCGGATGGCCGGATCGCCCGGGATGCCGGAGCCGGGATTCGAACCCGGACGCCCGAAGGCTTGGGATTTTAAGTCCCCTGCGTCTGCCAGTTCCGCCACTCCGGCCTGGGGCGAGGCTACCCCAGCGGGCCGGTGTTCGACGACAGCGCGATGAGATCGGAACCGACATCGGATAGCGGTTCTGAGCCGAGGCGCGCCGCCGTGGTCGCGGCCGGGATCGGCATCCGGTCAGCAACCAGAGTTGACGTGCTCGGACGATGTCAACTAAGGTTGCTCGATGGGACGTACTCGATCCGGGAGTTCAGCTGATCCCGCAGATGCGCTTGCCGCGGTAGCTGCGCTGCGGCGTCTGGCAGACCGAGTGGAGGATGCGGCAGTGGAGGAGGCGGTGCGCGCCGGATGGTCGTGGTCTGACGTCGCTGAAGCGCTCGGCGTAACGCGTCAGGCCGTCCATAAGAAGCACGCCCGCCGGCTCGATGCTGGTACGGGACGAAGGAGGAAGTGATCATCGCGAGGCTCGACGTCGATGCACGAAGTGCGGTGCTGCGAGCTGCTACCGAGGAGGCTCGCTCCTGCGGTTCCCGGACGCTGGAGGCCGAGCATCTGCTGCTGGCTCTTGCGTGCGAGCCCGGCGATGCCGCGCAGCTGCTGGACGCGCACGATCTGGGAGTCGATGCGTTGCGCACCGCTCTGGATCGCGAACAGGCGTCCAGCTTGGCATCGGTCGGTATCGAGATCGGCGACTATGAACCGTCCACGGCTCCGTCGCCGCATCGGGACACGCCGCGCCTTGCGACCTCGACGAAGCGCGCGCTCCAGCGGGCTGCTGTCGAAGCACGCAATCGCAGGGATCGAAGGATCACGTCGCTCCACCTGCTCATCGGGGTGCTCGACACGGACATTGGGACGGTACCCCGAATGTTCGAGATCGCCGACGTGCGACATTCGGTGCTGATCGCCGAGGCTCGGTCGTTGCTCGACGACGGACGTCCTCGATGAGCGATGGCCCCGAGAGACTCCTCGTACCTCGGCTCGCCAGCCACACCGCGCGGATGTCCTGCGAGGCGGGTCATCCCGGGCGTGCGGGCGCCACCTCGCGGCAGAGCCGACTGACGACGACGACGCGGTTCCTGCTCCGGACGCAGTTCTGCTCGCGCGGTCCCGATCCGCCGTCGTCGAACAGGACGGGCGTCAGCGGCCGAAGGTGGCGGTGCCGGGGGTGCGGTCGACCGAGGTGAGCCGGGTGGTCTCGACCGCCCGGGCCCAGCCCTCGGGGATGATCGGCCAGCGGTCGAGGATCTCGGCGTGGCGGATGTGCCGCATGTTCGCGCCGGTCGCGAGGATGGTGCGCCGACCGGCCATCACTTCGCTCGTGGGGCCGTTCCCGGGGTTCGGGATCCCGTTCGAAGCGGTGCTCATCGACGGGGATTCTACGGATACTTCGTGACGTTCGGAACCAGCCTCACGGATGGGGGACGTGGGCCATCGCCACCCCGTCGAGGAGGTCCCGCTCGCTCACGCGCATCTCGTCCAGGCCGGACCGGTCCAGCACGGCCTGCACGATCAGGCACGCGCCGTGGATGATCGGCGCCCGCAGCGCCTCCAATCCCGGGATCTCCGCCCGCTCCGCGACGGTCATCGCGCACAGCCGCTCCGCCATTGCCGTGACCGCCGTCAGGGTGAGCACGTGGCCGTGCACGACCTCCGGCTCGTAGGCGCCCAGCTCGATCGCCGCGAGGGACGTCACCGTGCCCGCGACCCCCACCGCCGGCGCGGGGCCGCCGATCTCGGCGAGGCCGCCGTCCACCAGTCCGCCCGCATCGGCCAGCAGGGCCTCGACCTCCTCCGGGAGCGGCGGGTCGTGGTGGAGGTGGCGCTCGGTCTGGCGGGTGCCGCCCAGCTGGAGGCTCACCGCGCCCTCCGGCCCTCCCGGGCCGCCGCGCACCAGCTCCGTGCTGGCCCCGCCGACGTCCACCACCATCACCACGCCGTCGTCGTCCGGCACCCCCAGGCGCGCGCCGGCGAACGACGCCCGCGCCTCCTCGTCGCCCGTCAGCACCCGCGGCTCCACGCCCAGGCGGGCGCGGACGACCGCGGCCACCTCACCCCGGTTGGGCGCGTCCCGCGCGGCGCTCGTCGCCACCGGCACGACCGCCGCCGGCGCGAAGGCGGCGATCCGCGCGGCGTAGTCCTCCAGGCACGCGTCCAGCCGGGCGAGCGCGTCCGGCGCGATCGACCCGTCGGCGGCCGCCCCGCGGCGCAGCGCCGTGATCGTGGTGCGCCGCTCCCCCGCGGGCCCGCCCGGGCCCCAGCCGGTGCACAGGAACAGGCGCGTGGAGTTGGAGCCGATGTCGACCACCGCGACGCGGTGACCGGGGGAGGTCACCGCCCGACGTAGCGCAACGGCGTGCGGAGCACCTCCGCGGCGTCGGAGGCGGCCGACGCGAGCAGGCCCAGCACGCGCACGCGCATCCCGAGCGAGGCGATGGCGTCCTGCACCTCCGCCTGCCGGTCGGGGAGCGCCGCCATCGCCGCCGAGAGCCGGTCGGCCTCGGCGCTGAGCGACGCGGCGGCCGCGCCGATCCGCTTCTGGGTGCCCTTCAGCACCCGGAACAGGCGCCAGCCGCTGACCACCGCCACCGCCAGACTCACCAGCACCAGGGCCAGGAGCGCGAGCGCCGACAGCCACACGGCATTGTCCACGATGAAATCCACGCGGGGAGTATCGCAGCCGGGCTATCGTCCGCCGCGGATGGCGGCCCCCCACGACGCGGCGCGCGGCCTGCCCCGCGTGGCCGAGGGCGCCGTCCTCGTGCCGCAGGAGGAGCTCGCCGGGGCCCCGAACGTGGTGGTCGACGGCCCGCTCATGCCCGGGACGGTCCTGTCGCTGTCCCACTGGCGGCGCAGCGGCACCCCCGACGCGCTGCGCGACGACACCAGCGCCCTCATCGTGCTGCGCTACCTCGCGGCGGACGCCGACGGCCCGGAGGTCCACGCCGTCACCAACAACCACTACGACGAGGACGGCCTCTTCGCCATCTGGCTGCTGCTGGAGCGCCCGCCGGAGGGGTCGCCCGCGCGCGGCCTGGCGGTCGCGGCGGCAGAGGCCGGCGACTTCGGGACGTGGACCGACCCGTGGGCCCCGCGCGTCGCGATCGCGTCGATGGCGATGGCCGAGC
The DNA here is from genome assembly GCA_050250915.1 of Thermoleophilia bacterium. Taxonomy (GTDB): domain Bacteria; phylum Actinomycetota; class Thermoleophilia; order Miltoncostaeales; family Miltoncostaeaceae; genus Miltoncostaea. The sequence continues at coordinate 77,242 of JBFWNT010000004.1, forward strand.
GCCACCTCACGCCCTTCCCCGAGGTCGGCCGCATCCTGGCCACCGCGGGCGCCGTCGACCCCGCGGGCCGCCTGTACCGCGCGATCCTGCCGCGCGTCGCCGGGCTCCTGGCCGACCCGGAGCGGTACCGGATGCTGTGGCGCCCGCGGTGGGCCCGCATCCAGGCCGACATCGCGCTGATCGACGCCGGCGACGCGACCGTGGAGGACGTCCCGGCCGCCGACCTCGCGGTGGTCCGCACCCCGCGCCCGCTGGATCCCATGGCGGTCCATCCGCGCACCCCGCGCATGCGTATCCTCACGGCGCTCCCCGACGGGACCGTGACCGTGACCTACCGCTACGAGACCTGGGTCGATTACGCCTCGCGGCCGCTGCCGCCGCGCGTGGACCTGGGGCCGGTGGCGGTCCGCCTGCAGGCGGAGGAGGCCAACGCGGTCCGCTGGCTGTTCGAGGGCGTCGAGGTCATCACGCCGCGCCTCATGGCCACCGGCCCCGGCGGACGGCCTGCGCCCACGTCGCACCCGCCGGAGCACATCGTGGAGGAGCTGGTGGCCGCGACGGCGGCGGGATGAGCCGGCTCGCCTGGGTCGACGTCTTCGCCGCGGCCGGGGCGATGAGCGGCAACCCGCTCGCCGTGGTGCTCGACGCCGGGGGCTGGAGCGACGCCCGGATGCAGGCGTTCGCCGCCGAGCTGGGCCTGTCCGAGACCACGTTCGTGATGCCGTCGCGCTCCGGCGCCGACCATCGGGTGCGGATCTTCACCCCCGTCCGCGAGTTGCCGATGGCCGGCCACCCGATCGTGGGCACCGCGTGGGTGCTGCACGCGGCGCGCCGGATCGGCGACCGGGCCGTGCTGGAGACCGGCGCCGGCGACCTGCCGGTGCGGGTGCAGGGGCAGGTGGCCACGATGGACCAGGCGACCCCCGAGGCGGGGCCGGTCGTGGACGCCGCCGAGGTGGGCGCCGCCCTCGGCGGCGAGGTCCTCCCCGGCCCGCCCGCGCAGGTGTGGAGCACCGGGGTGCGCCAGCTGATGGTGCGCGTCGGCTCCCCCGAGGCGCTCGCGGCGCTGCGCCCCGACCACGACGGGCTGGCCCGCCTGGGGGAGCGCGACGGGTGGATCGGGGTGAGCGCCTACGTCCTGCCCGAGGCCGGCGACGGGGCCGCCGGGGCGCGGCTCCGCGTCGAGGTGCGCCACTTCGCCCCGCTCGTCGGCGTCCCCGAGGACCCCGTCACCGGCTCCGCGGCCGGCGCCCTGGGCGCGTGCCTGGCCGCGGCGGGCGTCGGCGCCGACGGCGACCTGGAGATGGTGGTGTGCCAGGGGGCGTCCCTCGGCCGCGCCGGCGAGGTGGCGGTGCGGGTGGCGTCGGAGGGCGGGACCCCGACGCGGGTCCGCGTGGGCGGGCGGGTGGTGCCGCTCTTCGAGGGACGGGTACTCGAGGAGGGTCCCCCCGCCGGACCCGGCGGCGGGCGCTAGGCTGGGGAGAGGTGAACGCGGAGGGTCCCGGATGAGCGAAGACGATGACGCCCGGGCGCGCGTGAGGCGCCTGCTGCTCTCGGGCGACAACACGCTCAAGAACCGCGACGACCCCAAGAGCCGCGAGCGGGCCCGGGCGCGGTTCGAGGAGGCGCTCGCGCTGGCGCGCGAGTCGGGCCTGGACGACGCCGTGACCATCATCGAACGCCGGCTCTCCCTCATGGAGCCTCCCTCGACTGCCTCCTGACGGGGTCAACGGGGCCGTGACCGGCCCGCCGCTCTGGGAGCGGCGGCTGCGCTTCGTGCTGGGCAAGGGCGGCGCCGGCAAGAGCACCGTGTCCGCGGCGTTGGGCCTGGCCGAGGCCCGCGCGGGCAGGCGCGTGCTTGTGTGCGAGGTGGCGGGGCAGCACCGCATCGCGCGGCTGTTCCGGGTGCCGGAGGTCGTGGAGGAGCAGGCCGTCGAGCTGGCGCCCGGCCTCTCGGTGATCTCGATCGACCCGGAGCGGGCCACCGAGGAGTACCTGGCCGGCCAGCTGAAGGTGCGCCCCGTGGTGGAGATGCTGACGCGCAGCAAGGCGTTCCACACGTTCGCGGCCGCGGCGCCCGGCCTGCCCGAGCTGGTGACCGTCGGGAAGGTGTGGAGCCTCGCGATCGCGCTCGACGACGACGGCGCCCCCGTCTGGGACGTGATCATCGTCGACTGCCCCGCCACCGGGCACGGCGTGGCGATGCTCGAGACGGCCGCCAACGTCGAGGAGATGGTGGGGCCGGGGCCGATCAGCGACCAGGCGGCCCGCATCAACGAGGTGGTCTCGCACCCGGCGGCCACCGGCATCGTGGTGGTGGCGCGGCCCGAGGAGCTGGCGGTGAGCGAGGCGGTCGAGGCGGTCGGCATCCTCCGGGCCGACGGCCTCCCCGTGGCGGCGACGGTGCTCAACGGGGTGCGCGATCCCCGCTTCGCACCGGAGGAGCGCGACGCCCTGACCGCGGCGACCGCCGCCGGCCCCACCGCGGTGCGCGCCGCCGCCGAGGCCGCCCTGCGCCACCTCGGGCACGAGGAGGACGACGCCGCCTACCGGGAGCGGCTGGCCGAGGCGGGCGTCCCCGTGCTGACGCTGCCGGAGGTGGTGCTCCGGCGGTTCGACATCGAGGCCCTCGAGATCCTCTCCGCACACCTCGCCGCCGGCGCCGGCGCGCCCGCGCCCACCACGTGATCGCCGACCTCGCCGACCGCCGCCTCGTCGTCTGCGCCGGTGCCGGCGGCGTCGGCAAGACGACGGTCTCGGCCGCCGTCGCGCTGCGGCTCGCGCGCGCCGGGGCGAGAACGGTGGTGGTCACCATCGACCCGGCGCGCCGCCTCGCGACGGCCCTGGGCATGACGGGGCTGGCCGACACGCCCCAGCGCGTCCCGCCCGGCCCGGCGCTGGGCTCCGGCTCCGGCGAGATGTGGGCGCTCCAACTCGACGCCCGCGCCACCTTCGACCGCCTGGTGAGCCGCTACGCGCCCGACGAGGAGGCCCGCGAGCGCATCCTGCAGAACCGGATCTACCGCCACCTCTCGGGCACCGTCGCCGGGGCCCAGGAGTACATGGCGGTGGAGCGGCTGCACGAGCTGATCGACGAGGGCCGCTTCGACCGGATCGTGCTCGACACCCCGCCCGCCGCGAACGCGCTCGACTTCCTCGACGCCCCGGCCCGCATCACCCGGTTCATCGAGGGGCGGGCGCTGCGGCTGCTGCTGCGGCCCGCGAACGCGGCCGGCGGCTTCGGCTGGAAGCTGCTGCACGCCGGCAGCAGCACCGTCATCTCGGTGCTGGAGCGGCTCACCGGCGCGCAGCTGCTGCGCGACGTCGCCGACTTCCTCGCCGGCTTCGAGGGGATGCACCAGGGCTTCGCCGACCGGGCCAACGCGGTGCGCGCGCTGCTCATGTCCGACGACTCCGCGTTCCTGGTGGTCGCGGCGCCGGAGGCCGACCCGCTGGCCCAGGCGCTGTCGCTGGCGGGACGCCTGCGCGACGACGGCTTCCCGTTCCTCGGGGTGGTGCTGAACCGCGTCCACCCCCTCCCCCCCGGCGGCCTGCCGCGGCACGACGCGATGCGCGACGCCCTGGCCGGGGCGGGCGCGTCCGACCCCGACGACCTGGCGGCCCGCGCGATCGCGACCCTCGCCGAGGACCAGGTGCTGGGCCTCCGCGACCTGGACGCGCGCGAGTTCCTGCGCACCGCCCTGCACGGTGGGCAGGTGGTGGAGATCCCCGCGTTCACCCACGAGCCGGTCGAGCTCTCGGGCATCGCGGAGGTCGCCGCCGCGCTCGGCGCGTGAGCGCCCGCGCCGTCGTCCTGGGCGCCGGCGCGGTGGGGGCCTCGTGCGCCCGCGAGCTGGCGCGGGCGGGGTGCGACGTGCGGGTGGTCGATCCCGGGGCGGGGCGGGCCGCGGCGTCGTGGGCGGCGGCGGGGATCCTGTCCGCGTCGGTGCCGCAGGACCTGCCCGAGCCGGTCCACGCGCTCGCCGCGCGGTCGCTGGCGCTGTGGCACGACATCGCGCGGGAGCACCCGGAGGTGGAGCTGCGGCGCACCGGGGCGGTGCTGATCGGGGTCGACGAGGCGTGGTGGTCGTGGCGTGCGGCGCGGGGCCTGCTGACCGACCCGGCGACCGTCGTCGCGGCCGACGGGACCACGGCCGAGGGGCTGCGGCTGCCGGAGGTCGAGGTGGTGCGCACGCCGCGGGCCACGCGGGCGCTGCTGGCGGGGGTGACGGTGGAGGCGCGCGAGGCGCCGCCGCTCGCGGCGCTGCGCCGCGAGTGCGACCTGCTGGTCGTGGCGACGGGTGCGTGGGCGTCGCCGCACCTGGCGGAGCTGGGGATCGCCCTGCGGGTGGCGCCGCGCCGGGGGCAGATGATGGTGTTCGACCGCGGCGACCTGGACGTGGTGCTGATGGAGAAGGCCACCGAGGGCGTGGCGGTCCCCCGCGCCGACGGGCGCGTGGTGGCGGGCACCACGCTGGAGGACGTGGGCTTCGACGCGCGGACCGTCCCGGAGGACCTCGACCGCCTGGAGGGGTGGGCGCGGCGCTGGATCCCCGGCCTGGGGCGGCGCGAGGACGCGTGGTCCGGGTTCCGCCCCTGGTCGCCCGACCCCGTCCCCACCATCGCGATGGCCGCACCGGGGGTGGCGGTGGCGGTGGGCCACCACCGCAACGGCATCCTGCTGGCGCCGGCGACCGGCGAGCTGGTGGCCGACCTGCTCCTCGGACGGCCCCCGCGGGTGCCCGCCGCGGACTACGCGGCCGTTACGATCGGTTCCTGATGCCCGACGCCGCCGCCACGACGCCGCCGCCGGCGCCCCCGAAGGGCCCGCGCGAGGTGCTGGAGGAGATCCGCGCCGAGGTCGCCGCCGGCACGCCGCTGACCGGCGACATGCTCACGCGCTTCCACCGCGCCGTCCACGCGATCGACCCGGCGGCGACGGAGGACTCGCTGGCCGTCCTGCCCGGCAACCGCGGCGTGCACATCTACGACACGCTCGTGAGCTGGGCGCCGATGGTCGCCGGCGAGCAGGTCATCGACATCGGCTGCGGCTCCGGCGGCGCCACCCGGGCGGCGGCGCGGGCGGTGGGCCCCGAGGGGATGGTCGTGGGCATCGACCTCAGCAACGAGGCGATCACCGAGGCGCAGGCCCGCACCCCCGACGACCTCACGATCCTCTACCGCCGCGGCGACGCCCGGAACATGTCCACGGTCCCGGACCGCACCTTCGACTGCGCCGTCGCGAGCATGAGCCTCGAGCAGAACGAGGACCTGCGCCCGCTGATGACCGAGGTCTTCCGCGTGCTCCGCCCCGGCGGGCGCTTCGTCGCGAGCGTGACCGCGTTCGACCGTCTCCGGCCGATGGACGCCTCGTTCATGGGCGCCGTCCTTGCGGTGGTCGGCCGTCACGCGCCCGGCGCGCTGGCGGGCCGGGCGAGCCGCGCGAGCATCCCCCACGAGCCGCTCGACGCCCTCGCCTTCAAGGACGCGGGCCTGGCGACGGTGGAGGAGCAGGACGTCCAGCTGGCCGTGGTGATGGAGGACCTCGACGACGCCTGGCGGGTCTTCTCCCGCACGTACATCGCCCAGATCCTGGACGACGAGGGCCAGGAGGAGCTGCGGCGGATCCTGAAGCGCCGGATGCCGCACACGCTGTACCTGCCGCTGCGCTTCCTGCGCACGCGGCGCCCGGGCTAGACCGGCAGCCCCTGCGCGACACCACCGACACCGGTGAGCCGCAAACGATAATTCCCGGCGGTCCAATGCGAGCGAAGCGAGCCGGAGGCCCCGCTAAAGAGGGCCGACTGACCGCCGGGTTAGGCCGCAACCTGCGCGACACCACCGATCCCGGCGAGCCGCACACGCAAGTTCCCGGCGGTCCAATGCGAGCGAAGCGAGCCGGAGGCCCCGCTAAAGAGGGCCGACTGACCGCCGGGTTGGGCCACAACCATGCGCGACACCACCGACCCCGGCGAGCCGCAAACGATAATTCCCGGCGGTCCAATGCGAGCGCTAGCGAGCCGGAGGCCCCGCTAAAGAGGGCCGACTGACCGCCGGGTTAGTCGCAACCGGCGCTCTCGAAAAACCCGGATCACGGGCGTTCCGAACCTCGGGCGTTCCGACGTGCGGGCGTTCCGAACCTCGGGCGCTCCGAACCTCGGGCGTTCCGAAGCCCCGAGCGTCCCGGAGTGCGGGCGCTCCGAATCACGGGCGTTCCGAAGTGCGGGCGTTCCGAACCTCGGGCGCTCCGAATCACGGGCGTTCCGAACCTCGGGCGTTCCGAAGCGAGGGCGTCCCGGAGTGCGGGCGTTCCGAAGCGCGGGCGGTCGGGGTGGTCGCGGTTCGGGGTTCTCGAGAGCGCCGGTTGCGACTAAACCCGCCGGGTAGCAAGCCCTCTTGAGCGGGGCTTGCGGCTCGCTGGCGCTCGCATTGACCCGGCGGGAATGTGCGTGTGCGGCTCACCGGGATCGGTGGTGTCGCGCAGGGTTGCGGCCAGACCCGCCGGGTCGCAAGCCCTCTTGGGCGGGGCTTGCGGCTCGCTGGCGCTCGCATTGACCCGGCGGGAATTCTCGTGTGCGGCTCGCGGGGATCGGTGGTGTCGCGCAGGGGCGTGCGGCTCGCTTCGCTCGCATCGACCCGGCGGGGTTTCACGTGGCGTGACCGCGTGAGGCCTGATCCCGCACCAGGCCCGCGGGCGGCTAGACCTCCGGAACCGTCTTGAGGAAGTCGGCGGCGACCTCGTCGCAGCTGTCGGCGGCGCCGAGCCACTCACGCCCGTACTCGCGCATCGCGTCGACGATCGGCACGAGCGCCGTGCCCTTCTGGGTGAGGCGGTACTCCACGCGGGGCGGCATCTCGGCGAACTCGCGCCGGGCGATGATCCCCTCCTCCTCCAGCGCCCGCAGGCGCACGGAGAGGGTGCGCGGGCTGATGCCGCGCAGCGACCGCTGGAGCTCGCTGAAGCGTCGCGGGCCCTCGGCGAGGTCCCGGAGCATCAGGAGCGTCCACTTGCCGGCCACGACCTGGGCCGTCGCGAGGACGGGACAGACGGTGCCGGGAGCGGTCTGCACGGGAGCGGTGGTCCCCATGATCGTCACAAATCGTACCACCGTGCGACGGGGTTCCCGAGGGACCCGTCACACATCGGTGTCAGGGGTACGTCAGGCGTACTGCGTCGCGTCGCGGCGCGCGGCGCCGGCGTCGAGCATCAGCTTGAAGTCGTGCGGGCTGGAGGCGGCCTCCATCGCGGCGGCGAGCGGGACCCGCCCGGCGGTGACGTGGTCGAACAGGCTCTGGTCGAACGTCTGCATGCCGTAGAACTCGCCCTCGCGGATCACCTCGCTGAGGCGCCCGGTCTCGTCCGCGTTCAGGATCATGTCCCGCGCGCGGCCCGTGGTGATCATCACCTCGCAGGCCGGGACGCGGCCGCCGCCGTCGGCGGTCCGCACGAGCCGCTGGGAGATGACCCCGCGCAGCGTGCCGGCGAGCATCGCGCGCACCTGCTGCTGCTGGTGGAGCGGGAAGAAGCCGATGGCGCGGTTCACCGTCTCGGTGGCGTCCAGCGTGTGCATGGTGGACAGCACCAGGTGGCCGGTCTCGGCGGCGCTCAGGGCGGTCTCCATCGTGACCAGGTCCCGGATCTCGCCGATCATGATCACGTCGGGGTCCTGGCGCAGCACGCGACGCAGGGCGGTGGCGAACGAGCCGGTGTCGAGGCCCACCTCGCGCTGGTTGATCAGCGAGCCGCGGTCCACGTGGAGCATCTCGATCGGGTCCTCGATCGTGACCACGTGCTTGTGGGCGGTCCGGTTGATCCGGTCGATCATCGCCGCGAGCGTGGTGCTCTTGCCGGAGCCGGTCGTGCCCGTCACCAGGACGATCCCGCGCTCCTCGTCCGCCAGCTTCGCCACCGCGGGCGGCAGCTGGAGGTCCTCGACGCTCAGCACCTTGAAGGGCACCACGCGCAGGACGATCGAGACGGAGCCGCGCTGGCGGAAGATGTTGACGCGGAAGCGGCCCAGGCCGTCGCGGGCGTGCGACAGGTCGGTCTCGCCCGTGGTCTCGAACTCCTCGCGCTTGGCCTCCTGGCCCGCGAGCAGCTCGCGGGCGAAGCGAAGCGTGTCCTCGGCGGCGAGCACCGCGGTGTCCGGCACCTGCTCGAGCTGGCCGTTGACGCGCACGATCGGGCGCGCCGGCACCTTGAGGTGCAGGTCGCTCGCCTTGCGCTCGACGGCGTGGGCGAGGAGCGCCCCGAGGTCGGGCGCGGTGGCGGGTCGTGCGGAGGCGTCGGCCACGAGATGTGTTTCGGCAATCGAGGGGCGTCTCATGAGCCCCCGCGGACGACCGTCCCCGCGCGACGGGACGCCGGGCCTTGGCGCCGGCCCCGGCGCCCTGCGAACGTCCACCCTGCGTGTCCGCCGCCCGATCACCCCGGCTCCGCCGCATCCTCGTCGTCCTCGGCGTCTGGGTCGTGGTCACGGGCGTCGCCATCGCCTGGGCCGCCGCGCTCGACGACCCGGTGGGCGCCGGCTCGCGCGACGAGGCCCAGCCGGCCGCCGTCGGGAAGATCGCCGACCCGGCCTCCACGGGCGCCGGCGACGTCTCCGCCCCGGAGGGCCTGCCGCCGCTCGCGCTCGTGGTCGACACGCCGCTGCCCGCCGACCTGGCCGGGCTCGACGCGCGGGACGCGGCCGTGCGGCTGCGCGACCGCGTCCTGGCGGGAGGGACGGCGGAGGAGTGGGTGCTGCTCGGCTCGCTCCTCCAGCAGCTGGGCCGCGGCCCGATGGCCGCCGGCGCCTATCGCGCGGCGCTCGAGCTGAAGCCGGACGACCTGGCCGCCCAGGTGGGCCTGGCGCTCGCCGAGGGGGCCACTGGGCCCAGCGGGGCGGAGCGCGCGGCGGCGGAGCTGCGCCGGCTGGCGGCGACGCACCCCGACAGCCAGCTCGTCGCGTTCAACCAGGGCTGGCTGGCCGCCTACCGGCGACAGGTGGCCCCGGCGCGCGCGGCGTGGCTGCGGACCGTCGCGCTGGATCCCGGCTCGCGCCTGGGCCAGACCGCCTCGACCCTCTTGGACGCTCTCGGAAACGGTCCCACCAGCCGAAACCCATAGAGGAACGTGCGTGAGAACTTCACCGGGCGGGCACGACTGCTTAACCCTCGCGTAATGCGGTGCTGGGAATATGCCCGCGGCCCGGCGGCAGGAAGCCGCCCGCAGGCCGAGAACGCGAGTCGTACCGACCCGGAATTTTTTTCGCGCAAGGGCTAAAGGTCAGGGGCATTCGTGCCGATAGGGGTGAGCCCACCCCGCCGGAGACCTCTTGACTTCACGAAATGAAGCGGTACTTTATCGAACGGTTGTTCGTCCAGGGCACCGTTCGTGGGTTGCGTGCACGGGTACACGCACCTCGTTCGCGCCCAGCCGGAGGTGAAGCATGACGGTGAGTGAGATGGTCGAGCTCGAGGAGGTCCAGGCGCTCCTGGCCCGGGGCCAGGAGCACGGGTTCCTCAGCATCGACGAGGTCGCGAAGTCGGTCGAGGGCGTGTCCCTCGACGAGGGTGCGGCGGAAGAGCTCTACAAGCACCTCGACGAGGTGGGCGTCGAGCTGGTCGAGGAGACCGAGGCGCGCGACCGCATGGCCGCGATCGCGGAGGCGGCCGACCGCCCCCCGCGGAAGCTGAACCTCAAGGCGGACACGAGCACCGACGCGCTGCAGCTCTTCCTCAAGGACGTGGGCCGCGTTCCGCTGCTCACGGCCCGCGAGGAGGTCGAGCTGGCCAAGCTCATCGAGCTCGGCGACCTCCAGGCCAAGAAGAAGATGGTCGAGGCCAACCTGCGCCTCGTCGTCTCCATCGCGAAGAATTACCGCAACCAGGGCCTCGCCTTCCTCGACCTGATCCAGGAGGGGACGCTCGGCCTGGTGCGCGCGGCGGAGAAGTTCGACTACCGCAAGGGCTTCAAGTTCTCGACGTACGCGACCTGGTGGATCCGCCAGGCGGTGGCCCGCGCCATCGCCGACAAGGGCCGCACGATCCGCATGCCGGTGCACGTCGTCGAGAAGCTGAACAAGATCAACCGCGCCGAGCGCAAGCTCGTCAGCGAGCTGGGCCGCGAGCCGTCGATCGCCGAGATCGCCGACTCCGTCAAGCTGCCCGAGTCCGAGGTGGAGTCGATCAAGCGCAGCGCCCAGACGCCGGTGTCGCTCGAGAAGCCGGTCGGCGACGACGAGGAGTCGGAGTTCGGCCAGTTCCTGGCGGACGACAAGGCCATCGCGCCGGAGGCCGCGGCGGAGACCGTGCTCCGGAACGAGGCCCTGCGGGACGTCCTGAACTCGCTGAGCTACCGCGAGCGCCGCGTCCTCGAGCTCCGCTACGGGCTCGGCGGCGAGCACCCGCGCACCCTGGACGAGGTCGGGCGCACGTTCAACGTCACCCGCGAGCGCATCCGGCAGATCGAGAACCAGTCCCTCCAGAAGCTGGCCAGCCTCGCCGAGGCGCAGCGCCTGCGGGACGTCGCCTAGCGCGAACCGCACCACCGGCTGAACGAACCGCGAAGGGCCCCGACCGGGGCCCTTCGTCGTTCCGGGGGTGCGCCGGGGGCCCCGCCCGGCATAGATTCGCCCAACCATGCGCGGGTCCCGGATCGCCGTCGGGGCGTTCATCGCCCTCGGGCTCGCGGCCGCGACGCCGGCCGCGGGCACGGCCGCGCCCGAGCCGCCCAGCGTCGTGCTGGTGACGCACGACTGCGCGATGCGGGAGTTCATCTGCCCGCCGTTCGCCCAGGCGGCACGGCGCACGGGCACGCGGGCGAGGATCGTGTCGCTCGATCCGCGCCAGGACGTGGCCGGGACGTTCGCGCTGCTCGCGCAGCAGGGGCACGACCTGGTGATCGGCGACCCGGAGATGTCCCCGGAGCTCGCGGCCGTGGCCGAGCGCTACCCACAGGCCCGCTTCGCGACGATCGACATCCCGCTCCGGGACGCCGTCCCACGCCCACCGAACGTCGCGATCGTCGAGATCCGCCCGCGCCAGGCGGCGTACCTGGCGGGGTGGCTCGCGGGCCGCATGGAGGGCCTCCGCCCCGGACCGGACGTGGTGGGCGCCGTCGGAGGGTTCCCGGTCCCGCCGGTGGACGACTTCATCGTGGCCTTCCGGGCCGGTGCGCTCCGGGCCGCCCCCGGCGTGCGCGTCCTGACCGACTACGCGCGGAGCTTCACCGACCCCACCGCCTGCGCGGTCGCCGCGGAGCGGCAGATCGCCGAGGGCGCCGGCGTGCTCCTCGACGTCGCGGGCGGCTGCGGGCCGGGCACGCTCGACGCCGCCCGCAGCGCGGGGGTCTGGGCGGTCGGCGTCGATCGTGAGCGTGCGGGGCTGGGCCCGCACATCCTCACCAGCGTCCTGAAGCGTTACGACCGCGCGTTCGCGATGCTCATGCGCCAGGCGCGCGCCAACCGCCTCCCGGCCGGGCGCGGGATCGCCATGGGCCTCCGCCGCGGGGGCACGGAGCTGGGGCGGATCTCGCCGCGGGTGCCGACCCGGGTGCGGCGGGAGCTCGCGGCCGTCCGGCGCGACCTCGTCGCCGGCCGGATCCGGGTGCCCGGCGCGGACGACGGATAGGGGCGCGCATGCGGACCCCCCGCCGGCTCGCCATCGCTCTGCTCGCGGCCCTGGCCGCGGCGCTCGCCTGCACCGCGGCCGCGGCGCCCGGCCCGCGGGCCGCGCACGCCGACCCGCCTGACGTGGTGCTGGTCACGGGCGAGTGCGCGAGCGGCAACCTCCTCTGCGACGGGTTCATCCGCGCCGCGAAGCGCACGGGCGCCCACGCCCGGATCGTCTCGCCGGACGCGCGGGAGGACATCACCGGCACGCTCGCGCTGCTCGCGCGGCAGGGACACGACCTGGTGATGGTCGACCTCTTCCACGTGTCGGATCTGGCGCCGGTCGCGCGCCGCTTCCCCGACGCGCGGTTCGGCCTCCTCGACGCGCCGCTCGCGATCGTCGACGGCGCGCCCGGTAACGTCGCCGCCGTGGTCACCCGCCCGCACGAGGCCGCCTACCTGGCGGGCTGGCTGGCGGCCCGCCTGGAGCAGCGGCGCCGGGGGCCCGACGTCGTGGGGGTGGTGGGGGGCGAGTCCATCCCGCCGGTGCAGGATTTCGTCATCGGCTTCAGGGCGGGCGCCAAGGCGGCGACCCCCGGGGTCCGGGTCCTGACGGACTACTCGGACGACTTCACCGACCCGACGAAGTGCGCCGCACTCGCGCGGCGTCAGATCGCCCGCGGCGCCGGCACCGTCTTCGACGTCGCCGGCGGCTGCGGGCCCGGCACGCTGGCCGCCGCGAAGGCCGCGGGGATCTGGGCGATCGGGGTGGACGAGGACCGCTCGGGCCTGGGCCCCCACATCCTGACGAGCGTGGTGAAGCGCTACGACCGCGAGGTGGCGCTGATGATCCGCGGCGTGGCGAATGGCGACCTGGAGTTCGGGAGGACGACCATCCTCGGCCTGCGGCTGGGCGGGGCGGAGCTGGGGCGCATCAGCCCGCGTGTGCCGGCGCCGGTGCTCGCCGATCTGGCCGCGGTGCGGCGGCGGATCGTCAGGGGGAGGATCCACGTCCCCGGCATCACGATCCCCCGCCCGTAGCCGTCCCCTCCCCGCCGGGGTCCGTGCCGGGCTCCGTCACGGCCACCCAGACGTATCCGGCGCCCACGGCGATGTCGGCCGGGCTGCCGCCCACCGGGATGACGGCGCGCACCTCGCCGGTGTCGGGGTCGACGCGCTGCACGGTCCCGTCCGGCCATGACGCGACCCACACCGATCCGTCGCTCACGGCGATGCCGTTCGACCCGCGGCCCGCCTGCGCCGTGAGCTGCGTGGCGCCCGTGTCCGCGTCGATCCTCCAGATGCGGCCGTCGTCTGCCGCGCCGACCCAGACGGCGCGCTCGCCCTCCGCAGCCAGCGGCAGGATGAACTCGCCGGCGTAGAACTCGGCGGTGACCCGGCCCGAGGCGCGCTCCACCCGCTTCGCCCGCCGCCGGAACGTCGTCGCCCAGACGCCGTCGCCGACGATGACCGCACTGAGCGCGGAGGAGTCGCCGAGGTCGGTGACCGCGCCGACGTCGCCCGTGGCGGGGTCGATCTCCACGATGCCGCCACGCGCCCCGGCCCAGACCGACTCGTCGTCGGCCGTCACCGACGACACGGTCGTGGCCTGGATCGCCCCGGGATCGCCGATCGGGATGCGACGGGTCACCCCGTTCAGCCCCACGTCGATCTGCAGGACCTCGCCGAACCCCCCGGTCGCGCCCCACAGCGCACCGGCGCCGTAGGCGAGGTCGACCACCGGCGCACCGACGCCGATCGTGGCGGCGCGCTGGTGGGTGGTCCCGTCCACGAACGAGACGGTGCCGTCCCGGGCGTCGCCCACCCAGGCGCCGCGGTCGTCCGCGGCGACCGCGATCGGCCGCGATCCCACCGGCACCGACGCGACCACCTCGTCCGTGGCCGGGTCGATCACGACCAGGGACGGGACCGCAACCGCAACCCCGCCGTCGCCGGAGTCGCGCGTCAGCGCCAGGGCGAGGACCGCCCCGACCACGATCGCGACGGCGGCGGCGGCCAGAGCGATCGTGCGGCGGCGGCGGACGCGCGGGTCGCGGATGGGCGGCGGCACGTGCGGCGGGGCGGCGGGGGCCTCGCGGGCGGGGCCGCCGATGGCGGGGTCCTGGTTGAGGATGCCGCGGTGCGCCCGCGCGAGCTCGGGCCCCGGGTTGACGCCCAGCTCGGCGGCCAGCGTGCGGCGCCCGCGCTCGTAGAGGTCGAGGGCGTCGGCCTGGCGGCCGTCGCGGTACATGGCGAGCATCGCGAGGGCGCGGAGGCGCTCGCGCAGCGGGTGCGCGGCGACCAGGGCGTCGAGCTCCCCCGCCAGACCGGCCGTGCGTCCGGTCCGCAGGAGGGCCTCGGCGCGGTCCTCCACGGCCGCGAGGCGGGCCTCCTCGAGCCGGCGGATCTCGTCCTGGGCGAACTCGTCGTACGCCGCGTCGGCCAGGGCGGGGCCGCGCCACAGGGCCAGGGCCTCGTCCAGGGCGGCGGCCGCGCCGGCCGCGTCGTCCTCGTCCAGGAGGTGCCGGCCGTCGCCGGCGAGGCGGGTGAAGCGAGCGGCGTCGACGGCGTCGTCCGGCGCCTCCAGCACGTACCCCGGGGCCCGGGTGACGATGGCGCCGGGCACGAGCCGGCGCAGGTGCGAGACGTACCCCTGTACCGCCTTGGCGGCGGTGTCGGGCGGCGTCGCACCCCAGAGCGCGTCGACGATCCGGTCGACAGGCACCACCCGGCCGCGCTCCACGAGCAGCAGCGCGAGGAGGGCGCGCTCCCGTCCCGCCGGGATCCGCACGTCGGCGCCGTCCTCGTCGAGAACCCTCATGGCGCCAAGGATCTGGAAGTCCACGACGCGCCCCCTTACCGGCGCCTGACCGCTCCTGACCGGGGTCCGACCGGCGGCGCGCAGCCTACGCCGCGATCGGATGCCACGGGGCGTCCGGCAGACCGGAGGAGGGCACGATGAACATCACCGGGACGCGCATGATGACCGGCCTCGCAGGCGTGGTAGTGGCCGCCGCGCTCGGCGTCGGGATCGCCGCAGGCCAGTCCGGCACGACGGCGGCGACGCAGCCGCTGGACCTCGACCCGAGCTGCGTGCTCGGGATCACCTCGGTGGACATCCCCCCGGGCGCGGAGCCCTGGCAGCTGGGGCTGATGGCGCGGAGCGACGGGCTCGACCGGCAGTACAGCCTGGGGCGCTACGCGCCGGGCGGCGAGTGCGCGGACGTCCCGGACTGGTTCCGCGCGCTCGCGCTGCGCAGCGACGCGATGAACCGGCTGAACGGGCTCGGCCCCTACGCGCGCGACGTCCGCTGAGCCGCCGCCGCGCGACAGACGGGTCGACCACCCATCCAGGAGGAGCCATGCGTCCACGCCCAAATCGCTTCACCACGCTGACGTGCGCGGCCGTCATCGCGGCCATCGGCATCGCCGGAGCGGCCGGCTGCGGCGGCGATGACGACAGCGCCGCGCTGTCGCGCGACGAGTTCGTGACCCAGGCGAACGCGATATGCGCCGCCGGGAACGCGACGATCGCGGCGGCGGTGCCGAAGGACGGGCCGCCCGGGCCGGCGTTCTACGAGACGATCGTCGAGACCACGCAGGGCACGGTCGACGGCGTCGCCGCCCTGGTGCCCCCGGACGAGATGAAGGCCGACGTCGACGCGATGATCGCCGACGCCCGGCAGGCGCTGTCGGACATGCGCGCCACGCCGGCGGCGGAGTTCTTCGCCAGCGGCGAGGACCCGTTCGCCTCGGTGAACCAGCAGGCGGGGACGCTCGGGCTCACCGACTGCGCGGGCGAGGAGGGGTGATCCCCGTCACGGGCCGGGCGTGCCGCGGTACGCTCGGCCCATGGCCGACGACGACGAGGACGACTGGCCCGAGCCGGAGCGTGACCCGGTCAAGTTGGATGCCGCCCGCAGGCAGCTCGCCGCGGACAGCCGGGCCCTGCGGACGAAGGTGCTGCGGTACGTGTACGCCGGCCTCGGCATCCTCCTGATCGTCGTGATCCTGCTGGCCACCCTGCGCTGACCGCCGCGGGCGAGGGCGGGAGCCCGCCCCTCGGGATCGTCTCCGACCTGTGGCGGTTCCCGGTCAAGTCGTTCGGCGGGGAGCGGGTGCGGCGAGCCTTCGTCGGCCCGTTCGGGCTTCTCGGCGACCGCCGCCACGCCGTCGAGGACGCCGAGGGCACGCCGCTCAGCGCCCGCCGCGCGCACGCGCTCCTGGGGTTCACCGCCGGCTACGCCGACCACGACGCGGCGGAGGGCGCCGGTGTGACCACCCCCGCCGGCTTCGAGCTCGACCCGGACGACCCCGGCCTGGCCCGGGAGCTGTCGGAGCTGGTGGGCCGCCCCGTGCGCGTGGTGCGCAGCGCGGTGGGCGTGCACGACGCCGCCCCCGTCCACCTGCTCAGCACCTCCTCCCTCGCCGCGGTCGGCGAGTGGCTCGCCGGCGAGGAGGTGGACGTCCGCCGGTTCCGCGCGAACGTGGTGCTGGAGCTGGAGCGGCCGGAGCCGTTCGCCGAGATGGCCTGGGTGGGCGCCCTGCTGGAGCTCGGTGACGGTGGGCCGGTGCTCGAGGTGGTGTCCCCCACGGAGCGCTGCGCGGTGACCACGTTCGACCCGGACACCCTGGAGCGCGACAACCGCGTCCTGGCCGGCCTGGCCCGCGAGCGGGAGAACCTGTTCGGGGTCTACGCCCGGGTCCGGAGGCCCGGCTGGGCGGAGGTCGGCGCCACCGTCCGGAGGGCCCGGGCGGCGCAGCCGGCGGCTTGACCTGGGGCGTGATCGTCCTACAATGAACACTCCGCCGCGGGGTGGAGCAGTCTGGTAGCTCGTCGGGCTCATAACCCGAAGGTCGCAGGTTCGAATCCTGCCCCCGCTACTCGCGAAAGCCCGGTCCTCGACCGGGCTTTCGCACGTTCAGGGCCGGGTCAGCTCGTGGGCGGCGTCGAGCGGGTGCAGCGCCGTCCTGATGAACGCGGTGCCGTCGTCGTTCACCCGTACCACCCCGCCCCACTCCGTGCCGTCCTCGAACACGACGGTGCAGGCGTAGAGGGTGTAGTCGTCGATGCGGCCGCCCTTCCGGCAGCCGGAGGAGGCGGCGGGCGACCCGCTCTCGTCCACCAGGCCGCGGTCCGAGACGAGGTCCTTCGTGACCAGGCGGAGGTGGCGGTTCCAGGCCTCCACCGCGGCGTCGTGGGGCGAGCCGGGGCTGCAGCCGGACAGCGCGAGGCCGATGGCGGCGACGGCGATCGCGGCGCCCACGCGCGCGAGGTGAGCGGGTCGCGCCATGGGCGGAATCTAGTCCGCCCATGGCGCCGTGCGGCCCCGCTACTGCATCGGCTTCGCCCACACGTGGGCGCCGCCCCAGTCGATCACGACCGCGGTCTCGTCCCCGACCGTCCAGCCGTCGTGGCCGGGCTCCAGCACCACCACCTCACCCGGCCCGGCCTCCAGCTCGGTGCCGTCCGCCATCCGGACGCCCACGCGGCCGGAGACGATGTACTGGAAGTGCGGCGCCTCGCACAGCTCCGTGCCCGCGATGGGCTTGATGTGCTCCGACCAGACCCAGCCGGGCTCGATGTACAGCCGGCCGACTTCGCCGCCGCCGATCTTCACGATCTCAGCTCGTCCGTGAGGGAACTCGCGCACCTCGTCCGGGGTGTCGAAGCTCTTCTGCTCCGAACCGGCCATCGTGCTCTCCTCTTCGGGATGGGACGTGCTGGGCGATGGTCGGCCCGCCGCGGCGCCGCCGTCAACGACCGTCTCGGCCCGTGAACCGGCGGCGCGGCTAGGGTGGGCCGGTGCCCGAGCCCTTCGAGGAGATGTACGCCCGCGCCGGCCGCGATCTGGCCGCGCTCCCGTGGGCGAACCTCGCGCCCGACCGGCACCTCGTCGCATGGCTCGACGGCGCGGAGGCGCCGGCTCCGGGACGGGCGATCGTGGTGGGGTGCGGCCTCGGCGACGACGCGGAGGAGCTCGCCCGGCGCGGGCACCGGGTGACGGCGTTCGACGTGTCGCCGACGGCGATCGAGCGCTGCCGCGAGCGCTTCCCGGGGTCGGCGGTGGACTACCTCGTCGCCGACGTCCTGGACCTTCCCGTCGCCTGGACCGGGGCGTGGGACCTGGTGGCCGAGAACCGCACCGTCCAGTCGCTCGAGCCCGTCCACTGGCCGCACGCCGTGGCCGCGATCGCGGCGCTCGCCGCGCCCGGCGGCGTCGCGTTCGTGCGCTGCTTCGGGCGCGACGACGACCAGCCCCGCGGCAGCACCCGCCCCTGGCCGCTCAGCCGCCGCGACCTGGCGGGGTTCACCGACGCCGGGCTGGTGGAGGAGGCGTTCGCCGACCGGGCCGACCCCGAGCTGCGAGGCCGGTCCTTCACCGCCCGCTACCGCCGGCCCGCCTCAGACGGCTGAGCGGTCGCGCCGGCGCCGCACCGGCTCGCGGCCGGGCGGCTGGTGGGGCGCGGGCAGATCCGGCGCGGGCGGGATGGGACGCGTGACCGGCTCGCCCTCCGCCACCACGACGTCCTCCCCGTGGTGGGCCACGTCCAGCGGCGCGCCGCCCGCCACCCAGTAGGTGGCCGCGTCCCTCGTCACCTCCACCCGCAGGGTGCGACCCCGGACGTGCATCCCGAACGTCATCCGCCGGAGCCGCGGGGGCAGGCGGGGCGCGAACGTGAGCTCCCCGTCGTGGTCGCGCATCCCGCCGAAGCCGCCCACCAGCGCCAGCCACGTGCCGGCGAGCGACGCGATGTGGAGCCCGTCGTGGGTGTTGCGGGCCAGGTCGCGCAGGTCGATGAGCGCGGCCTCCACCGTGTAGTCGTAGGCGAGCTGCAGATGCCCCACCTCGGCGGCCACGACCGCCTGGATGCACGCCGACAGCGACGAGTCGCGCACCGTCAGCGGCTCGTAGTAGTCGAAGTCGGCCAGCTTCTGGGCGTCGGTGAAGGCGTCGCCGCGCAGGTACAGCGCCATCACCAGGTCGGCCTGCTTCACCACCTGCGTGCGGTACAGCTGGAAGTACGGGAAGTGCAGCAGCAGCGGATACTGCTCGGGCGAGGTGCCCTCGAAGTCCCAGCGGGCGTGGCGGGTGAAGCCCTCCGACTGCGGGTGCACCCCCAGCTCGGCGTCCCACGTCATCGCCATCTGGTCGGCGGCGCGGCGCCACGACGCCACCTCGGCGGGCCCCGCCTCCAGCTGGGCCGCGCGCTCCGGCCAGCGCTCAACGGCGGCCGCCGCGGCACGCAGGTTCCGCTGCGCCATGAGGTTCGTGTAGACGTTGTTGTCCACGATCGCCGTGTACTCGTCGGGGCCGGTCACCCCGTCGATGCGGAACGACCCGTCGGCGTCGTGGTGACCCAGCGACGCCCACAGCCGCGCCGTCTCCACCAGCAGCTCCACGCCCACGTCGCGGGCGAAGTCCTCGTCGCCGGTCGCCGACTGGTACCGCACCACCGCCGCCGCGATGTCGGCGCCCACGTGGAAGGCGGCGGTCCCGGCCGGCCAGTAGCCGGAGCACTCGTGGCCCCGGATCGTGCGCCACGGGAACGCCGCGCCGTCCAGGCCCAGGGTGCGGGCCCGCTCGCGCGCCAGGTCCAGGGTGGAGTGGCGCCAGCGCAGCTCGTCGGCGGCCGAGTCGGGGTGGGTGTAGGTGAGCGGCGGCAGCACGTACGTCTCGGTGTCCCAGAACGCGTGGCCGTCGTAGCCCGGCCCCGTGAGCCCCTTCGCCGGGATGGCCCGGTTCTCGGCGCGGGCCCCCGCCTGGAGGACGTGGAACAGCGCGAAGCGCACCGCCTGCTGCAGCTCGTCGTCGCCCTCGACCTCGACGTCCGCGCACTTCCAGTACGCGTCGAGGTACTCGCGCTGCGCGGCCAGCAGTCCGTCCCACCCGGTGAGGATCGCCTCCTGCAGCGCCCCCTCCACCTGCGCCCGGATCGCCGGGGCCGAGCGCCGCGCCGACCACCCGTACGACAGGAACTTGACGAGCCGCAGGCGCTCCCCCTCGGCGAGCCTCGCGGCGACGGTGACCCGGCCCAGGTCGCCGGAGCTCTCGCTGTCCAGCCGGTGGCGGGCCGGCGCCTCGATGTGGTGGTCCATGCCGGCCGCCATCCGCAGCCCGCTGTGGGTGGTGGTGTGCATCAGCACCGCGCGGCAGCCGTCGTGGGCGTGGTACTCGCCGACCAGCGATCTGCCCAGCTCCGCCGCCGCCCGCGGGTCGTGGGCGGCCGACTCGGGCAGCGGCTCGTTGGCCACCAGCTCCGACTGGACCACCACGGTGGTGGCGCCGTCGACGGGCTCCACCGTCCACTCGATCGCCGCGACCGCGCGCTGCGCGAACGAGACCAGCCGCGTCGAGGTCACGCGCACCCGGGTCCCCGCCGGCGAGGTCCAGTCGGCCGTGCGACGCAGCACGCCGTCGCGCAGGTCCAGCGTCCGCTCGTGGTCGTGCAGCACGCCGTACCGGACGTCGAACGGCTCGTCCTCCACCAGCAGCCGGATGATCTTGCCGTCGGTCACGTTGATCACCGACTGGCCCGACTCCGGGTAGCCGAAGCCGCCCTCCGGGTACGGCAGCGGCCGGATCTCGTAGAAGCCGTTGAGGTACGTCCCCGGCAGGCCGTGCGGCTCGCCCTCGTCCAGGGTGGCGCGCAGGCCGATGTGGCCGTTGCTGAGCGCCAGCACCGACTCGCTCTGGGCGAGCACGTCCAGGTCGAGGCTCCGCTCCCGCACCGCCCAGGGCTCGACGGAGTAGCGGTGGTCGGCGATCACGCCGCGTGCAGCAGCTCGGCCAGGTCCTGCACCACCACGTCGGCGCCGTGCGCGGCGAGGGCGTGCGCCTGCCCCACCCGGTCGACCCCCACCACCAGCGCGAAGTGGCCGGCGTGCCCGGCCTCCACCCCCGCGAGGGCATCCTCGAACACCGCGGCCTCCGACGGCGCCACGCCCACCGCGCGGGCGCCCTCCAGGAACGTGTCGGGGGCCGGCTTGCCGCGCAGCCCCCGCCGCTCGGCCACCACGCCGTCGATGCGCTCGTCGAACAGATCGGCGATCCCCGCCGACTCCAGCACGTCGCGGCAGTTGGTGCTCGACGAGACGACGGCCGTGCGCATGCCCGCGTCGCGCACGGCGTGGAGGTAGCGCACCGACCCCGGGTACGGCGCCACGCCGCGCTCGTGGATGAGCTTCACCACGCGCCGGTTCTTCCGCGCCCCGAGCCCCGCGACGGTCCCGGCCGTGGGCGGGTCGCCCGTCGAGCCCTCCGGCAGGGTGATGCCGCGGGAGGCCAGGAAGTCGCGCACCCCGTCGGCGCGCGGCTTGCCGTCGACGTACGCGTCGTAGTCGTGCCCCGCGTCGAACGGCACGAACGGCTCGCCGGTGCGGCGGGAGCGGTCGAGCAGGTAGGCGTCGAACATCGCCTTCCATGCCGCCGCGTGCACGACCGCCGTCCGGGTCAGGACGCCGTCGAGATCGAAGAGGCAGGCGCGGGTGCCATGGGGCAGTCCGAGCACATGCCGAGCGTATCCCGGATGACCGTCACGGCGCCTCCCGTCCTGCCGCTTCAGGCCGCCGCGGCCCGGTCCTGCAGGCCGCGCCGCAGCAGGGCGAGCACCGCGAGCTCCTCGGCGCTGTGCCCGCGGGCGGAGGTGCTCATCCGCGACGCGACCTCCCCCGCGATCGACGCGATCGTGGTCCCGTCCAGGAAGTGGTCGATCACCCGCGGGTCGATGTAGCTGGCGCGGCACACGGCCGGCGTGTTCCCCAGCAGCTCCGCGGCGATCCGGCAGACCCGGGCGACCGCTCGCCGCCGGGCCGTGGCCCCCTCGATCGGGCCCACCTCGCTCAGGGCGACCGCGGCGGCGACCGTCCCCGCCCACGTGCGGAAGTCCTTGGCCGAGAAGTCCTCGCCCATCAACTCCTTGATGTACGCGTTGACGTCGCCGGAGCGGACGTCCACCACGTCGCCGTCCCCGTCGAGGTACTTGAAGACCTCGTAGCCGGGCAGCTCGTCCATCTCGGCGACCACGGTCGCGAGGCGGGCGTCGGTGACCTCGGCGTGGTGCTCGATGCCGCCCTTGCCCGTGAAGTCCAGCACGAGGGTGTCGCCCTCCACCTGCAGGTGCTTCGAGCGCAGCGTCGCGAGGCCGTACGTCTTGTGCTCCTTCGCGTACTCCTCGCCGCCCAGCCGGATGTTGGTGCGGTCGAGCAGCCGGACGGCCGCGGCCATGGCCTTCTCCCGGTCGAGCGTCCTGCGCCGCAGGTGGCCGGCGGTGACGCGCCGCAGATCCGGCAGCCCCTCGGCGAAGCGGAGGATGCGCTCGTACTTCTCGATCTGGCGCTGCTCGTGCCACTGCGGGTGATACCGGTACTGGCGGCGCCCGGCGGCGTCGGTGCCGGTGGCCTGGAGGTGCCCTCGGGAGCTGGCGCAGATCCAGACGTCGGTCCATGCCGGCGGGATGGCGAGCGCCTCGAACCGGGCCCGCAGGCGGGCGTCGCGCACGGTGCGGCCGTCCGCGTCGAGGTAGCGCCAGCCCCTCCCCTGCCGCCGCCGGGTGTAGCCGGGCTCGCGATCGGAGCTGTGTCGCAGGCTGGGCACGCGCCACGTCCCTTTCCCCGGCGGCCGCGCGCCCAACCGGGGTTCCGTCACCGCGGTTGCGGGCACGATCCCGATGAGGGTCCCCGAGCCAGGAGGACGTGATGGCGACCGCAACGCTGAGCGACGC
Organism: Thermoleophilia bacterium; assembly: GCA_050250915.1. Taxonomy (GTDB): domain Bacteria; phylum Actinomycetota; class Thermoleophilia; order Miltoncostaeales; family Miltoncostaeaceae; genus Miltoncostaea. The sequence continues at coordinate 99,561 of JBFWNT010000004.1, forward strand.
GACGCTCCAGACGCTGGCCAGGATGCGCGAGGAGGGCGCACGCATCTACGGCCCCGGGCCGGTCACGCGCGGCGCGACGACCCCGACCGCGGACGACACGGACGTCTTCCCGGGCATGCACGTGCAGATCGCCCACCGCAGCCGGTTCGTCGACGGGTTCGGCATCGACGCGGAAGGCGCCGTCCGCGACGCCCTCATGAAGCTCGGCCGCTAGCCGGTCGCCCTATGCGAGCCTGACGTCCAGCGTCAGGTGGAGCAGGGTCAACTCCAGGAGCCGGCGCACCGGCCCGTCCTCCGCGATCAGCAGCCGGGCCCGTCGGCCGATCCGGGCCTCCGAGCGCTTGTTGGCCTCGATGATCGCGCTGAGCCCGGTCGAGTCGACGTACTCGAGCTCACGGAGGTCGAGCTCCAGGACGTCGACGTCGAGCGAGGCGTCCACCTCGGCGAGGAACCGGTCGCGGGTCGCCAGGTCCAGGGCGCCCTCCACCTGGACCCGCGCGCGCCCGCCCGAGACCTGCGTCCGGATGGAGTTCGGGGTGTTCATCGCTCGCACATCCGGAGGCGAGGGTGCCCGGGCGCCGACGGTGGGAAACCGTGACGCGGCCCGCCCCGGTCGGGGCGGGCCCGCGGCGGTCAGCGCCGGTCGGCGGCCCGCTCGGCCTCACGGGTCTCGGGCGTCGGGCCCTCGCTGGTGTCGTGCTCGCGCTCCGGCTCGCCGTCCGCGCGACGGGAATCCGGGGTCGGGCCCTTGGTGAGGTCCTCTTCCCCCGTGCGCTGCTTGTCGGTGGACATCCGGGACTCCTCTCGTGGGTGTGTCGACTGGCGTTCCCGGCCCGCGCGGGACGTAACGGGATCAGGCGGCACCCGGGTGCAGCAGCACCTTGGTCCGGCCGTGTGCGCGCTCGTCGAAGCACGTGTCGGCGCCCGGACCCTCCTTCAGGCCCAGCTCGTGGCTCACGATGAACGACGGCGTGGCCCGCCCGGCCACGATCAGGTCGCGGAGCTGCCGGTTGCACCGCTCCACCGGCGCCTGGCCGGTCCCCATGTGCTGGCCCTTGGTGAAGAACGTCCCGTAGTGCCACGGGATCCGGCCCTCCTTCGCCAGATCGTCCTTCGCCCCGGGATCCGCCGGCGGGTACACGCCGACCACGCCGATGCCCCCGTGGCGCGCACGGCCTGCCCGCCCCGGTACGGCGTCGGGTACCCGCGAGCGATACCCGGCTGACGCCACGGCCACCGGGACCCGGTCCCGGCGGGTGTCGGCGCGCCCCGTCGCGGGAACCGTCACCCCGCATGAGCGTGATCGAGTCCATCCGCGGGGTCCTGTGGGCCCGGCGGCACCGACCGGACCGCATGGCGGTCGTGTTGGGGGCGTCCCACGAACGCTTCTCGCCGCTGGAGCTGCTGCGCCAGGCGGTGCTCGCGGAGGAGGCGGGGTTCGACGGGGTCGCCTGCTCCGACCACCTCACCCCCTGGTGGGTCCCCGGCGGTCTCGCCCCCGCCCACTGCGGCAACGCCTGGGTGTGGCTCGGCGCCGCGGCCCAGGCCACCTCGGGCATCGCGCTCGGCACCGGCGTGACCGGCGTCGTCCACCGCTACAACCCGGTGGTGGTCGCGCAGCAGGTCGCCACCCTCGAGGCGCTGGCGCCGGGGCGGGCGTTCCTGGGCGTCGGATCCAGCGAGGCGATGAACGAGGTGCCGGCGGGCATGGAGTGGCCCGACACGGCCGAGCAGCTGCAGCGCACGGCGGAGGCGCTGGAGATCATCGTGCGCCTGCTCGACGGCGAGACCCTCGACTTCCGCGGCGTCTACTTCACGACGCGCGGCGCGCGGCTCTACGACCGGCCGGCCCGGCGCCCGCCGGTGATCGTGTCGGCGTTCCACGAGCAGATCGCCGAGGTGGCCGGCCAGCTCGCCGACGGCATCTGGACGCTCGGCAGCCCCGTCACCGCGCCGAAGGTCATCGCCGCCTACCGCCGGGGCGCGGAGAAAGCCGGCCGCGAGCCGGGCGAGATCTGGCTCCAGACGCTGGCGGCGACGGGTGAGGACGACGACGCGGCGCTCCACGGCAGCCGCGAGTGGAAGCCCGCGCTCCTGCCGGAGCTCTACACGGACGACATCCACGCGACCGACGCGATCCAGGCGAAGGGCGAGGGCGTCTCCGACGACCAGTTCACGCGCGCCAACCTGGTGACGGCCGACCCGGACTCCCACGTCGCGAAGCTCAGGCTGCTCGGGGAGCTGGGCGCGACCGGCGTGGTGGTGGTCAACGCGTCCGGGGCCGACCCGGAGGGGCTCATCCGCCTCTACGGAGCCGAGGTGCTCCCCCGCCTCCGGAACGGCGACGAGGGGCGCGCCGGGCCCGCCGGCGCGCCCCCGCGGAGCTAGTTGCCGGAGACCTCGCCGCGCCACGCGCCGGTCTCCCGGCCGCGCGACTCGATCATCTCCTTGAAGCGCTCCAGGTCCTTCCGCACCTGACGGCGGGCGAGGCCGACCGCGTCGGCCGCCTTCTCGGCCAGCGAGTCGGGCTCCGTGTCCATCACGACCATGATCTGGGTCGCGTCGTCGGACAGCTTGTGGAAGTCGACGGCGCCCGCGTGCTTCGGGCCCTCCGTCGTCGTCCACGCGACGCGGGTGTCGGGGATCTGCTCCGTGATCACCGCGTCGAACTCCTCCGTGCGTCCCGCCGCGGAGACCTTCCAGTGGAGATGCGTGTCGTCGACCTGGGTGATGCGGTCGACCGTCTCCATGAACGAGGGGAACTCCTCGAACTGGGTCCACTGGTTGTAGGCGGTCGAGACGGGGACCCCGACCTCGATGGACTCCTCGATCTGCGACATGCGGACGTGCCTCCCGGTGTCGTTTTCGTGTACGGGAAGGCGGTACCCCCGCCGATCCGGCGGTAACGGGGACCGGGAGCCCGCACCGGCGGCGGGTTGGGCGCCGCGCGGTTCCGGGTACGGCGGGCCGTGGGCTCGGATCGGATCGTGATCGTCGGCGGCGGGCCGGCGGGCCTGTCGGCCGCGCGAGGCTACCGGGCCGCCGGGGGCCGGGCGCCCGTGGTGCTGCTCACGGCCGAGCCGCACGCCCCCTACCGGCGGCCGCCCCTCACCAAGGAGTTCCTGCGGGGGCGGATCCCGCCGGAGGAGCTGCCCATCGAGGACGACGCGTGGTTCCGCCGGCACGGCGTGGAGCTGCGGCGCGCCACGACCGTCTCCGCGCTGCGCCCGGGCGACCGCGAGGTGGACCTCGAGGACGGCGGGACGCTCGCGTACGGCGAGTGCGTCCTGTGCACCGGCTCCGAGCCCGTCCGGCCGCCGCTCCCGGGCGCCGACCTCCCCGCCGTGCACGTGATCCGCACGCGCGACGACTCGGCCGCGGTCGCCGCGGCGGTGCGTGCCGGGGTGCACGTCGCGGTGATCGGGTCGGGGTTCGTGGGCTGCGAGGCGGCGGCGTCGCTGGCGATGCGCGGGGCCGAGGTGACGGTGGTGACGCCCGAGGCGGCGCCGCAGGCGGACCGGCTGGGCGGGCGCGTGGGCGGGCTGCTCCGCGCGTGGCTCGAGGAGGCGGGCTGCGAGGTGCGCTGCGGCGCGGCCGTGTCGGCGATCCGGCCGGAAGGGGCCGCGCTGCACCTGGTGCTGGAGGAGGGCGGCGAGGTGCCGTGCGACCTCGTCGTGCTGGGCACGGGGGCCCGGCCCAGGGTGGCGCTGGCGGAGGGTGCGGGACTGGCCACCGACGCCGGCGCGATCCCGGTCGATGCCGCGATGCGCGCGTCGGCCGCCGGCGTGCGCTGCGCGGGCGACATCGCGCTGGCCCACAACCCCGCCGCCGGACGGCGCCTGCGCGTGGAGCACTGGGGGGAGGCCCTCGCCCAGGGGGAGGTCGCCGGCCGGTCGATCGCCGGCGAGGACGTCCGCTGGGACGCCGTCCCGGGGTTCTGGTCGACGGTCGGCCTGCGGACGCTGAAGCAGCGCGCCTGGGGCGACGGCTGGGACGAGGTGCACGTCGACGCCGGCACCGACGGCTTCACCGCGTGGTACGGCCGCGAGGGACGGCTGGTGGGCGTCCTGACCCACGAGCGCGATCGCGACTACGAACGCGGGGGCGACCTCGTCGCCGCGGGCGCCCCCTTCCCGCCGCCCTCGTCGCGCTCGGTGAGCGCGGGGGCGTTCGACTGAGCGTCGCTCCGCGTCCACCTGAACGACCGCGCGCCTCGCCCGGGTCAGTCCGGTGGGAGCCGCACCCCCGTGGAGGACGTGGCGCCGGGGGTGTCGCGCTTGGCGCGGGCCTCGTAGCGGTGGCGGACTCCGCCGCTCAACTCGTCCCGCACCCGCTCCTCCACCCGGCGCACCGGCTCCAGCAGGTGGGCCCGGAACTCGTCGACGACCTGGTACGTCCAGCGCCCGTCGGCGGCGTCCCGGCAGGCGGCGTCCGAGCGGACGAGCGCGGCGAGGCCGCGGTGGCCCGCGGCGTCGAGCAGGTCGGCGGCCTCGAGGAGCATCTCCTGGCCGTGGCCGGCGGCGTGGTGCGCGTCGAGGAGCGCGCCGAACGCGCGCTCGATCCACTCCGCCGCGACCTCCATCCGGTGGACCGCGCGCAGGGTGGCGTCGTCGATCGCGTCGACGCCCACCGCCGGGTCGATCACCCTCCCGGGCCCGTCACTCATCCCCGGTCCCGTGCCCGCCCCGGGCGCCCGTGAAACGGGACGCCCCGTCCGTTTCCGCCCGCGTCGCGGGGGTACCGGATCGGTGTCACCGACAGCGATTCCAGGAGGACGGCATGAGCGACGAGATCCAGGGCAAGCGCATCGCGTTCCTCGCGGCGGACGGCGTCGAGCGGGTGGAGCTGGTCCGGCCGTGGGAGGCCGTCGAGGCGGCGGGCGGGGTGCCGTCGCTGATCTCGCTGGAGGGCGGGTCCATCCGGTCGTTCGACCACCTCGACCCGTCCGAGGAGTTCACCGTCGATCTGACGGCCGCCGACGCGGACGCGGCGGGGTTCGACGGGCTGGTGCTGCCGGGCGGCGTGGCGAACCCCGACGTCCTGCGCATCGACCCGGACGTGCAGCGCCTGGTCCGCGACTTCTTCGATCAGCAGAAGCCGGTGGCCGTGATCTGCCACGGCCCGTGGACGCTCATCGACGCCGGGGTCGTGGACGGCCGCACCATCACCTCGTGGCCGACGCTGCGCACCGACCTCACCAACGCCGGGGCGAACTGGGTGGACGAGGAGGTCCACGTCGACAACGGCCTCGTGTCGAGCCGCAAGCCGGACGATCTGCCGGCCTTCTGCGCGAAGATGATCGAGGAGTTCGCCGAGGGCCGTCACGCCGAGCAGGCGGCCTGACCCTCCACGCCGAGCCGCTCGGCGAGCGGAGGGCGCTCGTCGAGCGGCACGTCCCGCACGGCCCAGCCGCCGCCCCGCGCGGGTGAGCGCATGCGGCCGGCGGCGAAGCTCTCCCACACCTCGGCGGGCAGCCCCCGGCGCAGGCCGGCGCCCATGACCGCCATCGCCATCGCCCCCAGCTCCCGGAGGGGCTGGTGCCGGTTCTGGCGCGTCCCCAGGTCGACCTGGGCGATCGCGTCCAGCCCGCGGAGCGCCAGCGTGTCGAGCAGCATCGAGGTCTCGATGCCGTAGCCCACCGGGAACGGGATGGCCTCGAGCAGGTCGCGGCGCGCCGCCTGCTCCCCGGCCAGCGGCTGCGCCAGCCCGCCCAGCTCCGGCGCCAGGATCGCCAGGAGCGGCCGCGCCACCAGCTCGGTCACGCGGCCGCCCTCGTCGGGCAGCACCGCGTCGCCCGCGCGCAGCGGGCGCCGGAACGCCCCCTTCACCAGCGCGACCCCGGCGTCGTCGACCAGCGGACCCAGGAGCCCGGAGACGAACGTGGCGTCGAAGTCGGCGGTGTCCGCGTCCACGAACGCAACCAGATCGCCCTCCGTCGCCGCCAGCCCACGCCACATCGCGTCGCCCTTGCCGCGGCACGGGCCCGCGTCGGGCAGCACCGCCGACTCCTGCACCACCCGCGCGCCGTGGGCCCGCGCCACCCGGGCGGTGCCGTCGCGCGACGCCGCGTCGACCACCAGCAGCTCATCGACGAGCCCCAGCCGCTCCAGCGGCGCGATGGCGTCGATGATCGGGCCGATCGTGTCCGCCACCTCCCGCGCCGGGAGGATCACCGACACCGTCCCCCGCTTGCGCGCCGCCAGCGCGACCGGGTCCCAGTCGCCCGCGCGGTACGTGCGCCGGGCCGCCCAGTCGTCGAGCCGCAGATCGGCCGCCAGCCCGTGGCGCGCGCGGCCGTCGGTGCGCCCGGAGGTGACCACCCGAACCTCGCGCGAGCGGACGATCGGGATGCCACGCTCCTCGAGGCTCTGCTCCAAGGCCCGGTCCTCGAGCGCCGCGAGGGGCCGCAACCCGCCCGCCGCCCGGTACGCGGCCGCGGTCACGCCCATCGACGCGCCGCTGAAGAACGGGTGGCCCCCGGCATCGGCGCCAGCCGCATCGAGGCGCAGCGCGCGGCGGCGCAGCAGCTCGTCCCCGGCGTCGACCTCGATCAGCCCGCCCACGGCGCGGGCGCCGGCGGCGACCAGGTCCAGCTGGCGGCGCAGCCAGTCGTGCCGGGGCCGGGAATCGGCGTCGGTCGAGGCGATCAGCCCGCCCGGGCGCCCCACCGCCTCGAGGCGGGCGGCGGCCTCGTCCATCCCTCGCCGGCGGGCCGCGCCGGCGCCGGGCGCCGACGCGGCCAGCACCCGCAGCGACAGCCCCGCGTGGAGGCGGGCGGCCGCCAGCGCGCGGGCGGCGGTGGCGTCCATGCAGTGGTCGAGCACCAGGATCACCTCGAAGTCGGCGCGCGGCACGCCCTCCTGGGCCGCCAGCGCGTCGATGCACGCGGCGACGGTGTCCTCCTCGTCGTGCGCGGGGACCACGACGCAGGCGCGCAGGCGCGGCTCGGGCGGCGGCAGCGGCCCGGTCACGGCCGGTCCCAGCGGTCCAGGCGGTAGTCGCCGGTCCGCGCCGACACGGCGTGCACCAGCCCGCCCGCCCGGGCGGCGACCGCGTCGTGCACCGCGTCGCCCCCCTGCGGGTAGTGCCGCACCGGCCCGCGCCAGTGCACCGCCAGCAGGCTCCCGCCGGGCGCGAGCGCGCCGCGGAGCGCGTCCCAACCCCGCGCCAGGAGGGCGGCGTCCCAGTAGTAGAGGACCTCCGACGCCACGATCAGGTCGAACGGGCCGTCCGGCATCTCGTCCGGCAGCGCCCGCCGCTCCACCGTCACGCCGGGCGCGTCGGCGAGCCGCTCGCGGGCACGGGCGACGGCGGCCGCCGCCACGTCGACCGCGAGCAGGCGGTCGCACACCTCCGCGAGCCGCGCGGTCAGCACCCCGATCGAGCAGCCCACCTCCAAGCCGCGCGCGAAGCGCCGGCCGCCGAGGGCGGCCAGCGTGTGGTCGTACTTGGCCCGCTCGTACGGGCTGGTGGCGAAGCCCCAGGGGTCGTCATGGGCGGCGTAGAGCGCCTCGAAGTAGGCGGCGCCCATCCGCGTCCTCACGAACGGCGCTCCAACTCCGCGCGGCCCAGCCGCGCCACCATCGGGTCCAGGCGGTGCTGGAGCAGGAACAGGTCCAGGTCGCGGCGGCAGCGGTCGAGGTGGCCGCCGTCCACCAGCGGCCGCGAGCCGGCGGCGCGGCCCGCCTCGTCCACGACCGTCCGGCAGGCGTCGGCCACCGCCGCGCGCAGATGCACCGATGTGGCACGCAGATCGGCGCCCGGGTCGGCGGCCTCCCGCGCCGCGGCGTCCAGCCATCGGTCGATCGTCGCCACCGCGCCCATGATCCGGCCCGCCGCCAGCGCCTCCAGGTCGCCCACCGCGGGTCGCTCCGCCAGCGCGTGCAGCGCCGCGTCGGCGGCCCGGTCGGCGATGCCCGCCCAGCAGGCGGCCGTGCGGATCGCGTCGCGCGAGAACCACGGCTCACGCACCAGCTCGCCGGGGGCGCCGAGCACGGCGAGCACGCGGGCGTCGTCGAAGCGCACGCGGTGGCTCTCCGCCGTCCGCAGACCCGATCCGCGGTACCACCCGCGGTCGATCAGCACGCCCTCCGACAGATCCACGAGCGCGAGCGCCGGCCGCCCGGCGCGGTCCCGCGCCGTCACCAGCGCGCGATCGAGGCCGCCGGCGCCGGAGCAGAACACCTTGTCGCCCGCGATCCGTCGGTCGCCCGCCGGCCCGAGGAGCACCGCCGGGGGCCCTTCGCCCGGCAGCGGGTCGGCGCCCCACACCCCCATGCGGCGCGCACCGGCCGCCACCGCCGCCAGCTCCTCCCCGCGCAAGGGCTCCGGGGCGAGCAGCCCGACCCGCTCCACCGCGTTGAGGTGGCCGTCGAGGATGCGCGCCACCGAGCCGTCGGCGCGCGCGACCCGTCGCACCAGCGCCCACTCCTCGCCCGGGGTCGGGGCGGGCCGCGTGCCCGGCACCGTGGCCGCCAGCACGCCGGCGCGCTCGAGCAGGCGCATCGCGCCCTCGGGGAAGGCGGGCGGCGCGGCGTCGCGCGCGGCGGCCCCGGCGCCGACCACCGCCAGCACGTCGCCGAGCGGCGCCGGGCCGGCGTCCCAGCCGCGCGCGCGGATGACCTCGCACAGGGGCCGGATGAGCCGCACGGTCTCGCGGCAGTGGTCGCGCAGCGCCCCGGGGCCGAGGCCGTCGTGCATCAGCACCATGCCGCCCGGCGCCAGGTCCGGGACCAGGCCGGCCAGCATCGCCTCGGCCGGGTCGCCCCGCCAGTCGTGCGAGTCGGCGGTCCAGCCCGTCACGTCCAGCCCGCGCGCCGCGGCGACGGCGCGCGTCCAGCCGGCGACGTCGCCCCACGGCGTCCGCCAGCGGCGCGGGCGGACCCCCACCTCGGCGAGCGCGGCCAGCGCGCGGTCGGTGTCGCGCTCGAGGTCGGCGCGCGTGCGCTCGCCGTGGCGCATGTGATCCCAGGCATGCAACCCGATCTCGTGCCCCTCCGCCGCGATCCGCGCCATCACGTCGCGGTGCTCCAGCACGAGCGGGCCCAGGACGAAGAAGGTGGCCTGCACCCCCTCGGCGGCCAGCGCGTCGAGCACGGCGGGCGTCCAGACGGGGTCCGGCCCGTCGTCGAAGCTCAGCTCCACCGCCACCCGGGTCACGTCAGCAGGTCCCGCTCCACGATCCCGCCGGCGGCCTCCTCCGGCGTGTCGAAGACCGCGACCGAACCCGCCTCCAGCAGCTCCTCGCGGCAGTAGCCGCCCGTGAGGACGGTGACGGCGGGCACCGCCGCGCGTGCCGCGGCGCGGCAGTCCCAGGTCGAGTCGCCGATCATCAGGGCCGGTCCGCCGCCGGCCCGGTCGAGCCCGGCCTGGATCAGGTCGGGGGCGGGCTTGGTGGCATCCACGTCCTCCGACGTGGTCCACCCGTCGACGAGGTCGCGTGCGTCGAGCAGATCGATGTAGTGCTCCGCCTCCTCCGGCTTCGCGGAGCTCGAGAGCACGAGCGACCGGGCCCGCTCCGTCAGCGTCTCGAGCAGCAGCCGGGCGCCGGGGAGGACGGTCACCTCGTCCATCATCTCCCGGAAGGCGGCCCTCTCGGCCTCGCGGAGGTCGTCCCCGTGGCGGCGCTCGACCTCCTCGCCGGCGGCGGCCGTCACGAGCTGATCGCCGCCCATCCCGATCAGGTGGTGCAGCACCCGCACCTCGCAGGTCACGCCGTACTCGCGCATCGCCCGGAACCACGCGAGCGCGTGCTGGTAGTTCGAGTCGACGAGCGTGCCGTCGATGTCGACGAGCGCCGCCCTGCGCTCTCTGCGGGATCCGGACACGCCCGGCGTGTACCCGGCCGCGGCCCCGCTCAGTCCCGGGCCGCCTCCAGGAGGGCCCGGTTGCCCGAGGGATCGACGACCTCCAGGCCACCGTCGCGCGGCTCGGCGGCGATCTCCGCCGCGTCCAGGCGGGCCGCGACGGCGCGCAGGTCGGCGGCGGTCGGCACCACCACCCGGTAGCGCGCCAGGCCGCGGGCGCCCGGCGGGGGCGGCGGCGCCCCGCGGGTGCCCCACGTGTTCAGCCCCAGGTGGTGGTGGTAGCCGCCGGCCGAGACGAACAGCGCCCCCGGGTAGCCGCGGACGGTCACGTCGAAGCCGAGGCCGCCGGCGTAGTGGCGCTCGGCCCCCGGGACGTCGGCCACCTGGAGGTGCACGTGCCCCATGACGGTGCCGTCGGGCATCCCCTCGTCGGGCGTCCCCTCCGACGCCGACGCGATCACGCCTTCCACGTCCATCGGCAGCGTCGCCATCTCCAGGGCGCCCTCGGCGTCCCGGCGCCACTCGTCGCGCGGCCGGTCGCGATAGATCTCGATGCCGTTGCCCTCGGGGTCGTCGAGGTAGAGCGCCTCGCTGACCAGGTGGTCAGAGGCGCCCGTGAACTGCCACCCCGCGTCGAGCACGCGACGCAGGGCCACGGCCAGGTCGGCGCGCTCCGGCACCAGGATCGCCTGGTGGAACAGGCCGGTGGAGCGGGCCGGCCGCGCCGGCGCCGAAGGATCGCCCTCGAGCTCGACCAGCACGGTGCCGTCACCGGTCCCGAGACGGACCTCCGACCCCGACTCGTCGAGCCGCCGCAGGCCGATCGCGCGGTCGTAGAACGCCGCCATGCGGTCCAGATCGCCCACCCGGAGCCGCACGGGGCCCAGTGTGGTGGCATCGGGGAGGTGTCGCGTCTCGTCGCTCATGTGTTTGCGCGCTCAACCATAGCAGACCCTGGACAGCTCGCGGCCAGGACTGGACCATCGGGGGGTCTGTTCGCGGCGCGCGCGGCGATAGGGTCTCCCCCGTGCCAGAGGACCGTTTCAGGCGGATCACCGAGATTGCGGACCCGCCGGTGGACGACTGGGAGCGCCAGGGCGCCCTCCGCGAGCTGACCCGGGTCGCCCGGGATCTGGAGCGCGAGGACTCCGAGGCCGTCATCTCCCGGCTCGGCCGCCTGACCCAGAGCCAGCGTGAGGCCGTCGCCGAGGCGATGGAGCGCATCCTGGAGCTCGGCGAGTAGCACCGGGCGGTGGGACCCGGGTCCGGCCCGATCGGCGCCGGCCCCGCGCACGTGTGCCCGGAAACGGCACTTCGTGATGATCCCCATAAGCGAAACGCCGTTGCAGCCGGCCCCGGCGACCCGACGCCCGCAGGCGGATCGCGATAGATTAGGTCGTCGGCGTGGCAACCACCTCCCAGACAGTCAAGGTCCTCCTCCCCGAGCTCGGTGAATCGGTCACCGAGGGTGTCGTGGTCGAGTGGAGGGTCAAGGAGGGCGACGCCGTCGCCGCCGGCGACACGCTGCTGGACGTCACCACCGACAAGGTGGACGTCGAGGTGCCGGCCCCCGCGGCGGGCACCGTCGCCAGGATCGTCGCCGCCCCCGGCGAGACCGTCGAGGTGGGGGCGCTCCTCGCCGAGCTGAGCACCGGCGACGGCGGCGCCCCGGCGCCGGACGGCGGCAACGGCGGCGCGCCCGCCGCCGCGGAGCCCGAGGCTCCCGTCGCAGAGCTCGCGGCCGCGCCCGCCGCGGAGGAGGCCGCCGCGCCCGCGCCCGAGGCGCCCGCCGAGCCGGCCGAGCCCGCCGAGCCGGGCCAGATGGTCCCGATCGTGCTCCCCGACATGGAGTCGGTCACCGAGGGCACCGTCGTCGAATGGCGGGTCGCCGTGGGCGAGGCCGTCGAGGCGGAGCAGATCCTGCTGGAGGTGTCGACCGACAAGGTCGACCTCGAGGTGCCCGCGCCCGCCGCGGGCCGCCTGGCGTCCATCGACGTCGAGGCCGGCGCCACGTTCACCGTCGGGCAGCCGCTGGGCCACGTCGAGGCCGGCGCCGCCGGCGCCGCATCGGCGCCCGCGCCGGCCGCCGCCGCTCCCGAGCAGGCCGGCCCCGGGCCCGCCGCCGCCGGCAACGGGCAGGCGCCCGCCGGCGCCGCGGTCGAGTGGCCGAAGATCTCCCCCATCGCGCGCCGCCTGGCGCTGGAGCACGGCATCGACCCCGGCACCCTCACGGGCACCGGCGCCGCCGGGATGATCCGCAAGGAGGACGTCGTGGCCGCCGCGTCCGGCGCCGCCGCCCCGGCCCCCGCCGCGCCCGCGAAGGCCGCCGCGGCGCCCGCCGCGGGCGAGGAGGCCGTGCCGCTGCGCGGCCCCGCCGCCGCGCTCGCCGGCTACATGGACCAGAGCCTGTCGATCCCCACCGCCACGAGCTTCCGGACCGTCGGCGTCGGCACGCTGGAGGCCCAGCGCAAGCGCATCAACCAGGACCTGGCGTCGGCCGGCGGCGCCGGCAAGCTCTCGTTCACGCACCTCATCGCGTGGGCGCTGGTGCGTGCCGCCGTCGCGTACGACGTGATGAACACCGGCTACGCGGTCGCCGACGGCAAGCCCCAGAAGCTGGTGCGCGGCGCCGTCAACCTGGGCGTCGCCGTCGACGTCCAGCGCAAAGACGGCAGCCGCTCCCTGCTGGTGCCCGTGATCCGCGACGCCGCGGGGCTCGGGTTCAAGGGCTTCCGGGACGCCTTCGACGACCTCATCGCGCGGACGCGGGCCGGCCAGGTGAAGCCCGATGAGCTGCGCGGCGCCACGATCAGCCTGACGAACCCCGGCGGGATCGGCACGGTCGCCTCGGTGCCGCGGCTGATGGAGGGGCAGGGGACCATCGTCGCGACCGGGGCCATCGGCTACCCGCCCGGGCTCACCCACGCCCGCCCCGAGGCGCTCAGCCAGCTCGGGGTCGAGAAGGTCATGACGATGACCTCGACCTACGACCACCGCGTCATCCAGGGCGCCGACAGCGGCGCCTTCCTCGCCGAGATCGACCGGCTGCTGCAGGGCGAGGCCGGGTTCTACGACCAGGTGCGCCAGGCGCTCGAGCTGCCCACGGTCAAGCTCCCGCCGCGCCCCCCCGCGGCGGCCGACGGGCTCGGGGTGCCCCCGCGTCCGCCGAGCGACGACGAGCTGCTCGAGGGCGTCGCCGCCGCGATGTCGGTGGTGCGGGCGCACCGCAGCCACGGCCACCTGGCCGCCCGCCTCGATCCGCTCGGCGCGCCGCCGCCCGGCGACCCCGCGCTGACGCCGGAGCAGGTGAACCTGACGCCCGAGGTCATGGCCCGCATCCCGAGCTCGATCCTCCGGATCAAGGTGCCGGGCGAGACGTTCGCCGCGGCGCTGCCGGAGCTGCAGAAGGCGTACTGCAGCACGATCGCCTACGAGATCGAGCACCTGTCCGACCACCAGAAGCGCCTCTGGCTGCGCGGGGTGGTCGAGTCCGGCCGCTTCCGGGAGCCGCTGGCGCCCGAGCGCCGGATCGCCACGCTGGAGCGGCTGGTCGACGTCGATGCGTTCGAGCGCTTCCTTCGGCGCACCTACCTGGGCCAGAAGACGTTCTCCATCGAGGGCGTCGACGCGCTGGTGCCGATCACCGACCAGGTCATCGAGCTGTCGGCGGCCGAGGGCGTCGGCGAGGTCGTGATGGGCATGGCCCACCGCGGGCGCCTCGCGTTCATCACGCATGTGGTGGGCCGCCCGCCGGAGTCGATCCTGGCCGAGTTCGAGGGCCACATGGCGTTCGAGTCGGGCGACGAGGACGCGCGCGAGACCGCCGGCGACGTGAAGTACCACCTCGGGGCCGAGGGGACGTACATCACGCGCAGCGGCCGCCCCGTCACCGTGAAGCTGGCCGCCAACCCGAGCCACCTGGAGCAGGTGAACGCCGTCGCGGAAGGCCACACCCGCGCGCTCCAGACCGCGCGGACGTCGCGCGAGGCCCGCCACGACCCCACGCGCGCGCTGCCGGTGCTCATCCACGGCGACGCGGCCTTCACGGGCCAGGGCGTCGTCGCGGAGACGCTGAACCTGCAGGCGCTGCGCGGCTACACGACCGGCGGCACCGTCCACATCATCGCCAACAACCAGATCGGGTTCACGACCGACCCGTACGACTCGCGCTCCACGTACCACGTGAGCGACCTGGCGCGCGGCTTCGACATCCCGGTCATCCACGTGAACGGCGACGACATCGACGCGTGCATCTCGGCCGCCCAGATCGCGGTGGCCTACCGCGAGCGCTACCAGCGCGACGTGCTGATCAACCTGATCGGCTACCGCCGCCTGGGCCACAACGAGCTGGACGAGCCGGCGTACACGCAGCCGGTGATGAGCCGCACGATCAAGGCGCACCCGCCGGTCAGCAAGATCTACGCGCAGAAGCTCATCGAGGAGGGCCTGCTCACCCGGGAGCAGGTGGACGAGATGATCGCCGCCGCCGAGCGGAGCATCCGCGAGGCGCACGAGGCCGTCACCACGCGCGGCGAGCTCGGCACCGATCCGCTTGCCGACGGCGGGCACCGCCCCGTGACGCGGTCGTCGGTGAGCACCGCCGTCTCCGCGGACGTGCTGCGCTCCCTCAACGAGCAGCTGCTGACCGTCCCCGACGGCTTCACCATCCACCCGAAGCTGGTGCCCCAGCTGGACCGCCGGCGCGAGGCGCTCGGCGAGGACGGCGGCATCACGTGGGGGCACGCCGAGTCGCTCGCGTTCGCGTCGCTGCTCACCGAGGGCGTGCCGATCCGCCTGACCGGCCAGGACTCGGCCCGCGGCACGTTCAGCCAGCGCCACCTGGAGCTCCACGACGTCGGCGAGGGCGACACCTGGACGCCGCACACCGGCCGCGTGTACACGCCGATGGCGAACCTGCTGCGCGCGTCGGCGTCGCTCGAGCTGCACAACAGCCCGCTGTCGGAGGCCGCCGCCGTCGGCTTCGAGTACGGCTACAGCACCCAGGCCCCCGAGGCGCTGGTGCTCTGGGAGGCCCAGTACGGCGACTTCGCCAACGGCGCCCAGATCATGATCGACCAGTTCATCGTGTCCGGCCGCGCCAAGTGGGGCGAGACGTCGCGGCTCACGATGCTGCTCCCGCACGGCTACGAGGGCAACGGCCCGGAGCACTCCTCGGCCCGCATCGAGCGCTTCCTCCAGGCCGCGGCCGAGGACAACATCCGCGTGGCCAACTGCTCGACGGCCGCCAACTACTTCCACCTGCTCCGCAAGCAGGCGCTGACCGACCGCCAGCGGCCGCTCATCATCTTCACGCCGAAGAGCCTGCTGCGCGCCAAGGGCGCGTCGTCCACGCTGAAGGATCTCTCCGAGGGCCGCTTCCAGGCCGTGATCGACGATCCGCGCGCCGGCGACCGCGAGGCGATCACCCGCCTGATCCTCTGCTCCGGCAAGGTGTTCCACGACCTCGACTCGCACGCCGGCCGCGAGGGCGGGTCCGAGCTGGCCATCGCGCGCGTCGAGCTGCTGTACCCCTTCCCGGACGACGAGATCCGGGAGCTCGTGGCCTCCTACCCGAACCTCCGGACCGTCACCTGGGTCCAGGAGGAGCCCCGGAACATGGGCGCGTGGGAGTTCGTCCGGCTCCAGCTCGAGGCGGCCTTGCCCGACGGCGTACAGTTGAAGTACGTCGGTCGTGCGCGCCGCGCGAGCCCCAGTGAGGGGTATCCGCAGGCCCACCAGGCCGAGCAGGAGCGGCTGCTGGCAGCCGCGTTGGACCCGGATCAGGAGACGGAATGAGCGATGGCCCACGGGTCGTCGTGCTGGGCGGTGGCCCGGCCGGCGACGTCGCCGCCCTGCGCGCGGCACAGCTCGGTGCGCAGGTGACCATGATCGAGCGCGCAGAGCTGGGCGGGACCTGCCTGAACTGGGGCTGCATCCCGACGAAGGCCCTGCTGGCGACGGCTGACCTGCTGCGCCGGGTGCGCCGCGCCGACGAGTACGGGCTCGTGGTGCCCGAGGTCTCGTTCGACTTCCCGAAGATGATGAGCCGCAAGGAGGACGTGGTCCTCCAGATGCGCAAGGGCGTCGAGGGTGCCGCCAAGCGCAAGGGCGTGACCGTCGTGAAGGGCCAGGGCCGCGTGGACGGCGACGCGGTGGTGGTGGGCGACGAGCGTTTCCCCTACGACCACCTGGTCGTCTGCGTCGGCACCGAGCCGGACGGGCTCCCCGGCTACGACATGAGCCACCCGGCGGTGCTCACCTCCAACGAGATCCTGCGGCTGGAGACCGTCCCCGAGAGCATGATCGTGGTGGGCGGCGGCGTCATCGGCTGCGAGTTCGCGAGCCTCTTCGCGGCGCTGGACACCCAGATCACGATCGTCGAGATCCTGCCCCGGCTGCTCGCCGGCATCGACGAGCGCACGGCGAAGCAGTTCCAGAAGCTGATGGAGAAGGAGGGCGTGGTCGTCCACCTGGGCCGCCAGGCCGAGGTCACGGACTACCGCGACGACGGCGTCACCGTGAAGCTCGACGACGGCACCGAGATCTCCGCCGAGAAGCTGCTGGTGTCGGTGGGCCGCAAGTCCCAGGCCGCCGGGATCGGGCTCGAGGAGATCAGGGTCGAGATCACCGGGCGGGGCCACGTGGTGGTGGACGAGTACCTGCGCACCGCGAACCCGAAGGTGTGGGCGGTCGGCGACTGCATCGGCGGCCTCCAGCTGGCGCACCTCGCGTCGGCCGAGGGCGGCCGCGCGGTCGAGAACGCCCTGACGGGCGACATGATCCCGATGGACCGCACGGTCGTCCCCAGCTGCATCTACACCCACCCCGAGATCGCCACCGTCGGGCTCAACGCCGACGCCGCGAAGGAGGCGGGGTACACCGTGAAGCTCGGCCAGGCCCGCTTCGTCGGGTCGGGCAAGGCGCTCGGCGAGGGCGAGCCGGACGGCTACGCGCAGCTCGTGATGGACGCCGACACCCAGCTGCTGCTGGGCGCGACGATCATGGGCGTCCACGCGGTCGAGATGATCCACGAGATCGGCGTCGCCATCTCGGACGGCCTCACGGTGCCGGAGCTGGGCGAGATCATCCACGCCCACCCGACCGTCTCGGAGATGGTGATGGACGCCGCCCAGCAGGCGGTCGGCGTCGCCCCCTACCTCTCCTAGTGCTCCGCTCCGCAGACCACTAGGGCCGTGGACGAGACGTGGGTGCGGCTCGGGCCGGCGGCGCTGCCGCCGGCCGAGGCCGTCGCCCTGCCCATCCGGCTGCTCGACGGGATGGGCCCCGGCGGGCCGCCGGTGCTGTCGTGGTCGACGGTCACCGCGCCGGGGCTGGTGCTGGGCCGCCACGCCGTCGACCCGGACCTGGACCGCGACGCCGTGGCCGCGGAGGGCGTGACGGTCGCGAAGCGCTCCTCCGGCGGCGGTCCGGTGCTGTGGGACGGTGACCTGGTGGCCCTGGACGTGGTGCTGCCGCGCGGCCACCGGCTGGCGGCCGACGACGTGGTGGCCGCCTACCGCTGGCTGGGCGAGGCGCTGGCCGACGCGCTGCGCGCCCTCGGCGTTCCCGGCGTCGAGGTGGTCGACGTGGCCCGTGCCCGCGCCGCCGCGGCGGCGCCGGGTGCTGCGGCCGACGCCTGCTTCGGCGGCCTCTCGCCCTGGGAGGTCCTGGCCGGCGGGCGCAAGGTGGTGGGGCTGTCGCAGACCCGGCGCCACCCCGGCGCGCTCCTGCAGGCCGGCGTGCCACTGCGGCTGGACGCCGCCCGCCTGGGCCGGCTGCTGGGGCGCGACGACGCCTGGGCGCAGGCCCTGGCCGCGACGGCGGCGGGGGTCCGCGAGATGGCGCCGGACGTGACCGCGGCCGACGTGGTCGCCGCGGTGGAGGCGGCGATCACCGCGCGCGAGGGCGTCGCGCTCGACGGCACCCGCTCGGCGGGCCCCGGGTCGTCGGGCCGAGGGGCACACCCGTCGGGGGAGGGCTGAGGAAGGCCGCCTCGAAGGCCTCCCGCGCATCGATGTGCCGCCACGCCGCCATCCTCGGGACACGGTCCACCGCGCCTCCTCCCGGCCACCGGCCACCCGGCGCCGCGCGTGCCGGGCGCGGGGCGTCGTAGGATCGCCGCCGTGACGAACGACCGTCAGACGCGCAGGGCGGCTCAGCGGCGCCGCACGCGGCGCCAGCAGCGCACGCTGCTCGCCCTGGTGGCCGTGATGATCGTGGCGGTCGCCCTGGCGGTCGCGTTCCGCGACGGCGGGGACGGCGGCGGCACCGCCACGGCCCAGCCGCCCGCGTCGAGCGGCTCCGGCGACGGCCGGCAGGCCGACGCCGCGGCCCCGCCCGCGCCCCCGGCCCAGGACGCACAGCCCATCGACGTGGCGTACGCGGGCGACACCGTCATGGGCAGCCTGCCGTACGGCCTGCCCGCCGACGGCGGCGCGTCGTTCTTCTCCCAGGTGGACGACCTGCTGAAGGGCGACATCGTGCTCGGCAACCTGGAGGGCACGCTCACCACCCGCGGAAGCTCCAAGTGCGGGTCGGGGAGCTCCAACTGCTACGCGTTCCGCACGCCGCCGTCGTACGCGCGGTGGTTGAAGGACGCCGGCTTCACGGTGATGAACCTGGCGAACAACCACGCCAACGACTTCGGGCCGGTCGGGCTGAGCGACACCGTCGCGGCGCTGCGCCGGGTGGGCATCCGCAACACGGGCCGGCCCGGCACCCAGGCGACGGTGACCGCCGGCGGCCAGAAGGTGGCGATCCTCGGGTTCGCGTCCTACACGTGGTCCGACCCGCTCACGGACATCGCGCAGGCGCAGCGCCGGGTGCGGCAGGCCGCGCGGACCGCCCCGATCGTGATCGTGACGTTCCACGGCGGCGCCGAGGGCAGCGACAGGACCCACGTCCCCCAGGGCACCGAGACGTTCCTCGGCGAGAACCGGGGCGACCTGCGCCGCTTCACCCACGCGGTGATCGACGCGGGCGCCGACCTGGTGGTGGGCAGCGGCCCGCACGTGATGCGCGGGATGGAGATGTACAAGGGGCGGCTGATCGCCTACTCGATGGGCAACTTCGCCGGCTACGCGGTGTTCTCGCTGGGCGGGGTGCTCTCCACCAGCGGGGTCCTCCAGGTGACGCTCAACCCGGACGGCTCGTTCCGCAGCGGCCGGCTGCGTCCCACCCAGCTCGTGGGCGAGGGCACGCCCGCCCCGGGCGGGAGCGGGGTCGCGATGGTGCGGACGCTCTCCCAGCAGGATTTCGGCTCGCGCGCGCCGCGCATCGGCGCGAACGGCGCCATCCGCGCCCGGAATTAGGCCCGTGCGGCTCCGCGGCCTGGACCATGTGGTGCTGACGGTCCGGGACCCCGGCCGCACGGTCGCGTTCTACGCGGCCCTCGGCGCCATGGAGGTCCGGTTCGGCGAGGGGCGGCGCGCCCTGGAGATCGGCCGCCAGCGGATCAACCTGCACGTCGCCGGCGCCGAGTTCGACCCGCACGCGCGCACCCCGGCGCCGGGCAGCGGCGACCTGTGCCTGCTGCTCGACGGCACGGTCGACGAGGCCGTCGCGGAGCTGGCGCGGGCGGGCATCCCCGTCGAGGTGGGGCCGGTGCCGCGCACGGGCGCGGCCGGGCCCCTGCGGTCGGTCTACGTCCGCGACCCCGATGGGAACCTGGTGGAGCTGGCGCAGGTCCTCCCGGCCTGAGCCGTCGGTCCGCGGGGACCGCGGAGTCCCGCGTGGGGGACCGTGACGGCACCCGGGATATGGGGGTGCCGCCGCCGGTCGCCGGGGGCCCGCGCCGGCCCCGGACGGAAGGGGTCCGGGGCCGGGGGCCTGGGCGGGCGCCGTGCCGAGCGCCCGCGCGCGGGGCGCGTTACGCGCCCATGCGGATCGGGTGGTTCGCCCGCGCCGTGCCGCTCGCGTCGTAGCGGGCCTTGACCTCCTGGAGGCGGGCGTAGGTCTCGGCCGTGTAGGCGGTCCGGGTGTCCGTGCCCGACTCGGCGAAGTTGAGGTAGCTGCGGCCGCGGCTCCAGGGCTGGAGGGCCGCCACGATGCGGGCCGTGTCCGCCTGCAGCTGGACCATCACCTCGGGCGTGAACGGGATCCCCACCGCGAACATCGCGTAGCTCGCGTCCAGGTGCGACAGCGCGCCGTTGCCCGGCTCCGGGCGGGAGAGCGCGCCGCCCAGGTGGCGGATCTCCGCCGAGAGGACCGTCTCGTTCGAGCCCGGGCCGGCGGTGGCGACGAAGGCCCGCACGGTCTCGGGGGTCAGGCTGTCGAGCAGGGCGTGGTCGCCGTGGCCAGGGGTGCGTCCCTCCGGGTCCTGGTGCAGGCGCACCAGCCCCTGCGGCGGCACCTGCGCGAACGTGTCGGCGATGGGGCCGAGCGCCCGCAGCGGGGCCATCAGGGCGGCGCCGTCCTCCTCGGAGCCGGCGAACGCGGCCTCCACCACGACGATCTTCGCGCCGCGGAACTGCGGCGGGATGGGCTCCATGTCGGGCAGCTGGAGGATGCGGCCGACCGAGGTGACCTCGTCGGGCGCCGTCCGCGTCCACGCGGCCCAGGCGTTCAGGACCTCCTCGGAGCGCTCCCAGGGGAAGATCAGCCAGCCGGCGTACGCGCTCTCCAGCGGGTACATCCGGAACTCGAGGGCGGTCACCACGCCGAAGTTGCCGCCGCCGCCGCGGATGGCCCAGAACAGGTCGGGGTGGGTGTCGGCGTCGGCGCGGACGACCTCGCCGTCCATCGTCACCATCTCCACCGCGGTGAGCGAGTTGGTCGCCAGGCCGTGGAGGCGCGCGAGCCACCCGATGCCGCCGCCCAGCGAGTAGCCGGCGACGCCCACGTCGGGCGACGAGCCGTGGAGCACCGCCATCCCGTGGGGGGCGGCGGCGTCCACCACCTGCTCCCACAGCACGCCGCCGCCGGCGCGGGCGACACCACGGTCCAGATCGATCCGGACCTCGTCCAGGCCGGAGGTCTTCAGGAGCATCGTGTCGGAGAGGTCGCCGAGCGGGCCGGCGTTGTGGCCGGTGCTCTGGGGGGCGACCCGCATGCCGTGCGTGCGGGCCCACCGGATCGCCTCGACCACGTCCTCCACGGACGCCGGCCGGGCGACGG
Organism: Thermoleophilia bacterium; assembly: GCA_050250915.1. Lineage (GTDB taxonomy): Bacteria > Actinomycetota > Thermoleophilia > Miltoncostaeales > Miltoncostaeaceae > Miltoncostaea. The sequence continues at coordinate 120,482 of JBFWNT010000004.1, forward strand.
CGGCCGGCATCTGGTCGACGGCGGCGTTCCAGGCCTGACGGGCCTCGTCCCAGCCGTCGTCGCCGGGAAGCACGACGGATGCGGGCACGGTGCGGACGGACATCGTGGTCATGAGGACTCCTTCGGCGTCAGGGCGGCGGGCGGGGTCGTCTCCTCCGCCTCGCCGGGAGGTGTCAGCAGGTCGTCGATGGCCCCGATCAGGCCGAGCCGGCCGGCGAACTCGCGCCGGACGCCCGACTCTGCGGTGACCGAGCCGTGCAGGCACTCACGGTCGAGCCAGAGCCGGAGGACCAGGGTGTGCGACGTGCGCTCGTTCATGGGGGCCAGGTTCGCCGCCCTGCGCCGCGGGGCCATCGTGGATCGACCCCGAACCCGACCCCAGTGTTCCGGGGTGGGGGGTCCCCTAGGGGGTCCCCGTCCCCCCCATGGCGAGCGGGTATCCCACGGGCGCGGTGCGCCCCGCGACCCCCACCACCAGCACGGCGGGGCCGTCGGCCGCGCGGGCCCACAGGTCGTCGAGCGCCGCGGGCAGCGCCGCCGGGTCGTCGACGCGCGCGGTGTCGGCGCCGAAGCCTGCGCAGATGGCGGCCACGTCGAGGCGGGGGGCGTCGAGGGCGAGCCCCGGCCAGTCGCCCGCGGGCCGGCCGGTCATGCCCTCCAGGCCGGCGCGCAGGATCTCGTAGCCGCCGTTGTCGGCCACCACCAGCGCCAGCGGCAGGCGCTCGTGGGCCGCGGTCCACAGCGCGTGCACGCCGAACAGCAGGCTCCCGTCGCCCTGGAGGGCCATCACGCGGCGCCCCCGGTCCGCCAGCGCCGCGCCCACGGCGGCGGGCAGCCCCCAGCCCAGGGCGCTGCCGCGGTGCGCCATCCACGTGCCCGCGCGGCGCGGCCCGATCACCGCGCGCAGGCCCCGGCCGGACGTGAGCGCCTCATCCACCACCAGGTCGTCGGGCCCCACGGCGCCGGCGACCGCCAGCGCGAGGTCCGACGGCGAGATGCGCGCGCCGCCCGCGCCCGCCCCGACGGCCGCACGCACCGCGGCACGGGCGGCCGCCGCCGCGCCCTCGGCCTCGGCGCGCCGGACGAGCGACGCCGGGGTCGGCGGTCCCAGGCGATCCGCGAGGAACGCCAGACCCGTCGCGACGCTCCCCACCGCCCCGGCGGCGACCGGATACGTCCTGCCGATCTCGGCGGGGTCGACGTCGAGGTGGACCAGCCGCGTCCCCGGTGGCACCGCGGGCCCCGCGCTGTGGCCGAACAGCCGGAAGACCGGCATCCCGGCGGCCAGGACCACGTCGAAGGGCTCCAGGAGCGACCGGATGTCGGACGCGAACGGCGGGAGCATCCCGCGCCAGAGCGGGTGGTCCGTGGGGAGCGGCGCCAGGGATCCCATCGGCTCGCCGAAGACCGGCGCTCCCAGGCGCTCGGCCACCGCGGCGATCGCCCCGTCGCCCCCGGCGTGTGCGGCCCCGTCCCCCGCGATGACGACGGGCGCCGCCGCCGACGCGAGCACCGCGGCTGCCGCATCGAGATCGCCGGGCGGCGGGACCGGGGTGGCCGGCACGGTCACGCCGCGATGCGGCGCCGGGGCCGGGGCCACCTGCACATCGAGGGGGAGGCTCAGCACCACGGGGCCCCGCGGATGGGTCAGGGCGGTGCGCACCGCGAGCGCGAACAGCTCCGGCAGCTCCTCCGGCGATCGCACCTCCCAGGCGCCCTTGGCGACCGGCGCGGCCATCGCCACCAGCTCGCCGCCGAGGAACGGACCGCCCGGCAGCATCGACTGCCACTGCTGCCCCACCGTCACCAGCACCGGCACCCGGCAGCGGGCGGCGTTCAGGATCCCCGACATCGCGTTCGCCAGCCCGGGCTGGACGTGGACGTTCGCGACGGCCAGGCCGCCCGTCGCCTGCGCCCACCCGTCGGCCATCCCGATGACGCTCGCCTCGTGGAGCCCCAGGACGTAGCGGACGGCCTCCTGCCGGCCCAGGGCGTCGGTGATCGGCAGCTCCGTGGACCCCGGATTGCCGAACAGCACCGGCACCCCCTCGGCGGCGACCGCCGCCAGGAGCCAGTCGGACCCGTCGCGCTCAGGCAAGCGGGGCCATGGTGAGCCCCGCGTCGCGGAGCTGCTCCCAGTAGAGCTCGGCCTGCTCGCGGGGGCCGCTCCACACCCGCGCCTGGCCGGTGCTGTCGATCTCGGTGGCCAGCGCCATGCCCGCGTCGTAGTCGACGCCCGGGATGAAGCGGGCCAGCGTGCGGGCGACGTGTTCGAACGTGTTGTGATTGTCGTTCAGCACGATCACGTGGCACGGCTCGCCGTGGCCGGAGCCGGGGCCCGAGCGTTCCGTGATCGGCCGGACGGGCGTCTGGGTGCCCACGGCGGCAGGATATCCCCGGCGCGGGCCGGGTCACAGCCGGTACTACGTCAGGCGCACCAGGCCGGTGTAGCCGCCCGGCCCGTAGCTGCGGGCGTTGACCTTGTTGCTGGAGTTGCCCTCGACGGTGTCGATGCCGCCGTCCGGGCGGACGCCGGTGACCACGCCGATGTGGTCCAGCACCCCGTCGCCGCCGCGGTCGAAGACCACCAGGTCGCCCACCTGAGGCGCCCCGCCGCCCGCCGGGATGTACCGGCCCTGGCTCTCCGCCCACTGCTTGACGGTGGGGACGTAGCCGATGCCCTGGCCGCTCGGGCCCACCGGGGCGCCCGCCTGTTGCGCGACCCACGAGGTGAAGTACGCGCACCAGGGGCCCACGCCCGAGCCGGCCGTCGCCGTGCGGTACTGCGCGATGCGGGGGGCGTCGTTCGAGCCCGGCGGCTGCTCCGACACGCCGAGCTCGGCGGTGGCGATCGCGGCGATCCTCGGGCCGGTGCCGGCGTTGCCCGCCACGGCGGCGGGGTCGATCGACGACGCCTGCTGGGTGCCGGCGGCGGGGGTCATCGCCGAGCCGAGCCGCGTGGCGAAGTCGCCGGTCGCGGCGGCGTCCTGCGGCGGCTGCAGGGGCGCGGTGATCTCGCGCACGCGCGCCACGGCCTGCTGGTATCCGGCGAGGGGGGCGGAGTCGATGGTCACGGGGCGATCCCCGCCCCATCGGCGCCGCGCGGCGACCGCTTGAGCGCCGCGCCGCCCGGCCGCGCCGCAGGCCGCTCACCCGGGTGATCGGCGCGCCGATTGTGACCAGGTGGTGAAACCGCGAGCAGGCTCTTGAAACCTTTGTGACACGGAGGTTCCCTTCCGCCGATGGCCGAGGACCTGATCCTGATCGCCGTGGTGATGACCGCCCTGGCGTTCGATTTCACCAACGGCTTCCACGACACGGGGAACGCGACCGCCTCGTCCATCGCCACCGGCGCCCTCAAGCCGAAGATCGCCGTGGGACTGGCCGCCGTGCTGAACGTGGTGGGCGCCTTCCTCTCGCTGGAGGTGGCCAAGACCATCGCCAGCGGGATCGTGGACGCCGGGTCGATCACCCTGACCGTCGTCTTCGCCGGCCTGGTGGGCGCCATCGCCTGGAACGTCATCACGTGGCTCATGGGGCTGCCGTCGAGCTCGTCGCACGCCCTGATCGGCGGCGTGGTCGGCGCGACCCTGGCCGCGGCGGGCGCCGACGCCGTCAACGGCACCGCCCTGGTGCAGAAGGTCGTCATCCCCGCCGTGCTGGCGCCGGTCATCGCGGGGAGCGTCGCGATCGTGGCCGTGCACCTGGCCCGCCGGCTGCACGCCAAGGGCTCCACCGCCGAGAACGACCGCGGGTTCCGCCGGGGCCAGATCGCGTCGGCCTCCCTGATCTCCCTGGCCCACGGCACCAACGACGCGCAGAAGACGATGGGCATCATCACGCTCGCCCTCGTCGCCCACGGGACGATCGGCTCGGACGCCGGCGTGCCGCCCTGGGTGGTCATCGCCGCCGCGATCGCCATCGGCGCCGGCACCTACTGCGGCGGCTGGCGCATCATCCGCACGATGGGCTCCCGGCTGACCGACATCACGCCGCACCAGGGCTTCTCGTCCGACACGTCGGCCGCCGCGGTGATCCTGACGTCGTCGCACTTCGGCTTCCCGCTCTCCACGACCCACGTCGCCACCGGGTCGATCCTGGGGGCCGGGGTCGGGGCCCGGCAGCGCGTGCGCTGGTCGGTCGCGGGGCGGATGGTGGTCGCCTGGGTCATCACGCTGCCGGCCGCGGCGCTGGTGGCCGCGGCGATGTACGGACTGGCCGCGGGGATCGGCGGCAACGCGGGCATCGTGGCCGTCGCGACGCTGGCGATCGTGAGCGGCGCGGGCGCCTGGCTGCTGTCCCGCCGCAACCCCGTGAACGCGGGCAACGTCAACGACGTGCCGCCGGTCGCCGTCACCGCGCCCGAGGCCGCCCCGATGGCCGACCCCCGGCCGGTCGCGGGGGCGGGCGCGTGAGCGACTACGTCGACCTGGACGCCCTCTGGCGGGTGGCCGTGCTGAGCGCGGCGTTCGGGGTCGGCGTGGTGGTCCTCTACGCCCTGGGGCTGCGTGCGCTCGCCACCGGCGGCTCGGGGGCGGAGGCCGGCCGCGTGCGCCGGGCGGCGGCGTGGGGATGCTTCGCGCTCTGCGCCGTGGTCGTCCTGTTCGGCATCAAGGTGATGCTCGACAAGTAGGTCGCGGGCGCGGGCTGCGCGAGGCGTCGGGAGAGATATCTCGGGGTACGATGTATTTCGGGCCTCACGTCGAGGAGCTCCCGATGCCCAGGTTCCCCACGCGCCCCGCGCCCACCGCCCCGCTCGCGGACTTCGGGACCACGCCGGATCTCTGGCGCATGGTCGCGCTCGCCGTGCCGGTGGGCGCGGCGTCCGCCGTGGTCGCGCTGCTGCTGCTGAAGGGGATCGGGTTCCTCACGAACCTCCTCTACCACGGCCGGATCAGCGCGGCGCTCACCTCCCCGGCGGGCAACGGCCTGGGGCCGTGGGCGCTGCTCATCCCGGTGGCGGGCGGCGTGGTGGTGGGGCTCATGGCCCGCTTCGGGTCGGAGGGCATCCGCGGCCACGGCATCCCTGAGGCGATGGAGAACATCCTTGTGCGGGGGAGCCGCGTCAGCCCCCGCCTCGCGGTGCTGAAGCCCGTGTCGAGCGTCGTCAGCATCGGCACCGGCGGGCCCTTCGGCGCGGAGGGCCCGATCATCCTCACCGGCGGGGCCGTCGGCTCGCTGGTGGCGCAGTTCTTCCACTTCACCGCGTCGGAGCGCAAGACGCTGCTGGTGGCGGGCGCGGCGGGCGGCATGAGCGGCGTGTTCGCCACCCCCGTCGCGGCGACGCTGCTCGCGGTCGAGCTGCTGCTGTTCGAATGGAAGCCGCGCTCGATGGTGCCCGCCGCCACGGCCGCCGCCGTCGCCGCGGCCGTGCGCATGCGCTTCTCCGACGCCGGCCTGCTCTCGCCCGCCCCGCTGTTCCCCGTGCCGCCGCACCCGATCCTGGACGAGCGCGGCCTCGCCTCGGCGCTCGTGGTGGGGCTGGCCTGCGGCCTGCTGGCGTGGGTCCTGACCGGCGCCGTCTACGGCGCGGAGGACGCCTTCGGGCGCCTCCCCATCCACTGGGCCTGGTGGCCGGCGATCGGCGGCGTGGTGGTCGGCGTCGGGGGCCTCATCGACCAGCGCGCCCTGGGCGTCGGCTACGACACGCTCTCCGACGAGCTCGCCGGGCGCCTGGCCGTGTCGGCGCTCATCACGCTGGTGCTCGTGAAGCTGGTGATCTGGTCGATCGCCCTCGGGTCGGGCACCAGCGGAGGCGTGCTCGCCCCGCTGCTCATCATGGGCGCCGGACTCGGCGGCGTGCTCAGCCCCATCCTCTCGGGGGCCGGGACCGGCACGTGGTGCGTGCTGGGCATGGCCGCCGCGCTCGCCGGGGTCATGCGCTCCCCCTTCACGGCGATCGTGTTCGCGTTCGAGCTGACCCACGACGCCAACCTGCTGCTGCCGCTGCTCATCGCCGCCACCGCGGCCCACGCGCTGAGCGTGCTGGTGCTGCGCCGCTCGATCCTGACCGAGAAGGTCGCCCGCCGGAACGTCCACGTCACGCGCGAGTACACGGTCGACCCGCTCGAGGCGCTCCGGGTGCGTGACGTGATGCAGGTGGAGCTCACCCCGCGGCCGCCGGACCCCGACGTGGCCGTCGCCGGCCCCGACGAGACCTTGCGGCAGGTGGCGGACCGGATGGCCGCGCACGACGTGGACCCGATGCCGGTGGTCGACCCCGCGGACCCCGGGGTGCAGCTCGGCCTGATCGCGCGCTCCGACCTGTTCCGTGCCCACGTGCGCACGCTGGACGAGGAACGCCACCGCGAGCGGGTGCTGCGGCTGCGGGCGCTCCGCCCGGACGAGCGGGTGGGAGGCTCGGCGGCCGGGGGCGGGGGTACCATCGATCGGTGACCCTCTCCGCGCCCCCCGCGGGGCAGAGCCCGGCCCTCGCCCCGTTCCACCCGCTGGTGCGCGACTGGTTCACGCGCGCGTTCGCGGAGCCCACGCGGGCGCAGCGGGAGGGCTGGCCGCCGATCGCCCGCGGGGACCACACGCTGATCCTGGCCCCCACCGGGTCGGGGAAGACGCTCGCCGCGTTCCTGTGGGCCCTCAACGGCATCGTGGCCGACAGGCTCGCCGGCCGGGAGCCCGCGCGGCTGCTCTACCTGTCGCCGCTGAAGGCGCTCAACTACGACGTGGAGCGCAACCTGCGCGGGCCGCTGGCGGGCGTCGCCGCCAACGCGGAGCTGGCGGGGCTGGAGGCGCCCGACGTGACCGTCGCCGTGCGCACGGGGGACACGCCGCAGAAGGAGCGCCAGCGGATGCTCCGGACCCCGCCGGACATCCTCATCACCACGCCGGAGAGCCTGTACCTGCTGCTCACGTCGCGGGGGCGGGACATCCTCGCCGGCATCCGGTCGGTGATCATCGACGAGATCCACGCGGTCGCCGCCACCAAGCGCGGCGCCCACCTGGCGCTGTCGCTCGAGCGCCTGGAGCGGGTGGTCGCCGACGACGGCGGGCGGCTCCAGCGGATCGGCCTCTCGGCCACCCAGCGCCCCCTCGGCGAGATCGCCCGCTTCCTGGGCGGCCAGGACGCCGAGGGCCGCCCGCGGCCCGTGGAGATCGTGGACGCCGGGTCGGCGAAGGAGCTCGACCTGGAGGTGATCGTCCCGGTCGAGGACATGCGCGAGCTCGGCCAGCCCCTGGAGCCGGGCACCGAGGACCCCATCGCCGTGCCGGGCTCGGAGGGGCGCCGCCGGTCGATCTGGCCGGCGATGTACCCGGAGCTGCTGGCGCTGGTGAAGGAGCACCGCTCGACCCTGGTCTTCGTCAACAACCGGCGCCTCGCCGAGCGGTTGGCGCTGCGGCTCAACGAGCTGGCCGAGGAGGAGGTCGCGCGCGCCCACCACGGGTCGCTGGCCCGCGAGCAGCGCGTGCTCATCGAGGAGGAGCTCAAGGCCGGGCGCCTTCCGTGCCTGGTGGCCACCAGCAGCCTGGAGCTCGGCATCGACATGGGCGCCGTCGACCTGGTGGTGCAGGTCGAGAGCCCGCGGAGCGTTGCGCGCGGCATGCAGCGGATCGGCCGGGCTGGCCACCAGGTGGGCGCGCCCAGCCGCGGCCGCGTGTTCCCCAAGTACCGGGGCGACCTGCTCGAGTGCGCCGCGGTGGTGGAGCGGATGCGCCGCGGCGCGATCGAGGAGACCCGCGTCCCCCGCCTGCCCCTCGACGTGCTGGCCCAGCAGCTCGTGGCGACCTGCGCCGACGGCAGCTGGACGGTGGACGAGCTGGAGGCGCTGGTGAAGGGCGCGTACCCGTTCGCCGAGCTGTCGCGCGAGCAGCTTGAGGGCGTGCTGGACATGCTCGCCGGGCGCTACCCGTCGGACGAGTTCGCCGAGCTGCGCCCCCGCGTGGTGTGGGACCGCACCGCCGGCACCGTCCGGGGCCGCGACGGCGCCCGCTCGCTGGCCGTCCAGAACGCGGGGACCATCCCCGACCGCGGCCTCTACGCGGTGGTGCTGCCCGACGGCGCGCGGGTCGGCGAGCTGGACGAGGAGATGGTCTACGAGGCGCGCTCGGGCCAGACGTTCATGCTCGGCGCCTCCACGTGGCGCATCGAGGAGATCACCCGCGACCGCGTGATCGTGACGCCCGCGCCGGGGGCCCCGGGGGCGGTGCCGTTCTGGAAGGGCGAGGGCGTGGGCCGCCCGTTCGAGCTGGGGGAGGCCGTGGGCCGCCTCGCGCGCGAGCTGGTCACCGCCGGGCCGGAGAAGGCGTCGGCGCGCCTGCGCGACGAGAGCGCCTTCGACCGCCGCGCCGCGACGAACCTGGTGGCGTACCTGGAGGACCAGGCCGCGGCCACCGGCACGGTGCCCAGCGACCGCGCGGTCGTGGTGGAGCGGTTCCGCGACGAGATCGGCGACTGGCGCCTGTGCGTGCTCACCCCGTTCGGCGCGCGCGTCCACGCCCCGTGGGCCCTCGCCCTGGGGGCGAAGATCCGCGCCGAGACGGGCCAGGAGGCCCACGTGATCTGGGGCGACGACGGCATCGCGCTGCACCTGCCCGACGCCGACCTGGCCCCCTCCTCCGACATCGCCCTGATCGCGCCGGACGAGCTGGAGGACCTGGTGCTCGGCGAGCTCGGCGGGACCGCCCTGTTCGGGGCCCGCTTCCGCGAGAACGCCGGCCGCGCGCTGCTCATCCCGCGCCGCCGCCCCGGCCAGCGCACGCCGTTGTGGCAGCAGCGCCTGAAGGCGTCGTCGCTGCTCCAGGTGGCCCGCAACTACGGCAGCTTCCCGGTGATCCTGGAGACCTACCGGGAGTGCCTCAACGACTGGTTCGACCTCCCGGCGCTCCGCGGCGTCCTCACCCGGATCGGGTCGCGCGAGCTGGCGGTGGTGGAGGTCGAGACCCAGACGGCGTCGCCGTTCGCGGGGTCGCTGCTGTTCGAGTACGTCGCCTCGTACATGTACGAGGACGACACGCCCGCCGCGGAGCGCCGCGCGCAGGCGCTGTCGCTCAACCGCGACCTGCTGCGCGAGCTGCTGGGCCAGGAGGAACTGCGGGACCTCATCGACCCGGAGGCCCTGGCGCAGATCGAGGCCGACCTCCAGGGGCTGTCGGAGCGGGCCCGCGCGCGCAGCGCCGACGGCCTGCACGACCTGCTGCGGCGGGTCGGCGACCTGACGATGGACGAGGTCGCGCTGCGCGTCGCGGAGCCCGGTGGGGCGGCGGCGACGGTCGAGGCCCTCATCGCCGAGCGCCGCGCGGTGCGCGTGCGGGTTGGGGGCGAGGAGCGCGTGATCGCCGCCGAGGACGCCGGCCGCTACCGCGACGCCCTCGGCACCATGACGCCGGCCGGCCTGCCGGACGCGTTCCTGGAGCCGGTGCCCGACGCCCTGCGGACCCTGCTCGCGCGGTACGCCCGCACGCGCGGCCCCTTCCACACCGCCGAGCCGGCGGCGCGCTACGACCTCCCGGCGGGGGCGCTGGACCCGGTGCTCGGCGCGCTCGAGACCGACGGCACGCTGGTGCGCGGCGAGCTGCGGCCCGGCGGGTCGGGGCGCGAGTGGTGCGACGCCGAGGTGGTGCGGCGGCTGCGACGCGCGAGCCTGGCGGCGCTGCGCAAGGAGATCGAGCCCGCCGATCCCCGCGCCCTGGGGCGGTTCCTGCCCGACTGGCAGCGCATCGACCGGCCCGGCGGCGCGCGCGGCGTCGATGCGCTGCGCGAGGTGCTCGCCGGCCTCCAGGGCCTGGCGCTGCCGCCCGCCCAGTGGGAGGCCGAGGTGCTGCCGCGCCGGCTGGCCGACTACGGCCCGGCGCGCCTGGACGAGCTGGCGGCGCGCGGCGAGATCGTGTGGGTGGGCGCGGGCGCCGGGGGGGTCGGCGGCGGCCGGGTGGCGATCTTCTTCCGCGAGGACGCGCCGCTCATCGGCCCGCCCCCCGCCGACCCGCCCCCCGAGGGCCCGGTTGCCGGCGCGCTACGTGAGGCGCTCGCCGCGGGCGCCAGCTTCTGGGACGACCTGCTGGTGGCCGCCGACGCGCCCCGCGAGGACGTGTTCACCGCGCTGTGGGCGCTCGTGTGGGCGGGGGAGGTCACCAACGACCTGTGGCTGCCGCTGCGCGCGCCGCGCCGCCTGCCGGCGCTCACGCGGCCGAGCGCCGGGGGCGTCCGCCGCCGCCGGGCGGGTGGCGGCCGGGGCGCGCCGTCGGCCGTCGCGGGCCGCTGGTCGCTGGCCGAGCGCCTGTTCCGCGACGCGCCCGCCGCCGACGAGCGCCGCCGCATCCTGGCCGAGCTGCTGGTCGAGCGCCACGGCGTGCTCACACGCTCCGCGGTCCTGTCGGAGGGGGTCCCGGGCGGCTACGCGGCCGTCTACCCGGCGCTGACCGACCTGGAGACCCTGGGGACGGTGCGCCGCGGCTACTTCGTCGCCGGCCTCGGCGGCGCCCAGTTCGCGATGCCGGGGGCGGTGGAGCGCCTGCGCGACCTCCGGGAGGCGCCGCTCGACGGCGACCCCCACGTGCTGGTGCTCGGCGCCGCCGATCCCGCCCAGCCCTACGGCGCCGCCGCCCCGTGGCCCAAGCGCGAGGGCGCCGCCCGGTCGCCATCGCGGGCCTTCGGCGCCCAGGTGGTGCTGGTGGACGGCGTCCCGGCGCTCTACCTGGAGCGCGGCGGCAAGAGCCTCCTGACGTTCGACGGCCTGGAGGACGGCCGCCTGGAGCGGGCCGTGCGGGCCCTGGCCGAGTGGATCCTGGCCGACCGCCGCCGCCGCGCCGGGATCGAGCGCGTCGACGGAGAGCCCGTGTTCGGCTCGCCCCTCGAAGCGCTGCTCGCCGACGCCGGCTTCCGCACCGACCTGCGCGCGTTGGTCCTCCGGGCCTGACCCGATACCGTTCCCCGGATGACCAGGATCACCCGGGCGCTCGTGCTCATCATCGCCCTCGCGGCGACCGCCTCACCGGCGGCGGCGAGCTGGACGACCGTCTCCGGGCTGGTGCCGGGCACCGCGACGAGCGCCTCGCTCGACGGGCCGCGCGTCCTCGTCTCCTCGCTGGCCAACGGGCGCCGGGTGCAGCTGACGACGATCGTCGGCGACCGCGTCGCGAAGCGCCAGACGCTCACCACCGCGGGGCGCTCCGGCACGGTCCGCCACCTCCAGGTCGCGCGGCTGCGCGGCGGGCGGGCGCTTGCGATCTGGCAGGAGCCGGGCGTCGTCAAGGCCTCGCTGCGCCGGTCGGCCGGCGTGCCCTTCTCGCCCGCGGTGACGGTGTCGCGGTTCCCCGGCGTCGCGACGGGTGCCGCGATCCGCCCGGTGCTGACGGTCACGCCGACCGGCGAGGCCGTCGTCGTCTGGATCGGCGGCCCCGCGGGCGGACGGCTCGGGATCCAGGCCTCATCGCTCGCGCCGGGCACGACGTCATGGTCCGCTCCGGTGGACGTCGCAGGCGGCGCCCTCCCGCAGATCTCGGGCGTGGGCCTCGGCGCGCCCCTGCCGCTGTCCGCGGCCACCGACAACGCGGGTGGCGTCGTGGTCGCGTGGGGAGCGCCCGCGTCGGATCCCGCCCGGTCATCCCTCGACATCGTGGGGGCCGTCCGGTCGCCGGACGGCGCCTGGGGGACGCCCGTGCGCGTGGGCGCAGGCGGACCGCCGTTGGCGGTCGCGGCCACTGCGCCCGGCGACGCGGTGGCCGCCTGGCAGGACGGCGCGTGCGTCGCGGCAGCGACGCTCCGGGGCGTCGCCGTGACCCCCGCCACGGTGTCGTGCCACCCCGGCGCGAGCGTCGGGCAGCTCGCGCTGTCGCGCACGCCGTACGGCAACGCCATCCTCGCGGCAGAGTTCATCCCGCAGCCCTTCCCCACGGCCGGCGCCCCGTTCGTCGAGACCGCCGCTCGGAGCATCGGCGGCGGCCCCTGGTCCGCGCCGATCGTCCCGATCGCCCTCCCCGCCGATCTGGGAGGGATCGCGCAGGGCAGCGCCTTCCGGACGGCCGTCGCGGCCACGGTCGCGCGCGGAGCCCAGTTCAACGGGGTGCGCGTGGTGATCCTCAACGAGCAGGGCACGCTCCTGCGCCGCATCGGCGGCCCCGCGATGCCGACGCCGCCGAGGAACACGAGCGTCCGGGTGCTCCCGCTCGGTCCGGGAGCGCGGGTCGCGCTCCTGCTGACACCGGAGCCGACGCTCACGTCGTCCCGGCTCAGCATCCTGACGCTCGAGCCCTAGACGTACCTCGCGAGCGCGCGCCGGGCCTGCCCGGCGTAGCCGCCGCCGAACAGCACGACGTGCACCAGCACCGGGTACAGCTGCCACAGCTCCACGCGCTCGTCGTGGCCCGGGGCGAGCGGGAACGCCTCGTCGTAGGCGGCGAAGGCGGCGGCGGGGAAACCGCCGAAGAGGCGCATCATCGCCAGGTCGACCTCGCGGTGGCCGCCGTGGACCGCCGGGTCGACGACGGCCGGCCCGCCCTCGGCGCCCAGGATCGCGTTGCCGCCCCACAGGTCGCCGTGCAGGCGGGCGGGCGGCTCCGCCGACCCCGCCAGGTCGGGCAGGCGGGCGCGCAGGCGCTCCAGGTCGGCCAGGAACCGGGCGTCGAGCGTGCCGGCGGCGACGGCCCGCTCGGCCATCGGCCGCAGGCGGCGCTCGGCGTAGAACTCCGGCCAGCCGCCCGCGACCGGGTCGTTGCGCTGGGGGAGCGGCCCGATGAAGTTGTCGCGGTCCCACCCGAACGCCGGCGCGCCCGCCCGGTGCAGGCCGGCGAGGCCGTGGCCGAACGCCTCCGGGTCGGGCGCCCCGGGGGCGATCCACTCGAGCGCCAGGAAGCGCGGCCCGCCGTCGCCGTCGGCGACGGCGAGCACCTCGGGGGTCCGCAGCGCCCCGGCCTCGGCGAGCCAGGCGAGGCCGTCGGCCTCGGCGCGGAACACGCCGGGCGGCGCCTCCGGGTGGTGCTTCACGAAGGCGGCGCGGCCGTCGGCCAGCGTCAGCCGCAGCGCCCGGTTGATCGAGCCGCCGTGCACCGGCTGCGCCGCCGCGACCTCCGCGCCGAGCGCCGCGCCGACCGCCGTGGCCAGTGCGTCGGCGCTCACGGGCGGGCGAGCGGCCCGGCGCGCAACTCCGCGATGAGCCCGGCGCAGGCGCGCTCCACCATGTCCAGGACCACCCCGAAGCCCTCGGGGCCGCCGTAGTAGGGGTCGGGGACGGACCGGTCTCCCCCGGCCGCCTCCGGGTCCCACTCGCGCAGCAGGTGCACCTTCGCCGCCGCCGCGGCATCGGGCGCGAGAGCGCGCAGGTCGGCGGCGTTCTGGGCGTCCATCGCGACGACCAGGTCGACGCGGTCGAAGTCGCCGGCGCGGAACTGGCGCGCGCGGCCCTCCATGACGATCCCGCGCGTCCGCGCCTCGGCGGTGGCGCGCCGGTCGGGCGGGTCGCCCACGTGCCACGACCCGGTGCCCGCGCTGTCCACCTCCACCCGCCCGTCCAGGCCCTCGCGCGCCAGCAGGTGCCGCATCACCGCCTCGGCCGTCGGCGACCGGCAGATGTTGCCGAGGCAGACGAAGCAGATCCGGTAGGGGGACGCGGCTACTGCGGCGCCTCGTCGGACGGCGCCGCGGCGCGGGCGGCGTCGGCCTCGTCGCGGGTGCGCAGCTCGTCGCGCAGCTGCCCCTCGCGCCGCTTGTGGCGGCGGCGCGAGTACCAGAGGTAGCGCACGCCGACGACCGCGAGCACGCCCAGGATCGCGCCGGCCAGCGTCGCGGCGCGGAAGTAGGGGCCCTCCACGTCCAGCGTCCGCTCGCCCGCGTGGGCGGCGCTGCCCGTGCCGAGCACGATGCCGAGCGTGAACAGGTTCGGCAGCGCCAGCAGCACCGCGCCCGCCAGGAACCAGGCGCGCAGGCGCCACGACCGCCGGCGCACCAGAGCGAAGCTCAGCACCAGCAGCGGCAGGAACGTGAAGACGAAGCCGTAGAACAGCCCGAGGCCCACGCCGGCGGTGCCGCTGCCGTCCACCTGGTCGCCGATCCGGTGCGCCCACCAGCGCGGGATGGTCGCCGCGGCGATGAAGTAGATGACGACCGCGGCCACCAGGATCGCGCCCAGCAGCAGCAGCCGCTGGCCCAGCGGCTTCTGGGGCGGGCGGGCGGCCGGCGCGTCGCGCGGCCCCTCGGGCGTTCCCGGGTCCGGTGGGGTCTCCTCGCTCACGCGCCGGATCATCGCACGGCTCGACATGTGACCATAAGGTCACATATGATGTGGCCGTGGTCGACGACGACCTGGTGTTCAAGGCCCTGGCCGACCCGACGCGGCGGCGCCTGCTGGACCGGCTGCACGAGCGCGACGGCCGCACGCTGACCGAGCTCGAGGCCGGCCTGGACATGACGCGGTTCGGGGTGATGAAGCACCTGCGGGTGCTCCGGGAGGCCGGCCTGGTGTCGGCCCGCCGGTCGGGCCGGGAGAAGCACCACTTCCTGAACCCCGTGCCCATCCGGCTGATCCACGACCGCTGGATCGACAAGTACACGGAGCCGCGGGTGGCCGCGCTGGCGGACCTGAAGGCGGCGCTCGAGGAGGAGACGGCATGACGACGGCGGGGGCGACCCAGGTGTACGAGGTGGTCATCCGGGCGACGCCGGAGGCCATCTGGCAGGCGATCACCACCCCGGATTTCACCCGGCGCTACTTCCACGGCGCCCACATCACCAACACGCCCGAGCGGCACCTGGCGCTCGCGCCCGACGGGCGCGTCTGGGGCGACGAGGCGACCCTCGAGTGGGACCCGCCGCGCCGCCTGGTCCACGGCTGGCGGTCGCTCTACGACCCGGTGCTCGCGACGGAGCCGGAGAGCCGCGTGACGTGGGAGATCGCGCCGCGGGACGACGGCCACTGCCTGCTGACGGTCACCCACGACCGCCTGGAGGCGTCGCCCGGCACCGCCGCCGGCGTCTCCGGCGCCGGCTGGATGTCCGTGCTCGACGGCCTGAAGGCCGTGCTGGAGTCCTGACCACGGCGGGATCACCGGCGGCCCGACCCGCCCCGGAACTACCCTTCGGGGATGCCCGAGGGCCAGGTCAGCCACTCGAACGCGATCCGCTTCGGCGCGGCGCTCGGCGGCCGCCCGCTGGTGCGCGTCGAGGCGCCCGAGCCGCGGCTGCGCGACCTGGGGGCCGAGCGCCTGGTGGGCGACACGGTCACCGCCGCGGAGGCCGTCGGCAAGCACCACATCCTGCGCTTCGCCAGCGGCCGGGTGCTGTGGTCGCACCTGATGATGAACGGGGTCTGGCGGTTGCTGCCGGCGTCGCGGACCCCCCGGCCCGGCGGGCTGTTCCTGGCCCTCTGGACCGAGGGGCACGTGGCCGCGCTGTATCGCTGCCCCGCCGTGCGGCTGCTCGAGCCCGGGGAGCCCCTCCCCCGCGCGGTGCTGACCACGGGCCCCGACCTGCTCGGCGAGGGGGTCGACCCGGGCCGGGCGGCGGCGGAGCGGCTCGCGCGGGTGGAGCCGACCCGGCAGGTGGGCGAGGTGCTCATGGACCAGCGCGTCGTGTCGGGGATCGGCAACGTCTACAAGTGCGAGACGTGCTTCCTCACGGGCATCGACCCGTGGCGGCCGGTGGGGAGCCTCAGCCAGGAGGAGGCCACGGCGATCGGCGCGGAGGCCGCCCGGCTGCTTGATCTGGGGGTGCGCGACGCCGGGCCGATCCGCACATGGCGGCCGCCGGACGCCCCGCCGTGGAGCCGGGAGCGCACCTGGGTCTACGGCCGCAGGGGGCGCCCCTGCCGGCGCTGCGGCACCCCGATCCGCTCGCGGGGCCAGGGCGACGCGAACCGCACCACCTACTGGTGCCCCACCTGCCAGACCTGAGGGGCCGTCAGGCGACCAGCGTCGGGTCGTCCTCGCGGGCGGGCTGCCCGCGGCGGGCCTGCCGCATCGCGTAGATCTGCTCGTTGACCTCCGCCCCGATCAGTAGCGACACGCACGTCAGGAACAGGAAGATCAGGTAGATGGCCGCCGCGGCCAGCGCCCCGTAGACCGTCCGGTACTCGTCGAAGTTCTCGACGTACAGCGCGAACAGGCGCGAGAAGCCCAGCCAGAGGCCGACGCCCACGAGCGCGCCGGGAGCCGAGGCCAGCAGCCGCCGGCGCGGGGCGTTCGGGCCCACGTGGTACACGGCCAGCGTGAAGAGCAGCAGGCTGGCGGTGCCGATGAGGTACAGGAAGCGGCCGGCGACGTTCGGGGCGCCCTTCCCGAAGATCTGCTCGGCCAGGCTGTCCACCAGGTTGGAGCCGCCGATCAGCGCCAGCGTGGTCGCCACCACCAGGATGCTGGTGGCCAGCGCGATGACCAGCGCGGTCATCTTCCCGTGCACCCACGGGCGGTGCGGCACGCCGCGCACCCGGTCGAGGCCCCCGACGAGCGCGCCCATCACGTTGGCCGAGACGTAGAGGGACAGGAACAGACCGATGACCAGGAACAGGGCGGCCTGGCCGGTGTTGCGCGTGGCCGAGCTCAGCGCCGACCGCAGGGTCTCCCGCAACTCGACCGGGATGGCGTTGTCGGCATCCGGGGCGAGGAACTCGTCGAAGGTGTCGGGCTCGGCGACCAGCCCGATGATCGAGACGAGCACGAACATGAACGGCACCGTCGCCAGGAAGGCGTTGTAGGCGAACTGGCTCGCCACGCCCGTGATGTCGTCGGCGATCGACCGCCGCGTGGCACCGGCCGCGACCCGCACCAACCACGCCGACGCCTGCCGCACGGGGGTGAGCAGGGAGCGCCGCGCCCCGGGAGCCGGGACCGTGCGCACGTCGGTGTGTGAGCGGTCGGGAGCCATGGCTGACGACCTCAGGTACCGGGGGTCGAGTGCATATCCTCCCCGTTCGGGTTGCCCGCCGGGCTGCTGACCATCCCTGCGGGGGGCGAAACGTGCCTGATCCGGGTGCATTCTTCGCCACGAGGGTCGTCCCCACTGCCCCCGCGCGGCAGTTCGGAGACCCGAGGCACTCGGGCACAGTGTTTCGGGTCTCCTGGGCATCGCTCCCATCCCATGGATGGTCGAGCGTCGGGACGGCCCTCAATCTTTCCCCCCCAGGCCCGCCCGCTATCGTCCGCCGCGTGCTGATCGGCTTCATCGGCCCCGGCAACATGGGTTCGGGGATGGTCCGCAACCTGGCGGCCGCCGGCCACCAGGTGCGCGTGTACGCGCGCACGCCGGAGCGCGCGCGCGACCTGCCCGCCACGCTCGCCGGCTCGCCCGCCGAGGCCGTCGACGGGGCCGACCTGGCCTGCTCCTGCGTGACCGACTCCGACGACGTGCGGCAGGTGGTCGCCGGGATCCTGGAGGCCCCGGAGCCGCCCCCGGTGCTGGCCGAGATGAGCACCATCGCCCCGGCCGTTGCGCGGGAGCTCGCCGGGGACTGCGCGGCGCGGGGCGTCGCCTACCTCGACTGCCCGGTGAGCGGCGGCGTCGGCGGGGCCGCCACGGGGACCCTGGCGATCATGATCGGCGGCGACGCCGACGCGATCGCGCGGGCGCTGCCGGCCCTCGACGCGATGGGCGACCCGGACAAGCGGGTGCACTGCGGGCCCGTCGGACAGGGCCTGGTGGCGAAGCTGGTGAACAACATGCTGGTCGCGTCGATCGCTGCGGCGACCGCCGAGGCCCTGGGCGTGGGCCAGCGCGCCGGCCTGGATCCCGTCCTCGCCCGCGAGGTCGTGATGGGGGCCGCGGGCGACTCGTGGCAGCTGCGCAACGTGTTCGACCGGATCCTCGCCGGCGACCACGCCCCGCGCTTCACCACCAGCAACCTGCTGAAGGACCTCGGGCACGCCCGCGCGCTCGACGACCGCGTGCCGCGGTTCGCCGCCGAGGCGCAGCGCCTGCTGGAGGAGACCGACCCCGATCTCGACTACGGGGCCTTCGCGCGTCTGCTGATGGACCTGCCGTCGGATCCCGGCGCGCCCTAGGCGACCGCGCCCGGCGGGGCTATTTGGACTGCGACAGCAGCACCGCGAGATCCGCGTAGGAGAGGCCGTCCGGCGTCTCGGGGAGCCCGAGATCGTGGTCGATCGCCGAGGCGAGCGCGCGCGCCCGCTCGAGGACCGACTTGTGGACCGCCTGCCCGGGGGCCGACTCGGCGATGCGCTTGGCCTCGTTCCGAAGCTGGTTCAGGTCCGCCGCGGGCGAGTTGAAGCTCGGCTTGGCCGGCGGGGACCAGGTGGGGACGTCCTCGGTGCTCACGTCCCCCCACGATAACGCACCGCTCCGGCGAAGGCCGGAACGGGCTCACGCACCGGGCGCGCGGGCCTGACGGCTGACGTACTCCATCAGCTGCTCCTGGGAGTTGAGCGGCTCCGCCCCCTCGGGGGGCAGGACCCGGCTCCACGAACCGTCGGCGCCGAGCTCCCAGGCCAGCGCCGTGTCGGCCAGCTGGAGGTCCAGGATCGTCTGGATCTCGGCCGTGGCGAGGGGGTCGTCCACCGGCGCCACCAGCTCGACGCGGTTGTCGAGGTTGCGGGCCATCATGTCCGCCGACCCGATCCAGTAGTCGGTGCGGTCGCCGACGGTGAACGCGAAGGCGCGGGCGTGCTCCAGGAACCGCCCGACGATCGAGATGACCCGGACGTTCTCGCTCACGCCGGGGACGCCGGGGCGCAGCCCGGTGATGCCGCGGACGATCAGGTCGACCGGCACCCCCGCCTGCGACGCCCGGTAGATCGCGGCGATGATCGGCCCGTCGATGATGGAGTTCATCTTCATCACCACACGCGACGGGCTCTCGGGCGAGTGCCCGGCGACGGCCCGCTCGATCTCGGCGATGATGCCGTCGCGCAGGTGCGCGGGAGCCACCAGGGCCCGGCGGTACCGCGGCGGACGGGCGAAGCCGGTGAGGTGGTTGAAGAGGTCGGCGACGTCCTCGCCCAGGTCCTCGCGGCACGTGAACAGCCCGAGGTCGGTGTAGAGGCGGGCCGTGGACGGGTTGTAGTTCCCCGTCCCGATGTGCACGTAGCGGCGCACCAGGTCGCCCTCGCGGCGCACCACCAGGCACAGCTTGGCGTGGGTCTTGAGCCCGGTGAGGCCGTAGACCACGTGCACCCCGGAGCGCTCGAGGGCGCGGGCCCACTGGATGTTGCGCTCCTCGTCGAAGCGGGCCTGCACCTCCACCAGGCAGACGGTCTGCTTGCCCTGCTCGGCGGCGCGCATCAGCGCCGGGACGATGGGCGAGTCGCCGCTGGTGCGGTACACGGTCTGCTTGATGGCCAGGACGTGCTCGTCCTCCACCGCCTGCTCCACGAAGCGCTCGACGCTGGTGCTGAAGTCGTCGTACGGGTGGTGCACCAGGACGTCGCCGTCGCGGATGACGGAGAACATGTCCAGGCGCTCGCCCTCCTCGGGCCGCAGCCGCACGCGGGTGCGCGGCTCCCAGCGCGGGTCGCGTAGGGCGGGGACGTCCATCGACGCGAGCATCCACAGCGACGTCAGGTCGATCGGCCCGGCCAGGCGGTAGGTCTCGCGCTCCTCCACCTCCAGGGCGGTCATCAGGTCGCGCACCAGCCCGTCCGGTGCATCGGCCGCCACCTCCAGGCGCACGACGTGGCCGAAGCGGCGCCGGCGCAACTGCGCCTCGACCGCGCCCAGCAGGTCGTCCGACTCGTCCGAGATGGAGAAGTCCGCGTCGCGCGTGACCCGGAAGCGGGTGAGGTCGACGATCTCCATGCCCGGGAAGAGCCGCTCGACGTGTCCCTCCATGACCTCCTCGAGCGGCACCAGGCGGTCGTCGGCCACTAGGAACCGCGGCAGCCGCGGCGGCACCTTGATGCGCGCGAACCGGGTCTCGCCGGTCACGGGGTCGCGCACCCGCAGGCCGAGGTTGAGCGACAGGCCGGAGATGTACGGGAACGGCAGCCCCGGGCCCACGGCCAGCGGGGTCAGCACCGGATACACCTCACGGTCGAACTGCGCGTCGACCTCCAGGCGCTCCGCCGTGCGCAGGTCCCTGAACGCGGCGATCTCGATCCCGGCCTGGGCCAGCGCCGGACGGATCTCCTCCGTCCAGATGCGGCTCTGCTCGCCGGTCAGCTCCCGCACGCGGGCCGAGACGCGCTCCAGCACCTCCTCACGGGGCATCTTGTCGGGCGTCGACGAGGGCCTGCCGGCCTCCAGCGCGTCCTGGACCGCGGCCACCCGGACCATGAAGAACTCGTCCAGGTTGCTCGAGAAGATCGCGAGGAACTTGCACCGCTCCAGCAGCGGCTGGCCCTCATCGCGCGCCAGCGCCAGCACGCGCGCGTTGAAGTCGAGCCAGGAGAGCTCGCGGTTGATGTAGAGGGCCGGATCCGAGAGGTCCGGCGTCCGGGTTGCCGCCTTCGTGGTCGCCATGGTCGCCCATCATGGACCAGGCGGGCCGCCGGGCATAGTCCCGGGCGGCCCCGGTGACAGACCGGCTGACGGTGAGCCGGTACGCCGCGGCGCTCCGCAGCCCCTGGACCTCCAGCGTGTAGACGCCGTTCTCGGGGGCCACCGCGGTCAGGGACTCGTCGATGCCGGGCCGCAGGGAGGCGGCCACCAGCCAGCTGCGCGCGAACGTCGACCCGCGGCGCGTTGCGGGGGTCCCGGGCCGCCAGAGGGCCAGGTCCAGGTCGGCGGTGCTCGGCTCCAGGGGAGCGAGCTGGGCGGTGACGCGCTCGCCGGCGCGGAGCACCACGCGGAAGCCGTCGCGGGGGTCGCTGTACGAGCCGGTGCGCCCCGTCACGGCCGCCGACGTGGCCGACGCGCCCAGCAGCACCCGCGTGCGCGCCGCCTGGGCGGTGTCGTCGTTCGGCTCGGGGTCCTCCGGCGGCGGGGGCGCGGCGGCCAGGGCGGCCTCCAGGTCGAGCGCGCCGGCGCCGCTGGCGCTGTCGACGCCGCCGGGCGGCACGTCGCGGGCGGTCGACTCCAGCAGCGTGCGCACCCGCTGCGCCGAGAGCCCGGGGCGCGCCGCGATCACGCGGGCGGCGGCGCCGGCGACGACGGCGGCGGACATGGACGTCCCCGTGCGCGGGACCAGCCGCGCGGTGCCGCCGACGTCGTTGGAGAACACCCGCTCGCCGGGCGCGGCGATCGACACCTGGTCGCCGCGCTCCGACAGGGGCATCACCCGCCCGTCGCGCCCGAGGGCGGCGACGGTCATCACGTGCCGGTACGCGCCCGGGTACTCCGGCGGGCCGGGCCGGCCGCCCGTGTTGCCGACGGGCACGACCACCAGGACCCCGCGCCGGACGGCGGCGTCGATGGCGTCCTGCTCCAGCTGCGAGAAGCCCTCGCCACCGAACGAGATGTTCACCACGCGGGCGCCCCGGGCGGTGGCGTACCGGATGCCGCGCACCAGGGCCGAGGTGGTCGCCCGCCCGGAGGCGTCGGCGATCGTGACCGGCAGGATCCGGGCGCTCGAGACGCCGGCGCCGCCGATCCCGTTGCCGGTGGTGGCGGCCACGATGCCCGCGACGTGGGTCCCGTGGCCGGAGGCGTCCACGAGCGGGTCCATCCCCGGCACGAACGAGCGGGCCTGGGCGGTGAGCACCGCGTCCCGCAGGTCCGGGTCGGACGCGTCCACGCCGGTGTCGAGCACCGCCACGATGGGGCGGCGGCCGGTCGCCTCCGGGGGCGTCCAGCGGATCTGGGCGAGGAATCCCTGCCGCCGCGACAGGGGGTCGGCGGAGGCGGCGGGCACCGCCGCGCGGATCGCGGGCGGTGGGAGGGGCGGCGGCTGTGCGGCCGGGGTCACACCCGCCAGCGCGCGGCCACCACGACGAGGGCCACGATCAGGAGCACGCCCACGGCGAGCGCCGCGACCAGCGATGCGGTGACCACCAGGGGGATCACGACCACGATGCCCTGGGCGATCGCGATGATCCACAGCAGGTCGCGGAACAGCGACGGCCGCAGGCGGGTGGCGCCGAACACGCTGACCACCAGCAGGGCGACGGCCAGGGCGGCCATGAGCAGGGCGCTGGGACGCCAGATGATGAAGGCCAGCACCTCGATCAGGGCCAGGATGCCGGAGAGCATGATCCGGCGGCTGCGGAGCCAGCGGCGGGCCCTGTCGGTGGGTGTGGTCGGCCCGGCCTCGATGATCAGCGGTGGTTCGGCCACACGCCGAGTGTAGCGGGGGTCCCGGGCCGCGCACTCCGCGGCCCGGGACTCCTCACCTCCCGCTAACCGATGCGCACGCGGACCGCCGCCGCCGTCCGCGCGCCGGCGTCGTCTGTCACCCGCACCGCGAGCGACCGCACGCCGGCCGGGAAGCCGCGGCGCAGGTACGTGCCCGTCGCGTCGTCGTACATCCCGTCGCCGTCGGTGTCCCACTCGACCTTCGCGATCGCGCCGTCGGGGTCGGCGGCCCATGCGATGTACGACGCGCGCTGGTTGGCCTTCGGGGCCACCGTCGTGGGGACGATCGTCACGTTGGGGGGCACGTTGCCCCTCGGCCCCGCCAGCTCCTGCCGGGCGGCGATGCCGGTGATCACGACGCGCGGCGCGCCCTTCTGGCGCAGCAGGCTGCCGGTGCCGATCGGGCCGAGCTCGGTCATCCTCCCCGTCGCGATGTCGAGCCGGTAGAGGCGCGACCCCTGGTCGCCGGCCCTCACCGTGGCGACGTACCCGAGGTTGCCGGCGCCGGCGATGTCGAACGACGTCGCGTCGCCCACGTCGACGCCGAGCGGCTTCGGGTCGGCGAGCGTCCCGGCGTTCGGCGGGTTCTGCACCAGCAACTGGTCCGACGCCGCGTCGATCGCGTAGAGCGTGGTCGTCGCGGGCCGCGTCGCCGTGAGCGCCGAGTTGGTGTAGGCGCTCGCCACGACGGTCGGGTCGCCGGGGTTCAGGGCCCCGTCGGGGCTGCCGGCGCCGTGGTTGCCGGTCGCGAACGCGATGCGGTAGTTGCCGTTCGCGTCGCTGGTGATCCGCAGCGCGTCGGGCACCGGGTTCACGTCCACGCCGAACGACGTGCCCGTGAGGCCCGGCGCGAACCCGTTGCCGACCGGCGTGGCCGCGCCGGTGCCCGGGTCCAGCGTGTAGACGACGCTGTTGCCGCCCACCCCGACGAGGTCGCCGGTCGCGGGCCGGATGTCGATGCCCACCAGCGAGACCCCCGCCGGCAGGCCGGTGATCGCGACCGTGTCGAGGACGACCCCCGGCGTCCGGGAGTCCAGCCGATGCAGGTTGCCGGCGGAGTCGGTGGCGTAGATGTCGCGTGCCTGCGCGGCGGCGGGGGCGGCGACGGCGAGGGCGGCGGCGAGGGCGAGGGCGCGACGGGTGCGTCCGGGCATGTGGTCCTCCGGTTCGTGGGTGTCGCGGTGCCGTACCTGCGCCCGGCGTCCCCGGGTTCACCGCCGGGCCGGACCCGGTCGCCGGGGAACCTCCGCGCGGCGGGCGGTGAACCAGACCGCCCTCTCGCGCGTATGGCGTCGGGTGGCCGCCGACCCGTCCGACGCCGAGGAGGCCGCATGGCTGTCGGAGGCCCGCACCCCCGACGGGGTGCCGGGTGAGTCCTTCGTCGCGCTGTACCGCCGGTACGAGGGGCGGGTCTACGGCCTGGGCCTGCGGATGCTCGGCCGCCGCGACCTGGCCGAGGAGCTGGTGCAGGAGACCTTCCTGCGGCTGTGGCGCTCGGCCGATGCGTTCGATCCGGAGCGGGGGCCGGCGCGCGTCTACGTCCTGGCCATCGCGCGGAGGACCGCGATCACGCTGTGGCGACGCGCGTCGCCACAGGATCCCCTGCCCGGCGACGACCGCGACGGGGCCGTGGGCGACGGCATCGACGAGCTCCTGCTGGCCGTGGGGGTGCGCGACGCGATGCAGTCCCTCTCACCGGACCACCGGAAGGTGCTGGAGCTCTGCGTGGAGCGTGACCTCAGCCAGGCCGAGGCGGCGCGGCGCCTGGGCGTGCCCGTCGGCACGGTGAAGTCGCGGACGCACCACGCGCTGCGGGCGCTCGGCGCCGCGCTGGCGGAACGGGGGATCGATGGCTGAGCACGACGAGCTGCCCGAGGAGCTGCGCCGCGTGGCCGGCCTCGCCCGCCGGGCGGCCCCGCCGTTCGAGGTGCCGGCCGACCTGGAGGCGGCGACGTTCGCCCGCCTGCGCGAGGAGGCCGCCGGGGCCGGCCGGCGCCGTGCCGGAGCCCGCGCCGTCGCCGCGCTGGCGGCCGCCGCGGCGGCGGGCGCCCTGCTCGCGCTGGGGATCGCGTGCGGGGTGGGCGGGGGGGCCGACGGCGCGCTGGAGCTCGCGGGCGTGCTGCGCAGCGACGCCACCGCCGCGGTGGCCGGGAGCGTCGAGGTGCGCCGCACCGCGCTGGGCCGGGAGGTCCACCTTCGCTCCGACGACCTGCCGGTGCTCCCGGTGGGGCGCTTCTACGAGGTGTGGTTCGTCGCGCCCGACGACCGGCCCGGCGCGCCGCACCGGATCTCGGCCGGCACCTTCCACCCGGACGCCCACGGCCACTCGGATCTGACGCTGCACGCGGCGGTCGACCCGGCGCGCTTCCCGGTGGTCAGCGTCACCGCAGAGGACGGCGCCGACGGACCGGGACCGGGCCGGGAGGTCGCGCGGCTCAGTCGGTGACGACCGGGGCGGGCCGGGCCTCGAGGTCGGCCGAGGCGCGGCGGTAGAGCCGCTCCACGTCGATCTCGGCGCACGCCCGCCGCCACTCCTCCACGAAGTCGGTGGGGTGGAGCATCTCCTCCACCTCGTCGACCCCCTCCAGCACGGCCAGGAGGGCCTCGGTCATGTGCGGGTCGTAGAGGATCCCCGCCTCCACGGCCAGCTCCTGGCGCGCCACCGGCGCGGACTTGCGTGCGCGGAAGGGGCGGGCCCCCGTCATGGCGTCGTACGAGTCGCAGAGGGCGACGAGGCGGCCGAGCGGCGGGATCTCCGTGCCGCGCAGGCCCAGCGGGTAGCCGCTGCCGTCCCAGCGCTCGTGGTGGCTGCGCACGCCGTCGACGGCGGCGGGCATCAGCCGCATGTGGGCCAGGATGTCGGCGCCCCAGCCGGCGTGCTGGTGGATGAGCTCCCACTCCTCGGGCGTCGGGCGCCCGGGCTTGCGGAGCACGTCGTCCGGCAGCCCCACCTTGCCGATGTCGTGCACAAGCCCGGTCAGGTGGGCCAGCGCCACGTCCTCCGCCGACCACCCCAGCTCGGCGGCCAGCAGCCGGCAGAGCCGGCCGACGGCCGCCGAATGGCGCGCCGTGTACCGGTCGCGCAGATCGACCATCCCCACGAGCCCCGGCACGGTGCCGGCGGCGACGTCGGTCAGGCGGCTGGTCGCGGCGAGGGCGACGTCGCGCGCGCGGGCCGACTCGGCCATCGCCTCCTCGCGGGCGGCGACGGCGGCCTCGCGCTCGGCGACGGCCTCCTCGCGGGCGGCCAGCGCCTCGGCCATCTGGCGGGAGCGGGTGATGAGCACCAGCAGCATCCCCACGGCCACGGCGCCGATGCCCGCGGCGGCGGTCTTCACCGCGACGCCGTCCACGCCCTGCACCAGGTTCACGAAGGCGATGAGGATGGTGGAGCCGATCAGGTCGGCGCCCACCATCGGCTTCAGGCACCGCCGCCACACCGCCAGCGGGGGCTCGCCGTACTTCAGGGCGATCATCCCGCTCACCAGCAGGTGGTTGGCCGCGAAGAACGCGGCGGCGGCGGCCGCCGCCCCGAAGAACCAGCCGGCCTCGCCGGCGTCGCTCGGCAGGCCGAGCGCCCAGGCCCCGTGCGCCGTCCCCACGGCCGCGGCCGCCGCCAGGGCGACGCCGCCCGCGTTGGACAGCACCACCCACCGGCCGTAGGCCCGGTTGTCGATCGCGGCGAGCACGCCGCCCAGTGCGGGCGCCACCACCGGCGGGCACACGAGCACCGCCGCGAGGATCGGCAGGTGGTTCAGGCTGATGGCGCTGCGCTCGCTCGACTGCACCACGCGCGGGTGCAGGCACAGCAGGCCCGTCAGCACCACGGCGATCAGCGCCGGGTCGAGCTCCGGGACCTCCACGAGGCCGAGCGCGAGCACGGTTGCGGCGCCCGCGACGGCCAGCGCGACGGCGTAGACGCGGTATCCCAGGGGCAAGGGCTGCACCGGGGCGACGATACCTTCGGTTCCATCCGAATCGCTACGCGCACGTCGGTCAGAAACGGCCCCCGTCCGGGGGGTTCGTGCGCCCGGGGCCCCCCGAACCGGGGGGCCCGCACGAGCGCGGGGGGCGCGGTCAGCGCCCGTACACCGTCCCGCCGAGCGCGGCGAGGAGGGCGGTCAGGCTGGCGGCTGCGGCAAACAGGCGGACCTTCATGGTGGATCCTCCGTCGGGTCGGGGGTCGGACCGTCCCGGACCGCGGGACGGCCGGTCCGGTGCGCGGGATCCAAGCCGCCGGAATGCGGGCGTTCAACGGCATTTGCGCCACTCATTCGTGTCGAACTGGGGCGAAGTGCCAAAGCAACGAACCGGCACCGTCCGATATCCCCGATCGGGGGATCTGGCGATTCGTCAGCGCGAGGACGCGGGCGCCGCGACGGCCCGGAACCCCGGGGCGTCCAGCCGCTCGGCGGCCGCCTCGGCGGCCGTGCGATCCGGGAAGATCCCGGCCATGCAGGCGCCGCTGCCGCACAGCAGCACCGCGGGCGCGCCGGCGGCGCGGAGGGCCGCCTCGCGCTCGGCCAGCATGGGCGCCAGCGCCCGCGCGGCCGGCCACAGGTCGTTGCGCAGCCACCCCGCCAGCGCCGGCATGTCCGGGGGCGGGTCGTCGCCGGCGGCGGGGGGTGGCGGCGCGTCGTCGTCGAAGCGGGCGTAGACGGCGCCGGTGGAGAGCCCGGCCGCGGGCATGGTGAGCAGCGCCGCGAACCGGGGCGCCCGGGCGGGCGTGAGCACCTCGCCGCGCCCCTCCGCCCACTGGGCGCCGCCGCGGACGAAGAACGGCACGTCCGAACCCACGCGGGCGGCGATCCGCTCCAGCCGCGCCGGTCCGAGGCCCAGACCCAGCAGGCGGTCGGCGCCGACCAGGACGGCGGCGGCGTCGCTCGACCCGCCGCCGAGGCCGGCCTGCGCCGGGATCGCCTTGGCGATCTCCACCCGCAGCGTCACGGGCCGGCCGACCTCCCGCTCCAGCTCGTCGAGCGCCGTCCACGCCAGGTTGGCGGGCCCCTCGATGCCCTCGCACGCCACCGCGCGCTCGGGCGCGGTCTCGATCCGCACGCGATCGCGCGGGGCGTCGAGGGCCACCATCAGGCTGCGCAGCGGGTGGTAGCCGTCGGGCCGGCGGGCGCCCACCAGCAGGCGCAGGTTGAGCTTGGCGGGCGCCTCGATGGTCAGGCCGGCCACAGCGTCTCCCGCGCAAGGGCGGCGTAGGCGGGCGGAGGGACGGCCTCGGGCCGCACGGCGGGGGGCAGCCCGGCGCGGGCCAGCGCGTCGGCGACCCGGGCGCGGTCGGCGCCGGCCCCCGCCAGCGCGTTGACCAGGGTCTTGCGCCGCGCCGAGAACGCGGCGCGCACCACGGCCCGCACCTCGGGCGCCGGGCCGGGCGCCACGCGCCGCAGGGCGACCAGCGCCGAGTCGACGCGGGGGCGGGGCGCGAACACCTCGCGGCCCACGGCGCGGCGGAACGTGGCCTCGGCCGTGAGCTGGATCAGCACCGACGGCGCGCCGTACAGCCGTGAGCCGGGGCCGGCGAGCCAGCGGTCGACCACCTCGCGCTGGGCCATCACGCACCAGCGCTCGACGCCCGGGAGCGACCAGAGGCTCTCGGCCACGAGCGGGGTGGCGATCGCGTACGGCAGGTTCGCGACCAGGGCCGTGGGCGGCGGGTCCAGGGCGCCGAGGTCGAGCTTCATCGCGTCGCCCCAGTGGACGCGGACGTCCCCCGCCCCCGCGATCGCGTCACGGAGGGCCGCCTCCAGGCGCCGGTCCATCTCGATGGCGTGGACGGTGCGGGCGGCGCGCGCGAGGGCCGCGGTCAGGACGCCGAGCCCCGCCCCCACCTCGAGCACGACGTCGTCGGGGCCGACGCCCGCCTGGCGCACCGCCAGGTCGACCAGGTTCTCGTCCAGCAGGAAGTGCTGGCCCAGGTCGGTGTCCGGCCGCAGCCCGTGGGCCGCCAGCAGGCGCATGACGCCCACCCGCCCGGGCGGCCGCCCGGACCCGGGGTCACCAGCCGAAGACGCGGGCGGCGTTTCGGGTGGTGAGGGCGTCGAGCTCCGCCTCCGTGACGCCGCGCAGGCCGGCGATGAAGCGCAGCGTGTGCGCCACGTTCGCCGGCGTGTTCGGCCGGCCGCGCCGCGGCACGGGCGCGAGGTAGGGGCTGTCGGTCTCGACCAGCAGCAGGTCGCCGGGCACGTCGCGGGCGGCGGCGTGGAGCGCCTCCGACTTCGGGAACGTCGTCTGCCCGGCGAAGCTGGTCATGTAGCCGCGGTCCACCACCTCGTCCAGGTGCTCCGGGATCGAGAAGCAGTGGAGGATCACCGGGTGGTTCCCGGCCTCGGCGGCCAGCACGTCGAGGGTCTCGCGGGCGGCGTCACGGGTGTGCACCACCACCGGCAGGCCGGCCTCGCGGGCGATGCCGATCTGCGACGCGAACGCGCGGCGCTGATTCCCGGGGGCGGCGTTGGGGCGGTGGTGGTCCAGGCCGCACTCGCCGATCGCCACCACGGCCGGGTGGGCCGCGAGGCGCCGGATCCACGCCTCGTCGTCCGGGCCGTACCCGTCGGCGTCGTAGGGGTGGACGCCCACGGCGGCGCGCACCATGTCGTGCTGCTCCGCCAGCGCCACGGCGCGCTCGCTCGACTCCAGGCCGACACCGATCGTCACGACGCGCTCCACCCCCGCGTCGCGGGCCTCCGCCAGCACCGCGCCCGGCTCGCCCTCGCAGGAGTCGAGGTGGGCGTGCGTGTCGACTACGCCGCCACCTCCTCGACGCGCGGGAACAGCGGGCCGGCGGGCGCGACCGTCGCGCCGGCCCGGCCGGCGCCCCAGGCCGCCGAGGCCAGCGCCACGTCGGCGGGGTCCTGGCCGAGCGCGGCCAGGATCCGCTCCGCGGAGCCCGGGATGACCGGCCACAGCATGATCGCCACCGCGCGCAGGCCTTCGGCCAGCCCGAACAGGGTCGCGTCCAGCTCGCCGGCCTTCGCGGGGTCCTTCGCGAGCGTCCACGGCGCCCGCTCCTCCACCAGCCGGTTGAGCCGCTGCACCAGGCGCCACGCGTCCTCGGCCGCGCGCGACAGGTCGAGCTTCGCGAAGTCGCCCTCCAGCGCCGCGACCGTGGCGGCCACCTCCGCCGCCAGCGCGCCCTCGGCCCCGGTGTCGGCGGGCACGACCCCGTCGCGGTAGCGCCCGATCATGCTCACCACGCGGTTGAGCAGGTTGCCCAGCTCGTTGGCGAGCTCGCCGGAGTAGCGCGCCTCGAAGCCCTCGGCGGTGAACGTGCCGTCCTCGCCGAACCGGACCTCGCGCACCAGGTAGTAGCGCAGCGCGTCGATCCCGTACTGGTCGATGAACGGGAAGGGGTCGACGACGTTGCCCGTCGTCTTGCTCATCTTCTCCCCGCCCTTCAGGACGTAGCCGTGGATCATCAGCCGCCGCGGCAGCTCCAGCCCGGCGGACATGAGCATCGCCGGCCAGATGACGGCATGGAACTTGAGGATGTCCTTGGCCATCAGCTGGAGGTCCGGCGGCCAGAACGCGGCGGTCAGGTCGTCGCCGGGGCGCGCGTACTGGAGCGCGGTCCGGTAGTTGAGCAGCGCGTCGATCCAGACGTAGATCGTCTGGCCGGGGTCCCACGGCACGGGGACGCCCCACTCGATCTGGGCGCGCGAGATCGAGAGGTCCTCGAGACCCAGCTCGATCATCTTGCGGGCCTCGTTGTAGCGGGCCTGCGGCTGCACCCAGCCGGGGTTGGCGTCGTAGTGGGCCAGCAGCCGGTCGCGGAACGCCGACATGCGGAAGAACCAGTTCTCCTCCTCCACCCACTCGACCGGGGTCTTGTGCACCGGGCACAGGCGGCCCTCGAGCAGGTCGGACTCGGCGTAGAAGGTCTCCGACGCGGTGCAGTACCAGCCGCCGTAGCTGCCCTTGTAGACGTCGCCCGCCTCGTGCATGCGGGCCAGGATCCGCTGGACCTCCGCCTCGTGGTCGGGGTCGGTGGTGCGGATGAAGAAGTCGTAGGTGGCGCCGAGCACCCCGCCCAGGTCGCGGAACCGCGCCGACAGCAGGTCGGCGTGCTCGCGCGGCGTGCGCCCCTCCTTCGCGGCCGACGTGGCGATCTTGGCGCCGTGCTCGTCGGTGCCGGTCAGGAAGAAGACGTCCTCGCCGAGCTGCCGGTGATGGCGGGCGATGACGTCGGCCATGATCGTCGTGTACGCGTGCCCGATGTGCGGGTCCGCGTTGACGTAGTAGATGGGCGTCGTGAGGTAGAAGCGTCCGTCGGCCACGACCCCGGAGTGTAGAGACCGCCGTGACCCCTCCTCCCCGCGCCCTCGCGGCGATCTGCGCCGTGGCCGACCGCCTCGCGGCGGCGGGCGTGCCCTGGGTGCTGACCGGCAGCGCCGGCCGGGCCCTGCTGGGCGCCGGCGCACGCCCGGCCGACATCGACCTGGAGGTCGCCGAGGCCGACGTGGCGCGCGCGGCGGCGGCGTTCGGGGCGGCGCCCGTGCGGTCGTCCGGCGGCGGGCGCAGCTCCCTGCGGGCCGCGGGCCGCGTCGCCGGGATGGAGGTGGACGTCACCGGCGGTTTCGTGCTGGAGGGGCCGGAGCTGCGCCTGCCCGACGGCTTCGCCCTGCAGCGCGCCTGGGCCGTGGAGGTGAGGGTCGCCGGACGCACCGTGGCGGTCTCGCCGCCCGAGGAGACGCTGGTCCGGCGGCTCGTGGCGGGCGACCGGGCGGGCGTGGCCCGGCTCGCGGCCACCCCGGGGCTGCCGCCGCTGCGCGCCGCCTACGTGGCGGAGCGCCTGCGGTCGGCCTCCTCCACCGCCGCGCGGTAGGCGGCGTTCCGCCGGGCCAGGCCGAGCGCCGCCGCCAGGTCGGCGGCCCGGCCGGCGCCGAGGCCGGCGTCGAGCATGTGGCCGAGGGCCTCGCGCAGCCGGCCGGCGTCACCCTCGTCCGGCGCCGGGGCCGGCGGGGGCCCGAGCACCAGCACCACCTCGCCCTTCGGGGGCGCGTCGAGCCGCTCGGCCAGCTCGGCCAGCGTCCCCCGGAGCGCCTCCTCGTGCAGCTTGGTGAGCTCGCGGAGCACCGCGGCGGGGCGGTCGGGCCACCGCGCCGCCAGCTCGCGGAGCAGGCCCGGGAGACGGTTGGGGCTCTCGAAGACCACCGCCGGCACGTCCAGGCCCTCCAGGCGCTCCGCGAACGCGCGGCGCTCGCCCGCCGACCGCGGCGCGAACCCGGCGAAGTGGAAGCCGCCGCCCTCCGCCAAGCCGGAGAGCGCGAGCGCCGCGGTGACCGCGCTGGGCCCCGGCACCACGGTCACGGGGATGCCCTCGGCGACCGCGGCGCGCACCAGCCGGGCGCCCGGGTCGCTCACCAGGGGCATGCCGGCGTCGCTCACCAGCGCAACCGTCTCGCCGCCCCGCATGCGGGCCAGCAGGCCCTCCTCCCGGGAGGCCTCGTTGTGGGCGTGGAGCGGCACCATCGGCGTCGGCGCGCCCGCGTGGCGCAGCAGCACCGCCGAGCGGCGGGTGTCCTCGCAGGCCACCACGTCGGCGTCCCGGAGGGCCGCGGCGGCGCGCGGCGCGAGGTCGTCGAGGTTCCCGATGGGCGTCGCCACCACCACCAGGCCACCCGCGCGGCTCACGGCGCCCCTTCCCGTCCTCGTCGGTCGCCGGGCGGCGCCACGCTACCATCCGGCGCCGATGCCCCGGACCACCAAGCCCTACCGGCGTTATCGCGCCCGCGGGGGCGATGGCGACGACCGCGACGGACTCGACGAGCTGCGCGCGATGACGGCGCGGACGTCGGGCGTCGCGTCACCCCCGGGCGCCCCGCCCGGCCGCGGCCGCGACGCCGCCCCCGGCACCCCGCCGCCGCCCTCCCGGCCCGGGCGCATGGAGCGCGCCCAGCGCCGGGCGCTGAAGCGCGAGGGCCGCCACTGGTACTCGTTCCGCGGCCTCGGCCCGGGCGGCTGGATCGGCCGCATCGCGATCCTGCTGCTCATCGGCATCTTCGTGTGGGCGGGGCTCGGCTACATGGCGCTGAACAGCGCCGTGGGCGAGGCCAACGACAAGGTCACCGCATCGGGGCGCGCGGCGCTCGACAAGCCCTCCGGCGGGCTGCTCGGCACCCCCCAGAACACGCTGATCCTGGGCGTCGACGCCCGTAAGGGCAAGACCCGCAGCCGCGCCGACACGATCCTGATCATGCGCACCGACCCGGACTCGGGCCGCATCAAGTACCTGTCGATCCCGCGCGACTGGCGCGTCGACCTGCCCGTCTACGGCACGCAGAAGATCAACGCCGCGTTCTTCTTCTTCGGCCAGGCCGGGATGATCAAGGCGGTGAAGCAGCTGACGGGGCTGCCCATCAACCACATCATGGTCATCAAGTTCAACGGCTTCCCCAGGATGGTGGACGCCGTCGGCGGCGTGACGGTCAACAACCCGACCGCCCTCGTCGACTGCCCCTACGAGGCGGGCCAGCGGGTGAGCTTCCCCGCCGGACGACAGTCGCTGGACGGGCAGCAGGCGCTGGTGTTCGCCCGCGTCCGCAAGTGCGACAGCGACCTGAACCGCGCGCTGCGCCAGCAGGCGGTAGTGGCGGGGATGAAGAGCAAGGTGCTCTCGTTCTCCAACCTGTGGCGCGCGCCGTGGCAGGGCGCCGGCGTGGTGCGCAACATCGGCACCGACCTGGGCACCACGGACATGATCAAGATGGGGTGGCTACAGGCGCGCCTGCAGCAGCGCAACGGCGACCGCATCCTGCTGGCCGGGACGCCCGAGAGCATCGACGGCATCGACTACGTCGTGCAGACCGACCCCGACCTGAACGAGCGCCAGATCGCGAAGTTCGTGCGGTCCGACTAGCCCGCGCGGGCGCGCCGGCGGAGCCACACCGCGCGCTGCACGGCGAGGGTGAGGGTGCCGGCCAGCACGATCACCGTCAGGTTCAGCGCCAGCTGGCCGAGGGAGCCGCGCAGCGTGCTCCAGTCCTCGTAGGCCAGCGACACGCCGACGTTGGCGGCGGCCGGGATCGTGGTCACGGAGATCAGGACCCCGATCAGCACGCTCGACTTGGCGGTGGTCAGCGACAGCATCCCGGCGACCCCCGCGCAGAAGGCGACGATCACCGAGAAACCGTCGGGGTTGGCGATCACGTCGGACAGGCCGTGGTCGGCGGAGCTGAAGTGCTCGGGCGTGAGCCCGGTCGCGCGGTACAGCTCGGAGCTGAGCCACACCGCGGCGATGGCGACGGGGAAGCCGACGGCCAGGGCGCCCAGGGAGCGCCCCGCCAGGGTGGGTCTGCCCTCGACCAGCGCCACGCAGACGCCCGCGAGCGGGCCGAACTCCGGACCCACCACCATCGCGCCCACGATCAGGATGGGCGAGTCGAGAAAGATGCCGGCGCCCGCGATGAGCGCCGCCATGACCATGAAGAGCAGGAAGCTCCAGTTGAGCGCGACCGCCTCCGAGGTGACGGCCTCCACCTCCTCCCACACCACGGCGTCGCCCGGCGCGCCGGGCGCCCGCTCCGACGCCCGCACCGACGCGGCCGACAGGTGTCCGTCGGGGTGGTCCAGGCTGATGGCGCCCCGCTCCACCACACCCAGGGCCCTGAGGTCCTCCACCAGGCCGCTCGCCCCCTCGCGGGCGACGTCGGCCATGAGCACGTCGCCCCGCGGCGCGACCGCCGCGCCGGGCAGGCGCACCACGTTGCAGGCCCCCGGAGCCGCCATGACGGCGTCGAGGGCGGCCGGACCCAGATCCTCGGGGACGAGGATCCGGAGGTGGACGACCGAGGCGGCCTCCTCGGGCGCGCCCACGACCGCCTAGACCTTGTCGAGCCCCACGCTCTTGCCGCCGCCGGAGCCGCCC
This sequence comes from Thermoleophilia bacterium, assembly GCA_050250915.1. Lineage (GTDB taxonomy): Bacteria > Actinomycetota > Thermoleophilia > Miltoncostaeales > Miltoncostaeaceae > Miltoncostaea. Next base: position 154,477 of record JBFWNT010000004.1, read on the forward strand.
GAGTCCGACGACTTGGCCGGGGTGGACCCGCTCGTGCCGCCGCCGTTCGACGAGGCGCCGTCGCCGCCGCCCGAGCCGCTGCCGCCGCCGTCCTCGGAGACGGGCCTGCGGCGGGTGCCGTAGTCGGTGTTGTGGAAGCCGGACCCCTTGAAGTGGATCGCCGGCGCGAACAGCACGCGCGACGCCGCCGCGCCGCACACCTCGCAGGTGTCCAGCGCGTCGTCGGACATGCGCTGCATCACCTCGAACTCATGGCCGTTGACGCATCGGTACTGGTAGATCGGCACGCGCACACCTCGGTGACGGGTTCGGCCGGCCGGTCGGCCGCGGGGGCTGGGCCGGGGTCGATTATAGCCGAGGCCCCAACGGCGTTGGCACTCTCCGCGCGAGTGTGCCAAAAGCCCGGTCCGGCGGGGGTCGTGTTGTAGCATCGGCGGGCGCGGGCAGGACCTGCGCCTTCGACGATGACCCAGCCCATGCGAAAGGCCCAGGCGGTGCGCCGCGCCACGTGGGCGGGCGCAGGAGCGCTGCTCGGGGCCGCCGCGATCGCGCGACGCCACCCCGTCGCGGGCGCCGGCGTGCTCGCCGCCGCGGCGGCTCTCGGCGTCGCCGCGTTCCACCCGCGCAACCCGGCGCTGGGCCGCACGCTGTCGCGCGGGCCGTCCGACCGGCCGCGGGCGGCCCTGACGTTCGACGACGGCCCCGGCCCCTCCACGCCCGACGTGCTCGACGCCCTCGCGCGCGAGGGGGTCCGCGGCACGTTCTTCGTGCTGGGCCGCCAGGCGGAGCGCCACCCCGAGACGGTGCGCCGCATCGCCGAGGAGGGGCACCAGATCGCGAACCACGGCTACGACCACGGGATCCTCATCTTCCGGGGCGCCGCGCACGTGCGCGACCAGCTCGCCCGCTGCGAGGCCGCCGTCGCCGCCGCCGCGGGCCCGGACGCGATGAGCCCCCTGTTCCGCGCGCCGCACGGCTTCCGCGGCCCCGCCACCGCGCTGGCCGCGCGCCGGTCGGGCTACCGGGTGGCGGCGTGGACGCGCGGCGTGTTCGACTCGGCCGAGCCGGGCGCCGCCGCCATCGCGCGGCGCGCCACCCGCGCGCTGGAGCCGGGGACGATCCTGCTGCTCCACGACGCCGACGGCTGGGCCCCGGAGCGGCCGCGCCAGCAGACGGCCGACGCGGTCGGCGACATCTGCCGCGCGGCCCGGGCCCGCGACCTGGAGCTGGTGACCCTCGACGAGCTGCTCGCGCCGGCGTGACGACGCACACCACCACCCACCGCTGGCGCCAGGCGCGGCGGCGCCTGAACAGCCCCGTCGTCAAGATCCTGGTGATCGTCGCGGTGGGCGCGGTCGCCGCCTGGAAGATCGACCTGGGCGCGGTGCGCGACGCGTTCACCATCAGCTCGTGGGGCTTCCTGGTGGTGGCGATCCTCGCCAACTTCGCGTCGGTGGGCTTCAAGGGCCTGGCGTGGAAGGGCGTGGTCGACGCGTTGCCGGGCGTCCGCCGCAGGACCCGCTATCGCGACATCCTGCCGCCGCTGTTCATCGGCTTCCTGTTCAACACGGTGCTCGCCGCCCGCCTCGGCGAGATCGTGAAGGTGATGCTGCTGCGGCGCCGGATGGAGCGCCGGGGCGAGCGGCCCCCCACGACCACCCTGCTCGGCACGGTGGTGGCCGAGAACCTGGTCTCGACGATCACGTGGGTCGGGCTGGTGGTGGCGATCGGCCTGTTCCTGCCGCTGCCGTCGTACGCGTGGTTCGCGTCGATCGTGCTGGGCGCCGGGTGCCTGACGATCACGGTGGTCGCGCTGCTGTCGGGTCCCGGCAAGACGCTCCCGCCGTGGCTCAACACCGGCACGCTGTGGGCGCGGGCGCGCCGGGCGGTGTCGCGCCTGTGGGGCGCCGTGCGCGAGAGCCACCTGGGCCTGCGCGACCCCCGCCAGATGAGCCTGGTGGTGGGCGCGAGCCTGCTGACGTGGCTCGCCCAGTGGGCGGGGATCTACTTCACGCTGTGGGCGTTCGGCCTGGAGCGGGTCGGCTGGGGCGGCGCGGGCCTGCTGCTGGTGACCGTGACGCTGGCGCAGGCGTTCCCGGTGCTGCCGGGCAACCTGGTGCTGTTCCAGGCGGCGGCCGTGGTCCCGCTCACGGCGTCGTACGGCGTCCCCGCCGCGGAGGCGCTGGCCTTCTCGGTGGTGCTCCAGGCGACGGAGGCCGTGGTGGGCGTGGCCGTCGGCTTCCTGTTCCTGGTCGCGGAGGGCGTCGGGTTCGGCGCGCTGCGCCGCCAGGCCGAGGAGGAGGAGCGCCGCAGCCGGCCGCCGGCCCCCGTGGACACGCTCGCCGGCCCGTGAGGACGGGCGCCGAGGACTGGTCGGACCGCGACCACGTCCTCGCGTACCTGGCCCGGGTGGACGGGATGCCCCACCGGGCGGAGGGCGACGGGGTGCTCGACGAGGTGGTGCCCGCCGGCGCGCTGCGCATCCTGGACCTGGGCTGCGGCGACGGCCGGCTGTCCGCCCTGCTGCGCGTGCGGCGGCCCGATGCCCACCTGACGCTGGTGGACGTGTCGCCGCCGATGCTCACCGCCGTGCGGCAGCGCTTCGCCGGCGACCCGCGCGCCGACGTCCGCGCCCACGACCTCACCGACCCGCTCCCCGCCGACCTGGTGGACATGGACGCGGTGGTCTCCGGCTTCGCGATCCACCACCTGGAGGACGACCGCAAACGCGCTCTCTACGCCGAGTGCCTCGCGGCGCTGCGCCCCGGCGGCGTGTTCTGCAACCTCGAGCACGTCGCGTCGCCGACTCCCGCCCGGCACGCCGAGTTCCTGGCCGCCCTGGGGCTGGAGCCCGGTCAGGAGGACCCCTCCAACCGCCTGGTCGCCGCCGAGGTGCAGGCCGGCTGGCTCACCGACCTCGGCTTCGCCGACGCCGACGTCCTGTGGCGGTGGCGGGAGATGGCCCTGCTGGCGGCGGTCCGCCCGGTCTGACGTCGGGTCAGACGGCCGGGGGCGGGATCCGGAGGGTCCGGACCACGACCGTCCGGTCCCCCGCGTCGCCGGTCGCGCCCACCGTCAGGATCAGCTGCTCACCGGAGACGGCCGCGTCGACGGGGACGCGCATCCAGTGCACGCCCGTCGTCCGGCGCACGCGCACCCGCTCCAGCGTCGCCGCGCCACTCCGGAGGCGCACGTCCAGGCGGACCGGGTCCGCGCTGCGGACCTCCACGAGCAGGGCGCGCCCACCGCCGGGGGTGCGGACCAGGCGAGCCGTCGGCAGCGTCAGGGGGTGGTTCAGGGTGTCGCCACGCGCCGTCATCTCGTCCTCCCGGTTCGGTGTGACGGGAGGATCGGAACGCCCGCTCGGACGGAGGTGAGGTGCGCCTGTGGGTTCCCTGAGCGCAGCGGCCGATGACGTGAGGATGGACCCCGGCAACGTCACCCCGATGCTGCTCGCGCGCGTCCGGTCCCTCGCCGTCCTCCGCGCGGACGATCCGGTCGAGGCCGACGTGCTGGCGATGTGCGAGGGCGCGCGCCGGTTCGCGGCCGGCGCGCCCTTCTGCGCCGAGGTCCGCGAGGTCCACCTCGGCACGGTGCGCCGCTCGACGGGATCCACATCTCGGAGTAGCCCCGGCGATCGATCGTCACCGCCGATCACTCCGCCGCCACGGGGGTGTAACACCGGGGCATGAGGGATGCTCCAGAGTGGTCCTCGACCCCGGTGAGCCGCTGCGCGCCCCCGCCGGCCGCCTGGGTCCGAGGGCCGGGACGCCGGCCCGGGGCGCGACGGGGAGGTCGTCGGGAACCCCCCGTCGGGCGCCCCCTCGGGTCAGGCCGGCGAGGCCTCGTGCGAGGGCGTCACGCGCCGCCAGGCGTCGGCGAGCACGGCCAGCTCGTCGTCGTCGAAGTGCTCCAGGAACCCCTCGCGGACGGCCTGCAGGTGGCTGGCGCGCGCAGCGGTCAGCAGCGCACGCCCGGCGTCGGTCAGCGCGACCTCCGCGCCGCGGCCGTCCTCCTCGCACGCCTCGCGGCGCACGAGGCCGTCGCGCTCCAGGCGGTCGATCATGCGGCTCATCCCGCTGATCGACAGGAGCGCGCCGCGCGAGAGCTCCGACACCCGCAGGCGCTCCGACGGCGACGTGCCCAGCAGCATCAGCGCCTCGTAGGTGCTCAGCGCGATGCCGTGGCGCGCGCGCAGGTCGGCGTCCAGCCGGTGGGTGAGCGCGGCGTGGGCGACCAGCATCCCGCGCCAGGCGCCGAGCTCCAGCTCCGTCAGCGGCGTGCCGCCCGTCGCCCGGGCCGCCCCGGACTTGACGTTTGATTGCATCGTCAACTACTCTTGTTCTTGCACATGCAACTACCGTAGCAGGGGGCCACTTCGATGGGCCTTGACGGGATCCACCACGTCACCGCCATCAGCGGGGACGCACAGCGCGCGATCGACTTCCACGCAGGGGTGCTGGGCCTCCGGCTGGTCAAGACGACGGTCAACTTCGACGCGCCGGACATGTACCACCTGTACTTCGGCGACGAGACCGGCAGCCCCGGAAGCATCCTCACGTTCTTCGAGATCCGGGGCGCGCCGGAGGGCCGGGCCGGCGCCGGAATGATCTCCCGCATCGTCTTCCGCGTCCCCTCCGAGGCCTCGCTGGCCTTCTGGGCCGAGCGGCTCGGCGACGCCGGGCGCCCCGTGGAGCGGGCCGACGGCGCCGTCGTCTCCTCCGACCCCGAGGGGCTGGGCCTGGAGCTCGTGGTCCACGAGGCCGCCGACGGCGCGCCGCGCGCCGCGACGGCCGCCGGCATCCCCGCCGAGCACGCCATCACCGGCATCGCCGGCGTCCGCGCCCACACGGAGGCGCCGGACTTCACCCGGGAGATGCTCGAGCGGATCGGCTTCGCCGAGGAGGGCACGGGCCGCTTCGTGACGACCGGCGCCGAGCGTCGGGGCCTGTACCTCCTGGACGAGGCGCCCGCCCAGCGCGGCATCCCCGGCGCCGGGACCGTCCACCACGTCGCGTGGACCGCGCCCGACGCGGAGCACGAGGCCTGGGGCGCCCGCGCCCGTCAGGCCGGCCAGCGCCCGACCGACGTGATCGACCGCCAGTACTTCCACTCCATCTACTTCCGCGAGCCGGGCGGGGTGCTGTTCGAGCTCGCCACGCCGAGCCCCGGGTTCGCCGTGGACGAGGACCCCGCCGCGCTGGGCATGGACCTGAAGCTGCCGCCACAGTACGAGCCCTATCGCGAGCGGATCGAGGAGCGGCTCACCCCGCTTCGCCGTCCGGAGCACCCGGTGGCCGCGGCCGCGGCCACCGAGGAGGAGGGCCGATGAGCGATCCGGACCGGGACGACCGCCTGGCCCGCGGCCGCGAGCTCGCGCGATCGCACTTCGGCGAGGACGTGATCGAGCGGTGGCGTACGGTGAGCCCCGAGATGGAGGAGCTCTCCGCGTCCGCGTTCGCCGACATCTGGAGCCGTCCCGGCCTCAGCCGCCGGGACCGCGCGATCGTCGCGATGGCGATCACCGCCACGCTCCGGGCGGAGCCCCAGCTGGGGTGGCACATCCGCGGCGCCCTCGGCGCCGGTGTGACGCCCGACGAGGTGCGGGAGGTGCTCCTCGCCGTGTCCGGCCTCGCCGGCGGGCCCGCGGCGTGGACGGCCCTCGAGGTGGCGAAGCCCATCCTGGACGAACACGAGGCCACGGCCGACGGGAGGGAGGGAACGTGAGGAAGATCCAGAGCCAGGGCGTCCACCACATCACGCTGGTCGGTGCCGGCCGCCGGACCTCCATCGACTTCTGGGAGGGCGTGCTGGGCATGCCGTTCGTGTTCGAGCAGCCCAACCTCGACAACGCGGCGGAGAGCCACCTCTACTTCGACCCGGGCGACGGGCGGCTCATCACGATCTTCACCGACGAGGACCGGCACGGGGATCCCGGGCGGACCCCGACGGATCCCGGATGCGTCCACCACATCGCGTTCTCGATCTCGCAGGCGACCTTCGCCCAGACGGTGGAGCGGCTGGACGAGCGGGGGATCCCGCACAGCGGCGTCAAGGACCGGGGCTTCATGGACTCGATCTACTTCCGGGAGCCGCTCGGCCTCCTGATCGAGCTGGCCTCGTACCGCTTCGACCCGCCGGCGGGGCACACGCACGCGGACGTCCTCCTGGAGGCGCACCGGATCCGCGTCGCAGCAGGCGACCACCACATCGACCGCGTGCACGTCGCCGACGCCATCGAGGGGCTCACGACCCGCTCCCGCGAGACGCTGTCGGAGGACCGGTCCCCCAAGGACCCGTATCATGAGCGCGACGTCGCCTACGGGGCGGAGCGCGAGGACTAGTGGCCACCCTCCCGGCCGGGTCCGCGGCGACGAGGGGGTTCCGCCACGTCGAGACCGGTCGGACCATCGTGTTCGGACGGGGTGCGGTCGCGGCCGCCGCGGACCTGCTCGGGGAGGGGTACACGCTCCTCACGACCCGGCGTGCGCTCGAGGTCACGCCGGAGGTGGCATCACGCGCCGGCGCGGTGATCGAGGTCCCCGGGGGCCGCGTCGAGGACGTCGCCGGCGAGCTCCGCCCGGACGTCCACGGTGACCGGCTGGTGGCGCTCGGCGGCGGGCGCGTCGTCGACGTCGCGAAGGCCCTGGCCGCCGCGGACCCCCCGCGTGAGGTCGTCGCCATTCCCACCTCGCCGTCCGGGGCCGAGATGACCGGCGTCCACCGCCACGCGCCCGGCGTCCCCGACGGCACGCCCCGCGTGCACGCCACGGTGGTCATCAACGACCCGGTGCTGAGCGCGTCGATGCCGGCTCCCGCGCTGGCGGCGAGCAGCGGGAACGCGCTCGGCCACGCCGTGACCGGCCTGCTCAGCGACCGCGCGACGCCGATCGGGGCGGCCGTCGCGCGCGAGGCGATCCTGCGGATCGCCGCGGCCTGGGCGGGGGAGGATCCCGACCGCGACGCGGTGGCGCTGGGCGCGCTGCTCGCCGGATGGGCCGTCGAGGGGACCGGGCTCGGGCCGCATCACGCGCTGGCCCAGAGCGCGGTGCGGACCGCCGGGCTCGGGCATGCTCAGGCGAACGTGGCGATCCTCCCCGCAACCGTCCGCGCCGCACGCCGCCGGCGGCCGGCCGAGCTCGACGGTCTCGACCGCGCCCTCGGCGCGCCGCTGGAGACGCTCGCCGAGCGGCTGCGCGATCGCGCCGGCGCGGACCTCGGCGGCCTCGCGACCGACGACGCGCTGCGGGAGGCGGCGGTCGACGCCGCGGCGGGCCGTCCGGAGCTCGACCGGATCCCGCCCGCACCGGACCGCGCCGAGATCCGCGCGATCTACCGTGGCTGAGATCACCTCGCTCCGCGACGCCGTCGCCGGCCTGGTCCACGACGGGGACAGCGTCGCCCTCGAGGGGTTCACGCACCTGATCCCGTTCGCGGCCGGTCACGAGATCCTCCGCCAGGGGCGGCGCGACCTGGAGCTCATCCGGATGACCCCGGACATCCTCTACGACCAGATGGTCGGCGTCGGCGCGGCGCGCCGGCTGGTGTTCTCGTATGCGGGCAATCCCGGGGTCGGGTCGCTCCACCGGGTCCGCGACGCCGTCGAGAACGGCTGGCCGCAGCCGGTCGAGATCGAGGAGCACTCGCACGCCGGCATGGCGAACCGCTACGCGGCGGGCGCCGCGGATCTGCCGTTCGCGGTGCTGCGCGGATACCGCGGGACGGACCTGGCGGACCACACGACCGTGGCGACGATCACCTGCCCGTTCACGGGCGAGGAGCTGGCGGCGGTGCCGGCGGTGCGGCCCGACGTCACCGTCGTCCACGCCCAGGAGGCGGACCGGGCGGGCAACGTTCAGCTCTGGGGCATCCCCGGCGTCCAGAAGGAGGCGGTGCTCGCCGCGGAGCGGGCCCTGGTCACCGTCGAGCGGATCGTCGACCGGATCGCGCTCCGGCCCGGCGGGATCATCCTGCCGGCCTTCGTGATCGACGCGGTCGCCGAGGCGCCGGGCGGCTCCCGCCCGTCCTACTCCCACGGGATCACCGACCGCGACAACGGCTTCTACCGCGCGTGGGACGCGATCAGCCGCGACCGCGAGCGCTTCACCGCGTGGATGGACGAGCACGTGCTCGGTGCCGGATGAGCGCCGTGGCGACCAGGGAGGAGGTGCAGACGGTGGTGGCGGCCCGCCGGCTGCGCGAGGCGCGCAGCGTGTTCATCGGCGTCGGCCGGCCGAGCACCGCCGCGATCCTCGCGACGATGGTGCACAACCCGGAACTGGTGCTCGTGTACGAGTCGGGGACCATCGGGGCGCGACCCACGCGCATCCCGCTGTCGATCGGCGACGGCGACCTGGCCGAGACGGCCCTCGCCGTCGTGCCGGTGCCCGAGATGTTCAACTACTGGATCGGCCCGGGGCGGATCGACGTGGCCTTCCTCGGGGCGGCCCAGGTCGACCGTTTCGCCAACCTCAACTCCACCGTGATCGGCGACTACGCCGCGCCCCGGGTCCGGCTGCCGGGCGCGGGCGGCGCGCCCGAGATCGCCGCGGGCTGCGGCGAGGTGGTGGTCGTCGCCCCGCATTCGCGCACGACGCTCGTCGAGCGGCTGGACTTCATCACGACGGTGGGACACGGCGACGGCCCCGGCGCGCGCCGGCGGTACGGCTTCCGGGGCGCCGGGCCGACCGCGCTCGTCACCGATCTGGGCGTGCTGGAGCCGGACCCGGAGACGAAGGAGCTGACCCTGGTCTCGATCCACGAGGGCGTCACCGAAGACGACATCCGCGCGCAGACCGGCTGGACCCTCCGCGTCGCCGCGACCGTGGCGACCACGGAGCCCCCCACCGCCGAGGAGCTCGGCGCGCTGCGCGAGCTGGTGGGCAGGTGAGCCGGGCCGCCTACGTCTACGAGGCGGTCCGCACCCCCTTCGGCCGCTACGGGGGCGCGCTGGCCGGCGTGCGTCCCGACGATCTCGCCGCAGGCGCGATCGCCGCCCTGCTCGCGCGGGTCCGGGGGCTGGACCCGGGCGCCATCGACGACGTGATCCTGGGTGACGCCAACGGGGCGGGCGAGGACAACCGCGACGTCGCTCGGATGGCCGCGCTGCTCGCCGGCCTGCCGACGTCGGTGCCGGGCACGACCGTGAACCGGCTGTGCGGCTCGGGCCTCGAGGCCGCGATCCAGGCCGCGCGCGCCGTGGAGTGCGGCGACGCGGGGGTGGTGGTGGCCGGCGGCGTCGAGTCGATGAGCCGCGCGCCGTGGGTACTGCTCAAGCCGGGACGGGGGTACCCCGCCGGGCCCGAGACCCTCCACTCGTCGACCCTCGGCTGGCGGATGGTGAACCCGCGGATGCCCGAGCGGTGGACGATCCCGCTGGGCGCCAGCGCGGAGAAGCTGGCCGGGATGTACGAGATCTCGCGGGAGGAGCAGGACGCGTTCGCGCTGCGCAGCCACCAGCTCGCGGCCAGGGCGTGGGACGACGGGGTCCTCGCGGAGGTGGTCCCCGTCGCGGGCGTGGACCTCGCGCGCGACGAGGGGATCCGCAGCGACACCTCGATGGAGAAGCTCGCGGCGCTGGACGCGGCGTTCGTGCCCGGCGGCACGGTGACCGCCGGGAACTCCTCGCCGCTCAACGACGGCGCCGCGATGCTCCTGATCGGCGATGAGGAGACGGGCGCCCGTCTCGGCGTCGAGCCGCTGGCCCGGATCGTCTCCCGTGCGGCCCACGGCGTGGATCCCGACGTCTTCGGCATCGCGCCGGTCGAGGCCGTGAACAGGGCGCTCGCGCGCGCCGGGCTGACGTGGGACGACATCGACGCCGTCGAGCTCAACGAGGCGTTCGCGTCGCAGTCGCTGGCGTGCCTGCGGGGCTGGCCGGAGCTCGACCCCGGGAAGCTGAACCCCCGCGGCGGGGCGATCGCGATCGGCCACCCGCTCGGGGCCTCCGGCGCCCGGATCCTCGGCCGGCTCGCCCACGAGCTCCGCGCGCGCGGCGGGGGCCGCGGAGTCGCGGCCATCTGCATCGGCGTCGGGCAGGGACTCGCCGTCGTGCTCGAGGCCTGAGCGCCGGGCTAGCCGAACCGCCCCGACACGTAGGCCTCGGTCTGCGCGTTCTTCGGGCGGCTGAAGATCTGGTCGGTGGGACCGGTCTCGATCAGCCGCCCGGGCTCGCCCTCGTTCTCGATCGTGAGGAAGGCCGTGAAATCCGACACGCGGGCGGCCTGCTGCATGTTGTGGGTGACGATCACGATCGTCAGCCGCTGCTTGAGGTCGTCGATCAGCTCCTCGATGCGCAGCGTCGACTGCGGGTCGAGCGCCGAGCACGGCTCGTCCATGAGCAGCACCTCCGGCTCCACCGCCAGGGCCCTGGCGATGCAGAGGCGCTGCTGCTGACCGCCCGACAAGCCCCCCGCCGGGGCGCTCAACCGGTTCTTCACCTCGTCCCAGAGGCCGGCCCCACGCAGCGTGCGCTCGAGCAGCTCCTGCCGCTCGGCGCGGCGCAATCTCATCCGGATGAACCGGGGCCCGGCGAAGATGTTGTCCGCGATCGACTTGGTCGGGAACGGATTGGGGCGCTGGAACACCATCCCGATGGCCTGGCGGATCGCGACCGCGTCGGCGCCGCGGCCGTAGACGTCCTGGCCGCGCAGGCGCACCGCCCCGGTGGCGTACGCGTCCGGCACGAGCTCGTGCATGCGGTTGAGCGTGCGGATCAGCGTCGACTTGCCGCATCCGGAGGGTCCGATGAGCGCGGTCACCGAGCGCTCGGGAAAGACGAGGGAGACGTTCTCGACCGCATGGTGACGACCGAAGAAGGCGTTGACGTCGGCGGTCTCCATCGGGGGCGCGACACCCCCCGACCCGTCGGCGGGAGCGGCGACCGCGGGCGAGGACGCCAGGGCCTCGACCGCGACCGTCGGCGGGGTCGCAGCGGAATCGTCGGACATCATCGTCCCTCCAGAGGTCGGGCGCGCGATGCGATCAGGCGGGCCACGATGTTCAGGATCAGGATGATCCCGACGAGCGTCAGGGCGGCGCCCCAGGCGAGCTCGAGCGACTGCGGCGTCTGCACGTTCACCGAGTTCGCGAAGATGAGTTGGGGCAGCGAGGCGATCGGCTCCAGGATGGACGTCGAGAAGAACTGGTTGCCGAGCGAGGTGAAGAGGAGCGGCGCCGTCTCCCCGGCGGCGCGCGCGAGCGCGAGCATCACGCCCGTGAGGATGCCCGGCGCGGCCGCCGGGAGGACGACGCTCCAGGTGGTGCGCCAGCGGGGCGCGCCGAGGGCGAGCGCCGCCTCCTTCTGGGCGATCGGCACCAGGCGCAGGATCTCGTCGGACGACCGGACCACGATCGGGAACATCAGCGTCGCGAGGGCGATGCCGCCGGCGAGCGCCGAGAAGTGGCCCATGGCGATGACGACGCCGAGGTAGACGATCAACCCGGCCACGATCGACGGCATCCCCAGCAGGACGTCGATGATGAACCCGACGGTCTCCGCGGCGCGCCGCATCGTGCGTCCGCCGCTCGCCGCGGCGTCGTTGATGAACAGGGCGACGAGGATCCCCAGCGGGGCGGAGAGCAGGGTGGCCAGGCCCATCAGGATCAGCGTCCCGACCAGGGCGCTGGAGATGCCGCCGGTCGAGTAGGGGTCCGCCGGCGGCAGGGTCGTGAAGAAGTCCCACGAGATGACCGGCAGGCCCTCGACCAGGATCTTCCCGAGGATCAGCACCAGCGGGACGAGCGACAGGACCAGGGCCGAGTACACGAGGACGACGGCCACGCCCGACCGGAGACGCCGGCCGGGCGAGACGGCCGGAAGGCCGGTCGCCCGCCTCGGCGGGGGCTCCGCGACGAGCGGCGCGTCCTCGGCCATCGCGGTCGCGGCGGGCCGTGATCGTCCACCGATCGCCCGCCGGATCGGTCCCGGCCCGGAGGCGCTGCGGCTCACGAGCAGGCGCGCCAGCGCGTTGATGACGAAGGAGAGCACGAAGAGCACCACGGCGAGCGCGATGAGCGCCGACAACTGCAGGTTGCTGGCCTCGCCGAACTCCAGCGCGATCACGCTCGCGAGCGTCGAGCCGGGGCCGAGCAGCGAGCCCCACATGTTGGGGGTGTTCCCGAGCAGCAGCGCGATGGCGATCGTCTCGCCGACGGCGCGGCCCAGGCCCAGCGCCGACGCGCCGACGATCCCCGAGCGCGCCCACGGCAGCATCGCGTGGCGCACCATCTCCCAGCGGGTGGCGCCCAGCGCGTAGGCGGCCTCCTGCTGCTCGCGCGGGACCGTCAGGAAGATCTCCCGGGTGATGGCCGCGACGATGGGCAGCACCATCACGCCCAGCACCAGGCCCGCGAGGATGAACGACTGGCCGGTCACCGGCCCGGCGAAGGCGCCGAGGCCGCCGGAGTGATCGGCCAGCCATTCGAGGACGGGCCGGGCGGCCGGGACGAGGACGAGGACGCCCCACAGGCCGTAGATGACCGAGGGGACGGCGGCGAGCAGGTCGACCACCGACGCGACGGGGCCGCGGAAGTGCCTGGGCAGGAACACGGTCGTGGCCAACGCGACGCCGATCGCCAGTGGAACCGCGATGACCATGGCGATCGCGCTCGTCACGAGCGTGCCGTAGATGAACGGGGCCGCGCCGAAGACGGCGGTCCCGGTGGGCGGGTTGGGGATCCACTCCGTGCCGGTGAGGAAGCCCCAGACGCCGAAGGTCTCCCAGATGTCCCCGGTCTCGGAGACGGTCCTCCAGACGAGGTAGCCGATGACGGCCAGCCCGCCCGCGGCAGCGAGGGCCGTGACGAGCAGGTAGCCCCGGTCGGCGAGGATCCCCGCCCAGGGCCGCCGGAGCGGCCGGCGGCGCGCCGCCGCCGGGCCCGGGGGCCCGGCGGCGGACGACGTCGTCGTCATCTACTTGATCTTCTTGATCTGCGCCTTGCCCGCGGCGGCCAGCACCGGCGGCAGGGCCGAGAACCCGAGGGACTGGAGCCCGCTCTGAGCGGTGCTCGAGTAGACGTAGTTGAGGACCTTCTTGACGTCCTCACGGGACGTGGACGACTTGCCTGCCGCCCCGTAGTTGGAGTACGCGAGGAGCCAGGTGGTGGTGGTGATCGGGTACGCGCCGGGCGCCGGGGAGGCCGTGAGGCTCACCGTGAGGTCCGGCTTCACCGTCTTCAGGTTGCCGGCCTTCGCGCCGGAGCCGAAGCTCGGGAGGATGTACTTGGTGACGCGGACCCGCTTGCCGTTCTTCTTCACCGTCTCGGTCTTGCCGATCTTGGCGAAGTAGCGGGTGAGGCCGGCGTTGCGGGCGTCGGAGATGTCCACGTAACCGACCGAGTTCTTGTTGGCCAGGACGCACTGGGCGACACCCGGGTTGCGCGCGCCCTTCACCACCGTGATGCCGCTCGTGGGCCACGCCGGCTGCTGTGATGCCCCGACCGAGGTGCGGAAGCTCGGGTTGACCTTGGACAGGTAGCTCGTGAAGTTGAAGCTGGTGCCCGAGCCGTCGGCGCGCACGCAGAGCGTGATCGGGGCGTTCGGGAACGTCACCCCGGGATTCGGCTTCCGGATGCGGGCGTCGCTCCAGTTGGTGATCGCCCCGCGGAAGATGTCGGCGAGCGTCTTCCCGTCGAAGTTGATGCCCTTCGAGACGCCGTCGATGTTCGTGTCGACGGTGATCGTGCCGATCAGGGTCGGGAAGTAGAGGGGCGTCGCCCCGCCGCGCTTCGACGCGAGATCGGCCTTCTGCTGGTCGGTCAGCGGGGCGTCCGTCGCGGCGAAGTCGACGACCCCGTTGATGAAGTCGTTGATGCCGCCCGTCGAGCCCTTCGACGTGTAGCTGCAGAGGGCCGAGTCCTGGCACCACTTCGTGTACGCCGTGGCGGGGAAGCTGGCGCCGGAGCCGGTGGCCGCGCCGAACGCGAGGCCGGGGAGCGCGAGGGCCCCGCCCACCACCAATGCGGGCGCGAGCGAGTTGCGCAGGGTCCTGTTCACCGAGTGGACACTCCTTCTCATGGGGGGCAGGCACGCCCCCGGTCAAGTCCGGAATCGCCCTGGTTCGGGATCAGAGCGGCGCGAAGCTATCCATCGCTCGGAGCCGATTGGTGACGGAGCCGTGACAACGGGCGGGGCCCCCGTCACCTTTGTGACAACGCGCCCGGGAACCGCCCGGCGACGGCCGTTCTCCCCCGTTCACCGCGCTTTCACAGGATCGTCACCGGCGGAGGGACAGGATGGCGGCGTGGTCGCCGGCATGTCCCCCTCCGCCCCGAGCACCCCCACCCGTGTGCTCATCGTCGAGGACGACGAGAGCACCGCCGAGGCGATGGCGTTCCACATGCGCGCGGCCGGGATGGACCCGGTGGTGGCGAACGACGGGCTGGCCGGCCTGCGGAGCCTGCGGTCCGAGCCGCCCGACGCGGTGGTGCTCGACCTGATGCTCCCCGGCGTCGACGGCTGGCACGTGATCCGCCAGGTGCGGGAGTGGGCGCCGCGGCTGCCGATCATCGTGGTCACCGCCCGCACCAACGAGCACGACCGGGTGGAGGTGCTGTCGATCGGCGCCGACGACGTGATGGCCAAGCCGTTCTCGATGCGCGAGCTGCTGGCGCGCGTCACCGCGGCCCTGCGCCGCTCGGCGGTGGAGACCGCGCACGCCGAGCGCCTGCCGGTGATGGAGGGCGAGCTGCGGATCGACCCGGAGCGGATGGAGGTGACGGTCGCCGGCGAGCCCGCCGAGCTCACGCCGCTCGAGTTCAAGCTGCTGTGGACCTTGGCCGAGGGGCGCGACCGCGCGCTGTCGCGCGACGAGATCTTCCGTCGCGTCTGGGGCGGCGAGCGCGCCCACGGCGACCGCTCGGTGGACGTGCTGGTGCGGCGCCTGCGCCGGAAGGTCGACGAGGTGCCCGGCGCCTTCACGTACGTCCAGACCCTCCACGGGGTGGGCTACCGCTTCCTGACCACCCCCCGGCGGATGCCGGGCGCGATGGACGGGGCGCTCAGGCAGAGTCCCGGAGGGCCTGTGCCTCCGGGAGCGCCTCGAGCTTCTTGAGCGTGTTGTTCTCGATCTGACGGATCCGCTCGCGGGTCACGCCGAAGGCGCGTCCCACCTCCTCCAGGGTCCGCGGCTGCTCGCCGAGGAGGCCGAACCGCAGCTCGATGACCCGCCGCTCGCGGTCGGGGAGTGCGTCGAGCGCGCGGAGGATGTCGACGCGGCGGAGGTTGGTGGAGGCCTCGTCGAACGGCGACGCGGCGGCCTCGTCCTCGACGAAGTCGCCGAGCTCCGACTCCTCCTCCTCGCCGATCGGCTTCTCGAGACTCACCGGCAGCTGCGCCATCCGGAGGATCTCGCGCACCTCGTCGGGGCTCATGCGGAGCTCCTCGGCGATCTCCTCCGGCCGGGGCTCACGGCCGAGGCGCTGGACGAGCTGGCGCTCCAGGTGGACCACCTTGTTGAGCTTCTCGACCATGTGGACGGGGATCCGGATGGTGCGGGCCTTGTCCGCGATCGCCCGGGTCACGGCCTGGCGGATCCACCACGTGGCGTACGTCGAGAACTTGTAGCCGCGGCGGTAGTCGAACTTCTCGACGGCGCGGATGAGCCCGAGGCTCCCCTCCTGGATGAGGTCCAGGAACGACAGGCCGCGGCCCAGGTAGCCCTTCGCGATCGACACCACCAGGCGCAGGTTGGCCTCGACCATCTCGGCCTTGGCGGTCAGGTCGCCGCGCTCGATGCGCTTGGCGAGGGCCACCTCCTGGCCGGCGGTCAGCAGCGGCACCCGGCCGATCTCGCGCAGGTACAGGCGCAGGCTGTCGAGGCTGGGCTCCACGGTCAGGTCGAGCTCGGCGCGGCGCTCCGTGCGGGCCGACGCCGAGGTGGCGATGACCTCGCCGTCGGCGTCCAGCACCTCGACGCCCACCTCCAGCAGGTGGGAGTAGAAGTTCTCGACCTGCTCCTTCGAGACGTCCGCGTCCTCGAGGGCCCCGACGATCTCGTCGTAGGTCAGGAAACCCTTGTCCCGGCCGTCGGCGACGAGCGCCCGCATCTCCTCCACGTCCGGCAGGGCGATCTCGATGGCGCCACGTGCAGGGGTGGTCGACACGGTCTCGCGGTCCTTCCTCAGGGGGAGCGGACGGGAGGTGGGCGCATCATAGCGACGGGATCCCACGGCCCAGGGCATCCGGGTACGTCAGAATCACGCAAGCTCGGCAGAATCGACGACGAAGGCGGGGCATCAGGATGAGCACGACCCGGCGCATCATCGCGGAGGACCTCCAGGGGTCGCGTCCGGCGGCGTCCATCAGCCTGACCGGCGCCGGGGTCACCCGGTCGGCGAAGGCGATCCGGATCCGCCACAACCGCGTGGAGCGGTTGTTCCACGCGGACATCGCCAGCTTCTGCGACCTCGGGCCCGACCAGAAGGGCGTCCACATGTCGCGCTTCGAGGAGACGGTGAACGAGGCGATCGACGAGGTGGTCATCGGCGAGGCCCTCCGCATCGAGGTGCTCGCGGAGCACATCGCCCAGCGCATCGTGGAGCGCCAGCGGGCGCTGCGCAGCGAGGTGACCATCAACGCGAGCTACCCGGTGGAGAAGCGCACGCCCGTCACCGACATCGCCACCCAGGAGATGTACGGGCTGATCGGCGTGGCGGTGGCCGACCGGAGCGCGAGCCGGCGGATCGTGGGCGTCACCGCCCAGGGCATGAACGCCTGCCCCTGTGCGCAGGGGCTGCTCGCCGCGCAGGCGACCGAGGAGCTGCGCCGGGACGGGTTCAGCGAGGACGAGATCGCGCGGATCGTGGACATCGTCCCGATCGCGACCCACAACCAGCGCGCCCGCGGCACCCTGTACGTGGGGTCGCCGGACGACCGCCATCTCGACGCCGACGCCCTCCTCGAGATCGTGGAGGACGGGATGTCGTCGGAGATCTACGAGCTGATGAAGCGGCCCGACGAGCAGTACGTGGTGGACCGCGCCCACCGGCGGCCCCGGTTCGTGGAGGACTCGGTGCGGGAGATGATCCGCGGGGTCATGGAGCGGTTCCCGGACCTGCCGCCCGATGCGTTCGTCCACGCGCACCAGGCCAACTTCGAGACCATCCACACCCACGACGTCGAGGCCCAGCGTTCCGGCCTGGTGGGCGAGATCCGCTCGGAGATGGCGGGCGAGGGCCGCACGGAGCGCCACCAGACGCTGCGCGGGTGGCTGGAGGGCGCGTGCCCGTCGCGGAGCGCATAGGCCGGAGGCGCGTGGGCCGGCGGGGCGCGGCGTCGTGAACGAGATCGTCGTCACCGCCGTCGGGGCGGACCGGCCGGGGATCGTGGCCGCCGTCACGGGGGCGCTGCTGGAGCTGGGCGGCAACCTGGAGGAGACGCGGGCGGCCCTGCTGCGCGGCTCGTTCGCCACGGTGCTGGCGGTCACGGTGCCCGACGGCGTGGGCCGCGACGAGGTGCAGGCGGCGCTGCGGCCGGTGGCGCGGGAGCTGGGCCTGGGGCTGTGGGTGGGCGACGCGGCGCCCCGCACCGACGCCGAGCCGCTCCCCCGGGCCGTCGTGTCGGTCTACGGCGCCGACCACCCCGGGATCGTCCACGCGATGGCCACGGCGCTGGCGGGGGCGGGCGCGAACATCATCGACCTGTCGTCACGCCTGGTGGGCGACCCGCCGATCTACGTGCTCGGCATCGAGGTGGAGCTGCCGCCGCGCGGGGACGCGGCCGCCCTCCAGGGCGCCCTGGCGCCGGTTGCGGCGAAGGCGGGCGTGGAGCTCGCGATCGAGCTCGAGGACGACGAGGTCCTCTGATGGACGAGGTCCCCTGAGTGGCGGTCCGCGAGGTCCTGCGCTACCCCGACCGCCGCCTCAAGCTCCCATCCGTCCCCGTCGGCCCGCCCGGCCCCGCCGCGCGCAGGCTCGCGGAGGACCTGCTGGACACGGCGGCCACCTACCCCCGCACCGTCGGGATCGCCGCCCCCCAGATCGGCGCGATGTGGCGGATGGCGTACGTCGACTGCACCGGCCACAAGAAGGCACCGGACGCCCAGGGGCGCGTCTGGCTCATCGACCCGGTCGTCGAGCTGGCGGAGGGCGACGAGCTGGGCCGCGAGGGCTGCCTGAGCCTGCCGGACATCACCGCCAACGTCCGCCGCGCGACCCGGGTCGTCGTCAGCACGACCGACCTCGACGGCCGGCGGCGGCGCGTGGAGTCGGAGGGCTTCGAGGCCCGCGCCATCCTCCACGAGATCGACCACCTCGACGGGATCCTCATCCTCGACCGCGTCGCCTCCCTCACCCTCGACGTCTTCCCCCGGAGGCGCTGACCCCCGGAGGCTCCGTGATCGGCGTTCACTCGGCCGCGACCTCGACGATCACTTGGACGACCGGGCGACGTTCACCTGGGTCAGGGGCGCGAGGGCTCCCGGACTCCGTGCCGGCTCTGCTGAGGACGTCAGGAACGAGCGCCGGGACGGCGTCAGCGCCGGCGCGTGGTCCGATGACCGGGGGCGCGGGCGTCGGCGTTCACTTGGCCGCGACCTCGACGATCACGTGAACGACCAGGCGAGGTTCACCTGGGTCAGGGGCTCAGGGAGCTCCTGGACTCCGTGCCGGCTCTGTCGAGGACGTCAGGGACGAGCGCCGGGATGGCATCAGCGCCGGCGCGTGGTCCGATCACCGACGGCGGGGGCGCAGGCGTCTACTCGGCCGCGAGGTCGACGATCACTTGAACGACCAGGCGACGTTCACCTGGGTCAGGCGCGCGAGGGCTCCCGGACTTCGTGCCGGTTCTGCTGAGGACGTCAGGAACGAGCGCCGGGACGGCGTCAGCGCCGGCGCGTGGTCCGATCACCGACGGCGCGGGTGCCAGCGTTCATTCGATCGCGCACCGACGTTCATTCGAGCCATCGCGCGCGCTGGCCCTGATCTCGTGCCGACGCTGCTCAGGACGTCGAGAACGAGCGCCGCGATGGCGGAAGCGCCGGCGCGTGGTCCGATCACCGGCGCGGACGCCGGCGTTCATTCGATCGCGCACCGACGTTCAATTGAACGACCGGCAACCCCCAGGGTCACCCGTTCGATCGAGGCCCGGGGGTCCCGATCGCACCACGATCACGCGAGGGGGCGCGGCGGGTCAGTCGTCGGCGTGGGCGGCGGCGCGGGCGAGGAGCATGCCGATCTGCTCCCGGGCCGGCTCGCCGAAGGTCTCCCGGGCCAGGGCGAGGCGCGACTTGGCGTCCTCGTCGGCGCCGTCGCCCGCGGCCTGGGCGACGCTGCGGCGCAGGCCCGCCACCAGGAGCAGGAGCTGGCGGTCCGGGGCGAGGGCGTCCAGCGGGGGGTCGATCGGGTGGACCACGCGCACCCAGTCGCTCGCGCGGTCGCCGGGGCGGGCGCTCGACCAGGCGCTGGTCATCACCGCCTGCTCCAGGGCGGCGCGCTTCCCCCGGCGGCCCGCGTCGCCCGCGAGGGCGTCGACCTGCCTGCGGCCGACGGTGATGCGGACGACACGGACGAAGGCGTCGTCGTCGGTATCGGGCGGAGCACCGCTCATACCCTCCCCATCGGCTCCGCCGCGCCGATCCGAGAGGGTCCGCCGGGCGCCTACCTCTTCTTGTAGACGTCCCCGCCGATGTCGCCGCGGACGGCGTGGACCGGGTTCCCCGCCGCCTCCCACTGGTAGTAGGAGCACGCCGGCCCGAACGCGGGCTCATAGACGTCCGGCCGCGGGTTGCGCCCCACGTCCCGCGCGGCGGCGGCGTGCCGGAGCAGCGCCGGGTCGTCCATCTCCGGCCACACGATGATCAGGTGGGCGGCGGTGAGGAAGTTCGCGATGAACTCGCACCCGGCCGCCGGGCAGTTCCACGGGTCGGTGCGGACGCAGTACCAGCCGCTGTAGTCCTCGCCCGAGTCGTCGGTCCAGAGGTCCTCCTCGATCCCCTCCTCCTCGTCGAGGTCGGGGAGGACCGGGGCGATCATCGGGTCGTCGAGGCCGACGCCGGGGAGCTCGCGCTCGGCCACCTCAGACCGCCTGGACCGGGTGGGGGTGCGGGCCGGCGTGCGCGCAGCCGTCGATCCAGCTGGTGCCGCCGTCCTCGAACACCGTCTGCTTCCACACCGGCACGCGCGCCTTCAGCGCGTCGATCGCGAAGCGGCACGCGGCGAAGGCGGCCGGCCGGTGGCCCGCCGAGACCGCCACCATCACGCTCGGCTCGCCCACATCGACGCGGCCCACGCGGTGCAGCAGCGCGACCCTGGCGCCGTACGCCTCGCCCGCCTCGGCCGCGATCGCCCGCATCTCCGCCAGCGCCAGCTCCTCATAGGCCTCGTACCGGAGCGCGGCCACCGGGCGGCCGCCCCCCTCGCGGCGGGTGGTCCCGATGAACGTGGCCGTGCCGCCGTGCTCGGGGTCGCCGACCGCGGCCAGCAGCGGCGCCAGGTCCAGGGGCTCGTCGGTGAGGGCGATCATCCGCCCGACACCGGTAGCACGAGCGCCACCTCGTCGCCATCGTGGAGGGGCGTCCCGGGGATCGACCACACGTGGTTCACGGCATAGCGCAACCCATCCGGCGGCGGGGCCGCGGCGACCCCGTCCGGCAACAGCTCCCACACCGCCCCGACCGGCGTCGCGGAGGGCACCGTGAGCTGCACCCGATCGCTCCCGGCCGCCTCGCGGAGCGACGCGAAGAGACGGACGGTGACGTTGATCGGCTCGTGCACGACGGTGACGACAGCCCTTGGTCGACGCCTCGCAGGCCTCCGGCGGAGGTGCGGCGTGGGTATACCATGCCGCGCGATGCAAGCCCTGACAGGACGGCGCCGGTCAGACACCGCGGCGCGCCGAACCGCTGCTCTGCACGGGATGCCGCCAGTGACGAAGCGGCCCATGCGTCCTCGGAGAGTCCCACCTGAGGCGACCCGTCTCGTCCAGCGGCTGAAGCTCAAGTCGGGACGACTGAGTTACGAGGAGGCATGGCTGAAGCCCCTCCAACGGCTCCGGAGGGCCGAACTCGGGCCGGACGCCGAAGGGCCGCCCCGGCTGCTCGTTCGCGTTGACGAGTTCCCCATCGCCAATGGACTCGACCAGCCCCGGTTCGGCCGACGAGCGTCTGAGCGTTTCCATGACGTGATGGCGGCGGCGGGTGTCCAACACCTCGTCGCGATTGTCCCGCAGTGGACTCACGACTATCTCAACCCGGATGCCGCGGGAGGGCGACCGCTCGGGGACGAGGACATCGCCTTCCTGGACCGGATGAGGGTGGACGGCGTGACCTTCGGACAGCACGGCACAACCCACCGCACCCGGTTCGCCAAGCCGCGGCAACATTCCGAGTTGTCGGGGCTGCGACCAGACGAGCTTGGGATGCTGATCGACTCGGGCCGCCGGGCTCTGGCTGGGGCAGGAGTACGCCCGCGCGTCTTCGTCCCACCGTTCAACCGCTTCGACCCCGGCCAGTGGGCAACGCTCGAATCTCGCTTCGACGTGGTGACCGGCGGCCCCGAAAGCGTTCTCTGCCTCGGCTTCCACGGCGGCCCCCAGTGGCGGGGTGACGCCGTCTATCTCCCATGCTATCCGCCCCTCTACGGCGCTGCGTCGCAGGTTCTACCGGCGGTGAAGGCAGCGTTGGCCACCGGCATCGGGACGTGGCTCCCGGTCGTGCTGCATCCGTCCTGGGAACTCGCCGACGATTTCACCGCGCTCCGGCGCCTCGCGACCGTCCTCGCGCCGTACGCAGTCTCCTGGGATGTCTTCCTGGACGAGGTCGACGCGAGCCGGCGCGTGACATGACGGCGGCTCAGGCCACGGCAACGAGCAGGTTCGCTGCGTCGCCGACGGTGAGGGCCAACGCGCCAGCCACAATGGCACCGCGCCCAGCCGGCCGAGGGCGCAGATCCGTGTAGTCCCCGAGCCGGGCGTTCGCGATGGTCTCGCACCAGTCGTCGTCGAGGAGCGTCCGCTGCTCCTTCTCGAAGGAGGGGTGCACCATTACCTCAACCGTGTGGTGCTGCGCCTCCGCGATCGCCTCGCCCAGATGGCTGCCACCCAACGCAGGTATGAGCGATGGCCCCGACCAGAACCGCTCTGTGGTGATGTAACGGCGACGGAGCGCAGCATGCCGGGCAATGCGGATCGCGAAACCGGGGCGCGCGATTGCGCCGGGCGGAGCAGAGATGATCTGCCGCACTCTCATACCAGGGGGGATCGCACGGGAGCGGAAGACGTTGGGGCACACGTGCGCGTGATGATGGGAGTCCATGTGCGTGGGTGGTATCCCGTACAGTCTCTCGAAGGCGTCGAACTGGTCGAGGATCGCGTCGTGGATCAAGCGGTTGACCTCACGCCGAGGGTCGTACGTCCAACGCCGGCGGCGAAGGTCCCGGAAGTATCGGCATGCGGCGAGCTGGCGATCACGAACGGCGGGCGACGCCGGGACGACCTCGAATGGCTGGGTCAGATTCAGGTGAAGCCCGATGGGCCGGTCGCTTTCGATCGCGATCTGCGCCGCTCGATCGGAGTCGGACATGTAGACCATGGCCGTCGCGGACGTGATGGCCCCGATCTCGAAGCAGCGCTCGATCGAATCGGTCGCGGCGGGGAAGCCTCCCCAGTCATCAGCGTTGATGATCAAGAGCCCCGTCGGCGCCCTCCGCTCGAAGGAGATCCGATGCGGATCCGGTGCCACGAGCTTCATGTCGTCCGCCGGAGGGTGCTGTGCAGCGCGCGGACGCTCGTGGCCGGATCGTCGTGCAGAGCCAACATGTGGTGGGCTCCTCTGAGGTGGGCGGGGACGAGACGCAGGGATCGGGTCGGGCGGCCGACGACGAACAGCGCATCGATCTGGCGCATCTGACTGAGCGCATCGAGGGTTCGGGTGAGGTGCAGCGGGCGCCGAGGGTCCGTCTCGCGGACATCGAGCCAATTTCCACCGTCAGTCGGGACATTCGTGATCAAGGCCACATCTGCCCCGACCGCGCGGGCTGCAGCAAGCCATGCCACGGCTCGGTCGCGGTCCTCGGCGCCGGACGCTAGGCCGATGACACGGACCGGTCCCGTGAGGACGCCGCTCCGACCGAAATGGGATGGGGATCCGGAGAGCCGCGGCGGAACCATGCCGAGGGCGCGACGGGTCCACACGATCACGTCCGACGATACGTCGAATCCGATCCGGGCGACTCCGAGGGGCCCGTCGCGCCAGCCGCCGTCCACCACGAGCCGGTAGACGAGCTTGGCGACGGGCCGGAGGACGATGGCTTGCGCATAGGACAGCGGGGAACCGAGGCGCTCGACCTGACCGGACTCGAGGCGCGCGTATCGCCAGACGTCGCCCAGCGCCTCGCTCCAGGAGTCGGCGAGCTCGTGGTCCATGTCGCCCTTCATCGCCCACACGCGGCCTTTGGCCGTGAGGCCCTCGTGGACCATGCGACTCTCATCATGGCGGTACGTTCCTCGCCGGAACATCCGCGGGCGGTATCGCGGATACTTGGCGGACGGCCCGAGCGACCGACCCAGCAGACGATCGCGGAGCGGCAGGACGCAGATGTCGACATCGTCGGGCGGCGGCATCGCGAGGAAGCTCAGGATGTTCGACGCGAGCGTGGACGAGATTCGTTCGTCGGCATCAACCTCGACGACCCAATCGCCGTGGGCGTGATCGATCGCAACGTTCCGCTGAGCGCCGAAGCCAGGCCACGGGTTCTCGATCACGACGGCGCCAGCATCGCGAGCGATCTCGCGCGTCCGATCTGTCGAACCGGAGTCGACGACGATGACCTCATCGCAGAATGCGAGGCTCCGCAGCGCCGCGGGCAGGCGCGCCTCCTCATCCTGCGTGATGATGCATGCGCTCAGCGTCCGGCGTGCCAATGGCCCCCGGACCGTCACGCTTCGTGGCCCTCGGGAGGCCTGTTCGCTTGACGTCGCCATGATTCGATGCTCACTCCACGATGTCGGCACGGACGCCGACAGCCGTGAGGACTTGATGATCGCCCAGACCTGCTGTCGCCGTCCCCCGCCGATCGGGGGGTTGACCACCAACCGATCCGTTGAGCATCTCCTCCTCGGGACGGGGTCACGCCGTTTCCTGGTGCGATGCCCGTCTGGATCCCGATGCTCACGACGTTCCACCTCCCACCACTGTGGTAGCGTCCCCGCCCGCTCGGATCGCAGCAGACTGCAGGAGCGTGAGCGGGAGTGCGCGTTGGCGGAGAGTAGACCCGGAGAAGACACCGGCGTCCACCGAACAGAGGCCGGCATCCCCGTCGACCCGGTCTACGACGCGTCCAGCATTCGGCTCCTGGACTTGGGGGAACGGTTGGGCGAGCCTGGCCAGTTCCCGTACACGAGGGGCGTCCACTCGACGATGTACCGGTCCCGGTCGTGGACGATGCGCCAGTACGCGGGGTTCGCCACCGCCGAGGAGACCAACGCCCGCTTCCGTTATCTGCTCGCAGCAGGAGCCCCCGGGCTTTCGGTGGCCTTCGATCTCCCGACGCAGTTGGGCCTCGACTCCGACGATCCCCTCTCGTCAGGTGAAGTCGGCCGTGTGGGCGTCGCGATCGACTCCGTCGACGACATGGCTCGACTGTTCCAGGGGATCCCGCTCGACGAGGTCTCGACCAGCATGACGATCAACGCGCCGGCGGCGGTGCTCCTGCTGCTCTATCAGCTCGTGGCTGAGGAGAGCGGCCTTCCCGGCAGCGCCCTGCGCGGAACCATCCAGAACGATGTGCTCAAGGAGTACATCGCCAGGGGCAACTACATCTTTCCGCCGGCCCCCTCGATGCGGCTTACGACGGACACGTTTGCGTATTGCGACGCCGAGATGCCGAACTGGAACACAATTTCGATCAGCGGCTATCACATCCGAGAGGCTGGCTCGACCGCACTTCAGGAGCTCGCCTTCACGCTCGCGAACGGCATCGCCTACGTGGAGGCGGCGATCGCCGCCGGGCTCGACGTCGACCGCTTCGGCCCGCGGCTGTCCTTCTTCTTCAACGCGCACAACGACCTCATGCAGGAGGTCGCGAAGTTCCGCGCTGCGCGCGCCCTGTGGGCGCACATCATGCGGGATCGGTTCGGGGCCACCGCACCACGGGCGATGACCCTGCGTTTCCATGCGCAGACAGGCGGCAGCACCCTGACCGCCCAACAACCCCACAACAACATCGTCCGAGTCGCGGTCCAGGTCCTTTCTGCGGCGCTCGGAGGCGCCCAGTCGATCCACTCGAACGGCTATGACGAGGCACTTGCCCTCCCCACCGAAGAGTCCGCAAAGCTGGCGCTGCGTACCCAGCAGATCATCGCGGCCGAGTCGGGCATCCGCGCCACGGTGGATCCGCTCGGGGGCTCCTACTATCTCGAGCATCTCACGGCTGAGATGGAGGGGCGCGCCCAGGAGCTGCTCACCGAGATCGACCACCGTGGCGGCGCGGTGGCGTGCATCGAGTACATGCGGGAGGCTATCGCCGACGCCGCGTTCCACCATCACGAGGAGGTGACCGCGGGTCGCCGGACGCTCGTCGGGGTCAACGCCTATCGTGAGGAAGGCGAGCAGGATATGAAGATCCACCGGGTCGATCCGCGAATCGAGGCCGATCAGATCGAGCGCGTCGCGGCGCTGCGTGCCTCCCGCAACGCCGCGGACGTCGAATCGCGCCTCGCGGCGGTGGGTGAGGCTGCGCGTGGAACAGCGAATCTGCTGCCACCAGTACGCGAAGCGCTGCGCGTACGCGCGACTGTGGGCGAGGTCTGCGGCGTCCTCCGTCGGGCGTTCGGCGAGTACGACCGCGTCACCCCACGCCCGGCATGAGCACCGCTGAGCGGAGGGACGAACTCCGGAGGCGGCGTGAGGAGGCTCGTCACGCCGGCAGCGAAGCGGCGGTGGAGCGCCAGCACGCTCGCGGCAAGCTCACGGCGCGCGAGCGGATCGACCTACTCCTCGACCAGGGGACGTTCACCGAGCTCGACATGTTCACGAGGCACCGGGCGCACGGGTTCGGGCTTGAGGAATCACGGCCTTGGGGCGATGGGGTGGTAACCGGTCACGGCACGATCAACGGTCGTCGGGTGTTCGTGTTCAGCCAGGACTTCACCGTCTTCGGCGGCAGCCTGGGTGAGGTCTTCGCCGAGAAGATCGTGAAGGTGATGGACCTCGCGGTGAAGATGGGCTGTCCGATCATCGGGATCAATGACTCGGGCGGCGCGCGCATACAGGAGGGCGTCGTCGCCCTCGGCGGGTACGCCGACATCTTCTTCCGGAACGTCCGGGCGAGTGGCGTCGTGCCGCAGATCTCGCTGGTCATGGGCCCGTGCGCCGGGGGAGCCGTATACAGCCCCGCCATCACGGATTTCGTCTTCATGGTCCGCGAGACCAGCCACATGTTCATCACCGGCCCGGAGGTAATCAAGACGGTCACCGGCGAGGACGTGAGCATGGAAGCGCTTGGGGGCGCGGAGAGCCACGCAACGAGGTCGGGCGTTGCGCACTTCGCTGCCGACTCGGAGGCCGAATGCCTCGACGCGGTCCGCGACCTGATGTCGTTCATACCCCAAAACAACCTAGATGCGCCTCCGCACGTGCCGACCGACGATCCCCCGGACCGGATTGAAGACGAACTGGCGCGCATCATTCCGGACCGGTCCACCCAGCCGTACGACATGACCAGGGTGGTTGAGCTCGTCGTGGACGACGGTGACTTCCTCGAGGTCGCCCCGCTCTACGCGCGAAACATCGTGGTCGGTTTCGCCCGACTGAACGGCCACTCGGTCGGGATCGTCGGCAACCAGCCGCAGGTCCTTGCGGGCGTGCTTGACATCGACGCATCGATAAAGGCGGCGCGCTTCGTGCGATTCTGTGACGCGTTCAACATCCCGTTGGTGACCCTCGTGGACGTCCCCGGGTTCTTGCCGGGCACGACACAGGAGTATGGCGGGATTATCCTCCACGGCGCGAAGCTCCTCTACGCCTATAGTGAAGCGACGGTGCCGAAGCTCACAGTCATCACCAGGAAGGCGTACGGCGGGGCATACGACGTCATGTCGTCGAAGCACGTCGGCGCGGATTTCAACGCCGCTTGGCCGACGGCCGAGGTGGCCGTGATGGGGCCGGAGGGAGCGGTTAATATCGTGTTCCGACGGGAGTTGCAGAAGGCGGAGGCCGAAGGCGGCGACGCGTCGGCGCTGCGGGCGGAACTCATCCAAGAGTACACCGAGCGCTTCGCCAACCCATACATCGCAGCCGAGCGCGGCTACATCGACGATGTGATCGAGCCCGAGGAGACACGGGCGTGGTTGATACGCGCACTCGATGCCGCGCTCACCAAGCGTGAGACCCGCCCACCACGCAAGCACGGAAACATCCCGCTGTGACCGCAGCGGTGCGGATCGTCGCAGGTGG
Source organism: Thermoleophilia bacterium (assembly GCA_050250915.1). Classification (GTDB taxonomy): domain Bacteria; phylum Actinomycetota; class Thermoleophilia; order Miltoncostaeales; family Miltoncostaeaceae; genus Miltoncostaea. The sequence continues at coordinate 181,866 of JBFWNT010000004.1, forward strand.
GGTGCCCGACGCGACGCGCTGGGTGGCCATCTTGGCGGCCCTGCCGGTGGCCCTTCACGGACCGTCCGCGCCGGCACCTGACCCACCGCCGGACTCCCAGCGGGCGTGGCGTGCGGTGGGGCTGGCGGAGGGTGTCGCCCTCCCACCGACAGCGCCGAGAGTATGGGGGGTGCGGTAGGTGTTTCGGAAGGTCCTGGTCGCGAATCGGGGAGAGATAGCCATCCGCGTCTTCCGCACCCTGCGTGAGATGGGGATCCCGTCGGTGGCGGTCTACAGCGAGGCGGATCGCGACTCGCTCTTCGTGACGCACGCGGACGAGGCGTACCTGTTGGGCCCCGGACCCTCGTCCGAGAGCTACTTGGCCCTGCCGCGTCTCCTCGCCGTGGCCGCAGAGGCCCGAATCGACGCTGTGCACCCTGGATACGGCTTCCTGGCCGAGAATGCCCCGTTCGCGCGCGCCCTGGACGCGGCAGGCATCACATGGATCGGACCGCCGCCCGATGCGATCGACGCCATGGGCTCGAAGGTGCGCGCACGCGCCCTGATGCAGGCCGCCGGAGTTCCGATCGTGCCCGGTGTGACGGAGCCCGTGCCCGATGTCGAAGCCGCCCGCGTCCTCGCGAAGCGGATCGGGTACCCCGTCGCCGTGAAGGCCAGCGCGGGTGGTGGCGGCAAGGGGTTCCGGGTCGCTGCCGATGCTGATGCCCTCGAGGACGCCTTCGAGGGCGCCGTTCGCGAGGGTGAGCGCTTCTTCGCAGATGGCGCGGTGTATCTCGAGCGGTACCTGCCCAACCCGCGGCACGTCGAGATCCAAGTGCTCGCCGACGCCCACGGGACGACCATTCACCTCGGTGAGCGGGACTGCTCGATTCAGCGCCGCCACCAGAAACTCGTGGAGGAGACGCCGAGCCCTGTCGTATCCGACGACCTGCGCCGGCGGATGGGCGAGGCGTCGGTCCGGGCGGCCCAGGCTGTGGGGTACCGGTCAGCCGGAACGCTCGAGTATCTCGTATCGGGAGAGGAGTTCTTCTTTCTCGAGATGAACACCCGCATCCAGGTGGAGCACACGGTCACAGAGGTCGTAACGGGCGTTGACCTGGTCCGCGAGCAGGTCCGCATCGCCGCGGGCGAGCCCATGTCGATTTCCCAGGACGACGTCGTGGGCCGCGGACACGCCTTCGAATGCCGGATCAACGCGGAGGATGCGGCCGCGAGGTTCACGCCCTCGCCGGGGCGTATCACGGCCTACCGGGAGCCGTCCGGGCCTGGGGTGCGCGTCGACTCTGGCGTGCGGGCCGGTTCGGCGGTCCCCGAGATCTATGACCCCATGGTCGCGAAGCTGATCGCCTGGGACGTGGACCGCGAGACGGCCCGGCTGCGGATGCTCCGCGCCCTCTCCGAGTACGTGATCGAGGGTCCGACCACACTTATCCCCTTCCATCGCTGGCTCCTCTCGCAACCCGAGTTCATCGAGGGCGGCGCGTGTCACGAGCTCCTCGCCCGGCTCGCCGAGGAGCCCACCGAGTTCGAGCACCAGCCGGCACCGGCCGGGCCGTCGGATCACGCGGAGGCCGACGGCGCGCGGACGGAGCGCAGGATCACCGCGGAGGTCGACGGCCGTCGCTTCGAAGTCCTGCTCACGTGGCCCGAGCCAGATGGAGCTCCCCAGCCCGGGCGGCGAGCGAAGCCCCGCTCCGGACGGCCGCGCGCCGCTCACGGACCGTCGGCGGCGAGTTCGGGAAACGAGATCGTCTCGCCGATGCAGGGGACGGTCCTGAAAGTTCTCGTCGAGGTCGGCCAGATGGTGGCGGCTGGCTCGGTTGTCTGCATCGTCGAGGCGATGAAGATGGAGAACGAGATCACTGCGCACCGCGATGGCGCTGTCGCAGCGATACCCGTGGCCGAGGGGGGGTCTGTGGTCCCGGGCGATGTGGTTGTGGTCCTCGGATAGCCCGACCGGCATCAGTTCAGAACACGCGGAGAGGGGTTACGCTCCCGGTGTGTCCGGAACGCCGCGTTGCCTCCTCCTCATCGCGCTTTTCCTGCTCGCGCCCGCCGCGATGGCGACGGCCATGCCGCTAAGCGACCCCCAGGGCGACGTGCCGCGCCGCGACGTCGACCTCCTGGGTGGGGAGATCACGCTCCAGAACGGTGCCTTGGAGGCGCGTCTCAAGCTCGACGGTTCCGTCCGACGCGGCAACGTGTATAGCGTCCGGATCCATGGCCGGCGGGGCGAGCGTTGGACCATGATCGGCGTGCGTGGCCGAAAACACTCGACCTTCATCGCCAGAGACGAACGGACAGGCGAGAAGCGCCCTGCCCACGGCCGGCTGGTCAACCAGCTCGTCGTCCTGCGCTTCTCGGCATCCAGGATGGGGGCCGGAATGGGCGACTTCGGCTTCTCCGTCGCCGCGCGGTCCCCGGGGCGTCCTGTCCGACTCGACGTGATGCCCGCGGGGTCCGCGCCTGCCGGGGGCGAGCTCATCCACTATCGCGGCTAGCCGACTCAAGCGCTGGCAGGCCCTTGCGGCGGTCGCGGCCGCCCTCGGGCTGGCGGCTGCGTGCGGTGAGATCCCCCCGCCGGGGCCGAGCGCCCCGGTGAGACCACACCCAGTCGTGTGGGGCTTCGCTGAGAACCTCTACCGTGAGCCCAGTACCATCGATCGCGAAGTGAAGGCGATGGCGCGATCGGGCGCGCAGATCGTACGGACCGACCTCGATGTGACTCCAGCTCACGACGCTGCCGTGAAGGCCGCACGGCGCGCCGGTCTGCGCGTCCTCGGCGTCGTCACCGGCGGTAGCCGCGACCCCGCGCAGTACGCCGACCGGATCCATGCCATCGTGCGGCACTACGCACCGATGGGCGTGCACCTGTACGAGATCTGGAATGAGCCCAATCTGCCGCAGTTCTGGCCGACGGCGGACGAGCCGGACCGCGCCGTGGAGGAATACATGCGACTGGTTCGCGCCGCCTACCCCCGCATTAAGGCGGCCGACTCCCACAGCGTCGTCTTGGTCGGGGCGTTGTCGCGCTACGAGGCAGTCGACGGACGGCCAAACGACTGGATCGAGAAGATGTACGAACTCGGGCTGAAGGGGAACTTCGACGCGATCTCGCTGCACCCGTATACCTTCCCGGCAGTGCCGGGTGACGGCTCACAGGACGCGTACGCCTGGGAGCAGATGACGGGCCCATGGGACGATCGCGCCCCCTCCGTCCGTGAGTCCATGATCCGGCACGGCGATGGCGCCCGCCGGATCTGGATCACCGAGTTCGGGGCGCCGACCGGTGGGAAGCTCGGAGTTCCAGTGTCTGAGGAGCGACAGGCGGAGATTCTCCGCCGAGCCACCGAGATGGCCCAGACCTACCCGTGGCTCGGGGGGTTTATCTGGTACTCGCTCCGCGACGCCGGCCCCGACGAGGCGTTCGGCGTGCTCCGACTGGACTGGACTCCGAAAGCCGCATACGGTGATTACGTCTCGGTCATGCGCCGGACCGCGGGCGTCCCGGCCGGCGCTCCAGCGCGGCCCTGACCGGCGCCGAGGGCCGAAGGCACGCCGGATTCAGGCCAGGATCTGGATGAGCGCGAGCGTCGCCAGTGTGCCGAAGCACAGCGTGCCGAGTTCAAGCCGGTGTCGGGTGACAAGCGCGAGCCCGCGATGCTGCGGGATGTCGTACCGTCGTGCAGCGGTCGGGAGCAGCGAGAGCGATCCCGTGACGATCGCAACCGCCAGGAGCGCCACCGCCAATCCCGTCCACAGAGCGCTGTCGCCGGAGGATTGGACCGGGGTGATCACGGGACCCTGATCGCGTGCCTTCTCGAGCCCACGGGAGGCCACGAGGGCCGCGGCCTCGCGTGCCTCCCGCTCGGCTGCGCGCCGGCGCGCTAGCGCCGCGAGGCGGCGCCGCTCGGCGAGTTCCCGCTGCCGTAGGATCGCTGCGCGGCGCGCCGCAGCCTTCCGTTTCGCCGCCCGAGCCGCCGCCGCCTCGCGTGCGCGTTCGGAGCGAGCGCGTTGCTCTGCCGTGTCCGCGGCGGTCGGCTCCGAGGATTGCGACGACGGACTGGCCGAGGAGTCGCTCGGCGACGGGCTTCTCGGAGCACGGGTCGGTGGCGGGCTCGGCGTTGCCGGCCGCGCGGGCGCGGCGGGCACGGGATCCGGCCCAGAGGGCGGGTCCGGTCCACCCAGGGTCAACTGCCCGGCGGCCGTCGGAACGACCACCAGGCAACCGATGCAGACGGCGAGGACGAGTTGTCTCGTAACGTGCCGGCCCATCCCGGCGCTCACCTTGCGCGTGCCAGGACCGTCACTCGCGGCTTCGGCGCCTTCCTCACCAGCAGCCCCTTCGTAATGGTGCCGACGGTGCCCCCGCGCTTGTCCTCGAGCCGGATGGTCATGCGGAGCTTGAGCGGGAATCGGCGCCCCTTGGTCGAGAAACGAAGCATAACGGCGACATCGCGTCCTTCGGCACCTGTCACGGTCTTCGAGCTGATCGCGCGGGAGGCGAGGATCTTCGCCCGCTTCGACTGCCCCTTCGGCAGCGGGAAGAGCCGCACGGTGCTCTTGAACGGGGCGCTCGCCTTCAGCCTCGCGGTCACTGTCGCGCGATTTCGCGCGAACTTCACCGTCGCCGTGATCCGCTTGAGCTTGGGGGTGGGACGAACATTGGGCGCCGGGCCCTGGATGACCGTGTCCGGCGCGCCGGGAGTGGCCGGCGGGGTGGGAAGGCCGGTGTCGAGGCGGATGATCCGGCTCACCGACGGGACCCCCGCCGCGTTGAGCAGGAACAGTTGGTAGTAGCCAGGCGGAGCGGCGTTCATGCTCGAGGGCATGGTCACCGACACGCCACCGGCCGCGGGCGTCACGTTCAACGACAGCGAGCGCTGGTTCATGTCGTTTGCGTGGGTGGTCGCGCCGAGGCTGATGATCACCGCCTTGGCGATCGCGTCCGGGGTGCCGATCCCGACCGGCACCCCGTACGGCGTACCCGCGGGCGCCGAGGTGATCGTCGGCCGCCCACCCTTGTAGAGGTACGGCGGGTTGTAGTACTCGACCCTGCGGTAGGCGCGGTTGCGCGAGTTCTCGGCGCGGTCATCGCCCATCGTCGCCACCCGCCCGTCGGGCAGCAGCAGCGAGGTGGAGTGATAGGTGCGCTCCTCCTGGGCGGCGTCGGTCTCGATCCACGCCGACCCACCCGCAGGCAGCAGCTCACCCGTGAACACCGGCCCGGCGTACTGGTCGCCGTCGATGCTGCCGGCCCCGCCGCCGTTGGTGAACAGCGACCCGTCGGGCAGGATCGTCGTGTTCACGTGGCTGCGGGCCCTGATATTGGGGGGACCGGAGGTGATCCCACCCGTGGTCATGTTGACCAGCAGCGTCGTGTTGGTCTGGTGCGGGTTCTCATAGCTCGGGGCGATGTTCGAGCCACCGACCATCAGGACCGTGTTGGGCCCGTCAGCGCCTCCGGGCAACATCACCGCCGAGCCCCACTCGCGACGCCCGCCCGAGGCCTCGAAGTCCGGCAACGGCGTCGAGTTGACGATCGACCAGTTCGACGGGTTGATGATGTGGCTGTCGGCCGTGGCGGGGCCGACGGTGATGAGCTTGCCCTGCCCGTTGAGGAACACGTGGGGGTACATCCCGAAGAACTGCTCAGCGACCTTCTGAATCGTTCCCACCCCGTTCATGTCCGGTGAGGGGGTGAACACCTCGATATCCGGGTTGTTCCACTCCGACGCGCTTGAGGGCGCCGAGTTCAGACCCGCGGTGATCACCACCCGCCCGTCGGCGAGCTCAGTGAGCGTCGGGTACCACCGTCCATCGCGCATCGACGGCTGCACCGTCCACGTCTCGTTGAACGGGTTGAACGTCAGCACCGCCTTCAGCCCCTCGTACTTCGGGCTGGCAGTCGAGTAATACTTCTCGTTGCCACCCGCCACCAGCACCCGGCCATCGCGCAGCAACGTCTGCCCAGCGCACCAGATGTTGTACGGCTTGCCGGTGGCCGGATCGATCGGGGGATTCCGCCGCACACTGGTGCCGGTCGCCGGATCGAACACCCACGCCTCGGCATAGTTGAGGGCGTCGTTGACCTGGGCCTCGTTGCTGCCGTCGTAGGCGAAGTTCGGCTTCTCCGGGTAGGCGAACCAGAGGATCTTCCCGGTCGGCAACAGGATCGAGTTGATCGCCAACCCGTCGATCTGGACCAGGTTCGGATCCCACCGCCCCGTCACCGACGCCGGCTGCTGGGCGAACGAGCGCTTCAGGCTCTGGTTGAGCACCGCCGGCGAGAGAGTCGGGCAGAACGCAGGATGGCGCTTGCGATACGACACCTTCGCGCACAGCGCCTGCTGCCGAAACTCCGCCCGGCGCACCGGCGCCGTCGCCCTCGAGCACTTCCAGGGAAAAGCCGCCCGATACCCCGACACCGCGCAGCGGGCGACGCGGAGCTTGTCGCGCCGCGCATCGGCAACGCTCAGGTGACCGATGCCATGATCGACATAGACCCCCGCCTCCAGACCACTCGACGAGCGGGTCTGACCGGTACCCGCCAACACTGGAGCCAACCCCAGCGCCGCAGCACCACACGCAGAAACACCAACCGCCACCGCAACACCCAGCCGCCGACGACGAGAACCCTGTCGCTTCGCCAAGACTGCTCCTTCGATCCGGGGTACCACCCCTAGCCTCCGACAAGGATCGCCGACGAGCGATCCACCCGGTATGTGCAGAGGTGGAGGATCGGCCTCGACTTCCGAGGGGGGCACCGCATCGTTTCGGCTGTTTGCATCCGGCCCGCGGGTCGCGTGGAACACGATCTGCGACCAGCGGACAGATTCCGTCGTTCCCGGAGGCCGATGTCGGGTCCCATCGACGCACCTCGTGGTAGGCAGTGCGCGATGCGTGCACTCGTCATCGACCAGGGAATGAACCGGGGCTCGCTGGCCGCGGTCCGCGCGCTGTGCGACGACGGGTGGACCGTTGGCGTCGGCGCGCCCTTCCCGAGCATGGCGGGGCGGTCGCGCGCCACCGCGCGTTGGCATTTCGTGCCCGCGGCCGCCGCCGGCATCCCGGAGTACGTCGAGGCGGTGAAGCTGGCCGTGGCCGCCGGCGGATACGAGGTCGTCTTCAGCTCGGACGACATTGGAGTGCTCGCCCTGTCATTGAATCGCGACGAGCTGGACGTCGTCGTGCCCTATGCCCCCCACGACGCCGTCGTGCGCTCGCTGGACAAGCTCGAGATGACGCGCGCAGCCGAGAAAGTCGGGCTCGGCGTGCCGACGACCCGCGAGGCGGATGATGCGACTCTCGCGGCCGTCGATCGGCCCGTAATGGTGAAGGCACGGCTTCACTCGGTCCTGAAGGAGGGGGCGCCAGGTCGACTCGACGTGGCCGTCGCGCGGACCCCGGACGAAGCCCGCGTCGCCGTCCGCGCGAACGCGGAGGCGGGTGTCGGGTCGATCATCCAGGAGGTCATCGATGGCGACTTGATGTCATTCCAGGCCGTCGTCGGCCAGGACGGCGAGCTGTTCGGCTGCGTCCAGCAGCTCACGCCCAGGATCTGGCCGCCTGGAGCCGGGTCGGCGGCGCGGAGCGAGACCGTGGAGGTCGACGCCGATCTCGCCTGCCGGGTCGAGCGCTTCTTCGACGAGCTCGGCTGGTTTGGCCTTGCGCAACTCCAGTTCATCGCGCCGACCGACGGCGGGCCTCCTCGCCTCATCGACCTGAACGGCCGCTTCTACGGCTCGCTGTCGCTCGCCATCGCGTCGGGGCCGAACCTCCCGGCGGTCTGGGCCCGACTCGCGCTGGGACAGGGGCTCTGCACACCGCCGCTCTCGGAGCCAGGCCGCTCGTTCCAGTGGTTCAGCCGGGATCTTCGGGCGTCCTGGCACCACGGCGGCCTCCCCGGCGCCATGGGCGCAGTCGCCGCCACGGCTGCGAGCGTACACAGCGTCTGGAGGCTCAGCGACCCGTGGCCGGGTCTGACGCACTACGGCGCGCAGGTCAGGCGGGCCCTGGTGCGAAAGTCCCACGCGCTCATGCATCTCGCCGCCTCGCTGTTCGCCGGGGAGAGGGTGCTGCGCTGATCCGAGCCGGGTGCGACGGCTCCCCGGGCCATCGATCGTCGTGGGCTGACACTTGGGGTTTGTGGTGGTGGTTTCGGGCCTGCGGGCTGGGGGTCAGCCCACCACCGGGGTGGTCATGTCCGAGGTGATCTGGGCGGCGGTCAACGCCCGGTTGTAGACCCGCACCTCATCGATGCGCCCATCCAACCACTCACCCCACACCTGGTTCCCACCGATCCGCAACACCCCCGTCGAAGTCAGGATCGACCCCGCCGCAGCCGTCGAGGTCACCAACACCCCATTGCGGTAGAACCGCAGCTGGGCCCCATCGAACGTCACCGCCAGATGCGTCCAAGTGCCCGCGGTGAGCGCCGGCGCCAAACCCGCCGAGGGCTCCGCACCACCCGACAAGGTCACCTCACCCTGGGGCCGCTGACCCGAGGTGTTGCCATACAACGAATACACCAAGCCACCCGCCCGCTCCTTGAGCACCAACGTCCGCCACGAGCTGACGGCGTCCAACTGCACCCACCCCTCAACCGTCATCCCCGACGTCAGATCCAACGACGCCGCATCCGGCACAGCCACCAAATCGTTCACCCCATCGAAATCGATCGCCCGCCCGATCCGCCCCGATGCCGTCCGCGCCGCCGAACCAGCGATCGTCCCCCCATTGCCCAACCCCGACGAATCAACCACCGCCGCCCCGGACGCCTCCTCGAATCCATACGCCGCCACCAACCCCACCGGCGTCGAGGTCGAGTTGGACACCGTCACACCCACCGGCGCCGAGGTCGTCACATTCCCCGCCGCATCCCGCGCCACCGCACGCAACGAATGCGCCCCATTCGACACACCCACCGAGCTCCACGACACCGAATACGGCGCCGAGGTGTCCTCAGCCCCCACATTCACCCCATCCACCGTGAACTGGACACCCACCACACCAACATCATCCGACGCGCTGGCAGCCACACCCACCGACCCCGAAACCACCGCCCCCGCCACCGGTGAGGTGACCGACACCACCGGGAACGACGTGTCCGGCGCGGCCGGCCCA
>JBFWNT010000005.1:0-152757 GCA_050250915.1 Thermoleophilia bacterium
CGACGCGCTCGGCCGATGGCTCGACTGGTACAACCACTCCCGACCCCACGCCGGCATCGACCGGCAAACCCCAGCCGCACGCCTCCAGCAGCTACAGCTGACGAACGCTGCCGGGATTCACAGCTAGTCCACGGCCTGGTGGGCGGCCAGGATGGCCGCCGCGGATCGCTCCATGTCCTCCGGCCCCGAGCGGAAGCTCGTGACCGACAGCCGGATCGCCGCCACGCCGCGCCAGACGGTGCCGCTGGGGTAGCAGGTGCCCTCCGCCTGGACGGCGGCCAGGACGGCGCGCGTGTGGCCGTCGTCGTCGATGCCGCGCGGGTCGGGGAAGCGCACGACCGCCTGGTTCAGCTCCTGGTGCAGCACGTCCGCGCCGCCGTCGGCCAGGAGCTCGGCCAGCAGGGCGGACATCGCGCAGGAGCGCTCCACCAGATCGGCCACCCCCGTGCGCCCCAGCGTGCGTAGCGCCGCCCACACCGGCACGGCGCGGGCCCGGCGCGACAGCTCCGGGTTGTAGTCGATGGGGTCGCGCAGCACCGCGTCGTCGCCCGCCGGCAGGTAGGCGGCGCGGACGCCCATCGCGCGCCGGTGCGCGTCCGGGTGGGCGCAGATCGCCACCCCGCAGTCGTACGGCGTGTTGAGCCACTTGTGGGCGTCGGTGGCCCACGAGTCGGCCCCCTCGAGCCCGGCCACCAGGGGACGGGTGGAGCGCGCCGCCCGCGCCCACAGGCCGAACGCGCCGTCGACGTGCACCCACAGGTCGTCGCGGCGGACGGTCGCGGCGATGCGCCCCACCGGGTCGACCGCCCCGCCGTTGACGTTCCCCACCTGGAGGCACGCGATCGTGGGTCCCTCCACCGCCGCGGCCGCGGCCGCGAAGGCGTCGGGGTCGACCCGGCCGGCGGCGTCGGCGGGCACCACCGACGCCGTCGCGGCGCCCAGGCCGATCGCCCGCAGCGCCGCGTCGATCGAGTCGTGCCGCTCCGCGCCCACGATGGCGCGGACGTGGGGCGCGCCCTGCAGGCCGTGGGCCTCCACGTCCCAGCCGTGCGCGGCCAGCACGTGGTTGCGGGCGGCGGCGAGGCACGCGGTGTTGGCCATCTGGCCGCCGGTCACGAACCCCACCGACGCGCCGCGCGGCAGGTCCAGCAGCTCCAGGATCCAGCCGGCCGCGACCTGCTCGATCATCGTCGTGGCCGGGAACGGCTCCGACATCGCGCAGTTCTGGTCCCACGCGCTCACCAGCCAGTCGGCGGCGACGGACACCGGGAGCGTCCCGCCGATCACCCACCCCAGGAAGCGCCCGGACCCGCTCGCCATGAGTCCCGGCTCGGCGCGCGCGACCAGCTCGCGGACGACGTCGGCGGGGTCGGCGCCCGCGTCGGGCAGGGGGGCCGCGAACGCGTCGAGCATCGACCGGGCCCCGGCCTCCGGGCGGACGGGCCGCTCGGGCAGGTCGTCGAGCCAGCGGCGCGCCGCGTCGGCGGCGATCTGCAGCGGGTCGGTGCCGTCGGTCATGGCCCGTTCTACACTGCCCCGCCGATGCGTGTCTGGATCGACGTGACCAACTCGCCGCACGTGGTGATCTTCCGGCCCTTCATCGCGCGGATGGAGGCCCGGGGCCACGAGGTGACGGTGACCTCCCGCGAGTTCGCCCAGACGATCGGGCTCCTCGACCGCTTCGGCATCGCCCACACGAGCGTCGGCGCCCACGGCGGCGCGTCGCGGCGCGGCAAGGCGCGGGCGATGGCCGACCGCTCCCCGGAGCTGATCGCGTTCGCCCGCCGCGAGCGCTTCGACCTGGCGGTGGCCCACGGCAGCACCGACCAGCCCCTGGCCGCCAAGCTGGCGGGCACGCCGCAGGTCTCGATGTTCGACTACGAGTACGCCGCCGCGATGCACCACTGGAACGGCCGCCTGGCCACCCGCGTGCTGGTGCCGTCCGCGATCCCGGAGGCGGCCCTCGCCGGGTACGGCATGCGCCCGCCCAAGCTGGTGCGCTATCCGGGGCTCAAGGAGGAGTACTACCTGGCGGACCACGTCATGGACGAGGGCGTCCTGGACGAGCTTGGCCTCGACCGCGAGCGGGTCATCGCGGTGCTGCGGCCCCCGCCGGAGGTGACGCTGTACCACCGGGGCGCCTCGACCGACCTGTTCGCGGCGACCCTCGCGCGCCTGCTGGCCGATCCCGCCGTCCAGACGGTGGTGCTGCCGCGCACCGACGAGCAGCGGGCGCAGTTGGCCGGGGGCCCGGCGATCGTGCCCGAGCGGCCGGTGGACGGCCCCAGCCTGGTGGCCGCCGCCGACCTGGTGGTGAGCGCCGGCGGCACCATGAACCGCGAGGCCGCCGCGCTGGGCGTACCGGCGTGGACGCCCTTCGCCGCGCGCCTCGGGGCGGTCGACCGGCGGCTCATCGAGGAGGGGCGCCTGCGGCGCCTCGAACGGCCCGAGGATGTGGTTCTGGAGCGACGAAATCGGGGACGAACGCCCCCATTGCGCGACCCGGAGACCCTCCTGGACCTGATTCTGGCCCCCGGGGCGGGTAGAGTGGCCGCTCCGTGAGGGCTCCCCTGACCTGGAGCTCCCGTGCCTTCGTTCACCGCGCCGGACAGGTCGCGGTCGACACGGGACTCGTCGCGGCCGCCTGGTGGCTGGCCTTCTACTTCCGCTTCGACGGCGACGTGCCCGGGCGGTACGAGCGCCTGTTCGCCGGAACGGTCCTGATCGTCATCGCGATCAAGATCGTCACGTTCGCGGGGATGCGCTTCTACACCAAGTGGTGGCGCTTCACGAGCCTGCGCGACCTCCAGGCCATCGTCCTGGCGTGCGCGGTCTCGAGCCTGCTGGTCACGGCGCTGCTGTCGTCGTGGCGGCCCGACGACCTGGTGCCGGTGCCGCGCGGCGTGCTGGTCATCGACTTCGTCCTGACCCTGGTCCTGGTCGGCGGCGCCCGCTTCGCGGTGCGCAGCGTCATCGAGCGGCCCCAGTCCCGGGCCGAGCTGGTCGCCACCGGGCGCGAGGTGCTGATCTGCGGCGCCGGCGACGCCGGGGTGACGCTGCTCCGCGAGATGAAGAGGAACCGCGAGCTGGGGTACACCCCGGTCGGCCTGATCGACGACGACCCGCGCAAGCGGCGCCTGCGCGTGCAGGGCACCCGGGTGCGCGGCACCCGCCACGACCTGGCGCGCGTGCTGCGCGAGGTGCACGTGGACGAGGTGATCATCGCCATGCCCTCCGCGCCCGGCCTGGTGCGCCAGGAGATCGTCCAGGTGTGCCGCGTCGCCGGGGTCCCGTGCACCACCCTGCCGGGCCTCCCCGAGCTGATCACCGGCGAGGTGACGGTCTCGCAGCTGCGCGAGGTGCGGGTGGAGGACGTCCTGGGTCGCGCCCCGGTGGAGATCGACTTCGCGCGGATGGCCCGGTACCTCAACGGCCGGTCCGTGCTGGTGACCGGCGCCGGTGGCTCCATCGGGCGGGAGCTGTGCCGGCAGGTGGCGACCATCGGCGCCCGCCGCCTGGTGCTGGTGGACCACAGCGAGAACAACCTCTTCGAGATCGACATGGAGCTGCGCGAGCGCGGCCACGCGGGCCTGCTGGTCCCCGTGATCGCCGACTGCAAGGACCCCGTGTCGATGGAGCGCGTGTTCCAGGCGGAGCGCCCGGACGTCGTGTTCCACGCCGCCGCCTACAAGCACGTGCCGATGATGGAGCTCAACCCGCTCCAGGCCGTCGCCAACAACTCCCTCGGCACCGAGGTGGTCGCGCGGCTCGCGGAGCGCCACGGCGTCGACCGCTTCTGCCTGATCTCCACCGACAAGGCCGTCGAGCCGCAGACCGTGATGGGCGCGTCGAAGGCCCTGGCCGAGCGGATCGTGGAGGCCCACGGCGCCACGTCCCGGACCCGCTTCGCGGCCGTGCGGTTCGGCAACGTCCTGGGCTCGTCCGGCTCGGTGCTGCCGATCTTCCAGCGTCAGATCGAGGAGGGCGGCCCGGTCACGGTGACCCACGCCGAGATGACCCGCTTCTTCATGACGATCCCCGAGGCGGTGCAGCTGGTGATCGCCGCGACGGGCATCGCCGAGGGCGGGGACATCTTCGTGCTGGACATGGGCGACCCGGTCCGGATCATCGACCTCGCCCGCCGCATGATCGAGCTGTCGGGCCATGAGCCGGGCCGCGACATCGCGATCGAGGTGGTGGGCATCCGCCCCGGCGAGAAGCTCCACGAGGAGCTGTTCAACGTGGACGAGGAGGTCCGTCCCACGCGGTACGGCAAGATCATGCGCGCGACCCGGCCGCCGCTGGACCCCGACGCGTTCGCCGCGGGGCTCGACCGGCTCTTCCAGCACGTCTCCGCGGGCGGTCCGCAGCCCGTCGGCGACGCGCTGTGGTCTGCACTGCGCGGCGGCAGGGGCCCGGCCCACGATGGCGAAGGCCCCGTGGCACCCGCACCCACACCCACGACCGAGTTGGAGCACCCATGACCGTGATCACGCGCACGACCGCAGATCGCCGTCTCCCGGAGGGGGCAGCTCCCGTCGCCGAGTGGGGTCTGCTCTCCCGCGTGCACCGCGACTGCCCCGAGCACGGCGGCGAGTGCCACTGCGTCGGCCGGCACGAGGAGCACGGGCTCGTCTTCTGGTGCGACCGCGAGGGGCACCACTTCTCCACCCGCTAGCGCGGTGCCGCGCTACGTCGCCCTGCTGCGCGGGGTGAACGTCGGCGGGAGCGGCAGGATGGCGATGGCCGACCTGCGCGCCTGCGTGGAGGGCGACGGCTTCGAGGACGTCACCACCCACATCCAGACCGGCAACGTGCTGTTCCGCACCCCGATGCGCTCGGCCGAGAAGGTGGCCGCCGCGCTGGAGAAGGGCGTCGCGGGCGGCATGGGGTTCCGCACGGCGGTGATGGTGCGGACCGCGGCGCAGCTCACCGCCGCCCTCGACGAGCGCCCGTTCCCCGGCGCCGACCGCGCGACGCTGCACATCGCGTTCCTGCGCGAGGCCCCCCGCCGCCACGGCGAGGGCCTTCACTCCCCCGGACGGCCCCGACGAGGCGGTGGTGATCGGCCGGGAGGTGCATCTGCGCTACCCCGGCGGCATGGGCCGCTCCAAGCTCACCGGCAGCTACCTGGAGAAGGCGCTCGGCGTCCCCGCGACGGCGCGGCGGCGCAACGTGGTGGAGACGATCCGCGACCTCCTGGAGGCCTGAAGCCGCCGATCCACCGAAGGGGGGTGACGCCGCCGGGCCCGCTGTCGTACCATCGCGCGTCCCTTCGTGCCCGTGAGGTGTCCGTGACCCACCCCTGGCGCGCCCTGGTGGCGTGCATCGCCGTGCTCAGTGCCCTCGTCTGGACCGCGTCCGCGGCCGCCGCGACCAAGGTCTCCTTCGTCCAGGGCGAGCAGAACGTCTTCGTCACCCGCCCGGGCGACGGCCTCCAGTCGGCCCTCCAGAGCCTGCTGGCGGGCCCGACCGCCGCGGAGAGGAAGACCCAGATCCGCACCTACATCGCGCCGTCCACCCCGGTGCTGTCCGTCACGCAGCAGGGCGCCGTCGCGACGGTCGACCTGGGCGACACGTTCGTGGCCGGCAACAACGCCGACACACTCAACGCCCGGTTGTCGCAGCTCGTGGCGACGGTGACCGCCGTCCCCGGCGTGACGTCCGTGCAGGTGCTGATCGACGGCGGCGTCCCGCTCGGCCTGTTCCCGGGCATCGACGCGACGGGTCCGCTGACGGTGGCCAAGCTGCGCACGCCGAGCGTCGCGCCGCCGCCCAACCCCGTGACCCCGTCCGGTCCCGTCACCGGCGGCACCAAGGCGGCCCAGCAGCGGCTGGCCGACCTGGGCTACCTGCTGCCGGGCGACGCCGACGGGCGCCTCGGCCCCGCCACCACCGCCGCGGTGATCGCGTTCCAGAAGTGGGAGGGCCTCCAGCGCGACGGCGTCCTGGGGCCGAAGACGCTGGCGGCGCTCGGGCGCGCCAACCGCCCGACGCCGATCACGCAGGGCGGCAGCGGCCGGCGCCTGGAGGTGCTGGTCGACAAGCAGCTCGCGCTGGCGATCCAGGACAACCGCGTGGTGCGGGCGCTGCACGTGTCGTCCGGCAAGCCGTCCACGCCGACGCCGATCGGGAGCTTCAAGGTGTACGCCCAGTATCCGCGCTGGTGGTCCACGCCGTTCCAGGAGTGGTTGCTGTGGGCGTCGCCGTTCGTCGGTGGCGTCGCGACGCACCAGTATCCGGACGTGCCCGTCTACGCCGCCTCCCACGGCTGCGTGCGGGTCCCGGCGCCCAACGCGCCGTGGCTCTACCGCTTCCTCTCGGTCGGCGACCCCGTCCGCGTGCTGGCGACGTCATGAGGCGCCTCCGCATCCTCCTCGCAGCGGCTGCCGCCGCGGCCGTGGCCGCGCTGGCCGCCGCGGCCGTCCCCGCGGCCGCCCAGACCCCCGCGACGCCACCGCCCGCCACGATGGTCCCGGGCGTGCTGACCGTGGGGCTCAACCTGCCCAGCGACGGCTTCCAGGTGGGCGCCGTCAGCGGCACCACCGTCACGTTCGCACGCGGCCTCGAGGTGGGGCTCGCCGCGGCCGTCGGCCGCCGGATGGGCCTGCCCGTGCAGTTCGTCAACGTCCCGGTGTTCTCGGACATCGTCGCGCCCGGTCCGAAGCCGTTCGACCTGGCGCTCGCGCAGGTGTCGATCACCTCCGGCCGCAAGCAGAACGTGGACTTCAGCGCGGCCTACCTCGACGTCGACCAGGGCGTGCTGCTGCGCCGCGGCCTCGGGACCACGCCGACGACGCTCGCCAAGCTCAAGCCGCTCCAGCTCTGCGTGCTCCAGAAGAGCACGGGCGCCGCCGTGGTGGCGAGCCGGGTCAAGCCGGCGAAGCCCGCGCGGACCTACCCGGGCGTGACGGCGCTGTTCCAGGGGCTCGAGACGGGCCGCTGCGACGCCGTCGTGTACGACGCGCCCACCCTCGCGGTGCTCGCGGCCGAGGTGCCGCTGCGCGTGGGGTCCATGGCCGGCGTGATCGCCACCGGCGAGCGCTACGGCGCGGTGCTCCCCGACGGCAGCCCGCTGGTGAAGACGGTCAACACGGTGGTGAGGGGCCTGATCGCCGACGGGACCGTCGCGCGTCTCCAGGCGAAGTGGCTCAACGTGAACCTGACCACGCTGAAGACCCTGAGCTGAGCCGGCGGGAGCTGCCCGTCAGCCCTCGTGGCTGAAGGGCAGCTTCACGTGGCGGGCCCGGTCGACCTCGACCAGGAACGCCACCGTCGTCTCGGGGTCGCGCATGGGGAACGGCGCCCCGATGTACTTCTGCGACAGGCGGTCCATCGCGGCGATGGCCGCCTCGCCCTCCAGCCGCTCCACCACCCGGCCGCGGACGTCCGCCTGCCGGTAGGGGTCGTCGCGGTCGACGACCGAGAGCGCCACCCGCGGGTCGCGCGCGATGTTGAGCGCCTTGCGGCTGCCGCGCTGGGTGAAGAACACGAGCCGGTCGCCCTCCACGTCCACCCAGATCGGCACCGACGTGGGCCCCTTCGGTCCCGCGGTGGCCAGGTGGGCGTAGTTGCGGGCGCCGAACAACTCGCGCACGTCGCCGGGGATGGCGGTCACGCGGTCCTCCGGGCCTCGGGGTCGGCCGGCTCCCACGTCGCCACCCACGCCTCGATCTCGTGGACCACGCGCGAGAGGGCCTCGCCCTTCGGCGTGAGGCGGTACTCGGTGGCGCCGTCCTGGCGCTCCCGCCGCTCCATGAGCCCGGCGGCCTCCAGCTCGCGGAGCCGCTCGGTGAGCAGTCGCGCCGACAGCCCGTCGACCGACGTGCGGATCTCGGTGAACCGGGCCGGACCCTCCATGGTGGCCCGGATCACCGCCGCGCTCCAGCGGCGGCCGAGGAGCTCGGCCGCCGCCTGGTAGCGGTGGCAGACGGGAGGCCGCTGACGACAGTGGTCCATCACCGTCACCCTACCCCGGGCTCCCGGCGCCCTACGCGGCCAGCGCGTTCCCGTTCCGGTGGCCGGCGGGCTCCAGGGCGATGTCGAGCACCTCCTGGACCGTCAGCACCGGGTGGACCGTCACGTCCTCGAGCACGGCCGCCGGCACGTCGTCCAGGTCGCGCCGGTTCCGCTCCGGGATGACCACGTCGGTCAGCCCGGCCCGGTGGGCGGCCAGGATCTTCTGCTTCAGCCCGCCGATCGGCAGCACGCGCCCCTGGAGCGTGACCTCGCCGGTCATGCCCACGGTCGGCTTCACCGCCCGGCCGGACGCCAGCGACGCCAGCGCGGTGACCATCGTGACCCCCGCGGACGGGCCGTCCTTCGGCACCGCACCCGCCGGCACGTGCAGGTGCACCTGGCGGCCGGACAGGGCGTCCGGCTCGATCCCGAGCTCCTCCGCGTGCGCGCCGGTCCACGACAGGGCGATCCGCGCCGACTCGCGCATCACGTCGCCGAGCTGGCCGGTCAGGACGAGGCGGTCCCCCGGGCCGTCGGCGCGGTTGGCGCTCGCCTCCACGAACAGGACGTCGCCGCCCGCGCCCGTCACGGCCAGGCCGGTCGCGACGCCCGGCGTCGCGGTGCGCTCGGCCGCCTCGTGGTGGAACTTCGGCCGCCCGAGGGCGTCCTGGAGCTCGTCCGGGCCGATGGTGATGTGACCCTCGTGCCCCTCCGCCACG
This sequence comes from Thermoleophilia bacterium, assembly GCA_050250915.1. Lineage (GTDB taxonomy): Bacteria > Actinomycetota > Thermoleophilia > Miltoncostaeales > Miltoncostaeaceae > Miltoncostaea. The sequence continues at coordinate 8,679 of JBFWNT010000005.1, forward strand.
CGGCGCGCCGCCTTGCGGAGCACCTTGCCGATCTCGCGCTCCAGCCCGCGGACGCCGGCCTCGCGCGTGTAGTCGCCGATGACCGACCGCAGGGCGTCGTCGCCGAACGTCACCTCGTCGGGCCGCAGGCCGTTGCGCTCGATCTGGCGCGGCAGCAGGTAGCCGCGGGCGATGGCGAGCTTCTCGTCCTCCGTGTACCCGTCCAGGGCGATGATCTCCATCCGGTCCAGCAGCGGGCCGGGGATGGTGTCGTGGACGTTGGCGGTGGCGATGAACAGCACCTCGGACAGGTCGAGCTCGACGTCGAGGTAGTGGTCGCGGAACGAGTGGTTCTGCGCCGGGTCGAGCACCTCGAGCAGCGCCGACGACGGGTCGCCCCGCCAGTCGCTGCCGACCTTGTCGATCTCGTCGAGCAGGATCACGGGGTTGCGCGTGCCGGCGTCCCGCAGGGCGCGGACCAGCCGGCCCGGCAGGGCCCCGATGTAGGTGCGGCGGTGGCCGCGGATCTCGGCCTCGTCGCGGATCCCGCCGAGGCTCATGCGGGTGAACTCGCGGCCGAGGGCCTTCGCCACGGACTTGCCGAGCGACGTCTTGCCGGTGCCGGGCGGCCCCACGAGCGTGAGGATCACGCCGGTCTGGGCGTCCTCCATCCCGCGCTCCTGGCGCAGCTTGCGCACGGACAGGTACTCGAGGATGCGGTCCTTGACCTCCTCCAGCCCCGCGTGGTCGGCGTCCAGCACCTCGCGGGCCGCCTCCACCTCCAGGTGCTCGTCGGAGCGGACGTCCCAGGGCAGCGAGACCATCCACTCCAGGTAGGTGCGGATCATCCCCGCCTCGGGGCCCTCGGGCTGCCGCTCGAGGCGGGCCAGCTCGCGCTCGGCCTCCTTGCGGGCGGCCTCGGGCATGTTCGCGGCCTCGATGCGCTCCGCCCAGTCGTCGTCCCCGCCCTCGCCGTCGTCGCCGAGCTCCTTGCGGATCGCGGCCAGCTGACGGCGCAGCAGCATCTCGCGCTGGGTCTTGTCGAGGTCCTCCGCCACGTTCTCGCGGATCTGCCGGCGCAGGCCGGCGTCGGCCAGGCGCTCGCGCTGGGCGTCGATGGCCAGGCGCAGGCGCGCGACCACGTCGGTGGCGCCGAGCAGCTCGAGCTTGGTACCCACGGGGATCTCGGGGGCGTAGCCGGCCGTGTCGGCCAGGCGGCCCGGGTGGCTGATGGACGAGAGGAAGTGCGCCACGCGCGAGCGGTCGCCGCGCAGCTCCGCGACCTCCTCGACCACCGCGCGGTACTCGCGCGCCAGCTCGGCGGCCTCGGGGCCCGGATCGTCCGGGTCCGGCATCTCGTGGGCGCTCACGCGAAGACCGGCCTCGCCCACGATGGCGGGGCCCAGCTCCGCGCGGTGCATCGCCTCCACGGCCACGCCGCGCGTGCCGTCCGGAAGGTCGATCTCGCCCACGACCTGCGCCACCGCGCCGTAGGACGCGAAGCGCCCCTCGATGCGCGGCACGAGCAGGATGCGGCCCTCCACGGCCCCGTCGAGCGCCTCGGCCTGCTCGCCGGAGGTCACGGGGAAGGTGACGCTGGTGCCCGGGAGCACCACGGCGTCGTCGAGTGGGAGGACCGGCAGAACGGTGGTGTCCCGATTCATGGAAGCTCCTGGCTCTCTCGGCAGTTACCCGACGTAACCACCGCAGCAAGGTTACCTTCCGTCACCACGTTGTCAAACGGGCGTGATGCTCCGCGCGCGGTGGCCACCCGACCGTCCTGGGAGTCGCGGATCTGGAGTCAGGCGGCGTCGCGGGTACGGAAGGAGCGGTCCCCGTGCTCGGTCGGGGTGAGTATTCCAAGGGCCGAGTGGCGTCGGCGGACGTAGTGGGGCAACTCGATGTAGTCGTGGATCGCCGGGGCCAGCTCGATCGGGGTCTTCCAGGCCTTACGGTTGAGCAGCTCGGGCTGCTTCCAGCCTCAGAAGGCCTCGACGAGCGCGTTGTCGTACGGGGAGCCGACGGCTCCGATTGAGGATGCCAGGCCCGCCTTGCGGACCTTCTGGCTGAAGGCCCGGATGGTGAACTGCACTCCGCGATCGGCGTGGGTCACAAGGCCGGCCTCCGGATTGCGACGTCGCGTCGCCATGCCCAAGGCGTTGGGTCACGAGTACCTGGAGTTGACCCGGGCTCGATGACACCGCGACCCTTTCGGGCGAGTGCCCGAGCAAGGAGCGGTGATGGGCAAGACACGACCGCCGTACCCGGCCGAGTTCCGACGCGAGGCGCTCAGCCTGATGCGCTCAGGAGCGCGGACGCCGAAGGAGCTCGCGGCCGATCTCGGCTGCACCGAGCAGACGCTGCGCAACTGGCTACGCCAGGACGAGGCCGACCGCGGTGAGCGCACCGACGTCCTGAGCGGCGACGAGCGCGCCCGCCTGCGCGAGCTCGAGCGTGAGAACCGGATCCTCCGCCAAGAGCGCGAGATCCTGAAGCGGGCCGCGAGTTTCTTTGCCAGGGAGAGCGATCGACCCTGAGGCGGTTCCGGTTCATCGCCCAAGAGACCGCACAGTTCCCCGTCTCCCTGCTGTGCCGGGTCATGGGCGTCAGCCGCGGCGGCTACTACGCCTGGCGCGGGCGGGCGCCCAGCGCCCCCGCGCTCGCCGACCAGGAGCTCTCCGAGCGGATCACCGCGATCCACGATCAGACCCTCGGCATCTACGGCGCCCCGCGCATCCACGCCGAGCTTGCTCTTGGCCACGGCATCCACGTCGGCAGAAAGCGCGTTGCCCGCCTGATGCGTGATCTGGGGATCTTCGGTGCCGGCCGGCGCGGCGGGCCCCGCACCACGACCCGCGATCCGGTGCGCCCTTCGGCTCCGGACCTGGTCGACCGCTCCTTCGCGCGGGCGGAGCCCAACCGCCTGTGGGTCAGCGACATCAAGTACGTGCAGACCGGCCAGGGGTTCCTCTTCCTTGCCGCCGTTCAGGACGTCTTCTCGCGCCGCATCGTCGGCTGGTCGATGCGCGATGACCTGCGCGCAGAGCTTGTGCTCGACGCGCTCGGGATGGCCGTCGCCCAGCGCGGTACCGGCGCCGGCGTCATCGCACATTCGGACCACGGCTCGCAGTACACGAGCCTCGCCTACGGCACCTACGCCAAGAACTCGGGCATCGACCTGTCGATGGGATCGATCGGTGATCCCTGGGACAACGCCCTGGCCGAGACGTTCTTCGCCAGCCTCCAGAAGGAGCTCCTTCGACGGGCCGTGTCCCGCCGCGTGGTGTGAATCCGGGCGCGTGAGCCTCAGCGCGTCGGGGTGATCATCGGGGTTGGTCAGGAGGCGAGCAAGGCCGGCCTCTCTTCGGGTTTCACGGAGGCCGAGTCGGCGGGGTTGATGGCGGCCATCGACCCCTCGGAGAAGTAGCGCCGCTCGATCACCTGCCACTCGTCGTGGGCCTCGATCAGCACGGCGCCCACCAGGCGCAGGATCGCCTCGTCGTTGGGGAAGATCCCGACGACGTCGGCGCGGCGCTTGATCTCTCCGTTGACCCGCTCAAGCGGGTTGGTGCTCCAGATCCGGCGCCAGTGGCTCTGGGGGAAGGCGGCGAACGCGGTGATGTCGGGGGCGGCTTCGATGAGCATTCGCTCCACCGCCTCGAACTGGCGCCCGAGCTTGTCGGCGATCGAATGCAGTTGCTCGTGAACGGCCTCGGCGTCGGGCTGGGCGAAGATCGTGCGGATCGCCGCCGCCACCATCTCGGCTGAGCCCTTGGGCACCTTGGCCAAGACGTTTCGCATGAAGTGCACCCGGCAGCGCTGCCAGGCCGCGCCGATCATCACCGCCGAGATGGCCCCTTTGAGCCCCTCGTGGGCGTCGGAGATCACCAGCTGGACGCCGCCCAGGCCGCGCGAGCGCGGGGTGCGCAGGAAGGCGGTCCAGAAGGCTCCGTCCTCGCTGTCGCCGACGGCCAGGCCGAGCACCTCGCGGCCGCCGTCTGAGCGCACGCCGGTGGCGATCACCACCGCCTTTGACACGACGTGCGGGCCCTCGTGGGCCTTCAGGTAGGTCGCATCCAGGAACAGGTACGGGAAGCCGGCGTGGCTAAGCGAGCGATCGCGGAAGGCCCCGACGTGCTCATCGAGCTCGCCGCAGATGCGGCTGACCTCGGACTTGCTCACGCCCGCGTCGATGCCCAGGGCGCGCACCAGGTCATCGACCTTGCGGGTGGACACGCCGTGGACATATGCCTCCATCACCACCGCCCACAGTGCCCGGTCGATGCGCCGCCGCGGCTCCAGCAGGCTGGGGAAGAACGAGCCGGATCGAAGCTTCGGGATCCGCAGCTCGAGGTCGCCGGCCTTGGTCGACAGCAGGCGCTCGCGGTGGCCGTTGCGGTGGGTCGTCCGCTCGGGGCTGCGCTGGTACGGGGCCGCCCCGACCACCTGGGCGGCCTCCATCTCGATCAGGGCCTGCAGCACCAGCTGCAGCCCCGAACGGACCACATCGAGATCTCCGCCCGAGCGCAGTGCGTCCAGCAGCTCGGACAGGGCATCCTTATCGAGGGCCATCGGGTTCTCATGCGCGACTGGCAGGTCACGCTGAGGTTCACCCGGTGGCCCTCTTAGTGGCTACCGGCTCCCGGAATTCCCACCACTCGACGGGACATCAGCCTTCGACGCGAGCGATTCGCCACCCGCGAGGCCGCCCGGATGCGGCTGTTCTGGTACATCGAGTGCCTCTACAACACCCGCCGCAGGCACTCTGGCCTCGGCTACCTCAGCCCTGCCGAATACGAGGAACAGCACCTGCAGGAGGCCATTCCGGCTAGCGACCAGGTATCATCGCAGGCGGGTCAACTCCAACCCCAACTCTAACTCCAGCTGGGGCCCTGCCGCAGCTTGGGGATCTTCTGCTCCAGGGTGCCGACGCGGGTGTCGAGCCGCCAGGGGCGGTAGCCGTCGCGGTACGCCTGCCGATCCTCAGCCCGCTCGTAGCAGCGCTCGCCGCCAGCCAGGCGGGCCACCTCCATCTCCATCACCTCGCGCAGCACCAGGGCCACGCCCTCGCGCAGCAGGTCGGCGTGCTCGGACTCAGCACCTTGCCGAGCTCGGCGCGCACGCCGAGACTGCCCGTGTCGGCCAATGTGGATCTCCTCGTCGATGTGTCCTTGCCAGGAATCGACGCGGAGCCCGCGGTGGCCGGCTTGGTTCAGCGCTCACGACGGGGCTCCGAATCTCCACCAAGTATCGGGGCTCTACCCTCTCCGCCGCCGATCCGCGTGGGCGGCGCGCATCAGCTGCCCGCCCCTCCTGCGCGGTGATCCTGGGAACGTCGGCGATTGTGGGTGCTCCTGCTTTCGTCGATCTCGGCAAACGACGCCATGAAGGCCGGCGCGGAGGTCGCCGCGGCCTCCTACGCCATCCTTCGGGACCAGACCGGCGCCACACTGAATGCAGGCGCCGAGACCTCCGCCGACTCCGGTCGGCTCATTCGCCGCCGATGACTCCTCGGATCGCCTGGACGTTGACTCGACGTTGCATGCGCCTCGCCCGGCTCCACGTCCGGCCGACCTGGGCCTCGAGCTGCTGATTCGCGGAGATGCAGGTGACCGGCCGGGCGAATACCTCGCCGCGACTCAACTCGAGCCTGTCGAGATTGCCGCCGTGAAGGTCCACGACACGGAGCGCGCAGTCGCGGAGGGCCTGAGTGCGCGACAACTCGACGCGCCCCAACGGTTCGGGCGCCTCGTCGCAATGCCAGCGCTCGTAGCCCATGCCCTCGAGGGCGGCCAAGGCGCTGTCGAAGTCCCCGGTCGCGACCATCACGTCCAGATCGCGATGCATTCTGAGTTCCCGACCGACGAGGGCGTCGATCCCCCAGCCGCCGATCACGACCGCGCGGACGCCAACTGCGTCCAGCGACTGCATGGTCTCGGCAACCCGTGCCGCCGGCATCGGAGGATTGTGGAATACGAACTGGCTCACGAACGCCTTGCCCCGCCGCGGCAGCGGGGATCGCCAGACCACGCCGTTGACGCGGTCGGTAAACCGCGTCCAGCGTGGAGCTCGTTCATCCCCCCGGTACATAAGGAAGCGATGTTACGATAGTCATCAAGGACGATGCCAGTTGCGAGGGGACGATAATTACGGGAGTCCCCGTTGGCGGGCAGGGTGCCCCGCTGCTGCCGAGGGCATCGGCCCATAAAGTCGGCAACTTGAGCGAGATCCGCCCCCGGCAGTTGCGAGGCAAATCGGGAGGGGGTGTCTCGAAGCCCTCCACGCCCTTCACGTCATGGCCCGGCGGCCGAACTTCGCTCCGGCCGGGGGATCCGCCGGGGGTGCCCGGTAGCATCACGCGAATGGACCTCCGCCAGCTGCTGACGTTCCGGACCGTGGTGGACAAGGGATCCTTCTCCCAGGCGGCGGAGGAGCTCGAGGTGTCCCAGCCCGCGGTGTCGTTCCAGATCCGGGCGCTCGAGGAGCGTCTGGGGCACCGTCTGCTCGACCGCAGCGGCCGCCGCGTGCGGCTCACCGAGGCCGGCGAGGTGGTCTACCGGTACGCCCGGCGGATGATCGGCCTGGAGGCCGAGCTGGAGCGCGAGATGGGGGAGATCGGCACCCGGGTCAGCGGGCGCCTGGTGCTCGGGTCGTCCACCGGGCCGGGCGAGGTGCTGCTGCCGCGGCTGCTCGGGGCGTTCCACGACGCCCACCCGGAGGTGAAGGTGAGCCTCGTGGTCAGCGACACCCAGGCGGTGTGCGAGCGCGTCCTCGACGACGAGCTGGAGCTCGGCGTGGTGGGCGCGGCGCGGCCGCAGCGCGGGCTGGTGTTCGAGCCGTTCGTCCGCGACGAGCTCGTCGCGATCGTGCCGCCCGGGCATCCGTTGGCCGAGCGGGCCTCCGTGACGCTGGAGGAGCTCGCCGCGGAGCCGATGCTGATCCAGCAGGAGGGCTCCGGCGTCCGCTCCGTGGTCGAGGCCGCGCTCCGCGAGAGCGGCGTCCGCGACCGCGACCTGAACGTGGCGATGGAGCTCGGCCTCCAGCAGTCCGTGAAGGCCGCCGTCCTCGACGGGTTCGGCATCACGGTCATCTCGCGCCTCGCGGTGGAGCGCGAGCTCGACGACGGCAGCCTCGTCGCACTGGCCCTGGAGGGGGCGGGGCTGGAGCGCAGCTTCTTCGCGGTGCGGCACGCCGGGCGCACGCCCAAGCGGGTCACCCAGGCCTTCGTGGACTTCGCCCGCGTGGAGCTCGGCGACATGGCCGCGCCCGCATCGACCTCATAACGATCCCTTATCACGCAGTCTGACCGGGTCCGCTAGGATCGGCCCCGTGTCGAGCCTCTCCGACGCACGCGCGGACGTGCTCGTGGTGGGATCGGGCGGCGCCGGCATGTCGGCGGCCGTCAGCGCGGCGGGCGCCGGCGCATCGGTGATCGTGACGACGAAGTCGGCCCTCGGGGCCGGCAACACCGGTCGCGCCCAGGGCGGCATCCAGGCCGCGATGGGCGACGACGACTCGCCCGAATCCCATTACGAGGACACCTTCGCCGCCGGCCACCGTGCCGCGCGGCCCGAGCTCGTGCGCCAGCTCGCCGAGCAGGGCCCCGACGCGATCGCGTGGCTGAGCGACCTGGGCGTCCCGTTCACCCGCGACGGCGACCGCCTGCGCCTCATCCGGTGTGGGGGCGCCAGCCGCAAGCGGCTCCTCCAGGCCGGAGAGCGGACCGGCGCCGAGATGGTCCGCGCCCTCCGCACCGCGGTCCGCGACAGCGGGGCGGAGGTCTGGGAGTCGACGCGGCTGGTGGAGCTGGCGCCGGAGGGGGACGGCTGGCGCGCCGTCGTGGCGCCCGGCGGCAACGGGACCCGCCGCACCGTCCACGCCGCCGCCGTCGTGCTCGCGGCGGGAGGCGGCCTGCGCGGCGAGGCCGACGCGCTCGGGGTCGGCAGCACCAACCACCCCGACGCCACCCCCGAGGTGCTGCGGCTGGCCCTGGAGCTCGGCGCCGAGGGCCGCGAGCTGGACTCGTGGCAGCGTCACCCCACCGGGTCGGTGTGGCCCGAGGCGCTGGCCGGGTACGCGCTCCCCGAGACCACCCGCTCCTACGGCGCCACCCTCCACGACGCCGACGGCGAGCGGTTCGTCGACGAGCTGGCCCCGCGCGACGTGGTGGCGCAGGCCATCACGGACGTCGTCGCCGAGGGCCGCGGTGCGACCGCGCCCGACGGCACCGCCGCCGTCTGGCTCGACACCCCCGCCATCGACCGCGAGAACGGCGACGGCTTCACCGCCGAGCGCCTCGCCTACGTCCACAAGCGCTACATGAAGGCCGGGGTGGACATCACGCGCGAGCGCGTGCTCGTGTACCCCGTGCTCCACTACCGCAACGGCGGCCTCGCGATCGACGAGCGCGCCGCCACCTCGCTGCCCGCCGTGTTCGCGGCGGGTGAGATCGCCGGCGGGGTCCACGGCTCGAACCGGCTGATGGGCAACTCCCTGCTGGACACCGTCGTCTACGGGCGCCGCGCGGGGCGCAGCGCCGCGGAGGTCTCACGATGAGCATCGATCAGCGCGTCCTCACCGGCGCGGTGGCCACCCCCTCGCCGGACTTCCTGAGCCTGCCGGGCCGCCCGCCCAAGCCGCGCGAGACGGGCATCGCCCACGTCATCGACAAGGGCCTGACCCTCTCCGGGGTGGAGGGCCTGCTGGACTCGTGCGCCGACCTCATCGACATCGTGAAGCTCGGCTGGGGGACGTCGTACGTCACCCGCAACCTGCGCGAGAAGCTGGCCCTCTACGACAGCGCCGGCATCCCGGTCGTGCTGGGCGGGACCTTCTGGGAGGTCTGCTTCGTCCAGCAGAAGCTCGACGACTGGCGCCGCTGGGTCGAGGACCTGGGCCTGCGCCACGTCGAGATCTCGGACGGGACGATCAGCATCCCGCACGAGACGAAGCTCGAGCACATCGCCGCGCTGTCGCACGACTTCGTGGTGCTCAGCGAGGTCGGCTCGAAGGACCTCCAGACGGTCATCGCCCCCTTCCGCTGGGTGGAGCTGATCGAGGCCGAGCTGCGCGCCGGCGCGTGGAAGGTCATCACGGAGGCCCGCGAGACCGGCACCGCCGGGATCTTCCGCGGCGACGGCGAGGTCCGGATGGGCCTCATCGACGAGATCGTCCACGCCGTGGACCCGGACCGCCTGCTGTTCGAGGCCCCCCAGAAGGCCCAGCAGGTCTGGTTCATCCAGAAATTCGGCCCCAACGTGAACCTGGGGAACATCCCACCGGACGAGGTGATACCGCTGGAGACACTGCGACTCGGCCTGCGCGCCGACACCCTCATCGACCCGACCCAGCTCGGCCACGTGGACGGAGCGGGGATTTGAGCGCCGCGACGCCGGGTCCCATCGCCCCCCACGGGGGCACCCTGATCAACCGGCTCGACCCGTCGCTGGACGAGGGCGGCAACCGCCCCCGCGTCACGCTCAGCGCGCGCCAGCAGGCCGACCTGGACCTGATCGCCGTCGGCGCGCTGTCGCCGCTCGACGGGTTCATGGACCAGGCGACCTACGAGTCGGTGGTCGAGAACATGCGCCTGCCGAACGGCCTGGCGTGGTCGGTGCCCGTCACGCTGGCCGTGCAGCCCGACGAGCTCGCCGCCGTCGGCTCCGCCGACGAGGTGGAGCTGGTCGACGACGAGGGCCGCTTCCTGGGCGTCCTCGAGGTGACCGGCCGGTTCGACACCGACCAGCGCCGTGAGGCGACGCTCGTCTACGGGACCGATGAGGAGGCCCATCCGGGCGTCGCCTCGCTGTACGCCCACGGCACCACCTGCCTCGCCGGCCCCGTGCGAGTGGCGTCGCGGATGCCGCTCGACCCGGGCGCCGTGCCGTTCCTGCTCGACCCGGCGGCCTCGCGCGCCGAGTTCGCCGCCCGCGGCTGGAACACGGTCGTGGGCTTCCAGACCCGCAACCCGATCCACCGCGCCCACGAGTACATCACCAAGGTCGCGCTGGAGACGGTGGACGGCCTGTTCATCCACCCGCTCGTCGGGGAGACCAAGAGCGACGACATCCCCGCGGACGTGCGGATGCGCTGCTACGAGGTGCTGATCGAGCACTACTACCCGCAGGAGCGGGTGGTGCTGGGCGTGCTCCCGGCCGCCATGCGGTACGCCGGCCCGCGCGAGGCGGTGCTGCACGCGATCCTGCGCCAGAACTACGGCTGCACCCACTTCATCGTGGGCCGCGACCACGCCGGCGTGGGGAACTACTACGGCACGTACGACGCCCAGCACATCTTCGAGGGCATCACGCCGGACGAGCTGGCGATCACGCCGGTGATGTTCGAGCACAGCTTCTGGTGCAACCTGACCGGCGGCATGGCGACCACCAAGACGTCGCCGTCCACGCCGGAGCAGCGGGTCTTCCTGTCCGGCACCAAGGTGCGCGAGATGCTCGACCGGGGGGAGATCCCGCCCGTCGAGTACCCCCGCCCCGTGGTGGCTAAGATCCTTATCGAGGCCTACGCCAAGAGGGCGGCGTGAGCTTCGGCGGTGCCGCCGCCCGCACGGGGGGCGGCACCGCGATGCTCACCCTCCGTGGATCTCCCGCAGGCTCCCGCGCGCCGGGAGCCACGCGCCCTCGGGCGGCAGGGCGTCGAGCGGCGTCTCCCGAACCAGCGGCGCCTCGAACAGCCCGGGGATGTCCTCCAGGTCGATGAACCGGACCCCGTCCATCGCGATGGCCGCCCGGTTGAACTCCCGGAACCCCAGGACCGTCAGGGGGAGCCGGCCGGCGAGGTCGGCCAGGCTGTCGGCGCCGGCGTCCCGGTACTGGTCGGCCGAGGCCAGCAGCACCTCCGCCAGCGGCGTCGAGCCGGCCCGCTCGCGCAGGTGGTCCAGCAGGGCCTGGTCGATGTCGTCGCCCTCGGTGAGCTTCGGCCGGGCGTACACCGAGAAGCCCGTGCCGCGCAGCATCTCCACGAAGCCGCGGATCGCCTCGATCCGGTCGGGCGGGATGTTGATGAACACGGCCGCCTCGGGCACCTCGTCGGGCGGGGTGCGCTCCACCAGCCACCGGGCCAGGGCGTCGAACCGGGGCCGCTCCTCCGAGCGGGGCGCGCGGCCCCCGAGCAGCGTCCCCAGGGCCACGTCGATGTTCGGCGCGTCCCACACCAGCAGGCGCCGCGGCGCCCCCTCCATCCCGTTCGTCGACATCAGTCCTCCGGGCGCTCGCCGGGCGGGGCCATCTTGACGATCCGCGGGTCGAAGCGCGCGACCACGTCCACGAGGTCGGCCTGCGCGGCCATGACCACCGCGATGTCCTTGTAGACGCCCGGCACCTCGTCGAGGCCCGCCGACAGCACCGTCACGCCGGCCGCGTCGATCTGGCGGCGCACGTCGCCCCAGGCGAAGGTCCGCTGCGCCTGCTTACGACTCATCACGCGGCCCGCCCCGTGGGACGCCGATCGCAGCGACGCGGCGTCGCCGCGGCCGCGCACCACGTAGCCGGGGGTGGCCATCGAGCCGGGGATGACGCCCAGCACGCCCTCGCCGGCGGGCGTGGCGCCCTTGCGGTGGACGATCACCTGACGGCCGTCGTGCTCCTCGCGCCACGCGAAGTTGTGGTGGTTCTCGACGCCGGCGATCGTCGTCGCGCGCAGCGCCCTCGCCACGCGTCGGTGGATCACGGCGTGGTTGGCAGCGGCGTACTCGCCCATCAGCTCCATCGCCGCCCAGTACTCGGCGCCGGCCTCGGAACCCAGGTCCAGCCACGCCAGGTGCCGCAGCTGCTTCGGCAGCTCGGGGTGTGCCGCCGCGGCCAGCCGCGTGTAGTGGTCGGCCACCTTGGCCCCGGTGCCGCGGCTGCCGGAGTGGCTGAGCAGGGCGACGTACGTCCCCGCCTCCAGCCCCAGGCCGGGCTGCTCCAGGGTCAGCGTCCCGAACTCGACGAAGTGGTTGCCGGACCCGGAGGAGCCCAGCTGCGCCGCCGCCCGCTGGCGCAGCGACTTCGTGAGCCGCGTGACGCCCCAGTCGGCGTCGAGCACCTCGTGGTCGGCGGGACGCGCGAGCTGCGCCCCCATGCCGAACGCGGTCTCCCGCTCGATGGCGTCCGCCAGCCGCCGGGCGCCGCCCGTCAGCTCCGAGACGGGCACGTCCAGCACCGACAGCCGCATGCGGCACGCGATGTCGACGCCCACGGCGTAGGGGATCACCGCCTCCTCGGTGGCCAGCACGCCGCCGATGGGCAGGCCGTAGCCGGGGTGGGCGTCCGGCATCAGCGCGCCGCGGACCGACACCGGGAGGCGCGCGGCGTCCCGCATCTGGCCCAGCGCGGTGGGCTCGATGTTGTCGCCCCAGCTGCGCCAGGGGGCGGGCGCGTCGCGCTCCCGGAAGCCGTCGGGCCCCCGCGGCGCGATCGTGCGCGCCAGCTCCCCCAGCGCGGGGTCGTCCCGGAACGCGGCCGGGTCGGCGGCCAGCGCCAGCAGGCGCTCGCGCACCTCGGGCGCGCCCTTCCCGGCGGCCAGCGCGCGCAGCGCCATCCCCACCGCGGGCCCCTCCGGGATGCCCGCCCTCATCAGGTCCCGAGCGTTCACCAGGCGAGGGTAACGCCCGTAGGGTTCCCCGGGATGGCCTCGGGCGACCTGGACCGGCTCCGCCGCGTGATCGACGCCGCCGAGCGCGTGCTGATCCACGACCACGGGGTGGGGGAGCTCGGCGACGACGAGGCCGCCGAGCGTTATGCCGACGCCGTCCGTTACCGGCTCGTGCTGATCCGGGATGCCATCGCCGGCCTCTCGCCGGCGGTGGGGCGCGCCGATCCCCGGATCCGCTGGGACGCGGTGGCGGCGCTGGCCGACGCCCTGGCCGACGCCGACCCGCCCCGGGTGCGGGCGGCGGTGCGGGCCGAGGTGCCCGATCTGCTGCGCCTCGCGACGGCCCTGGAGGCCCGCGGCGTGCCCGGCGCGTGACCGGAGGAGCTTGGCCCGGCCCCGGAGGCTCGGCAGGATGGGCCCGCCCGTGAGACGTCTCCGACCCGCACTCGCCGCGCTGGCGATCGCCGCCGCGGCCGCCGGCCCCGCGAGCGCCGTCCCGGCGACGGGCGACCGTCCCGCCGGCACCGTCTCCGACTGGAGCCACGAGCTCAACCAGAACGAGCTGCCGCAGTGGCGCAAGGCCACCGCCCCGCCGATCCCCCCGCGGCGCTGGTTCCCGCTGGTGCGCTCCATCCTCCACGACGCCGGCTCGGCCGGGATGTGGTTCAGCGGCCCCAGCGCGCTGCCCTTCCCGCCCCTGCCCCTGAGCCCCAAGGAGCCGGTGGGGTGGCGGAACCGGTCGACCTTCGCCCGCGAGTACGCCCGCACCGGCCTGCGCTGGGACGTCGCGTACGAGGTGTGGGCGGCGCGTCGGGCGCTGGACCGCGGCGCCACCGTCGCCGACCCCACCGCCGACCCGACGGCCTACACGCGGCGCCTGTCGCTGCTGGACCCGCGCTACCGCGCCGAGGCGCTGCGCGAGATCCGCCGGATCGTGCCCGGGCTGCGCGGGCTGCCCTACGTGAACCTCTACACGGGCTCGGACGAGCCGGTCACGATCCTGCCGCGCGGGTCCGCGAGGCGCACCGCGTTCGGCCGCACGCTGGCCCGCGACTTCCGCCGCGCCACCGGCTTCCCGCTGCCCGACCCGGCGGCGAAGCCCTCCACGAGCGCCCGCGACGGGCTGCGCTGGCTGGCGTGGACGCGCTTCTCGGGCAACCGCTTCTTCGCGATGAAGGCGGGGCAGGCGCGGCTCATCAGGCGCCTGGACCCTGCGGCGAAGGTGAGCCCCAACGACTACGGCTTCATCGACGGCTTCATCCCCTGGGACTACACGCGCCTCGGCGCGTTCGCGGACGTCGTCGAGGCCGACCCGTACGTGAGCTACCCGGAGCGCGACCGCGCGGGCCGCGGCCGCTACAACCCCGGCTTCGGCGCCAAGCTGATGTCCGACCTCACCGGCGTGCGCACCCGGATCGTGGTGCAGGCGTTCGACTACTCCCGCTACACGCCCACCCCGGGGGACCTCTGGACGTGGAGCGCCCAGGCCCTGCGCGCCGGCGCCACCGACCTGAGCTTCTTCGCGTCGGACAACCCGCGGTTCACCAACCGCCGCCTGTACGACGCGATGCTCGCCATCGCGAAGGCCGTCCGCGGCACCCGCCTGCCGGCCCCGCCGACCGACCCCGAGCAGCTGGTGCTGTACGCGACGGCCAGCGAGGGCCAGGCGCAGCCCGCGCGCAGCGGCGGCGTCCGCTACCGCACCAGCGGCGACGCGCTCTACACCACCTACGCGCTGCTGGGCGAGCTGGCGGGCGGCGCGTTCAGCTTCGACGCCGACACCCGCCTCACGGCCCAGCCGGCCCGGCTGGCCGCCGCGAAGACCATCTGGATGCCGCGCGGCGACACGCTCGACCGGGCGTTCGCCGACCGCCTGCTGGCGTGGGTTCAGGCGGGCGGGACGCTCATCGTGACCGACCCCGCCGCGTTCACGCGCACGCCCACGGGCGCCCCGCTCGCCGACGTCCGCGACGCCCTGGTGGGCGCGCCGCTCGGGCCCGTGCGGCGCGGGACGGTGCTGGAGGTGCCGCAGGGCGCCCTGGACGGGACGGCGCCCGACGACCTGCTGACGATCCCGCTCGTGGCCCCCGGGGCGCGCGCGTTCGCCGCCGTGCCCGCGGGCGCGCGGGTGGTGGCCCGCTTCATCGACGGCGCCCCCGCGGCCCTGCTGCGCGACGTGGGGCGCGGGCGGGTGCTGGCGTGGGCGGCCGACCCCATGTCGCCGGGCGCCCTGGACGAGCCGCTCGACCTGGCGCGCTTCGCCGGCGACCTGGAGCGCTGGGCCGGCGGCACGACGGGGGTCCCCGCCTGGGGCTACCGCATCCCGGGCGACCCCGACCCCTCGCGGCTGCCGTGGGAGGACGCGATCGACCCCGGCGCGGCCCGGGCGGGACTGTCATGACGGACCGGAGGTGGGGATGACGTCGCGCGGGAGGATGGCCGTGGGGATCGGCGTCGTGGTCGCGGCGGTCGCCGTGGTCGTGGGGTTGGTGGTGCTGTCCGGCGGCGACGACGCGCCGCCGATCGGCGCGGTCGCCGCCGTGCAGGACGACCACCTGCCGGTCGACCCGATCGAGAAGATCCCGGAGCGCATCACGATGGTCGCCGACACGGGGGTCACCACCACCCGCGTCGACGTCTTCTGGGGCGACGTCGCCCCCACCCGCCCGGCGGACCCGACCAATCCGGCCGACCCGGCGTACGACTTCTCCCGCTACGACCTGATCTTCCAGAGCCTGGCGAAGGAGGGGATCACCCCGATCGTCTCCACGTACCACACCCCCGCGTGGGCGAGCGGCGGGGCGGTGGAGCCCGTGGGCGGCCGCATCAACACGCTGGCGCCGGACCCGCAGGACTACGGGGCCTTCATGACGGCGCTCGCCACGCGCTACTCGGGCAGCTTCACGGCGCCCGGCGGCGAGACGCTGCCCAGGATCGCCCACTTCGAGATCTGGAACGAGCCGAACCTCTCCGGGTTCCTGCGCCCGCCGGGCTGGGACGACCCGTCCCTCAGCATCGAGCAGCTCACGCAGGCGCGGCTGGAGACCTACGCCGCGATGGACGAGGCGGGCTACGCGGGCGTCAAGCAGGGCGACCCCGAGGCCACCGTCATCGCCGGCGTCGGCGGGCCGCGCAGCAGCACCAGCCGCACCGGGGTGGGCGCGGTCGAATGGCTCCGGGGCCTCGCGGACGAGAAGATCCCCCTGGACGCCTACTCGCAGCACGTCTACCCGGCCGCGCCGCCGCTGGAGGAGACGACCGTGGTGCCCAGCTGGAGCACCATCGGCCGCTTCCTGACCGATCTCGACGCGTTCCGCCCCGGGCTCGACCTCTACATCACCGAGGCCGGCTACACGACGTCGCCCACCCCCTTCCGCGACACCCAGGTGACCGAGGACCAGCAGGCCGACTACCTCGAGCAGATCTACTCCCTGCCGCAGCTGCGCAGCGAGCGGATCAAGACCGTCGTGTGGTTCAACCTCCAGGACAACGCCGACTGGCCGGCGGGCCTGCTGCGCGAGGACGGCTCGCGCAAGCCGAGCTACGGGCGCTTCCTCCGCGTGGTCAAGGACCAGGGAGGGACGACCCTGGGCTAGGCCTCTCCGGCGCCGATGCTCAGGCGCAGCGTCTCGGTGGCGCCGTCGATCGGCTCGACGCTCCAGGTGTCCACCAGGCGCTCCAGCACGGGGCCGACGCCCGGGACGTCCTCCTCCACCATGCGGCTGCCGCCGCCGGTGGGGAGGGGGCCCAGGGACAGTCCGACGGCGCCGTCCTCGATGTCGAGCTCGACCTGCACCACGCCGTCGACGGCGTGCCGGCTGGCGCCGCGGATCAGCACCGAGCTGGCCAGCTGCGCGTCGGCGAGCCGGTCGAGCGGCAGGTCCACGCGCGCGGCCAGGGCCGCGACGACGCGCTCGAGAACGGGCTCGCGGAGGTCCTCCGCCCGCATCGTGAGGCGCCCGGCGGGCGCCCGGCTCACCCGTCCTCCCGGCGGCTGCCCGGCGAGAAGATCATGCGCACCTCGGTGACCCCGCCCTCGCTCGTGAAGGTCACCTCGTCGGCGATCGCGAGCATCAGCGGGAACCCCAGCCCGAGCCCCGCCGACGGCGAGGGGACGCGCGGCGAGATGCCGCGGCCGCGGTCGCGGACGGCCACCACCAGCCGCTCGGGCTCCGCCCAGGCGAACACCTCGTAGTCACCCGTCGAGTCCGGATAGGCGTGCAGCACGGCGTTGGTGCAGGCCTCGGTCACGGCGATCGAGATGTCCGTGCGGCTCTCGTCGCTCCAGCCGAGCTGGTCGATGATCCCGCGCACCATCTGCCGCGCCAGGGCGACGCTATCGGGTTCGGCCGGCATCGCCAGCTCGACGTCCGGGCGCTCGAGGGTCATCCCGGGCGGGAGTGTAGCCACGTCCGCGCCTCCACGCTCCGGCTGTCCAGTACCGGCCATGCCCCGGCCGTTCCCGAGCCCCGATCCGCCAAAACGTGCGCGGTCACCGGCGGCCTGGCTCATCGCCCCGCATCGGGTCGGGGTCGCCGGCGTTCTCGCGCAGGGTCTCGAGCGCCCGCCGGATGAGGCGCGAGACGTGCATCTGGGAGATGCCCACCCGGTCGGCGATCTGCGACTGGGTGAGGCCCTCCTCGAAGCGCAGGTGCAGGATGATCCGCTCGCGCGCCGGCAGCTCGGCCAGGCCCGCGTCGATCGTCGCCCGGGCCTCCGCGGCCGCGTAGCCCTCCTCCTCGACGCCCACCGAGATGCCGATGTCCTCCTCGGCGTCGCCGCTCCCCGCGGCGAGCGGGGCGGGCCGCTGCGCGCTGCCCGCCGCGAGCGCGTCGAGCACGTCGTCCAGCGGCAGGCCGGTCTGCTCGGCGATCTCCCGCACCGACGGGCTGCGCCCGTTCTCGGCGGAGAACACGCCGGTGGCGTGCGAGATCTGGGCGCGGGCCTCCTGGATGCCGCGCGGCACCCGGACCGTCCACGAGCGGTCGCGGAAGTGGCGGCGGATCTCGCCGAGAATCGTCGGCGTCGCGAAGCTGGCGAGCTTGAAGCCCCGCTCCGGCTCGAAGCGGTCGATCGCCTTGATGAGCCCGATGGTCCCCACCTGCACCAGGTCGTCGAGGGGCTCGCCGCGATCGGCGTACCGGCGCGCGAGCCCACGCACCAGCGGGAGGTGCTCGACGATGAGACGCTCGCGTTCGGCGGCGTCGAGTGTGCGACCGGGCGTCAGGGGCACGACCTCGCGGACGGACTGCAGGACCACCACGGACTATGCCCGACCCCGCGCGCCGGCAAACGGTTGCGGTCGGGGCGTGCGGCCGCCGCGCCCCTGCTAGCCTCGGCGGGAATGAGCGAGGGCGCCGCCAACTTCCGTGCCCGTGCGGAGCAGCTCGCCGGCTCGGTCCTCGTCGTCGCGGAGGGCGAGCTCGACCTGGTCGGCGCCCCGCGGCTGCTCGACGCCCTGCCGGGGCCGGGCGACGCCCCCGTGGTGATCGACCTGGGGTCCGTCGGCTTCATGGACAGCTCCGGGCTGCGGTCGCTGCTCGAGGCGCGTCAGCGATGCCGGGAGGCCGGCCGCGGGTTCGCGATCGCGCGCCCCTCCGAGGCGGTGCTCCGCGTGCTCGAGCTCGTCGATCTCACGAGCGAGTTCGAGGTGGTGGAGCGGCCCGTCGGCTGAGGGTCAGCTGATCACGCCGGCGCCCGCGAGCGCCAGGACGACCGCCCCGAGCACCAGTCGGTAGACCACGAAGATCATCATCGAGTGGCTGGTGAGCCACCGCAGCAGGAACGCGATCGAGACGTAGCCGAAGACGAAGGCCACGATCGTCGCGATGGCCAGCGCGCCGAAGCTGACGTTGTCGTCGCCGGTCACGAGCTCCGTCAGGCCGTACAGGCCGGACAGGACGATCGCCGGGATGGACAGCAGGAACGAGAAGCGGGCGGCCGCCTCGCGCTTGAGCCCCAGGAACAGGCCGGCGGTGATGGTCGCGCCCGAGCGGGAGGTCCCGGGGACCAGCGCCAGGGCCTGCGCCAGGCCCACCCAGATCGCGTCGGTCCGGTTCACGGCGTCGACGTCGCGGACGCGCCTCCCCACGTGGTCGGCCACGGCCAGGATCAGGCCGGCCACGATCAGCACGGTGCCGATCAGGTACAGGTTGCGGGCCCCGGTCTCGATCTGATCGTTGAACACGAGTCCGACGACGCCGATCGGGATCGTCGCGATGATGACGTACCAGCCCATGCGGGCGTCGAGCTCCCCGCGCAGCTCCGGCAGGCGCAGGCTGGACAGCCACGTCCGGACGATCCGGACCAGGTCGCGCCAGAAGTAGATGACGACCGCGACCATCGTCCCCAGCTGGATGACGGCCGTGAACAGCGCGCCGGGGTCGTCCCAGCCGGCGAAGGCGGGGACGATTCGCAGGTGCGCGGTGCTGGAGATCGGCAGGAACTCGGTGAGTCCCTGCGCGATGCCGAGCACGATCGCCTCGAGAACGGACAACGATGCGGAACCTTAGGGGAGGGGTGGCCCGCGGCCTAGCGGACGATCAGACGGCGGACGATCGTCAGGCGCCCCAGGGTCGTCCCGGCCTCCGCGGCCCGGACCTCCAGGCGGTAGCTGCCGGAGCGCAGGGCGCGGCCGGGGACGGTGATCCGGAAGCGGGCCCGGCCGCGGCTGGCGACGACGGCTTTGGCGACGGGCGAGCCGAGCGTCTCCACGGTGAACGCGGCGGCGGGGGCCGACGACTGGGCGGCCGCGACCCGCACGGGCCGCAGCAGGGCCGTGACGGCGGCGGCGCGCACCAGCCGTCCGGAGACGGGGACCGCGTGGCCGGGACGCACCAGGGCGGGGACGCGGAGCGCGCGGACGGCGCCGGCGGCGACGGGCTGGAAGCGGCGGACCACGAAGCGCTGGTTGCCGGCCCTGTCGCGCACGGTGGCCACGACGCGCCGCGCGCGCGAGTCGGCGAAGCGGCGGGTCACGCGGGCGCCGGCGGCGGTCTCGCCCTCGCCGAAGCTCCAGCGGACCGGCCCGGCCGCGCCGCCGCGGACGGAGGAGCGGAACACCGCCGCGGTGCCCCTGCGTGACCACGAGACCCGCAGCGACGGGGCGGTACGGTCGACCGTGACCGCGTGCCGCGCGGGGGAGGGGTCGGACACGCCGGCCGCGTCGATCGCCTGCGCCTCCACCACGTGCTTGCCCTCGGGCAGCGACAGCTGCAGCGCCGTCTCCGTGGTCGGCGCGCCCCACGGGCCCCCGTCCACGCGGGTGCGCACCTGGACGCCCCCGCCGGAGAGGGCCACCTCGTAGGTCAGCTGGCGGGCGTTGGTCTCGGCCGGTGGGGTCACGGTGAAGCGGGTGTCGGGGGCGGGGCCGAAGGCGAGCTCCAGCGCCCGCACGGCGTCGACCCGGCCGGCGCCCGAGGCCGCGTCGGGGCCGGGGGCGCCCACGTCGACCGCGCTGGCGCGCAGGATGTCGGCGACCTGCTCGGGGCCAAGGCCCGGGTTGAGCTGGCGCACCAGGGCGGCGACCCCGGCCACGTGGGGCGAGGCCATGGAGGTGCCGGAGTAGGCGAGGTAGCCGGTGCTGACGCTGGACGTGACGCCGACGCCGGGGGCCACCAGATCGGGCTTCTGCAGGACGGTGCCGGCCGCGGGGCCCAGGCCGTCGGTGTCCTGCCACACGACGGGGCCGCGGCTCGAGAACGACGGCACGGCGCCGTCGCTGTCGATGGCGCCGACGGCGAGCGCCTCCGGGTAGCCGGCGGGGCTGCCGACGCTGCCGGGGGTGGGGCCGGTGTTGCCCGCGGCGAAGACCGGGACGATGCCGAGGTCCCGCCAGCGGCGGATCATCGGGCGGAACCACGTGTCGTTGGCGGTCGACGCCGACCACGAGTTGTTCACGATCTTCGGCTGGTCGGCGGTGGCGGGGTTGCCGTCGGGGTCGGTCATCCACTGCGCGGCGGCCAGCAGCGCGCTGCCGGTGCCGGACCCGTTCGCGCCCATCGCCCGCGCCACCAGCAGCTTCGCGCCGGGCGCCACGCCGATCGGGCCACCGCCCGCGCTGCCGCCGACCATGGTCCCGGCGGTGTGCGTGCCGTGGCCGTTGTCGTCGACCGGCGACGGGCTGCCGGCCACGAAGTCGCGCCAGCCGGCGATCTTGCCCGCCAGGTCCTTCGCCGCCGGGTCCACGCCGGTGTCGATCGAGCCGATCACGACGCCGTCGCCGCGCACGCCGAACGCCGCCCACGCGGCGGGCGCGCGGATCGCGTCGAGCCCCCAGTTGCCGCGCCCGGCGTCGGGGAAGGGGGTGGGCGCGGCGTCGGCGTCCGCGTCGGCGATCCGCACGGGCGCGTCCAGGTCGACGGACGCGACGGCCGGGTCGGCCGCGACGGCGCGGATCTCGTCGGGGGTCCCGGTGAACGCGGCCGCGTTGACGAGCCAGAACGCGCGGACCGGGCCGTCGACCTCCGCGGCGATGCCCTCGGCGTCGCCCGAGGCCGTGCGCCTCAGGTCACGCAGCAGCGCCGCCGGGCTGCCGTCGTGGGCGCCCTCCGGCACCTGGTCGGCGAACGTGGCGATGACCGCGATGCGGTCGCCGGGGCCGGCCTGGGCGAGGCGGTCGGCGAGGGCCGGCGTCGGGGCGGCGCCGGCCGGGCCGGCGGTGCCCGCGAGGGCGGCGAGAGCGGCGATGGCGGCGAGGGCCTCGGCGGCGCGGCGTCCGTGCCGGGACCTCGGGCGGTTCCTGCCCGGGATCAATCGAATCCGTTCCGTCGGATCGTTCGGTGCGTCCCCTGCATCGGCACCCGGAAGGGGCGTCTTGACGCGCGGGGGCACGCCCCGGGCACGCCGCTACCATGGGGTCGTGCCCGTCTTCCTGTGCCCCCGCTGCGCCTACCGCGAGAGCGGTTCGGAGCGAAACGTCCGCCATCAGCCGCGCGGCTGCTCGCGCTGCGGCTTCGGCTTCGCGTTCGAGCTGCTCGAGGACTACTACGCCAGCCCCAAGACCGCGCTCATCGTGTGCGACCAGCAGCGGCGGATCCTCGTCGCCGGCCACTCCTCGTTCGCGGTCACCGGCTTCGACGAGGGCGACCTGATCGGCCACGAGGTGATGGAGCGCCTGGGCCTGACCGGGTTCCCCGACGGGGGCGACCCCGCCGGCCGCAGCCTCGAATGGGGCGTCCGCGTGCTGAACGTGCCGTGCACCTACCGCTTCGCCGGCCAGGAGGAGGACCTCCCGGCCGTCGCCGACTTCTTCCCCGCCTACGACGACGACGGTGGGCTCCTGGTGGCGCTGACACCCCAGTAGGGCGCTGGCGCCGACGGCTCGGCCGGTCTCCAGTGCAATTGAGACCGCGTGGTCTCAATCGCGCCTCAGGCGGCCCTGGGGACAGCGAGGCGATTCGTCGCCGGACCCCCTTCTCCGAAGGGGTGGGGTGTGCCGACGCCGAGGCGGGACTGCCGCGGTGCAATCGAGACCACGGAGTCTCGATTGAACCCGAGGGACCCCCGGGGCGCCGCGCGGCGTGGGGTGGATGCGACCCGGGGCCCGACCGGGGGATCCCGTTACGAACGCCGGCCGCGGGGCAATAGGCTCCCCGCGGGACCACGGCGGAGGGGGACGCATGGAGCGCAGGCGGCTGGGCGGGACCGACCTCGAGCTGAGCGTCATCGGGCTCGGCACGTGGGTGTTCGGCGGGCGCTGGGGCGGCGCCGAGGACGAGGCGTCGCTGGCGGCCTGCCGCGCGGCGCTCGACGCCGGGGTCAACTGGATCGACACGGCCGACATCTACGGCCAGGGCCGCGCGGAGCGGATCGTGGGGCAGGCCGTGCGCGAGCGTCGCGACGAGGTGATCGTGGCGACCAAGGGCGGCGTCGCCTGGGAGCTGCAGCCCGAGTTCCGGATCTGGCGCGAGGCCTCCGCCGACTACCTGCGGATGGCCTGCGACCGCTCGCTCCAGGCGCTCGGCCTGGACCACATCGACCTGTACCAGGTGCACTGGCCCGTGGGCGGCGTGCCGGCGGAGGAGACGATCGGCGCCCTCCTGGAGCTGCGCGACGCAGGGAAGATCCGCGCGATCGGCGTCTCCAACTACCACCTGCCCGACCTGGAGGCCGCCGGCGCGGTGGCCCAGATCGACTCGTACCAGCCCGGCTACCACCTGATGCGCCGCGACATCGAAGCGGGCGAGCTCCCGTGGTGCGCCGAGCACGGGGTCGGCGTGATCGCGTACGGCCCCCTCGCGCACGGCCTGCTGACCGGGAAGATGGATGCGTCCACGACCTTCCCCGAGAACGACTGGCGGGCCCAGAGCGAGCTGTTCGCCGACGAGGCGTTCCCGGAGCGGATCGCCGTGGTGGAGGAGCTGACGCGGCTGGCGCAGGAGTCGGGCCGCCCCGGCGGCGTCGCCGAGCTGGCGGTGGCGTGGGTGCTGCGCCGCCCCGAGGTGACGTCGGCGATCATCGGCGCCCGCGACGCGCGCCAGGCCGCGCGCAACGCCGCCCTGGCAGGCCCCCCGCTGTCGTCCGACGAGGAGCGTGAGGTCGAGGCCATCCTCGCGCGACACCCCGACGCGTCGCGCCACTACGGCCACGGGGAGCCCCCGGATCCCTCCGCGACCCGGTGACGGGTACCATGAGCCATGGCCACCGCCGGACCACGTCGCCGCTCCAGCGATGCCCGGAGCCCGCAGCCGCTCCCGTTCGGGCCGGCGCCCGGGGGGATGGGCCCCGCCGACCCCGAGGGCGTGCTGGGGTCGATCGCGTTCGCGCTGGAGGCCGCGCAGCGCCACCGGCGGCCCATGACGCTCGTGACGATCACCGCCCCCGTGCCGTGCACGGACGACGAGTTGGCACGGCTCGCCGGGATCGTGCGCCGCACCGTCCGCGACACGGACGGCCTGTGGCGGGAGGGGGAGGACAGCCTGGTGCTCCTGCTGACCGACGCGGACGGGCCCAACTCGGAGCCGGCGCTCGCCCGGCTGCGGATGCGGCTGCGCGGCGAGGGGCTGTCGGGCGTGAGCATGGGCCGCGCGGCGCCCGCCCCGGGCATCGGCGCGCCCGACCTGCTGGCCCTGGCGCGCGACGACCTGCGCCCCATCGCCGGCAGACGTCAGACAGGGTGACGCCGTGAGGGTGGCGCTGACCGGCGCCACCGGGCTCATCGGGGGGCACCTCGGCCGGGCGCTGATCGCGCGCGGCGACGAGGTGGTGGCCCTCGTCCGCGGGGACGGCTCCGGGATCGAGGGGGCGCGCGACGTCCACTGGGACCCGTCGGAGGGGCCCCTGCCCGCCGGCGCGCTCGACGGCGTCGACGCGGTCGTGAACCTGGCCGGCGCACCGCTGGCCGGGCGGCGCTGGACGGCGGCGCGCAAACGGCAGATCCGGGAGAGCCGCACCGTCACCACCCGGCTGGTGGTCGACGCGCTCGCCGCCGAGGGGGCGCCCCGCGTGCTGGTGAACGGCAGCGCCGTGGGGTTCTACGGCAACGCGGAGCACCCGGTCGACGAGACCGCCCCCGCCGGGGCCGACTTCCTGGCCGACACCTGCGTCGCCTGGGAGCGTGAGGCCCTGCGCGCCCGCGAGCACGGCGTGCGGGTGGCGCTCATCCGGACGGGCCTGGTGCTGGCGCGCGACGGCGGGATCCTGCCCACGGTGGCGCGGCCGGTGAAGCTGTTCGCCGGCGGCCCGCTCGGCGGGGGCCGCCAGTGGATGCCGTGGATCCACATCGACGACGAGGTGGGGCTGCTGCTGATGCTGCTCGACCGCGACGACGCCTCCGGCCCGTTCAACGGGTCGGCGCCCGAGCCGGTGCAGCAGCGTGAGTTCGCCCGGATCCTGGGGAACGTGCTGGGCCGCCCGTCGGTGGTGCCGGCGCCCGCGGTGGCGATCCGCCTGGCCCTGGGGGAGATGGCCGTGCTCGCGCTGGAGGGGCAGCGCGCCGTGCCGGCCGCAGCGCTCGCGGCGGGGTACTCCTTCGTCCACACCGACCTGGAGGAGGCCCTCCGGGACCTCTACGGCTACGGCGCGGGCTGATCCTCGGGGAACAGCAGCTTCAACTCCGCCTCCGCCTTGAGCCACGCCTCGCGGATGAACGTGGTGGAGACGGTGTACTTCGCGCCCGGCAGCACCCGCGCCAGCTTGACCTTGTCGGGGTCGTGGGTCTCCTCGAGGTCCTCGATCATGGCCTTGTACTCGGAGACGAGCTGCGCCAGCTCGACGTGCTTCATCGTGATGGCGTCGAGCAGGTTGTAGACCGGGCCGTACGGGTCGCCGGTGGGCATCGTGCTCACGGGGAATCGCCTCGGGTTCGGGAGCGGAGCGATGCTACCGTAGGCCCGCACCACGGGGGATTAGCTCAGCTGGGAGAGCGCCTGCTTTGCAAGCAGGAGGTCGTCGGTTCGATCCCGTCATCCTCCATTCGCGCAGGTGGCGCTTCGCGCGACTGCGCGATAGGCCGGGTCGCCATGGCGTGAGATCCGGGGGAGGGGGTGGATCCACGTCGTTCACGTCCTCTCCCCTGGGGCATGGGCCAGCGGCCGTACATCGTCGTGGACGTCGGCGAGCGCCGATCCGGCATGGCCGGTGCGCTGCAGCGTCTCGGGGCGGTCGTCGAGATCGCGCGCCTTCCGGCGGGCGATCATGACGTCGGCGGTGACTGCGTCGTCGAGCGCAAGACGGTCCCGGACCTCCACGGGTCGATCCTGAAGGGGCGGTTCTGGCCGCAGCTGGGCGCGCTGAGGGCGTCCTGCGATGCGCCCCATCTGCTGGTCGAGGGGCCGGCGCTCGACCAGGGCCCTCTGCACCCCAACGCCGTGCGCGGGGCGTGCCTCGCTCGCCGCCACCGAGCTCGGGGTGGTGGTCCTGAGGAGCGAGAACCGCGACGACTCCGCCCGTTGGCTCCACCGCCTGGCCCTCCGTCGCCTCCGCATGGGCCACCCGGGGAAGCGACCGGCCTACGCGCAGCGGCCGAAGCGGGCGGACCCCCGTGTGGCGGCCGAGGCGGCGTTGGCATCGGTGCACGGCATCTCGGTCGTCACTGCGCGCGCCCTCCTCGACCGCTTCGGGACCGTGCAGCACGTGCTCCTGACGACGCCGGAGACGCTCATGGCGGTCCCCGGCGTGGGTCCGGCGAGGGCCCGTGCCCTCCGCGAAGCGTTGTGCGGCGCCCATGACCCGGCGCCGGGAACGACGTCATCCTGACATGGCGTCAGGCGCAACGTCTGTGTGCAAGTCGTGCGTCTTCCGCCATACCCCGTTCCGCTCGTACGGTCGTCGCGGGTCCGCTGACCGGACCCTCCGACACGACGGACGGAGGCGTGAGATGCGCACAGAACGACAGACCGACGACCGCCGGACGGCGCTCTGGGCGGGGGTGCTCTTCCTGATCACCTTCCTCGCGTCGATCCCGGCGCTCTGGCTCTTCCAGCCGGTCCTCGACGATCCCGCCGGCTACATCGCCGGTGGCGGCCAGGACGGCCGCATCGCCCTCGGCGTGGCGCTGGAGATGGTCCTCATCCTCGCCAACATCGGGACGGCCGTGGTCCTGTACCCCGTGTTCCGGCGCCGTAGCGAGGCGCTGTCGATGGCCTACATCGGCGCCCGTGTCGTCGAGTCCACCTTCATCGCCGTGGGGATCGTCACGGTGCTCGGGATCGCGTCGCTGGGGCACGACGACCCGAACGCCTCGTCCCTCGCGGTCTCGCTGGCGGCGATGAAGGACTGGACGTTCCTGCTGGGCCCCGGCGTCATGGCCCCGATCGGCAACGGCATCATCCTCGGCTACCTGCTGTACCGCAGCGGACTGGTGCCGCGCCGCATGGCGATGCTGGGCATGGCGGGCGGCGCGCTGCTGGTGGCCGCGGGGATGGGTGTGCTGTTCGGCGGCATCGAGCCCGGCGGGACCGTGCAGTCGCTGGCGACCGCCCCCGAGTTCGTGTGGGAGCTCTTCCTGGGCGTGTACCTGACGGTCGTCGGCTTCAGCGCGGCGGGGTCGCGCACGCGGCGCGCACGACCCCGCGCAGCCACCGGTGCGCCGGATCGGCGTCCAGGCGGGGGTGCCACAGCAGCGACACGGTGAACTCCGGCGTGTCCACCGGGAGGGGGAAGGTGTGCATCCCCTCCCGGAGGTTCGCCGTGTGGCGGTCCGGGACGGTCGCGACGAGGTCCGACCCCCGGGCGAGGCCCACCGCGGTGGCGAAGCCGCTGACCACCGTGACCACGTCGCGCTCCAGGCCGAGGGCCTCGAGCGCATCGTCGATCGGCCACTGCCGCGTCCCCTCGCGCGCGACGGCGATGTGGCGGCCCTTCAGGTAGCGGGCGCGCGTGAACGTGCCGCGGGCCCGCGGGTGCCCCGCCCGCACGACGCCGATCAGGCGGTCGCGGAACAGCGCCCGCGCGCGCAGCTCCGGCCCGGTCGTGGGCTCCACGACGCCCGTCTCCAGGTCGGCGGCGCCCTCGCGCAGCGTCGCGGCCTCCTTGTCGGGCTTCGGGACGAACCGCAGGCGCACGCGCGGCGCCTCGGCGCCGACGCGGGCGATCAGCCCCGGGCCGAAGTTCTCGACGAAGCCCTCGCTGGTGCGCAGCGTGAACGTCCGCTCCAGCACGGCCAGGTCGGGCTCCTCGGCGGGGCGCAGCACCGACTCGGCCTCCTGCACCAGGCGCCCGACGCGCTCGCGCAGCTCCACGGCCCGCGGCGTGGGGACCAGGCCGCGCCCGGCCCGCACCAGCAGCGGGTCGCCGGTGGTCTCGCGCAGCCGCGCGAGCGACCGGCTCATCGCCGACGGGCTCAGCCCCAGGCGGCGGGCGGCGCGCGTGACGCTGCCCTCGTCGAGCACCGCGTCGAGCGTGACGAGCAGGTTGTAGTCCGGACGAGACACGGCGCCACGCTCCCATGACATGGCGCCGGACGCAATGACCGAGTGCAACTCGTGCGTCTTCCGCCATGGCCCGGCGGGGCCCACCATCGGTAGCGATGACCGAACCCGCGATACGACCGAGGTGGGCGCTCGCCGGCCTGGCGCTGGCCATGCTGCTGTCGTCGCTCGGCACGAGCGTGGCCAACGTGGCGCTGCCGACGCTGGAGGAGGCGTTCGGTGCCCCCTTCGGCGCGGTGCAGTGGGTGGTCCTGGCCTACCTGCTCGCCGTGACGACCCTCGTCGTCGGCGCCGGGCGCCTCGGCGACCTGGTGGGCCGGCGGCGGCTGCTGGTGGGCGGCATCGCGACCTTCACCGCCGCGTCGGCGGCGTGCGCCGCGGCGCCGGCGCTCTGGCTGCTGGTGGCGGCCCGCGCGGTCCAGGGGGTCGGGGCGGCGGCGATGATGGCGCTGACCCTCGCCTTCGTGGCCGAGGCGGTGCCGCGGGGCCGCACCGGCGCCGCGATGGGGCTGCTGGGCAGCACGTCGGCCATCGGCACGGCGCTGGGCCCGTCCCTGGGCGGCGCGCTGATCGCGGGCCCCGGCTGGCGCGCGATCTTCCTGGTCAACGTGCCGCTCGGACTGCTCGCGCTGCACCTCGCGCACCGCCACCTGCCCGCCGACCGCGCGCGCTCCGCCGCCGGGCGGCCGCGCTTCGACGTCGCGGGCACGGCGCTGCTGGCCGTGGCCCTGGGGGCCTACGCGCTCGCGATGACCGCGGGCGGTGCCGGCCCGCTCGCCGCGGGGCTCCTGGTCGCGGCCGCGGCGGCGGGGCTCCTGGCGGTGGCCGAGCGGCGGGCCGAGGCACCGCTCATCAGCGCGGCGCTCCTCCGCGACGGCGTGCTCCGGGCGGGCGTGGCCACCAGCGCCATCGTCTCGACCGTGATGATGGCGACCCTCATCGTGGGCCCGTTCCACCTGTCCCGGGCGCTGGGGCTGGGCCCGGCGCTGGTGGGTCTGGTGATGTCGGCCGGTCCGGCGGTGGTCGCCATCTCGGGCGTGCCGGCGGGACGGATCGCCGACCGGCTCGGGGCGCGGCCCGTGACCCTGGCCGGCCTGGCGGGGATGGCGGTGGGGACGCTCCTGCTGGCGGTCCTCCCGGCGCGCCTCGGCGTGGCCGGCTACCTCGGGCCGATCGTGGTCGTCACGCTCGGCTACGCGCTGTTCCAGACGGCCAACAACACCGCCGTCATGGCGGGCGCCCCCGCCGACCTGCGCGGCGTCACGTCGGGGATGCTCAACCTGTCGCGGAACATCGGCCTGGTGACCGGGGCGTCGGTGATGGGCACGGTGTTCGCGCTCGCCGGGATGCACGCGACGTTCGCCGTCGCCGCGGCCCTGATCGGCGCCGGCATCGCGCTGGCCGGCCTCAGCCCCCGACCCGGACGGCGTCCCCGACGCGAACCGTCCCCGGCGTGACCACCCGCGCCAGCACGCCGAACGCCGCGCCGTGGTGGCGCGCGACGGTCCGGAACATGTCCACGTCGGCGTCCAGGCCCGGCTGGGGCCGCGTGATCATGGTGCAGCGCGGGCACGGCGCCTCCACCCGCAGGCGCACCGCGCCCACGGCGACGTCGCGGCCGATCCAGCCGTCCTCGGTCCAGCCGTCGCCCCCGCCCTCCAGCAGCAGGTTGGGGCGGAAGCGGCGCACGTCCCACGCGCCGTCGTGCAGCGCGCGCCCGGCGCGCAGGCTGTCGGCGGTCACCAGCAGGAGGGGGAGCTGGTCGACGAAGCGCCCGGCGGGCATGGTGAACTCGAACGGGTCGCTCGCGTCGTCGGTGGCGTCGGTGAACGCCTCGGCCCGGCCGCCCGGGTCGCCCGCCGCCGTCACCAGGGCCACGTCGCGGCCGAGCCACGCGCCCAGGGCCGCGTCGGTCGCGGGCCCCGGGCCGTCCAGCACGGCGCCGTCCGGCAGCGTGATCACGGGGTGCCCGGCGTCCCCGAGCCGGGCCTCCGCCAGCAGGAGCCGCGGCTCCCGGCGCCCCGTCAGGATGCGGCCGGTGGCGACGTCGCGGACCCCCCACCCCCGGTCGCCGTGGAGGCCCTCGGCGGTGATCGCGGCGTCGTCCAGGCGCTCGCCCCGGACCGACTTCACGGGGTGCCGCCAGAGCTCGGTGACGATGGCGCCGTCGTTCACGGGCCGGGCGCGAGCAGGGGGTCGCGGCGCCCCTCGAGCATCGCCTCGGCCAGCATCGGGCCCAGGACGGGTGCGTGCTTGAACAGGTTGCCGCCGGTGAACACGGCGGCCGGGCCGCCGCCGGTCAGCGCGAACGCGTCGGGGTCGTCGCCCAGCTGGACGCTGTCGCACGCCAGCAGGCCCGCGGGAGCGGGGTCCAGGCCGGGCAGGACGGCCGACGCCCACGCGCGGGTCACCGCGATCGACTCCGCCTCCGGCAGGTCGTCGGCGGCGTGGGTGCCCAGGGCCACGAGGCCGCCCGGCAGGGTCGTGCCGTAGCCGGTGACGCCGGGCCCGTGGGCGCCGGAGCGCTCCAGCAGGCAGGGCAGGCCATCCCCGCCGGGCACCCGGAACGCGGCCCGCAGGTGGCGGCGCACGCGCATGGTGAGCGCGTCGGGCCCGGCGGGGTCCAGGGCGCCCGCGCGGGCGCCGGGACAGGCCAGCAGCCGCGCCGCGGTCACCGGGCCCTCGCCGGTGTCGGCGGCGACGGCGTCGCCCTCGGCCCGGATGCCCCGGACGGCCACGCGCCGGATCGCCGGCCCCAGCTCGGCGGCCAGCCCCGCGACCGCGGCGGCGGCGTCGATGGTGCCGCCCCCCGGGTCGAGCAGGCCGGGGCCGGCGGGCGCGAGCGGGGCGGGCAGGTCGGCGGGCGCCAGGCGCGCGTGCGGCACGCCGGCGTCGGCCAGGCGCGCCGCGTCGTCGTCGACCCCCCGACCCACCAGGAGGGTGCCGCGACCATCGACGAGCGGGCGCCGAGGCGTTCCGACAGCACGTCCCACGCCAGCCGCGAGCGGATCGCCAGCGCCACCAGCTCGGGGCGCGCGTGGATGTGGCGGAAGATCCGCCCCGGGCCGGCGGAGCCCGCGCCGCCCGGTGGGCCGTCGTCGAGCACCACCACCGTCGCGCCGCGGTCGCGGGCGGCCAGCGCGGCCGTCATGCCCACCACGCCGGCGCCGACGATCACCAGGTCGGGGGTCCGCGTCACCGGGCGATCGCCGCCGCCGCGCCGCCGGTCACCCGCAGCAGGTCGTCCGGCGCGAGCTCCACGTCCAGGCCGCGCCGCCCGGCCGAGACCAGGATCGCCGGATGCCCCAGGGCCGAGTCGTCCAGGACCACGGGGAGCCGCGTGCGGCCGCCCAGCGGCGAGATGCCGCCCACGACCGACCCGGTCAGGCGCTCGGCGTCGGCCGGCTCGGCCATGGCGGCGCGCTTGGCGCCGGTGGCGCGGGCCAGCGCTTTCAGATCGAGCCGCGCGGCCACCGGGACCACCGCCAGCACGTGCGCGTCGCCGGCCGACGCGACCAGGGTCTTGAACACCCGTGCCGGGTCGGCCCCCAGCGCGCGGGCGGCCTCCTCCCCGTAGCCCAGATCGGCGCTCGCGGCGGCGTCGTGGTCGTAGGGGCGCACCACATGGGGCACGCCGGCGGCCGTCAGGGCGTCCAGCGCCGGGGTGCCGCCCTCCTGCCTGCGTCGCCTGGCCACCCGGGAAGGCTACGTCCCGCCGGGGTCGGCGGCCGCCCGCGCCAGGCGTCCCGCCAGGCCGCGCAGGCGGTCGCGTAGCTCGGCCGGCTCGCGCACCTGCATCTCGGCGTCGATCATCGCGAGGCGCAGGGCGAGCCAGCGGAGGTCGTCGTCGCCGGTGCGGAACTCGCTGGTGGCGTCGTCGATGGGGGTCACGGTGCCCCAGCCGGCGCCGAAGCGCCGGCGCAGCTCCGCGGCCGGGAGCTGGACCGTGACGATGGCGGTGTGGCGGCCCGAGGCCTCCCAGCGCCCCGCGGCGACGTAGGCCGCGGGGTCGCCGTCGCCCGGCAGGTCGCGCGGGCCGAAGCGGCGGCCGGCGAGGGACGGCGAGGCGATCCGGTCGATCCGGAACGTCCGCCAGTCGCCCCGGCCCACGTCCCAGCCCACCAGGTACCAGCGGCGGCCCAGGGCGACCAGGGCGTGGGGCTCCACGTCGCGGCGGCCGGTGACGCCGTCGCGGCGGCGGTAGCCGAACCGCACCCGCTCGCCGTCGCGGCGCGCCGCCGCCAGCAGCGCCAGGTGCTGCGGATCGACCGTCGGTCCCGCGTCCTGCGGCAGGGCCAGCGCGGCGCCCAGGGCCCGGACGCGCCGGCGCAGGTGGCCCGGCAGCACCTGCTCCAGCTTCACCATCGCGCGCAGCGAGGTCTCCTCGATCCCCGTGACCGCGGCCCGCGCCGCCGTGCGCAGGCCCACGGCGATCGCCACCGCCTCCTCCTCGTCCAGCAGCAACGGCGGCATCGCTGTGCCCGCCGCCAGGCGGTAGCCGCCGGCCGGGCCGCTCAGCGACTCCACGGGGTAGCCGAGGCGCCGCAGCCGCCCGACGTCCCGGCGCACGGTCCGCCCGGTCACCCCCAGCCGGCGGGCCAGCTCCGGCCCCGGCCAGTCGCGCCGCGCCTGCAGCAGGGCGAGCAGCTCGAGCAGGCGGCTGGCGGCGTCGCTCATCGCCCGCATCATCGCGGAATTTGCGGACCGGAACTGTCCTCGACCTCTCCTAGCGTGCCCGCGACGACCGCGAGGGAGGAGCGAGCGATGGGCAACGAGCGCGACACCTACATGGCCGGCGTCCCCTGCTGGGTGGACACCGTGCACGACGACCCGGCGGCCGCGGCGGCCTTCTACGGCGGCGTCCTCGGCTGGGATCTGGAGGACGCGCTGCCGCCCGGCGCGGGCGCCCACTACTTCATGGCGCGGGTCGACGGGCGGCTGGTGGCCGCCGTGGGGTCACGGCCCGAGGCGTCGCCGCCGGGCGCCGCGTGGAACACGTACATCGCCGTCGACGACGCCGACGCGTCCGCGTCGCGCGCGGAGGCGCTGGGCGGGACGGTGGTCGTGAGCCCGATGGACGTGGGCGACGCGGGCCGGATGGCGGGGATCGCCGACCCCGAGGGCGCGCGCTTCTTCGTGTGGGAGGCCGGCGCCACGGCCGGCGCCGAGCTGGTGAACGCCCCGGGGGCGTGGAACTTCTCGGGCGTCAACGCGCGCGACCCGGAGGCGGCGGCCGCGTTCTACGGCGCCCTGTTCGGCTGGGAGGCGGGGCCCGCCGACCCCGGCAGCGGCGCGCGGATGGTCTATCTCCCCGGCTACGGCGACCACCTGGCCGAGGGCGACCCGCAGCTCCGCGAGCGGATGGCCGAGCTGGGCGCCCCGGAGCGCTTCGAGGACGTCGTCGCCTGGATCGTGCCGCTCACCGACGGGCTGCCGCCGCACTGGGACGTGACGTTCGGCGTGGCCGACGCCGACGCCGCCGCCGCCCGCGCGGTGGAGCACGGCGGGCGCATCGTGCTGGCGCCCACCGACATGCCCTGGGTGCGGATGACCGTCATCTCCGACCCCGAGGGCGCGGTGTTCACCGCCAGCCGCTTCGTGCCGCCCGGCGCGGACGGCTGACCGGGCGTGGCCGCGGCGGGGGCGGGTACCGTCGGCCGGGACCGGACCCCGGACCCCGAGGAGGACCCCGTGCCGAAGCCGCCCCTGCCGCCGCGCGTGGAGGAGCTCGTCCGACAGCCCAACGCGGCGGTCGTCGCGTCGACCCGCCCCGACGGCACGCCCCACACGGCGGCCACCTGGTACGACTGGGAGGACGGCCGGGTGCTGCTGAACATGGACGCCACGCGGCGCCGGCTGGAGTTCCTGCGGGCCGACCCGCGCGTGTCGCTGACCGTGCTGGCCGAGGGCAACTGGTACCGCCACATCACGCTCGAGGGCGAGGTGGAGGAGCTGGTGCCCGACGAGGGGCTCCGCGACATCGACCGCCTCTGCATCCGCTACGTGGGCCAGCCCTACTCGGACCGCGAGAGCCCGCGGGTGTCGGCGTGGGTGCGGGTGACCCGCTGGCACGGCTGGAACGCGGCGCACCCGATCGAGCGCGACGAGGACTTCAGCGACTGACGGGCCCCGGGGCGGCGCCGGACCAGAAGCGGGCGTGGAGCTCGCGGGCGCGGATGCGCCCCGCGAGCACCTGGATCGCCAGGGACGCCACCACGAAGATCGCGAACCCGTCGGCCACCCAGCGCGCGGCGTCGTCCCCGCCGAGCCATGCGAGCGGCCGCCCGATGATCCAGCCGATGAACCAGCCGAGCGCCACCATGAGCGCCAGGCCGATCGCCGCGAGCACCAGCACCGCCAGGGGCAGCGCCAGGTTCTGGAGCATCGCCCACGCGCCCCGCCGGATCCGCTCCCCGCGTGACTGGTGCACCTGCGGCGGCGCGCCGCCCAGGCCCTGCCCCAGCGCCCCCAGGAAGGCCGCGTTGCCGTTGTAGGCGGTGTGCGAGCTCATGAGCCCCCCGAGCCCGGGGACGGTGTGGTTCTCGGGCACCGGCCAGCCGGGGAACGCCCGGAGGCGCCCGGACACCAGGTCGAGGCGGCTGGCGAAGTTGTCCCACCGCATCGGCGGGTCGCCGGCGGCGGCGGCCACGGCGCGGCCGTCGCAGGCGATCACGGGGCCGCCGCCGGAGTCCTCCAGCAGCCGCGTCCAGAAGAAGCGGAACTTCTCCAGCGGGCTGCCGATCGTGTAGAGCCGCGTCAGGCGGGCGGGCGGGTCGCCGGCGGGCGCCGCGCCGGGGCGCGCGCACATCGACGTGAACGCGATGACGGTGCCCAGGCTGTGGGCCACCACCTGGATCTCGCGGCACCCCGCCGCGACGGCTTCGGCGGCGGCGCGCTCGAACCGCTCTCGGATCTCCGCCACCCGCGCCACGAGGACCCCGGTGCGGTCCGAGCCTCCGGGGAACGCGTCGCGCAGCCCGTACGCGTAGTTGAAGACGTCGGCGGCCACCTGGTCCATCACGTCGTCGAGCGGGGTCCGGACCTGCTCCGAGGTGGCCGGGTCGCCGCGGCGGGCGCGGGCCGCGCCCGTCCAGCCCGACGCCAGCATCCGGGCCCCGGTGTAGGTGGCGTAGAGCAGGGCGCTCAGCGGCGCGAGGACCACCGTCCAGCGCACGACGCGGGCCTTCGAGCACACCTCCGGGGGCAGGTGTCCCGCCCGCCGGTTGAGCCCGGGGAACCAGACGACCTCGTACACGCGGTCGAAGTCGAAGGTGCCCTCCACCGGCGCGCCCTCCAGCAGGTCGGCCCACCAGACCTCGACCGCGTGGACGGGGGCGGGGCCGATCCCCTCCACGCGGGCCTGGCCCTCCGCGACCGGGGTGACCGTCAGCGCGTCGCCGTAGGCGACGCGCAGGCCCTCGAGGAGCCCCTCCAGCGACCGGCCCCGGCGCTGCGAGCCGATGCCGTGGACCACGAGCAGCCCGACCGGGTCCGCCATGGCCCGGAGTCTCCACCGCCCCAGCGGCGGGCGTCCAGCGGCGCCTCAGCCGTCCAGCGCGTCGCGCCGGCGCGCCAGCTCGGCCCGCTCGACGTCGTTGCCGCCCAGGCTGATCGCCCGGTCGTAGGCCGCACGGGCGGCGTCGCGATCGCCGGTCCGGCGCAGCAGGTCGGCGTGGGCGGCGTGCAGCGGGGGGTACCGCGCCATGCGCGGCTCGTCGAGCAGGGGCGCGACCAGTTCCAGCCCGGCCTCCGGCCCCTCCGCGAAGCCGACCGCCACCGCGCGGTTCAGCTCCACCACGGGCGACGGCGCCAGGCGGCCGAGCGCGGCGTAGAGCTCCGCGATGGCGGCCCAGTCGACCTCCTCCTCCGACGGGGCGTCGACGTGGAGCGCCGCGATGGCCGCCTGCACCTGGAACGGGCCGGGGCGGCGCAGGGCCATCGCGGCGTCGAGCGCGGCGAGCCCCTCCTGGATGCGGGCGCCGTCCCACCGGTCGCGGTCCTGGCGGTCGAGGGGGACGAAGCGGCCGGCGGCGTCGCGGCGCGCGGCGCGGCGGGCGTCGTGCAGCAGCATCAGCGCCAGCAGGCCGCGGGCCTCGGCGTCGTCGGGCATGAGCTCGCACACCAGGCGCCCCAGCCGGATCGCCTCGTCGCACAGGCCCTCGCGCACCAGGTCGTCGCCGGCGGTGGCGCCGTAGCCCTCGTTGAACACCAGGTACAGCACCTGGAGCACGGCGGCGGTGCGGTCCGGGAGCTCCTCGTCGGGCGGCACCCGGTAGGGGATGCCGGCGTCGGCGATCTTGCGCTTGGCGCGCACGATCCGCTGGGCGACGGCCGGCTCGGCCACCAGGAACGCCCGCGCGATCTCGGCGGTGGTGAGGCCGCCGAGCGACCGCAGCGTCAGGGCCACCCGGGCCGGCGGGGCCAGCGCGGGGTGGCAGCAGGTGAAGATCAGGCGCAGGCGGTCGTCGCGGATCATCGACCCCTCCTCCTCGTCCGGGTGCTCCTGCGCCTCCAGGCGCACGAGCTCGGCCAGCCGCTCGGCGCGGCCGGCCGCGGCGCGCTCGCGCCGCAGCCGGTCGATCGCCTTGCGCTGCGCCGTGGTCGTGATCCAGGCGGCCGGGTTCGCCGGCACGCCGTCGGCCGGCCACGTCGCCGCGGCGGCCGCGAACGCGTCCTGAACGGCGTCCTCGGCGAGGCCGAAGTCGCCGACGCGGCGCACCAGCGTGGCGAGCACCGCGCCGCGCTCCTCGCGGAAGACGCGCTCGACGGCGGCCGCCGGGGCCGTCACGACCCGCCCGGCCCCCAGACGGGCCGCACCTCGACCGAGCCGTACTCGGCGCTGGGGATGCGCGCCGCCCACGCCATGGCCACGTCCAGGTCGGGGGCGTCGATCAGGAAGAAGCCGGCCAGGTACTCCTTCGTCTCGGCGAACGGGCCGTCGGTGACCTCCGTCGCCCCGTCGCGCACCCGGACGGTGGTGGCCGCGTCGATCCCGGAGAGGCCCTCGTTGGCCACGAGCATGCCGGTGGCGGTGAGCTCCTCCAGGTAGCCCTGCCAGCGGGCCTGGGCGGCGGCCCAGGCGTCCTGGTCGGCCGGCGCGCCGGTGCCGTCGGTGGGCTGGTACATCAGGAGCAGGTAGCGGGACATGGGTCCTCCTCGTCTCGTGTGGGGCCGCGGAGGTGCGGCGTCACCCGGGACGACGCCGCAGGGTGGCCGGAATCGACAGACTGGATGAAATCTTCTTCACGGGGGGCGGGATGCGGCTGGAGGGCAAGGTCATCGTGGTCACGGGCGGCTCCCAGGGGATCGGCGAGGCGCTGGCGCGACGGTACGCCCGCGAGGGCGCCGCCGTCGCGATCCTCAACCGCGGCGCCGCGGCGGGCGCGGCGGTCGCCGACGCCATCGTGGCCGACGGCGGCCGTGCCGTCGCGATCCCCTGTGACGTCTCCGACGTCGACGCCCTCCCCGCCGCGGTGGACGCCGTCCACGACGCGCTCGGCCCGGTCGACGTGCTGGTCAACAACGCGGGCGCGTTCGTGATGTCGCCGCTCGGCGGCAGCGACGAGGCCGGCTTCGACCTGATGATCGGCGCGAACCTGAAGGGCCCGTTCTTCCTCACCCAGGCCGTGCTGCCCGACTTCGAGGCCGCGGGGCGCGGCAAGGTCATCAACATCGGCTCGATCTTCGGGAACGACGGGTTCCCCGAGTCGTCGGTCTACTGCGCCACGAAGTCGGCGATCCACATGTTCACCAAGGTCTGGGCCCTCGATCTGCGCGAGCGGAACGTCCAGGTCAACGCGATCGCCCCCGGGTTCATCGAGACGCCCCTCAACGCGGGGTTCCGCGCGAACAACGCCGACTACCGCCGCCGGGCCGACGAGCGCTTCGGGGGCCCGGGCGTGTGGATGCAGGCCGACGAGCTGACCGGCGCCGCCGTGTTCCTGGCCTCGGAGGACGCCGACTCGGTCACCGGGGCGACGCTGTACGTCGACCGGGGCTGGTCCGCCTACTAGGAGAGCATCGCCTCCGCGTCGGCCTGGTGGGCGTGGCGCGCCCAGTCGGCGGGTGTGCCGCCGTGGCGGCCGTCGCGCGCCGTGGGGTCGGCGCCCGCCTCCAGCAGGGCGGCGATCACGGCGGTCTCGCCGTCGCTCGCGGCGAGGTGAAGGGGCGTGCAGCCCTCGCCGTGGTCGGGACCGCCGAACGTGGTGGGGCCCGACGGGTCGACGCCCAGGTCCAGCAGCCGGCGCAGCGCGCCGAGGTGGCCCGACGCCGCCGCCCACGCGAGCGGGGTGCCGCGGTAGACGTCGCGGGCGGGATCGGCGCCCAGGGCCACGAGCGCCTCGATGGCCTCGGGCTGGTCGGAGCGCGCCGCCCACGCCACGGCCTCGTCGCGCACCTCCGCGGGGTCGTCCGAGGGGCGCCACGCCGGGAAGCCGCCGTGCGGGCGGTAGAAGCCTCGACCCGCCCCGGCGGCGGGGGTGCCGTGGAGGTCCGCGATCAGGTCGGTCATGCCGAGGCCCGCGGCGACCCGCAGGTTGCCGGGCGCCAGGCCCAACTCGTCGACGAGCGCGGGCGGCACGGGGTGGCCCCAGAACAGCGCCATCACCAGGGGCGTGCCGCCTGCGCCCCGCGCGGAGTCGGCGGGCGGCGCGCCCGCCGCCAGCAGCATCCCGGCCAGGTCCGGCCGGCCCATGTACGCCGCCTGGTGCAGGGGCGCCCAGCCGTGGACGTTCCCCAGGCCCGGGTCGGCGCCGGCGGCCAGCAGCAGGCCCACGGCGCGCGGGTCGCCCTGGGCGGTCGCGATGCCGAGCAGGTGGTTGCCGTTGGTCCCCCGCACCGCGACCAGGCCGGGCGAGGCGGTGATGAGCTCGCCGAGCACGTCGGGGCGGCGGTTCTCGATCGCGTGGAAGGCCCGCACGAACGGGTCGTCCGGGTCGACCACCGGGGCCGCGGGGGACTCCATCGCCGCCCAGCTCGGGAACCCGTGGGCGCGCGCCAGGGCCATCCGCGCCCCCTCCAGCGTGGGCGGCGCGTCCCATCGCCGCAGCCACTCGACGGCCGTCGGGGTGCCGTCCTGCACCGACGCGAACAGGCCTGCGGCGCGGTCGGCGAGGTAATCGGCACCCTCGCGGTACGCGTGCTCCCGGGCGTCGTCGTCGGTGGCCATCGACGGGAACCTATCCCGGCGGAGGACGATCACGCGCCCCCGGCCCCCGGGTACGGCCCGCCCATGACCGTCTCCGCCGTCGTCGTGAACCGCACCCTCAAGCCGGGTGCTCGAGCGGATGGACGCGATGATCGCGGAGACCGACGACGAGGGGCGGCCCCTGGCCTACGGCAAGGTGGGCGGGGTGGTGGTGACCGGCAACGGGGACGGCGCGCACCACGTGATCGCCGAGGTCGCCCAGCCGCTCATCGACATCGGCTTCACCGTGCCGGGGCAGGCGTGGACCTAGGCGCGCCCGGCGGCCGGTGAGCGCCGGGCGGTGGCGGGGATCCGGACCACCGCCCGCAGCCCTCCGCCGGGCGCCTCGTCCAGCCGGACGGTGCCGCCGTCGGCCTCCACCAGGCGCTTCACGATGGCGAGCCCCAGGCCCGAGCCGTGGCGGTCGTCCCGCCCGCGCCAGAAGCGGTCGAAGGCGTGCTCGCGCGACTCGGCGTCCATCCCCGGGCCCGCGTCGGTCACCGAGATCTCGGCGGCGGTGCCGTCGGCCGTCGCGGCCAGCGTCACCGAGGTGCCCGGCGGGGCGGCCTCGATCGCGTTGGCCAGCAGGTTGTCGAGCACCTGCTCCAGCGCCCCGTCCGCCAGCTCGCAGCGGATCCCGGGCGGCGCCGACACCTCCAGCGCCACGCCCGCCTCGGCCGCCGCCGCCCCCCACGCCTCGCCGCGGCCCTCCAGCAGCGGCGCCACGTCCCGCACGGCCCGCCCGGGCGCGCGCCGGTCGGCCCGCGCGAGCGCGAGCAGCCCGTTCACCATCCGCGACA
This sequence comes from Thermoleophilia bacterium, assembly GCA_050250915.1. Classification (GTDB taxonomy): domain Bacteria; phylum Actinomycetota; class Thermoleophilia; order Miltoncostaeales; family Miltoncostaeaceae; genus Miltoncostaea. The sequence continues at coordinate 48,104 of JBFWNT010000005.1, forward strand.
GCCGCTCCACCTCCTCCAGGGCGCCGTCCAGGTCGCCCTCGGTGGCCGGATCGGCGTCGTAGCGCAGGTTCTCGATCCGCAGGCGCAGGGCCGTGAGCGGGCTCCGCAGCTGGTGCGACGCGTCGGCGACGAACTGCTCCTGGGTTCCGACCAGCACGTCCAGCCGCGCGACCATGTCGTTGAAGGCGTGCGCCACCTCCCGCACCTCCTCCGGGCCGCTCGAGGCGTCGGCGCGCACCGTCAGGTCGCCGCCCTCCGCCGCGCGCGTCGCGTCACGGAGGTCGGTGAGGGGCCGGCTGACCCACCGGGCGAGCCACATCCCGGCCAGCGCGACCACCGCCAGCACCAGCAGCGCGATCGATCCGAGCACCAGCCAGTAGCGCAGCACCAGGGAGTCGACGCGGGAGGTGGGCACGCTCGCCCGCACGGCGCCGAACACGCGGCCGCCCGATGCCACCGGCACCGCGACGTACAGCAGCGTCTGGCCGAGCGTCTCCGACCGCCGGGTCCCGGTGGCGACGCCGCCGCCGAGCGCGGTCGCGATCTCCGGGCGGGTCGAGAAGTCGCGGCCCAGCTCGCGGGCCGTGTCGGAGTCGGCCAGCAGACGGCCGTCGGCGCCGACCACCACCACGCGGGCGTCGGTGGCGGCGGCGTAGCGGTCCAGGATCCCGTCGAGCGTCGGGTCGCCGGGGCCGGCGCCGTGCTGGAGCCGGTCCTCCACCAGACCGGCCAGGGCGACGGCGTCGCGCTCCACCCGCACCTGGAGGTCGCGGCGCTGGTTGCGCGCGTTCACGATCCCGAGGGGCACCTCCAGCGCCACCAGCACCACGAACGCCAGGAGCAGGTAGGTGGCGACGAGCCGCCGGGTCACGGCGACCGGAGGCGGAACCCGACGCCGCGGACGGTCTCGATCCAGCCGGGGTCGCCGAGCTTGCGGCGCAGGGCCGACACGTGGACGTCGATGGTCTTGGACGGCCCGTACCAGCGCGTCCCCCAGACCTCCTCCAGCAGCGTGCGCCGCTCGACGGCGGCGCCCGGGTCGGCCGCCAGGGTCACCAGCACGCCGTACTCCTTCGGCGTCAGCGCCAGCTCGTCGCCGTCGAGCGTCACCGAGCGCCGCCGCCGGTCGATCGCCAGGGGCCCCACCACGGTCACGGGGTCGGGCTCGGGCGCGCCGCCCACGCGCCGCATGACCGCGTTGATGCGGGCGACCAGCTCGCGCAGGCCGAACGGCTTGACCACGTAGTCGTCGGCGCCCAGCTCCAGGCCGATCACGCGGTCGACCTCCTCGCCCTTCGCCGTGACCATGATGATCGGGACGCGCGAGCGGGCGCGCATCTCGCGGGCCACCGTGTAGCCGTCCATGTCGGGCAGGCGCAGGTCCAGCAGCACCAGGTCGGGCTCGGGCGCGTCGAGGGCCGCGCCGCCGGTCGCGACGCGCTCCACGTCGAAGCCCTCCCGCCGCAGGCCCGCGACGAGCGGCTCCGCGATGCCGTCGTCGTCCTCGACCACCAGCAGGCGCATGGCCGCATCATGACCCGTCCGGCCGCCGGAGCGCGGCGTCCTACCGTTCCTTTACCGAACCCGGGGCGACCCTTGGGGATCCCCCGGGCGATCCCTGATCCCCGCCCGCCTACCGTCCTGCTCGACCGTCAGGACGACCGTGGGAGAGGGAGCGATGAAGGGACTGATCGTGGCCGGGGTGGCCGCCCTCGCAGGGGTGGCCGGTGTGGTGGGGCTCAGCGGCGCGGCGACGGGTGGAGGCGGCGACGGCGGCGACCCCGTGGGGTCGGTGCCGGCGCTCACGACCACCGCCCCCACCAGCGGGCCCACGCTGGGGGAGCGGCTGGCGGAGGTGCGCCGCGCCGAGCGCGCCGCCGAGCGGGCGATGGCGCGCACGGCGCCCGCGTCGTTCGCGACCCCCGTCACTCCCGCGGCGCCGGTGGCCATGGCGACCACCTTCGGCCGCACCGTCACCGCGTCCGGCTCGGGCGACGACGACGGCACCGCCGACCAGGGTCACGGCGACCGCGATCCTGCCACCGGGGCGTACATCGACGACGGCGGCCATCACGGCGGTGACGACGGCGGCCACGGACGCGGCCGGGGCCGCGGCGGTGAGGACGACTGATGGACGCCCGAGGGCTCAGGCGGGTGGTGACCGTGGCCGTCGTCGGCGGCACCGCCGTGGTGGCCGCCGCGATCGCAGCCCATCCGTTCCCCGGCGGGGGCGGGGGCGGCGGCGTCCCCGCCACCGCCACCGACACCGCGGCGGCGGTCGCCCGGTCCCGCGAGGCGGCCGTGGCCGCCCGCGAGCGGGCGGCCCTGACGCGGCTGAAGGCCGCCGAGGCGCACCTGCGCGCCCTCGAGGCGTCCGCCTCGTCGGCGTCCGCCCCCGTGGCGGCGACCCCGGTGGCGGCGCCCGTCGCGGCGCCCGCCCCCGTGGTGCCGGTGGCGCCGGTGGCCGCGCCGCCGGTGGTCCAGAGCGGCGGCTCGTGATGGCCGCGACGACGGCGGGAGGCCCGGCGTGACCCCGGAGATGCTGCCCTGGGTGATCTCGCGCGCCACCGGCTTCACCGCGTTCGCCCTGATCACCGCGGCCGTGGTCGCGGGGCTGCTGGTGCGCACGCGGGGCGCCGTGGGTCCGCTGAGGGGCGCGGGCATGGTCGACCTGCACCGGCACCTCTCGTTCCTCGGCCTGATCGCCATCGCCGTCCACGGCGGCGCGCTCCTCTTCGACGCCACCATCGACGTGTCGCCGGCCGCCCTCGTGGTGCCGGGGCTCATCGACTACCTGCCGGTGGCCACCGGCGTCGGCGTCGCCGTGGCCGAGCTCGCGCTGCTGATCCACCTGTCGTCGCGATACCGGGCGAGGATCGGGGTGACGGCCTGGCGCCGGCTGCACTGGCTCACGTACGCCGTGTTCATCGGCGGGGCGGCGCACGGGATCCTGAGCGGTACCGACTCGGGGGCCCGGGCGGCGCAGGTGCTCTACGGCGGCTCCGTCGCGGCCGTCGCCGCGCTCACGGGCTGGAGGGCGGCCACGGCGCGACGGGAGGCGATGTCGAAGCGGGCGGCGACGCGTCACACTGCACGCGTGGACGACGCGCGGACACGCGACCTGGAGCGGTCGGCGGCGTGACGCCGCCGGGAGGCTGGCGCAGGGCGGTGCTCGTCGCCGCCGCAGTCGTCGCGGTGGCGGCCGTCGCCGTGTTCGCGAACCTCACCCTGCTGGACGCGACGGGGGAGGACCGGCTGGGCCGCCTCAACCAGGGCGACCCGACGCTCTCCGGCACCACCGCCCAGGGGGCGGCGACCACGGCCCCGCGGACCGCCGGGACCGGCGCGGACGCGCGCACGGCCACCACCGCCCGCACCGCCACCACCGCCCCGCCGGCCACCACGGCCGCCCGCACGGCGACCGACGACCACTCGGGCCGCGGCGGCGGGGACGACTCGGCCGACGACTCCAGCGGGCGCGGCCGGGGCCGCGGCCGCGGCGGGGACGACGACGACGACTGACCGTGTCGCACGCGGTCACCGTCCGGTCACCGCGGCGTAACGCACCCGCGTCGCAGCGTCGGACCCGTCCGCAGGTCGCGACGACGGCGCGCGTGGGACCCGGGACCGACACCTCCGCCGGGAGGGGCCGCCGCGCCCCTGCCGGCCGCCCACGGCATGATGGGGCGCGTGCCGGCGGCCGCGCCCCTCGTCCGCGAGATCCCCTACGCCGACCCGCTCGCGCTGCTCGGCGCCGTGGCGGGCGACCCCCAGGTCGCGCTGCTCCACGGCGGGACCCCCGACGCCCGCGGCCGCCACTCGCTGCTGGCCCTGGAGCCGTTCGGGGTGCTGCGCTGCCGCGACGGCGTCGCCGAGCGGGACGGCCGGCCGCTGTCCGCCGGGCCGTGGGACGCCCTGCGCGAGACGGTCGCGCGGCACGCGGTCGCCGCCCCCGCCGGGGTGCCGTTCGCGGGCGGCGCCGTCGGCTGGCTCGGCTACGAGCTGGGGCGCCACCTGGAGCCGGTCCCGCGGCCGCCCGCCGGCGACCTGGACCTCCCCGAGATGGTGCTGCTGCTCTGCGACGTGGTGGTGGCGCTCGACAACGCCGCGCGCCGCGCCTGGATCGTGTCGAGCGGCCTGCCGGAGACCGACCCCGCGGCGCGGGCCGCCCGGGCGGCGGCCCGGCTGGACCACGCCGCCGACCGCCTCGCCGGCGTGCCCCCGCTGGACGCGCCGCCGGTCCCGGCCGCGGCGCCGGAGATCACCTCCAACTTCACCCGGGAGGGCTACGAGGACGCCGTGCGCCGCGTGATCGACCTCATCCTGGCCGGCGACGTCTTCCAGGCGAACCTCTCCCAGCGCTTCCGCGCCACCCTGCCGGAGGGCCTCACGCCGTTCGGCCTGTTCCGGCGCCTCGCCCACGGCAACCCGGCGCCGTTCGCCGCCTACGTGAGGGACGGCGACGACGTCGTGGCCTCCTCGTCCCCGGAGCGCTTCCTGCGCCTCGACGGCCGACGCGTGGAGACCCGCCCCATCAAGGGCACCCGCCCGCGCGGTGCCACCCCCGCCGAGGACGAGGCCCTGGCGGCCGAGCTGGCCGCCAGCGCCAAGGACCGCGCCGAGAACGTGATGATCGTGGACCTGCTGCGCAACGACCTGTCGCGCGTCTGCGAGGACGCCGGCGTCCGGGTGCCCGAGCTGTGCGCCGTCGAGCGCTTCGCCACGGTGATGCACCTGGTCTCGTCGGTCACGGGCGAGCTGCGGCCCGATGCGAGCGCGGTGGACCTCCTGGCCGCGTGCTTCCCGGGCGGCTCGATCACGGGGGCGCCGAAGATCCGCGCGATGGAGATCATCGCGGAGCTGGAGCCCACCCGTCGCGGGCCCTACTGCGGGGCGATCGGCCTGGTGGGGTGGGACGGCGCCCTGGACACCAGCATCGCGATCCGCACGTTCGCGATCCGCGGCCGCGAGGCCACCTGGGGCGCGGGCGGCGGCATCGTGGCCGACTCCGACCCCGCCGCCGAGTACGAGGAGACGCTCGCGAAGGCGCGGGCGCTGGTGCGGGCGCTGTCGCCGTGACGGTGGTCCTCATCGACAACCGCGACTCCTTCGTCCACAACCTGGCGCGCTACGTCCGCGTCCTGGGCCGCCCGACCGAGGTGGTGCGCAGCGACGAGGTGACGGTCGCGGACGTCGCCGCCCTGGAGCCCTCCCACCTGGTGGTGTCGCCCGGGCCGTGCGGCCCCGCCGAGGCCGGCGTGTCGGTGCCGCTCATCCGGGCGCTCGGCGCGCGGGTGCCGGTGCTCGGGGTGTGCCTGGGCCACCAGTGCATCGGCGCGGCGTACGGCGGCCGGGTGGTGCGGGCGCTGCGGCCGATGCACGGCAAGGCGTCGCCGATCGCCCACGACGGCACCGGCGTGTTCGCCGGCCTGCCCGACCCGCTCCACGCCACCCGCTACCACTCGCTGGTGGTGTCGCCGCAGGGGCTGCCGGACGCGCTCGTGCCCACCGCCTGGAGCGAGGAGGGGGAGATCATGGCCCTGCGGCACCGCGCGCACCCCGTCGTGGGCGTCCAGTTCCACCCGGAGTCGATCCTCACCGAGCACGGCGAGGCGCTGCTGCGGGCGTTCCTCGATCAGCCCTCGGGGGGCGGCAGGTAGGCGAACCTGGGGTCGTCGGGGGTGCCCGAGAACGGGCCGTCCTCGTCGCCGGGCCGCCAGCCCACCACCTCGTCGATCCGCGTCGCGAGCGCCAGGTCGCGCTCCGTGACGCCGCCCACGTCGTGGCTGATCAGGGTGACCTCCACCTCGCCCCACGACACCCGCAGGTCGGGGTGGTGCCAGGCGACCTCGGCCAGGTGGCCGATGGTGGTGGTCACCATCAGGCTCGCCTTCCAGCCGGCGGTGCGGATGGTGCGGTGGATGCCGTCGCCGTCCCGCCGCCACCCGGGCAGCGCGCCGGCGAGGCGGGCGTCCACCTCGCCGGCGTCCAGCACGCGCTTCGGATCCGGCGGCATCAGTCCCGGGTGTTTCCCCATTTGTCGTCGTGCACCAACGCCTTCCACCCGCGGAAGTTGCGCTTCAACGCGGGGGCGAGGCCCGTCGGGAACGCCTCGGGGTAGCCGATCGGCGAGACGATGGCCGGGTCGACCTCGGCCGGGAGGCCCAGGATGTCGCGCAGCCGGTCCTTCTCCCAGCGCTGGAACGCGGTGACCGGGACGCTGCCGAGCCCCTCGGCGCGGGCGGCGAGCATCAGGTTCTCGAACGCGAAGGCCAGGGAGATGAGGTCGTCCTCGTAGCCGCCGGGGAAGCCCTCCGGGTAGCCGCGCGGGACGAGCAGGCCCACCACGAACGCCGGGACGTGGCGGTACGTCCCCATGACGCCCTCGGCGTACTCCTTCGCCCAGGCCGCGTGCTCCTCGTCGGTCGCGTCCTTCTTGGGCCGCATCAGCGCGAAGTAGCTCGCGCCGCCGTTGATGATGAGCTCGGCGACCGCGGTCCGGATCTCCGGATCGCGCACCACCAGGAGGCTCCACGCCTGCTGGCCGCCGCCCGTGGGAGCGCGCAGCGCGAGTCTGAGCAGCCCGTCCAGGGTCGCGTCGTCGACCGGCCTGTCGGTGTACGTGCGCACCGCGCGCCGCTTGCGAATGGCCTCCGTCACGTCCATCTCAGCCCCCCTGATCGCCGCCGGGTCCCGTGCAGTCTGCCCGACCCGGGGCGCCGCCGCGTGCGTGCCGTCAGTAGCCGAGCCTGATCTTCAGGATCGCCACGATCACGGCGAGGACCATGGTCACGCCGCCCCGCAGCAGCGCCCGCCCGCGGCTGAGGCCGCCGTGGCGCGACGCGACGTAGGCCACCACGGTCACGACGCCCGCCAGGGCGATGATCGAGACGGAGGCTCCCGTGGTGTCGTCGAAGAGCAGCAGCGGGACCGTGGCGGCCACCGCGACGCCGAGCGCGGCGAAGACCTCCCAGATGCCCTCGCGCAGGTCCTCGCGCGCGATGCCCTCGCCGCGGAACAGATGGGCCGAGGCGTTGAACGCGAACCAGTGGGCCAGCGCCAGGCCGAGCGCGGACCCCCAGATGACGGCCGCCACCTCGACGTCCTCGTCCAGGTCCTTCGAGGGTACGGTCGCGATCGCGCCCATCAGGACGATGGAGACGTACAGCACCATCGTCGCGATGGCGCGGCGCCTGAGGAGCGGGTCCTCCACGGCCGCGACCCTACCGACGCCGCGGTCGCGAGGATCCGGAGGCGCGCCCAGCGGGTACGCTCGCCCGCGTGAACGCGGCCTCATCGGCGCTGGGACCCCGGCGCATCGCCATCCTGGCCGCGATCGTGCTGCTCTCGGTCCTCACCGGCGTGCTGCACTACGCGGGCGGGAGCGACCTGGCGGTGTTCGTGCTGGGCGTCGTCGCCCTCGGCGGCCTCGCCTGGGTCATCTCGTTCACCACCGAGGAGGTCGGAGAGCACTTCGGCCCCGCCGTGACCGGGGTGCTCCAGTCGACGCTGGGCAACCTGCCGGAGCTGTTCGTGGTGCTCTTCGCCCTCTCGGCCGGCGAGGTGGTGGTCGCGCAGACCTCCATCCTGGGCTCGCTCTTCGCCAACGCGCTGCTGGTGCTGGGCGCCACGCTGTTCGTGGGCGCCCGCGTGGCGCCCGACAAGCGCATGCGCTTCAGCACCCGCCTGCCCAACGACACGGCCACCCTGCTGCTCCTGGCCGTGTTCATCATCGTGGTGCTGGGGGTCTCCGACCAGATCGGCGACCGCGCGAGCCGCCACCAGGTGGGGATCTCGGTGGTCGGCGCGATCGTGCTGCTGATCGTCTACGGGGTCTGGCTCTCCTCGTACCTGCGCTCGGACGGCGAGGCGCCGGCCCCCGACGAGCCACATCCCGCCGGGCTGCCGATGCCCGTGGCGCTGGGGCTGCTGGCCGTCGGCGGCCTCGGCGCCGCCCTGGTGTCGGAGTGGTTCGTCGCCTCGATCGACACCGCCGCCGAGGAGCTGGGGCTGTCGAAGGCGTTCATCGGCCTGGTGATCGTGGCGATCGCCGGCAACGCGGTGGAGCACGTGGTGGGCGTGGTGCTCGCCGCCAAGGGCAAGTCCGACCTGGCCGTGTCGGTGGTGAAGAACTCGGTGGCCCAGATCGCGGCGTTCCTGTACCCCGCGCTGGTGCTCCTGTCGCTGTTCTTCGACGACCGGCTCACGTTCGTGGCGTCGCCGGTGTACATCGGCGCGCTGGCGCTCATGGCGATCGCGGTGTGGCAGGTCACCGGCGACGGCGAGGCGACCGAGTTCGAGGGCATCGCCCTGATCGGCCTCTACGCCGTCCTGGCGACGCTCGCCTTCTACGAGTAGCCCCGCGGGGCGCTCAGAACGCGGAGAGCAGCCGGGGCGCGACCTGCTTCTTGCGGCTCATCACGCCCGGCAGGTCCAGCACCCCGTCCTGGGCGGCGACGCCGAACGCGCGCTCCACGGTGGCGACGTCGCCGGCCGCGAGCAGCTCGGTGCCCTTCTCGACGATGTCGGTGACCATCAGGGCCATGACCACGTAGTCCATGCGGGAGCGGACGTCCTCCATCGCGTCCAGCAACTCGCCACGCCGGGAGAGCAGCCCGCTGCCGACCGTCTCGATCTGGGCGACGCAGAGGCGGCGCCCGTTGCGGACCTCGTACTCCTTGGCGTCGCGCCGGACGATGTCCTCGGCCGCCACGTCGCCCACCGCGGATGACGCCTCGAACATCTCGGTGCCGAACGCCCGGGCGTCGAACGCGAGCAGCTCCTCCAGGTAGGCGACCACGGCGTGGTCCCGCTCCGTGGTGGTCGGGGAGCTCAGGATGACGGTGTCCGAGAGGATGGCCGCGAGCAGCATCGTCGCGGTCGGGCGCTGCGGCTCGCGCCCGTGGGAGCGGAAGCGCTCGACCACCAGGGTGGCGGTGCTGCCCACCGGGTCGAACGTGGCCGCCACCGGGAAGCGGGTCTCGATCGAGCCGATGTGGTGGTGGTCCAGGATCTCGACGATGCTGGCCTCGGACACGCCGGGGACGCTCTGGGCCTGCTCCGCGTGGTCCACCAGCAGCACCTGGCGCGGCGTGGGGTTCACCAGCTCGGCGCGGGTCACGACGCCCGCGGGGGCGCCGTCGTCGTCGACCACCACCGCGGCGCTGTAGTGCACCTCGCGCATCCGCTCCGCCACGTCGGCCATCAGGTCGTCGGGCTCAACGGTCAGCGGGTCGGGGCTCATCACCTCGCGCACCGGCACCGACAGGGACACGAGCCGGCCGGTCACGTACGAGTCGAGCGGCGACAGCACGACGCCGGTGCCGGCGGCGCGCGCCATGGCCAGCACCTCCTCGTCGGGCTGCGAGTCGTACGGCGACACCACCAGCGCCACGCCGATCTCGACGGCCCGGCGCTGGGCGTCGGCCCGGTTGCCCACCACCACGATGTCGTTGGGGCCCATGGTGCTGCCCATGGTCGCCACGTCGACCGTCACCGCCCACAAGCGGCCGTTCAGGCGCCGGGTGGGGGGCACCACCATCGTGCCGCCGAGCACCTCGACGATCAGGTCCGCCGACGCGGGACGGTCGGCGAAGCTGGACGGCTCGCTCGACTCCTTGATGTAGCGGCGGGCGAGGTCGCGGGTGGTCAGGATCCCGGCGACGGCGCCCTCGTCGTCGAGGATCGGGATGATGTCGACGTCGCCCTTTGCCATCGCGAGGCCCACGTCGCGCAGCGACTCGCCGTGGCGGGCGACGGGGTGGTCCGACCGCATCACGTCCTTGGCGCGCAGTCGGACGTGGTCCAGGAACTCGGGCTCGACGGCCCCGCTGCGCCCCAGCGCCCACCGGGCCTGCGCGTTCAGCTCCCCCAGCCGGACCGGGACGTAACGGTTCGCGGGGTCCAGCCGGTTGCGGAGCTCGGCGTAGCCCAGCGCCGACGCGATGGAGTCGAGGTCCGGGTTGCGGTGCCCGGTGACGTAGACGGTCGCCACGGCGGGCACGATGACAGATGCGGCCCCTGCGCTCTTCATCGTTTCTTCGCATGGCTTCGCCCAGGCTTCACACGACGGCCCTACCGTGCGATCGATGCCCGACGCGCCGCCCACTCCCGCCGAGCGCATCGCCGCACGCTCCCGGCGGCTCCGCACGGTCGGCATCGCCGGTGCGCTGGCGATGCTGGCGGCGTTCTCGGGCCTTGCGGCCGGCCGGATGGCGACCGGGGACGACGGGGCCGCGCAGCCCGCCACCGCCGCGCCGTCGGACGACGGGTACCCGTCGTGGGGCGACGTCGTCCGGGGCGTGGTCCCCGACGAGCTCGAGGGCGTGCTGCCGGACGGCGTCGTGTCGCCGGCCGCGCCGTCGGCGACGCCGGACGCCTCGAGCGGGGCGTCGTGACCGGCCTGCGGCGCGCGTTCTTCGCGGCGATGGGCACGCGGGTCGAGGTGGCGCTCGACCGCGAGACCGGCCTCGACGCCGAGGCGGCGGTCCAGGCGCTCTTCGCCGAGCGCGAGGCGCTGCTCAGCCGCTTCCGCGCCGACTCCGCGCTGAGCCGGCTCAACGCCGCCGCGGGGCGGCCGACGCCCGCCGACCCGGTGGTGCTCGACGCGGTGGAGCGGGCGCTCGCGGCGGCCCGCGCGACGGCCGGGGTGTTCGACCCGGCGCTCGGCGTCCAGCTGCGCGGCCTCGGCTACGACCGCACCTGGCAGGAGGTGGCCGCCGCGCCGGGCGGGCCCGCCCGCATCGCCCCCGGCGGGGGCTGGCGGGGCGTCCGGGTCGACCGCGCGGCGGGCACGGTCACGGTCCCGGTGGGCGTGGAGATGGACCTCGGGGGCATCGCCAAGGGCATGACGGTCGACGCCGCGGTCGCCCTGCTGGCCGACGCCGGCGTGCGCTGCGCCCTGGTGAGCGCGGGCGGCGATCTGGCCGTCCACGGGCGGCCGCCGGGCCGCGCCGGCTGGACGGTGGCGGTGCGCACCCCCGACGGCACCGTGCCGGTCACGCTCGAGCGGGGCGCGCTGGCGACGTCGGGCGTGGAGCGGCGCAGCTGGGTGCGCGACGGCGTCCGGCGCCACCACCTCGTCGACCCCTCCACGGGAGCGCCGGCCGGCACCGGCCTCTGGTCGGTCACGGCCGTCGCCGGCACCTGCGAGCGCGCCGAGGTGGCCGCCACCGCCGCGTTCGTGCTCGGCGCGGGTCCCGGCGCCGCGCTGCTCGCCCGCCTCGGCATGCCCGGCCTCATGGTGGCGCCGTCGGGCGCGTCCCTGCCGGTGGGCGGCTGGCCCGCGGCGGAGGCCGCGTGAGCCTGAACGACCTCGAGTGGGTCCTCGCCCGGGGCTCGGGGATGGCCGCGCTGGTGCTCCTGACCGTGGTCGTGGCGCTGGGCCTGGCGCTCTCGCTGCGGATGTCGTCCGACGCGTGGCCGCGCGTGCTGACGACCGCCGGCCACCGGCAGCTCACCAACCTGGCCCTGCTGATGACCGGCCTGCACCTGGTGATGCTGCTCCTGGACGCCGACGCGGCGATGTCCCTGGCCGACCTGGCGATCCCGTTCGCGTCCGGCTACCGGCCGGTCGCCACGGCCCTGGGGGTGCTGGGGCTCTACGTGCTGCTGGTGATCTGGATCAGCACGCTGCTGCGGGCGCGGCTCGGGCAGCGGCGCTGGCGGGCGCTGCACCGGGTGGCGATCGTGGCCTGGGCGCTGGCGATGCTGCACGGGGTGTTCGCCGGCTCCGACACGGGGACCAGGTGGGCCGTGTTCACCTACGTGCTCGCCGGCCTGGTGGTGGGGATGCTGTTCGCCGCGCGGATCTCCACGTCGCGCCGGCCCCCGGCGCCGGCGCCCGCTCCGGCACCCGCCGCCGCGCCGGCGCCGGCCGCAGGCGGGCTGCCCCCGCTTCGGGGCTACAGCGCGGCGTCGAGGAGCGCGGAGGCCGCGCGGAGCGCCTCCAGGCACACGGGGTCGAACGCCGTCCCGGCGTCGCGCTCCATGATCTCGAGGACCGTCTCGCGCGGCATCGGCCCGCGGTAGGGCCGGTCGGCGGTGAGCGCCTCGTAGACGTCGGCCGTCGCCAGGATGCGGGCCTCGAGCGTCAGGTGCTCGGCGCCCACGCCGCGGTGGTATCCGCGCCCGTCGAGCCGCTCGTGGTGGGCGGCGGCGTCCTCCGCGATCCCTGCGAACGCCGAGATGCGGCTCAGGATCTCGTAGGTGTGGCGCGGGTGGAGCCGGATCTCGCGGAACTCCTCGTCGGTCAGCGACCCGTTCTTGTCGAGGATCGTGTTCGAGACGCCGAGCTTGCCGATGTCGTGCAGCAGCGCCGCGCGGCGCAGCCACCGCAGCCGCACCGGGTCGAAGCCGAGCTCCTCGCCGATGCCGACGGCGTAGGTGGCGACGCCCACGGAGTGCTCGTGCGTGAAGTGCGACTTCGCGTCGATCACGCTCGCGAAGGCCTCCGCCACGCGGTCGAGGCCCTCCTCGTCGGCCATCGCGACCGTCGCCTCCGGCTCCAGCTCGCGCAGCACCTCGTTCGCGTTGTCCGACGCCAGCCGCAGCCAGAGCGGATCGTCGGGCGACGTGGCCAGGAACGCGTCCGCCAGGCGCGGATCGAACCAGGTGCCGCGCCGCGCGCGGACCACGTCGATCGCGGCCTGCGGGCCGTCGGCGGTGGTGAACACGTCCACGGTCTGCGCGATGCAGGCGATCCGGGACACCAGGGGGATCGCCTCACCCTCCCGGCCTTCGGGGCGACCGCTCCCGTCCCAGTGCTCGTCGAGGGAGCGCACGGCGTCCGCCACCGCCGGCGGGAACCCCATCATCGCGACGATCCGGGCGCCCCGGTCGCAGCGGGCCTCGTTGAGCTCAGACGCCTCCTTCGCCAGCGTCCGCAGCGCGCGCAGCAGCGTGGCGGCGCGGACGATCCGCGGCGCGCCGGGCGCGACCTCGCGCGCGGCGAACCGGACGAAGTCGGCCGTGCTCGTCCAGTCGACCTTCGAGAACTCGCGCTTCAGCGGGCCGTCGGGCGTCCGGAACAGCTCCGCCATGCGGGCCGCGCTGGTGGAGCAGCCGGCGTCCTTCAGCAGCGTCGCGTAGAAGACCTCGGCCCGCACCCCTGACGGCAGGGCGAGCCGGTCCGCCAGGTGCATGCCGATCATGCAGGCGCGCTGGGAGTGGCCCACGGGCTGGCCCTCGGTCAGGTCCAGGGCGTGGGAGAGCGCCCCGATCACCTCGGAGAGCTGGTACGTCGTGGTCTCCGCGGCGATGGTCACGTCCGGGTCATCGGCGGGGACCGGCCCGGGATGAAGGGTGCGCCGCCCCGCGGGACGATCAGTCCGGCGCGGGACGTGCGCCTGTCAGGGCCTCCAGCATGATCCGCACGTGGCCCTGGACGGCGGCGACCTGGCCGATCTCGTCCTGGGTCCCGATGTCCACCGGCCCGCCCGTCGCGCCGCGCGCCGCGGTCCTGGCGGCCGTGCCGAACGACAGGATCATGCGCCCCAGGTCGCCGCTGCGGCCGCGGATCTCCTCGAGCACCTCCTCCGACAGGCCGTCGGCGGCGGGGCCCAGCCAGCGCTCGATCCCGATCAGGAAGATGCGCACCCAGGCGGTGATGCGCAGGCGGAAGTGCAGCGCCGCGTCCAGGGAGGGGTCGACGCCGGGGCGGGTGCCGAACTGCAGGTGCTCCTCCAGGGCGATCGCGCCGACCCCCGCCGCCAGGTGGTCCTCGTACAGCGGCTGGCTCTCCGTGAACCACTCGGGCAGGGCCTCGGAGAACCCGGCCAGGCCGGTCGCGAGCGGTTCCGGGGCGGTGGCGGCGATGCCCTCGGCGGCGTAGCGCAGGTGGGCGCGGATGGTGGGGTCGTCGGCGGGCGCCAGCTCGCGCTCGCCCGCCTGCTCCTCCGCCACCAGCTCGCGCAGCCGGGCGCCGTGGTCGCTCATCCACGCCAGGACGTCGCCGATGGCGGGGGCGTTCTCGATGCTCACCGCAGGCTCGCGCCCTTCGCGCGGTTGCAGGGCGCGCACAGCACCTGGAGGTTCGCGGGGGTGGAGGAGCCCCCGAGGGCGACGGGGATCACGTGGTCGAACTGGAGCAGCTCCGCCGACCCGCACGCCACGCACCGGCCGCCGTCGCGGCGGAAGACCTCCACGCGGACATCCTCCGGGATCGCCTCGCGCCGCGGGCCCTCCGCGGCGGCCTCGGCCTCCATCAGGTCGCGGGCGCGGGCGATCCGCCTGCGCAGCCGCCGGTCGCGCTCGTGGACGAGGGCCTCGACCTCGTCGGCGGCCAGGCCGTCGTCCTCCCAGAAGAAGCGGTCGCGGTACATCCACCATGTGCGCCGCTCGTCCTCGGCGACCGCCACCGGCATCCGCTCCTGCTCCCGGAGGATGGCGCGGTGGGCCGCGGCCGAGATGAACGCGAACTCGCGGGTCCCGCTCACGAGCCGGCGTCGCATGAAGCCCCGCTCGTAGCGGGCGCCGGTGTCCTCGCGAAGCATGGTCCGGTGGACGCTAGGGCAGCCACCGGACGCATCGTCACCGTCCCGTCGTCAGCGCTCGTCGCGGCGGCGCCGGCGCTCCAGCAGCTCGGGCCGGGTGGCGTGCACCGCGAACCACAGCGCCCCCACGATCCCGCCCGCGATGAGCGCCGTGGTGCCGATGAGGATGCCCGCGATCGTGTAGCCCGTCGCCATCATCGTCCGCCCATGCTATCCGCCCGGTCAGGTCCGCGACCGTCCGCGCGGCGGGTGGCCCGCCGCGACCACCGTCGTACCGTCGGGGCCGATGAACGTGACGACTGCAACGCAGGTGCTGGGGCTGCCGCCGCGGACGCCGGACCGGGATGACCTGGTCAGCGCGTGGCGCCGCTACGCGCGGGCGCACCACCCCGACCGCTGCCCGGGCGACCCGGGCGCCGCGTGGCGCTTCGCGACGGGCCGGGAGGCCTTCGAGATCCTCATCGACCGCGTCGTCGAGCCGGCCCCGGTCCCGCCGGTGGCGGCGTACGGCCGCACCGGGGTGGTCCGCGCGAACGACGCCGGGCGGGCGATCCCCTACGAGATGCGCCCCCTCCACACCCGGGAGTGGCGCGCCTGACCGATACCCTTCGGGCATCGAGCGGCCCTCCGACACGCCCGTCATCGGCATCTGCTCCGCGGCCGAGCGCGCCCAGTGGTCCGTCTGGGACATGCCCGCCGCGCTGGTCGCGATGAACTACATCGAGCACGTGCAGCGCGCCGGCGGCGTCGCGGTGCTCATCCCGCCCGACCCCGTGCTCGCGGACGACCCGGGCCGCGTGCTGGACCGCCTCGACGGCTTGCTTCTCGTGGGCGGCGCCGACGTCGGGGCCGCGGAGTACGGCGCGGAGCCCCACCCGCTGGCGGAGACGCCGGTGCCGCTGCGCGACGCCGTCGAGTCGGCACTGGCCCGCGAGGCGACGGCGCGCGGCCTGCCGGTGCTGGGGATCTGCCGGGGCGCGCAGGTCATCAACGTCGCCGCCGGCGGCACCCTGGTGCAGCACCTGCCCGACGTCCTCGGCAACGACGAGCACCGCCGCCGCGTGGGGCACTTCGAGGGGAACGAGCACGACGTGCGCATCGAGCCGGGCTCGCGGGCGATGGAGGCGGCGGGGGGCTCGCCGCACCGCGTCGTGTCCCACCACCACCAGGCGGTCGGCGAGGTCGGGGACGGCCTGCGCGTGACGGCGCGGTCGGACGCCGACGGGCTCCCCGAGGCCGTCGAGGGGGAGGGCGACGGCTGGCTCCTGGGGGTGCAGTGGCACCCGGAGGCCGACCCCGGCAGCGGCGTGATCGCCGCCCTGGTGGGCGCCGCGAGGGAGCGACGGCGAGAGGGCGCGGATCGAGGAGAAGGGGGCGACCCCTCGACCCTCGCCGCTCACCGTGACGAACGGAGCTGACCCGGTAGGCAGTGCACTCCACCCCGTCCGCACCCCCAGTCTCGACGGCGGGGTCGCCGCGTTCCTTGGCCGGGGGTACAGGCTTGCGGCACCGGGATTCCGCCCTGGCGGCGGCGTCTAGGCTCCTCCCGGCGGACCGTCGAAGGGGGAGGTCGGGATGGACATCACGGTGCGGCACGCGCCCAGCTTCTCGGTGGGGCGCTGCACCATGGCGGGCGGCGAGGTGCTGCGCGTCGAGGCCGGCGCGATGATGGCCACGTCGGACGGCGTCGGCATCGAATCCGGCATGCAGGGCGGGCTCATGAAGTCGCTCCGCCGCGGAGTGCTGGGCGGAGAGTCCTTCTTCCTCACCACCTACACGGCCCCGGACGGCGGGGGCTGGGTGGACGTCGCGGCCCACCTGCCGGGGGACATGACCACCGTGGAGGTCCACGAGCAGCCGGTCTTCATCCAGCGCGGCTCGTACATCGCGTCCGCGCAGGGCGTCGAGATCGACACCAAGTGGGGCGGCGTCAAGTCGCTGTTCGGCGGCGAGGGCGGGTTCCTGCTGCGGGCGACCGGCCAGGGGACGGTGGTGCTCGGCTGCTACGGCGCCCTCGACCGCATCCGCCTTGCGGACGGGGAGCGGGTGACCATCGACTCCGGCCACATGGTCGCGTTCGACGAAGGCGTCACGTTCCGGCTGCGCCGCGCCGCCGAGGGCAAGACCATCCAGAGCATGAAGAGCGGGGAGGGCTTCGTCTTCGACTTCGACGGCCCGGGCGAGGTGATGGTGCAGAGCCGCAACCCGAACGCCCTCATCGAGTGGCTCACCACCGTGCTGCCCTTCTCCCGGAGCTAGTCCCCGCCGCCGCAGCCGCCGGTGTCGGGCGCGTCCCTCCCGGGCGCGCCCTTCCCGGGGATGCCCTTCCCGGGGATGCCCTTCCCGGGCGCGTCCACGTCGTCCGCGGGCGGGTCGTAAACGGGCGGCTCCTTCACCGGCGGATCCTCGACCGGCGGTCCCTTCACGGG
This sequence comes from Thermoleophilia bacterium, assembly GCA_050250915.1. GTDB lineage: Bacteria > Actinomycetota > Thermoleophilia > Miltoncostaeales > Miltoncostaeaceae > Miltoncostaea. Next base: position 65,025 of record JBFWNT010000005.1, read on the forward strand.
CGGCTCCTTGACCGGCGGCTCCTTCACGGGCGGCTCTTTCACCGGTGGCTCCTTCACCGGCGGCTCCTTGACCGGCGGCTCCTTCACCGGTGGCTCCTTCACGGGCGGCTCCTTGACCGGCGGCTCCTTGACCGGCGGCTCCTCGGCGGGCGGGTCCGTGACGGGGGGCTCCGCGATCGGGGGCTCGACCACCGGCACGGTGACCGGCGGGGTCACCGCCGGCTCGGTGACGGGCGCCGTGACCTGCGGCGCGGGGGAGCCGGCGACGGGGGCGTCCACCGGCGTGGAGGGCGTCGCGACCGGCGCGGGCGGGGGCGACGTCCTGCGGGGCGCCGGCTCGGCGACCGGGCGCAGGCGCCGTGGTGCCGCCACGCGCGGCGCGGCGGGGGTGGCCTGGTCCTCGGGCGGCGCGGCCGCGACGGTCCGCGGGGCGGGCTCACGGACGGCCGGAACGGCCTGATCGGCGGCCGCGGACGGTGTCGCGGCGCGGGCCGGCGCGGGGGCGCGCGGGCGCGACGGGACGGTCGTGACGGCGGACTGGTCGGGCACCACCACCCGCAGGCTCGGATGCGCCTGCCGGTCGCCCCCGCCCGTGAGCGCCAGCGCCAGCCCCAGGAGCCCCGCGACCGCCAGCCCCGCCACCCCGGCCGCCACCAGGGCGAGCCGGCGCGCCGGCGTCATGCGCCTCCCCGCACGCGGGCGAGCGCCTCGACCGCGGGGGGCCAGAACTGGCTGCCCGCGCAGGCGCGGCACTCGGCGAGGGCCTCGGCGGGCGTCGCGCGCGTGGTCGAATAGGGGCGATCGGAGGTCATGACGTCCCAGGCGTCGGCGAGGGCGAGGATGCGTGCGCCCTCCGGGCAGTCCTCCGCCAGGAGGCCGTCAGGATATCCGGTGCCGTCCCAGCGCTCGTGGTGGGACCGTACCCAGCGGACCTGCTCGGGGGTGAGCGCCTCGTCGACGATTCGTGCACCCACCGTGGAATGCTCCTGCACCACGGCCCGCTCGTCCGGCTCCAGGGGCCGGGGGGCGAACAGCACGGCGTCCGGGACCACGATCTTGCCGACGTCGTGGACGAGCCCCGCCTCGCGCAGCAGCGCCGCGCGCTCGGTGCTCCAGCCGAGCTCCTCGGCGATCTCGGCGCAGAGGTCGCCGACGCGCTCCGAGTGGCGCCGGGTGGACGGATCCTTGGCGTCGACCACCCGCGCCAGCAGCCGCACGCTCACCAGGGCCTGCTGGCGATCCAGCCGATCGGCCTGGTCGCGGGCCGAGAGGGGCTCCGGCGCGTCCGGCGTCCAGCGCACCACCCGGTCGCGGCCGCGGTGCTTCGCCCAGTAGAGCGCCCCGTCCGCCAGCCGGTACAGCGTCGCCGCGTCCTCGGCGTGCGTCATGTCGCACACGCCGGCCGACACCGTCATGCGCCCCACGGCGGGGAAGTCGGTGGCGGCGATGGCGCGCCGGATGCGCTCGGCGGCGCGCAGCGCCTCGTCCACGTCGGCGTCGGGCAGGAGCATCGCGAACTCCTCGCCGCCGACCCGGGCGATCAGCTCGCCGCTGCGGGTCTCCTGGCGCATCACCGATGCCGCGTGCTCCAGCACGCGGTCGCCGGTCTGGTGCCCGTGCTGGTCGTTCACCCGCTTGAAGTGGTCGAGGTCCATCAGCACCAGGGCCACGCCGCGGCCGGTGCGCTTCGCCCGCCCCACCTCCGCGGCCAGGCGCTCGTGGAAGGTCCGGTGGTTCGCCAGGCCGGTCAGCGGGTCGACGGCAGCCATCTGCTCCGCGGCCGCCAGGCTCGCGAGCGTCTGCGTCTCGAGCCGCTTGCGGGCGCTGACGTCCCGGAACGTGATCACGGCGCCGGAGCCGCCGTCGTCGGCGAGCGGCGTGGTGGTGAACTCGACGGAGAAGATCGAGCCGTCGGGGCGCGCGATGTCGACCTCCCCCGACTCGGGGCGGCCGGCGCGCAGGGCGGCGTCGGGGGAGGGCAGGCCGGTCTCGACGATCGGCCGGCCGGCGATCGACTCCGCGGTGCGCCCCAGCATCCGGGCGGCCGCGGGGTTGACGAACCGGGCGCGGCCGTCGGGGGCGGCGCTCACGATGCCGTCGCCCGCGGAGGACAGGATCAGGTCGTGGCGCACCTGCAGGCGCGCCAGCTCGCCGCGCGCCGTGCGCTCGCGCCCGGCCGACTCCACGAACAGCAGCGTCACCACCGCCGCCAGCAGCAGCCCGCCCAGGGCGATCGACACCGGCACGACGTACGACGCGTCGCCGGCCCCCTCCAGGGCGACGGCCAGGTGGCGGCCGGCGATGTCGATGCCCGCCTGCGCCGGCTGCGCGGTGGCGGGGCCGGCGTCCTCCACGCTCACGTTGACCCCCGCGGGCAGCTCGGCCGACGCGGCGCTCGCGAACGCCGGCACCGACACCACGGCGCTCACGAAGCCGCGCAGCGCCGCGCGGCGCTCGGCCGGGGTGGTGAGGCGCGCGCCGGCGCGGTAGACGGGCGCCACCATCACGGCCTCCGTGCCGCCGCTCGACTCGATCGGCGCCGAGAGCCGCGTCTCCTGGCCGTCGCGCGCCGCGGCGAGCTCCGCCGCCGCCTCCGCGCTGCCGAGCGGGTCGGGCGTCCCGTCGCCGGCGGTCAGCACGGGCGTGGGCGGGCCCGCCACGGGCCCCTCGCTCCACGCGAGCGCCTGGAGCGCCGGCTCGCGCGCCAGCATGGCCGCCGTGAAGCGGTCGAAGTCGGCCGCCGTCACGTCCGACGACGACTCGAAGTAGGCCCGCAGGTCGTCGACCGTGTTGCGCGCCGTCTCCACCTCGGTCGCGAGCGCCCCCACGGCGCGCCCCGCGAGGGCGTCGCGGTCGCGGTCGGCGTCCCGATTCGCGTCGCTCACCGCCGCCGCCGTCGCCAGCGCGGTCGCCACCAGGATCGCCGCGACCGCGGCGACACCCAGCCATGTGATCGTCCGTCCCCTCAGCGGCCGCTCCGCAATCGACCGGTCAGCGTCAGGAAGTGTGGCAGGTGGCGGGCGTCCCTATCCTGGGCCGGGTGCTGGCGCTGCTGGACATCGACGGGACCCTGCTCATCGGGCGCCCCCACGCCCACACCGAGGCCCTCGCAGCGGCCGCCGTGGACGTCTTCGCGGTGCCCGCCACGCAGGACGACATCGTGGCGATCGCCCCCGCCGGCAGGACCGACCGCGAGATCGCCCGCCTGGTGCTGCGGCGCCACGGCGTGGACGACGACCGCATCACCGCCGGGCTGCCCGCGTGGATGGCGCGCGCGTGCGAGCTGTACCCCGCGCTGGAGCAGCTCCACCCGCCGCCGGTGGCGGCGCCCGGCGCGGCGGACGGGCTCGGGGCGCTGCACGCCGACGGCGTCACGCTGGCGCTGCTGACCGGCAACCTGGAGCCCATCGCGCACGCCAAGATGGCGGCCGCCGGGCTGGGGGACTGGTTCCCCCGCGGGCGGGGCGCGTTCGGCTCGGACGACGACCGCCGCGAGGCGCTGGTGCCCGTCGCCGTGGCCCGCGACGGCGGCGACCCCGACGTGGTGGTCGTCGGCGACACGCCCCGCGACATCGCGTGCGCCGTGGCCGGCGGCGCCCGGTGCGTGGCGGTCACGACGGGCCTCCACGGCGCGGACGACCTCGCCGCCGCCGACGCGGTGGCCGACGGCCTGCCCGCGGCCGCCGCGGTCATCCGCGGCTGGCGGACCGGCTAGAAGCCGGCGGCGCGCGCGGCGGCGTCGTAGGCGGCGATCTCGCAGTCCGTCCGGCGCTCCACCACGGCGCGGATCGGCTGGCCGTCGATGGTCCCCTGCACCTGCAGGCGGCGGTCGCCGCCGTCGGCGGGCGAGCACGTGCGGGGATCGTCGGCGGCCGCGACCGCCGCGATCACGCCGGCGCACGCGTCGTGGTCGGCGATCGCGCAGTCCAGGTCCACCCGGAACGGGCCGGCGTCGCCGCCCTCGGCGATCACGCTGAGCCGGTCGGGCGGCGTGGCGCCGGTCCGCTCGGCCGCGCCGGTCCCGCCGCACCCCGCGGCGAGCAGCGTGAGGGCGGCGACGGCGGCCCCGGCGCTCAAGAGCCGCCGTGCCGATGACGACGACCCGCCCTGTGAGCCCTCCGACCGCAATGGACCTCCTGTCGGGCCTCGCGCCGCGCACGCCGCGCCGCCGCCCCGCGGAGGCGCGGCCGCACATGGCGACCTGGTGCGAGCGTTGCGGAGCACCCCGCAACCTGGGCCGGCGCGACTGCCCCGGCTGCGCGCTGCTCGCCGACTCGCGTGAGCGCATCGTGACCTATCTCGCGCGCCACGGCATGCCGCCCGGTGGCCCCGTCGAGCTGGCGCGGCTGGCCGACGTGCCGCTGCGGGCCGTGGGGGCGATGATGGCCGAGGGCCGCGACGCCCGGGCCGCCCGCTAGGGGATCGTCCGCACCGCCAGGAAGCTGGTCTCGGACGGGCCCGCCGCCGGGGGGCCGTAGGCGAGCACCACCACGTCGCCGGTCTTCAGGTCGGCGATCCGCATCGCGCGCTTGATCATGGTGTGGCGGTGCTGCTCCAGGGTCGAGGCCCGCGGCGGCAGCCAGCCGGGCACCACGCCCCACTCGAGGGCGAGCTGGCGGCGCACCCGCTCGTCCTCGGACAGGGCGATCACCCGCAGGCGCGGGCGGTACTTGGCCGCGGCGCGGGCGGCGCCGCCGCTGACGGTGGAGACGATCAGCGCGACGGCGTCGACCTGCTGCGCCAGGTGGACGGCGGCCTGCATCACCGCCTCGGGACGGCTCGTGGTGGGGGACATCACGTCGACCGACACCGGGAACCCGCGCTCCGCCTCGGTCGCGATCGACGCCATCGCGGCGACCGCCTCGACCGGGAAGCGCCCGACCGTGGTCTCGCCGGAGAGCATCACCGCCGACGTGCCGTCCAGGATCGCGTTGGCCACGTCGGTGGCCTCCGCGCGGGTGGGCTCGGGCTGCTCGATCATCGACTCGAGCATCTGGGTGGCGGTGATCACCAGCTTGCCCTGGGCCTCGGCCCGGCGGATCACGTCCTTCTGGATCAGGGGGACGCGCTCGACGCCCGCCTCCACCCCCAGGTCGCCGCGGGCCACCATGACCCCGTCCGAGACGTCCACGATCTCGTCGAGCGCCTCGTAGGCCTCCACCTTCTCGATCTTCGCGATCACGCGCGCCTGGGAGCCGAGGGCGTCCATCGCGCCGCGCAGGCGCCGCACGTCCTGGCCGGAGCGCACGAACGAGAGCGCCACCAGGTCGGCGTTCATCTCCACCCCGACCGCGAGGTCGGCGAGGTCCCGCTCGCCCAGCACGGGCGCAGGCGTCGCGACGTAGGTGCAGAAGATGCCCTTGCGGGGGGCGATCGCGCCGGGGCGCTGGCACACCGCGGTCACGAGGCCCTCGGCGGGGTTCGCCATGACCACCCGGAAGCGGGGGGTGCCGTCGCCGATCACGATCTCGGAGCGGCCGACGCTGACGGCGTCGGCGAAGCCCGGCCAGTCCACCGGCACGGCGCCGCTCGGCACCTCCTCGCCCGAGGCGAAGACCACCGACTCGCCGGGCGTCACCTGGCGGGGCCGGACACCGGTGCCGAGGCGCATCTTGGGCCCGGCCAGGTCCAGCAGCAGCGCGAGCGGCCGCCCGGCGCGGGTGGCGGCGGCGCGCAGGGCGCCGGCGCGCATGCGCCAGGACTCCGGCGTGTCGTGCGCGCAGTTGATGCGGCCCCCGTCCATCCCGGCGGCGACCATGGCGTCGAGGCGCTTGGGGTCGTCGGTGGCCGGTCCGAGGGTCGCGAGGATCTTCGTCCGGCGGATTGCCACGGACGGACACCCTACTCTGGGCGCCGATGGCGCAGCGTTTCACCGTGGTGATCGGCGACGAGGGGGCGCCCCGGGCGGAGAAGCGTGGCGACCCGGCGGCCCTGGCCCGCGAGGCGGCGGCGCTGCGGGCCGTGGCCGGCCGGCCGTGGGCGCCGGCGCTGCTCCGCCACGCGCCGGGGCTGCTGGTCACCGCCCGGGTGCCGGGCGGCCCGCGCGACCTGGCGGCCCTCGCCACCGACGAGGCGCGCCGCCTGGGCGCGGTGCTGCGCGCGGTGCACGCCACGCCCGGCGCGGCCGCCGGGGGCCTGTGGTGGTGGGCAGCGCCGGCGCGGGACCTCGCCGCCTACCGCGAAGGGCGGGTCCGCGACGCCGAGGAGGCGCTGGCGGGGACGCCGGACGCCGGGCTGGCCCGCCGGCTCCCGCCGGGGCCGGCGCCCGGCGGCCCCTTCGCCTTCCTGCACGGCGACCTGGTGGCGGCGAACGTGCTCTGGCCGCCGGACGGCGGACCGGTGCTGATCGACTGGGAGTTCCAGCGGATGGGCGACCCGGCCGAGGACCTCGCCTACCTGGCCGAGCTCAACGCGCTGCCGGCAGCGGTGCTCTCCGAGGTCCTGGAGGGCTACGGCGAGCCGGATGCGGCGGCGCGGGTGGACGGCTGGCGCGGCCTGGTGGCGGCCGACGCGGGCGCCTGGTACCTGGGGCAGGGGATGCACGCCGAGGCGGAGCGGATGCTCGCCCGGGCGCGGCGGCGCGCGGCTCCGGGCTGATCAGCGGGCGGTTAGCCACGGGGAGAAGCCGGGGCGGCACTTCTCATACCTGTGTCCAAAGCCGCCCCGATGGGCCGGTTCGTAGCCTGGATCCCATTCAGGGGTCCCAGGGCCCCCGTCCATCCGCGCAAGGAGAGTAGATGCGTCTGAGGCCATTCCGGCTGGTGCCGGCGCTCGTAGCGGTGATGCTGCTGCTTGTGCCCGCCCTCGCCGCCGCCCAGGGCGAGCCCACCGACCAGGACATCGCGATCAACACGCTCCTGGTCTTCTTCGCTGCTGTGCTCGTGCTGTTCATGCAGGCTGGTTTCGCCATGCTCGAGGTGGGTCTCTCGCGCATGAAGAACGCTGGTGCGGTGATGGGGAAGATCCTCATCAACCTGTCCATCAGCCTCCTGATGTTCTGGGCCGTCGGTTTTGCGTTCGCCTTCGGCACCGGGAACAACTTCATCGGGTCGAGCGGCTGGTTCATGAACAACGGCAACCCCGGTAGCGATTACGCGTCGCTCGCCTACAGCAACACGAACTTCGAGGTCACCTTCTTCTTCCAGGTGGTCTTCTGCGCCGTCTCGCTGGCGATCGTCTTCGGCGCGATGCTCGACCGCACGAAGTTCATCGGCTACGTCATCTTCGCCATCGCCTTCACCGGCGTGATCTACCCGATCGTCGCCCACTGGACCTGGGGCGGCGGCTGGCTCCTCCAGGACGGCTTCCAGGACTTCGCCGGTTCCTCGATCGTCCACCTGCAGGGCGCGTTGGCGGCGCTCGCCGGGACCCTGGTCCTCGGGCCGCGCATCGGGAAGTTCCGTGACGGCAAGGCGGTGCCGATCCCCGGCCATTCCATGCCACTCATGATCCTCGGCGTGATCATCCTGTGGGTCGGCTGGATGGGCTTCAACCCCGGCTCGTTCCTGAACGCGATCGGCGCCAACTTCGCCGACGTCGCGGTCAACACGAACCTGGCGGCCGCGGCCGGCGTCATCGGCGCCACCATCGGCTCGCTGCTGATCTTCAAGACGCTCGACGTGTCGCAGATGGGCAACGGCGCTCTCGCCGGATTGGTGGCGATCACCGCACCATGTGCCTTCGTCGACCCGTGGGCCGCGGTGGTCATCGGCTTCATCGCCGGCATCATCGTCCCGCCGCTCGTCGTCGCCGTGGACAAGCTGAAGGTGGACGACCCGGTCGGCGCGATCCCGGTGCACGGCATGGCCGGCATCTGGGGCACGCTCGCCTGCGGCCTGTTCGCCACGTCGGAGCGCGCGACGTCGCTCGCGGTCGGCGAGGGCGGCCTGCTCACCGGCGGCGGCGGCCACCAGCTCTGGGTCCAGTTCTACGGCGTCGCGGCCACGATCGGCTTCACCTTCACCGCGTCCTTCATCGTCTTCCTGGCGATCAAGTACACGGTGGGCCTGCGCGTCAGCGAGGAGGACGAGCTGCGCGGCCTGGACATCTCGGAGCACGCGATGTTCGGCTACCCCGAGCGGTTCATCGACGTCCCCGGCGCGGAGCCGGAGTCGGCCGGGTACTCCTCGACCCCCGTGGCCCCCGCCGGGTCGGCGACGGCGACGGCAACCAACCCCGCCACCACCTCGTAAGGGCAGGACGACGTGAAGAAGATCGAAGCGTTCATCCGCCACGAGGCCCTGGAGGCCATCCACGACCGCCTGGCGCAGATGGGGCTCCCCTCCATGAGCGTCACGGAGGTCAAGGGCTCCGGCCGCCAGAAGGGCTTCACCGAGAGCTACCGCGGCGCGAAGACGACCATCTTCCTCCGGCCGAAGCTGAAGCTGGAGATGGTGCTCGACGACGCCGACGTGGACCGCGCGATCGACTGCATCCTCGAGCTGGCCCACACGGGCGAGCCGGGCGACGGGAAGATCTTCATCTTCGACGTCGAGGAGTCGATCCGGGTCCGCACCGGGGAGCGCGGCGCGGTCGTGCTCGCCCCCCACCCGGAGGAGACCCCCGCCTAGGCGGAACCCTCCGAACAGCACGAACGGCTGCACACACGAGGCGCCGGCGGTCCCTGGGGACCGCCGGCGCCGACGTGTTCGTGGGGTCCCTCGGGAGGAGGGGTGCAATCGAGACCGCGTGGTCTCAATCGCACGACCCGCGGGCGCCTCGCGCCTTCGTCTCGCCCGTCATCGAAGGAGTCCGCCGCGACGCCGTCGCGGATGCGGACGGTCTCCGGGAAGAGATCCAATCGAGAGCCGAGGTTCTCGATTGCACCGCGCCGGCCCCCCCGGACGTCTCAGGCGGGGGCGGGGGCGGCGGCCGGCTCGGGCTGTCGGAGGGGGTCCCCGGGGACCTCGAGGACGAAGGCGCTGCCGCCGCCGGGCCGGGGCTCGACCCGGACGTCGCCGCCCAGGGCCCGCGCGAGCTGGCGGGAGATCGCGAGGCCCAGCCCGGAGCCGTGGCGGCCGTCGGGGCTCTCGCTGGAGTGGAAGGCGTCGAAGATCCGCTCCTGCTCCGCCGGGTCCACCCCGGGGCCGGTGTCGCTCACCGTGACCGCGAAGCCGCCGTCCGGGCGGGCCGTGCCCTCCAGGCGGATGGTGCCGCCCGGCGGCGTCCAGTGGATCGCGTTGTCCAGCAGGTTCCCCACGATGCGCTGCACGCGGCCCTCGTCGGTCACCACCGTCGGCAGCGGGTCGATGCCGCGCTCGAAGGTGACGCCGCGGGCCAGGGCCTCCGGCTCCAGGGCGTCGAACGCCCGCTCCAGCACCTCCGCCGGCCGCACCTCCGCCAGGTCCAGCGTGAAGCGGTGGGCGTCGAGGCGCGCCAGGTCCAGCAGGTCGGCGACCAGGGCCTCCAGGCGCGCCGCCTCGTTCTCGATCGCCGCCAGCGACCGGGGGACGTCGTCCGGCGGCACCACCCCGTCCTGCAGCGCGGCGGCGTGGCCGCGGATCGCGGTCAGCGGCGTGCGCAGGTCGTGCGTCACCTTCATCAGGAACTCGCGGGTCTCGCCCTCCCGCTCGGCGAGTCGCCGCACCATCAGGTTGAAGTCGCTCGCCAGGTCGTCCAGCTCGCGCGTGCCCGCCGGCCCCAGCTCGGTGCGCAGGTCGCCGCCCGCCACCCGGTGCGTCGCCCGCTGCATCGCCGTCAGGGGCCGCGTGATCCTCGACGTCAGCAGCAGCGACATCAGCAGCGCCACCGCCAGGCCGATCCCCGCCGCCAGGAACACCCACGGCGCCACGTCGGGCCACGCCGTCGCCGGCGTCCCGGGGGGACGCGCCAGCAGGATCGCCCCCACCGCCTCGCCGCCCAGCATCACCGGCGCCGCCGACGCCTCCGTCGTCCTGGCACCCGGGAACGCCTGGAAGTCGATCCGCTGGACGCCCTGCTGCTCCAGGATCCCGTAGTCCAGCTCCCGCGCCGCGACCTGGGGGATCTCGTCCGTCGGCCGGTCCGCGCCCGGGGTGAGGGGCAGGCCCGAGTAGTAGAGCTTCGTCTGCGGGCCCACCAGCGCCTGGAGGCTCGCCGGCGACACGAAGCTGAACGTCACCCCGCCCGCCGCCTGCTTCTCGGCCTGGTTGCTCACGATCTTCGCGAGCGCCGCCGCCTGGCGGTCCAGCTCGTCGCGGGCGACCTTCTGGGACTGGGCGCGGATCAGCCCGCCGCCCACGGCCGCGAACACGATCGCCGCGACGAACAGCCCGCCGGCGACGGCGAGCGCGAGGCGGCCCCGCAGCGTCCGCCACGGACGGGGGGCGCCCGACGGCGCCCGCCGGTTCACCGCTTGGCGGGCACCTTGTAGCCCGTGCCCCAGACCGTCTGGATCGGGCACGCGTCACCGAGCTTGCGGCGCAACTGGCGCACGTGGACGTCGATCGTGCGGCTGTCGCCCAGGAACGTGTAGCCCCACACCCGCTCCAGCAGCTGCTCGCGCGTGAGCACCAGCCCGCGGTTCTCGATCAGCGTCACCAGGAGGTCGAACTCCTTCGGCGTGAGCTGCACGCCCTCGCCTTCGACGAACACCTCGCGGCCGCCCACCTCGATGCGCAGCGGGCCCGCCTCGATGGTCGCGCTCTCCGGCAGCCCGCCGTTCTGGCCGCGCGCCTCGCCGCGGCGCAGCACCGCGCGCACGCGCGCCACCAGCTCCCGCGGGTTGAACGGCTTGGTGATGTAGTCGTCGGCGCCCAGCTCCAGCCCCACGACCTTGTCCACGGCGTCGTCGCGGGCGGTGAGCATGATGATCGGGGTGCTGCCCCCGCGCCGCAGCCGCTTCGTGATCTCGTAGCCGTCCATGCCGGGCAGCATCAGGTCCAGGATCACCAGGTCCGGCGGGTCCGACTCCGCCAGCCGGAGCCCCTCGTCGCCGCGGGACGCGTGCGTGACGCCGAAGCCGGCGGCCTCGAGGTACATGCGCGCGAACGACGCGATGTTCGGCTCGTCCTCGACGATCAGGACGCGCTGGCGCTCGTCGGCGGGGGCCATCGGCGCCCGATGGTAGTCAGCCGGGCGGGCCCGGTCCACCGCGGGGGCGGCTCCTGCCGCCGTGTGCAGGTGGGCGGGGGCCATCGCCGCGTCGCCCCTCAGCGCCGTCCGCGGCGGGACGTCCGGTCCGGCTCGATGCGGATCCAGCCCGGCGTCCAGGCCTTCTCCTCACCGGAGTTCAGGCGGTACGTGCCCGACCCCTGGAAGCGCGCGCGGCCGTTGCCGGCGGCGGCGAAGTTGAGCCCGCCGCCCTGCACCACCACCTGCACGTTGGAGCCGGTGACGAACAGGATCCCCGAGGCGCGCCGCACGCTGATCCTGCCGCGGCGGTTGAACTTCAGCGTCTCGCCGCCCAGGTGGGCCGAGGCGTCGCCCGCGCGGTCCGTGATCTGCACGGTGCCCCGGTCAGGGATCGTCCCGTTGACCACCATCCGGCCGGCGAACGTGATCTGTCCGCTCCCCGCCGTCTGCACCTGCGCGGACGGCACGCGCCCGTCGAGCAGCCGCAGGCCGGTCCCCCGCGCCTGCGCGAGCACCGGGACCAGCAGGACGACCGCGACGGCGATCGCCAGCGTGCGACGGAACACACCACCTCCGGGGAATCCGACGACGGCCGACCGCGGCGCGTCGTCGCGTGGATGGAGGATCCATCGCCCGAATGTGGGAGAGGCGGTCCCGGAGTAAGAGGTTTGCGTCACGATGTGATGGAAATGTGATGACCGAGGTGCGCCCCCGCGATCCCGGGGCGCACCGGTCATCGGCGTGACGCGCTATGGGTTGAGCTTCACGCCCTCCGTCACGGTCACCGACTGCGGGGCGTCGAGCTTCACGCCCTCCTCGGAGCTCGTCTGGGGCGTCGCCGCCGGGGCGGGCGCCTGGCCGGGCTCCTCGCCCTCCGGGACGGGGCGCGGCCCGGTCTCGAGGTAGGCCCAGATGATCTCGCCGCACTGCGGGCAGGTCGGCAGCGGGCCGCGGTTCCGGATCTGGAACTGGCACGCCACGCAGCCGAACATCCCCTGGACCCGCTGCCCCACGTGGAACGTCGGGAGGCCGGTGCGCTTCTCCGACTCCTCCGCGCCCTCGCGGGGACTCATGTTGCGCGAGGGGCGCTGCTGGCCGGGCCCCCCGCCGGGCCCACCGGACTGGCGCCGCTGAGGTGGCAGGCTGGCCATGGAACCTCCCGGATCGGCCCCGCCGGACCTGCTGCGCATCCGCGTCCGCGAGGCGTATCGTTGGACGTCGGACAGGTTACCGCGCCAACGGCCCCCGACGGCGGGCCGGGTCGGCCATGAACCCGGAGGGGCGCCGCTGCGCGTCGCGCTGGCCCAGCTCAACACCGTCGTCGGCGACCTCGAGGGCAACGCCACCCGGATCGCGGGTGCCCTGACCGACGCGGCGGAGGCCGGAGCGGACGTCACGCTGGTCCCGGAGCTCGCGATCACGGGCTACCCGCCCGAGGACCTGCTGCTGCGGCCGGCCTTCGCGGCGTCGGCGCGCGACGCCCTGGACCGGGTGGCCGCGGGCGTGCGGACGGGCCTCGCGATCATCGGGTTCCCCGACTGGGACGGCGACTGCTACAACGCCGCCGCCGTCGTGGCCGACGGCCGCGTCCAGGCGGTCTACCGCAAGCGCTTCCTGCCCAACTACGGCGTGTTCGACGAGGCCCGCTACTTCGCCGCCGGCGACGCCCCCATGGTGCTCGAGGCCCTGGGCCTGCGCATCGGCCTCGCCGTGTGCGAGGACATCTGGTACCCGACCCCCGTCGCCGCCGACCTGGCCGTGGCGCGGGTCGACCTCGTCTGCTGCATCTCCTCGTCGCCGTACCACCGCCTGAAGGGCGACCGGCGGGAGGGCATGCTGGCCACCCGCGCCGACGACTGCTCGGCGGCGCTCGCCTTCTGCAACCAGGTGGGCGCCCAGGACGAGCTCGTGTTCGACGGCCGCTCCGCCGTGTTCGATCCCACCGGCGAGGTGATCGCCCGCGCGCCCCAGTTCCGGGAGCACCTGCTGCTGGCGGACATCGACCCGGCGGTGTCGGTGCGCCGCCGCCTGCGCGAGCCGCTCGGCCGCCGGCTTGCCGGGATGCCCGCGCCCGAGACGGTGCGCATCGAGACGCGCCGCCCGGCGGTGCGCAACGGATCGCGGCCACCGCTGCCGGAGCCGCGCGTGGCCGAGGTGCTGCACGACGAGGCCGAGCTGTGGGCGGCGCTCCGCACCGGCCTGGGCGACTACGTCGGCAAGAACGGCTTCCCGGGCGTCATCCTCGGTCTCTCCGGCGGCATCGACTCGGCGCTGACGGCCGCGATCGCGGCCGACGCGCTCGGCGCCGACCGGGTCACCGGGGTGGCGCTGCCATCCGTGCACAGCTCCTCCGAGAGCATGGAGGGGGCCCAGCAGCTGGCCGAGTCGCTCGGCATCCGCTTCCTGGCGGTCCCCATCGAGGGGATCGTCACGGGGTTCGAGGACGCGCTGGCGGAGCACTTCGCCGGCCTCGACCCCGACATCACGGAGGAGAACATCCAGGCGCGGGCGCGCGGTACCGTGCTGATGGCGCTCAGCAACAAGCTGGGCGCGCTGGTCCTGGCCACCGGGAACAAGAGCGAGATCTCCGTCGGCTACTCCACGCTGTACGGGGACATGGTGGGCGGCTTCGCGCCGCTCCGGGACCTGTCCAAGACATGGGTCTACCGCCTCGCGCGGTGGCGCAACGCGTCGGAGGGGCGTGAGGTGATACCCGAGAGGACCATCGCGAGGCCCCCCACCGCCGAGTTGCGCCCCGGCCAGCTCGACCAGGACAGCCTGCCGCCATACGACCTGTTGGACGCGATCCTGGAGGGCTACGTGGAGCAGGGGCTGGAGCCCGCCGAGCTCGCGCGGGCCGGCTTCCCGGAGGACGTCGTCGCCGACGTCGTCCGGAAGGTCGACCGCGCCGAGTACAAGCGCCGCCAGGGGCCGGTGGGCATCAAGATCACGCCGCGGGCCTTCGGGCGCGACCGCCGCATGCCGATCACCACGAAGCATGTGTAGCCCGGTCCTGAGAGGGTCGCGCGCCCTCGCGGCCGTCGCGGCGGCCGCGCTGCTGGGCGCCGCCGCCGCCACCGCGTCGGCCGCCGGCCCTGCCAAGCCGCCCGACCCGCCCGCGGGCGCGGGGCAGGTGTCGTTCGGCCGCACCCCCGCCGGCGACACGACGCTGCTCGTCACGTTCGCCGACCGACCCGACCGCGACCAGGCCGGCGCGCGCCTGGCGGGCCTGGGCGACGACGTGCGGCCCGTCGTCCCCGAGGCCGGGGTGTGGGCGCTCGCCCCCACCACGCCGGCCACCGCCCGCGACGCCGCCCTGCGCCGCCCGCAGGTGACGGCCGCGGAGTGGTCGCTCGCGCGCACGCCCGACGACCGGCCGCCGCCGCCCGCGACCCCCGGCCCGACGCCGGTCTTCACCGACCCCTACTTCACGCCGGCCGCCCAGTGGGGGCTGCTCGCCGGACCCAACTGGTCGGCCGACCTGACGACGATCGGGCAGCGCCCGCGGATCGCCATCCTCGACAGCGGCATCGACCCGACCCACGAGGAGTGGGGAGGACCGAACAGCCCCCTGGTGGCCCCGCGCAGCACCCTGCGCGGCGACACCAACGCGTCCGACCACGGCGACTCCGGCCACGGCACCCACGTCGCCGGCATCGCCGCCGCGCCCGCCAACGGCGTGGGCATCGTGGGCGTGGCGCCGGCCGGCCCCACGTCCCAGGTCATCCCGGTGCAGATCGCCGACACGATGGGCGCCAGTACCGACGAGACGATGATGAAGGGCATCCGCCACGCCGTGAACAACGGCGCCAAGGTCATCAACATCTCGGCGGGCGGCCCCGGCTTCTCCCGCGCCTTCCAGGACACCGTCCTGTTCGCCACGCGCAAGGGCGCCCTGATCGTGGCCTCGGTGGGCAACCAGGGCCAGGACGTCAACGCCCTCAACTTCCCCGCCGGCTACAGCCGCGTGCTCGGCGTCGGCGCGCAGTGCGACGGCACCGTCACGTTCGACTGCCCGACGCCGTTCCAGGCGGCGACGTTCTCGAACCACAACCGCACGGTCGACGTCATCGCGCCGGGCGTGAACATCCTGTCGTCGGTGCCGGTGCGCGTGACCGACCGGGCCGTGGCGCCCGGCTACGCGCTGAAGGACGGCACCTCGATGGCCGCCCCGTACGTGACCGGCGTCGCGGCGCTGGTGATGGCCGCCAACGGCGGCAGGCTGAGCCCGTACCAGGTGGCCCGCCAGATCACGAACACCGCCGTCGACCTGGGCCGCAGCGGCCGCGACGACGTCAACGGCTACGGGCTCGTCAACCCGCGGGCGGCGGTCACGCTGCGGGCGCCCGCCGACGACGTGTCCGAGGTCAACGACGACGTGAAGTGGGTCAAGTCGCAGAAGACGGCCCTCGACCGCGCCGGACGCGCCACCATCACGGCGACGGCCGACCGCTACGAGGACCCCGACGACGTCTACCCGCTCCAGCTCCGCAAGGGCGACCGGGTGGCCCTGACGCTGACGCACCGCACCGCCGTGCTCGACCTCTACCTCTGGGGCCCCGGCACCCCGACGGTGGGTACCGACAACGGCAACCTGGAGAAGCACCTCCAGGCGTTCCGCTCGGGCGGCCGCAAGAAGGTCGTGATCAACTACAGGGTGACGCGAACCGGCGTCTTCTACGTGGACGTCTTCGCCCGCCGCGGCGGGGACGCCTACACGCTCCGCATCTCCCGGAAGGGCTGAGCATGGCGACGGGCCCCCACCTGATCCTTTTCTACGACTACATCCCCGACGTCGTGGAGCGCCGCGCGCCCCATCGCGAGGCCCACCTGGGGCGGATCGGGGAGGAGGTCGAGGCGGGCCGCATCGTGATGGCCGGCGCACTCGGCGACCCGCCCACCGGGGCGGCGATCGTGTTCGCGGGCGTCGACGTGGCCGCCGTCGAGGCGTTCGCCGACGCCGACCCCTACGTGCGCAACGGGCTGGTGACCGCGCGGCGGGTGGTGCCGTGGACGGTGGTGGCGTCGGCGTGACCCGCACGGCGTTCGTGCACGGCGAGGGCGGGCCCTCCTACAACCTCGGCGACGACCATCCCATGACGCCGCTGCGGCGCCAGCTGGCGGTCGACCTGATCCGCGCGTACGGCCTGGACCGCACGGAGGGCGTGGAGACCATCGCCCCCCGCGTGGCGACCGACGCGGAGATCGAGCGCGTGCACGCCCCCGCCTACGTCGCCGCGGTCAAGCGGTACAGCGCGACGCCCGCATTGTCGGCCACGTGGGAGGCGAGCCAGTGGGGCCTGTCGGCCGGGGGCGACACGCCCGCGTTCGCCGGGATGCACGACGCGGCCGCGGCCATCTGCGGCGCCGCGATCGAGGGCGCGATGGCGGTGTGGGAGGGCCGCGCCGACCAGGCGTTCGTCGCGGGCGGCGGCCTGCACCACGCGTTCGCCAACAAGGCGGCCGGGTTCTGCGTCTACAACGATCCCGCGGTCGCGATCCAGGCGATGCTCGACGCCGGCGCCGAGCGGGTGGCCTACATCGACATCGACGTCCACCACGGCGACGGCACCCAGTGGATCTTCTTCGAGGAGCCGCGGGTGCTGACGTGCTCCGTCCACGAGACGGGCCGCTACCTGTTCCCCGGCACGGGCGGGATGGCCGAGCGGGGGATCGGCGCGGCGGAGGGCACCTCCATCAACGTCCCGCTGCCGCCCTACGCGGGCGACCGGCCCTACCTGCGGGCCATCGAGGACGTCATCGCGCCGGCCGTCCTCGACTTCGCGCCGGACGTGATCGTGACCCAGGACGGCGCCGACCCCCACCATGCCGACCCGCTCGCCCACCTCCAGGTGACCATGGAGGCGTTCCCCCGTGCCTACCGCGCCATCCACGAGCTGGCGCGGGCGGCGAGCGGTGGGCGGTGGGTCGCCCTCGGCGGGGGCGGCTACACCTTCCAGGTGGTGCCCCGGGCGTGGACGCTCCTGTTCGCCGAGATGCTCGGCGTGGAGCTGCCGGACGCCATCCCCGAGGCGTGGTGGTCGGCGGGCGAGCAGATGCTGGGCGTCCCGCTGCCGCGACACATGTCGGACGACCCCGAGCCCGAGGTGCCCCTCGACGAGCGCGCCCGGGCCGACGCCGAGGGCGACCGGGTGGTCGACGAGGCGATGGCGCTCTTCCTGCCCTGACCCCCCCTGCGGCGGTCGAGCTCGCGGGGGTCGGGCTGTGGCGCGCCCGTCCCGGCGACGGGCGGGTCCGGATCCTGCGCGGCATCGACTGGCGCGTCGAGGTGGGGGAGCGGTGGGCCCTCATCGGCCCGAACGGCGCCGGCAAGACCACGCTGATGGGGGTCGCCGGGGCGGAGACGTTCCCCAGCGAGGGCACGGCCGCCGTCCTCGGCCACCGCCTGGGCACCACCGACCTCCGCGAGCTGCGCGCGCGCATCGGCCACGTCGACGCCACCATGGCGGCCCGGTTCCGGCCGCGGGCGACGGCCACCGACGTGGTGCGCTCCGGCGTGACGGGGACCATCCTGGTCCGCCCCGAGCGCCTCACCGCCGGCGACCGCCGCCGGGCCGCGGACCTGCTGGAGGAGCTGGGCTGCGCGCACCTGGCCGACCGCCCGTTCGTCCACTTCTCCCGCGGGGAGCAGCAGCGGGTGCTGCTGGCCCGGGCCCTGGCGGCGGAGCCCGACCTGCTCCTGCTGGACGAGCCGACCGCCGGCCTGGACCTGCCGGGCCGCGAGGCCTTCCTGGCGGGGCTCGACGACCTGGCGCGCACACGCCCCGGGCTCACGACGGTGCACGTGAGCCACCACGTCGAGGAGCTGCCGGCGTCGCTCACGCACGCGCTGCTGCTGCGCGACGGCGCCGTGGTGGCGTCGGCGCCCGCCGGTGAGGCTCTGACGTCGGAGGCGCTGTCGGCGTGCTTCGCCGCGCGGGTACGCGTGGTGGCCGCCGGCGGGCGCCGGCTTGCCGTCATCGAGGGGGACTAGGTGCGGGTCGTGGAGGCCCCGGGGCCGCGCGAGCGGTTGCGGCCCGCCTGCTTGGCCGCGTAGAGCGCCTCGTCCGCCAGGGCGAACAGGGCCCCGGAATCGTGCTCGCCGCGCGTCGACGCCACGCCGAGGCTCACGGTGATCGGCTCGGCCGCGCCGGCGGCCGCGACGCCCGCCCGGATGCGCTCGGCGACCGCCAGGGCGGCCGCCTCGTCGGCGCCGGGCAGCAGCACCGCGAACTCCTCGCCCCCCACGCGGCAGGCCCGGTCCTCGGCGCGCGCCACCCCGCTCAGCACGTTCGCGACCGCCACCAGCACGTCGTCGCCCTCCTGGTGGCCGTGGCGGTCGTTGAAGCGCTTGAAGTGGTCGACGTCGAGCATCACCAGCCCCAGCGGCGCGGCGCCCCGCCGGGCCCGCGCGAGCTCCTCGGCCAGGGCCTCGTCGAACGCGCGCCGGTTCCCCAGCTCGGTGAGCGGGTCGGAGCGCGACAGGTGCTCCAGGCGCTGCACCAGCTCGGCGTTCGTGAGGGCGGTGGTCAGGGCCAGCGCCAGCGCCTGGAGGGCGGGCACCGTGTGGCGGGTGCTGATCCGGACGCTCCCCGTGCGCGGCGCGCGGCGGCGGGCGCGGAGGGCGCCCAGCACGCGCCGGTCCCGGTCGCGCTCGCGCACCACCAGCGGGATGTCGACCCGGGCCCACTGGCCGTCGCGCCACTGCCGCTGGACCCCGGAGCGGTCGTCGAGGTCGGCGGTCGCCTCCCACCCGGAGGGCAGCAGCTTCTGCGCGGCCACCTCGGCGATCCGGCGGAGCGCGGCGGGGTCATCGACGCCCACGAACCGCTGCGACGCGTTGAACAGGACCTTCTGGCGCTTCTCCGCGGCCGCGAGATCCCGCTCGTTGACCCGGATCAGGCCGCCGGCGACCACCACGACGATCGCCGCCATGATCAGCGGGCCCGCGGTGCGCTCGGCGCTCCCGGACGCGTCGGTCCACTGCACCGCGCCGACCACGATCGCGGCCAGGATCAGGGCCTTCACCCCCGTCGACAGGCCGTGCGCCACCGTCGCGGCCAGCGCCATGACCGGCAGGGCCCACAGCGCGAGGCTCTCGCAGCCGTTGGAGACCACGGCCAGGCCGAAGATCAGCAGCGCATCGACGATCAGGGCGCCGTCGACGCCGTCCAGCAGCCGCTTCGGCCACCGGATCGGGGCGAGCCACAGGAGGGTCTGCACGGCGGCGGCCGCGAGGCACATCACCACCGCCACCTCGCGGTCGGCCGTGGACATGCCTTCGGGCACGCCGGCGGCGGCGATCGCCGCGATGATCAGGTATGCGGCGAGCCGCCCGCGCAGGAGCGCCGCGTGGCGGTCCTCGAGGGTCCACTTGAACCGTCTGCGCTGCGTCGCGGCGCCGTTCTGGGGTGCGGACATCGCCCTCGGCATCGGGGTTCCGGCCTGCACGTTAGCCGGTTCCGAAGAAATTCCCGCAGGGGGCTAAAGGTTTGCCCCCCTTCTGCCGAAGAGGGCATCGCCATGGGGTCCCCGTCACTTCCTCCCGCGCGTCCCGTCCGCCGCCGCCGCAACCGGGGGCTCGCCGTGGCCGCCGCGGCCCTGGTGATCGCCGCGGCCCCGGGGGTCGCGACCGCCGCCGGGCAGGTCGCCGCGTACCCCTCCGAGTCGGTGCCCGCCGAGGCCGTTCCGGCCGAGGCCACGGCGCCCGCCCCGCCGCCCACCCTCACCGCCGAGGAGCAGGAGGCGACGCCGACGCCGGCGCCGCAGCCGTCCGGCGAGGCCTCCCCCGAGGAGCCGCCGTCGCCCGACCCCGCGACCCCCGCGCCGACCCCCGGGCCGGAGCCCGCCCCGCGCTTCGCGCCGCGTCCGCCGGCCACCGATGCGCCTGAGCCCACGCAGTCGGAGCAGGCCGACGTGCCCGCCGCGACGATCCAGACCCTGCTCGCCGCGGACGACTCCTCGCTGATCGGCGTGCGGCTGTCCCCCCAGGTCACGGCGACCCTGCCCATCACGCTTCCGCAGACCGGCATCGACGCCGACCTGGGAGTGGTGTCCGTGTCCGTGGGCGTGGGTGGCGACGACGCCACGCTGACCATCGCCGGGAGCGTCGGCGGCCAGGAGCCGCAGGACGACCCGCCGCCCGCCGCCCCGGTCACCCCTGCGGCCCCCGCCGCACCGGCGGCGCCCGCCGCCGCGGCCCCGAGCGCCCCCGTGGCGCCCGCCGCGCCGCAGGTCGCGGGCGTGGCCACCCCGGTCGGGTCGCCGTCGGCCGCCCCGGCCGGCCCGTCCCGGGCCGCCCGCGACGGCAGCGCGTCCCAGCGCCGCGCCGTCGCCCGCGAGGCCGCCGCGGCGGGCCGCAACGCCCTGGTCCCCTCGTCCGTCCGCTTCTCGGCCGCGCCCGCGCGAGCGGTCGCCGAGCCCATCGCCGCGGCCCCCGCGGCGACCCCGGCGCCGACCGCGCCGGCGCCCGAGGCCGCCGTGCGCACGCACGCCGCCCACCGCGCCCCGCCCCCCGCGAAGCGGCCGGGCAGCGTGATCACGTCCGCCGTGTCGAACGCCGCCCGCTCGCCGTGGCTGCCTTTCGGCGTGGTGCTGGCCGCCGTGCTCTACCTCCTGGGCCAGCGGCGCCTCGACCGCGGCCGCAAGCTCTCGTACGCGGGCCGCCCCGGCGAGCCGGACGACGAGTTCATCGAGCTCTAGCGGCCCGGCAGCTCCCGCGCGGCGTCCTCGGTCACCAGCCACACCAGCTCGCCCGCCGGGTCCAGGCGGCCCGCCGGGATCGTGTGATCCCCCTCCAGGGCGCGGCGCACCATCGGCGCCTTGTCGCCGCTGCCCACCAGCATCAGCACGCGGCGGGCGGCGTTGATCACGGGCATCGTGAGGGAGACGCGCCACGGCTGCGGGAGGTCGGGCCGGTGGACGGGCACCATCAGCCGGTCGGTGACCTCCACCTCGGCGGAGCCGGGGAAGAGCGACGCGGTGTGGCCGTCGGGGCCCATCCCCAGCAGCACCAGGTCGAAGATCGGGTAGGGGTCGCCGGGCACGGAGGCGCGCAGGTCCTCCTCGGCGCGCGCCGCGGCCTCCTCGGGCGGCAGCTCGCCCGGGATCCGGTGGACCTGCTCGGGCCGCAGCGGGATGCGGTCCAGCAGGGCCTCCTTCGCCATGTGGTAGTTCGACCCGGGGTCGTCCGGCGGCACGCAGCGCTCGTCGCCGAAGAAGAAGGTCACGCGCCCCCACGGGGGGCAGCGGGCCGCGAGCCGCTGGTAGGCGGCCTTCGGCGTGCCGCCGCCGGCCAGCGCGATCGCCGCCCGGCCTCCGGCCGGCTGGGCCAGCGCGACCTGCTCGATCCGCGCGGCCGCCCGGTCGGCGAGCGTCGCCACGTCCTTCACCACGATGATCTCGGGGGCGCTCACGCCAGCCCCGCCGCGCAGGCGCCCGCCAGGGCGCGCTCGAAGGCGCGGTCGCGCCGCTGGAGCTCCAGCTCGCCGGCAAGCAGCATCGTGCGGTCCGGCCGGGGGAGGGGGAGCACGCGGTGCCGCTCGGTGCCGTCCGCCTCGGTCACCGACACCGACGCGGCGTCGCGGCCCGGGGCGCGCTCGATCACCAGGCGCCGCCCGTGGACGCCCTCCAGCGTCACGGCCGCCACGCCGGGGCCGTCGCCGTCGTCGCACTCGCCCACCTCGGCGCGCAGGCCGGGGCCGATCACGTCGCGCAGCCAGCCGCCCACCAGCAGCGGGTCGGGCACCAGGCCGCCCGGGCCGTGCAGGATCGTGGCCGTCGCCGGTCCGCCGCGCAGGGCCGCCAGGGCTTCGCCCTCCAGCATCTGGGCGATCAGCTGGCGCCACCCCGTGACGGCCGCCCACGAGAGGTCGGTCACGGCGGGCCGCGCGGCGGGCACCCAGCTCGCCAGCGCCCGGACGGCCTCGCGGGCGTCCGTCCCGCGCGCCGCCTCGGTCACCACGCGGTCGGCGATGGCGACGAGCGGCGCCAGCGCCCCGTCGGCCCGGCGGTCGGGCGCCCACGGCCACCACAGGATGGTGGGCAGGTCGCTCCGCAGCAGCGGCACGGTGGCGCTCGCCGCCCCCGCCTGCACCTCGCCGTGCAGCACCAGGACCACCGTCTCCAGCGCGACGCCGGTGCTGCCGCCCGCGACCCGGCAGGCGGTGGTCACCCGCGCGTCGATGCCGTCGCCGTCCGGCTCGCCGCAGATCACGACCGCCCGGGACGGCTGGTGGTCGGCGAGCCGCTCGATCACCACGAGCATCGCCGCCGTCTCGGAGGGATGCCCCGCGTACGCGACCAGGTTCAGGACGCCGGAGAGCATGAACGGGGCGCCGCCGTCGGCGGGACGCCGCTGGCGGGCCAGCTGCTGGGCCACCTCGTCCACCGAGACGTCCGCGGCCTCCCACTCGGCGCGGGGCGTCGTGGCGACGGTGCTCACAGCCGCCTCCAGACATGCCCGTCGCGGGCGAGCAGCTCGTCGGCGGCCGCCGGGCCCCACGTGCCGGCCTCGTAGTTGGGGAAGTCGCCCCGGTGGGCCTCCCATTCGCGGATCACGCCGTCGATGACCTCCCAGGCCCGCTCCACCTCGTCCCAGCGGGCGAAGAGGGTCGAGTCGCCGAGCAGCGCGTCCAGCAGCAGCCGCTCGTAGGCCTCGGGCGAGCCGCGCAGGAACGACGAGCCGTACGCGAAGTCCATGCTCACGGACCGCATGTCCAGCTGCGGGCCCGGCACCTTCGCCAGGAACCGCAGCGACGCGCCCTCGTCCGGCTGGATCCGCAGGACCAGGAGGTTGGGCTGCACGCTCTCGACCGCCGTGGTGGCGAACGGGAGGTGGGGTGCGGGCTTGAACTGGATCGCGACCTCCGTCGCGCGGCGCGGGAGCCGCTTGCCGGTGCGCAGGTAGAAGGGTGTCCCGGACCAGCGCCAGTTGTCCACCATCACGCGCATGGCGACGAACGTCTCGGTGTTGGAGTCGGGATCGACGCCGCGCTCCTCGCGGTAGCCGGGGACCCGCTCGCCCCCGATCCATCCGGCACCGTACTGCCCCCGCACCGCGTCGCGACGGACGTCCGCCGCGTCGTCGAAGGGCGGGATGGCCCGGAGCACCTTCACCTTCTCGTCGCGCACGTCGCGGCTCTCGAACCGGGCCGGCGGCTCCATCGCGATGATCGAGAGCACCTGGAGCATGTGGTTCTGGACGATGTCGCGGAGCGCCCCGCTCTCGTCGTAGTAGCCGCCGCGGGTCCCGACGCCCAGGTCCTCGGCCACGGTGATCTGCACGTGGTCGACGTAGCGGCGGTTCCAGATCGGCTCGAAGATCGCGTTCCCGAACCGCAGCACCAGCAGGTTCTGGACCGTCTCCTTCCCCAGGTAGTGGTCGATCCGGTAGACCTGCCGCTCGCGGAACACCAGCCCGAGGCGCGCGTTGAGCTCCCGGGCCGACGCCAGGTCCTGGCCGAAGGGCTTCTCCACCACCAGGCGCGCGAAGCGGCCGGCCTGCTCGTCCTCGTCGGCCAGGCCCACGCGGCCCAGGCTCTCGGCGATCACCGGGAAGAACTCCGGGGCCGTGGCCAGGTAGAAGAGCCGGTTCCCGCGGGTGCCCTGGTCGCGGTCCTTCGCGGCCAGGATCGTGGCCAGGTCCCGGTAGCCCGCCTCCTCGGTGAACGACACGGGGACGTAGAGCAGGCGGCGGGCGAAGCCCTCCCAGATCTCGTCGTCCACGGGGATGCGGCTGTGCTTCTCGACCCCCTCGCGCATCATCGCCCGGAACGCCTCGTCGGTCAGGTCGGCGCGGGCGGCCCCCACGATCGCCGTCTCGGGCGGCAGCAGCTGCTGCACGGCCAGGCTGTAGAGCCCCGGCAGCAGCTTGCGCGACGTCAGATCGCCCGTGGCGCCGAAGATCACGATCACCGCC
This sequence comes from Thermoleophilia bacterium, assembly GCA_050250915.1. Taxonomy (GTDB): domain Bacteria; phylum Actinomycetota; class Thermoleophilia; order Miltoncostaeales; family Miltoncostaeaceae; genus Miltoncostaea. The sequence goes on from JBFWNT010000005.1 coordinate 88,996, forward strand.
GGTGCCGGCGTCCGCTGCAGGCGGACGTCGTCGTGGGTCGGCGCCGGCAGGGTGGGGGAGTCGGCGCCGATCACCAGAGACTCACGCTCGAGTCGAGGGTGAGAGTCATGCGATCTGCGCCCGGGCTGCGGCGGCGACGGCCTCCGCGGTGATGCCGAGCGCCTCCAGCGCCTGCTGGCCCGGCGCGGAGACGCCGAAGCGGTCGATCCCGACGGCCGCGCCGTCCAGGCCGATCCACTCGGCCCAGCCGAAGTGGCTCGCCGCCTCCACCGACACCCGCACGCGCTGCGCCGCGGGCAGCACCTCCTCCCGGTACGCGAGGTCCTGCTGCCGGAACAGCTCCATCGACGGCATGCTGACCACCCGGGCCGATACCCCCCCGGCCGCCAGCAGCTCGCGGGCCGCCAGCGCGGTGTGCAGCTCGGCGCCGGTGCCGATCAGGATGCAGTCGCCGCCGTCCTCCACCACGTAGGCGCCTCTCGCCACGGCCGGATCCGGGCCCAGGGTGGGCAGTCCCTGGCGGCTCAGGACGAACGCCGTGGGCCCGTCGGTGCGCTCCAGGGCCACCTGCCATCCCGCGGTCGCCTCGTTCGCGTCGGCCGGCCGCAGCGTCACCAGCCCCGGGATCGCGCGGAGCGCGGCGAGGTGCTCGATGGGCTGGTGTGTCGGGCCGTCCTCGCCCAGCGCGACGGAGTCGTGCGTGAAGACGAAGATCGACGGCAGCTTCATCAGGGCCGCCAGGCGGATCGTGTTCTTCATGTAGTCCGAGAAGGTGAAGAAGGTGGCGCAGGCGGGCCGCAGGCCGCCGTGGGCGGCGAGCCCGTTGGTGATGGCCCCCATCGCGTGCTCGCGGACGCCGTAGTAGATGTTGCGCCCCGCGTAGTCGCCCCTGCTGACCACGCCCAGGTCCTTCAGGTCCGTGCTGGTGGAGGTGGAGAGGTCGGCGGCGCCCTGGATCAGCTCCGGGATGACGTGGGCGAACGCGTTCAGCGCCTTGCCGGCCGAGGCGCGGGTGGCGAGCTTCTCGCCGGCCGTGAAGGCCGGCGCCGCGTCGCGCCAGCCGTCGGGCAGCCGGCCGTCGCCGCGGCGGCGCAGCTCGGCGGCCTCCGCCGGGAAGGCGGCGGCGTAGGCCTCCATCCGCTCCTCCCACTCCGCCTGGAGCGCCCGCCCGCGGGCGGCCATCTCCGGCGCCCACGCCGCAACCTCGTCGGGCACCAGGAACTGGGCGTCCTCCGGCCAGCCGTAGTTGCGCTTGGTGGCGGCGACCTCGTCGGCCCCGAGCGGCGAGCCGTGGGCGCTGGAGCTGTCCTGCTTGTTGGGCGAGCCGTAGCCGATGTGGGTGCGCAGCGCGATCAGGGTCGGCCGCCCGTCCGACTCGGCCGCCTCGGTCAGCGCGGCGTCGATCGCCTCCACGTCGTTGCCGTCCTCCACCTCCAGCACCCGCCAGCCGTACGCGCCGAAGCGGGCCGGCACGTCCTCGCCGAAGGCCAGGCTGGTGGGCCCGTCCAGGCTGATGTGGTTGTTGTCCCAGATCCCGACCAGCTTCCCGAGGCCCAGGAACCCGGCGATGGAGGCCGCCTCGTGGGAGATCCCCTCCATCAGGTCGCCGTCGGAGCAGATGAACCAGGTCCGGTGGTCCACGATCGCGTGGCCCTTCCGGTTGAACTCCGCGCCCAGCATCGCCTCGGCCAGGGCGAAGCCCACGGCGTTGCCGGTGCCCTGCCCGAGCGGGCCGGTGGTGATCTCCACGCCGGGCGTGTCGCCCCGCTCCGGGTGGCCCGGCGTCTGCGAGCCGAGCTGCCGGAAGCGCATGAGCTGCTCCATCGGCAGGTCGTAGCCGGTCAGGTGGAGCATCGCGTACAGCAGGGCGGAGGCGTGGCCCGCCGACAGCACGAAGCGGTCGCGGCCCGGCCACTCCGGGTCGGCCGGGTTGAACCGCATGTGCCGGGTCCAGAGCGTCCAGGCGGCGGGCGCGAGGCCCATCGGGGCGCCGGGATGGCCGCTGTTCGCGTGCTGGACGGCGTCGATGGCGAGCGTCCGCACGGTGGTGATCGCGAGGTCCGGTGGTGCGAGCGTGGTCGGCACGGGCCGCTCCTGGGTCTGGGCTAGAGGGACACGTCGTGGGGATGGCTCTCGCGCAGGCCCCCGGGTGTGATCCGCACGAAACGGGCGTTGGCGTGGAACTCGTGGATGGAGCGGGCGTCGGAGTAGCTCATCCCGGACCGCAGGCCGCCCACCAGGCCGTGGAGGATGGTGGCGGCCGGGTCGCGGAGCGGGACGACCGCCTCGACCCCCTCCGGCACGATCGGGTTGAACTCGGTGGGATCCTCGCCGTCCACGGCTCGGCGGGCGGCGGCCGCCCCCGCCGAGGCCATCCCGCGGAAGACCTTCACACGGGTGCCGTTTCGTGCCACCACCACGCCGGGGCTCTCCGGGGTGCCGGCCAGCAGGTTCCCCACCATCACGGTCTCGGCGCCGGCGGCGATGGCCTTGGCGACGTCGCCGCCCGCCCGGATGCCGCCGTCGGCGATCACGGGCACGCCGTGCGGCGCGACCGCCTCGGCGCACTCCAGCACCGCGCTGAACTGGGGGACCCCGACGCCCGCGACGATGCGGGTGGTGCACACCGAGCCCGGGCCCACGCCCACCTTGACGGCATCCGCCCCGGCCGCGGCCAGGTCGCGCGCGCCCTCGGCGGTGGCGACGTTGCCCGCGATCACGTCGACGCCCTCGCCGAGCGCCTCCCGCACCTCGCCGATCGCCCGGACGGCGTGCTCGGCGTGGCCGTGCGCGATGTCGAGCACCACGACGTCCGCGCCGGCGGCCTGCAGCGCCTGGGCGCGCTCGATGAAGTCGCCGCGCACCCCGATGGCGGCGCCCACCGCGAGCCGGCCGCGGGCGTCCTTGGTCGCCTCGGGCCGCTCGGCGCGCTGGAGGATGTCGCGCAGGGTGACGAGCCCCACCAGGCGGTCCTCCTCGTCGACGAGCGGGAGCTTCTCGACGCGCGCGTCGCGCAGCAGGCGCGCCGCCTCCTCCGTACCCGTCGCGGGGCCGCCCGTCACCAGGCGCTCGCGGGGCGTCATGAGGGTCGCGACCGTCTCGAGGGGGTCCGTGCGCAGCATCACGTCGCGCGCGGTGAGCACGCCGGCCAGGCGGCCGTCGGGGTGGGTCACCATCAGGCTCGTCACCCGCAGGCGGCGCATCACGGCCTGGGCCTCGACCAGGGTGGCGCCCGGCCCGATCGTGTGCGGGTCGCTGATCACCAGTGCCTCCGCGCGCTTCACGCGGGCCACCTCGTCCACCTGCTCCTCGATGGTCAGGAAGCGGTGGATGAACCCGATCCCGCCGGCCCGCGCCATCGCGACGGCCATGGCCGAGCCCGTGACGGTGTCCATGTTCGCGGACACCACGGGGATGGCCAGCCGCACGTTGCGGGAGAGCCGGGTCGAGACGTCCACGTCCGAACGGGACGAGATGCCGCTTCTGCGCGGCGCGAGCAGGACGTCGTCGTAGGACAGGGCGAGCGGAATGCCGGCCTCGTTCACCGGCCCACCTTACCCCTCCGCGGCCTGCCCGGGACGTGAGGTAGCATCGCCCGATGGCGCCCCGACCGCCCGTCGCGCTCGCCGTCGGCGCGCTCGTGTGCGCGGCACTCGCCGGATGCGGGGGCGGCACCGACGCCGGACCCGTCACCGCGACCCCGTCCGACTACATCGCGGCCGTCGAGCGCCTGATGGAGCCGCCCGGGCAGATCGCGTCGTCGTTGCAGGAGCGCGGCGGCAGCATCACCGGTGATGCGCCCCCGGCGGGCCGCCTGGACCGCATCGTCGCGGCCGCCCGCGACCGCCTGGACGAGTTCCGCGCCCTGCGCCTGGGCGATCCCGCGCTGCGGCGCCAGCGCGACCGGCTCGCCGGCGCCTACGCCCGGATGATCCCGCGCATGCGCTCCGCCGCCGACGCCCTCGATTCCCGCGACCGCACCGCGCTGTCGCGCGCCTCCCGCCCCTTCCTCGACGCACTGGACGCGCTGTCATCCGCCGCCTCCTCGCCGTCGCGCTGATCGCCGCGACGGCGGCCGGCGTGGCCGGCTGCGGCGGCGGCTCCCTCGAGGCGGGCACCACCACGCTCCCCGACGGCACCCAGGTGTCGTCGCAGCGCTACCTGGCCGACACCGCGGCGGCGGCCGACGCGGTGGCCGACTTCTCGGCGCTGCTGTCGTCCCTGGCGCCGGTGCCGAAGCCGGCGCAGCTGCGGGCGAAGGCCCCCGAGCTGGTGGCCGCGCGCGACCGGGCGGCGCTGCTGGCCTCACGCCTCACCGCGCAGCGCCTGGAGGACCGGCGCCTGGAGGAGCAGCGGGCCGACGCCTCGGCCGCGCTCGCGGCCGTCGTGGCGGCGATGGACGAGCTGGTGACCGCCGCCGGGCACGGCGATCCCGACGCGGCGGCGGCCGCGTCGCGGCGGTTCAGCCAGGCTGTCGGCGAGCTGAGGATGCTGCCCGCCCCCAGCTAGGGCCCAGGGGGCATCCAGCTTTCGGGCGGTGCTGCCGATGTGAGGTGTGCAGGCCGCTCCCGGGGGAGCGGCGGCCCGTCGCACGGACCTGCCCAAGGGATGGTGAGGTTGCAACAGGCCCCCGTTCGGGTGCTCATCGCAGGCCGCAATCCGGCGTGGACCGCCGGGATGGTGGCGTTCCTCTCCGGCCCGGAGCTGGAGGCGCGCTCGGCCGGCACGGTGGACGGCGCCCTCGACGCGCTCGACGCCGGTCCTCACCACCTGCTGGTGGTGGGCCGGGCGCTCCGGGACGCCCCCGGGTCGGAGCTGGCGCGCGAGGTGGCGCGGCGGCACCCCGGCGTGATCGTGGTGGTGGCGCTGGACGACGGCTCGCCCGAGGCGCAGCTGGAGGCGCTCGCCGCCGGCGCGGCCGGGTGCATCCCGCCCGACTCCGACCGCGACGCGGTGGTGGAGGCGGTCAGCGACGCGCTCCGCGGAGTCCCGCGCTTCGACCTGGAGGCGCTGCGCCCCCTCGCCGACCTCATGCGCCGCACCGGCCCGCGGGAGGTGCTGCTGACCGAGCAGGAGCGGGTCGTGCTCCGCCTGATGCGCCAGCACCTGACCTACAAGGAGATCGCCCAGCGGCTCGGCGTCTCCTGGCACACGGTGCGCACCCACGCCCAGTCGATCCTCCGCAAGTCCGGCGTCCACTCGCGCCGCGACCTGGACGCCTGGGACCAGCGCCTGGACTCCGCGGACAACCCGCCGGCCGTTGCAGCACCTCTCTACCCGGGCGCTGCGACCGCGCTCCGCGCGGTAGGGCCGGCGGGCAACGCGCGGGAGGTGGTCCGCTGAACCGGCGCAGCCTGGCGCCCCCCGCGGGCCTGGCGCTGCTGGTGGCCGGCGGCGCGCTGCTGGTGCGCGTGGCCGTGATGATCGTCTCCGGCGACGGTGCCCGCTTCGGCTGGCTGTCGACCGCCGCCGCGTGCGTCCTGGCCGGGGTCGCCCTGGTCCTGGTCGCGCTCCCCAAGATCGTCCCCCTGCCTGACGGCGAGGGGACGGACCAGCCCGCACCCGAGCTGCCGCGCGGGTGATGGGGCCCGCGTCCGGCGGGGGCCTTCGGGAGGCAGGCCCCCGCCGGTCGCGGACGTAGCCGCGGCGAGGACGCGCCCGGCTAGGTCAGGCCCGCGATGACGAGCCTCGCCTCCTGGACGATCGCGCCCACGAGGTGCTCGGCGGGCAGCGCCTCGTCCGCCAGGCCGCCCGCCTGGCCGGCCCACAGCGCGATGTGCTCGGCGTCCCCTGCGGCGGCGGCCGCGGCGCGCAGGTCGGCGCTGGCGCTCGCCTGGCGCGGGTAGCCCAGCCCGGGCGGCCCGAGCGCCTCCAGCTCGGTCACCAGGCGGTTCACCAGGCCGCGTGCCGGCCGCCCGGAGACCGCGCGGGTGATGACCGTGTCGGTGTCCCGTGAGCGGGCGATGCGCTCCTGGTAGGCCGCGGGGACGCCCGCCTCGGCGGCGACGAGGAACCTGGTGCCCATCTGGACGGCCTGGGCGCCGAGGGCGAGCGCCGCGGCCAGCCCGCGGCCGTCCATGATCCCCCCGGCGGCGATCACGGGGACGTCGACGGCGTCGACCACCTGGGGCACCAGGGCCAGGGTGCCGACGAGCGGGGGCGGCCCGTCCGCGGGGACCGTGAAGTCGGAGCGGTGGCCGCCGGCCTCGCCGCCCTGGGCCACGATCACGTCGGCGCCCGACGCGACGGCGCGCACGGCGTCGGCGACGTTGGCGGCCATCGCGATCACGGGCACGCCGGCGGCGTCGGCGAGGTCGCGGACGCCGGCGGGGTCGCCCAGGCCGACGCTCACCGCCGAGGCGCCCGCCTCGAGGGCCGCGGCCACCAGCTCGCGCGCCGTCGGCGGGGACGGGGCGGCGGGAGGCTCGGCGGGGATGCCCAGCTCGCGGCGCATCTCCGCGAACACCGGCGCGGGGTCGGCGGCGCCGGGCTGCGGGGGCTCGGGCGGCGCGACCAGGACGTTGACCGCGATCGGGGCGTCCGTGAGCTCGCGCGCGCGTGCGACGGCGGCGGCCGCGCGCTCCACCGTCATGCCCGTGAGGCCGAACGTTCCGAGGCCGCCACCGCGGGAGACGGCGGCCACCAGCTCGGGCGTCGTCGGGCCTCCCGCCATCCCGGCCAGGACCACCGGGTGGCGGATTCCGAGCTGCCGGCAGAGGCCGGTCGTCAGATCGGGGAGAGGAATTGCCCATGCCTCCTGGGGCCCCGATCCGTAAGGAATCGGCCCCGGACACCGATAGAGGGGGCAAGCCGGGCCTCACACCGGATCGTCCCCTCTACGCCGAGGTTATACACGACATGCGCTCCAAGCTCATCGCTCTGTACGTCGCTGGTGCCGCCGTCGCCACTCTCGTCGCCGCGAACGGCGCGATGGCTGCGACCTGGATTCGCCGGTAGCTCCTCCCGGGGGCGCGTGTCCCTCCCCCGGACGCGCGCCCCCAGCGTCTCCACGACGCGGACGTTCTCACAGGTCCTCCTCGCGGGAGCGCGGGTCGAGGACCGTGCCGCCTCCCATCGCTCCACATGGCAGGGTTCGGCCATGGTCGCGCGATGAGCGGCACGACGCCGGGGCACCCGACGGCGCGAGGGACGACCCCGGAGGCCGCGCGAGGCGGGATGGCCGGCGCCCTCTACCTGGGCGCGCTCGGTGTCGTGTTCGGCGATCTCGGCACCAGCCCGCTCTATACCGTCCAGACGGTCTTCAACCCCGACGACCCGCACCCCGTGGCGGTGTCGGCGACGGCGGTCCTCGGGATCGTCTCGCTGATCTTCTGGTCGGTCACGCTGGTCGTCACGGTCACGTACGTCACGCTCGTGATGCGCGCCGACAACGACGGCGAGGGCGGGATCATGGCGCTCATCACGCTGATCCGACGCCGGGTGCCCGGACTCCGGGGACGCACCAAGGCCGTGCTCGCGGCGGCCGGCATATTCGGTGCCGCGCTCTTCTTCGGCGACAGCATGATCACGCCCGCGATCTCCGTGCTGTCCGCGGTCCAGGGGCTCGAGGTCGCCGAGCCCTCCCTCGCCGACGCCGTCGTCCCCATCGCGGTGGTCATCCTCGTCGCCCTGTTCCTGGTGCAGCGCGTGGGGACCGGCGTGGTCGGGCGCTTCTTCGGGCCGGTGATGGTCGTCTGGTTCTCCGTGATCGCCGTCCTCGGCGTGCACGGGATCATGGAGCGGCCCAGCGTGCTGCGCGCGCTCTCGCCGTCGTACGCCGTGAGCTTCGCCGCCGCCGAGCCGGCGACCGCCTTCTTCGCCCTGGCCGCCGTGGTCCTCGCGGTGACCGGCGCCGAGGCCCTCTACGCCGACATGGGGCATTTCGGGCGCCCCGCGATCACCCGCGCGTGGCTGACGCTCGTGTTCCCCGCCTGCATCCTGAGCTACCTCGGGCAGGGCGCCCTCATCCTCGGCGACCCCGCCGGCGCCGTCGCGAACCCCTTCTTCCTGCTCGCGCCGAGCTGGGCGCAGGTGCCGTTGGTGGTGCTCGCCACCGCCGCGACCGTGATCGCCTCGCAGGCGGTCATCACCGGCGCCTTCTCCGTCGCGCACCAGGCGGTGCAGCTCGGCTACCTCCCGCGGCTGCGGGTCCGCCACACGTCCTGGGCGACCATCGGCCAGATCTACGTCCCCTGGATGAACTGGCTGCTGCTGGTGGGCGTCGTCGCCCTCGTCCTGGCCTTCCGCAGCTCCACGGCCCTGGCCTTCGCGTTCGGCATGGCGGTGGTCGGCACGATCACGATCACCACCGTCCTCTTCCTCGTCGTCGCCCGCGCCGGCTGGGGCTGGCCGCGCTGGGCGATCTGGGGCGGGGGCGCCGTGCTCCTGACCGTGGACCTGCTCTTCCTGGCCGCAAACGTGACCAAGATCCCCTCGGGGGCCTGGCTGCCGCTGCTGATCGGCCTCGTCGCGTTCACGGTGCTCACCACGTGGCACACCGGCCGCGGCATCGTCACCCGGGAGCGCGAGCGCCACGAGGGCCCGCTGCGGGTCTTCATCGACCGCATCCGGGCGGCGCGGCCGCCGATCGGGCGCGTCCCCGGGACCGCGGTGTTCCTGAACCGCAACCTCTCGACGACGCCGCTGGCGATGCGCTCCGTGGTCGAGCACCTGGGCGTCCTGCACGAGCACGCCGTGATCCTGACGGTCGAGACCGTGCCGTCCCCGCGGGTCGCACCGGCCGACCGGCTCGTGATCGACGACCTGGGCCACCGCGACGATGGGATCACCCACGCCCGGGCCCGCTTCGGCTACATGGAGCGGCCCGACGTGCCCGGCGTGCTCCGCCTGCTCGAGCACGCCGACGTCGAGTGCCCGCTGGAGGTCGACACCGCCACGTTCTTCCTGTCCACGATCGAGGTCCACGTGGGCGAGCTCCCGGATCTCGCCCGCTGGCGCAAGCGCCTCTTCGTGGCGACGTCCCACATCGCGGCCGACGCCGTCGAGTACTTCGGCCTCCCGAGGGAGCGGACCGTCCTGATGGGGTCGCGGGTCGAGCTGTGACGGCGGCCCCCCGCGAGGGGCCCTACAGGTCCCCCTCGTCGAGCAGCCGGTCGACGGCCGCGACGAGCGCCGGGTCGTCCGGCTCCACCGAGGAGTCGTAGCGGGCCACCAACCGCCCGTCGCGGTCGAGCAGGTACTTGGTGAAGTTCCACCCGGGCTCCTCGCCCGCCGCCCCCGGCCGCGCCGCGATGCGCGCGAACAGCGGCTGCGGGTCGGGCGCCGTGACCCGCCCCTTCGCGGCCATGGGGAAGCTCACGCCGTAGTTGAGCGTGCAGAAGTCCTTGATCTCCTCGCCGGACGCGAGCTCCTGGCGGAAGTCGTTGGACGGGAAGCCGACGATCGTGAAGCCCTGGCCCCGCTTGGCCTCGTAGAGCGCCTCCAGGCCCTCGAACTGGGGCGTGAAGCCGCACCGGCTGGCGGTGTTCACCACCAGCACCACCCGCCCCTCGAGCGCCGCGGGGCGCAGCACCGACCCGTCGATGAGCCGGATGGGCGTCGTGAGCAGCGACGGCCCCCGCCGGCGGTCCCCGGGAAGGAGCGGGGCCGGGGGTGCCGCGGCCGTGCCCGCGGTCGCCGCGGTCGCGCCGGCGCCGTCCGCCTGCGGCGGCGCGGGGCCGTCCCCGCACCCCGCCACGACCACGGCCGCGGCGACGGCGGCAAGGAGCGCGATCGGCGTCCGGATCCGAGCCATCACCATCAGGGTACGGACCCCGCGCCCGCCCGGACCAGGGATCCGGTCCTCAATCCCGGCCGCGGCGGGCCGATGACCAGGGTATGAGCACGTCCTCCGCCACCGACCGGGCGCTCGACGCGATCGCGGTGCTCCGGGTCGCGCTTGCCGAGCAGGCCGCCACCCTCGCCGCCGACGAGCGGCGCGTCGAGGCGGCGCTCGCCGACTACCTCGACCGCGCCGCCGCCGCCTAGCCGGGCCTCCTCGCCCCGCGGGCCGCGGTGGTGGGACACTCGCGCGGCATGAGGGACGGCGGCACATCAGCGCGGGCGCTCGTCGCGCGCGTCCGGCGCCGCCCCGGGCGGGCGCCGCTCGATCCGCGCGACGCCCTCGCGGCGCGCCTGGCCCTGCTCAACCCCGGCACCCTCGCCCGCGCGACCGGCCACCCGGTGATCCTGCACCGCCACCTCACGGCGGTCGGGCTTCCCGTGCCGCGGCTCCACGGCGTGGTCGGGCGGGCGGGGGGGTGGAGCGCCGCCGGCGCGCGGCCCGTGATCGGGCGGGCCGAGGCGGCGCGCTTCCTGGCCGGGCTGCCGGGCGACATCCGTTTGCAGCCGAACGGTGGCGCGGCGCGGGTCGTCGGCCGCGACGGCGGGGACGGCGACCTCGACGCCCTGGTCGCGGAGCTGTTCGCGCCGGGCGGGCCGGACCTGGTGGTGGTGCAGGAGTCGCGGGGGCTCGGCCCGCCGGCGCGGGTCGTCACCGCCGTCGGCGACGACGGCGTGCCCCGGGTCGCGCACCGCTGCGCCGCCACGGACGCCGCGGCGGACGCCCTCGCGTGCCGGGCGGCGACCGTCCTGATGCCGCAGCGCGCGCTGGCGTGGGAGATCGCGGCCTCCGCCGACGGCCCGGTGATCCTGTCCGCCGACGGGCGCTGGGAGGGCGCGCCCGGACTCGACGCCGCGGCGGCCCTCGCCGCGCTGGACGCCGCGCTGGCCCAGGGGATGGCGGCGTGAGGCCGCCCGCCGGGTTCGTGCGGCTGCGCGCCCTGGCCGACGTGAGCCGTCGGGGGGCCGCGGCGTACGGCGTCCCCCGGGTCACCATCGCCCGCACGGCCGTGCGCCTGCGCCGCCGGGGCTTCATCGTGCAGGGCGCGCTCGCCGACGGCCTGCTCGACCCGGCGATGCCCGATGCCGTCCGCGACGCCCACATCGGCAACGCGCCCCGCCGGGCCGCCCAGGACCGCCTCAACCCCGTCTCGCTCGAGCCGTTCACCGAGCAGAAGCTGCTGTTCCACGACCACATGGAGGCGAGCGGCCTGCCGGTTCCCGAGGTCTACGGCACGGCGGGGCCCGGCGGCGTCTGGGACCGGCGCACGGGCCGCACCGGCCACGGCCCGGAGGCCTTCGCCGCGCTCCTGGCCGCGACGCCCGGCGAGGTCGTGGTGAAGCCCTCGTTCGGCAATCGCGGCACCGACGTGACCGTGCTGCTGCGCGACGGCGATCGCTGGACCGGCCTGCGCGGCGCGCCGGCCGACCCGGCGGACCTCTACCGGAGGATCCAGGAGGGCGACCCCGCCGACGTCCACCTCGTGCAGCGCCGGCTGCGCAACCACCCGACGATCGAGGAGATCGCCGGCAGCCCGGTGCTCCAGACGCTGCGGCTCATGACGATCGTGCGCCCCGACGGCAGCGTCTACATCTTCTCCGGCCTGCTCAAGATCGCGACCGGCGCCTCGGACACCGACAACTACCTGAAGGGCGCGACCGGCAACGGCTACAGCCTGGTCACCCTGGACGACGGCCGCCTGGGCCCGTTCATCACCATCGCCCCCGACGGCGTCGGGACGGTGCGCACCCCGGAGGTCCCGGCCACCGGCGTGCGGGTGCTCGGCCGTCCGGTGCCGATGCTCGCCGAGTGCTGCGAGCTGGCCCGCCGGGCCGCGCTGCTGCTGCTGCCGATGCGGACCCTGGGGTGGGACATCGCGATCACGCCGGACGGCCCGGCGCTGATCGAGGGCAACAACTGGTGGGCCACGTTCGAGGCGCTCACCCCGGAGGGCTGGGCGCTCCTCACGCGGGTGCCCTGACCGGCCCGGCCGCCGCCAGGGCGGCCACCCCGCGCACGGCCCGCCCGTGACGGGCGACGGCGGCGGGCGTGAGCGGGCCGCCGGGCAGCTCGACCACGAACGCGCTCGACCCGGCGTCGCGCCGGTTCTGCCACCGCGTCGCCACCCCCGGCAGGAACCCGAGCCGCCGGGCCGGCAGCCCCGAGAGGCGCGCGTAGCGGCGGGGCAGGCGCTGGTCGTCGGCCGTCCCCGTGTCGACGAGCGCGAGCGCCTGGTGGAACCAGATCGTCACCGCCGGGTGGAGCCGCCGCACGAGCCGGGCGGCGAGGCGCGACTCGGGCTCCGACAGCGGCCGCGGCCCCGGGTAGAAGGTCGCGAACGGCCGCCCGCCGCCCCGCCAGCCGTCCGGGAAGTTGCGGTTCAGGTCGACGCCGCGGGCGTTCTGGCGCGTGCCGGCGGCGGCGCCGTCCGGGTTGAGGTCGTGGACGAGCCACAGCTCCACCCGCGGCTGCCGGACCGGGTGCGACCGCAGCCAGCGAACCACCGCCACCCCGGCCGGCTCGTTGCCGTGGATCGCGCCGACCACCAGCACCTTCGTGGGGGCGCGGCGGTCGCCGACGCGGGTGACGCGGATCGGCCGGCCGTCCACGGACCGCCCGAGGACCGCATCGTGCACGGCCACCTCGGGCGGCCCGGGGGCTGCGCCCGCCGCGGGGGCGGGCGCGGGGCCGGCGAGGCCCGCCGCGGCCATGACGGCGGCGGCGGGGAGGAGGACGAGGTGCCGGTGCCGGCTCGGCCGGCTAGCCGGCGTCGGCCGCGGCGAGGCTGACCGCCTCTTCGCGCGCCTTCACCACATCCCAGGGGATCGTGATCGAGCGGCCGTCCATCTCGATGGCGCCGCTGCCGCGCAGCTTGCTGAAGGCGGTGGTGACCGCCTCGCGGGACGCGCCCACCAGCGACGCCCACTGGGCGTGCGTCAGCTCGAGCCGCAGCTCGATGCCGGCGCGGGTGGCGACGCCGAACCCGTCGGCGAGCTGGTGGAGGCGGGCGCGCAGGCGGTCCTCCACGCGCATCTCGCTGACCAGGGCGACCGTCTCGCGCAGCGTGGCGACCCGGTCGGAGAGGAGCTCGGCCAGGTTGCGGCCGAGTCGCGGGTAGCGGGCGATGAGGCCCTCCACGGCGCGCCCGGAGAGGGGCGACACGGCGGAGTCCTCCAGCGCGCTGATGCTCGCGGCGGGGGCGGCGCCCAGCGTCGAGTAGATCGCGCCCGGGTCGAGCAGCGAGATCATGATCTCGTGACCGGGGGCGGTGCTCTCGAACAGGGCGAGGCGACCCTCGCGGACGACGAAGAGGTGGTCGGCGCGACCGAGGGGCTCGGGCATCGACGCGCCACGCGGCCAGCGCACGAGGGGAAGCCGGCTGTCGAGCAGCGCCAGGTCACGCTCCGGCAGCCCGGCGAAGAGATCCATCCGGGTCAGCCCGAGGCGCCCTGCGCCGCTCACGCCGGAACCCCGCACGCCGTCGGGGCGGAGTTCGGAGAGGGCAGTGGCCATGCGAGCCACTGTGCCACCCCATTGTTATGGCGCTCTAAGAACCGTCGCAAGATGTCGGTGTGATGCCCGTCACCGTCGTTCTTCAATCGTCCGGTGTGCGCGCCGGGGTACGATCCGCTTCCCGACCCGGCGAGGAGCGCCCCTGACCGCGGAGAGGCCCAGCCCGGCCGTCCAGGACTACCTGAAGGCCATCTACCTGCTCGACGAGTCGGCCGACGTCGAGGGTCCGGTGACCACGACCGCGGTCGCCGAGGCGCTCGCGGTGACCACCGCATCGGCGAGCAACATGCTGAAGAAGCTCGACGGCCTCGGCTACGTCGACCAGGTTCCGCGGCACGGGGTGGCGCTCACCGACGCCGGCCGCCAGGCGGCCCTGGAGGTCATCCGCCACCACCGCCTGCTCGAGACCTATCTCGCCACCCGCCTGGGGATGCCGTGGGACGAGGTCCACCGCGAGGCGGAGGTGCTGGAGCATCACGTCTCCGAGGCGCTCGCCGACCGGATCGCCGAGGCCCTCGGCCACCCGGAGCGCGACCCGCACGGCCACCCCATCCCGACGAGCGCCGGCCTCATGCCGAGCCTTCCGTCGCGCCGCCTCAGCGAGATGGCGGAGGGGGCCGAGGCCGTCGTGGGCCGGGTCGACGACCGCGACGACGCGCTGCTGCGCTTCCTGGCCGAGCGCGGGCTGGTGCCCGACGCGCACGTGACCGTGCTTGCGCACGCGCCGTTCGGGGGACCCATCTCGGTGCGGGTGGGGGAGCGCGTGGTGGATGTGCCCCCCGCTGCGGCCCATGCGGTGCACGTGGAGTGAGAACATGAGCGCGCGCTCATACCCGGTGGCACCCACGAAGGAGAGACCGTGACACGTAGACGGCCCCTGTTCCTCGCGCTGGCGTGCGCGGCGCTGATCGCCCTCGCGCTCGGCCTGGCCGCGTGCGGCGGGGACGACGACGACTCGGGCGCCGCGGCGACGACGACCGCGGCCGGCACCACGACCGCTCCCGCGACCCCCATCCCGACGGAGTCCACACCCGCCACGACGACCGGCGGCGGCGCCGCCGGGGCGACGACGCTCGCCCTCCAGGCCGACCCCACCGGCCAGCTCAAGTACGTGGAGTCGAAGCTGACCGCCAAGGCCGGCGAGATCACCATCAAGCTGACCAACGCGTCGGCCGTCCCGCACGACGTGGCGATCGACGGCGCGCCGGGCGTCAGCGACGAGGTCCAGGACGGCGGCACCGCCGAGCTGACGGTGAACCTGCCCGCCGGGACCTACCAGTACTACTGCACCGTCCCGGGGCACCGGCAGGCCGGGATGGTCGGGACCCTCACCGTCAGCTAGCGGGGTCCCTCAGTCGACGAAGGGCTGGGCCTCGGCGATCAGGTCGTCGAGGTCCACGCCCAGGCTCTGCATGAAGAACGGCGTGAGCAGGTTGAGGGTGTGCCGGCACGCCGGGCAGATCGGCAGCGGGGGCGGCGGGGGCAGGTCCTCCGTCTCCCCCGTCAGCGTGTAGGCCTTGCCGCAGTACTTGGCGCAGACGCCGCACGACCCCGCCTTGCAGTCCAGGCGCACCAGGTCCATGCCGGCGCCGCCGATCTGCGCGAGCCACGCCGCGTGCCGCTGGGCGTAGGCCTCGGCCTCCTCCGCCAGCGCCGCCCGCGCGTCGTCGGTCCACCCCTCGCGGAGTGCCGTGGCGAACGGCTCCGGCGGGTCGGGGACGTCCCGGAACCGCTCGGTCCAGCGGTCGATCTCGGCGGCCCAGTCGCGGCCGGCGGCGTCGGCGATCGGGGCTAGTCCTCCACGAAGTCGACGCGGGGCGCGCGGTCGATCAGCCCCGCCTCGTGCCCGCGCCGCAGCAGCTCGGCCACGGCGGCGCGGCCGTCCTCCCCGTAGTCGAGGGTGCGCTCGTTGACGTACATCCCCACGAACCGGTCGGCCAGGTCCATGTCCAGGCCGCGGCCGAACTGCTCGGCGTGGGCGAGCGCGCCGGTGCGGTGCTCCAGGCCGTAGGCGATCGAGTCGCGCAGGAGGTGCGACAGGCGCGGCAGCGTGTCGCCCTCGTCCAGGTCGCGGCGGACGGCGTTGGCGCCGAGCGGCAGGGGCAGCCCGCCGGTCAGCTCGTGCCACCACTCCCCGAGGTCCAGGATCTTGGTGAGCCCCTGGGTCTCGTAGGTCAGCTGCCCCTCGTGGATCACCAGGCCCGCGTCGACCTCGCCCTTCTCCACCACGTCCAGGATCTCGTCGAACGGGGTGATGACCGGGTCCGCGATGCGCCCCACCGCCAGCTGGAGCTCCAGGAACGCCGACGTCAGGAGCCCGGGGACCGCGACGCGGAGCGACGGCAGCTGCTCCGGCGCGATCGCGGAGCCCTCGCGCACGACCACCATCGGGCCGTACTGCTCGCCCATCGACGCGCCGTGCGGCAGCAGCCGGTACGTGTCGGAGAGGTACGCGTACGCGTGGACGGACACCGCCGTGACCTCCAGGCGCCCCTCCCTGGCCCACCCGTTGAGCGTCTCGATGTCGCGCAGGATGTGCTCGAAGCGGAACCCGTCGGTGGGGATCAGCTCCTGCGCGAGCGCGTAGAACATGAACGCGTCGTCGGGGTCCGGGCTGTGGCCCAGTCGGATCAGGCGGTCGGCCAAGGGGGAGTCCTCACTCGAAGTAGGTGTCGTCGGCGCTCCAGGGCGGCGAGCAGCCGCAGAGCAGCCGCACCGGCCCGTCGCCGGTGGCGCGGATCGTGTGCCACGACCCGGGCGGGATCAGGATCGCGTCGCCCGGACCCACCGTCTCGACCTCGCCGTCCAGCTCCATCTCACCGGTGCCCTCGACGAGGTAGTAGATCTCCTCCGAGACCCGGTGGTAGTGGCGGGTCGTCGACTCGCCCGCCCCGATCGTCGCCTCGGCCAGGCTCTGGTTGGCCACCGGGGCGTTGGAGCGGTCGAGCAGCGAGCGGATGAGGCTGCCGTCGTTGGTGACGAACGGCTCGGCGTCGTCGCGGGCGCGGATCTCCACGCCCGTCAGCCTACCCCCGCCACCGCCCGGCCGCCGCGGTCAGCCGGGCGCGGCACGGCTCGCACAACGCGCCCCAGTGGACGTCCGTCCCCCCGCACACCTCGCAGACCGGGGAGCGCGCCTCCGGCAGCGGGACCCGCTCGCCGCGGGCGCGCCGCCGCGCCGCCTGCTCCAGGCTCCTCAGCCGCTCCCACGCCGGCTCACCACCGCTCATGCCCTCTGGGATCGGCACCGGGGCGCGACGGGACGAGGGGAGTCGAGGACCCTCTACGGGACGGGGGCCTCCCGGATGACGCACATGCCCTCGCCCTCGGCGGCCAGGACGTCGCCGGGCAGGTGGACCGTCGCCACCGCGCGGAAGCCGCGCTCGCTGCGCTGCACCAGGCGGCCGCGGAGGGTCAGCTCCTCTCCCACCGGGATCGGCCGGCGCAGCCAGTAGCGCACCTTCGCGGTCATGCCCCAGAGGCCGTGGGGGGCGCCCGCGTAGACGAGCATCTCGTCCACCAGCATCCCGACGAGGCCGCCGTGGACGCGCTCCGGGTAGCCGATCTGGGTGGCCCGCGGGGTGTAGCGGGCCACGGCGTCGGTGCCGTCCTGGTGGATCCGCAGGTGCAGCCCCTCGGGGTTCGCCGGGCCGCAGACCAGGCAGTGCGGGAACTCGGGAGGGTTGAGCAGCGGGAGATCGTCCACGGAGGGGCGAGATGCTACCGTCCGGCGTCGTGACCGCCTTCCTCGTCGTCGTGCATTCGATCAACGCCGTGCTGCTGGTGTTCCTGGTGCTGCTGCACAGCGGGAAGGACGCCGGGCTCTCCGGCGCGTTCGGCGTCGGCGGCTCGTCGAGCTCCTATGGCGGCTCGACGGCGATCGTCGAGAAGAACCTGGACCGCGTGACCGTGGCGTCGGCGATCCTGTTCTTCATCACGACGTTCCTCCTGGCCAAGGCGCTCTAGCCGGCCCGCCCCGTCAGGGGCGGCCGTCCACGATTGGCTTACGTTTCTCATGCCTGTAGCGTGCGCGCGGGGATGACGCGGGAACGGGGTGTCAGGCGGAGCGCCGCGCTCGCGGCGGCGGCCATCGTGCTGCTCGTCGCGCTGCTGGCGGCCGGGTGCGGGTCGGACGGCGGCGGCGACGCCGAGCGCGGCGGCACCCTCATCGACGCCGAGGCCCCGGCCCCGGCGATCATCAACCCGCTCGTGGTCGACGGGACCACCGTCGCGGCGCAGCGGGTGGTCTCCAACGTCCTCCAGAACCTGCTGACCAACGACGAGACCGGCGCATACGTGCCGCAGCTCGCCGAGCGCGTCCCCACCGGCGACGACATCGCCACCGGCCCGCTGCGGGTGACGTTCCACCTGCGGCCGGAGGCGCGCTGGTCCGATGGGAAGCCGGTCACGTCGCAGGACGTCGTCTTCACGTGGAGGACGATGACCTCGGACGCCAACCAGATCGCGAGCCGCACCGGCTGGGATCAGATCCGGGCCATCACCCCCGGGACCACCGCCGGCGGCGGCGACTGCGACCCGGCGACCTGCTTCACCGTGGCCTTCAGGGGCGACTACGCGCCGTGGAAGGACGTCTTCAGCGTCGCCGGCGGCTACTACGTGCTGCCCGAGCACGTCCTGGAGGGGAAGGACTTCGACACCGCGTGGAACACGGGCGGCATCGTGGGCTCCGGGCCCTTCACGCTCCAGGAGTTCACGCCCGGCGTCCGCGCCGTGCTGGCCCGCGACCCGGACTGGTGGGGATCGAAGGACACGGGCGGAGGCCCGTTCCTGGACCGCATCGTCGTCAACTTCCTGGACTCGCCGGCGGCCACCCTCACCGCCCTGCGGCAGGGCGAGGCGCAGATGGCGAGCTTCCTGCCCGACCCCGAGCTGATCGGCCGGGCGCGGGACATCGACGGGATGACGGTCCAGCAGGTGCCGTCCCTCTTCTTCGAGCACGTGGTCATCAACACCCGGGCGGCGCCGATGGACGACCCCGCCGTGCGCCGGGCGCTCGCGTACGCGATCGACCGCGAGCAGATCGTGGACGTGCTTCAGGAGGGCTCCGTGCCCGTGCTCCAGAGCCTGCTGCGCCCCAGCCAGCTCGGCTACGAGCCGACGTTCGCGCGCTACGGCCACGACCCGCAGCGCGCGATCGACATCCTGGAGGGCGCGGGGTGGGTCCGCGGCCCGGACGGGATCTTCGCGAAGGACGGCAAGCGCCTGGAGATCCCCATGTCGACGTTCTCGGGCGACGAGCTGCGCCGCACCGAGGTGCGGCTCATGTCCGAGCAGGCGCGCAAGGCCGGCATCGACCTGACGCTGCGCTCCCGCACGCCCGACCAGCTCTTCGGCGACGACCTGACCCAGGGGGACTTCACCACCGCCCTGCTCGCGTTCGGCGGCGGGGTCGACCCGAGCCCCACGGCGCTGCTCGCCACCGACCAGATCCCCTCGGAGGAGAACGGCTTCTCCGGCCAGAACGTGTACCGGTGGAGCAACGCGGAGGTGGACGGGCTGCTGCGGAGCTCCGACCGGGAGCTCGACGACGACGCACGCGCCCGGCAGCTCGGCCGGATCCAGGACATCCTGGCCGACGAGGTGCCCCTCATCCCGCTCTACGCGCAGCCCAACACCGTGGCGCACGTCGATGCGCTGAAGGGCGTGAAGGAGAACCCCACCCAGGCCGAGGTGTTCTGGAACAGCGGCGAGTGGTCGCTCTCCGGCGGCGGCTAGACCGACCCCCGGGATGAGCACCGCCGCCTACGCGGGGCGGCGCCTGCTCGCCGCGGTGCCGCTGCTGCTCGTGGTCAGCGTCATCGCATACGCGCTCCTCTACCGCGCCGCCGACCCCGTGGCGCGCCTGCGGCGCATCCCGGGGGTGCGGTCGGAGGACGTCCAGCGGCTCGTGCGCCAGCAGGGCCTGGACCAGCCCTGGTACGAGGGCTACTGGCACTGGCTCACCGGGTTCCTCACGGGGGACTGGGGGGTGAGCACCGCCAACCGGGGCGTCAACGCCATCGAGCCGATCAAGGACGCCCTGCCGGCGACCATCGAGCTCATGCTGCTGGCGACCCTGGTGTCGGCGGTGCTGGCCCTGGTGCTGGGGGTCGTCTCGGCCCGCCGGCCGCACGGGCCGGGCGACTCGTCGATCACCGCGTTCACGCACCTCGGCTTCGCGACGCCGACGTTCCTGGTGGGCGTGCTGCTCCAGCTCGCGGCGATCTGGATGCGCGACAACGGCTGGGCGATCCTGCCGTTCCTCGCCGGGCTGCTGGTGATGCTGTGCAGCCTCGGCGCCGCGCTGCGGGGCGGGCGGATCGGGCGGGCGGCGTTCGCCACCGGCCTGGTGGTCGTGGCCCTGTCGATCGTGCTCTGGGACCGCCTGGGCGGCGACGGCCAGGTGGTCTTCTACACGCAGCAGCGCTTCTCGTTCGGCAGCGAGGGGGACCTGCTGTCGGTCAACCACCTCCAGCACCTGGTGCTGCCGGTCCTGACGCTCGCGCTGGTGAACGTGGCCGTGTGGACCCGCTTCCAGCGCGCCGCGATGATCGAGGGGCTGAGCGCCGACCACATCATCGCCGCACGGGCGCGCGGGATCCCCGAGTGGCGCATCACGGTCCGGCACGCGCTGCGGGCGTCGCTGGCGCCGCTCGTGACGCTGGTGGCGCTGGACCTGGGGATCATGTTCTCGGGGGCGGTGGTCACCGAGTCGGTGTTCTCGTGGCCGGGCATGGGCCGGCTGCTGCGCGACTCGGCCGTGTCGCGCGACGTGAACGTGGCGATGGGGATCGTGATGATCGGCGCCGTCGCGGTGGTGGTGGCCAACCTCGTCGCCGACCTCCTCTACGCGAAGCTCGACCCGCGGGTCGACCTGGGGCGGCGGCGCCGGTGAGCGGGCGCGGGTTCGCGCGGCGGTTCGGCTGGGCCGGGTGGCTCGGCGTCGCCCTGCTGGTGCTGATCGCCCTCGCCTGCCTGATCGGCCCCGAGCTCTCGCCCTACGGGCCGGATGAGCAGGACCTGGCCGCGCGCAACCAGGGCCCCAGCGGGGACCACCCGTTCGGCACCGCCAGCCTGGGGGAGGACGTGTTGACCCGGGTGCTCGTGGCCGGGCGCATCTCGCTGGCGATCGGGTTCGGCACGGCGCTGGTCGCGACGATGGTGGGCGCCGCGCTCGGCCTGCTGGCCGGGTGGCGCGGCGGGTGGCTGGACGGCGCGCTGTCGCGGTTCGCCGAGTTGTTCCTGATCGTCCCGGCGTTCGTGCTGCTCATCGTCCTGTCGCTCACGTTCGAGCACGTCGGGGTGGGGGAGGTGATCCTGATCCTGGCGATCCTGTCGTGGCCGCCCCTCTTCCGCCTGTCGCGCGCGTCGGCGCTGTCGACCCGCGAGACGTCGCACGTGGAGGCGGCCCGCGCGGCGGGGGCGGGGAACGCCCGTATCGTCTGGCGGCACCTGCTGCCCGCCGCCACGCCCGAGGTCGCGTCGTTCGCGGCGCTGGCCGTGGGCGTGGCCATCCTGGCCGAGAGCGCCCTCTCGTTCCTGTCGCTCGGGATCGACCCCGACGGGGACCCGTCGTGGGGGACCCTCCTGATCGGCGCGCCCGACACGGTCGAGGACCGGCCGTGGCTCACGATCTTCCCCGGCCTGGCGGTGGTGCTGACGGTGCTGGCCGCCGCCCTGGTGGGAGACGCGGTGCGCGCGGCGCTGGACCCGCGCTCGCGCGAGGCGCGGGCGCCCGCCGGCGAGCGCCCGGCCGCCTAGCGCCCGGCCGCCGAGCGGCGGCTACTTCTCGCCGGCGCCGCCGTGGGCCTGCTCGGGGGCGACGGTCCACGCGTACGCCTCCGCGAGCCGCAGGAGGGTGGTCGCGTTGGGGGCGACGGCAACCTGCTTGGTGATGGCGGCCAGGAGCGCGTCGCGCGCCTCCTCGGCGTGGCTGGTCACGGGCTCCTCCGGGGTCGGTTCCACGGCGGGGAGCATAGGCGCCCGCCGGTCCCTCGTCCCTCCCGCTCCGGGTCGTTCGGCCCTCCGCGGGGGGCGCCCTTCCTGACGGCCGTTCCGATGGGTAGGGTTCACCGCGATGAACGTCGCAGCCAAGTGGGTCGGAGGAGCCGTCGCGGTCCCGCTGATCGCGATCGTGATCTACCTCTTCGGGGTCTTCAACGTGTACCTGATCGCCTGGGTCGTCGACCTGATCGGGACCATCTTCTGATCCCCCGGCGCCCGGGGGCCTCAGGGTTTCCCGCGGACGCGCCGAAGACATGGACATGCGCCACGCGAAGAACCTCCTGGCGGGGTGGCTCGTCTGCTGGCAGCGCTCCTGCTGGCGCTAGCCGCTCCCGGACCACCCCCGGAACGACCGAAGCCCCGCCGGAGCGGGGCTTCGCGAAGTGCGCCCGAGAGGACTTGAACCTCCACGGACCATACGGTCCACAAGGCCCTCAACCTTGCGCGTCTACCAATTCCGCCACAGGCGCCTGAGGGTCCGGGGAGTATAGCGAGCCCGTCGCCGCGCCCGGATCGCGCGACGGTTGTGGAGAATCCGCCGGTCCGTGATAGCGTGCCGCCCGGAACACCTGTTCGCTTCCCGAAGGGGCATCCCACGATGGACGAGCTGACCGAGCGGCAGACGGCGATCCTCACCTTCATCGGCAGGCACTGCCGGGACAACGGATATCCGCCCACCGTCCGCGAGATCGGCCTGGCCGTGGGGCTGGCGTCGCCGTCGACGGTCCACGCCCACCTCGCGAAGCTGGAGCAGGCGGGGCACATCAAGCGCGACCCCACCAAGCCGCGCGCCATGCTGGTGCGCGTCCCGGGCGACGCGACCTCCGCGCCGCAGCCGGCCGCGCAGCCGTCGGTCGCCGCGCTCCCGCTCATCGGTTCGGTCGCCGCCGGCGCGCCGACCCTCGCCGAGCAGGACGTCGAGGACTGGGTCACCTCCCCCTTCGCGGGCGACTTCGTCCTCCGGGTGAAGGGCGACTCGATGATCGAGGCGGGGATCCTCGAGGGCGACCTGGTGGTGGTGAAGCAGACCCCCACCGCCCGGGACGGCGAGATCGTGGTGGCCCAGATCGGCGAGGAGGCCACGGTCAAGCGCCTCCGCCACGTCGGCGGCCGGGTGCACCTGATGCCGGAGAACGCCGCCTACGAGCCGATCGTCCCGGACGAGGAGGTCACCCTCGCCGGCGTGGTCGTGGGGGTCCTCCGCAAGATCTGAGCGGACTCCCGGCGCGGCGGCTCCGCCCGCCCCGGGTGCAGGATCCCGGCGAGCGCCTCGACGCCGTCCACCAGGCGCGGCCCCGGGCGCGCCCACGACGCGTTCGCGTCCACCGCCCACACCTCGGCGTCCACCGGGAGCAGGCCGCGGGCCAGCAGGTCGCGGCCGGCCGCCGCCGAGTCGGCGAGGCCGAACCCGCAGGGCGCGCACACCACCACCTCCGGGCCGGCCGCCGTCACGGCCTCCCAGGTCACCCGCTCGGACGTCCGCGACGCCGCGCCCAGGACGCCGGCGCCGCCCGCGGCCGCGACCATGTCCGGCACCCAGTGGCCGGGTGCGTACGGCGGGTCGGTCCACTCCAGCACCAGCGTCCGCGGCCGCGGCGCGCCGGCCACCCGGTCGCGCACCGCCGCGAGCCGCGCCTCCAGGTCGTCCGTCAGCCGTCGGGCGGCGGGCCCGGCGCCCACCGCGTCGCCGAGCGCCCGGATCGACGCGAGCACCCCCGCCAGGTCGCCGGGCGCGACGGTGAGCACGCGGCCGTCGCAGCCCAGGTGGTCGAGGGCCGCCTCCACGTCGGCGGCGTCGACGGCGCACACGGCGCAGAGGTCCTGGGTCACCACCAGGTCGGCGTCCAGGCCGGCCAGGGCCCCGGCGTCCAGGTGGTACAGGTCCTCACCGGCCGCCATCCGCGCCGACACGGCGGCGTCGATCTCCGCCGGCGAGAGCCCCTCGGGGAGCGCGGACGTGGACACGATCCGCCGGGTGCGCGCCTCCGGCGGGTGGTCGCACTCGAAGGTCACCCCCACCACGTGGTCGCCCGCGCCCACGGCGAACAGGATCTCGGTGGCGGACGGGAGCAGCGAGACGATGCGCACGGCGCTACCCTGACACGGCAGGCCAGGCAGTCGCGGGCCGCTCCGGCGGCCCGAGGAAAGTCCGGACACCGCAGAGCAGGGTGCTGGTTAACGGCCAGCGGGGGAAACCCCAGGGAAAGTGCCACAGAAACGACACAGCCCCCGGCGCTCGCGTCGGTGGCAACGGTGAAAAGGTGCGGTAAGAGCGCACCAGCGGTCTGGTGACAGGCCGGCTGGGTAAACCCCACCCGGTGCAAGGCCGAATCGGGGCGTCACGGGTTGCTCGCCCAGTCCCAGGTAGGCCGCATGAGGCGCCCCGCGAGGGGCGTCCCAGATGGATGGCTGCCCACGACAGAATCCGGCTTACGGCCTGCTACGGACGGAGCCCCGGCGACGGGGCTCCGGCTATTTCCCGGTGAGCTCCTCGTCGGCGTCCAGGTCCACCGTGTACTCGGGCACGAGCACGACGCGCACGTGGACGTCGGCGAGCCCGGCGTCGTCGAGCCGGGCGCGGAGCGTCGACGTGGGCGGTGCCGGGAGCGGTCCCGCCGCGCTGACGTCCACCCGTCCGGAGGTGGGCGTGACCTGGGCGATCCGCCAGCCCGCCGCGTCGGCCCACGCGGTGGCGACCGTCTGGACGTCCGAGGCCTGCAACGTCTCACCGGTGAGCGTCCTGGAGGTGGCGGCGAGCGGAACGGCGATGACCGCCACGAACAGGATCACGACCGCCAGCGAGAGGCCGCCCCCGCGGCGCGCCCGCCAGGTCCGCTCCGTCGTCTGCCGGACGCGGTAGAGCGCCATCACCACGAGGCCGCTCAGCAGGATGGCCCCGACGTTCGTCAGGAAGAGCAGCAACGCACCCGCGGACTCGTCGCCGGCGCCCGCCTCCAGGGTGATCCCGGCCACCGCGAGCGGAGGGACCAGAGAGATCGCGATGGCGACACCCGGGAGCGTGTCGGACACGTCGGACCGCACGAGCGCGAAGGAGCCGACCGCGCCGGTCGCGAGGGCGGCGATCAGGTCGACCAGGCGGGGATGGATGCGGCCCGCCACCTGCGAGCTGGTGTCCGAGACGATGTCGTAGGGCACCAGGAGGCCCACCGCGTAGCCGATGGCGACGACGGCGGCGGCCCCGCTGACGACCAGGGCGAGCGACCGCGCGAGGTTCCTGCCGTCGCCGATCACGATGCACAGCACCGACCCGAGGATCGGCGTCATGAGCGGGGCGACGATCATCGCCCCGATCACCGTCGCGGTCGAGTCGGCGACGATGCCCGCGGAGGCGATGACCGCCGCGAGCGCCAGCAGGGTCCAGAACCGGCTGAGCTTGCGGCCCGCGTCGGGGCCGTCGAAGAGGAGCTGGTCCCGCATCCGCGCGAGGTCGTCGCGGGCGATGCGCATGCCCGCCCGGGGCACGCCCGCGGCTCGGCTCCCCGGCATCAGACGCCCCGGCGCCCCTCCGGGCGGCCGGGGCGGCCGCCGGCGCGGACGCCCAGCGCCTGCTGGAATCCGCGCGCAACCGCCGCCTGCGCGTGGTCGATGACCGCGAGCAGCACCGTCATGCCGTGCGGCTCGAGCGGCACGCCGGCCCGCTCCGCCGCCTCCGCCTCGGCGTGCATCGCCAGAGCCACCCGGGTGTGCTCCACCAGCACCCGCACGCCGGCGTCGCCCTCCAGGCCGCCGCGCAGGCCGGCCAGCTCCGCCTGCCCGGACGCCAGCCCCGGGCGCCCCGTCTCCAGCCCGCTGGTGACGACGCGGACGAACCGCACCGCGATGCGGGTGAGCTGGGGCCGGCTCGGCGGGGGGAACGGGGTGGCGACCCCCTCGTCGTAGCCGGCGACGGCCCGGTCGACGATCGCCTGGGTGCGGGCGTTCAGCTCGCGCGCGAGCAGCGGGCACGCCGGCACCTCCTGGGGCGCGCGCGTGAACCGCCGGGTCTCGGGCGCGGCCGCGCCGCGGCGCGTGAGCCACGCGCGCAGCTCGTCGAGCTCGAAGCGCCGGTGGCCGCCCTCGGTGCGGTACGCCGGCAGCCGCCCGTCGTCGGCCCAGCCGCGCACCGTCGCCACGCTCACGCCGATCAGCGCCGCCGCCTCGCTGGCGGTCAGGCTGCGCCGCCCCCGCTCGGGGCGCCACGTGCGCTGCGGCGGCGGCTCGTCGTGGGCGTCGTCGGTCATCGGGTCTTCCCACCCCTGGTCTGCGCGTTGGGGTCCCGCTCGGCGCCGTGGTCGGGTCACGGCGACGGAAGGAGTTTCGCCCGCGGGGGGCGAAGCCCTGCCGCAGCATGCCTCACGACGCCCGAGCCCGCAGGCCATGGCGCGCGACGATCGCGGTGATCGCCGGCGTCGCGATCGTGCTCGGTCTGGTCGCGTCGCTCGCCCTCGGCATGGACCTGCGGCGCGAGGTGGAGCGCTCCGGCGAGCCGCTCGCGGCGGCCGCCGACCGCGCCGCCGCCCAGGTCGACGCGGGCCGCCCGGCCCAGGCCGGACGGGTGCTGCGCGAGAGCGGGTACAGCGCCCGCCTCATCGGGCCCGGCGGGCGCGTGCGGGTGCAGACCGGGCCGGCGGGCGACGTCTGGAGCCGGGGCGGGGCCGGCACCGCCGCCGCGCTCGCCACGGCCGGCGTGAGCGGGTGGACGCTGCGCGACGGGGCCGTCGAGGCCACCCGCGAGCTGCCGTCCGGCGCGACCATCGTGCTGCGCGACCGCCTGGCGCCCGGCGCCGGGACCGTCGGCTCGGCCGGCCCGCCCGTCGCGGCCGCCATCGCCGTGCTGGCGCTGCTGGCCGGCGCGCTGACCTGGATCCTCGGGACGCGCCGCGAGCGGCGCCTGGCCCGCCTGACCGCGGCGGCGCAGGCGCTCGGCGGCGGCCGCCCCGCCCCGATCCGCGCCGAGGGGCGCGGCGGCTGGCGCGCACTGTCCAGCGCGATGGAGAACGCCGCGGAGCGCGCCGGCGTGCTCCAGGCCTCGGCCGAGGCGCGGATGGAGGCGCTCGGCGCCGCGCTGGCTCCGATGGCCCACCCCGTCGCCGCCCGCACCCCGTCCGGCGGCCTCATCCGCAACGACGCGCTGGTGACGATGATCGACACCCTGAGCCTGCAGGACGCCAACGCGCTCGACACCGCCGTGTCCATGGGCCTCGCCTCGTCGGGTCCGGTGTCGCGCCGCGTGACGCTCACCGACGGCCGCCACCTCGAGGTGGAGGGCTGGGCCGTCCCCGGCGGCCGCGTCGTCGCCGTGGGCGAGCGGACCGAGCAGGCGCGCATGGCCGCCGTCCGCCGGCAGGTGACCGGCGCCGCCGCCCGCCACCTGCAGGCCCCGGTCAGCGAGATCCAGGCGCTCGGCTCCGACCTGGTCGGCCAGGTGCCGTCGTCGGCGGTCGGCACGGTGCGGCGCATCCAGGCCGCCGCCGACCGGATGGAGCGCCTGGTGGCCCAGCTCCTGCGCGGCACGTCCAACGATCCGCGCGCCCATCCCCTGCGGCTGCGCCCCGTCGGCGCGGGCGGCATCGCCTACGGGCTGGGTACGGCGTTCGATCGCCGGCTGCGCGACCGTGGGCTGCGGCTGGAGACCGACCTGCCGTCCGACCTGCCGCCGATGCGCACCGACGCCGCGCTGGTCCACGAGATCCTGAGCCACCTGGTGGCGAACTCGGCGACGTACACCCCGCGGGGCGGCACCATCACCCTGTCGGGCCGGGCGCTCCCGGGCGGCACCGTCGAGCTGGCGGTCAGTGACACCGGGCCGGGCATCGCCGGCGACGAGATCCACGGCATCACCGAGCGGTTCGCCAGGGGCAGGACGGCGGCGGGCCTGCCGGGCGCGGGCCTCGGGCTGGGGGTGGCGAGCGCGCTGGCGGAGCGCCTGGGCGGCCGCCTGACGGTGGAGGCGGGGCCGGGC
The DNA here is from genome assembly GCA_050250915.1 of Thermoleophilia bacterium. Taxonomy (GTDB): domain Bacteria; phylum Actinomycetota; class Thermoleophilia; order Miltoncostaeales; family Miltoncostaeaceae; genus Miltoncostaea. The sequence goes on from JBFWNT010000005.1 coordinate 116,316, forward strand.
GGGAAGGCGCGCCTGGAGCTGCCCGCGGCGCTCGCCCCCGCGGCCGCGGCCCGCGAGGAGGATCTCAGCCCGGAGCCAGCGGCCGCGCCATGAGGCTCGCCGCCGGGGCGCGGAACACCACCCGCCCCGCCAGCATCCGCCGCCGCCGCATCTCCTCGAACCCCGCGGCGGCGTAGAGCGCCCGGGCGGGCGCGTTGTCGGTGGTCACCCAGAGCGTGAGGCGCCGGCGGCCGGCGCGGCTCCCCTCGCGGACGCAGGCCTCCAGCAGCGCGCGGCCGACGCCCCGCCGCCGGGCCCACGCGGCCACCGCGAGCTCGTCGAGATAGGCCTCGTCGGGTCGCATCCCCTCGTGGGCGAGCAGGCTCAGCACCAGTACGGCGCGGAGCGCCGTCCACAGCCCGACCTCCCGGACGAGGGTGGACGTCATCCCGGCCGGCGGCCCCCCGCCGGTCACGAGGTGCACGGCGCCGGCGATCCGCCCGTCGACCTCGGCCACCAGGTGGCGCGACCCGGTGCCGGTCTCCATGTCGTGGCGCACCAGCGCCGCGATCGCCCGCGCGGCGGCGCCCCCCAGCGCCGGGCGGTACTTGGCGGCCAGCCCGTCGGCGACGATCGCGGCGACCGCGTCGGCGTCCTCCGGCCGGGCGTCCCGCACGGTCACGCGTGAGGGTGCGCTCACGCACCCGATGGTAGACGGCCCGGGCGGCTCCCCGGCCGGTAGCCTGGGGTGGCCGAACATCAGGAGGTCAGGATGGCGCGACTCGAGCCGGGCCGGCAGGCCCCGGACTTCTCCCTTCAGGCCGACGACGGCTCCACCGTGAGCCTCGGCGACCTCGCCGGACAGACGGTCGCGCTCTACTTCTACCCGAAGGACGACACCACCGGGTGCACGGCCCAGGCCTGCGAGTTCCGCGACATGCAGGCCGACTACGACGCCGCCGGCATCCGGGTGATCGGCGTGAGCCCCGACCCGCTGAAGAGCCACGTGAAGTTCCGCGACAAGTACGACCTGCCGTTCACGCTGCTCAGCGACCCGGACCACGAGGCCGCCGAGGCGTACGGCGTGTGGGTGCAGAAGTCGATGTACGGCAAGACGTACATGGGCGTGGAGCGCAGCACCTTCGTGATCGGGCCGGACGGGACGCTGCAGCAGGTGCTCTACAAGGTGAAGCCGAAGGGCCACGCGGCGAGCCTGCTCGACCTGGTCGCGTAGGTCGGGGCGGGCCGGCGTGGGGCTCGTCGCGAGGCCGGTCTCGCAGCGGCCCCTGGCGGTCCTCGCCTACGGATCGCTGCTCCACAGCCCCGGAGCGCTCGGGCCGCTGATCGTGGATGTGGTGCCGTGCCGGACCCCGTTCCCGGTGGAGTACGGGCGGGCGTCGCAGCGCTGGAACGGCGGGCCGGTGCTGGTGCCGCACCCCGACGGGGGTCCCGTGGACGGCGCGCTGCTGCTGCTGGCGGCGCACCTGGAGCTGGGGGAGGCCGCCGACCTGCTGGCCGAGCGCGAGGGGCTCATGAGCTCCCGCGGGATCCTTCAGGTGGAGGTCCCGGGGCAGGACCGGCTGGTGCTGACCTGCTCGCTGCCGCGGAACCTGCCCGCGCCGGACATGACGACGGCGGCGCTCGCGCGCCGCGCGGTCGCCAGCGTGCACGCCGACGGCCGCCGCAACGGGGTGCGCTACCTGGCCCGGGCCCTCGCCGCAGGGGTCGTCACACCGCGGAGCGAGGCCTACCGCGACGCGGTGCTGGAGGCCGCCGGCGCGGCCTCCCTTGAGGAGGCGGAGCGGGTGCTAGTGTCCCGCCCCGGACGTTCCGTATGAGTTTCCCGAGCGAATCGCCCGCGAGGCAAGGACGCAGATCCGCGGCGATAGCGGGGTCCTATCGCTGCGGCCGAGGACGCCTCATCGCGATGCGATGCAGCCGGGAAACACCACGCAACGTGCGGGGCGGGACACTAGCGTTGCCGCGTTCCGAGGAGCGAGGGGGGTTGGCGGATGGCCTGGGATGACGTCTCGCGGTGGCAGCCGGTGGACCTGGCGGCCGCATTCAAGATGGGCGACGCGGTGCAGCCGGTCGACGTGCGCGACCTCGGCTACCGGGAGTCGGACGTCCAGGTGAAGAACGCCATCCGGATCGACCCGATGGAGTTCGAGAGCGAGATCGCCGGGCTCCCGGACGGCAAGGAGCTGATCTTCTACTGCGACCGCGCCGGCGAGGCGACGAGCCTCAAGATCGCGATGTGGGCGTTCGACAACGGGCGGTCCCGGGTGGGCGTCCTGGTCGGCGGCTGGTCCGCCTGGCAGGACGCCGGCTACCCGGTGGAGCCGAAGGCCGGCTGACCCCTACTCGCCGCCCTTCGGCTTGAGGCCGTAGGTCGTCTCGAGCCACTCCGGCAGGACGGCCGCGACGGCGCGGCACATCAGCTCCCGCTCGGAGATCGCGACCCGCGCGGCGACCTGGAGCGCCAGCCGGGCGTCGTCGCTGCGGATGCCGGGCACGCCCTCGACGGTCTTGTCCGCCTCGGCGCGGTTGTAGACCATCGCGCGGGCCGCCATCGGCCAGTGCTCCCGGGTCCACTCGATCAGGGCCTCCTCCAGCGCCGTCGCCTCGTACTCGAGGAGCGCCTTCTGGAGCGGGTTGTACTGGGGGTCGGGATCGTCGCGCAGGGCCACGTCTACTCACCTCGGGCTGTGGGTTTCCGCGAGCGAGTCTAGCCCCCTCCGCCGTCCGCCCTCCGTCGCGCCCGCTCGGCGTACACTCCGCCCGTGCGGACGTTCCTCCTCCTGTCGACGCTCAGCCCGCAGGGCCTGCAGACCCTGGCGACCACGCCGGAGCGGCTGCTGGAGGTGAACCGCGAGGTCGAGCGCCTCGGCGGGCGGGTCATCAAGCAGTGGGCCCTGCTCGGCGCCTACGACTTCCTCAGCGTCGTGGAGGCGCCGGACGCGACCGTCATCTCGCAGATCACGATCGAGCTCGCGTCGCGCGGCAGCGCCAGCTTCGAGACGCTGACGGCGCTGACGGTGGAGGAGCTGATCGAGACGCTGGGGTCGCCGGAGGACTGACCCCGGTCAGTGCGCCTTGCGCCACTCCTCGGAGCCGCACAGCGGGCACGGCGGCAGCACCAGCACCCCGTCGCTCTCCTGCGGCGATTTGATCAGCAGATCGCACTCGGCGCAGCGGAACGCGCCCGTGACCTCGTCACCGACCTCGAAGAGGCCGTCGTTCCCCACGCTTGCCACGGTGCCCTTCAGGTGGCGACTGCGGCGACGATGCTGGCCGCGGCGACGAGCGTGAAGAGGGTGAGCCCCACGACGAGGAGCAATCGCTCGGACACGCCGGCGAGGCGGCGGCCCTCACGGTCCTCCATCCCACGGCGCTTGGTCAGCAGACGGGGGAGGTGCCCCTCGTCGAGCCAGCGCTCGCAGTAGGGGCAGAAGCGGGCCTCGGCGAGGAGCGGGAGGCCGCAGCGGTGGCAGGCGGGTGCCTCGGAGCGGTGATGACCCTGAAGATCGGACTCGGCCCTCACGCCGGCGTCCCCCCTACACCTGGTGTACGCCGGGCGGGCCGCCCGGCACCCCGGGAGCATACACCCGACCCCCGGGTGATCAACCAGTCGACCGCCCCGCCGCGACGTGTGTTTCGCGGCGCCGCGGAGGCGGGCGGCGGCGGCACCGCTCAGTCCCCCTCGGGGGGCTTCCCGAAGAACTTCTCGGCGGCCTCCCAGCCGGGCCCGGGGCCGGGCGGGGGCGCGTCGCCGCCGACCATCGGGAAGGCGGCGCGGGAGGGGTCGGTCGGCGTCGTGGCGGTTGGCTGGTCGTCGTCCGCGGGGCCTGCGTCGGCCTCGTCGTCGGTGCGGAGGGAGTCGATCTCGGCGACCTTGGCCTCGATCTCCATCAGCTTCGACTCGACGGCGGCGATCTCGGTGGCCAGCGGCTCCTCGGGCACCTTCCCGGCGCGGACGAGCTCGTAGGTCCGCTCGCCCAGTTCCTCCAGCGCCGCGCGGTGCTGGCGCTGCAGGAGCCGCCGTTCGCCCTCCACGCGGGCACGGCGCAACGACATCTGGACGTCCGACGCGAGGCGGTTCGCCTGCTTCGCGATGCTGTCCAGGACTGCCATGGCCGCCTCCTCGTGGGCGTCGGTGCGCGTCGCGTACGGATTCTACCCCGGTCTCCGGCGCACCCGCGTCCGCCTTCCGGCACAGACGTCGCGCCATGGGTGCGCCGCCGGGGCCGAGCATCGCCTCATGACCAGGACGCAGCGGGGCCAGGCGGCGGTGGAGTCGGTGGGCGTGACGGTCGCGATCGCGCTGCTCGTCGCGGCGCTCGCCGCCTGGATGGCGGGCAACGTGCGCCCCGCGGGGGCGCCTCCCGACGTCATCGGCCACGTCGCCGACCCGCTCGGGCTCACGGCCCGGCGGGTCGAGCAGGCCTGGTCGCGCGACGACCTTCCCGCCTGGCTCGACACCGCCACCCGCGGCCGCGGCGACCGCCCCATCGGGCGCTTCCTCGGCCGCGTGGGGGAGGGGGCCCGCGAGGCGGTGGCGCTCGGGATCGCGTTCGACGAGGGCTGGCAGAGCGGCATCCAGCCCGTCGTGCGGCGGCGGATCCGGGAGTTCCTGCGCGACCCGGTGGGGAGCGCCTCGTCGGTGGACCTGGCGGACACCGCGGTCGGACTCATCCAGCGGTCCGGGCGGCTGCCGGACTACATCCGGATGCTGCGCAGCATGCCGCCGCGCGAGGCGGCGCGGCGCCTGGGCCACGACCTGGGTGCGACGACCGGCGACGTGGGCTTCGACGTCCTCCAGACCGTCGTCACGAGGAAGGCGGGCGGCCTCAAGGGCGGCCGGACCGGCGGGGGAGGCGCGCCGGCGCCGTGACGGAGTCGGCGCACATCCGGCACGCCCGGGTGTCGCGCCGTCGCAGGGACCGCCCCGACCATCGGGGCGGAGACGGAACACACGGACAGGGGAGGGACGATGGGATACGTGATGGCGGCGTGGCTCCACGCGGTGGGCGCGTCGGCGGCGGAGTGGGCGCGGAGCCGCGAGGGCCGCGGGCAGGGCACCGTCGAGTACGTCGGCGTGGTGGTGATGGTGACCCTGCTGATCGGGGCTGTCGCCGTCGCCGCGAAGGGGTGGGCGCCGGCGATCGGCGGCGACCTGCGCAAGGTCATCGCCGACGCGATCGGCAAGGCGTCGGGCGGGCTGTAGACGCCTGCCCGCGGGCCGTATCCTCGGCCCGTGAGCGATCCGGCCCAGGCGGCGCCCGAGCTCGTGGCGAGCGAGGGCGCCGCCCTGGGCGGGTCCGACCCCACCCGCCGCTGGGCGCTGCGGTTCGCCGACGGCGCGGTGCGGTTCACGGGCGTCACCCGCACCGAGGGGTTCGCGGCGGCCGAGGCGCTGGCCGGCGAGCCGGACCCGGACCGGGTGCTCGTGCAGGTGGCGCTGCCGGTGGTGCTGAGCGAAGGCGCCGGGCCCCACCTGGTGGACGCCGACGGCCGCCTGGTGCTCGCGCTCGGCCCCCACCCCACCGTGGCGGGGACGTCGGTCGCGATGGGGGAGGCGGCGCCCGACCACGCGATCGGCCTGGTGGAGCCGGCCGGCGACGGCGGGCTGTGGCGGTGGGTCGCGCGGGCGCGCGTGACCCCGGGCGAGCGGGTGGCGGCCCTCGACGCGATCGACGCGGCCCCCGACCGGGCCGCGGCGGACCGCTGGGAGCGGGAGCGGCGCGGGTAGGGTTCACGGGGTGACGACCGACTACCGGGTCGAGTTCAGCGCCAGCGCCGGCGGGTCGATCCCGACCGACGCGGCGGACCGCCTCCGCACGGCGCTGGCCGCGATGCCGGGGGCGGCGGGCGTGTCGGACTCCCGGCAGGACCGCCGCCGGCGCACGGTGCAGGCGACGTTCTGGATCCAGGTGCGCCTGGGGATGGCGGACGCCGCCCGCGACGGCAGCCGCCTGGCCAAGGAGGCGCTGAAGGTGGCGGGGATGGGGGAGGCGCAGCTCACCGAGCTGTCGGTGCGCATGGAGGCCCGTCCCGCCGACCTGGACGGCGCCGGCCCCACCGCGTAGGGCCGCCCGGGGCCGTTCCCCTACACTTCTGCGCCGGGACGCCGATGGTCGGCGCAGGCGACCGTGGGGAGCGACGTGGGCGAGGACAGGGCCAGCAGCGAGGCCCAGCTGACCATCGGGGGCAGCGCGCTCCCCGGTGGCGTGATGATGCGGACGCGCACGCGCGTCGGCGTCGCCGTGCGCCGCGAGGAGGACGGCGAGATCGTCACGGAGGGCTTCACCGTCGACCCGCCCAAGGGACGCTGGGCCAAGTGGCCCCTCATGCGCGGGGTGGTCGCCATCCACGCCGCCCTGAAGACCGGCCAGAAGTCGATGTCCATCGGCGAGCGCCTGCGTTGGGAGGAGCTGCCGAAGGGCGAGACCGCCGCCGAGGAGCTGGCGGAGGAGGAGGCGTCGCTCGGGTTCTGGGGCAAGGTCGCGGTCGGCTTCGGCGCCCTGCTGGGCGCGGGGCTCCAGATCGCGGCGTTCCGGATCGGGCCGGTCGTGATCGCAAAGGAGGCCGGCCTGGAGGGCGCGGCGTTCATCGTCGCGGACGCGGCGATCCGGCTCGTCCTGCTGCTCGGCACGCTGCTGGTGCTCAGCCTCTTCAAGCCATTCCGGAAGATCCTCAAGTACCACGGGGCGGAGCACCAGACGATCGCCGCGTTCGAGGCGGGCCGGCCCCTCACGGCTTCGGCGGCGGCGGGCTTCAGCCGGTTCCATCCGCGGTGCGGGACGTCGTTCCTGGTCGTCTCGGCGGTGGTGTCCATCGCGATCTACGGCGCGGTGCTGGCGATCACCGGGGTGTTCACCTACGTGGCGCTCATCGCGACGCGGCTCATCGGCGCGCCGATCGTGACCGCGGTGGCGTTCGAGTTGCAGCGCCAGGCGGCGAAGCACTCGGACGGCCGCCTGCGGTTCCTGTCGTTCCCGGGGATGTGGGCGCAGCGCCTCACCACCGCCCCGCCGACGGCGGAGGAGCTCGAGGTGGCCTGCGCGGCGCTGACATGCGCGCTCGAGGAGCAGGCGCACGCCCACGAGACGGCCGAGGAGCGGCGCGAGGACCGCGATCCCGGCGCGGTCATCTCCGCCCAGCCGACCGGGTAGGAAATCGGCGGTTTGCAGGGCTGAAACACCCCCGTCGCGGGCCGACGGGGGATGGTCACGGATGCCCGGGGTGGGCACCAATGGGGTGCAGCGCGTTCCGACAACCGGACACGGGAGACGCGATGGGCACCCGATACCAGATGCAGTACGACCAGACGATCATCGGCCCGGAGACCTACTCCGAGCAGACGCGGCTTCCCCGCTACGAGGACCTCGAGGGCATGCAGGTCCGCGACGCCAACGGGGACAAGGTCGGCAAGGTCGACGACATCTACGCCGACGAGCAGGGCGGCTACGCCCGCTACCTGGCGGTGAAGACCGGCTGGTTCGGCTCGAAGCGGCACATGATCCCGGTCGACGACGTGCGCCTGGAGGGCGACGGCGACGACCACTGGCTCGTGGTGCCGTACGACAAGGACCACCTGCGCGAGGGCCCGACGTTCGACAGGGACGACGACTTCACGCGCGAGCACGAGACCTCGACGTACGGCCACTACGGCCGCACCGGGTACTGGGACGCGATCCGCGCCCGCCAGACGACGCCGGCGCCCACCCCGGAGATCGCCGAGGCCGAGGCCGACGACGCGATCCGCCGCGGCGACGACCCGCGCCGCGTGGCCGTCAAGCGCTGGGGCGCATGACCGCCGCAGGCATCGCGCACTGATCGACCGGCCGGGGGCCCCCACCAGCGGGCCCCCGGCGCGGGCGGGCTCACTCCCCGGGGGCGGCCGGCTCCGGCTCGGGGAACGGCCGCTTGGCCTCCGCCACCTCCTCGGCGCGCCGCTTCTCCTCCAGCCCGCGGCCCTCGATGTCGACCTCGGGGACGATCCGGGCCAGCCAGCTCGGCAGCCACCACGTGCCGCGGCCCATCGACACGAGCAGGGCCGGCGCCAGCACCAGCACCATCGCCGCCGCCAGGAACACGGCGGTGGCCAGGCCGACGCCGAACTGCTTCACGGTCGGGTCGCCGTTCAGCACGAAGCTGCCGAACACCCCGATCATGATCAGCGCAGCGGCCACGATCACCGGGGCGCTGGCCGCCATGCCGCTCGCCACGGCGGCGCGCTCGTCCTTGCCGCTGCGCCGGTGCTCGGAGATCTGGGACAGCAGGAACACCTGGTAGTCCATCGAGAGCCCGAAGAGCACGGCGAACATCATCAGCGGCACGTAGCTGGCGATCGGCACCGTGTCCCTGGTGGTCTCGACGCCGAAGATCCCGATGCCCCAGCCCCACTGGAACGCGGCGGTGAGCACGCCGAACGCGGCGCCCACGCACAGCAGGTTGGTGACCGCCGCCTGCAGCGGCACCAGCAGCGAGCGGAACGCGACCAGCAGCACCAGGAAGCTGAGGCCCAGCACGGTCGCGATCACCAGGGCCAGGCGCGACGAGATCTTGGCGGCCAGGTCGACGTTGGCGGCCGTCGACCCGCCGACGTAGGCGTGGATGTCCGAGCCGGCGGTCGCCTCGGGGATCACCGTGGAGCGCACGGTCTTCACCAGGTCGGCGGTCTCGGTCGCCGCCGGGGCGGTGGTGGGGACGGCGGTGAAGATGGCGGCGTCGCCGGCCGTGTTGATCTCGGGGGGCGAGAGCACCGCGATGCCCGGCGTGTCGGTCAGGGCGTCCTGCAGCTTCACCAGGCGCGGGTCGGTGCCGCGGGAGTCGCCGCCGGCCTTCGTGAGCGTGGCGGTCAGCTGCTTCTTCAGCGCCTCCGCCTGCTTCTGCTGGGCCTCGGCCTGTGCCTGGAGCGCCTCCAGGTCGGCCTTCTGGGCCTGGAGGTCGGCGGCCTGCGCCTGCAGCGACGCCGCCTGGCGCTTCAGCTCGGCCGCCTGGGCCTCCAGTGAGCGCTTCTGGGCGTCCAGGCGGGCGGCCTCGGCGGCCATGGTGCGCACCTGCTGCGCCAGGCTGCGGGCCTCGTTCACGACGGTCGGGTTGGCACGTCGCTGCTGCGCGGCCTGGCGGCGCAGGGTGGCGGCCTGGGCCTTCTGGGCGCGCTCGTCGGCGCGGGCCGCCTGGATCTGCTGCCGCAGGGTCGCCGCCTGCTGCTCCAGTGCGTCGATCCGGTCCTGCACCCGCTGGCGGTCGGCGGGGTCCGCGATGCCGGGCAGTTGCGCCCTGGCGGCCTGGATCGCGGCGAGCACCTGCTGCAGCCGCTGCTCGGCGGCGCGGCCCGTCGACGCCGCCTGCCGGGCTTTGGTCAGGAAGGTCTCGGCCCGTTGGAGCAGGTCGGTGCGCCGCCCCTCGATCTGGGCGATCTGGCGCTCGATCCGGGCGAGCTGCGCCTCGGCGCTCGCGCGCTGGGCGCGCAGGGCGGCGGCCTGGCGCTCCAGGTCGGCCTGCTGCGCGAGCAGGGCGGCCTGCTGCTGCTCGAGCTGGGCCTGCTGGGCCTGGAGGGCGGCCGCCTGCTGCTCGAGCGCCGCCTGCTGCGCCTGGCCCTCCTTCTGCTCCTGCTCCAGCTCGGCCTGGAGGGCGTTGGCCTGGTCGAGCTGCTTCTGCACCGCCGGGTCGGTGGTCGCGGGGGTGTCGAGCGCCACGGAGATGAGCAGCGGGCCGTTGTACCCCACGCCGTAGCCCTCGGTCATCAGATCGTAGGCCTGGCGCTCGGTCGTGTCGGTGGGGGTCGCGCCGATGTCCTCCTGGCCCAGGTTCAGCGACAGCACCGGGATCGCGAGGATCCCGAGTGCGACCACCGACGCGGCGATCGCCATGAACGGGTGGCGGGTGACGGTGCGGCCCCACGCCGCCCACATGCCGGTGCCGGCGGGCTTGGTGGGCGGGCGCAGCCAGGTGGGGAGGCGCAGCCTGTTGATCCGTGCCCCGAGCAGCGCGAGCACGGCGGGCAGCAGGGTGATCGCCGCCAGCACCGCGGTGAGCACGGCGACCGCCGACGCGTAGCCGAGCGAGGTGACCAGCGGGATGCCCGCCACGGCCAGCGCGACCAGCGCGATCACGACGGTGCCGCCGGCGAATGCGACCGCCCCGCCGGAGGTGGCGACCGTCAGCGCGATCGACTCCTTCATCTCCATGCCCTCGGCGAGCTGCCGGCGGTGGCGGTTGACGAGGAACAGGGAGTAGTCGATCCCCACGCCCAGCCCGATCATCGTCGCGAGCGTCGGCGCGATGTCGGGGATGCCGACGACGTGCCCCATGAGCCCGATGCCGGTGAGGCCCACGATCAGGCCGGCCAGTGCGGTGACGATCGGGATGCCCATCGCGACGGCGGTGCCGAACGCGAAGCTCAGGATGATCATCGCGGCGATGATCCCGACGAGCTCGCTGCTCTCGGTCTCCGGCTTCGAGAGCTCCGAGCCGATCGAGCCGCCGGCGGCCACCTCCAGCCCCGTGCCCCGCACGGGGACCTCGGCGAGGTCGAGGATCTCCTGCGCCTCCTCCGTCGTGAGGTCGGCGGAGTTGATGTCGAGCAGCACCGGGATGAACGCGGTGGTGTCGTCCTTCGCGATCTGGGCGGCGTTGTTCTGCCCGAAGGGATTGGGCGCGCTGACGACGTCGGGGTGCGCCTGCAGGGCCTTCGCCGCCTTGGCGATGGCGTTCTTCCGCGCGTCGGTGTCGATCTTCCCCGACTCGGCGTGGAACACGATGGGGCTCTTGCCGTTCTGCTGGGGCGGGAACTTGGCCGCGAGCAGGTCGGTCGCCCGCTGGCTGTCGGTCCCCGGGAGCGTGAGGTCGTTGGTGGTGAGCGCGCCGATGCGGGCCACCAGCAGGACCATCAGCACGATCACGGCGACCCAGCCGAGGATCACGGGCAGGGGGTGGCGGGCCACCCAGAGCCCCAGGCGGTGGAGGAACGCGGCCATCTCGGGGGGCGACGCTATCCGGTGCGGGGGCCCCCGCGAAAGGCGGCGTGGGGGCCGTGGGTGCGGCCGTCCGCCGCGGCATGGCAACCTGCCCGCGTGGAGCCCGATCTCGAGTCGCTCGTCATCATCGCGCTGCTCGCCGTGCTGGCGCCGATCATCGCCGACGTCCCGCGCCGGTTCCGGGTGGCGATCGTGGTGGTCGAGATCGTCCTCGGCATCGTCGTCGGGCCGGATGTGCTCGACCTGGTCACTACCGACCCGTTCATCGACGCGCTCGCGAACCTCGGGCTGGCGGCGCTGTTCTTCCTGGCGGGGTCGGAGATCGAGCTGGAGATCATCCGGGGCCGCGCCATGCGGCTCGCGGCGCGCGGGTGGCTGGTCTCGCTGCTGATCGGGGTCGCCGCCGCCGTGGTGCTGGACGCGACCGAGGTCATCCAGGATCCGGAGATCGTCGCGATCGCCCTGGCGACCACCGCCCTCGGCGTGCTGGTCCCGATCCTGCGCGACGAGGGGATGATGGGCACCCCCTTCGGGACGATGGTGATGGCGGCCGGGTCGGTGGGCGAGGTGGGGCCGATCATCCTGGTGTCGATCTTCCTGACGGCCACGAAGAACAGCCTCACCGCCGCCGTGCTGCTCGCGGCGTTCGTGCTCGTCGCCGGGGGGCTGGCGATCGCGGCGCCGCACATCCACATCCGCACCGTGGAGCGGCTGATCCGGGACACGATGAACGCGAGCGGCCAGCTCGCCGTCCGGATCTGCCTGCTGCTCCTCGTCACCCTGGTCTTCATCGCGGTCGAGCTGGACCTGGAGCTGGTGCTGGGGGCGTTCTCGGCGGGCGTGATCTACGCCGTCGCCACGAAGGATGCGCCGGGCGCGGTGGTGCTGAAGACGAAGCTCGACGCGATCGCCTTCGGCTTCCTGGTGCCCGTCTTCTTCATCCGCAGCGGGTTGACGTTCGACCTGAAGGGCCTGCTCGACAGCCCGGCGGCGATGGCGCAGCTGCCGATCTTCATGGGCCTCTTCCTCCTCGCCCGGGGCCTCCCCGCGATCTTCGAGGCGCGCCACCTGGGCCGCGAGGCGATCCTCCCGCTCGGCTTCCTGAGCGCCTCGACGCTGCCCCTGGTCGTCACCATCTGCGAGGCCGGCGTCCGGGAGGGGCAGCTGGGCGGCGCCACCTCCGCCGCCCTCGTCGGCGCCGCGATGCTGACCGTCCTGATCTTCCCCGCCGTCGCCCTCGCCCTGATGGGGCGCCGCCAGCCGACGGGCGAACCCTCCGACGACCCCGAACCCGAGGCCCTGTAGCCCGCCCCGTCCGTCATGCTGCGACGCGCGGGCGTGTAGCTCAGCTGGTCAGAGCAGGGGACTCATAATCCCTGGGTCGCAGGTTCGAGTCCTGCCGCGCCCATTAGTAGTCGGGATCGGCTTCGGGCGGGTCCTTCGTGGGACGCGAGGAGGACTGCGGTGCCGGCGCCGACGTCGGCGATCGACCGGTTTCATCCGTCGTCTCGTGACGGAGCCCGGCGAAGAAGCGGTCACGGGCGGCCCGGAACGATGCGAAGTCGCCATCGGCTAGGGGGTCCTCGGCCCCGCTCATCGGACGCCGCCGGCCGCCGGGACGGTCAGGTAGCGGGTGACCAGATACTCGTCGATGCCCTCGGCGCCGCCGGAGTGGCCGAAGCCCGAATGGCCGACGCCGCCGAAGGGCGCCGAGACGCAGGAGACCCGGCCGCGGTTGATGCCGACCATGCCCGCCTCGATCGCGGCGCCCAGGCGCATCGCGCGCTCCAGGTCGGACGTGAAGAGGTAGGCGGCGAGGCCGGCGTCGTGGTCGTTGGCTCGGCTGAGCGCCTCGGCCTCGTCCGCGACCGGGGCGATCGCCACGATCGGCCCGAAGATCTCCTCGCGCATCACCCGGGCGTCATGGGGGACGTCGGCGAGCACGACTGGTGCAAAGAAGTGCCCGTCACCGGGGATCGGGCCGCCGGCCAGGACGACCCGCGCCCCGCGGACGACCGCATCCTCGACCAGCGAGGCCAACCGCTCGACCTGTCGCGCGGAGATCATCGGCCCACAGCCCACGCCCGAGCGGGTGCCGGGCCCGATCCGCACCTGGGAAATCCGCTCGGCCAGCCGGCGGGTGAACTCCTCGTACACCGGTCGCTCGACGTAGAAGCGGTTCGCCGCGGTGCAGGCCGCTCCGCCGTTCCGCATCTTGGCCGAGGCGGCGCCCTCGACGGCGACGTCCATGTCGGCGTCGGCGAAAACCAGAAAGGGCGCGCAGCCGCCGAGCTCCGCAGAGACGCGCAGGATCTTGTCGGCGCTCCGCTCGATCAGCTGCCGCCCGACGGTCTCGGAGCCGGTGAATGTCAGCTTGCGGATCCGGCCGTCGGCGAGAAGGGGGTCGGTGGCGTCGTCCTCCGAGGAGACAAGGATGTTGAGCACCCCAGCCGGCAGGCCGGCCTCGATGAGGATCCGGCCGAGGGCAAGCGCTGACAGCGGCGTCAGCGACGACGGCCGCAGGACGACTGTGCATCCGGCGGCGATCGCCGGGCCGATGCCGCGGGCGGGGACCGCAAGGGGGAAGTTCCAAGGCGTGACGATCAGGCACGGCCCGACCGGGCTCTTCACCACCAGGTGCGTGCTCTGGCCGTCGGGGGCGACCTGCGTCCGCCCGGCGGTGCGGGTCGCCTCCTCGGCGAACCACTCCAGGTACTCAGCGGCGAACTCCACCTCGGCGGCCGACTCGGCGAGGGGCTTGCCCATCTCGGCGGTGAGAACTGCGGCCATCTCGTTGATCTGGTCCCGCAGGGAGTCGGCGGCGCGGCGCAGGACCCTGGCCCGCTCGCGGGGGGCGCTCGCCGCCCACCCGGCCTGGGCTGCGACCGCGGCCTCCAGGGCGCTCATGCAGTCGGCGGAGGTCGCGTCGGCGACCTTGGCGATCATGCGACCCGTCGCCGGGTCCTCGACCTCGAGGGTCCGCCCATCGGTCGCCTCCATGAACGACCCGCCGATCAGCAGCCCCGTCGGGCACGACTCGACCGCGAAGACGACGTCGAGATCCCGCTCGGTGATGATCGACTGAACGGCGGGCGGGGCGGTGGGGGTGATCGCGACGGGCGACATCTCGAGTCTCCTCGTGTGGTCTCCAGACTGCGAGACCGAGGCTAGGAACGGCGCCCTACAGCTCACTTACGGCGCCTCTTACGGCCGACTTGGCGCGCTCATACGACCCCCGGCGCGCCAACCTGCGATGACCGTCTCGCCAGGTGGGCTCGCTGGAGGGCGGGGCTTGCGCCCGTACGGGCGCGGGCTGAAACTGCGCGGCGATGGCCCCGAGCGGGATCCTGCTGACGCGCCTGCTTCCTCCGCGGCTGCCCTCGGGCTGTCTGCCACGCCCATCACTCAGCGGCCGTCTGGCCTCGGGCACAGAAGGGCGCCTCGTGACGGTGCTCGCAGGAGCGGGCTACGGCAAGAGCACGATCGTGGCTCAGGCCCTCGCGGAGACGTCGACGCCCTCGGTTTGGATGTCGTGCGACGAGCGCCTCGGCGGTGGGCCCGACCTGCTGGCTCATCTCGCCGCCGGTGTCGAGCGGATCGTCCCGGGGTTCGGGGCGGGCCTGCGATTCGAGGGGCCGGTCGGGCTCCAGGTGACCGCCCTCTGCAACGAGCTCGTCGCCACGGTCAGCGACGAGATGATCCTGGTCCTCGACGACGTGCACCTGCTCGACGAGCCGGCGAGCGACACGCTTGCCGAGTCGGTCCGCGACCTGCCCCCGAACATCCACCTCGTGCTCGCCGGGCGCGCACCGCTGGCGTTCCCCGTCGGCAAGCTGCGGGCGGGACAGCTCCTCGAGGTGACAGAAGCGGACCTCGCACTGTCGGACGACGAGGTGTCCGCGCTGTGGCGCGCCGGGGGCGGCGCCGACGACCCGGAGGCCCTCCGGCGAGTCTGCGAGCGGACCGAGGGGTGGGTGACCGGCATGATCCTCGCCGCGCAGGCCGGCGACGCCGACTTCCAGCGGCGCTCCGACTCCCGGTAGCTCTTCAGCTATCTCGCCGAGGAGGTGCTCATCGCCCTGGAACCGGAGATCCAGGACTTCATCCTGCAGACGGCCATCTTCGAGCGCTTCTCGCCGGAACTCGTCGCGGGCCTCGTCCCGGACGGCGATGTGCGGGGCACATGCCGGAGCCTCATGGCCCGCCACCTGTTCGTGATCCGCCTCGAGGCTGAGGGGGAGTGGTACCGCTACCACCACCTCTTCCAAGCCTTCCTGCGCGAGCGAATCGCCGAGCTCGAGCCCGACATTCTTCCCGAGATGCACCGCCGGGCCGCCGACTGCTGGATCGCGCACGGTCAGCCGAGGGAGGCGATCGACCATCTACTGGTCGCAGGTGACCTCGAGCGGGCGGCGGACCTCATGGAGTCGGTCGCGGACGAGATGCGGCTGGGCCCTCAGTCGGGTGTGCTCCTGCGCTGGGCCTCGCAGTTGCCGGAGGCGCTGTTCCGCGGGCGCCCGGGGCTCACCCTGGGACGTGCGATCGCGACGTTCTTCGTCGGCGATCAACCGGGGGCCTTCGACCTGCTCAGTCGCGCGATGGCCGACCTGGTCGAGACGGGGGACCACGACCAGGCAGCTGAGGCCTTCTTCATGCTCATCTACGCGCAACTCGCCGGGGGCACGCGGCAGGCTCACGCGATCGACGTGGGATACCGTTTCCTGCCGGGCATCGACCCGTCGGCCAAGCTGCTCCCGGCCTGCATGGTGCTGATGGCGTCGGAGCTCGGATGCGCGACCCGATACGACGAGGCCGAGGCGATGCTCGGAGAGGTGCTGACGCTCCCGATGCCGGCGATCGACCCTCTCGGTCAGGGGTATCTCGCATCGGCGCGGGCGTTGTACATGGACCATCCCCGCGGTCGGCCCAAGCAGGCGCTCGAGACCATCGATTGGGTCATCGACCTCTTCGAGCGTCATTGGCGCAGCGATGTGCTCGCCTACATCTTCGGGCTGCGCTGCTACCGGGCGATCATCCTGAACCAGCTCGGGCGCTACGACGAGACTCTCGCCGAACTCGACCGGTTGATGGAGACCGCCCGGGAGCGGGGTCTCATCGGCGGCGGGGAGCGCCCGCGCCAGAAGCTCGAAGCCGTCGCCCTCGCCGGACTGGAGCGGTGGGACGAGCTGGAGATCCTGCTTACCAACACCGAGTCGCTGGAGTCGATGCGGGGGTCCTCGTACGGCTTCCGCACGCGCGCCCCTGCTGCGCGCCTCGCGGCCCACCGTGGCGACGTCGAGGCGGTCGCCCACCACGCCCGGGTGGTCATGGAGTACGTTGAGGCGTTCGGCTTCTCGTTCGACACCCCGGGCTGGATCTGCGACATCGCAAGCGCCGCCCTGCAGGTCGGTCTCGACGACGAGGCACAGCGGCTCCGGCTCGAGGTCCTCGACGGGGCCGAGCGCGCCCAAAGCCCGTGGGCGCGGGCACGAGGCCAGCTGCTGGGGGCCATCGTGCTCGACGGCGCCGACGCCGACGATGCCCTCGGCGAGGCGCTCGACCTGACGGCGAAGTGGGACCTCCCCGAGATCTGGACTCGCCGCGACCGCACCCTCGCCGCTCGGCCGCTCGCCCGAGCGATCGACCTCGGCATCGGCCCGCCCGGTCTCGCCGCCGCCCTCGCCGCCCGCGCCGGGGGCGAAGTCCTCGAGCAGTGCGCACAGATCCTCGCCGCCGTGGAGTCGCGCGAGGCCGCGGGCCGCCTCCTCGAGGCGATGCAGACCGTCGGCGTCAGCGACCCCGACATCGACGAGCTCCTCCGCGGCAAGTCGGAGAGTGCTCCCGCGGCCGCGACGGCGGTCCCGACCGCCGGCCCCGATCGGCCCCCGCTCACCATCCTCGCGCTCGGAGGCTTCCTCGTGCGCCGGGGCGACGAGGCCGTGGCGGTCTCCGCGTTCGGCCGCGAGCGCGCACGTGCACTTCTCGCGGTGCTCGTCTGTGCGGGCGGGCCCGTCCATCGGGAGCGTCTGGTCGACCTCCTTTGGCCGGACCTCGACCTCGAGCGCGGGCTGAGGGCCCTCCACGTCACGCTTCACAGCCTTCGTCGGGCGCTGGAGCCCGAGCTGGGCCGCGGCTCCGCAGCGCGCTCGGTGATCCGTTCCGAGGGCGAGGGCTACCGGCTCGTGCTCCGCGACGGTGACACCGTCGACGTGGACGAGTTCCTCGGGCTGCTGTCGCCGATCGACGGAGAGACCGAGCGCCAGGCGCTGGTGCGGCTGCGCCGCGCCGAGCGGGTCTACCGGGGCGCCCTCTATCCCGAGTGGCCCTACGCCGACTGGGCGGTCTCACGGCGCCGCGAGGTCGAGCAGGGCTACTCCGGGATGCTCAGCGCGTTGGGTGACCACCACCTGGCGGCCGGCGCTCAGCGGGAGGCGCTGGTTTGCCTGGAGCGGCTGGTCGCACTCGAACCGGAGCGCGAGGCCGGCCACCGGTCCCTCATGGTTGCCTATGCCCGGGCCGGCGAGAAGGCGCTGGCCCTGCGCCAGTACCACGCCTGCCGCTCGACCATGCGGCGCGAGCTCGGCGTCGAGGCCAGCGCCGACACGCGAGCGCTCTATCAGTTGATCCTCGAGGACCAGCCGGTCCCCGAGACAGGGGCGCTCGCCACCGCCTGAGCGGTGCGGGCCGTAAGTGAGCTGGAAGGGCTCCCTCCTAGCGTGGTCGGCGAGTCGCGATGCGGCTCGCTGAGTACGACGGAAGGGGACGCAATGGCTTCGTCATCGGAGCTTCGAACGCAGGACTACGCGACCGCGCGGCGCCGGTTCCTCAGTCGCCTGCACGCGCCGATCCATCTCCACGACAGGAGGATGACGATGGGACTGCAGGAGTTCGTCGAGGCCTGGAACCGCCGCGAGCCGGAGGACATCGCCGCGCAGTTCACTCCGGACGGTGTCCGCCACCAGTTCGCGCTGCCCGAGGCCCGCCTCGCAGGCCGCGATGCCATCGCCCAGGGGGTGGCCGCCACGCTTCAGGCCGTCCCCGACGCCGTGCTCGACGTCCGGTCGCAAGTCGACGGCGGCGACGGGCGCGTCGTCGTCGAGTGGACCTTCTCAGGCACGCACGAGAACGACTTCCCCGGGATGCCGGCGAGCGGCGCGACCGTCGTGCTGCCGGGGATCAGCGTCTACACGCTCGCTCCCGACGGTCTCATCGTCCTCGAGAACGTCTACTGGGATACGGCGACGCTGCTGGCGGCGGCGGGCGTCCTCGGATGACCATCGCCGCGATCATCGAGCGCCAACTGGCGGCGTGGAACGCCCAGGACGCCGACGCGGTCGCCGCCGACTTCGCGCCGGAGAGCAGCTACTGGTCGCCGACCATCACCAATCCGGCCCTGGCCGGGCCCGAGGCGGCACGCTCTGACGCTGCGATGCTGTTCACGGCCTTCCCGGACTTCGTGCTCACCGAGCGCGGCCGCCTGGAGGGCGCCGACGGGACGGCGGCGCTCTGGTGGGACTCCACCGCCACGTTCCGCGGTCCGCTCGAGCCTCCGGGATTCGCTCCCACCAACGGCCCCGTGACCAACCACGGCGTCACGTGGGTTGAGACCGACGGCGACAGAATCACCCGGCTGCATCTCTACTTCGACGTCAACGAGCTCGGCCGCCAGATCGGCGCGATCCCGCCGCCGGGAAGCGCGGGGGAGAAGATGGTCGTGACGTTCCAGAAATTGACCGCGAAGGGCCTGCGCAAGCGCGACTGGTCCAACTGAGCCGACGCCGGGCCCGGCATTCGTCTTCCTCCCTTTGCGGCGCCTGAAGAATCGTTCTCGCCTCTTCAGGCGCCGCGGTCCTAACGGTCTGTAAGCGGCTTGTAAGGCCGCCGCTGGACGCTCCTCCTACGGCACGCGAGACCGTCGGAGGAATGACATGACAAGCAACGCTCAGCGAGTGCGAGCTGTCTACGAGGCGTTCGGCCGGGGAGACCTCGGCCCTCTCACGGAGGTACTCGACGAGGACGTCGAGTGGATCGAGCCGGATGGCGCGCCGGGGGTCGGTGGCGTCTATCACGGGCGCGAGAGCGTCTTCGCCGAGATGTTCGGACGCCTGCCCGGCGTCTGGGACGAGTTCCGGGTCGCGCCGTCCACGTACATCGACGCCGGCGAACACGTCGTCGTCCTCGGAGAGCTGTCGGCCGTGGATCCCGCCTCCGGCACCCCTGCCCGCGCCCCGTTCGCGCATGTCTGGCGCTTCGAGGACGGCCAAGCTGTGTGGTGGCGCTGCTTCGAGGACACGGCCGTCCTGCAAGGGGCACGCACCGGCAGCTGAAGTCGGGCGGCGGGGGACGGTCGAGAACTCTGTCCCCCACCCGCCGGGCCGCCGTATCCTCGCGCCTTGACAGGGATTAGCGTCCTCCGTAGCCGGCTGCGCCCGCCGCGGATCCCAGCGGGCACGCTCGAGCGCCCGTCCCTCGAGCAGGCGTGCCGCGCCGGAATCGACCAGGGCCGGCTCCTCGTGGTCGCGGGGGCGGGATACGGTAAGAGCTTGCTCTTGGCAGGCGCCGTCGCGCATCTCGACCTATCGACGGCGTGGTGCTCATGCGATTCGCGGATGGGCACCCCGGCGAACCTGTTGGCGCATCTCACCGCAGCGCTGGCGGAGGTGGTTCCCGGCTTCGGCGCCGGTCTGGCGTACCAGGCCTCGACGGAGACGCTCGCGGCCGACTTCTGTAACGAGGCCGACGCAACGGTCGTCGACGACCTCGTCCTGATACTGGACGACGTCCACCTGCTGGCGGGGACCGACGCCGATTCGGTTCCAAGCATGCTCTTTCGGGACTTGCCCCCGAGCGTCCGCCTCGCGATGGCCGGCCGATCGCTGCCTTCAGGCTTGCCCGCAGAGACGGGTCCCGGCGTCGTCGTCATCGACGAACGGCGCTTGGCGCTCGACGTGGACGAGGCGACCGCTCTCGTCGCAGGCGCCGGACTGAACCTCCCGCCCGAGCGCCTGGAACGGCTTCACGCCCAGACCGAAGGGTGGGCAGCCGGACTCATGATCGCCGCACAGGCCGGCCGGGGTGATGTCGGCACCGAAGACGGCCACGACATGCTCTTCGGCTCGCTCGCAGATGACGTCCTCGCCCGCACGGAGCCGCGGGTACGCCGCTTCATGGCCGACACGAGTGTGCTCTCTCGCATGACCCCCCGGCTGGCAGCCGCAGTTGCGGGCGGATCTCCTGAGGACGCGCGAGGCGTGCTCGACAGCCTCGCCGACCGACATCTGTTCACCCAGCGCATTGCTGGCCCCGGCGGGTGGTTTCGCTACCACCACCTGCTCGGCCGTCATCTCAGGGATCGGCTTGGCGAGGAGCAGCCCGGCCGCGTCCCAGACCTCCACGGACGAGCCGCGAGCGCATGGGAAGCGGAGGGCGAGCCGCTGGAGGCGCTCCGGCACCAGGCGTCTGCTGGAGACATCGACCGGCTGGCCGACATGCTCGACCGGTACGCCGAATCCCTTGTGCGGGGCCCCGGCCGCGCCGACGTGGCGCGATGGATCGACCGGATCCCAAGAGATCTCCGTTCGGAGCGTCCCGGGCTCCTGCTTGCCAGCGCGACGCTCCTGAACACGTCCGGCGAGTTCGAGCGCGCGTTCGAGGCGACCGACGAGGCCGTCGGCAGGCTGCTCGACCTGGGTGAGCACGAGCGCGCCGCCATCGCGCTCGTCGGCCTGCTCCTGAACATGCTCACGGCGGGAACGCCACCAGCTCGGCGGATCATCTCGGGCGAGCGCTGCCTCGCCCGCCTTGAGGCGGTTCCGGCTCGGCCCGTGGCACGTGTGGCCCACGCCATGGGTCTCGCCTTCGGAGGACGGACCGTCGAGGCTCGCCGGCAGCTCGCCCTCGCGCTCTCCGAAGCAGACGACGACGGCTACCCCGTCGGCGCCTACGCGCGCATCATCGACGCGTTCTACCTCGAGTATCCCCGCGGCCGGGGCGAGCGGGCTGTTGAGCTACTCGAGTGGAGCGCCGCAGAGCTTCTCGCGGACCCTTCACGAGACCCGTTCGGCTTCGGGATGTTCGCAGTCGCCTACGAGCCGTACGTGCTCAACAGCCTCGGGCGGCACGAGGACGCCCTCTTCGCGACGGAGCGCTTCGTGACGGCCATGAAGGCGCTCGCAATGGGCGAACAAGCGGAGCGACCGGCGCGTTGGTGGCGGCTCACCGCCCTCGCGGGGCTGGAGCGATGGGATGACCTCGCGTCGATGCTCGGCACAGCGACGCCTGCATCCGCGGGTGTCCATGCAGGTCACTACGGGTACCGCTATCGCTCGCCGGCCGCGCTTCTCGCTGCGCACCACGGCGAGGCGGACACCGTCATGGCAGAAGCCCAAGCAGCCATCGCCGCGATGAAGGAACACGGGCCCGCGTTCGACCAACCGTGGATCCTCTGCGACCTTTCGCGAGCTGCCCGTGTCGTCCGCCTCGACGACCTTGCCGCCGAGCTCGCAGAAGCCGCGCACCGCCAGGCGACTGTCCAGGACCTCCCATGGGGCCGGGCGCGCGCCGCGCTGCGCCTCTCGCTCGCCGTCGGCGCCGGTCCGCGAGGCGACGCGTTTCTGGCGGAGGCGCTTGCCATCACTGAGGAGGAAGGCTTCATCGGCCTCTGGTCGCGGCGCGAACGTGCCGACGCGGGGGAGGCCCTCGCGCGGGCGATCGCGGACGGCGTCGGACGACCCGGAGGCGCGCCTCGGCTTGCTGCGGCGTGCGGCCCGCGCGTGATCGTGGACTGCACTCGGCGGCTTGCCGCGGCGCCCCCGCGTATCCGGGAGGCCTTCGCGCGCGAGGTCGCGGGCGTCCCCGGCGTGCCGGCCGAGGCACTCGAGGTGCTCATGAAGGACCGCTCGCCCGAGGTTCGTGAGGCGGCTCGGACGGCGCGCACCGGCGCGAGCAGCCACGCGCCTCCTCTGAGGCACCGTTGCCTTGGCGGGTTCGCGGTCGAGCGCGGTGGGCTGTCCGTCGATCGTTCGGCCTTCGGCCGCGAAAAGGCTCGCATGCTGCTCGGCGCGCTGTTGTGCGCCGGCGGCCCGGTCCACCGTGAGGTCCTCCTCGAGTGGCTGTGGCCTGACCTCGACCTCGATCGCGGCATGCGCGCGTTCCATGTGACGGTCCACGCCCTGCGGCGGGCCTTGGAGCCGGAGCTCGCCCGTGGCGCCGCCTCGTCCGTTGTGGTCAACGAGGATGAGTCCTACCGCGTCGTCCTCCGCGACGGCGACACGTTCGATCTCGCCGAGTTTCTCGCTGTCGCGCGCCCCGTTCGAGGTGAGGAGCGACTGAGGCGGCTCGAGCGCCTCCTGAGCGCCGACGAGGCTTGGACGGGTACGCCGTACCCGGAGTGGCCGTATGCGGCATGGGCCGACGCCCCTCGCGCCGAGGCGGAGCGCGTTCACGCGGAGGTTCTCGCCAGCTTGGCTGACGCGCTCATCGAGGATGGCCGCCCCAGCCCAGCGGTGTCTCGAGCTCGTCGGCTCGTGGAGCGGGAGCCCGAGCGGGAGGAGTGGCACCGTCTTCTCATGCGCGCCTACGCTGCCGCCGGCGAGCGCGCCCTCGCGCTGCGCCAGTTCCATGCCTGTCGCACGGTCCTCCGCCGGGAGCTCGGGATCGACGTCAGCCAAGCGTCGCGGGACCTGTACCGGCAGATCCTCATCTCGGAGGATGACGTCGAGGTCGAACAGGAAGTGATCAGATGAGCGACGCGACCCGGAAGGCCGTCATGCGCTACGCCGACGCGTGGAGCGCAGGCGACGTCGACGCACTCGACCAGAGCCTCGCCCCTGAGGCGACGCTCTGGAACCCGCGGATGGGCGAGCTTGAGCGGCCTCGCATCCTCAAACACCTGCACCGCCTGCTGACGGCGTTTCCCGATCTGGGATTCGCGCTCGACGGGCCAGTGGTCGTGGAGGGGCCGCGCGCCGCGTATCGCTGGGTGATGACCGGGACGAACACTGGGGAGCTCTATGGCCGCCCCGCGACAGGAAACGCCGTCCGTCTGCGGGGCGCCGACTTCGTGGAGGTCACGAACGGGCTCGTGTCGCGCATCGTCGAGTACTCGGACACTGCTGCGTTCGCAGAGCAGCTCGCAGCGTCGTCCCGCTGACGGCTACTCGCTCCTCGGCTTCGTGACCGTCGCCAGCACTGTCTGAGGTGTGCGGCGCGACGGCATGAGCCGGCTCCCTAAGGCGCCGTCCGCGAGTGGGAACAAAGTGGGAACATCAGCCGCAGATTCCCGCCGAGGCGGCTCGTTAGGCGCTGGCGAAGAAGCGGCTAATTTGCAGCCTGACGACGTGCCCGGCCGATGCCCGCCGAAGCCCCGGAACGCCTCTCATAATCCCTGGGTCGCAGGTTCGAGTCCTGCCGCGCCCATCGTTTCCGTTCGGGGCTCAGACCAGCTCGGGGTCCTGGACGACCTCGACGAGGCTCGGCCCCTGGTGCGCGAGGGCCGCGGCGAGGGCCGTCTCCAACCCGTCCCGGTGGGTCACCCGGATCCCCTGGGCGCCGCAGAGCTCGGCGTAGGCGGCGAAGCCGGGGTTGACGAGGTTCGTCTCCCAGACGTCCCACATGCCGGCCCGCTGCTCCTTGCTGATCTTGCCGAGCTCGCCGTTGTTCAGGAGGACGTGGGTGCATCGGCATGCCGTACTTCACCGCGGTGGTCAGCTCGCCCATGTACTGGCCGAAGCCGCCGTCGCCGGTGACGCAGACGATCGGCCGGTCGGGGGCGGCGCACCACGCGCCCATGGCAGCCGGGTAGCCGAAGCCGATCGAGCCGAGGTAGCCGCTCATCAGCACCGACTGGCGGGCGCACTCGAAGTAGCGGCCGAACGAGTAGGTGTTGTTGCCGACGTCCACGGCGATCACCGCGTCCTCCGGGACCAGGCGGCTCATCGCCGCGAAGAGTGACGCGGCCGAGAGGCCGTTGCCGCGGTCGTCGGCCTCGCGGCGCGCCTTCTCGGCACGCCACATCGCCCACCGCCTGGCGATCTCCGGACGGCGGTCCTCCGGGGTCGGGGCGCCCTCGAGTGCGTCGAGCAGCAGCCGCGCGGTGACCGCGAGGTCGCCCTGGACCGGCACCTCCACCGGGTGGAAGCGCCCCAGGGCCATCGGATCGGCGTCCACCTGGATGGTCGGGATCTTCGGCGTGATCCCGGTGTGGTTGGAGAAGGACGCCCCCATCACCAGCAGGAGGTCGGCCTCGTTCATGAACCAGCTCGCGATCGGCGTGCCGCTGCGGCCCAGCACGCCGCACCCGAGCGGGTGGTGATCGGAGATGACGCCCTTGCCCTTGAACGTCGTCAGCACCGGTGCGTTCAGGCGCTCGGCGAGCGGCAGCACCGCATCCATGTCGAAGCGCGCGCCGTGCCCCACGATGATCACCGGCCGGCGGGCGGCCCGCAGGCGCTCCGCGGCCGTCGCCAGGGCGGCGGCGGGTGGCGCGATGCCGGCGGCGCCGACGCGTCCCTCGGGGCCGCGCGCGACGGCGCCCTCCCGGGCGGGGCGCGTCTGGACGCCGTCCGGGAAGACGAGATGCGACACGTCACGCCCCACGATCGCGTGCTTCAGGGCCAGCGCCATCAGCTCCTCGTGGCGGCTCTCCGGATGGACCGTCTGGCCCCAGGCGGCGACCCCGCCGTAGGCGGCGCGCAGGTCGACCTCCTGGAAGGCGCCGGGACCCAGCACCTGGAGGTCCACCTGCCCCGTCAGCGCGAGGATGGGCGCGCGGTCGACCTTCGCGTCCCAGAGCCCGGTCAGCAGGTTGGTGGCGCCCGGGCCGGCGATCGACAGGCACGCCGCCGGGCGCCCGGTGAGCTTCGCGAAGGCCGACGCGGCGAAGCTGGCGGCGCCCTCGTGCCGGATCCCGATGAAGGTGAGGTTTCCCGCCTCGACCTGGCGGCGGACGGCGTCGGCGAGGCCCAGGTTGGAGTGGCCGACCATGCCGAACACGTGCGTGACACCCCACGCGACCATCGTCTCGACCATCACGTCGGTGACCGTGCGGACGTGCGGCGGCTCCGGCGGGATCTCCACCCAGACCCCGTCGTCGCGGACCTCGACGGGGAACGTGGCGACGCCCGAGTCGTCGTGCCCGCCCGGCGCCCGGCCGGTGATGGGGCAGTAGTCCCAGCCGTGCCACGGACAGCGCAGCCAGCCGTTCTCGATGGCGCCCTCGCCGAGCGGGCCGCCCTGGTGCGGGCAGCGGTTCTCGAGCGCGCCGTACCGGCCCTCGTGGTGGGTCATCGCCAGGCTGCGGTGGCCGGCGGTGACCGTGGTCACGCGCCCCTCGGGGAGGTCGTCGGGGCCGAGGACCCGGTGCCAGGCCGGGGCTGAGCCGTTCGCGTCTACGGGCATGGTCCTCCCTCGACGTCCCGCGCCCCCGCGCAGCGGCGCGGGGGCGCGGCCGCTGGCTCAGACCTCCTTGACCTTCGCGCTCAGCGCGGCCTCGAGCTCGGGGGTGATCTCGGACGGGCCCCCGTGGTGGTCGTGGTGGTGGGCCGCCGCGCGCTTGATCAACCCCGCGGCCGTGTCCTCGCGGAAGCTCTCGTCGCAATCGGAGCACTGGTACTCGAACGCCATCTTCGGATCCCCCTGTCTCGACTTCGCGCCGGCGCGACGGACGCCGCGTCGACGCTGGAGTCCCCGCCACCGCCGTGGCGTTACAGGACCCGCGCGCTCAGCCGGGGTGGTCCGCCAGGTCCAGGCGCGCGGCGAGCCACCGGGCCTGCGTCGTGCGCTCGGCCGCCGCGCCCTCGTCGTACCGGCCGGGGCCCGCGGCGATCCCCGCGATGCGCGCGCCGATGTAGCCGGCGGCGCCGGCGGCGGTGACCCGCGGCAGGCCCCCCGTCACGCACGTGTGGAGGTCGTCCAGGTACCCGCGCATCAACTCGCCGTCGGCGCCGTCGGGGCCGTCGACGGCCCGCTCCTGCGCGCGCACCTCGCAGTCGCGGGCGTAGTCGGCCGCGCAGGCGCCGTCCCAGGCGCCGATCCGCGCGACCAGCCGGCCGCGCGCCCCGCTCGTGAGTCGCCGCTCCCGGCGGACGTCACCGTCCAGCTCGACCACCCACAGGGCCTCGTCGATGGCGAACGGCAGGTCCTCGATCCGGTGAGCCCGCACGCGGCCCTGCAACGGGGACGGCGCCGGCGCCGCGGTCCAGGCCCCCGGCCCCGACGGGCTGGGCGGCGGCCATGCCGCGCCGTCGTAGGCGCCGCGCCCCTCCGCCGTGGTGAAGCCGTACCCCCGCATCGCTCAGCCGTGCGTCTCGTCGCGGAAGGCGCGCATCAGGGCCTCCATGGTCTCCTGCGGCACGTCGGACTCGGTCAGCCGGCCCGCGGCCCGGACGGTCGCGCGCATCTGCGCCAGGTACTCCCGGCACGGTGGGCAGTAGCAGAGGTGCTCCTCGAAGCGGACGCGCACGTCCTCGTCGAGCGCCCCCTCCAGGTAGTCGGTGATCAGCTCCACGATCCGCGCGCAGGACAGCTCGCCGAAGCGGCGCTCCAGGCTGTTCCCGTCGCCGCTCACCCGGCCTCCACCGGCTGCAGGTAGGCGTCGAACGCCGCCCGCACCCGCGAGCGGGCCCGGTGCAGCAGCACCCGCTGGTTCCCGTCGGTCAGATCCATCCTCCGGCAGACCTCCTCGGCCTCCACTCCCAGAACGTCCCTCAGCGTGATGACCTGGCGCTGCGCCGGTGGCAGGGCGGCGATCGCCGCGTCGAGCACCGCCCGGCCCTCCGCCGCCAGCAGGCGCGCCTCGGGAGCATTCCAGGGCTGCGGCGCGATCGCCCAGTGGCCGGCCCACCGCGGGGCGTCGTCCGGGCGGAAGTGGTCGGGGCCGAAGACGGGGGCGTCCTCCTCCAGCTCCTGCGCCACCAGTGCCGACATGGGCACCGAGCGCGCTTCGCGGACGCCCCGCGTCCGCGCCCGGTTCGCGAGGATCTGGAAGATCCACGTGCGCACCGACGAACGTGCCTCGAAGGCGGCGATGCCGCGGATGACGCCCAGCCACGTCTCCTGGACGACCTCCTCGGCGACGGCGCGATCGGCGACGAACACGCCCGCGTAGCGCAGCAGGGAGCCGTGGTATCGGCGCACCAGCCAGGAGAAGGCGTCCTCGTCGCCGCTCCGCAGCGCGTCGACCAGCGTGGAATCGTCCTCGTAGCCGGCCGGGATCGCCGGCACCGCATCCAGGGGCGGGGGCACCGCTGCAGCCTATTGCCGGGTGCGACGCCGCTGAAAGGGCTATGCCGCGGCGCCCTCGACGGCCCGCGCGGCCTGGTCCGGGGTCATGGCGTCGGTGTTGACGACGAGGTCGTAGTGCACGGGCAGCTCGTGATCGACGCCGTAGAAGCGCCGCAGGTAGTCGGCCCGCGCCTCGTCCTCCTTCTTCACCTGCTTGACCCCGTCGCGCTCGCCGGTGCCCCGCTCCTGCGCGACGCGACGCGCCCGCGTCTGAGGTGACGCCGTCACCAGCACCCGCAGGACGTCGCGGTCGGCGAGGGCGAACGAGGCCGCGTGGGAGACGATCACCACCGAACCGCGGTCGGCGAACGCGTGGAGCACCTCGACGATGAGGGCGCGCAGGTCGTGCTCGGCCGGCCCCATCGATGCCCAACCGTAGCTCGCGGCCTCGGCGGACGCGTACTCCGGCCCCGCCGTCGCCAGCCCTGCCAGGACGCGGTCGACCAGCGGCTTGCGCCGCTCGGCATCCGCGACGACGGCCGGGTCGAGGTCGGCCCAGTCGGCGGCCTCGGCGATGACCTCCTCATCGACGTAGCGGAAGCCCAGCCGCTCGGCGACGGCGCGGCCGACGGCCCTGCCGCCGGCCCCGGGGGCGTGCGAGACGCAGACGGCGTGGCGTGCCACGGGCGCTCCGGTCGGGTCGGGGAAACGACGGCGCGACCGTACATCGGCCGCGCGCCCCCCGGCCAGCCCCCGCCGGCTCCACTCGCCTGGGTGACCCAATTCGCCGCGATCCGGATCGCCGGAGCCATCTCCCTCGCGTGGCTGGCCGCGGCTGCCGCCCGCGGCAGTGGGCCGGGCGGGGAGGGACCCGAACCGCTCCCTCCACATCCAAATTAGGCCACGAGGGGGGGCTTGCCGCAAGCCCGGGGGGGTGCGGCATCATGCCCGGCCGCAGGTCCAGCGACCGGGATGGAGGTGGCCGATGACCGAGCACGCGGTGGTGATCGCCGGAGGGGGCCCCACGGGCCTGATGCTCGCGGGGGAGCTCGCGCTGGCGGGGGTCGACGTGGCGATCGTGGAGCGCCGCCGGAGCCAGGCGCTGGAGGGGTCGCGCGCGGGCGGCCTGCACGCGCGCACGATCGAGGTGCTCGACCAGCGGGGAATCGCCGAGCGGTTCCTGTCGGAGGGGCAGATCGCCCAGGTGGGGGCCTTCGCCGCGATCCCCCTCGACATCAGCGACTTCCCCACCCGCCACAACTACGGGCTGGCGCTGTGGCAGAACCGGATCGAGGAGATCCTGGCGGAGTGGGTCGCCGAGCTGGCGGTGCCCGTCCTGCGGGGGCGCGAGGTGACGGGGTTCGCCCAGGACGACGACGGGGTGGACGTGCAGGTGGCGGACGGCCCGCCGCTGCGGGCGCGATACCTCGTGGGCTGCGACGGGGGGCGCAGCACGGTCCGCAGGGCGGCGGGCATCGGCTTCCCCGGGTGGGACCCCGCCACCAGCTACCTGATCGCCGAGGCCGAGACCCGCGACGCGCCCGAGCTGGGCATGCGCAGCGACGCGAAGGGCGTCCACGCCATCGGCCCGCTCGACGACCGGCGGATGCGCATCGTGGTGCGCGAGGAGCAGGTCGGCGCCGAGGGCGAGCCGACCCTGCGCGACCTGAGCGACGCGCTCATCGCCGTGCGCGGGACCGACTACGGCGTCCACGACGCCACCTGGATCTCCCGGTTCACCGACATGACGCGGCAGGCCGCGTCCTACCGCGACCGCCGTGTGCTGCTGGCGGGCGACGCCGCCCACGTCCACTCGCCCGTCGGCGGGCAGGGGCTCAACACCGGCGTGCAGGACGCCGTGAACCTGGGCTGGAAGCTCGCCCAGGTGCTCGACGGGGCCTCGCCGGACGGCCTGCTCGACACGTACCACGCGGAGCGGCACCCGGTGGGCGCCCGCGTGCTGCGCACCACCATGGCGATGAGCGTGCTGCAGCGCGGCGACGCCCGGACCGGCGCCCTGCGCGACACCCTGGCCGAGCTGATGGGCCTGGACGTGCCCCGCACGCGGCTCGCCGGGATGGTCTCGGGACTGGACATCCACTACGACCTGGGGGAGGGGCACCCGCTGCTCGGCCGTCGCATGCCCGACCTCGACCTCCGGACGCAGCACGGGCCGGTGCGCGCCTTCGCCCTGCTGCACGACGCGCGGCCGGTGCTGCTGAACCTGGGCGCGCCCGGTGGACTGGACGGCGCTCCCCGGGGCGACCGCGTGCGGCTGGTCGACGCCCGCCACGAGGGCGCGTGGGAGCTGCCCGTGCTGGGCCCGGTGACCGCCCCCGACGCCGTGCTGATCCGGCCCGACGGCCACGTGGCCTGGGTGGGCGACGGCACCGGCGAGGGGCTCGCCGACGCGCTCACCACCTGGGCCGGAGCGCCGGTCGCGGCGTAGGCGCGCAACTCAGGGCGAACTCCTATCGGTTCTTGGACGAACCTTTACCCGGTTCGTCCTACCGTGGTTTCAGGACGACCACAGGAGCCGCCGAGATGCCCGCCCCGCCCCGCAACCACCGCGATCCCTCGACCCGCGACCACGACGTCCGCCGGGTCACCCGCATCACCCGAGGCGTGGCCGCGCTGGCCGTCGCCGCCACCGCCGGCGTCGCGGGGCTGGCGGCCTCCGCCCACGGCGGCGGGGCGGCGGCCTCCTCCACGCAGGGCACCGTCGTGTCGTCGGCCACGTCCGGCGCGACGACCGGCACCCAGCAGGTGACCAACCAGTCGGTCGCCGCCCCGATCACCACGTCCCAGGCCCCGGTCGTGACCTCCGGCGGGTCATGACGACCGCCGCGCGCGCCGCCGCGCTCCCCGCCGCCTCCTTCCGCGCACTCGGGACCACCGCGGCCGTCGTCGTCGCCGACCCCGGCGCCCTCGGCGACGCGGAGCGGCTGCTGCGGGACCGCCTCGACGCGGTCGACCGGGCCTGCAGCCGCTTCCGCGACGACTCCGAGCTGGCCGCCCTGAACGCGGCCGACGGCGGGGAGACGGCGGTGGGGCCGGTGCTGCTCGACGCGATCGGCGCCGCGCTGCGGGCCGCGGGCGCGACCGGGGGCGACGTGGACCCCACCGTCGGCAGCGACATGGCCGCCTGCGGCTACGACCGCGACTTCGCCCTTGTCGCCGGCACCGACCCCGGCGAGCTGCGCGTGCGCGCCACGCCGCGCCCTCCGTGGCGGTCGATCCGGGTGGACCGTGCCCGCGGCACCGTCCGGCTGCCGCGCGGCGTGGCCCTCGACCTGGGCGCCACCGCCAAGGCGGTCGCCGCGGACCGCGCCGCCGCCGCGATCCACCGACGCCTCGGCACGGCGACCCTCGTGTCCCTGGGCGGCGACATCGCCGTGGCCGGGACCCCGCCGCCCGGCGGGTGGTCGATCCGGGTGGGCGACGACCACCGCGCCGAGGGCCCCCTGGACGAGGTCGTCGCGATCGTCCGCGGCGGGCTCGCCACCTCCGGCACCACCGTCCGCCGGTGGGGCGGGGGCCGTCGCCTGCACCACATCCTGGATCCCCGCACCGGCCGGCCCTGCGACGAGGTGTGGCGCACCGTCAGCGTCGCCGCCGGTTCGTGCCTGGACGCGAACGCCGCCAGTACCGCCGCGATCGTGCGGGGCCGCTCCGCCGCCGGCTGGCTCGCCGGGAGGGGGCTCCCCGCGCGGCTGGTGAGCGTCGGCGGCGACGTCGTGCGGGTCGGCGGCTGGCCGGAGCCGCAGGCGTGACGTCCCTCGCCGTCTGGTACCTCATGCGCGGGTCGGGGGTCGTCGCCCTGCTGCTGCTGAGCGGCGCGACCGCGCTGGGCATCGCCACCTGGGGCCGCGTGCGGTTCGGGTCGCTGCCCCGCTTCGCGACCGTCGCGCTGCATCGCAGCGTGTCGCTGCTGGCCGTCTCGTTCGTGGCCCTTCACGTGCTGACGGCGGTCTTCGACCCCTGGGCGCCCGTCCGGCCGATCGCGGCGATCATCCCGCTCACCGCGGCGTCGCACCCCGGGCTCATCGGCCTCGGCGCCGTCGCCGTGGACCTGCTGGTCGCGGTCGCCGTCACGGGCATGATGCGCGCCCGCATCGGAGCCCGCGCGTTCCGCGCGGTGCACTGGGCGGCCTACGTCGCGTGGCCCGTCGCCGTGGTCCACGGCCTGGGCCTGGGGAGCGACGCCGGCACCGTTTGGTTCCGGATGCTCGCCCTGGGCACCGTCGCCCTGGTCGGCGCGGCCGCCGCCTGGCGGTGGTCGGCCGGCGGGCGGGACCGGGTCACGGCGGCCGTCCGATGAGCACCGCCGCGCCCCGGCGCAACGGCGTGGTCCCCCGCCCGGCGCCCCTGCCGCGGCTGCTCGGCGGGGGCCCGCACCCGCGGCCGGCCATCGCCGGCCCGGCGCTGATCGACGAGGTCCGCCGTGCCGGACTGAACGGCCACGGCGGGGCCGCGTTCCCCACCTGGCGGAAGATGCAGGCCGTCGCGGAGGGGCGGCGGACCGGGATCGTCGTGGCCAACGGCACGGAAGGCGAGCCGGCCAGCGCCAAGGACAAGGTCCTGATGATCCACCACCCCGAGCTGGTGCTGGAGGGCGCGCTCGCCGCCGCCGGCGCCGTCGGCGCCCGGGAGGTGATCGTGGCCGTGGGGCGGGAGGCGCCCGAGGCGGCCGACCGGATCGAGGACGCGGCCGCCGCGATGCGGACGGGCCGGATCCGCCTGAGCGTGGTGGAGCCGCCGGCCCGGTTCGTCACGGGCGAGGAGACCGCGCTCGTCAACTGGATCAACGGCGGCCCCGCCAAGCCGACGGCCAGCCCGCCCCGGCCGGGCGAGCGCGGAGTGCGGCGCCGGCCGACGCTGGTGCAGAACGTCGAGACGCTCGCCCACGTCGGGCTCATCGCCCGGTACGGCGCGGACTGGTTCCGCACCGCCGGCACGCCGGACGAGCCGGGGACGATGCTGGTGACCGTCGGCGGCGGCGTCCGCCTGCCGGGCGTCCTGGAGGTCGAGCTCGGCACCCCCCTCGGCGACATCCTGGATCGTGCCGGCGGGATGGTGGACGGGCTCGGCGGCGTGCTGGTGGGCGGCTACTTCGGCGCCTGGCTCGACGCCGCCGACCCCCTGGCCGTGCCCTTCTCGGCGGCGGGACTGCGCCCCGCCGGGACGGCGCCGGGTGCCGGGACGATCGTGGTGGTGCCGGAGTCGGCGTGCCCCTTCGCCGAGACGGCCCGCGTCGCCCGGTACCTGGCGCAGCAGAGCGCCGGCCAGTGCGGGCCGTGCGTGCTGGGGCTCCCCGAGCTGGCCCGCAACATCCGCGCGATCGCCGACCGCCACGGCGTGGCGGAGGCGCTGGGGGAGGTCCACCAGCTGATCGGCCTGGTGGAGCGCCGCGGCGGGTGCGGGCACCCGGACGGCGCGGCCCGCCTGGCGCGCAGCGCCATCCGCGCGTTCCCCGACGAGCTCGCCCTGCATCTGCGCGGCGGGTGCTCGGCGACGAGCCGCCACGCGGTGCTGCCCATCCCCGGCCCGCCGGACGGGTGGCGCTGATGGGCGTGCGCCTGCGCGTCGACATGATCGCCTGCGACGGCTACGGGCACTGCCACGAGCTGCTGCCGGAGCTGATCGCGCTCGACCGCTGGGGCTACCCGATCGTCCCCGACGGCGAGGTCCCCGAGGACCTGGCTCCCGAGGCGCGGCGCGCCGTGGATCTGTGCCCGGTGCTGGCGCTGCGCCTGGAGGCGATGCGCCGGGAGGCCGGGCGGGCGTAACGCCGGGTCCCTCCGGTGGACGGGGTGTCACCGACCACGGAGGACCGGCATGGGCACCACGACGGCACGCGGACGCGTGCGGATCGGGACCGGGCGCAGGGCGTGACGGCCCGGCGCCTCCTGCTCGACGCCGGGCGGCCGGGGTGGTGGTCGCTCGCCCTGCGCCTCGCGGCGGCCGCGGTGTTCATCCCCACCGGCCTCGGCAAGTTCGTGAACCACGACGCGTACGTCGAGCGGTTCGAGCGGTGGGGGTTCGGCGCCGCCGCGGGGGAGGTCGCGATCCTGGTCGGGGTGGTCGAAGTGGTCTGCGGGC
The DNA here is from genome assembly GCA_050250915.1 of Thermoleophilia bacterium. Taxonomy (GTDB): domain Bacteria; phylum Actinomycetota; class Thermoleophilia; order Miltoncostaeales; family Miltoncostaeaceae; genus Miltoncostaea. Next base: position 149,606 of record JBFWNT010000005.1, read on the forward strand.
TGATGCTGCTGCTCGGCGTCGCGCCGCGCGCGGCCGCGCTGGTGCTCATCGGGAACATGGCCGGCGCCCTCGCCACCGCGGGACGCGTCGACGGCGGCCAGGACGTCTGGCTGCCGGTCGTGATGATCGCCGTGCTGGCGGCCATCGCCGCCCGGGGGGCGGGCCGCGCGTAACGCCCCGCCGCGGCCGGGGACAGCCAGGCACCGGACGCCCGCGAAAGGAGGGACCGGTGGAGCTCTCGTTCAGCGGTCTCGTGGTGGTGGCCGCCGTCGCGCTCGCGGCGCCCATCGTGATCGGCCTGGTGCCCGGCCTGCGGCTGCCGTCGCCCGTCCTCGAGATCGTCGCCGGGATCGTCATCGGGCCCGCCGTCCTGGGCTGGGTCGAGATGGACGACGTCATCCGGGTGTTCTCGCTCTTCGGCCTGGCGTTCCTCTTGTTCCTGGCCGGCCTGGAGATCGACTTCGACCGCCTCCGCGGCCGGCCGTTGCGCCTCGCGTCCGCGGGCTTCGTGCTCTCGTTCGCGATCGCCCTCGCGGTCGGCGCCGCGCTCGCCGCTGCCGGTCAGGTGGAGGACGGGCTGATCGTCGCGATCATCCTGTCGGCCACGTCGCTCGGCGTGGTGGTGCCGGTGCTGAAGGACGCCGGCGAGGCGGGTACGCCGTTCGGGCAGCTGCTGATCGCCGCCGCCTCGATCGCCGACTTCGCGAGCATCATCCTGCTGACGCTCTTCTTCTCGCGGGAGGCCACCGGCACCGGGACGAAGCTGCTCCTGCTGGCGGGCTTCGTGGTGGCGGGCGCCGTGGCCGTCGCCGGCCTGATCGGACTGGAGCGCTGGCGCGCGCTCTCGGCCACGCTGGTGCGCCTCCAGGACACGACCGCGCAGGTACGTGTGCGCGGCGCCTTCCTGCTGCTGGCGGGCTTCGTCGCGCTCGCCGGGCAGCTCGGGCTCGAGGTGATCCTGGGCGCCTTCACCGCCGGGGTGATCCTGTCCCTGGTCGACCGCGACGCGCTGATGACCCACCCGCACTTCCGCACCAAGCTGGAGGGCGCGGGCTTCGGGTTCTTCGTGCCCGTCTTCTTCGTCGGCGTCGGGCTCACGTTCGACCTGGACGCCCTCTTCTCCAGCGCCTCCGCGGTGCTGCACCTGCCGCTCTTCCTGGCCGCGCTGCTGGCGGTCCGGGGGCTTCCGGCCCTCCTCTACCGGGGGCTGATCGGCACGCGCAGGACCGTCGCGGCAGGGCTGCTCCAGGCGACGTCCCTGCCCTTCATCGTCGCCGCGTCCATGATCGGCGTGGACCTGGGGGTGATCAGCCAGGCCACGAGCGCCGCGCTGATCGGCGCCGGGCTCCTCTCGGTGGTGGTGTTCCCGCTGCTCGCGGTGGTGGTGATCGGCGCGGGGGAGGTGTCGGAGGATCTGGTGCGGCGCCCCGCCGAGCTCACCGTCCGGGGGTCGTGAACACCCAGTCGGTCTCCGACGCGATCGCGTGGCAGCTCCAGCACACGGCGCCCGTCAGCGGCTCGCCGAAGGGCTCGCCCGGGGCGGCGCGCGTGTACTCGGCGAAGCGCCAGTCGCCGTTCGCGGGGTCGGCGCCGGCGACCTTGCGCATCACGGCGACGAGCGTCGGGCGCGACGGGTCGTCCCCCGCGGCCTTCACGATCACGGTGCCGTCGGGGAACGGCGCGACCGGCCGGCGTCCCCGTGGGACGCGCACGTAGACGTTCTTGACGCCCCGGTGGGCGTCGACGCCGACGCGCCGGGCCTGCGGCGAGTCGGGTGGGATGGGCGCCCGGTTGATCCGGTCCCACGCCATGAAGCCCGCGGTCGCCTTGGGCAGGCCGGGGAGCGCCCGCCGCTGTGGGCGCGGGGTGGGCCCAGGGGTGGGGTCGCGTGCCTCCGGCGCGGAACGTGCCGGCGTCGTCTGCGGCCCGGCGGCCGGACCGCCGTCGGCGCAGGCGGCGGCGGCGACGACCACGGCGGCGGCCATCGGGACGAGCGCGAGCCGGATCCCGGTCATCCGGATCAGCCTCTCGGGGGGCGGCGCGGTGTCTCGTCCACCGCACGCCGGGGTGGGGCCCGCGCCGCCTTCGAGGCACCGTAGGGACTCCTCCCTGTTGACCTCGGCGTCGGAGGCGCCGTAGCGTCGGCGACGCTCAATGAAAGTGCTGCGAAATCGGCATTTCAGGGGGGAGTGGTCATGGTGGATTACTCGGTGACGGAAGTCGCGGACGTGCCCGACTCCGCCGCCGTTGTCCTCGACATGTTCCTACAGCGCGGCGCGGAGCGCGTGACCGACCCGGCACACGTGCAGTACCGATTCCTCACGGAGTTGCTCGGCCTCACGAGCTTCGCGATCTCCGTGGAGCGGTTCGCGCCGGGGTTCCGTCCCAGCCGCGGGCATCGGCACTCGTTGCAGGAAGAGGTCTACCTCGTCATTTCCGGTCAGATCGAGATGAAGCTCGACGATGACGTCATCAGGGTCGGTCCGATGACGGCGGTGAGGGTGCCGCCGCACACCGGCCGCGCGATCCGTTGCAGCGGGGGCGAGGAGGCGACGATCGTGGTCGTCGGAGCGCCCCGGACGGGACTCGATGACGTCGAGTTCCTAGCCGGCTTCTGGACCGACTGAATCACACAAATGCCGTGCCGGCGCGCACCGAACGCGTCGCTGCCGCGTGGCGATCCAGACCCAGCTGGACGAATCGTGACTCGGACGCCGCGAGCAATGTGTCGTCCCCCCGGACCACGCCCAGTGCGCGGAGCGCGAAGGGGGCGAGGTAGCCCGACGTCGCCACCAGGGGCGTCGCCTCCAGCTCCAGTTGCCTGGCGTCGTGGAGGATGGAGAGGGCGTCGAGGTAGGTCGCCATCGACCAGAGGTACACCCAGTTGGTGCGACGGATCGCCGGGCGCCCGAGCAGTGATCTCGCCGCCTCGTGTTCACCCCGCAAGAGCGCCAGTCGCAGGCGCGGCGTCTCAATCACTGTGCCGAAGCCGGTGAGACCGTACTCCGAGGCCGCCTGCTCTAGGTGAACTGACCACGGACCTGCGCGACACGGCTGATGGGGGGCCGGTCGCCCAGCGAGCTGTGGGGACGTCGCCGGTTGTACCAGCGCACCCAGCCTTGGAGGGCTCGGGTGCGCTGGGTGCTTGAGGG
>JBFWNT010000006.1:0-150731 GCA_050250915.1 Thermoleophilia bacterium
CGCGGCCGCCGCGGGGGCGACGGCCTGGGTGGCCGCGCCGCGCGAGCCGGTGCGCCGCGCCGCCCGCCTGGCCGCGGGCTGGCGGCTGGCGCGCGCGGCGCGAGCGCGGGACGCCGACCTGTACCACGTGCACGACCCCGAGCTTCTCCCGGCGGCCCTCTGGCTGGCCCGCGCGGGCCGCCCGGTGGTGTACGACGTCCACGAGTACCTGGGACAGACGACCCGGACGAAGCGGTGGCTGCCGGGGCCGCTGCGGCTGCCGCTGGCCCTCGCGGTGGAGCGCCTGGAGCGCGCCGCCGCGCGTCGCCTGGACGGCGTGGTGACCGCCAACGAGGACCTGGCCGCCCGCTTCGCCGCGGCCGGCGCGCGCGCCGTGAGCGTGGCCAACTCCCCGTGGTCGGACGCCTTCCCGGAGCCCGCGCCGCTGCCCGGGGACCCGGTCGCGCTCTACGTCGGCGGGCTCGGCCCGCTGCGCGGCCTGGACCTGATGAAGGCCGCGTTCCCGCAGGTCACGGTCGCCGGCGCGCGCCTGGTGCTGGCCGGTCCCGGCGACCCCGGGACGCTGCCGGACGGGGTCTCGGCGCTGGGGACGGTCGACCACGCCGAGGTGCCCGGCCTCCTGGCCGCCGCCCGCGTGGCGTGGATCCCCCTGCAGCGCCACGGCAACTACGATCGCGCGGTGCCGACGAAGCTGGTGGAGGCGATGGCCGCCGGGCGCCCCGTGGTGGCCGGCGACCTCGGCCGGATGGGCGCCATCGTGCGCGCGACGGGGTGCGGGATCGTCGTCCCCCCGGACGACGCCGCGGCCCACGCCGCCGCGCTCGACCGCCTGCTGGGCCCGGGGGACGAGGCCGCCGAGATGGGCGCCGCGGGGCGCGCCGCGTTCCTGGACGGCCTGGGCTTCGAGCCCCAGGCGCGGGCGCTGACGTCCCTCTACGCGGAGGTGCTCGCGTCCCGAGTCGGGGAGCGTGAGCCCTGAGGGTCCTCTACGTCTCGCAGTACTTCGTCAACGCCGACCAGCCGGGCGGCGTGCGCCACTGGCAGCACACCCGGGCCCTGGCGCGGGCGGGCCACGACGTGACCGTCGTGACGTCGTACGTGCAGCACAAGGAGCGGAGCATCCCCGAGCGCTACCGGGGGCGGAGGATGGTCCACGACGTCGAGGACGGCATCGACGTGTGGCGCACCTACTCGACGCCCGGATACGGCAGCGACCTGCGCTCGCGGATCAGCAACTACGGCACGTTCGCGTGGTGGTCGGCGATCGCCGGGATGCGGTCCCCGCGCCCCGACGTGGTGGTCGCGTCGTCGCCCTCGCTGCCCTCGGCCGCCGCGGCGGCCACCCTGGCCCGCGCCCGGCGCGCGCGCTTCGTGCTGGAGGTGCGCGACCTGTTCCCGGACTCGGCGATCGCGATGGGGCTGCTGACCGACCCGCGCATCATCGCCGTGTCCCGCCGCCTGGAGCGCTACTGCTACGCCCGCGCCGACCGGATCGTGGCCCTCACCGAGGGGATCAGGGACGGGATCCTCGAGCAGGGCGTCCCCGCCGGGAAGGTGGAGCTCATCACCAACGGGGTGGACCTGGAGATCGGCGCGGACGCCGCCCCCACGCACGCCGCCCCGGTGCCCGACGACGCGTTCGTGGCGATGTACGTGGGCGCCCACGGCACCTACAGCTCCCTCGAGACCGTCCTGGACGCCGCCGACCGGCTCCGCGACGACGCCGGCACGCGGGTCATCCTCGTCGGCGGGGGGGACCGCAAGCCGTCGCTGGTGGAGGAGGCGGGCCGGCGCGGACTGGCCAACGTGGCGTTCGTCGACCCGGTGCCGAAGCGCGAGGTGCCGTCGTGGCTGGCGCGCGCGGACGCCTGCATCCTCCCGTACCAGGACAACCCCCTGTTCGCCGGGGCGCTGCCCAACAAGGCGTTCGACTACCTCGGCGCCGCCCGCCCGATCATCGCCTCGGCCCCCCGGGGCGAGCTGACCCGCATGGTCGAGGCGGCCGGGTGCGGCGTGGCCGTGCCGCCGGAGGACGGCGCCGCGCTGGCCGGCGCCATCCGCGACCTGGCCGCCGACCGCGAGGGCGCGCGGCGCATGGGCGCCCAGGGCCGGGCCTACGCCCTGGAGCACTACGACCGCGCCCGCCTGGCGGCCCGGTTCGTGGCGGTGGTGGAGTCCGTTGCGCGCTGACGTCGTGGAGCCGGTGGGCGGCCGGGCCAAGCGGATCGTGGACCTGCTGGTGGCCGTCCCCCTGCTGGTGCTCCTGGCCCCCGTCATGCTCGTCATCGCCGTGCTCGTGCGGCGCGACTCCCCCGGCCCCGCCCTGTTCCGGCAGGCGCGGATCGGCTTCGCGGGCCGGTCGTTCACCCTCCTGAAGTTCCGCACGATGGTGGTGGGCGCGGAGGGCATGGGCGCCGGGCTGGCGGTGCTGGCCGGCGACGACCGCATCACGCCCCTCGGCCACACCCTGCGCCGCCTGTCGCTGGACGAGCTGCCGCAGCTCTGGAACATCGTCCGCGGCGACATGAGCCTGGTGGGCCCGCGGCCCACCGTCGCCTCCCAGGTGGAGCGCTACACCCCCCACCAGCGGCGCCGCCTGCTGGCCCGCCCCGGGCTGACCGGCCTGGCGCAGGTGAGCGGCCGCAACACCATCCCCTGGTCCGAGCGGATCGAGATCGACGTGACGTACGTCGCCCGCTGGACGATGCGTCGCGATCTGGCGATCATGCTGCGGACGGCCCTGGTCGTGCTGCGGCGCGAGGGGACCTACAAGGGCCCGCGAGGCGGGTTCGACCTCCCCGGACCCGGAGCGGCCGATGGCTGACGTGAACGTGCTGCTGACCTGCGCCGGCCAGCGCGTCGACATCGTGCTGGCGTTCCGGGCCGCCCTGGCCGCCGGGCCGCACACCGGCCGCGTGCTGGTGAGCGACCTGGACCCGCTGTCGCCGTCGCTGTTCCACGCCGACGGCGTGGTGGCGCTGCCGTCCGTGGACGACCCCGGGTACGGGGCGGCGGTCGCCGCGGTGTGCCGCGCGGAGGGCGTCAAGGCCGTGCTGCCGCTCACCGACCTCGACCCGGTGGTGCTCGCCGAGGCCGCCCCCGCGATCCGCGAGGCGGGCGCCGTCGCCTTCCTGCCGTCGCCGGAGGTCGCCCTGGGCTGCCAGGACAAGTGGGACTGCCACGTGATGCTCACCGAGCGCGGCCTGCCGTCCCCGCCGACGTGGCTGCCGGACGAGGTCGACCCCGCCGACCTGCCGTACCCGGTCCTGCTGAAGCCCCGCCTCGGCTTCGCCGCCCGCAACATCTTCCGCTGCAACTCCCCCGAGGAGCTGGCGTTCTTCCGGGGCTACAGCCCGGCCGTGAGCGTCGTCCAGCAGCTGCTGCCGGGCCTCGAGTTCAGCATCGACTGCTTCGGCGACCTCGACGGGCGCGCGCTCGGCGCCGTGCCCCGCGCGATGATCCAGAGCAAGGGCGGCGAGCAGATCAAGGGCGAGACGCTCGACGACCCGCAGCTGGTGGAGCTCGGGGCCGCGACGGTCGAGGCCCTCGGCCTCGCCGGGCCCAGCACGGTGCAGTGCTTCCGCGACGGCGGGCGCATCCTGGGGATCACCGACATCAACACGCGCTTCGGCGGCGCGTTCCCGCTCCCCCAGGCCGCCGGAGCCGGCTACGTGGCCATGATCATCGCGATCGCGGCCGGCGAGCGGCCCGCCCCGCGGCTCGGCGGGCACCGCCCCGGCGTGGTCATGACCCGCCACCTGGGACAGACGTTGCTCGTGCGCGAACCGACCGGCCTCGCCCCGTTCGACGGCGTGCTCTAGGGTCCGCCGTCGTGGATCGTGAGATCACCCTCCGCGACTACGGTCGCGTGCTCTGGAGCGGCCGCTGGCTCATCCTCGCGACGACCGTCGCGGCCGCGGTCGTCGGGCTCCTCCTCACGTTCGTCACCTCCACCACGTACACCGGCACGGCGAAGGTGTTCCTGGGCCAGGCGACGACCGTCTCGGGGGCGCCGTTCTCGACCCCTGCGACCAACCCGGCGACCGCCGCGACCGTTCTGAGCGGCGACAACCTGGTGACCCGGGTGGCCCGCGAGATCGGCGTCTCGCCGAGCCGGGTCCGCAACGCCGTGAGCCTCACGGCCCCGCGCGCCCCGGGCGGGGCCCAGGGCAACCAGCCGACCGTCATGACGATCACGTTCAAGGACGGCAGCCGCAAGGTCGCGCGCGAGGGCGCGAACGCCTACGCCACCGCGATCAACGCGGCCGCCCTCCAGAACTTCTCGTCGGTGTTCGAGACCTACGCGACCGGCGAGGCCCGCGCCCAGGCCGACGTGACCCGCCTCCAGGCCCAGATCGACGGCTACCAGCGCGAGCTGCGGACCGCCGACGCCCAGACCCGCACGCTGCTCCAGTCGCTGCTGTTCTCGGCCACCACGCAGCTGTCGATCGCCCAGACCACGCTCACCGACCAGCAGCTCAATCGGGCGAAGGCCCAGGCCAACGAGAAGCCCTACATCGTCTCGTTGTCGGAGAGCCCCAGCAGCTCCAGCAGCGCCCCGAACCGCCTGCGCACCGTGGTGCTCGCCGCGATCATCGGCCTGCTGGTGGGCGTCATCGTCACGTTCGTCTGGCGCGGGAGCCCCGCCGGCCGTGCGGGGCGCGAGTAGGCCCACCGCCGCCCTCGCAGCGGGCCTCGCGCTCGCGGCGGCCGGATGCGGGGGAGGCGGCGAGGAGGCCACCGCGCCCACCGACGGAGCGCCCCCCGCCCCGGCGGACGCGATCACCGTCGCGGTGCGCGACGGCGACACGGGCGCGCCGATCGCCGGCGCCCGGGTGATCGCCTTCCGCGGGCGCACCGCCATCGCCCGCGCCGTCGCCGACGAGGACGGGCGGGCCACGCTGCCGTGGAACACCCGTTACGCGGAGGGCCGCAAGCGGGGCCTCACGCCCGGGCGCACCAAGGTGGGGCGCGGCGCGACCGTGGTCGAGATGTACGACCCGGCCCGCCAGAGCCCCGAGTACGGCGGCGGCCCGGCCCGCGCCCGCACCGTCCCGGCCGTCGATGTGGGACCGCCCAGCGGACGGCCGCGGTGGCGCTTCACGAGCCGGACCCTGCTGGAGTTCCCGCCGGCCGTCGCGGACGACCTGGTGGTGGTGGGCACCAACTCGGGCCGGGTGTACGCGATGGACGGCGACACCGGGGCGCTGCGCTGGGCGCGCCGCCAGCGGGGTGAGATCGCCTCGTCGCCCGCGATCGACGGCGACCGGGTGATCGTGAGCTCCATGGGCGGCCGCCTGCGCGCGTACGGCGTCAACGGGGGGACCACCCTCTGGACGTACGACACCGGCAGCCCCATCGAGAGCTCGCCGCTGGTGGTCGGCGGGATCGTCTACGTGGGCACCTGGAGCGGCGGCCTGTACGCCGTCGACGCCCGCACCGGCACGCTGCGCTGGAAGTTCCAGGCGGGCGCGGACATCAAGGGCAGCGCCGCCCTGGCCGGCGGGCGCATCGTGTTCGGCGACTACGGCGGCAGCGTCTACGCCCTCGACCCCCGCACCGGCGCGCTGCGCTGGCGCTCGGCGGCGGGCCAGCGCTTCTACGGCGGGCCCGGCGTGAGCGGCGACACCATCGTGATCGGCGACGTGGGCGGCTCGGTGGTGGCCCTCGACGCCGCCACGGGGGCGGTGCGCTGGCGCCACGGGGCGGGCGGCTACGTCTACTCCTCGCCCGCGATCGCCGGCGGGACGGTGTTCATCGGCTCGTACGCCGGCCGCTTCGAGGCCCTCGACCTGGCGACGGGTGCCCTGCGCTGGTCGTTCCCGGCGGGCGAGCGGATCTCGGGGTCGGCCACCGTCGTCGGCGACGTCGTCTACACCGCCGTGCTCGCGCGCCCCGGCGCGCCGCGCCGCACGTACGGCCTGGACGTCGAGACCGGCGCCGTGCGCTTCCGCGCCGACGAGGGGCGCTACTCGCCGGTGGTGGCGGCGGGCGTGACGCTCTACCTGGTGGGCACCCGGACGATCGAGGCGTACCGCGACCGGGCGCCGTAAGCGGATCCTGATCGGCGCCGCCGGCGTCGTGGTGGCCGCGCTCGTGGCCGTGGGCGTGCTGGGGTACGGCGTCACCCACGGCTGGTTCGACTCCGGCAGCGTCGAGGGCACCACCTCCGGCTTCGAGCCCCAGGAGGCACCCACCGGCTCGCAGACCGCCGGGGCGTGGCCCGAGTGGGGCTACGACGCGGAGCGCACGCGCGCCAACCCGGCCCTGGACATCGGCCCGCCGTTCCGCCGCCTCTGGTCGTTCGACGCCGGTTCGCTGGTGGAGTTCCCGCCGGTCATCGCCGACGGCCGCGCCATCGTGGGCACCAACTACGGGCTGGCCTACGCGCTCGACGTCGACACGGGGAAGGTGCTCTGGGAGACGCACACCCGCGGCCGGGTGGCGTCGTCGCCCGCCATCGACGGGACCCGGGTCCTGTTCACCACCAAGCGCGGCGACGTGCTGGCGCTGGACACCCGCACGGGCGAGGAGCTGTGGCGCCGCAAGATCGGCTCGGCCATCGAGTCGTCGCCGCTGGTGGTGGGCTCGTCGTTCTTCATCGGGACCCTCTCCCAGCGGGTGATGAAGCTCAGCACCCGCACCGGAGGGGTCCGCTGGAGCGTCCCGGCGCCGGGGGGGATCAAGGCGAGCCTGGCCCTGTCGGGGCGCAACGTCATCATCGGCGACTACTCCGGCCACGTCGCGGCGTTCCGCCGTTCGGACGGAAAGGCCGTGTGGCGCCGCACGAGCCCGGGCGAGCGCTTCCGCGGCGCCGGGCGCTTCTACGCCGGCCCGGCGGTGGCGTACGGCCGCGTCTACATCGGGAACGTCAACGGCCGGGTGCTGGCGCTCGACGCCGACACCGGCGACGTCGCGTGGGTGCGGGTGCTCGACGACTTCGTCTACTCCAGCGCCGCGGTGGCCGACCGCACCGTCTTCCTCGGGAGCTACGACCACCGCTTCTACGCCCTCGACGCCGTCACCGGGAAGGTGCGCTGGAGCGTCGACGCGGGTGAGCGCATCTCCGGGTCGCCGTCCGTGGTGGGCGGGCTGGTCTGGTTCTCGACGCTGGCGCGCCGACCGTCGGACGGCCGCACGCTGGCGCTCGACGTCCGCACCGGGGCGCGCCGCTTCGCGTTCCCCGACGGGCGCTACAGCCCGGTGGTGGCGGTCGAGAAGCGGCTGGTGCTGACGGGGGTCCACACGCTCTACGGGTTCGCCCCGCGGTGAGCACCGGCCGGCTCGCCCGCGCGGCGGCGATCGTCGCGCTCTTCGGGCTGATCTCGCGGCTGCTCGGGTTCGCCCGGGAGGTCGTGCTGGCCGCCGCCTACGGCGCGACCGGGCTCACCGACGCCTACGTCAACTCGCTGCTAATCGTGAACTCGGTCGCGGCGGTGCTGCTCTACACCCTGGTCACGCTGATCATCCCGACGTTCCAGCGGGAGCGGGCCGACCACGGCACCGACAGCGCCTGGCGCCTCGTGGTGGCCCTTGCGGTCTGGGTGAGCGGCCTGCTGATCGTGCTCTCCACCATCGTGGCGATCTGGCCGCAGCTGCCGACCGCCCTGTTCCACCTGGACCCGGGGCGCGCGGCCGCCACCGAGGAGCTCATCCGGATCATGGCGCCGGCCCTGGCGCTCCAGGGCTTCTCGGCGATCTTCACGGCGATGCTCCAGATCCACGGCCGCTTCGCGGGCCCCGCGGCGGTGGGCGTCGCGTTCAACGCCGGCATCATCATCGCGGTCGTCCTCGGGCAGAGCCACATCGGCATCCGGGCCGCCGCATGGGGCGTCGTGCTGGGCGCCAGCCTCCAGGTGCTGCTCCAGCTGCCGCAGTTCTGGCGCCTGCTCCGCGAGGCCCACGCCCGTCCGGCGGTGATGCATCCCCGGCTCGCGGCGGTGGGGCTGCTGGCGCTGCCGGTGGTGGGGGCGTCGGTGCTCCAGCAGATCAACTCGTTCACCGACAAGCTCTTCGCCTCGACCCTCGAGCCGGGCCGCGTCTCGGCCCTCAGCTTCGCCAACGCCCTGGGCCAGGCGCCGCGGGTGGCGATCCTGCTGCCCCTGCTGACCCCCCTGTTCCCGCTGATCGCCCGCCTGGTCTCCGAGGGGCGCGAGGGCGACGCCCTGCGCGCGTTCCGCCGCGTGGCCGGCCTGCTGGGCCTCATGGCCATCCCCCTGATGCTGCTCATGGCCATCTACGCCGACGAGATCGCCCAGATCGCGTTCCAGCGCGGCAAGTGCGGGCAGAGCTGCGTGAACCAGATCGACCCGCCCCTGGTCTGGTACGCCCTCGCCCTGTGGCCGGCCTTCGGATCGCTGCTGCTCAACCGCACGCTGTCGGCCGCAAACAAGCAGCGCGACATCCTCTGGACGACGGTCGCCACCGTCGCCATCACGATCATCCTGGACGTCATCCTGCTGGGGCCGATGGAGCAGGCCGGCCTGGCGCTCGCAGCGACGATCGGCGTCTACGCGAACGCGCTGATGCTGCTGGCGCGACTGAAGCACCACTTCCCGGCGGTGCCGTTGCGCGCGCTGACGGAGCGCCAGGTGCGGGTGTGGGGCGCGGCGATCGGCGCCGCCGCCGCGGCCATGCTCCTGAACCTGGCGTTCCCCACCGACGACCTGGGGACCATCGAGATGCTCCCCGCGCTCATCGGAAAGCTCGTGGTCGCCACCGCCGTCTACGTGGTGCTCGCCCGGCGGCTGGCGCGGGCGGAGCTCGCCGACGCCACCGGGCAGGTCCGCGCGCTCATCGGGCGGCGGCCCGCGAACGGGTAACCTCGCCGCATGCCGACCTCGCTCGTGACCGGTGGCGCCGGCTTCCTCGGCTCCCACCTCTGCGACCGGCTCCTCGCCGAGGGGCACCGCGTGCTGTGCGTCGACAACCTCGACACCGGCACGCTGGAGAACATCGAGCACATCCGCGACCCGGCGTTCCGGTTCCTCCAGCACGACCTGGTCACCCACCTCGAGGCGCCCGAGCCGGTGGACTACGTGTTCCACCTGGCGTCGCCGGCCAGCCCGATCGACTACCTGCGGCTGCCCCTGCACACGCTGAAGGTGGGCTCCTACGGCACCCACAACGCCCTGGGCCTGGCGAAGCGGCACCGCGCCCGGTTCCTGCTCGCCTCCACCAGCGAGGTCTACGGCGACCCGCAGGTGCACCCGCAGCCGGAGGACTACTGGGGGCACGTCAACCCGATCGGCCCGCGGGGCGTCTACGACGAGGCCAAGCGCTACGCCGAGGCGCTCACGATGGCCTACCACCGCCAGCAGGGCGTGGACACGCACATCGTCCGCATCTTCAACACCTACGGGCCGCGCATGCGCCCCCACGACGGGCGCGCGATCCCCACGTTCCTGCGCCAGGCGCTCGACCACAAGCCGCTCACGGTGTTCGGCGACGGCGGGCAGACCCGGTCGTTCTGCTACGTCTCCGACCTGGTCGAGGGCTTCCTGCGGCTCATCGAGTCGGACCGCCACGAGCCCGTGAACATCGGCAACCCGGGCGAGTACTCGATCCTGGAGCTCGCCGAGGTGATCATCCGCGTCACCGGCAGCCGCTCCGAGATCGTCTTCGAGGCGCTCCCGCAGGACGACCCGACGGTCCGCCGGCCCGACATCGCCGTGGCGCGCGAGCTGCTCGGGTGGGAGCCGACGATCGAGCTCGAGGAGGGCCTGCGCCTGACCCTCGCCGGGATGGGCCGGGAGGTCCCGCTCGCCGGCTGACCCCGCCGCCCCGGCCGTCCTCGCGCGGGGGCTCGTGAAGCGCTACGGGGACTTCACGGCCGTCGACGGCATCGACGTCGAGGTGGCCCCCGGCGAGTGCTTCGGCTTCCTGGGCCCCAACGGGGCGGGGAAGAGCACCACCATGCGCATGCTGTCGTGCCTCTCGCCCCGCGACGGCGGCGACCTGCGCGTGCTGGGCATCGACCCCGACGAAGGCCCCCGCGAGCTCAAGCGGATGCTCGGCGTGGTCGCCCAGGAGACGACGCTCGACCTGGAGCTCACCGTCCGCGAGAACCTGCTCGTCTTCGCCCGCTACTTCGCGATCGCCCGCGACGAGGCCGGCCGCCGCGCCGACGAGCTGCTCGACCTGATGGCGCTCGGCGACCGGCGCGACGACGCCGTCGACCGCCTCTCCGGCGGCATGCGGCGGCGGCTCCAGATCGCGCGCGCACTGATCAACCGGCCGCGGCTGGTGCTGCTGGACGAGCCCACCACCGGGCTGGACCCCCAGGCACGTCACGCGGTGTGGGAACGGCTGCGGCTGCTGCGCAGCGGCGGTGCCACCCTGGTGCTGACGACCCACTACATGGACGAGGCCGCCCAGCTCTGCGACCGCCTGGTGGTGATGGACCACGGGCGCATCGTCCGGACGGGCTCCCCCGCGGCGCTGGTGGACGCCGAGGTGGGCCGGCAGGTGCTGGAGCTGCGGGTGGACCCGGGCGACGCCGCGCGGGCCCTCGCGGCCGTCGACGGCGCGGCGCGCGGCCACGAGCACGACGGCGAGCTGCTGATCGTGTTCGGCGACGACGCCGAGGACCTGCACGCCCGCATCCGGGCGGCGGGCGTGCCGGCCGAGCTGCGCGCCGCGCGGCCGGCGGGGCTGGAGGACGTGTTCCTGCGCCTCACCGGGCGCCACCTGCGCGACTAGCCGGAGGGCGACGTCCCGGAGCCCAGGGCCGTGTCGTCCACATCCTCGTCGGCGCTCGCCCAGGCCTCCCGCGCCCACAGCGGCGGCCCGCCGAACTTCTTCGCCAGCAGCACGCCGACGGCGTAGAGCCCCACCTGGGGGATCATCAGCAGGAGCATCGAGAACGGGTCGCCGCCCGGCAGGACGGCGGCGATCGCCGCGATCACCACGATCGCGATCCGCCACTGGCGCACGTAGAAGTCGGCCGTCGTCACGCCGATGCGCGCGAGGGCCACCATGGCCACCGGCACCTCGAACATGATCCCGGACCCGAGCATCAGGGTCGTGGCGAAGCTGAAGTACTCGCCGGCGCGCACCTGGGTCTGGAACGCGTCGCCCCCGAAGTCGAGCAGGAAGTTCAGGGCCACGGGGAGCACCACGAAGAAGCCGAACGCCACCCCGGCCAGGAACAGCGACGACACGCCGGCCACCACCAGCAGCATCCGGCGCCGGGACTGGTCCTGCAGGGCCGGGATCACGAACGCGTAGACCTGGTAGAGCCACACCGGCAGCGACAGCAGGATCGCCGCCCAGAAGCAGACCTTCAGCGTGACGAAGAACGGCTCCGTCGGCGACAGCGTGATGAGGCCGCTGTCCTGGAACTTCTGCGGCAGCGGCTGCTCGAGCAGGTTGATGAGCTGCTCGTGGAACGCGTAGCAGAGGGCGAACGCCACCACGAGCGTGACGCCGGAGACGATGAGCCGGTTGCGGAGCTCGTCGAGGTGGTCGACGACGCTGAGACGCTCGTCCCGCCCCGCGCGGCGCAGGCGGCGGTCACCGAGGATTGGCACGTGCGGAGGGTGCGGCTAGGAGCCGGTGCGGTCGTCCGCGCGCGGTGGTGCGTCGCCGGGGACGACGACGCCGTCGAGCACGTCGTCGTCGGGGCGGGACATCGTCGCGGTGGGCGCCGCGGCCTGCGGCGCGGCCGCCGTCGCGGTGGCCGTGGGCGCGGGCTCCTCGGCGCGGGGAGCGGGGGCGCGGCGCGGCTCCTCGTCGTCGAGCATCGCCCCCTTGAACTCGCGGATCCCGCGGCCGATCGACTTGCCCATCTCCGGCAGCCGCTTCGGGCCGAACACGAGCAGCGCGATGACCAGGACGATCAGGATCTGGATCGGGGAGATGTCGAACACGGCGACCTCGGCGGCGGGATGTGCGCACAGGTTAGCCCCGCTCGGCCCATGCGGCCAGACGAGGTGGCGGCCCTGCTAGCGTCGGGGCGGATGCCCGACCCCTCCGTCGACGCCGTGGTCCGCCAGATGCGGGACGCGATCATGGACAACGACATCAAGCTGCTGCAGGCCGTGAACGCCCGGCTGGAGCTGGTGGCGCGCCTGCGCGCGTACAAGACCGCGCAGGGGATGGACTTCGTGGACCCGGCCCGCGAGGAGTGGATGCACCGGTACATGACCGGCGCCAACCGCGGGCCCCTCAGCGACGAGGGCCTCCACGAGATCTACGGCCACGTGCTGGAGCTGACGAAGCGCGAGACCGAGGGCTGAGCCCCGGCCCCCCGGCCTACCCCTCGGTCAGGAAGTCGTCCGGGGAGACCTGCTCGAGGAACTCCTTGAACTTCTCGACCACCTCGTCGGTGTCCTCGACCTCGTGCTCGAACTCGATGCCGCTCTCCTCGATGACCTTGTCGGCCGCGAATATCGGGGCGTTGCTGCGCACGGCCAGCGCGAGCGCGTCGCTCGGCCGGGAGTCGATCTCGATCTCGGCGGCGGCCGCCCGGAGCGTGATGAGCGCGTAGAACGTGTTCTCGCGGAGCTCGGTGACCGTGATCTTGGCGATCTCGGCGCTCAGCTCCGACACCACGTCGGTGAGCAGGTCGTGGGTCATGGGCCGCGGGGTCTCGGCGCCCTGCAGCTTCATCAGGATCGCGGCGGCCTCGGCGTGGCCGATCCAGATCGGCAGGAACTTGTTCCCGGAGACGGTCTTGAGGAGCACGATCGGCTGCTTGCCGACCATGTCGAAGCTGACCCCGTAGATGACCATCTCCTGCACGGCGGACCTCCGATCCGGCGCCGGTCGGGCGGGCGCCGGTCCATCATACTCCGGGTCCCTCGGGCGGCCCGGGGGCCGCGTCAGGCCCCCCTTGTTGCCCGCTCCGCGGGGTTGATACCCTCCCCCGACCCAGGGGGCGAGGGCGATTAGCTCAGTCGGTTAGAGCGCATCTCTGATAAGGATGAGGTCCCTGGTTCGAATCCAGGATCGCCCACTGCAGGTCGTGAGATTGGCCCCGCTCGGGGCCGTGGAGGGTCGGCGGTGACGACGGGGCCGGGCACAGCGCAGACCGACGGCGGCCGGCGGATCAGCTGCCTCGTCGCCGACGATCACGCCATCGTCCGCGAGGGCCTCCGGCGCGTGCTCTCCCAGCCCTCCGACATGCTCGTGGTCGGCGAGGCCTCCTCCGGCGAGGCCGCGCTCGAGCTGGTCGCGAAGCGCCGCCCCGAGGTGGTGCTGATGGACGCCCGCATGCCCGGCATGGGCGGCGTGGCCGCCGCCGGGCGCATCGCCCAGGATCATCCCGACGTGCGGGTGGTCATGTTCACCGCCCACTCCGAGCAGGACCTCCTGTGGGAGGCGCTCGACGCCGGCGCCCAGGGCTTCGTGCTGAAGGACTCCGAGAGCGGCGTCGTGGTCTCGGCGATCCGCCAGGTGGTCGCCGGCGACCCCTACATCGACGAGCGCCTGCGCCCCGACTTCCTGCGCCAGTTCGCCCGCCCGCGCCCGGGCGGCGTGCTGAGCGCGCGCGAGCGCGAGATCCTCCAGATGCTCGCCGACGGCAACTCCAACCGCGAGGTCTCGGAGCGCCTGGTGGTCAGCGTCGAGACGGTGAAGACGCACGTGAAGCACATCCTCGCCAAGCTCGAGGCCGAGCACCGAACCCAGGCCGTCGCCATCGGGATCCGCCAGGCGCTGATCCGGTGACCCGGATCCCGTGAGCCGGGACCCGCGGGACGCGATCGCCGGGATCGCGTCGCTCGTGGGCGCGGCGGGGGCGGGCGGGGGCGTCGGCGCGGCGCTCGACGAGGCCCTCGACGTGCTGGTCACCGCCACGGGGTGCCGCGCCGCCGCGTACTTCGCCGGCCGGCCGGAGGAGCCCGCGGGCATGGTCCTGCGCGCCCGGCGGGGCGAGCCCGAGGCCCTCGCCGGCATCGCCAGCGCCATCCGCGCGGCCAGCGCCCCGCTGCCCGCCACCGCGCTGCGGCTGGGCGAGGTGGTCGGCGGCCCGGGGGCCGCGGGCGCCCTGGAGGCGCTGGGGCTGCCGGGCGGGGTACTGGTGCCCGCCGTCATCGACGGTCACACCGAGGGCGCGCTGGCGCTGCTGCCCTCCGACGGAGCGGCACCGGACGGCCCCGACATCGCGGCGGGGCGGGCCGCCGCGGCCCTGATCGCCCTGGGCATGCGCACCGACACCCTGGTCCGGGGCCTGGGGGACCGGGCGCGGGAGCTCGACCGCCAGTCCCGCCGCCTCGGCGCCCTGACGCGGGTGGCGCAGCGCCTGGCGGAGGCGCCGACGGCGGCGGCGGTCCGGGACGTCACCGTGTCCGAGGCCCGGGCGCTGGCCGGCGCCGACGCGGCGGCCCTGCTGGTGCCCGGCCCCGCGGGCGCCGTCGAGGAGGCCGCGCGCGACGGGGAGGGGCCCGTCGCGGCCGATCCCGCCGCCGTGGCGGCCGTCGCCGCGGGGGGCGCGCCGCGGCTGGCCGGGCGCGTGGCGCTGGCGGCGATCGTCGATCCGCCGGGCGCGCTCGCGGTCGCCCGGGCCGACCCGCCGCTCGACGCCGGCGACCTGGAGCGGCTCCAGGGGCTCGCGGCCCAGGCCTCGGTGGCGCTCGCCCGCGGCCGCCTCGTCGACGACCTGCGCCGCGAGCAGGCCGAGCGGCGGACGCTCGCCGCGGCCATCGTGTCGGCCCAGGAGGACGAGCGGCGACGGGTGGCCGAAGACATCCATGATGGCCCTGTGCAGGGACTTTCCGCCGTGGGGCTCCTGCTGGACGCCCTGGTCGCGCGCCTCCGGGACGAGGCGCCGGAGGCGGTGGGCGAGGCGTCGGCCGCGGCCGCGGCCGCGCGCGAGGCGGTCCGGGAGCTGCGCCGCGCGATCAGCGACCTGCACCCCGTGGCGCTCGGCGACCTGGGGCTCGCCTCGGCCACCCGCGCCCTGGTGGAGCGGCTCGAGTGGCGCGGCGTCGCGGTGGCGGTCGACGTCGACGCCGCCGACGCCCTCCCCGAGACGGCGCGCACCGTGGCCTTCCGCGTCCTCCAGGAGGCGGTCGCGAACATCCTGCGCCACTCCGGGGCCGGGCAGGTGACCATCACCGCGCGCCGGGCGGGCGGAAACGTGGTGGTGGAGGTCCACGACGACGGCCGCGGCCTGTCACCGGGCGACCGCCGCCGGCGCGTCGCCGAGGGCCACCTGGGTCTCGCCGCGATCGAGGAGCGCGCGGCGCTCGCGGGCGGCCGCCTGGACGTGGAGTCCGGCGAGGGCCGCGGCACCCTCCTGCGCCTGACCCTCCCCGCCGGGGAGGGCGACGCTCAGTCCGGCGTGCCCCCGACGCGCGCGAGCGCCGCGGAGAGCGCCTCCTCGTCGGCGAAGCGGAGCTCCACCACCACCTGACCGTCCTTCGCGGGGCGCACGCGCACCGGCGTGTCGAAGGCGGCGCCGAAGGCCTCCAGCGCACGGTCCGCGACCGGGCTCGGCGCGGCGCGGCGGCGGGCGGGGCGCGGGGCGCCCTCGCTGCGGGCCAGGGCCTCCGCGGCGCGAACGGACAGCCCGCGCGCCACCACCTGCTCGGCCACCCGCATCCGGCGTGCGGGCCCGTCGGCCATCAGGATCGCCCGGCCGTGCCCCTCGCTGAGGGTGCCGTCGGCGATCATCGCCTGCACCGGCTCCGGCAGCTCCAGCAGCCGCACCAGGTTCGAGATCGCCGGCCGGCTGCGGCCCAGGCGCTCGCCAAGCTCGCCGTGCGCCTGCCCGAAGTCCTCGATGAGCGTCGCGCACGCCACGGCCACGTCGATGGGGCTCAGGTCCTCGCGCACCAGGTTCTCGACCAGGGCCAGCTCCAGGCGCTCGCGGGCGTCCACCGCCCGGATCACCACGGGCACGCGCTCCAGGCCGGCCAGCCCGGCGGCCCGCCAGCGGCGCTCCCCGGCGATGAGCACGTGGGCGCCGGCGACGTCCGCCGGCGCGACGATCACGGGCTGGATCACGCCCGACGCCCGGATCGACGCGGCCAGCGCCTCCAGGGCCGCGGGCTCGATGGTGGCGCGCGGCTGATCGGGGTTGGGCACGATCGCGTCGAGCGGGAGCTCGCGCGGGCCGTCGGGCGGGGGACCCAGCACGGGCTCGGCGTCGCCGAGCAGCGACGCCAGGCCGCGGCCCAGGCCGCGACGGTCACGGGCGACGGGCTCAGCCACGGGCGGCGACCTCCTTCGCGGCCTCGAAGTACGCGTCGGCGCCGGCGCAGTGCGGGTCGTACCGGATCACCGGCTCGCCGTAGGACGGCGCCTCCGCCAGCCGCACGTTGCGCGGCACCACCGTGCGGAACGCGAGCTCCGGGAAGTGGCGCCGCACCTCGGTGATCACGTCGCCGCTCACGCGCGTGCGGGTGTCGTGCATCGTCATGAGCATCCCGGTCACCCGCAGGCCGGGGTTGAGCGTGGACTGGACCGCGGCGACGGTCTCCATCAGCCGCGACAGCCCCTCCAGCGCGTAGTACTCGCACTGCACCGGCACGATCAGCCGGTCGGCCGCGGCCAGGGCGTTGACGGTGAGCAGGTCGAGCGACGGCGGGCAGTCCAGGAAGACATAGCGGTACGCCGCGCGCGCCGGCAGCAGGGCGCCGGCCAGCAGCCGCTCGCGGCCCGCGCGGCCCGGCAGCTCCAGGGCGGCCGCGGCCAGGTCCGATGACGAGGGCACCAGGTCGAGGTTGGGGACCGAGGTCGCGACCACGGCGTCCTCGAGGGGGACCCCGTCCAGCAGGACGTCGGCGGTCGTGGGCCGGTCGCGCCCGGAGACGCCGAGCCCGCCGGAGGCGTTCGCCTGGGGGTCGACGTCCACCAGCAGCACCCGCGACCCCGCCTCGGCGAGGCAGGCGGCCAGGTTGACCGCCGTCGTGGTCTTCCCGACGCCGCCCTTCTGGTTCGCCACGGCGTAGATCACCCGCGCCACCCCCCGAGCGGACGCTTCGCGGCCCGGCCGGCGCGGCGCGGGTAGCGCCGCGGGGTGGGGGACGCCTTGCGGAACGCGTGGAGACGGCGGCGGGCGCCCGGGAAGGGCGTGACCGCGACCGGCTCCGCCGGCTCCAGCCCCAGCTCGGACGCCGCCTCGGCGCCCGCGCGCTCCAACGCCGGGTCGGTGTCGTCACCGCGCCACACCACGACGGTGCCGCCCACCGCGACCAGCGGCGCGGCCAGCTCGAGGCACACCGGCAGGGGGCCGAGGGCCCGCATCGTGGCGAGCGGGTAGCGCTCCCGCTCGGTGCCGGCGAGGTGCTCGGAGCGGTCGGCCACGACGCGGAGATTAGGGACCGCGGCGGACGCCCGCGCGAGCCAGTCGGCCTTGCGGCGCTCGCTCTCGACGAGCGTGACCGCGAGCCCCGGACGTGCGATGGCGAGCGCGATCCCGGGGAATCCGGCGCCGCTCCCGATGTCCACCGCGGCCTCCGCCGCCGCGACCTCGGGGACGGTCAGCCCCACCAGGCTGTCGAGCAGATGGCGGTCGATCCCCTCGTCGAGACCATCGATGGTGGTGAGGTTCTGCGGCTCGACCGCGATCCGGTCGAGGAGGGCGATCAGCGCGGCCGCGGCGGCAGGGTCGAGCGCGATCCCGAGCGCCCGGGCGCGGTCGATCAGTCGGGGCGCCGGTCCCGCGGTTTCACGTGAAACCGGGGCCGCCGAGCTCACTCGGCCGGCTCGACGATGATCCGCCGGCGGGGCTCCTCGCCCTCGCTGCGCGTCACGATCCCGGGCTTCTCCTTGAGCGCCATGTGGACGATCCGCCGGTCGTGCGGCGTCATCGCGTCGAGCTCGATCTCGTCGCCGAACTCGACCGCCTCGCGGGCCGCCTGCTCGGCCAGCTCCACCAGCGCGGCCTCGCGGCGGGCCCGGTAGCCGTCGGCGTCCAGCGTGACGCGGCGGCGGGCGCCGCCCTCGGCGCGGGTGGCGACCTGCGCCAGGAGGTACTGGAGCGCGTCGATCGTCTCGCCGCCACGCCCGACGAGCGCCGACGTGCCGTCGCCCACCACGGTGACGTCGAGGTCGGTCTCGTCCGGCCCCGCGGCCACCACAACCTGCGCATCTAGGCCCATCGCCGCGACGACGGCCTCCAGCGTGGCGGCGACCGCCTCGGCACCCGGGCCGACGGCCGTGACCTCACTGCCCCCCACGGAACACCTCCGGCTAGCGCTTCTTCTTCTTGGAGCGGCTGGACTGCGCGGGCCGCGAGCCCTTCGCGGCGCCCTTGGGGCGCGGCTGGCGGCGCGGAGCGTTGCCGCCGCCCGAGCGGCCGTTGCCGGACGCCCCGTTCGGTCCGCCGGCCTTGGCCCCGGCGGGCGCGTCCTCGGGCGCGGGCGTCGCATTCGCATCGACGTCGGCCTGCCCGTCGGCGACGGGCTCCGGCTCGGGCGCCTCCGCAGCCTCCGGGGCCTCGACGGCCTCGGGCGCCTCCGCAGCCTCCGGGGCCTCCTCGGCCTCGGGCGCGACGGCCGCCTCGGCGGCGGCCTCCCCGGCCTGGGCGCCGCGTCGCCGTCGCCGGCGCGGGGTGCGGCGGGCGGCCGTCTCCTCGGCCTCGGCCCCGCCGTCGCCGTCGCCGTCGGCCTCGGCCACCGCCTCGTCGTCCACGACCCCCGCGGCCACCTCCTTCGGCGCCGTTCGCGATCCGCGCTTCTTCTGCGTGGCCTCGAATTTCGCGATCTCCTCGGGATCGGCCAGGTGGAGGCCGATCCGGTGGCGCATCACCAGCTGCTGGCCGCAGGTCCAGAGGTTGGTCGTCATCCAGTAGACGAGGAGGCCGGCCGGCACGGGGAACTGGAACACGAAGATGACCACGACCACCGGCAGCAGCCGCATGAGGCGGCGCTGCGACTCGGGCATGTTCGGCGTGGCCGAGAGCTCGGTCGACAGGAGCTGCGAGAGCCCGTAGATGGCCACGAGGATGATCGCGCCCCAGCCGATCTCCTGGATGTCCTCGCGGACGTCGTCGATCAGCCACATGAAGGAGACCGAGCCGCCCTGGACGGTGGCCTCCTTCGCGAAGTCCTTCAGCACGTAGTAGAGCGCGATGAAGATGGGGATCTGCGCGACGAGGGGCAGGCACGAGGCGAACGGATTGATCTCGTTCTCCTTGTAGAACGCCATCAGCTCCTCGTTGAGCTTCTGGCGGTTCCCCTTGTACTTGCGCTGCAGCTCCTTCAGCTGCGGGGCGACCATCTGCATCGACCGCATCGACTGGTACTGCTTGATGACCAGGGGCAGCATCGCCGTGCGGACGATCACCGTCAGGACGACGATCGACCAGCCGTACGTGAGGTGCGCGTTCTCGTGGAGGAAGTCGAGGAGTGCGCGGAGCGGATCCTCGAGCAGCTGGAGCGGGTTCACGTGCGGAACACCGTCTGGTCGTGCGCGTAGTCCACGCCGCCGTGGCTCCAGGGGTTGCAGCGAAGCAGGCGCCAGGAGGCCAGGACCGTCCCGCGTATCACCCCGAACTCACGGATCGCGTCGACCGCGTACTGCGAGCAGGTGGGGTGGTACTTGCAGCGCCGCGGGAACATCGGCGAGACGACCTTCTGGTACGCCCGGATCGGCCCGATCAGGACGGCCTTCACGGCGACGCCTCCGCGCCCTCGCGCGGCTCCCGGTCGCGGGTCGCGCGCTCCGCCAGCTCGCGCAGCCGCTCGCCGATCGCCGCCGAGCCGCGCTCCTCGATGTACTCGGCGCAGCCCGGCCGCGCGATCACCACCACGTCGATCCCACCCGGCAGCGAGGGCGCCAGAGCCGAGAACTGCTCGCGCAGCACCCGCTTGACGCGGTTGCGCTCCACGGCGCCGCCGACCTTGCGCGACACGGACAGGCCCAGCCGCGCGGGCTCGACCGCCGGCCGGTCGTCCCGCGCGAACGCGTAGACCACCAGGTGCCGGTTCGCCGCCGAGCGGCCGCGCCGGTAGACCGTGTCGAAGTCGCCCGAGCGGGTGATCCGCCCTCGGCGCCGCGGTGGAGCGGTGCCGGCCTCCGTCACGGAAGCTCAGGCGGAGAGGCGCGCGCGGCCCTTCGCGCGGCGGCGCTTCAGCACCGCGCGCCCGGCGCGGGTGCTCATCCGCACGCGGAAGCCATGGGTCTTCTTGCGCTTGCGCTTGTTCGGCTGGTAGGTCCTCTTCACGCGCCAATCCCTCGCAGCGTCGTTGGCACTCGCTCACCCGAAATCCGGGCGGGGGCCCGCCGGCGGGTGGCCGAGCATAGCAGAGCCCTCCCCCGCGTCCGGGGCCCCGCGGCACCCGGTCCGGATGGCCCGGGAAACCGGGTCGGAAATCCGTCCACAGATGTGGAGAGGGCTGTGGAGAAGCCCGGGATACCGCTCTGCTACGGGTTTCTCGGGGCCGCGAAATCCCCTTGTGTTATTTGTCGCCAGACGTTTTCGCCGCTCAGTCGGGGGTTTGTTCTCCACAGCCCCCGTCGGGGGGTGTCGCGCGGTGTGCCGGCCGGGTTAGAGTGCCGCCCCTCCCCGCCCGAGATGTCCAGGACCCTCACCCTCACACCGCCCCCGGCCCCGGCCGCCCCACGCCTCGCGGAGCCTCCGCGAGCGCGCGTCGCGACCTGGTCGTCACCGGCCCTCCCCCCCGTGGTGGAGGAGATGGCGGAGACCGACGCGGCGGCGCTCGTGGAGGCGGTCTGCGACGCGGTCGCCGAGCGCTCCCCGATCCCGGCGCCGGCCGTGCGCGAGGTCGTCGAGAACCTGGTGCACGCCGGGTTCCGCGACGCCGTGGTCACCGTCCTGGACGGCGGCCGCACGGTCCGCGTGAGCGACCACGGCCCGGGCATCGCCGATCGGGGACGGGCCCTCCAGCCCGGCTACACGACCGCCGACGACGACGACCGCGACCTGATCCTGGGCGTCGGCGGCGGGCTGCCGTTCGCCGCGGCGGCCCTGGCCGACCTCGGCGGGCGGCTGGAGATCGACGACAACCTCGGCGGCGGGACCATCGTGACCCTGCGGCTGCCGGCGGACGAGGGGGTCCCCTCCCCCGAGCCCGTCTGCAGCGGCGCGGCGCGCGAGATCCTCGCCCTGCTCCTCGAGATCGACGGCGCGTCCCCGGCGCGCCTGGCGGAGGAGCTGGGGCGGTCGCGGGCCGAGTGCGGGCGCGAGCTCGCCCGTCTGGAGCACCGCGGACTCGTCCGCCGTGAGCCCGGCGGCGTCCGCGCGCTCACCGAGGCGGGCACCCGCCTCGTCGCCACCCTCTTCTAGGCACCACCCTCCCGGCTCCCGCACCACCTCCCCCGCACGCCCCCGACCCCCGACGGAGCACGGCCATGCCCCAAGCGTTCCCGCCCGACGTCCGTGACAACGTGTGGAGGGAGGTCCGCGAGCGTCTCCGCGCGACCCTCAACACGCAGGTCTACGAGTTCGCGTTCGCCGGCGCCAGACCGGTGGAGCTCACGGACGAGCGGATCCTGCTCTCGGTCGACAGCGAGCTGCTGCGCAACTGGATCCGCCAGCGCTACCTGGCCCTGCTGAAGGACGCCCTCTTCGAGGTGCGGGGCAGCGACCTGGACGTCGACATCGAGGTGGCGCAGGCCGCGCAGGCCGCGAGCCCCCAGAGCGAGGCGGTCGCGTCCCCGCCGGAGCCCGCGCCCCGGGTGCACCCCACGGCCCTGCCGCCGCGCCGCGCGAGCGGCCTGCAGCCGCGCTTCACCTTCGAGGCGTTCGTGACCGGGCCGTCGAACCGCTTCGCCCACGCGGCGGCGCTCGCCGTGGCCGAGGCGCCGGCCCGCGCCTACAACCCCTTCTTCATCTACGGGGGCGTCGGGCTCGGCAAGACGCACCTCCTCCACGCGATCGGCCACTTCGTGGCCGCCAACCACGAGGAGCTCTCGCTGACGTACGTCTCCGTGGAGACGTTCACCAACGAGTTCATCAACGCGCTCCGCGACGGGGGCATCCGCTCCTTCAAGGACCGTTACCGGAGCACGGACATCCTGCTGATCGACGACATCCAGTCGCTCCAGGGCCGCGAGCAGACGCAGGAGGAGTTCTTCCACACGTTCAACGCCCTGCACGACAGCGGCAAGCAGATCGTGATCTCGTCAGACCGTCCGCCGAAGGAGATCGCCACCCTCGAGGACCGCCTGCGCTCCCGCTTCGAGATGGGGCTGATCACCGACGTGCAGCCGCCGGACATCGAGACGCGCATCGCCATCCTGCAGAAGCGGGTGCAGGCCGACCGCTACGTGATCCACGACCCCGAGGTGCTGTCGTTCATCGCGGCGCGCGTGTCGACCAACGTGCGCGCGCTGGAGGGCGCCCTGACCCGCGTGGTGGCGCACGGCTCCATCTCGGGCCGGCGCATCGACGTGGAGCTGGCCGGCGAGGTGCTGGAGGACCTGTTCCCCGCCGCCGAGGGCACGCTGTCGATCGAGGTCATCCAGGGAGAGGTGTGCCGCTACTACGGCGTCACGCACGAGGAGATCACCGGCGACAAGCGCACCCGCCGCATCGTGCTGCCGCGCCAGGTGGCGATGTACCTGAGCCGCGAGCTCACCGACGCCTCCCTGCCCCAGATCGGGCGCGCGTTCGGGGGCCGGGACCACACCACGGTCATGTACGCGGTCCAGAAGGTCACCGACCAGATGTCCGGCGAGGGCGAGGTGCTCACCGCGGTGCGCGATCTGACCAGCCGGCTGACCGGCCGCCGGGGCGCCCCGTGACGGTGGACGGGACGGGGGACGGGGCGCGCCGCGCGTCCACATCGTCCCCCGGCGCCGCCCGCGCCGGCGCGGTCCCTGGGGAGGGCCGTGGACGGATCGCGCGGCGGAGGGGCCTCCGCCCACGGCTCCATCCCGAGGCGGAAATCCGGCGTTTGCAGGGTTTCCCCGAGATCTCCACGGCCTCCACAGGCCCTACGACCTCGACGACCCTGAAGACCCGATTGACATCTCTTCAGAACAGGGCCGGCCGTGTGGTGTGGAGGACGCCCGCCACCGTCCTCCGCATGGGCTAGGGTCGCGCGGTGCGTTTGGTCTCCCCGAAGGACGAGCTCGCCGGAAAGCTCGCCACCGCCGCCCGCGTGGCGTCGGCGAAGAGCACCATCCAGATCCTGTCCCACGTGCTGCTCCGCGCGGAGGACGGGCGCTGCGAGCTGGCCTCCACCGACATGGAGCTGTCGCTGCGGGTGCCGCTGGAGGCGACGGCCGAGGAGCCGGGCGCCGTGGTGCTGCCGCGCCTGGCGGGCGACATCGTCCGCAGCATGGCCGACGGGCCCGTCACCCTCGAGCACCGCACCAACGAGGGGATCGTCCAGATCACCGGCGGCGGCTCGTCGTTCTCGCTGAACTGCCTGCAGGCGCACGACTTCCCGGAACTGCCGGCGGACGAGGGATCCGGTCTGACGCTGCCGTCGGAGCCCCTGACGGAGGCGATCGACCGGGTTGCGCGCGCCGCGTCGCGCGACGAGACCCGGCCGGTCCTCACCGGCGTGCTGGTGCGGCTCGGCCCCGACGGCCTGACGATGGTGGCGACCGACTCGTACCGCCTCGCGGTCCGCAGCACCGCGCTGGATCCGCCGCCCGCCGACGCCCGCGAGGCGATCGTGCCGGCCCGGGCGCTGGCCGAGGTGTCCCGCCTCGCCGGGCTCGCGAAGGCCGAGACGGTGGAGATCGTGCTCACCGAGAGCCAGGCCCTGTTCCGGATCGGCGACGTCCGCCTGACCAGCAGGATCATCGAGGGCCAGTTCCCGGACTACCGCCAGCTCGTGCCCGACACCTTCGAGCACGACGTGGCGTTCGACCGGGCCGAGCTGCTGGGCGTGCTCACCCGCATCGGCGTGCTGGCGCAGCGGAACACGCCGGTGCGCCTGGCGTTCGACGACGGTACGGTCACGATCTCGGCGACCAGCGACCAGGTCGGCGAGGGCCGCGAGTCGCTGCCCGTCGGCTTCTCGGGGGAGCGCCTGGAGATCGGCTTCAACGTGGAGTTCCTGCGCGCCGGCGTGGAGAGCGTGACCGGCGACGAGGTGCGGCTCGGCCTGATCAGCCCGCTCCGGCCGGGCCTGCTGCGCGGCTCGGGTGATGAGTACCGCTACCTCCTCATGCCGATCCGGCTCAACGCCTGAGGCGACCCGCCCCGGCGCCGCCCGCGACTGGTGCGCGCGGCGGCTCGAGGTCGCGGACGTGCGGTGCTGGGACCGCGCGGCGCTGGACCTGCCGCCGGGCCTCGTCCTCCTGACCGGGCCCAACGGCGCCGGCAAGACCTCGCTCGTGGAGGCCGTCGTACTGGGCTGCCTCGGCGTGTCGCCGCGCACGGCCCGCGAGGCGGAGGTGGTGCGCCGCGGCGCGCCCGCGCTCCACGTGACCCTCGACCTCGACGGGCCTCCGGGCCCCCAGCGCCGCGAGATCGGCTTCGCGCCGGGAGCGGGCCGTCGGCTGCGGCGTGACGGGGTGCCGGTCCGGGCGCTGGGCGACTGGCGCGCCCGGGCGGTGCTGGTGTTCCTGCCGGACGAGTTGCGGGCGGTCAAGGGGCCGCCCGCCGCCCGCCGCCGCGCCCTGGACCGCGTGCTCGAGGCGTCGACGCCGGGGTTCGCCGACGACCTGGTCGGTTACCAGCGGGCCCTGGCCCAGCGCAACGCGCTGCTGCGGCGGGTGCGGGCGGGGCAGGCGTCGGAGGACAGCCTCCCGGCGTGGGAGGCGCAGATGGCGGCGCTGGGCGCCCGGGTCGCGGCCGCGCGCCGCGCCGGGGTGGCCGCGCTCGCGGGGCCGTTCGCCCACTGGCTGGGCGAGCTGGGCGGCGGGCCGGCGGGGCGGCTGGAGCTGGAGCCCTCGCCCTCGGGGCGCGAGGACGTGCACGAGGCGACCCTCGAGGCGTACCTGCTGCGGACCCTGGCCGAGCGGCGGCCCCGCGAGATCGCTGCGGCGCAGACGCTCTCCGGCCCCCACCGCGACGACCTGCTGGTGGCCGCCGGGCCCGCGGACCTGCGCCG
Source organism: Thermoleophilia bacterium (assembly GCA_050250915.1). GTDB lineage: Bacteria > Actinomycetota > Thermoleophilia > Miltoncostaeales > Miltoncostaeaceae > Miltoncostaea. The sequence continues at coordinate 24,927 of JBFWNT010000006.1, forward strand.
CGAGGGCTCGCAGGGCGAGCAGCGCACCGCGGCGCTCGCGCTGCTGCTGGCCGCGCGCGACCACCTGCGGGCCACGGCGACCCGGCCGATCCTGCTGCTCGACGACGTGCTGAGCGAGCTCGACCCGCGCCGCCGCCGCCTTCTGCTCGAGGCCGTCCGGGACGGGGGCCAGACGATCGTCACCACCGCCGACCCCGGCGCCGCCGACGCCCTGGCGGCGCCCCCCGACGCGCTGGTCCGGGTGGAGGCCGGCCGCCTCGCCACCTGACCCGCCACGCCGCCGTCGCCGCCGGCGCGACCCGATGGGCGCCGCCGAGATGCTCGGCCGCTTCCGCCGCCGTTCCGGCGGTCCGCCGGCCGGGGCGGCCGGGGCGGTGGCCGAGGCCTGGCGCGCCGTCGTGGGCGCGGCGGTGGCCGACCACACGGCCCCGCTGCGGCGCAGCCGCGCCGGCGTGCTGACGGTGGCCTGCTCCAGCGCGGCGTGGGCGCAGGAGCTCACGATGCGCCGTGACGAGCTGGTCGGGCTGCTGGCGCGGGCGGCCCCCGACGCCGGTGTCACCGGGTTGCGGTTCTCCGTGGCGGACCACGTCCCGGCGGCCGAGCCGCCCCCTCCTCCGCCCCCTCCCGCGCCGGTCCCGGGGGCCCGCGAGCGCGCGTTCGGGGACGGCGCCGCCGAGGGGATCGCCGACCCCGCGGTGCGGGATCTGGTCGCCCGGGCGGCCGCGGCGGCGGAAGCGCGCCGGATTCAGGGAAAATAGCTGCAAATACGGGAAAAATCGCGGCGTTTCGGCCGAACGGGCTGCTAAACTCACGGGACACCACCCGAGGAGGAGCCCGATCTCATCGCCGCCCGACGCTCCGTCGGCCGCAACGCAGTACGACGCCGGGGACATCACGGTCCTCGAGGGCCTGGAGGCGGTCCGCCGCCGTCCGGGCATGTACATCGGCTCCACGGGACCGCGCGGCCTGCACCACCTGGTCTACGAGATCGTGGACAACAGCGTCGACGAGGCCCTCGCGGGCTACTGCGACAGGGTGGTGATCACCCTGAACCCCGACGGCTCATGCACCGTGTCCGACAACGGCCGGGGGATCCCCGTGGCCGAGATGGCCGACCAGGGCGGGAAGAGCGCCCTCGAGGTGGTCATGACCGTGCTCCACGCCGGCGGCAAGTTCGGCGGTGAGGGCTACAAGGTCTCCGGCGGCCTGCACGGCGTGGGCAGCAGCGTGGTCAACGCCCTCTCGGAGTCGCTGACGGTCGAGGTCCACCGCGACGGCGGGGCCTTCCAGATGCGCTTCGAGCGTGGCGAGGCCCTCGGGCCCATCACGCGCGTGGGCGACGCCGCCGACACCGGCACCACCACGACGTTCCTGCCCGACCCGGACATCTTCGAAGAGCCCGACTTCGACTTCGAGACGCTGGCCCAGCGGTTCCGCGAGACGGCGTTCCTCACCAAGGGCCTGCGGATGGAACTCGACGACCGGCGCGGCGAGGGCCGCAGGGTCGAGTACCACTACGAGGGCGGCATCCGGGACTTCGTGCTGCACCTCAACGAGTCGCGGGACGCCGTCCAGCGCGACGTGGTCTACCTGGAGGCCGAGGGCCCCGAGGGCAGCCTCGAGGTCGCGATGCAGTGGACCGCGGCCTACAACGAGGCCGTCTACTCCTTCGCGAACAACATCAACACCCACGAGGGCGGCACCCACCTCACGGGCTTCCGCACCTCGCTCACGCGCACGCTCAACGACTACGCGCGCGCCAAGGGGCTGCTGAAGGAGAAGGACGACAACCTGGAGGGCCCGGACACCCGCGAGGGGCTCACGGCGATCATCTCCGTGAAGCTGCGCGAGCCGCAGTTCGAGGGGCAGACCAAGACCAAGCTCGGCAACTCCGAGATCACCGGGTTCGTCAACGCCGCGGTCAGCCAGCGGCTGGCGGAGTACCTGGAGGAGCACCCGACCGAGGCGCGGGCGATCTGCGGCAAGGCGATCAACGCCTCGCAGGCCCGCATGGCCGCGCGCAAGGCGCGCGACCTGGCCCGGCGCAAGGGCGCGATGGACTCCACGTCGCTGCCGGGCAAGCTGGCCGACTGCTCCGACCGCGACCCCGCCTCCACGGAGATCTTCCTGGTGGAGGGCGACTCGGCCGGGGGCTCGGCGATCATGGCGCGCCAGTCGAGCTTCCAGGCGATCCTGCCGCTGCGCGGCAAGATCATCAACGTCGAGAAGGCCCGGATCGACAAGGTCCTCTCCAACACGGAGATCCAGGCGATCATCACGGCGATGGGCACCGGGATCGACGAGGACTTCGTCCTCGAGAAGGCCCGGTACCACAAGCTGATCATCATGACCGACGCCGACGTGGACGGCGCCCACATCAGGACGCTGATCCTGACGTTCCTCTTCCGGCACATGCGCCCGCTCATCGAGAGCGGCTACGTGTACATCGCGTGCCCGCCGCTCTACAAGGTGAAGCAGGGCAACCAGGAGCAGTACATCGAGAAGGAGCTCGAGCTGGAGGACTGGCTGCTCGAGCGCAACCTCGGCGACCTGACCCTCGAGGACAGCGCGGACCGATCATCCCCGCCCGCCCCTCGCGCCAACGGGCTCACCAAGGCGCGCTACCAGCGCTTCCAGCGGGCGCTCAAGGAGCACGAGGCGTGGGCCGGCAACCTGCGCGCCACCTACGGCACCGAGACCATCGAGTTCGTCCAGGAGCACGGCCTGGTCGAGGCGGAGCCCACGGACATCGAGGCCCTGGGCGCGGCGATCGACGCCGCGTCGAGCGACCACGCCACCCTCAGCGTGGAGGGCGTGGACGAGGCGGCGCAGGCGATGGTGGCCCGCTCCGTACTGGCCAGCACCGGCGAGGCGCGCACGGTCACGATCCCGCTCGCGATCTTCGAGAGCCGCGAGCTGCGCGGCCTGCGGGGAGCGCGGGCCAAGCTGCGCGAGCAGGTCGGCGAGCCGCCGTTCCGCCTCGTGCGCGGGTCGCGGAGCCGCACGCCCGCCACGTACGACGGCCTGCGCAACGCGGTCCTCGAGCTCTGCCGCGAGGGCGTGCAGCTGAGCCGCTTCAAGGGCCTCGGCGAGATGAACAGCGAGCAGCTCTGGGAGACCACCATGGACCCGGAGCGGCGCATCCTCCAGCGCGTGATGATGGAGGACGAGGCCGCCGTCGGCGAGCTGTTCGCCAAGCTGATGGGCGACAAGGTGGAGCCCCGCCGCGCGTTCATCGAGGACAACGCGCGCAGCGTCGCCAATCTGGATATCTGAGTAAGGAGCCGTAGTGGCCATCGACCGCCACGGCCGCATCGAGCCCCGCGAGCTCGAGCGGGAGATGAGCTCGTCGTACCTCGACTACGCGATGAGCGTGATCGTGGGCCGGGCCCTGCCCGACGTGCGCGACGGCCTCAAGCCCGTGCACCGCCGGGTGCTGTTCGCGATGCACGACATGGGGCTCCAGCCCGACCGCGCGTACGTGAAGAGCGCCAACATCGTCGGCCGCGTGATGGGTGAGTTCCACCCCCACGGCGACTCGGCGATCTACGACACGCTCGTGCGCCTGGCGCAGGACTTCGCGTCGCGCTACCCGCTGGTCGACGGCCAGGGGAACTTCGGCTCCAGCGAGTTCGCCGCCGCGGCCATGCGGTACACCGAGGCCCGCCTGGCGAAGATCGCCACGGAGATGCTGCGCGACATCGACGAGGACACCGTCGACGACGCGCCGACCTACGACGACCGCCGCACCGAGCCGGTGGTGCTGCCGGCGCGGGTGCCGAACCTCCTCATCAACGGCTCGTCGGGCATCGCCGTGGGGATGGCGACCAACATCCCGCCGCACAACGTCGGCGAGGTCATCGACGCGGTCGTGGCGACCATCGACGACCCGCAGATCGAGGTCGACGGGCTGATGCGCCACATCACGGCGCCCGACTTCCCCACCGGGGGGATCATCGTCGGCCGCGCCGGCGTGGTCGACGCGTACACCACCGGCCGCGGCCGGGTGGTCGTGCGCGGCCGCGCGCACAACGAGCCGCTCAAGCACGGCCGCAACGCGATCGTCTTCACCGAGCTGCCCTACCAGGTCAACAAGGCCGAGCTCATCCGCAAGATGGCCGACCTGGCCAACGACAAGGTCATCCCCGAGATCGCCGACCTGCGTGACGAGTCGGGGCGCGACGGCGTCCGGGTGGTCATCGAGCTGCGACGTGACGCCGTGCCGGTCGTGGTGCTGAACAAGCTCTACAAGCACACCGCGGTGCAGTCGACGTTCGGCGTCAACGCCATCGCGCTGGTCGACGGGGTGCCGCGCACGCTGGGCCTGAAGGACATGATCCGGCACTACCTCGCGCATCAGAAGGAGGTGGTCACCCGGCGGTCGCGCTACCGGCTCCAGCGCGCGGAGGCCCGGGCCCACATCCTGGAGGGGCTCCTCAAGGCCCTCGGCGACATCGACGCGGTCATCGCGCTCATCCGCGCCGCGGCCGACCCCGAGGAGGCGCGCCTCGGCCTGATGTCGCGCTTCGACCTCACCGAGATCCAGGCGCGCGCCATCCTCGACCTGCGCCTCCAGCGCCTCACCCAGCTCGAGGCGGGGAAGATCCAGGCCGAGTACGCCGAGCTCCAGCAGCGCATCGCCGAGCTGCGCGCGATCCTGGGCGACGAGCGACGCGTCTACGCGCTCATCCGCGAGGAGCTTCTCGAGATCCGGGGACGCTTCGCCGACGAGCGGCGCACCGAGATCGTGCCCGGCGAGGGCGACATCGACCTCGAGGACCTGATCGCCGAGGAGGAGATGGTCATCTCCATCTCCAACGGCGGCTACGTCAAGCGGCTGCCGGTCTCGACGTACCGGGCCCAGGGCCGCGGCGGCAAGGGCCTGCGCGGGGTGCGGCTCAAGGACGACGACTACATCGAGCACCTGTTCATCGCGTCCACCCACCACTACCTGCTCTTCTTCACCAACCAGGGTCGCGTCTACCGGCAGAAGGTCCACGAGCTCCCCCAGGGCTCGCGCGACTCGCGCGGCCGGCACCTGGCCAACGTCCTGGCGCTGCTGCCGGACGAGGAGGTGCGGGCCGTCTTCGCGACGCGCGACTACGGCGAGGGCAGGTACCTCGTCCTGGCCACCCGCGAGGGCATGGTCAAGAAGAGCGAGCTGAAGCTCTACGACACGGTGTTGCGCGAGCGCGGCCTCGCCGCCATCAAGCTCGACGAGGGCGACGAGCTGGTGGGCGTCCAGGTGACCGACGGCGACGAGGACCTGCTGGTGGTCTCCGCCCGCGGCCAGGCGGCCCGCTTCCACGAGGGCCAGGCGCGCGCGATGGGCCGCGACACCCGCGGCGTGAAGGCGATGAACCTCGACACGGGCGACCGGGTGCTCACCATCTGCGTCGCCCGCGACGACGAGGAGCTGCTGGTCGTGACCGGCAACGGCTACGGCAAGCGCACCCCGATGGCGGACTACCCCCGCAAGGGCCGGCCCACCAAGGGCGTCCGCACCATCAAGGTCAGCGACAAGAAGGGCGAGCTCATCACCGCGCGCCCCGTCCGCGAGGGCCAGCAGCTGCTGCTGATCTCGATCATGGGGCAGGTCATCCGCATCCGGGTCGACGACGTCCGCAGCATGGGCCGCTCCACCGAGGGCGTGCGCGTGATGAACATGGCCGACGACGACCAGGTCTGCGGCGTCGCCTCCGTGGTGGAGCCCAGCGAGGAGATCACCGAGGAGGCCACGGTCGGCGGGCTCGACGAGCCCGAGGACGGCTTCTCGGCGCCCCCGGGCGCGGCGGCCGCCGCCGACCCCGAAGCGCCCGCCGGCTAGCGCGTGGCCGAGGGCCCGTCCGCACCGTCGTCGCGCCGGCGGCCGCCGGCGGAGCCCCCGGCCGCCGACCGCGGGCCGGAATGGCGGGTGGAGGGCGCGCCGCCGCCCGCGCCGGCGGAGGGGCGCGGGCGCATGCCCCGCATGCCGGGCGGCTCCCGGTTCTGGTGGATCCTGCTCGCGCTGCTCGCGCTGAACTGGTTCATCGTCTCGCTCATCCCGTCCGGCAAGTCCCGCCTGGACGTGCCGTACACGGAGTTCCGCGACCAGGTGACCGCCGGGAACGTGAGCGAGGTCACCTCCCGCGGCGACACCATCCAGGGCGAGTTCAAGAAGGACGTGACGTACCCGGCGGGGTCCGACCACACCGACTCCGCCTTCGAGACCCAGCGGCCGGCGTTCGCCGACGACCAGCTGCTGCAGCTCCTGATCGACCAGGACGTGGTCGTCAACGCCGAGCCCATCGACGAGGGCCGCTCGCTGCTGGCCACGATCCTGCTCTCGTTCGGCCCCGTGATCCTGCTGGTGCTGCTGTTCGTGTTCCTGATGCGGCGGGCCGCGGGCGGCGCCGGCGGGGCGATCAGCGGGCTCGGGCGCTCGCGGGCTAAACGCTACGACGCCAGCGCCCAGCGGGTGACCTTCGACGACGTGGCGGGCATCGACGAGGCCGAGGAGGAACTCGTCGAGATCGTCGACTTCCTCCGCAACCCCGACCGCTACCGGCGGCTCGGGGGGGCCATCCCGCGCGGCGTGCTGCTCTCCGGTCCGCCCGGCACCGGCAAGACGCTGCTGGCGCGCGCGGTGGCCGGCGAGGCGAACGTGCCGTTCTTCTCGCTGTCGGCCTCGGAGTTCGTGGAGATGATCGTGGGCGTCGGCGCCAGCCGCGTGCGCGACCTGTTCCGGCAGGCGAAGGAGACCGCCCCCGCGATCATCTTCATCGACGAGCTCGACGCCATCGGCCGCGCCCGCGGCAGCTCCGCGTCGCTCGGCGGCAACGACGAGCGCGAGCAGACGCTCAACCAGATCCTCACCGAGATGGACGGGTTCAGCGGGTCGGAGGGCGTCATCGTGCTCGCCGCGACCAACCGCGCCGAGATCCTCGACCAGGCGCTGCTGCGGCCCGGGCGCTTCGACCGCCGGGTGGTGGTCAACCCGCCCGACCGCGACGGCCGCGCCGAGATCCTGAAGGTGCACCTGCGCGGCGTGCCGATCGCCGACGACGTCAGCGTCGAGGGCCTGGCGCAGTCGACGCCGGGGATGGTCGGCGCCGACCTGAAGAACCTCATCAACGAGGCCGCCCTCACCGCCGCCCGGCGCAACCACGAGCGGGTGCAGAACCAGGACTTCACCGACGCGCTCGAGAAGATCGTGCTGGGCGCGGCGCGCAAGATCATGCTGTCGCCGCAGGAGCGCGAGCGCACCGCCTACCACGAGAGCGGGCACGCCCTGCTCGGCATGCTCATGCCGGGGGCCGACCCGGTGCGGAAGGTCTCGATCGTGCCGCGCGGCCGCGCCCTGGGGGTGACGTTCCAGGCGCCCGACGCCGACCGCTACGGCTACGGCGCCGAGTACCTCCGCGGCCGCATCACCGGCGCGCTCGGCGGCCGGGCGGCCGAGGAGATCATCTACGGCGACATCACCACCGGCGCGGAGTCCGACCTGGAGCAGGTCACGAACATCGCGAAGCGGATGGTGGGGCGCTGGGGGATGTCGGACGCGATCGGCCCGGTCACGGTGGTGCCGGGCCCCAACGACGAGCCGCTGCTGTTCCCGGGCATCGGCGGCAGCGGCGTGTCGCCGCACACGCAGCAGCTGGTCGACGAGGAGGTCCGCCGGATCGTCGACGGCTGCTACGACGACGCGCTGCGGATCCTGGGCCAGAACCGGGAGCGCCTGGAGGCGCTGGCGCACGCCCTGCTCGAGCGCGAGACGCTCGACGAGGCCGACGCCTACCGGGTGGCCGGGATCCCGCGCGAGGGGCCGGCGGCGGACTAGCCGGGTGGATCGTGCCGCCTTCCGGGCCGGCCTCCGCGCGGCCGCGGCGGTCGCGGTGGGCTTCACGCTGGGGCGGTACGTCCTCGACGAGCCCCAGTTCGCGGTGTTCGCGTCGTTCACGGCCCTCGCCCTGCTGGCCTTCGCCGATTACGGCGGCCCGATGCGCGCGCGCCTGGGGGCCATCGGGGTCACGATCATGGTCGCGCTGGTCCTGGTCACGCTCGGGACGGTCACGTCCGAGAGCGCCTGGGGCTCGCCGATCGTGGTGGGCCTGGTGGCGTTCGCGGTGGCGTACGCCCAGGTGCTCGGCGGCTACTTCGTGGCGGGCGCGAACACGGTGATCCTGTTCGTGGTGCTGTCCACCGGGATGCCGGTCCCCGACGGCGCGCTGGGATGGCGGCTGGCGGGGACGATCGTCGGCGGCGCGCTGGCCGCGGCGGCCACGGCCTTCATGTGGCCCGAGCGCCGCGACCGCGACCTGGGGGCGTCCCTCGGCCGCGCCGCCGCCGCCCTGCGCGACTGCCTCGCCCGCGACGGCGACCGCGAGGCGGCCGTGGACCGCGCCCGCACCGAGGTCCGGGCCGTCCGCGCCCGCCTGGCGGCCCCCGGGCCGCGGGCGGGGGAGCCCACCGTCGCGTACCGCGCCGGACTGCGCCTGGTGGCCGACCTCGACCGCCTGCTCGACCGCATCGGCCGCAGCGTCGTCCGCCTCGCCGAGCCCCTGCCGGCGGCCGAGCCGCTGCTGGAGCTCTCGTCCCGGTCGCTCGACGCGGCGGCGGTCGTGCTGGGCGGGGGCGCGCCCGTGGCCGACCCCGTCGCGCTGCGCCGCGAGGCGCGCGCGCTGCTGCCGGCCACCCGCGCCCGCCTCGCCGCCGACGGCGCCCGCGACCCGGCGGCCTTCGCCGTGCAGGCGGAGGCGCTGGCCGTGGCCGGCGAGGTCGCCCACGCCGCCACCCGGGCGGCGCTGGACGCCCACGTCGTCACGGGGCGCATGCCGTCCGCGCCCGACCCGGCCATCGCGCCGCTGCTGGCCGACCGGCCCATGGCGGTCGCGCGGCGGCGGCTGCGCGCGAACCTCACGTTCCGCTCGGTCCACTTCCGCAACGCGCTGCGCGTCGGGCTGGCGCTGGCGGCGGCGCTGATCCTGGTGCACGCGTTCGCCCTGAGCCACGGGTTCTGGGTGGTCCTGGCGACGCTCACGGTGGTGCGCAGCGCCTCGTCCACCACCGGCCTCACGGCCCGCCAGGTGCTCCTGGGCACGGCCGTCGGGTTCGTGCTGGCGCTCCTCGTCGTCCTGGGCGCCGAGCGCGACGCGCACCTCTACGCGGTGCTGCTCGGGCTCGTGATCTGGGGCGCGGTGTACGCCCAGCGCACCCACGGCCTGGTGGGCGGACAGGCCGGGTTCACGGTGCTGGTGGTGGTGCTGTTCGGGCTGCTGGCGCCCACGACCTGGACGCTCGCCCTGGTGCGGGTGGAGGACGTCGTCCTGGGCGCGTGCGTCGGGGTGCTGATCGGCGTCGTCGCCTGGCCGCGCGGGCCCGCGGGGCAGCTGCCCGGCGCGCTCGCGGCCCTGGTGGAGCGCGCGGCCACCACGGTGCGCGCCGAGGGCGCGTACCTGCTGGGCCGGGCCCCCGCACCCGGGCCGGAGCTCGAGCACGCGACGCTGATGGCCGCGCGGCGGGTGGAGGACGACCTGGCGGTGGCGCTGGCGGAGCGCTCGCCGGACCTGGGGCGGGCGCAGACGTGGCCGGGGCTCCTGGCCGACACCGTCGAGCTCTGGTACTCGGCGTGGTGGGTGGCGACGCTGCCGCCGCGGCGCCTCGAGACGGCCGGGTGCCCGCGGCTGTCCGGCGCCCTCGAGGCCCGGCTCGGTGCCGTCACGGACGGCTACGACGGGGCGGCCGAGGCGCTGCGGGAGGGGTTCCCGCCCCCCGCGCCGCCCGGACCGGCGCGCGACGACGTCGAGGTGGCGCGCTGCGTGGCCGCCGCCGCCCACGCCGGCGAGCGCGAGGCCCTCGTCGGGGCGCTCGCCATCCGCAGCTGGGTGCGCGAGCTCGAGGCCGGGTTGGGGCGGATGACGGACCGGCTGCGCACCGGCCCGCTCCGGGCGGAGGGCTAGGAGGCCTTCCGGCGGGAGGCGGCGGTCTTCTTGGCCGGCGCCTCCCCGGCCTTCGCCTTGGCGGCCGACTTCTTGGCCGTGGAGCGCTTGCGGGCGGGCTTCTTGGCCGCCCCGTCGCCCTCGCCGCCGCCTGCGACGCCGCGCAGGCGGCTCTCCTCCAGGTCGAGCTGCTCGTCCTTCGCGCGGGCCTCGGCCGCCGCGGGCGCCGCGTCCTCGCCACCGCCGGCGGCGGCGAGGCTGGCCTTCAGGGCCGCCATCAGGTCGATGACCGGGGCGGGCTCCGGGGCCTCCTCGGGCTCGGCGATCTCCGTGCCCTCCGCCTTGGCGTGCAGGAAGTCGAGCAGCGCCTTGCGGGTCTCGTTGGGGTAGGCCTCCGGCTCGAACGGCCGGGCGAGGCCCTCCACCAGCTGCTCGGCCATCTGGAGCTCCGCGTCGGACACGTCGACGTCGGCGAGCCGCTCGCTGATCTCCCCGCGGTCCTTCAGCCGGATGTCCTCGGGGTAGTAGAGCGTCTCCAGGGTCAGCATCCCCTCGGAGGCGCGCAGCAGCACCAGGTGCTCCTTGGTGGAGAGCACGAAGCGCCCGATGGCGGCGCGATCCTTCTGCTCCATCGCCGTCATCAGCAGCTTGTACGGCCGCTCCGCCCGCTCCTGGGGCTCCAGCCAGTACGCGCGCTCGAAGAACACCGGGTCGACCTCGGCGGCGTCGACGAACTGGAGGATCCGGATCGTCTTCTCCTGGCGGGCGGCGAACTGCTCCAGCTCCCCGTCCTCCACCGGCAGGTAGCGGCCCTTGGAGACCTCCCAGCCCTTCACGGTCTCGTCGGAGGTGACCTCGCGGTCGTTGACGGGGTCCCAGCGCTTCTGCTTCACGGGCTGGCCCGTCTCGCGCGCCAGGGTCCGGAAGCTCACGTCGCTGCGCTGCTGCGCCAGCCCCACGGAGACGGGGATGGTGACCAGCCCGAACGAGACGAAGCCGTTCCAGATCGCGCGCATGCCCGGTGCTTCCCCCTCGGTCCCCGGCTATCCGGCCGACGACGTGGACGGCGGGCCGCCGTTGCCGCCGCCGACGCTCCCGGCGGATCCGCGGCCCACCTGCATCATCTCGATCAACTCCACCGGGAACGGCAGGATGAGCGTCGTGGTGCGCTCGTTGCTGCCGATCTCGTTCATGGTCTGGAGGTAGCGCAGCTGGAGCGCCGCCGGCTGCGCGCCGATGACGGCGGCGGCCTGCGCCAGCTTCTCGGACGCCTGGTACTCACCGTCGGCGGCGATGATCTTCGCGCGCCGCTCGCGCTCGGCCTCCGCCTGGCGGGCGATGGCCCGCTGCATGGTGGTCGGCAGCTCCACGTCCTTCACCTCGACCACCGAGACCTTCACGCCCCACGGGTGGGTCTGCTCGTCGATGATCACCTGGAGGCGCTCGTTGATCTGGTCGCGCTCCGACAGCAGCTGGTCCAGGTCGACCTGGCCGAGCACGCTGCGGAGGGTGGTCTGGCTGATCTGCGACGTCGCGACCAGGTAGTTCTCGACCTGCACGATCGCCTTCGCCGCGTCGATCACGCGGAAGTAGGCGACGGCGTTGACCTTCACGGTGACGTTGTCGCGGGTGATGACCTCCTGCGGCGGCACGTTCAGCGTGATCGTGCGGAGGTCGACCTTCACGGCCTTGTCGACGAACGGGATCAGGATGAACAGGCCAGGACCCTTGATCCCGAGCAGCCGGCCGAGGCGGAAGACCACGCCCCGCTCGTACTCCCGCGCCACCTTCACCGCCGAGAACAGGAAGATCAGGACGACAATCAGTAGGACGATCACCACATAGGCAGCGGCCATGCGGGCGTCACCCCTCTCCGGCTCGTCGGTGGCGGCCCGGTACCGGGCCTCGTCACCGAGGGTACCAGCGACCGCCGGTTGGGCTACGCTTCCGCGGATCGTGCCCGACCTCCCGGCCCCGACGGATCTCCTTCCGCACCGCCCGCCGTTCCTCTTCGTGGACGAGATCCTCGATCTCGTGCCCGGCGAGTCCGCGCGTGCGCGGTGGCGCGTGGACCCCGACGCCGCGTTCTTCGCCGGCCACTTCCCCGGCAACCCGATCCTGCCCGGGGTCATCATCGTGGAGGCGCTCGCGCAGACCGGCGCCCTCGCCGCGCTCGCCGATCCGGAGACCGCCGGCAAGCTGGCCCTGTTCGGCGGCATCGGGCAGGCGCGCTTCCGTCGCGTCGTGCGCCCCGGGGAGGACCTGCTGCTCGAGACCACCCTCACCCGCCGCCGCGGCCCGCTGGGCCAGGGGGCGGGTACCGCGAGCGTCGACGGCGTCACCGCATGCACCGCCGAGCTCACCTTCGCACTCGTCGACCCGGAGTCCGCATGATCGTCGCCATGTTCCCCGGCCAGGGGTCCCAGGTCGTCGGCATGGGCAGCGCCCTCGCCGACGCCTTCCCTACGGCCCGCCGCACCTTCGAGGAGGCCGACGACGTCCTCGGCTACGCGCTGTCGGAGATCTGCTTCGCCGGCCCCGCCGAGCGGCTCACGCAGACCGACGTGTGCCAACCGGCGCTGGTGGCGGCGTCCACCGCGGCGTTCCGGGTGGCCCGGGAGGAGGCGGGGCTCACCCCCGCCCTGGTGATCGGGCACTCGCTGGGCGAGTACTCGGCGCTGGTCGCGGCCGGGGCGATGGGCTTCGCCGAGGCGCTGCGGATCGTGTCGGAGCGCGGCGCGGCGATGCGCGCCGCGGGTGCCGCGACGCCCGGGGCGATGGTGGCGGTGCTCGGCCTGGGCGACGACGACGTCCGCGAGCTGGCCGCGGAGGCCGGCGACGCGTGGCCGGCCAACTACAACTGCCCCGGGCAGGTGGTGGTCTCCGGCACCCTCGCGGCGATCGAGCGCCTGGAGGCGCTCGCCGGCGACCGCGGCGCGCGCACGGCGCGCCTGGCGGTCGACGGCGCGTTCCACTCGCCGCTCGTGGCCCAGGCGGCCGACCGCCTGCGGCCCGCGCTGGACGCGTGGGGGCCCGTGGACCCCGACCCGCCGTTCCTCTCCACCACGACCGTCGCGGTGGAGCCGCCCGCGCGGCTGCGCGAGATCCTGGTCGACCAGGTCACGGCGCCCGTGCGGTTCGGCGACGGCGTACAGGCCGCGATCGACATGGGCGCCGAGCGGTTCGTGGAGGTCGGGCCCGGCAAGGTGCTGTCGGGGCTGGTGCGGCGGGTGCAGCGCGGCACGGCGGTCGGGCAGCTGGGCGAGCCCGCCGACGTCGACGCGCTGGCGGCCGCCTGATGCCCGTCGCGCTCGTCACCGGCGCCAGCCGGGGGATCGGCGCGGCATGCGCTCGCGCGCTCGCGCGCGACGGCTTCGACGTGGCGGTGGGCTATGCGGCCGACGCCGACGGCGCCGCGGCGACCGCGGCCGACGTGCGGGCGGCGGGTCGCGCGGCGTCCGTGCACCAGGCCGACGTGGCCGACGAGGCCCAGGCCGCCGCGATGGTGGAGGCGGCCGAGGAGGCGCTCGGGCCGCTCGACGCGCTGGTGCTGAACGCCGGGATCACCCGCGACGGCCTGGCCGTGCGGATGAGCGACGAGGACTGGTCGGCGGTCATCGACACCAACCTCTCCGGGGCGTTCTACACGGCCCGCCCGGCCCTGCGCGGCATGCTGCGCCGCCGCGCGGGGTCGATCGTGGCCGTGTCGTCGATCGTGGGGCTCATCGGCAACCCCGGCCAGGTCAACTACGCCGCCGCCAAGGCCGGGATGATCGGCATGGTGCGCGCCCTGGCCCGCGAGGCCGGCGCCCGCGGCGTGCGGGTCAACGCCGTCGCCCCCGGCTACATCGCCACCGACATGACGGCCGCGCTGGCCGACGAGCACCGCGACGCCCTGCTTGCGCAGACGCCGCTCGGGCGGCTCGGCGACCCGGAGGACGTGGCCAACGCGGTCGCGTTCCTGTGCTCGCCGGCGGCCGCCTTCGTGACCGGGGCCGTGCTGTCGGTCGACGGCGGGCTGGCGATGTCGTGACGGGCCGCCGCCGTGTCGTGATCACCGGCATCGGGCTGGTGACCTCGCTCGGGATCGGGCGGCAGGAGAACTGGGAGGCGGCGCTCGCGGGCCGCAGCGGCGCGGCGATCGCCTCGTTCGAGCCCCTCGACACCCGCACCACCATCGCGTGCGAGGTGAAGGGCTTCGAGCCCTCCGACTTCATGGATCGCCGGGTGGCGCGGCGGATGGACCGCTTCGCCCAGCTGGCGGTCGCGTCCGGCCGGATGGCGCTGGAGGACGCGGGGCTGGTCATCGACGCGTCGATCGCGCCGCGCATCGGCGCCCTGGTCGGCAGCGGGATCGGCGGCCTGGACACGTTCGTCCAGCAGGTGATGAGCGTCGAGGAGAAGGGCCCGGACCGCCTGTCGCCGCTGTTCATCCCGATGGTGATCGCCAACATGGCGGCGGCGCAGGTCTCGATGGAGCTGGGGCTCCAGGGCCCGCTCTCCACGATCTCCACGGCGTGCGCGTCGGGCAACCACGCCCTAGGCGACGCCACCGAGATGATCCGCAGCGGGCGGGCCGACGCGATGCTGGCGGGCGGCGCCGAGGCCAGCGTGACGCGCGTGGGCGTCGGCGCCTTCAACGCGATGCGGGCCCTCTCGACCCGCAACGACGACCCCGAGGGCGCCAGCCGCCCGTTCGACCGCGGCCGCGACGGCTTCGTGATGGGCGAGGCGGGCGCCGTGCTCGTGCTGGAGGCCCTCGAGCACGCCGAGGCCCGCGGCGCGGAGCCGATCTGCGAGGTGCTGGGCTACGGCCTGAGCGGCGACGCCCACCACCTGACCGAGCCCGACCCCACCGGGCAGGCGCCCGCGGCCGCCGTCGCGATGGCGCTGGAGGAGGCGGGGGTCGCGCCGGGGGAGATCGACTACATCAACGCCCACGCCACCTCCACGCCGGTGGGCGACCCCAGCGAGGTGCGCGCGCTCAAGCTGGCGCTGGGCGAGGACGTGGCGGCGCGGACGCCGGTGTCGTCCACCAAGTCGATGCACGGCCACTGCCTGGGGGCCGCCGGCGGCGTGGAGGGCGCCCTGACCGCGCTGGCGGTGAAGGAAGGGCGCATCCCGCCGACGATCAACCTGCACGACCTCGACCCGGAGTGCGCCGGCGTCGACCACGTCGCCAACGTCGCGCGCGAGGCCGACATCCGGGTGGCGGTGTCCAACGCGTTCGGCTTCGGCGGGCACAACGCGATCCTGGTGCTCGGCCGCATGGGGGACCGGTAGCGGCCCCCGAGGGGTCCCCGCCGGGGGCGACCCCGCCGGGTCGCCTGCCGGGGTGGCGCGCCCGCCTGAACCGGGCGGCGACGCGGATCTACGGCCCGCGCCGGGGCCTGGAGGGCTTCCACTGGCTGGCCGGCGAGCGGGTGGCGGTGGGCGCGATGCCGGTGGGGGACGCCGTCTCGCGGCTGCCCGACCTCGGCGTGACCCACGTCATCAACTGCCGCGCCGGCCTCCAGACGCGGATCTCCAGCGACCTCTGGGCCGAGCGCCAGGTGTTCGGCGCCGACCACGTGATGGCCGCGCCGATGTGGGACCACGGCCGGGACCAGCCGGCGGCGCTGTGGGCGCCCGCCGCCGAGTTCGGCGCGCGCGTGCTGGAGGACGACCCGGCGGCGGGGCTGCTGGTGCACTGCCAGCAGGGCCGCCGCCGCTCCGCGATGGTGGCCTACGCGATCCTGCGGCTGCGCGGCCACGACCCCGAGGAGGCGGAGCGGCTGGTGGTCGACCACCGCACCCCGGCGGTCCTGGTTCCGGCCTACAAGCAGAGCGTGGAGCGGTGGCTCGCGGACGCCCGTCCGGCCACGCCGCCGACCCCCTGACATAATCGGCGGTTCAGTGTCCAAGCACCCGATCACGGTCTCGGTCGACAAGCTGCTGCGCAAGCGGCCCGACACGCCGCCGCCCCGCAAGCTGCCGGCCGACCAGCGGTCCTGCCCCACGTGTCAGAGCCACTGGCGCGCCGACGAGCTGCGCCTGAACATGGGCGTCTGCCTGTCGTGCGGGCACCACTTCCCGGTGGGCGCCCGGGAGCGGCTCGACCAGCTGTCGGAGGGGTCCCCCTGGCAGGAGCTGTGGCCGGAGCTGCGCGCCAGCGACCCGCTCCAGTTCGTCGACCTCCAGCCCTACCCCGACCGGGTGGAGCGCGCGGAGGCCGCCGGCGGCACCGAGGCGCTCGTGTGCGCTGAGATCGACATCCGCGACCACCGCTGCGTCGCGGCGATCATGGACTTCAGCTTCCTCGGCGGCAGCATGGGCTCGGTGGTGGGCGAGAAGCTCGCCCGCGCCGCCGACCGCTGCGTCGAGCGGGGCCTGCCGCTCGTGTGCGTCACGGCGTCGGGCGGCGCCCGGATGCAGGAGGGCGTGATCGCCCTGATGCAGATGGCCAAGACGATCGTCGCGTTCGAGCTGATGCAGGACGCCGAGCTGCCCGTGATCGTGGTGCTGGTGCACCCCACCACCGGCGGCGTCTGGGCATCGTTCGCCTCGATCGGCGACATCACCTACGCCGAGCCCGGCGCGCTCATCTCGTTCTCCGGCCCCCGCGTGATCGAGCAGACCACGCGCGAGAAGCTGCCGCCCGAGTTCGGGCGCGCCGAGACCCAGCTCACCAACGGCCAGGTCGACGACGTGGTCGACCGCCGGGAGCTGGCGGCCCGGATCAGCAAGGTCCTCTCGATCGTCGAGCGCCCGAGCGGCCTGGACCCGCCGCCGGCGGTCACGTGGGCGCAGCAGAACGCCGAGCGCGTCGGGGCGGCCGCCCGGAACCTGCCGGACCAGGCCCGCCGCATGGTCAAGAAGGTGACGAAGACCGACGGCGAGGAGCCGGCCCGATGAGCGTCGCCGGCCGGCGCGGCGGCCGCTTCGTGCGGCGCCTCGCGACCCGCCTGGGAGGCCAGGGCGGCCACGAGAGCGCGTCGGCGATCTGGGAGACGGTCCAGCTCGCCCGGCACCAGGACCGGCCCTACCCGCTCGACTACATCGCGCGGCTGCTGCCGGAGTGGGAGGAGCTCCACGGGGACCGCTACTACGGCGACGACGCCGCGATCGTGGCCGGCATCGGCCGCGGGCCGTTCGGGCCGGTGGCCGTCATCGGCCACCAGAAGGGCCGCGACACCAACGACCGCACCTACCGCAACTTCGGCATGCCCGGCCCCGAGGGCTACCGCAAGGGCATGCGGGTCATGGCGCTGGCCGACAAGCTCAACATCCCGGTGATCACGCTCATCGACACGCCCGGCGCGTACCCGGGCGCCTCGGCCGAGGAGCGGGGCCAGGGCGGCGCGATCGCGCGCAGCATGCAGACGATGCTGCGGCTGCGGGTGCCGTCCATCGCGGTCGTCATCGGCGAGGGCTCCTCCGGGGGCGCCCTGGCGCTGGGCGTGGCGGACCGCGTGATGATGCTCGAGAACTCGACCTACTCGGTCATCTCCCCCGAGGGCGGCGCCGCCATCCTGTGGCGCGACGCGGCCCGCGCGAGGGACGCGGCGTCGGCGTTCCAGCCGACGGCGGCGAACTGCTACCGCTGGGGCATCGCCGACGTGGTGGTGCCGGAGCCCGGCGGCGGCGCGCACCGCGACCACGACGAGGCGGCGCGCCTGCTCGGCAACTACCTGTCGCGCGCCCTGCGCGACCTGGGCGCGCTGTCGCCCGCCGAGCGCAAGCGCCTGCGCCGCGAGCGCTACCGGCGCATCGGGGCGTACCGCGAGGTCGCCGCCGGCGACCCCACCGCGATGGCCGCGGGCCGCGGGCCCGACGCCTCCTCCAACGGGGGCGGCGCACCGTCCTCCGCGTAGGGCCCGGGCGCCCCTGACCGTGGGCGACCGGGCGCCGGCGGACTACCTCCGCGCGATCCTGACCGCGCGGGTGTACGACGTGGCGCGGGAGACCGAGCTGACCCGCGCCCCCGGCCTTTCGGCCCGGACGGGGTGCACCGTGCTGCTGAAGCGCGAGGACGGCCAGCCCGGCTTCTCGTTCAAGGTGCGCGGCGCCTACAACCGCATGTCGGCCCTCGGGCCGGACGAGCTGGCGCGCGGGGTCATCGCCGCGTCGGCGGGGAACCACGCGCAGGGCGTGGCGCTGTCGGCGGCGCGCCTCGGGTGCGCCGCCGTCATCGTGATGCCGGTCACCACCCCGCGGGTGAAGGTCGAGGCGGTGCGGGCCCTCGGCGGCGACCGGGTGGAGGTGGTGCTGGAGGGCGACTCCTACAGCGACGCCAAGGCCCGCGCCGACGCGATCGCCGCGGAGCGCGACCTGGTGTTCGTGCACCCGTTCGACGACCCCGACGTCATCGCCGGCCAGGGGACGATCGGCATGGAGATCCTGCGGCAGCGACCCGGTCCCCTGGACGCGATCTTCGTGGCCGTCGGGGGCGGCGGCCTGATCGCCGGGATCGCCGCCTACGTCAAGACGCTGCGCCCCGGCGTCCGCGTGATCGGCGTCCAGACCGAGGACTCGGACGCGATGGCCCGGTCGCTGGAGGCCGGGGCCCGTGTGGCGCTGGACGACGTGGGACTGTTCTCCGACGGCACCGCCGTGCGCCAGGTGGGCGAGGAGACGTTCCGCCTGTGCCGCGAGCTGGTGGACGAGGTGGTGCGCGTCGACGCCGACGCCGTGTGCGCCGCGATCAAGGACGTGTTCGAGGACACCCGCAGCATCCTGGAGCCCGCGGGCGCCCTCGCCGTCGCGGGCCTGAAGGCGTGGGCGGCCCGCGAGGGGCGCGCCGACGCGACCCTGGTGGCCGTGGCGTGCGGGGCGAACATGAACTTCGACCGCCTCCGGTTCGTCGCGGAGCGGGCCGAGGTGGGCGAGGCCCGCGAGGCCGTGTTCGCGGTCACGGTCCCGGAGGAGCGCGGCTCGTTCCGGCGGTTCTGCGCCACCCTCGACGGGCACGGCGTCACGGAGTTCAACTACCGGATCGCCGACGGGGAGCGGGCGCACCTGTTCGTGGGCCTCCAGGTGAGTGGGCGCGAGGACGCCGCCCGCATCGCGGCGCGGCTGGAGGGGGCGGGCTTCCCGACGCTCGACCTCACCGACGACGAGCTGGCCAAGCAGCACCTGCGCCACATGGTCGGCGGCCGGTCGGGGCGCGCCGGCGACGAGCTGCTCTACCGGTTCGAGTTCCCCGAGCGCCCGGGGGCGCTGCTGCGGTTCCTGTCCGCCATGAGCCCGAACTGGAACATCTCGCTGTTCCACTACCGCAACGAGGGCGCCGACTACGGCCGCATCCTGGTGGGGATCCAGGTGCCGCCCGCCGACGCGGAGGCGTTCCGGGCGTTCCTGGCGACCCTCGGCTATCCGCACTCCGAGGAGACGGGCAACCCGGCGTACCGGCTGTTCCTGCGCGGGGACGCCTGAGCGTCCCGCCGGGTCAGCGGCCTGCCGACTCCTCCAGCAGCGCCACCAGCTCCCGGCAGAAGTCGGGGATGTCCGCCACCACGCGGCCCCAGACGAGGTTGCCGTCGCGGAAGGCGGGCGCGTCGACCCACTCGGCGCCCACGTTCACCAGGTCGTCCTTGATGCCGAGCGAGCCGGTCGCCCTCGCCCCGACGATGCCGGCCGAGATCGCGACGCTGCCGCCGTGGCAGATGATTCCGATCGGCAGGCCGCGCGCGTGGACGCCGCGCACCAGCTCCAGGATGGCGGGGTCTCGGCGCATCTTGTCGGGCGCCCAACCGCCGGGGATCACCAGGCCGTCGAGCGTCTCGGCGCCCACGGCGTCGGCGGTGGCCTCGGCCTGCACCTTCAGGCCGTTCTTGCCGTGGTGGACGTCGGTGTCCGACCCGACGGCGATCACGGTGGCGCCCTCCTCCTGGATGCGCATCACGGTGACCCAGAACTCCAGGTCCTCGACGCCCTCGGCGACGAGGACGGCGTAGCGGCGTCCGGCGAGGCTCACGCGGTGAACGGTAGCGGGCCCCGCGGTGCGGGGCCCGCCCCGTCGGTCAGCCGAGCGCGCGGGCGGCGTCCGTCGCGACGGCCTCCGGGGCGGCCGGGCCGCCCTCGAGGATCCGCGACAGGCGCAGCGCGCCGTCGAGCAGCTCGCGATTGGTTGCGGGGTGCTCGGGGAGCACGCCCACCGTGGCGGCAAGCTCGCGGTGCCAGCGCTGCATCTCGGCGCTCGGCCGGCGATCCGGATCCACACGGACCATGTCCAGGACGAGGGCCATGAACCCCCGCAATGCGGCCCGGGGATCGGGTCCCTGGGTCATAGGCGAGCCTCCTTGCTCGGCGGTGGCGAACGGGCGGGACATCCTGTCCCGCCTGGATCAAATCGTCCGGGGCTCGTCCGAGTTGAGCCGCGAGGCGGGCGGAGATCTCTACGCGGACGCCGGCCGGGGGTCGATCACCCGCAGCACCGGTCCGGGCGTCACGTGCACCTCGCGGTGGCGGCCCAGCGGCTCGCCGTCGGCCTGCAACGGCGCGGGTTCCGGCGAGCGGATCACCAGGCCCACCGGAGCCCTGCCGCCGACGAGGACGGGGCCGTCCAGGGGCAGCTCGCCGCCCCGCAGGGCCCGGACGCCCAGGCGCCCCAGCTCGTGGGGGCGGGCCCGGGTGAGCGCCACCCACGCCAGGCGGCCGTCGAACGCCGCGCCGGGCGCGAGGTCCAGGGGCCGCCGCCCCAGGTAGGTGTAGGGCGTCCCGCACGCGACGAGCACGGCGACGGCCTCCGGCCCGGCGGCGCCGTTCACCTCCACCGCGAGCCGGGGCACGCGGTGACTGCGGACGGCCGCGATCGCGGCCCCCAGGGCGAAGCCCGCCTGGCGCAGGCGACGCTTGGTGCGGGGCCGCGACTCGATCCACTCGACGGTGGCGGCGTCCAGGCCCACACCGCAGTTGATGGCGAACACGTGGGGCTCGCCGTCGGCGTGGAGCAGGCCCAGCGACGCCTCGCGCACCACCGGGTGGTCCAGCGACCGGGCCAGGACGGGGATGGCGCGGTCGGCCGACGGCGGCCAGCCGATCGCGCGGGCGAACACGTTGGCGTTGCCGCCGGGCAGCGGGGCCAGGACGACCGGCCCACCGGCCAGCGCGCCGGCGACGTCGGCGACCGTGCCGTCGCCGCCGACGGTCACCACCACGGCGGCGCCCTCCCCGGCGGCCTGCACGGCGAGGCGCCCGGCGTCGCCGGGGGCCTTCGTCACCAGCGACCACTCCAGGCCGTGGGGGGCCAGGGCGCGCACCACCCGCTGGCGCAGGTCCCGGGAGGCCTTGGTGGCCGCCGGGTTCACGATCAGGGCGACGGGGCCGCTCACGCGTCCATCAGGGTCAGCTCGAGCCGGGCCAGGTAGGCGGCGACCAGGCCGGCGAGGGTCGCCGGGACGTCGGCCATCGGCAGGTGGCGCGCGCCGGGGATCACGACCATGTGGGCGTGGGGCAACTCGCGGGCGAGCTCCTCCGACAGCCAGGGCGGCGTCAGCGGGTCGTCGGCGCCGGCGACCACCAGCACCGGCACCCGCACCGCGGCCAGGCGCCCGCGCAGGTCGACCGTGCGGCAGGCGGCGTAGTCGGCCTCCAGGACGCCCGGCCCGCAGGCGTCGATGGCGTCGCGGGCCGCCCGGGCGCCGGGGCCGTCGGGGTCGTCCGCGAAGCCCGCCATCAGGCGCTCGCGCTCGGCGGCGAAGTCGCCGCGGAGGCGGGCCATGGCGTGCTCGGGCACCGGCAGGCGCGCGCCGCTCGCGACCACCACCAGCCCGTCGACCAGCTCCGGGCGCGTCCGGGCCACCTCCAGCGCCGCGGCCCCGCCCAGGGAGTGGCCCACCAGGGCGCGCGGCGCGGGGATGCGCTCCAGGGCCTCGGCCAGCGCGCGGCCGATGTCGCCGACGTCGCGCAGGGCCTCGCCGTCGGGGTGCCCGGGCAGCTCCAGGGCGACGGCGCCGGCCAGGCGGGCGGCGAGCGGCTCCCACACGCGGTGCCCCCCGCCGGACCCGTGGATCAGAATCGGTCGCGGCGCGCTCATCGGGGCGATCGTATGCCCCCCGCGCTGCCGGGAGGGGCCTGGTAGCCTCGAAGGGTGGATCGCCTGCTCATCGCCTGTGATTTCGACGGCACGATCACCGAGCGGGACACGCTCCACGTGATCGTCGAGGAGTTCGGCACGCGCGGGCTGTGGGGCGCCATCGAGCCCCGCCTGCGCGCCGGCGAGGTCACGCTGGAGCAGGCGATGCAGGAGGAGTTCGCGTCGGTGCGGGCCACGCCCGAGCAGGTGCGCGACGTGGTGCGCCGCTCGGCGGGGCTGCGACCCGGCTTCAGCCGCCTGGTGGGGTGGGCGGCCGACGGCGGCCACCGGCTCATCATCTTCTCGTCGGGGTTCCGCTCGGTGATCCGCGACGTGCTGGCCGGGATGGGGCACGACGAGATCGAGGTGGTCAGCCACGACGCCGTCTTCACCGAGGACGGCGCCGAGATCCTGTGGTCCGACCGGGGCGAGACGTGCGGCGTCTGCGGCCGCCGCTGCAAGCGCCACGACCTGCGCCAGCGCCACCGGGGGGAGACGGTGGTGCTCATCGGCGACGGCATCTCCGACCTCTGCGTCGCCAAGACGGCCGACCTCGTCTTCGCCCGCGCGCACCTGGCGCGCGACCTGACCGCCGCCGGCATCCCGTTCGTCCCGTTCGACGACTTCGACGAGGTCCGCGAGAGGCTGCGCGCAGGGCGGATCCTGGCGGCATGAGCGACGGCGGATGGCGGCCCGTCCCCCCGG
The DNA here is from genome assembly GCA_050250915.1 of Thermoleophilia bacterium. GTDB lineage: Bacteria > Actinomycetota > Thermoleophilia > Miltoncostaeales > Miltoncostaeaceae > Miltoncostaea. Next base: position 47,604 of record JBFWNT010000006.1, read on the forward strand.
CCTCGGCCTGGGGGGAGATGGAGGAGCGCGCCCTCGCGTTCTGGCGCGAGCGCGACGTGTTCGCGCGATCGCTGGAGCAGCGCGCGGGCGAGCCGCCGTGGGTGTTCTACGAGGGGCCGCCGACCGCGAACGGGCGGCCGGGCTCCCACCACGTGCTCTCGCGGGTGTTCAAGGACATCTTCCCGCGCTTCCAGACCATGCGCGGGCGGTTCGTCGACCGCCGCGGCGGCTGGGACTGCCACGGCCTGCCCGTGGAGCTCGAGGTGGAGAAGCGCCTGGGCATCTCCGGCAAGCCGGAGATCGAGGCGTACGGCATCGCGGAGTTCAACGCACTGTGCCGCGAGTCGGTGCTGACGTACCTGGACGAGTGGGAGCGCCTGACCGAGCGGATCGGCTTCTGGATCGACACCGACCGCGCCTACCGCACCATGGACTCCACCTACGTCGAGAGCGTGTGGTGGAGCCTCGCCGAGCTGCACCGGCGCGGCCAGCTGTACCAGAGCGACAAGGTCGTCCCCTACTGCCCTCGCTGCGGCACCGCCCTGTCGAGCCACGAGGTGGCCCTGGGCTACGAGGACGTCGACGACCCGTCGGTGTACGTCCGTTTCCGCCTGCGCGACGAGGACGCCTCGCTGCTGGTCTGGACCACCACCCCGTGGACGCTGCCGTCCAACCAGGCGGCCGCCGTCGCCCCCGACGTGACGTACGCGGCCGTCGAGGTGGGCGACGAGACGCTCATCCTGGCCGAGCCGCTCGTGGCGAAGGTGCTCGGCGAGGAGGCGCGGCCGGTGCGGACCTTCCCCGCCTCGGAGCTGGTGGGCCGGGAGTACGAGCCGCCCTTCCCGTACATCGAGGGCGCCCACCGCGTGGTCGACGCCCCGTTCGTGACCACGGGCGACGGCACCGGGATCGTCCACATCGCGCCCGCCTTCGGCGAGGACGACATGGCCACGGCCCGCCACCACGGGCTCGACGCGCCCAACCCGGTGGGCCCGGACGGCCGCTTCACCGACGCGGTCGGCGTCTTCGGCGGGCGCCTCGTGAAGGAGGCCGACCCGGACCTGATCGAGGACCTGGACCGGCGCGGGGTGCTGTTCCGCTCCGAGCTGTACCGCCACGCCTACCCTCATTGCTGGCGCTGCGGCACGCCGCTCCTCTACTACGCCAAGCCCTCCTGGTACATCCGCACGACCGCGGTGAAGGACCGGATGCTGGAGGTCAACGCGGAGATCGGCTGGCACCCCGAGCGGGTGCGCGACGGGCGCTTCGGCAAGTGGCTGGAGGGCAACGTCGACTGGGCCATCTCGCGCGACCGCTACTGGGGCACGCCCCTGCCGCTGTGGCGCTGCGGCGACTGCGGCACCGTCGACGCGGTCGGCTCGTTCGCCGAGCTGGCCGAGCGGGCCACGGCCCCGCTGGCCGAGCCGTTCGACCCGCACCGGCCGTTCGTGGACGACGTGGCGCTCACCTGCGGCTGCGGCGGCGAGATGCGCCGCGAGCCCGAGGTCATCGACGTCTGGTACGACAGCGGCGCGATGCCCTTCGCGCAGGACCACCACCCGTTCGCGACGGGCGGGGACCTGACCGGGAAGGTGCCGGCCGACTTCATCTGCGAGGCGCTCGACCAGACCCGCGGCTGGTTCTACTCGCTGCTGGCCGAGAGCACCCTTCTGTTCGACGGGCCGGCCTACCGCAACGTGGTCTGCCTGGGGCTCATCCTGGACGGCGAGGGCCAGAAGATGAGCAAGAGCAAGGGCAACGTCATCGAGCCCTGGACCGTCCTGGACCGCCAGGGCGCCGACGCGTTCCGCTGGTACCTGCTCACCGCCCAGAGCCCGTGGGACTCGTTCCGCTTCAGCCTGGAGGCGGTCGACGAGGCGATGCGGCGCTTCCTGCTGACGCTGTGGAACACGCACGCGTTCCTGGTCACGTACGCGTCGCTCCCCGACGGGTGGTCCCCGGGCGGCCCGCCGCCCGAGCCGACCGACCTGCGCCCCATCGACCGCTGGATCCTGTCGCGGCTCGACGGGACCGTCGACGGCGTGACCGAGCGGCTCGAGGCGTTCGACGCCACCGGCGCCGGCCGCCTGCTGGAGGAGCTCGTCGACGACCTGAGCAACTGGTACGTCCGCACGGGGCGCCGCCGGTTCTGGGGCGGCCGGGGCGGCGAGAACGGCGCCGGGGGCGGCCGCGCGGACGCGGTCGCCGCGTTCCACACCCTGCACGAGTGCCTCTCCACCATCGCGCTGCTCGTCGCGCCCTTCTGCCCGTTCGTGGCGGAGGAGATGTGGGGCACACTCGTGTCCGCGCACGACGCCGACGCGCCCGAGAGCGTCCACCTGGCCAACTGGCCGCGCTCTGCGGGCCGCCACTCCCCGTCGCTCGAGGCGGCGATGGCCAGCTCGCGCGAGGCCGTCACGGTGGGGCGCGGCGCGCGCGCCGAGGCCAAGCTGAAGGTGCGCCAGCCGCTCGCCGAGGCGGTGGTGGCCTGCCCGCCGGCGACGGCGGAGGAGGTCGGCAGCCTGGTGGACCTGGTCGCCGAGGAGCTCAACGTGCGCCGGGTGCGCTTCGTGACCGACCCGGGCGAGCTGGTCGACGTGACCCTGAAGCCCAACTACCGCCGCCTGGGCCCCCGCTTCGGCAAGCGGATGCCGGAGGTGGCGCAGGCCGTGGCGGCGCTGGCGCCCGCCGAGGCCGCCCGGGCGATCGACGCGGGCCAGGCGGTCACCATCGAGCTGGACGGGGCGCAGGAGCGCCTGGAGGCCGACGACCTGCTGCGCGAGGCGCGCCCCACCGAGGGGTACGCGGTGGGCCAGGACGCGCGGCTGGCGGTGGGCCTGGCCACGGAGATCACGCCCGACCTGCGCCTGGAGGGGCTGGCCCGCGAGATCGTCCACGCCGTCCAGTCGGCGCGCCGCGCCGCGGGGCTGCGGGTGGAGGAGCGGATCCTGCTCCACCTCGACGGGTCGGGGCTCATCCGCGAGGCCGCGGAGGGCCACCGCGCCGACATCGCCGCCGAGACCCTGGCGACGCAGATCAGCATCTCCCACGGCGCCCCGTTCGCGGGGATCCACCACGAGGAGCACGTCATCGACGGGGAGCCCCTCGCGATCCGGATCGACCGGGCGGGGTGAGGGCGGCTCAGCCCACCCGCGGGCCCACCGGGCCCCACAGGTCCCGCTCCCGGAAGTCCGTGAGCTCCCAGAACGTCTCCACCGGCTCCACGGTGAACTCCAGGCCGTCCCAGTAATACCGCGCGATGTGGAGCGAGGTCCGCGGTGGGATGCGCAGCGGCGCATCCGGCGCCGCGGCCAGGAGCGCGGACATCAGGGCCCCCGGCTCGTCGCACGTCGCGGTGACCACGACGTCGCGGTGTCCGCGAGCGGTGACGACCCTGGCCTGGAGGGGGTCGCGCACGCCCTCGAAGGCCCGGATCGCGGTGAGCGGGAGCACCCGTTGCCGACCCAGGACCGGCCGCCAGTGGAGCGCGCCGCCGGCGATCGCCGCCTCGCGGGCCCGGTGGCGCAGCGTCAGCCACGCGAGCGGCAGCGGGAACGCGAGGTAGATCCCGACCATCGCGACGAGCACGGCGGGCGAGCCGAGCAGGATCCAGGCGACGCCGCCGATCCCGGTGGTCAGGACCAGCAGGTGCGGCTGGGGGACGAACAGGGGCAGGAGGCGCACCCCCCACCCATCGGCACCCCGGGGGCGGTCTCCAGCCGCCGGGTGGCCTAGGCCCCGCCGCCGCCCCAGGTGGCGGCGCGGGCGCCGAGCATCACGTCGTCGTCCGCGCGGAGGCGGCTCCAGATGCGATCGCCGTCCAGGCCGTGGCGCTCGATGATCCCCGGCAGATCGAGCACCTGGCGCGGGTCGTCGAGGCGCAGGCCCACGACCTTGCCGTCGCCGGTCACGATGGTGACGCCCTCCTCGGGGCGGTCGGCCTTCATGTCGGCGAACGGCTGGACGTTGCCCAGCGAGAAGTAGATGGCGGCCACGGTCGTCCTTCTCAGTCGGTGGTCGGGAGGTGGGCCGCCAGGGCGGCCTCGATCTTCTTGGGCTTCACCGCGCCGGTGAGCCGGGCGACCGGCTCACCGCCGGCGAACAGCATCAGGGTGGGGAGGGAGAGCACGTCGTAGCGGCCCGCGCAGGCCGGCTCCTCGTCGACGTTCAGCGTCGCGACGGTCAGGTGGCCGCGGTGCCGCTCCGCCAGGTCCTCCAGGGCCGGCTCCAGCTTCTTGCACGGCGCGCACCAGGGCGCCCAGAAGTCCACCAGCACCGGCTCGCCGGCGCCCAGGACGCGCTCGTCCCACTCCGCGCCCGTCACCGGCACCAGGGGCCCTCCCGCGCTCACGGGCGGATCGAGATCTTCATGCCGATCGTGACCAGGTCGTACAGCGCCTCGACGTCCTTGATGTGCATCCGCATGCAGCCGTGGCTGGCGGCCTGCCCGATCGAGGAGTCCGCGTAGGTCCCGTGCAGGCCGATGGCGGGCGCCGTGGTGCCGATCCAGCGCGTGCCCAGCGGGTTCCCCGGCCCGGCGGGGATCGACGAGAGCTCCGCCGCCCACGGGGAGTCCGGCGGGTACCACACCGGGTCCTTCTGCTTGTCGTTGATCTCGTACTCGCCGGTCGGCGTCGGGTAGGCGGGCTGGCCGATCGCGATCGAGTACGTCCGGAAGACCTTCCCGTTGCGGATCAGGCGGACCTTGCGCTGGGTCAGGCTCACCACGAGGCGGCCGACCATCGCCTGGCGCGTCCGCGCGTCGACGATCCCGGTCTTCGGCAGGTGGTAGCGCTTCTGGTAGCGCGCGATCGACTTCATCGTGGTCGCGTCCACCACGCCGGTCAGCCTGCCCTTCTTCGGGTAGACCTTCGCGTCGCGCAGGCGCTGCTGCAGGTCGGTCACGTCCGCGCCGCGGGCGCCGCGCCCGATGTCGACGCTGCCGAACTCGTCGGTGCTGTCCACCACCACCACGCGCGTGGCCGTGCCGACGTTGCCGGCGCGGTCCTTCGCCTTCACCACGATCGTGTTGCGCCCCTGCGGCAGGGTCCCCACGGCCATGGCGAACCGGTGCCCGTCGACCTGGAGCGGGACGGGGGTCGACGCCACGTCGCCGTAGCTGGCCGCCACGTCCTCGGGGGTCACGGCGTCGCTCCCCTTGACCGTCGACACGCGCGTGCCGTTGACGGTGGCGGTGAACGTGAGGCCGCGCGCGTCGTCCTTCGGCAGGTTCCCGTACACCGTGGGGGCGTCCGTCGACGTGATCTTCTCCCCCGCCACCGGCTCGCTCAGGGCCAGGTCGGGAGCGGTCGTGTCGACGGTCAGCGCGCGGCGCCGCACGGTCGCGTTGCCGGCGGCGTCGGTCGCCGTGACGGTCGCGCTCACGCGGCCCTCGGGGAGCCGCGCCACCACGCGCCACGCGCCCTTCGCGTCGGCGCGGGTCTTCGCCGTCTTCTCCGCCGCCGCGATCGCGACCACGGCGTTCGGCTCGGCGGTGCCGGAGAAGACCGCCGCCGCCCGGGGGCTCAGCGCGCCCTTCGCCGGCGTCGCGACCGCGAGCTTCGGGGCCGTGGTGTCGACGGTGAACATCCACGACTTGGTGACCGTCCGGGCGAACACGTTGCCGGTCGAGAAGCTGACCCGCACGTGGTGGTCGCCCTCCGGCAGCTTCGCGCCCGGCGTGAGGGCCGCCTGGTCGCCCGTGCCGCGCACCCGCGACGTCACGTCGCGGCCGTCGACCGTCACCTGGAGGTCGCCGAGGCGCGCGTCGGACGGGACCGTGAATGCGATCCGGGGCGTCGGGTCGGACACCGAGCTGTCCGGGCCGGGCAGCGGGTCGGTCACCGACGGCCGCTCGATGAGCTGCCAGACGGCGAACGCGACCGCGGCGACCAGCGCCACCGCGGCGATGGCGAGGGTGATCAGGCCCCCTCGACGCGAGCCCAGAACCTGCATTGAGAACCTCCGGAGAACCGCGCGGGAATCTATCAGCGGCCGGCTGACGGACCGCCCCGGCACGGTCGCCGCGGCGGATCGCAACTTCGGCCAACATTTCCCCGCGGGACGGGCCAGTCCTTTACGGAACCCTCATCCACTCGGCCACATACGCTCACCTCTCCCGCCGATGCTGCCCCCATGGCACGGGACGACCGGATCGCGCTCCTGCTGGCCGCACGGCTGCTCGAGAGCCCCGTCGACTACGACGCGCCCGACCTGGGCGGGGAGGGCGGCCACCTGGACGTGGCGTTCGACCTCGCCGAGCGGCTCCGCCGCGTCGCGGATCCCGACACGGCCGCGCAGATCGCCGCGTCGCTGCGCATCGCCGCCCAGGCCGACCCGGAGGCCTAGCCGCCTAGACTCCCCGGGATGGCCGGGGAGCCGCCCACCAACGCCGAGATCGCCGACCGGCTGCAGCTGCTCGGCGACCTGCTGGAGATCGAGGGCGCCATCCGCCACCGGGTGCTCGCGTACCGGCGCGGCGCGGCGCGGGTGCGATCGACAAACGAGTCGGTGGCGGAGCTCGCGGTGCAGGGGCGGGCGGTGGAGCTCGCCGACATCGGCGCCACCCTCCAGTCGAAGATCGTGGAGCTGGTCGAGACCGGCGAGATCTCGGCCCTCCAGAAGGCCCGGGACCGCACCCCGGAGGGCCTGGCCGCCGTGGCGCGGATCGACGGCATCGGCCCCAAGCGCGCCGCGGCACTCTGGTCGGAGCTCGGCATCACCAGCGTCGACGACCTGGCCGCGGCCCTCGCGGAGGACCGCCTGTCCGGCGTCGCCGGCATCGGCCCCGGCACGCGGCAGCGCATCGCGGAGGGCATCCGGAAGGCGGCGGAGCCCGACCCGGACGAGGGGCGCGTCCCGCTCGGCCGGGCCCTCCCCGTGGCCGAGGCCCTGCGGGACGAGCTCCTGGCCGCCGTGCCCGGGGCCCGCGTGGAGATCGCCGGCAGCCTGCGCCGCGGGCGGGAGACGGCCCACGACATCGACATCGTCGCCACGGCCGACGACCCCGGCGCCCTGATCGCGGCCCTCCCCGGGCTGCCCTCCGTTCAGCGGGTGCTGTCGGGTGGCGACGCCGCCGTGGCCGTGCGCACCCACTCGGGTCTGCGGGCCGAGGTGCTCGTGGTCGCGCCGGCGTCGTTCGGCAACCTGCTCCAGCACGCCACCGGCTCGGCGGCGCACAACGTGCGCCTGCGCGAGATGGCCGTCCGCCGCGGGCTGTCGATGTCGCAGCACGGCATCGCCGGGCCGGACGGCACCGCGACGCACGCGGACGAGGAGGGGGTGTACGCCGCCCTCGGGCTCGGGTGGATCCCGCCCGAGCTGCGCGAGGACTCCGGTGAGCTCGAGGCGGCCGCGCAGGGGCTGCTGCCCGTGCTGGTGACCCGCGAGGACCTCCGCGGCGAGCTCCACTCCCACACCACCTGGAGCGACGGCACGCTCAGCGTGGCCGACATGGTCGAGGCGGCCCGCCGCCGCGGCTACCGGTACCTCGCGATCAGCGACCACTCGCAGAGCCTCGCCATGGCGGGCGGGCTCGATCCCGAGCGGGTGCACCGCCAGTGGGAGGAGATACGCGAGGTCGATGCCCGCCACGACGACATCACCGTGCTCCGCGCCACCGAGGTCGACATCCTCGCCGACGGCCGGATCGACTTCGACGACGAGCTGCTCGCGGAGTTCGACTGGGTCACCGCGAGCCTCCACTCCGCGCTGGGCCAGCCCGCCGCGACGATCACCGCGCGGGTGCTCGCGGCCGTCGAGAGCCCGTTCGTGGACACCATCGGCCACCCGACCGGGCGGATGATGGGGCGCCGCGGGCACGCCGCGGTCGACATCGGACGTGTCGCCGACGCCGCGGCCCGCACCGGCACGCACCTGGAGGTCAACGGCCAGCCGCGCCGGCTCGACCTGGACGGGGCGATGGCCCGGCGCGCCCTGGCGGCCGGCGCGACCCTCACGATCGGGGCCGACGCCCACTCGGACGAGGCGCTCGACTACGTCCGCTTCGGGGTCCTCACCGCCCGCCGGGCGGGGGCCCGCGCGGCGGACGTCGCCAACACCCGCGACTGGGCCGAGCTGGCGGCGGGCCGCGCCGCCCGCCTCGCGGCCGCCGGGATCACCCCGCGCTAGGCCGGGGCCCGGGCCAGGTGGCGCAGCACCTTCAGGGCCCCGGGCGGGCCCGGCACCTCGATGTCGGCCGCCTCGCGGACGGCGGGCGGCACCTCGCCGCTGGCCACCGCCACCCCCACCGCGACGTCCAGGGCCCCGTCGGCGCGCATCTGGCGCATGATCCGCCACGCGTCGGCGTCGGTGCGGTCGTCGCCGATGTACATGGCCACCCGCGCGCCGCTGTCGCGCAGCAGCGCCCGGACCGCGGAGCCCTTGTCGATCGCGACCGGCGGCCGCACCTCCAGCACCTCCCGCCCCGTGGTGGGCACCAGGCCGTGGTCGAGGGCGTCCGAGGCGATCTGGGCGAGCATCAGCCGGGCGGCGTCGGGATCGGGGGCGCCGCGGGCGTGGACGCTGAGCGTGGCGCCCTTCGCCTCCATCCGCAGGCCGGCCTCCGCGAGCCGCTCCGCCGGCCACCGGCCGGCGAACGCGTCCACCGTGGCCAGGTGCTCGGCGACGCCCTCGGCCAGCTCGGGCTCGTGCCCGACGCGGTGGATCTCCATCCCGTGGTTGCCGGCGTAGGCGCACCCGGCGATCGCGACGCGCGACTCCAGGTCGGCCAGGCCCCGTCCGCTGACGAACGCGACGAGGCGCGCGCGGCCGATCAGCTCCTCCACCGCGGGCCGCACGCCGTCCAGCAGCCGCGCGTCCTCCGGGCGCGCCACGATCGGGGCGAGCGTCCCGTCGAAGTCGCAGAAGAGCGCCGCGTCCGCCAACCGTTCGCGCAACGGCGCGAGGGCGTCCCGGAGCCGCCGATCGGAGGCCGTCACGGCGTCCGACCCTAGCACCGCGCCCCGGTCCGCCGGGGGCCTCCTGCCGCTCGTCCTGATCGGCCTCGTCGCGGGCCTGTTCGGCGCGCTCTTCGGCGTCGGCGGCGGCATCGTGATGGTGCCGCTGCTCATCGCGCTGCTCGCCTACGACGCGAAGGTGGCGACGGCGACGTCGCTCGCCGCGATCATCTTCACGGCGACGTTCGCGACGCTCGCCCACGGAGCCCTCGGCAACGTCGAGTGGGGCACCGCGCTGCTCGTCGGCATCCCCGCGATGGCCGGCGTGAACGTGGGGCTGTGGATCAAGTCGCGCATGTCGACCACCGCGCTGACCTACGCGTTCGCGCTGCTGCTGATCGCGGTCGCGATCGACATGGCGCTCACGTGATCGGCGAGGCCCTCCTGATCATCCTGCTCGGTGTGGCGGCGGGCGCCGTGGCGGGCCTGTTCGGCGTGGGCGGCGGCATCATCTTCGTGCCCACCCTCACCCTGGTGCTCGGCCTCGCACAACTCGAGGCGGAGGCCACGTCCCTGCTGGCGATCATCCCGGTGGCGGTCCTGGGGTCGTGGCGGCAGACGCGGACGGGCCACGTGCGGTGGCGTGACGCCACCGTCATGGGCGTCGCGTCGGTGGTCACGGCCGTCGCCGGGGCGCTGATCGCCGACGTCGCCCCCGAGCGGGTGCTGCGCATCGGGTTCGCGATCCTGCTCGTGGCGACGGCGATCCAGCTGATCCTCCGCGCGAGGGCCACGTCCCGTGCGGCAGACGGGGGATCGTGAGACCCCGGCACGCGGTTCAGGCGCTCAACCCGTCACGGGCGGGCGGTTGACGGCGGCGACCCGCAGCGTCGCGAACGAGCGGTTGTTCCGCAGGTCGGGGTCGTGCACCGCCGACAGCACCGCCACCCGGTTGACCACCCGTCCCCGGTCGCGTGCGGTCGTCCGCACGGTGACGGTCGCGGTCTGGCCCACGTCGAGGGCGCCGAACCGGCACGCGGCGGGGCGGGTGCCGAGGCAGACGCCCCTGGTGGTGTGGATGACGAGCCGGCGCATGCTCGGCGGCCCGACCTCCACTCCGACGACGTCGGTGGCCCGGTCGGGCCCACGGTTGGTGACGCGCACGGTGTAGACCACCGGGCGGCCCGGGCGGGTGCTCTGCGGGGCCACGGTCTTGGTGACCGCCAGGTCGGCCTCGGGGCCGTCGGCCGGCGCGAGCGAGTCGGCGTCCGGCGCGGGCGGCGTGGGGTCCGGCGGCGGCTCGGGACCCAGGACGAGGCGGTTGGCGAACACGCAGGTCAGGGCGGGCGCGGCCCGCGTGAGCGTGACGCGGACCCGGCCCTGGGCCGCGGGCACGGGGACGCCGCCGCAGACGACCGACTCCAGCGTCCACCGTCCCCCTGCGGTCGCGGGCGGGCCCGTCTCGGTGATCTCGTAGGTCCCGAGCCGCAGCCGGTCCGTGGAGTCGCCCGTCGCCCGCACCACCACGCCCTCCCGCGTCGTGGTGGCCTGCTGCTCGTAGGTGCGCGCCGGCCCGGCGACCGGCTGGATCAGGAATCCCGCGGTCCCGGCGCCCCCGTGCGTCACCTTGTCGATCTCGAGGGACCCCGACGGGACGAAGCGGTTCGTGAATTCGCAGGACGATCCCTTCCCCGCGGCGAGGGTCAGCTCCACGGGCCGGAGCACCGGCACGAGGCGTCCGTCGCACACCGCGCGCACCCGTACCCAGCGCCCGTCCGGGCGGGGCGCCGGCAGGCGCTCGGCGATGGTGTGGTCGCCGGCCTCCAGATCCAGCCGCGGCCCGGCCGTGGGGACGCCCTCCTCGGTGGTGCGGATCACCTGGCGCGCCGTGTCCCCCGCCCCGGCGACGGCGAAGCGGAACGCGCCGGTCCCGCCCAGGGTGACCTTGGAGAGCACCAGCCCGGCCTTCGGGGGCACCAGGCGGTTGGTGTAGGTGCAGGTGACCGTGTCGGCGGCGGCCAGGCGGATGCTCGCGGCGCCGGTGGCGACGTCGGTGGTCGTGGTGCTCCGCCCCGTCTCCGATGCGCAGGCGAGCCCGCTCAGCTGCCATCCCGGCGTCGGCTGCTCGGTGACGTTCCACGGTGTGGCGCCCGCCGCCCGGTAGAACGTCTGGGAGCCCGTCCGGCCGGGGCCGGCGACGAGCGCGAAGGTGTGGTCCTCCGTGTAGGAGATGTTCCCCTCGAAGGTGAAGGCCCGGTCCGCGGTGCCCGCGGGGGCGTCCACGACCTTGCGCACCACGATCGTGCCCGATTCGGGCGGCGGGCGGACGTAGTACGCGTAGCAGAAGACGTGGCTCGCGCCCGTCGGGTACGCGATCCACTCGACGTTGTCGCCGTTCAGGTTGTCGATCGCGCAGCGCAGCGCGCCGAACCCGTACTCGCCGGGGAAGACCTGGTCGAGCACCGGGTCGTCCACGGCGCCGCCCTGGACCCACAGGCTGCTGGAGCTCGACGCGCGCTTCGCCTGGTCGGCGGTGAGCGGCACCGTCACCGCTCCCGGCAGCTGCGCGCCCGTGGCGCGCCCCTGGCTGTCGAGCAGCGGGGTCGACGCCCGGGTGACGATGGACGTGGCGTACGGGTTCAGGACCCTGGAGAGGGATCCCCAGGGGCCGTCGACGGCGCGCGTCTGGTAGCCCGTGCCGAGCGTGAACCGCCAGTTCGTGATCGGGACGCAGCGCGGCTGGCCGGCCTGCTCCTTCGCCGGGCCGATGGCCTCGCCGGCCGTGTACAGGGTGTCCGCGCCGAGGTCGCGCAGGCTCTCCTGGATGTCGTTGCGGGCCCGGTTGGCCGTGATGTCGGTGTAGGCCGGGCACGACCGCGCCGCGTACGTCACCAGGCGCTCGGGCTGCTGGGCCGACGCCGGGGCGACGGCGAGCGCCCACAGCACGACGACGAGGATCAGCGGGAGGCCGGCGCGTCCGGCGCGGCGGGTCATGGGCCAGTCATACCGGCGACCGGGATTGCAGAACAAGCGCGTATGGGAAACGAAACCACCCGGAAACGCCATCCGGGGGGCGCTCAGCTCAGGGTGCGAGCAGCGACTGCGCGGCGCCCCGGCAGGCGTCGATGAGCGGCGAGGCGAACAGCGCCGCCGCCACGATCGCCACGCCGCACGTCACGGTGGCGATGGCGACGGGGCCGGGGACCGTCAGGAGCTTGCGCGGCTCGTCGTCGGACTGCGGCATCCACGCGACCGCGACGACACGCAGGTAGTAGCCGAGGCTCACCATCGACCCCACGGCACCCACGATCGCGAGCCAGGTCAGGTCGTTCTCGACGGCGGAGCCGAACAGCAGGAACTTGCCGATGAAGCCGGAGAGCGGCGGGAAGCCCGCCAGCGACAGCATCGCGAGGGTCAGCACCACGCCGTACACCGGGCGGGCGCGGCCGTAGCCGGCCAGGGCGATGATCTCGTCGCCCTCCTCCACCTCGCGCTCCCGGATGATCACGATGGCGAACGCGGCCATGGTCATGAGGCCGTAGGCGATCAGGTAGTAGAGGACCGCCTCGGCGCCGTCGATGCTGCCGGCGGCGACGCCGATGAGCAGGTAGCCGGCCTGGGCGATGCTCGAGTAGGCCAGCATCCGCTTCATGTTCGTCTGCACGAGCGCGGCGACGTTGCCCACCACGATGCTCGCGGTGGCCAGCACGGCGATGGCGACGCTCCAGTCCGGCTGCAGGTCGCCCATCACGCCGGTGAACAGGCGCAGGAAGGCGGCGAACGCCGCGGCCTTAACCGCGGTGGACATGAAGGCGGTCACGGTGGTCGGGGCGCCCTCGTAGACGTCGGGCGTCCACATGTGGAACGGGACGGCCGACGCCTTGAACGCCAGGCCGCCCGCGATCAGGGCCATCGCCGCGATGACGAGGGGCTCGTCGGTGAACGAGGTGCCCTGGAGGGCCGTGCCGATGGTGTCCAGCGAGGTGCTGCCGGTGGCGCCGAACAGCAGCGACAGGCCGTAGAGCAGGATGCTCGCGCCCACGGCTCCCGTGATCAGGTACTTCAGGCCGCTCTCCAGCGACCGCTCGCGCCAGATCTCCAGCGCGCACAGCACGTAGAGCGCGACCGACAGGATCTCGATGCCGAGGAAGATCGAGATCAGGTCCCCGGCCCCGGCCACGAGCATCATCCCGCTGACCGAGATCATCACCAGGCCGGCGTACTCGCCGCGGCGGTCGACGGCGGCGGGCTCGCGCCACGCCAGGAGCAGCGTGAGGAACGCGGCGCCCAGGAAGATCATGTTGAGGAGCAGGCTGAAGCGGTCGGAGCGGAAGCCGCCGCCGAACGCCTCCTGGCGGTCGCCCCAGAGCACGGCCGACATCACGATCGCGGCGATGATCCCGGCCATCGCGGTCAGGGCCGGCCCGTGGCGCTTCGCGAACCGGCCGGGCAGCAGCCCGACGCCGAATGCCAGGGTCGCGGTGCCCGCCGCGATGATGATCGGCGCGGCGGCGACGACGTTCAGCGGCTCGCTCACGGTGCGGCCGCCCCCGCCGCCGCGGCGGCGTCCTGGCCCTCGGCGGCGTCGCCGGGCAGCGGCTCGGCGTAGGCCGGCGGGTTCGCCGGGATCGCGCCCTTGATCTGGTCGGCCGGGCGGTCCGCGGCCACCTGGGCGGGCGCGATGTTCTGCTCGATGGACGGCGTGGTCGCGTCGACCAGCGCCTTCGGCCAGAGCGCGATGAACAGCATCGCCGCGATCAGGGGCAGAAGCACCATCAGGTGGCCGGCGCGGAGCTCGACCGCGCGGGCGTCGCCGCGGCGCGGACCGTTCATGGTGCCCTGGTAGAGGCGCAGCATGTAGACGGCCGCGTACGCGATGCCGATGCAGGCGAGCACCGCCAGCCACAGGTGCTGGCGGAAGACGCCGGTCAGGATGAAGAACTCGCCGACGAAGGTGTTGGCGCCGGGGATGGCGAGGGCCGCCATCGCGACGATCAGGAACACGACCGCCATGCGCGGCGCCCCGTCGGCCAGGCCGCCGATCTCGTCGACGCGGTCGTCCGGCGCGGCGCGGTTCAGCACGCCCACGATCGTGAACACCGCGAGCACGACGATGCCGTGGTTCACCATCTGGAGCACGGCGCCCTGGGACGCCTGGACGTCGAACGCCACGATGCCCAGGGCGATGAACCCGAGGTGCGCCAGGCTGGAGTAGGCCACCAGGCCGCGCATCGTCGGCTGACGCCACGCGACGAGCGATCCGTAGACGATGCCGGCCACCGCGAGCACCCCGATCGGGATGGCGAAGCGGTCGGCGCCCTCCGGGAACACCGGCAGGCCGATGCGCAGGAGGCCGTAGGCACCCGCCTTGCTCATGACCGCCGCCAGCAGCCCGGTCACCAGGATCGGGGCCGCCTTGTAGACGCCGGGCAGCCAGCCGTGGAACGGGAAGATCGGCAGCTTGATGAGGAACGCGAGGGCGAAGCCCAGGAACAGCCAGGTGCTCTGGGTGTCGGTGAACGCGACGCCGGCCAGGTCGCGGATCTGGAAGGTGAACTGGCCGGTGATGTCCCGCGCGGTGAACGCCGTGGCCAGGATCGCCACCAGCATCAGCAGCGAGCCGACCATGGTGTAGATCACGAACGTGATGTTCGCCCGGCCGCGGCCGGCGCCGCCCCACATCCCCACCAGGAAGTAGAACGGGATGAGCATGGCCTCCCAGAACACGTAGAACAGCACCAGGTTCCCGGCGGCGAACAGGCCCAGCAGCCCGCACTCGGCCAGCAGCAGCAGCGCCAGGAACGCGCGCGGGCGCTCGGGGGGACGCCAGCAGGTGGCCAGGATCGCGAGCAGGAAGGTGCCGGCGGTCAGGGCGAGGAGCCACAGCGAGATGCCGTCGACGCCGACGTCCCACGACAGGCCCACCTCCTCGACCCACGGGACGTGGTCGATGTACTGCAGCCCGGCGGCGCTCTGGTCGAAGAGCCCGATCAGGATGGCCATGAACACGGCCGTGCCGCCCGCCGTCAGCGCGGCCTGGATGCGCGCCTGGCGCAGGCCGCCGGGGGCCTCGGGCACCGCGAGCATCGACAGGGCGCCGAGCAGGGGCAGCAGGACGATGATGGAGACCCAGGGCATCGGCTACCGGATGGCCAGGGCCAGGACGGCGCCGACGATGGCGACGCCGCCGATCATCGCGAAGGCGTAGGCGCGGACCAGGCCGCTCTCGGCGATGCGCATGCCGCGGCCGAAGTCCACGACGGTGCGGACCACGCCCTCGATGGAGCCCTGCACGCCGTACCGCTCGACCTTGGTGGTGAAGACGTCGCCGAGCTCGCGGCCGGGCTGCACCACCGCCTCCTCGTAGACCTCGTCGAACCGGTACTGGTCCTGCAGCAGCTCGCGGCCGGCGGGGGCGCGCATCAGGCGGGTGCGGCGGGTGGGGTCGACCACGAACACCCAGGCGGCGAGGGCGATCGCGGCGAGCGCCAGGCCGACGCTGATGATGCTCACGATCCACTCGGCGGCGGCGCTGGGCTCGATGTCGGGCGCGGCCGTCAGGGTCGGCTCCAGCCAGTCGTTGACCAGGTGCCAGCCGCCCGGGATCTGGAGCCAGCCGATGAAGGTGGCGCCGATCGCCAGCACGGCGACCGGGGCGGCCATCGCCCACCCGCCCTCGTGCGGGGTCTCCTTGTAACCGCCCGCGGGGTCCGGGCCCCAGAAGGCCCGGAAGTAGAGGCGGAACATGTAGAAGGCCGTCAGGCCCGCGGCGATGATCCCGACCACGCCGCAGAACACGCCGAGGCCGCCCGCGTCCATCGCGGTCGACAGGATCTCGTCCTTGCTGAAGAAGCCCGAGAAGGGCGGGATGCCGGAGATCGCGAGGCAGCCCACCAGCACCGCGAGGTTCGTGAACGGCAGGTACCGCCGCAGGCCGCCCATCCGGTCGAGGCTCTGCTCGCCCACCAGGGCGTGGATCGCGATGCCGACGCTCAGGAAGAGCAGCGCCTTGAAGAAGGCGTGCGTCAGGAAGTGGAACATCGACGGGCCGTAGATGCCGAGCCCGGCGGCCATGATCATGTAGCCGATCTGGCTCACGGTGCTCCACGCGAGGACGCGCTTGATGTCCTCCTGCACCAGGGCGATCGTCGCCGCCATCAGCAGGGTCGCCGTGCCGACCAGGGCCACGAGGTCGCCGGCGTACGGGGCCAGCTCGTAGAGGACGTTGGTGCGCACGATCAGGTAGACGCCGGCCGTGACCATGGTGGCGGCGTGGATGAGGGCCGAGACCGGGGTGGGGCCCTCCATCGCGTCCGGCAGCCACGTGTGGAGCGGGATCTGCGCGCTCTTGGCGGCGGCGCCGACGAACAGCAGCAGCGCGACGGCCTCGGCGACGCCGCTGCCCTGGCCGAGCCCCTCGGGGGCGGCGGCGAACACCTGCTGGTAGTCGAGAGTGCCCAGCTCGCGGATCAGGAGGATCGCGGCGAGCACCATCCCGATGTCGCCGATCACGTTGATCACGAACGCCTTCTTGGCGGCCGCGACGGCGGTGGGGCGCTCGTAGTAGTAGCCGATGAGCAGGTACGAGGCGAGGCCGACGAGCGCCCATCCGACGATCAGGAAAAGGAAGTTCGCCGACTCGACCAGCAGGAGCATCGCGAAGAGGAAGAAGAGCATCTCCGCGAAGAAGCGCCGGTAGTCGCGGTCGTGCCCCATGTACTCGGTCGAGAAGAGGACGATCAGCGAGCCGATGCCGGTGATGACCAGCATCATCATCACCGAGAGCGGGTCGATCTGGATCGCCAGGTCGATCTTCAGGTCGCCGGCCTGGATCCACTGGTAGAGGCCGTCGACCTCCAGGCGGTTGTCCGAGTCCCGCCCGAGCAGGGTGAAGAACACGATCAGCGTCAGCACGAACGAGACGGCCGCGAAGCCCGCGGCGACGGCCCGCGTGAGGCGGCGGTCGGGCTCGCCCGGCCAGAGGGACAGGATCAGCGACCCGAGCAGGGGCAGGCCGAGGACGATCCAGGAGAGGGTGGTGATCAGGGCCCGGTCCTAGCCCTTCATGCTCGACATCTGGTCCACGTCCAGCGCCAGGCGCTGGCGGAACACGGCCACCACGAGGCCGAGGCCGATCACGACCTCCGCCGCCGCCACGACCATCACGATCAGGGCGAAGGTCTGCCCGTCGGTGACGTTCCAGTAGCGGCTGAACGCGACCAGGCTGAGGTTGGCCGAGTTGAGGAGCAGCTCGACCGACAGCAGCAGCAGCAGCGGGTTGCGGCGCGTCATCACGCCGAGCAGCCCGATCAGGAAGAGGGCCCCGGACACGGCGAGATAGAGCGCGAGGGGCACGCCCTCGACGGCGGTCCGCATCATCGGCCGCCCTCCGATCGCACGGCCCGCTTCGCCAGCAGCACGGCGCCGACGGCGGCGACCAGGAGCGCGAGCGAGGTGGCCTCGAACGGCACGATGTACGTGTCGATGAACGAGCGCCCGATCGCCTCCGGGCTGCCGATGTCCCCCACCGACTTCGGGTCGTCCCGCACGCCGGGCAGCTGGGTGGTGGCGAGCACGACGATCGCCTGGACCGCCAGGGCCAGGACCGCGATCCACGCGAACACGGCGTATCTCCCGAGCCGGTCCCCGATCTCGGCGACGGGCCGCTCGCCCAGGTAGGCGATCACGAACAGGAACAGCACCACGATCGCGCCGGCGTAGACGATCACCTGGATCGCCGCGACGAATGGCGCCATGAGCAGGACGAACAGGACGGAGATTGAGAGCAGGGTCCCGATCAGCGCCACCGTCGCCTGGAAGGGGCTCTTCTGCGTGATCACCAGGATCGCGCAGGCGATGGCCGTCGCCGCCGCGATGGTGAAGACGATCCGCTCACCCACGGGGGGTCACCCTACCCGTCACGGCTCCCGTCACGGGACCTCGCTCCGGACCGGCACCGGCTTGGGGTGCGGCGCGAGGAGCATGTCCTTGGTGTAGAGCAGGTCCGTGCGCGTGCGCTCGGACATCTCGTACTCGTTCTCGAGCGTGATCGCGTCGAACGGGCACGCGATCTCGCAGTAGCCGCAGAAGATGCAGCGCGCCATGTTGATCTCGTAGATGCGGGCGTAGCGCTCGCCGGACGACACGCGGTGCTCGGGCGTGTTCTCCTCGGCCACCACGCGGATGCAGTCCGCGGGGCAGGCGGCGACGCACAGCGAGCAGCCGACGCACTTCTCCAGCCCGTTCTCGTGCTTCCACAGCCGGTGGCGGCCGCGGAAGCGGGGGAAGACGGGCGTCTTGCGCTCCGGGTAGCCGATGGTCTCCGGCTTGCGGAGCATCTGCCGGAAGGTGACCGCGAAGCCCTTGAGCGAGTCGTCGAGTCCCATGGTCCTCAGTTCGCGAAGCCGAGGGCGACGACGATGGCCGTCACCACGAGGTTCAGGGTCGCCACCGGCAGCAGGATCTTCCAGCCGAACTGCATCAGGCGGTCGTAGCGCAGGCGGGGGAGGGTGGCGCGCAGCCAGATGAACAGGAAGAGCAGCGCGGCGACCTTGATCGCCAGCCACACCCAGCCCCACAGGAACGGGCCGGAGAAGCCGCCCAGGAAGAGCGTGGCCCCCAGCGCCGAGATGATGATCATGTTGACGTACTCGGCCAGGAAGAACATCGCGAACTTCAGGCCGCCGTACTCGGTGTGGTAGCCGGCGACGAGCTCCGACTCGGCCTCGGGGAGGTCGAACGGGGCCCGGTTGGTCTCGGCCACCGCCGCCGTCAGGAAGATCAGGAAGCCGATCGGCTGGAAGAGGATGTACCAGACGGTGTCCTGCTGGGCGTGGACGATGTCCACCAGCGAGAGGCTCTGGGCCATCATGATCACGCCGATCACCGACAGGCCCATCGCGACCTCGTACGACACGAGCTGGGCGGCGGTGCGCGCCGCGCCGAGCAGGCTGTACTTGTTGCCGCTGGCCCAGCCGCCGAGGATCAGGCCGTAGAAGCCCAGGCCGGAGAGGGCGAACAGGAACAGCACGCCGATGTCGAGGTTGGCGCCCCAGCCGGTGACCGTGTACCCGAAGACCTCGAACGGGTCGCTCCACGGGATCACCGCGATCGCGGCGACGGCGGCGAACACCGAGATCATCGGCGCGATCTGGAACAGGAGGCGGTTGGCCCCCTTCGGGACGAAGTCCTCCTTGAAGATCAGCTTCACCACGTCCGCCAGCGGCTGGAGGTAACCGAGCGGGCCGGCCCGGTTCGGGCCGTAGCGGGCCTGGAAGCGGCCGATGAGCTTGCGCTCCCACAGCAGCGTGTACGCGAAGGCCGTGATCACCACGAAGATGACGATCACCGCCTTGATCAACACGACGAGGAAGCGCTCGTCCACTAGGCCGTCGCGATCTCGACCCGCACGGGGCCGCGGTCGGCGGGCAGGAGGCGCTCGACGCCGGCGCCGGGGACGCCCGTGGCCACGTAGGCGGCGCCGGCCGGGTGGGCGGGGTCGACCCGCACCGGCAGCTCCACCTCGCCGTGGGGCGAGCGGATGCGCGCCCGCCCGCCGTCGGCCAGGCCGATGCGCGCGGCCTCCTCGGGGTTCAGCGTCAGGTCGGCGCCGGTGCGGACGCCGGCGAGGCCGTCGGCGCGGTACGCGTGGGCGTTGCCGAAGATGCGGGTGGTGGTCACCAGCGGCAGGCCCGACCCGGCGGCGGCGCGGGGGCCGTTGTGGCCGTTGGGCGACACCGGCGGGGCGGCGGCCACGTGGGCCCCGAGCACGCCGATCGCGTCGTGGTCGAGCCCGGCCAGGGCCGGGCGGCTGCTCGCGGCGCGGGCGAAGACGGCGGCGGCGGTGCGCTCCGCGGGCGGCACGCCGAGGCGGTGCATCAGCGCGACCAGGATCTCCCAGCCGGGGGCCGCGCCTTCGGGCGGCGACGCGCCGGGACGCAGGCGCTGCGCGCGGCCGTTCATGGCCACGTAGACGCCCTCGGTCTCGTAGTGGGTGCCCGCGGGCAGGACGACGGTGGCCGAGTCGGTCAGCGCGGTGGCGTGGCTCTCGATGGCGATGCGGCCGCGCAGGCGCCCCAGGGCCCAGCTCCAGTCGGCGGCGCCCGGCGACGCGAGGGGGTCGGCCTTGATCGTGACCAGCACGTCCAGCTCGCCGGCGTGGGCCGCCTCGAGCAGGCCGGTGGCCGGGATGCCGAGGGCGCGGAGGCCGGCGCCGTTGACGTCGGCGCCCAGCTCGATCTGGCGGGCGCCGAGGGCGGCGACGCCCTCGGCCAGGGCGGCGGCGGCGTCCGGCTCCGCGGCCAGGTCGGCCTCGTCCCAGAGCACCACGGCGCGCTCGGCGCCGGCCAGGTCCAGGCCGCGCAGCGCGGCGGCCAGCTCGCCGGGCAGCGCCCGGACGGCGGTGCCGAGCGGCTCCAGCGCGTGGGGGCGCGCGCCCACGGAGACGATCCGTGCGCCGTTGCGGCGGGCCTTGCGCACCCGCAGCTCGACGATGGCCTGCTGGTTGGCGGGGTCCCCGCCGGCGATGACCACCAGGTCGGCGTGGTCGATGGCGGAGAGGTCGGCGGTGGGGAGCGAGCGGAGCGCCTCGAGGCCGTCGCCGGGGATGCCGAGGCGGGCCACGATCGCGCCGGGGAGCGCCGTCGCGGCGAGCTCCTGGGCCAGGAAGCCCTCCTCCACCGTGGCCGTGGGGCCCAGCAGGACCCCGGCGCGCCCGCCGTGGCGCAGCACCAGCGCGGCGGCGTCGACGGCCTCCTCCAGGGTCACGTCGCGGACCTTCCCGGCGTCGCGGATCACGGCCCGGCGCAGCCGGTCCGCGGAGTGGTTGCCGGTGTACGCGAAGCGCGACAGGTCGGAGAGCCAGCCCTCCTCCACGTCGTAGTTCGGCACCGGGCGGCCGTTGACGCGGGCGATGCGGCCCTCGCGGCCGGTGAGCTCGACGTTGGTGCCGGTGGCGTCGTGGCCGCAGACCGAGGGGGTGTTGGTGATGTCCCAGGGGCGCGCGACGAAGCGGTACGGGATGGACGTGAGCGCGCCGACCGGACACAGGTCGATGACGTTGCCGGTGAAGCGGCCCTGGTACAGGTCGCCGGTGGCCGTCCCGATCTCCTGGCCCGCGCCGCGGTTCTCCATGACGAGCGCCTTGTCCTCGGCGACGTCCTGGCTGAAGCGCACGCAGCGGAAGCAGTGGATGCAGCGCTCGCGGTCGAGCGCGATCAGCGACGACAGGTCGAGCGGCTTGGGGAAGTGGCGCTTGTGCTCGACGAAGCGGGTGGTCCCGGGGCCGAACCGGAACGTCCGGTCCTGGAGCGGGCACTCGCCGCCCTTGTCGCACACGGGGCAGTCGAGCGGGTGGTTCTCGAGCAGGAACTCGAGGACGCCGTCCTGGCCGTCCCTCGCCACCTCGGAGTTGGTGCGCACCACCATGTCCGGCTGCACGGGCGTGCTGCACGCGGTCTGGAGGCCGCGCATGCCCTCCACCTCGACCAGGCACATGCGGCACGCGCCGATCGGGGCGCCCAGACGCGGCTCGTAGCAGAAGATCGGGACCTCGACGCCGTGCGCGAACGCCGCGTCGACCAGCATCGTGCCGGCCGGCGCGGTCACCCGGCGGCCGTTGAGCTCGAACTCGACCTGGCCCTCGGCCGTGAGGTCGACGGGGGCGTAGTCAGCCAACGGCCGGCACCTCCATCATCGGCTCGGGGCGCGGGTCGCCGCCCTGCTCGATCGCGCGGACGAAGTCGTCGCGGAAGCGGCGCACGGCGCTGACCACCGGCAGGATCCCGGTGTCGGCCAGCGCGCACAGCACGCGCCCGTTGATGCGCGCGGCGAGCGACTCGATCAGCTCCAGGTCCTCCATCCGGCCCTCGCCGTCGACGATCCGCTGCAGGATGCGCTCCAGCCAGAGCGTCCCCTCGCGGCAGGGCGAGCACTTGCCGCACGACTCGTGGCGGTAGAAGTGGGCGAGGCGCAGGGTGGCGCGCACGATGGAGCCCGAGTCGTCCATCACGATGCACCCGGCCGAGCCGAGCGAGGTGCCGGCGGCGGCGAGCGCCTCGTAGTCGAGCGGCGTGTCGAGGGCCTCGGGCCCCACCACGTTCACGCTCGACCCGCCGACCCACGCCGCGGCGAAGTCGCGGCCCGGCCGGAACCCGCCCGCGATGTCGTAGACCAGCTCGCGGAGCGTGGTGTCGTGCATGACGATCTCGTAGTTCCCCGGCTTCATCACGTGCCCGGAGATGGAGAACACCTTGGTGCCGGTGCTCTTCTCGGTGCCCATGCCGGCGTACCAGTCGGGGCCCTTCGCGATGATCGGGGGCAGCGCCGAGAGGGTCTCCACGTTGTTGATGAGCGTCGGCGAGGCGTAGAGGCCGGCGACGGCGGGGAACGGCGGCTTCAGCCGCGGCTGGCCGCGCTTGCCCTCCAGGCTCTCCAGCAGCGCCGTCTCCTCGCCGCAGATGTAGGCGCCCGCCCCCCGGTACAGCGTGATGTCGAAGCTGAAGCCGGAGCCGTCGACGCTGGTGCCGAGGAATCCGGCCGCCCGCGCCTGGGCGATGGCGCTGTCGATCACGCGCGCCTGGTGCTCGTACTCGCCGCGGATGTAGATGTAGCCGCGCACCGCGCCGATCGCGAAGCCCGCGATGGTGATCCCCTCCAGCAGCTGGAAGGGGTTGAACTCCATCAGCTCGCGGTCCTTGAAGGTGCCGGGCTCGCTCTCGTCGGCGTTGCACACGACGTAGGCGGGCAGCGCCGAGTCCTTCGGGATGAAGCTGGCCTTGCGCCCCATCGGGAAGCCGGCCCCGCCGCGGCCGCGCAGGCCGGAGCGCACGCAGGCGTACACGACCTCGTCGCGGTCCATCTCCGTCAGCACCTTGCGGAGCGACTCGTAGCCGCCCGCGCGCCGGTAGTCGGAGAGGTCCGTCAGAGACCCCCCCGCCTCCCGCTGGCGGTAGATGACGTTCAGCTGGGGCATCGGCCGCCTATCTCCAGAGCTTCTCGGGTCGCGACCGGGAGCGGAGCCCGTCGAGCAGCGCGTCGGCGTCGTCGAGCGACAGCGGCCCCTGCGTCTCCTCGGCGTCGACCTGCACGCAGGGGGCGCGATCGCAGTAGCCCAGGCACTGGGCCTCCTGGATGGTGATGGCGCCGTCCTCGCTGGTGCCGCCGTGGTGGGGCAGCCCCTCGCGGTCGCACATGTGCTCCAGCAGCTCGTCGGAGCCGCGCAGCATGCAGGAGAGGGTGATGCACACCGACACGACGCGCGTGCCGACCGGCTTCAGGTACAGGCGGTCGTAGAACGAGGCGACGCTCTCGACGTAGGCGGCCGAGAAGCCGGTGGCCTCGCCGACGGCCGCGATGTCCTCCGGCGTCAGGTGGCCCTTCTCGGTCTGGGCGAACTTCAGCGCGGGCAGGATCAGCGAGCGGGCCTCGGCGTACTCGGGCCGCAGCGGCTCGATATGGGCGGCGATCTCGTCCACGTTCATCGGTCGACGCCCCCCATCACGTTGTCGAGCGAGCCGATCATGGTGATCAGGTCCGCCAGGTAGGCGCCCTTCGCCATGGGGCGGAGCGCCTGCAGGTTCACGAAGCTGGGGTCGCGCACGTGCACGCGGCGCGGCTTGGGCGAGCCGTCGGCCACCACGTAGCAGCCCAGCTCGCCGCGCGGGCTCTCGACGGCGCTGTAGGCCTCGCCCTCCGGCACCCGGAAGCCCTCGGTCACGAGCTTGAAGTGGTGGATGAGCGCCTCCATCGACGTCATCAGCTCCCCGCGCGGCGGCAGCACCACCTTGCGGTCGTCGGCGATGTGGCCGCCCTCCGGCATCCCGTCGAGGGCCTGCTCGATGATCCGCACGGACTGGCGCATCTCCCGCACGCGCACCGAGTAGCGGTCGTAGGCGTCGCCGCTCACGCCGAGCGGCACCTCGAAGTCGAAGTGCTCGTAGCCCGAGTACGGGTTGGTCTTGCGCAGGTCCAGGTCGACGCCGGCGGCGCGCAGCGCCGGGCCGGTGACGCCCAGGTCGATGAGCTGGTCGGCCGGGAGCACCCCGACGCCCTTGGTGCGGTCGATCCAGATGGGGTTCTGCGTCAGCAGGTCCTCGTACTCGTCGATGCGCCCCGGCATCTCCTTCACGAAGGCCCGCACCCGCTCCTCGAAGCCCGGCGGCATGTCGTCGGCGCAGCCGCCCACCTGGAAGAACCGGGTGTTCATCCGCTCGCCGGCGATCATCTCCATCAGGTCGAGCGCCTTCTCGCGCTCGCGGTACGAGTAGAAGAAGACGGTGATCGCGCCGAGCTCCAGGCCGCTGGTGCCGAGCCAGACGAGGTGGCTCGAGATGCGGTTCAGCTCGCTCATGATCACGCGGATGTACTGGGCGCGGTCCGGGACGCCGAGGTCCAGGAGCTTCTCCACCGCCGAGGTGTAGGCGTGGATGTTGAAGAACGACGCCAGGTAGTCCATCCGCGTGACGAGCGTGATGGCCTGCCAGTACATCTTGTTCTCGCACTGCTTCTCGATGCCGGTGTGCAGGTAGCCGATCACCGGGTGCAGGTCGCGGATGACCTCGCCGTCGAGCTCGGTCACCAGGCGCAGCACCCCGTGCGTGGAGGGGTGCTGGGGGCCGAGGTTGATCACCATCGGCTCGCGGGTGCCGGGGTCGCGCTCCTGGAGCGCCTCGATCGACGCGAGCGCCTCCTGGGTGGTCATCGCCTCGGCGCCGGCGATCGCGCGCTCGGTCTCGGTGAGCCCGCGGCCCTCGCGGCGGGCGGCCTCGAGCGCCTCGCGGGCCTCGTCGGCGACGGGGATGGCGGTCGAGTCGTGGTCCGTCGTGCTCATGGGCGACACCTACACCGCATCGGTGAACTGGACCTCCTCGCCGCCGAGCGGGTAGTCGCGGCGCAGCGGGTGGCCCTCCCAGTCGAGCGGCATCAGGATGCGCGCCAGGTCGGGGTGGTTGCGGAAGCGCACCCCGAACATGTCGTACACCTCGCGCTCGTGCCAGTTGGCGGTGCCCCACACGCCGGACACCGACTCCACCTCGGGCTCCGCGCCCGCCCACACCCGCAGCCGCAGCCGCGCGCCGGACTCCATCGAGAACAGGTGGTACGCCAGGCGGAAGCGCTCCGGGTGCTCCGGGAAGTCGGCGCACGTCAGGTCCGACAGCAGCACGAACGACAGCGGCGGGCCCTTCACGAACCGGGCCACATCCAGCAGCAGGCCGCGGTTGACCTCGATGGTCGTCTCGCCGGCGTGGAGGTGCTCGTCGACGACGGCGCCGGGCACGGCGGAGTCGATCGTGGCGCGGACCTCGCTCACTTCGCGGCGGCCGCCTCGCGCTCGCGGCGCAGGTCGGCGGCGCTCGGCAGCCCGGTGGCGCCGATCTTGCGCTGCAGGATCAGGATGCCCTCGATCAGGCCCTCCGGCCGCGGCGGGCAGCCGGGGACGTAGACGTCCACGGGCACGACCTTGTCGACGCCCTGCACCAGCGCGTAGTTGTTGAACACGCCGCCGGTGGAGGCGCAGGCGCCCATCGAGATGACCCACTTGGGCTCGAGCATCTGGTCGTAGATCCGCCGCAGGACCGGCGCCATCTTCTGGGCCACGCGGCCCGAGACGATCAGCAGGTCGGCCTGGCGCGGCGAGGCGCGGAACACCTCGGCGCCGAAGCGCGCGATGTCGTAGCGCGGCGTGGCCGTGTGCATCATCTCGATCGCGCAGCAGGCCAGGCCGAAGGTGGCGGGCCAGATGGAGCTGGAGCGGGCCCACGCCAGGGCCTTGTCGAACGTGGTGAGCAGCAGGCTCTTCTCGAAGTCCTGCTCCTCCACCTCGCGCAGGTCGCGGTCGATGTCGGCGTCCGTGCGGGGGGCCCGCTCGATCGGGCTCCCCGGGGGCGGGATCAGCGCCATTCCAGCGCTCCCTTCTTCCAGATGTAGGTGAGCGCCTCGACCACCGTGAACACGAAGACGAGGAGCACCACCAGCCCGAGTACCCCGTCGTCGCGGAGCGTCACCGCGATGGGATAGAGAAACGCGAGCTCGATGTCGAAGACGATGAACAGCATCGCCGTGAGGTAGAAGTCGATCGAGAACCGCTGCCGCACCGGGGTGGCGGGCAGGATGCCGCTCTCGTACGGGAGCGCCTTCGCGGGGTTCGGGCGGCTGGGCACCACCTTGCTCAGCGCGAAGATGGCGCCGGCCACGGCGACGCCCCCGGCGAAGTAGATCAGGACTGGGAGATAGTCGGAGAGCTGCACGGGCCTCTCGGACGCGGTGCTACGGCGGCGGAATCCTTCGAAGCTGCACGCTAGCAATCCCTTGTGTGAGGACGCATCAATGTGACGATCGGCACCGCACGGCGGGCACCGGGCCCCGGGCGATACGGTGCGCCCGTGATCGACCGCATGGCCTACTTCGCGCGGCTGGTGGAGGAGGACCCCACCGTCGCGCGCGCACGGTTCGCATATGCCAACGAGCTGATCCGGGCGGAGCGCTGGGAGGATGCCGTCGTGCAGCTGCGGGCGTACCTCGACCTCCAGGAGGACGAGGGCAACGCGTGGGGGCGGCTGGCGGAGGCCCTGACCGCGCTGGGCCGGGTGGACGAGGCGGCCGACGCCTACCTGGCGGGGATCGACCAGAGCCTGAAGCACGGCCACACCGGCATGGCATCCGACTTCGAGGCCGCCCTCGAGCGCCTGTGACCGCGGCGGCGGCGCTCGACGCGTACGCGTTCTCCCCCGCCGGCGCGGCCCGGATGTGGTCGCGCAACGCGACGATCGGGCGCAAGACCTTCCTGGTCACGCTGACGCCGCGGTTCCTGGAGGCCATCGCCTACCTGGCGATCATGGGCCTCGGCCTGGGGACGTACCTCTCGACGGTCGACGGCGTCGACTACGTCGAGTTCATCGCCCCCGGCGTCGCCGCGTCGACGGTGATGTTCGGGGCCGTCATCGAGACGACCTACAACTCGTTCATCCGCATCCACGTGCGGCGGGTGTTCGAGGCGGTGATCACCACCCCGCTGTCCCTGGCGGACGTGGTGGTGGGCGAGTACCTGTGGGCCGCCACCCGCGCGGTGCTCTACGGGGTGGTCTTCCTGGTGGTCATGGCGTGCTTCGGGCTGGTGGAGTCGCCCTGGGCGGTGCTGCTGCCGCCGGTGTTCGCGCTGGGCGCGCTGACGTTCGCGGTGCTCGGCATGGCGTACACGAGCCTCACCACCAACATCGAGCACTTCAACATCCTGTTCACCGGGGTCATCACCCCGATGTTCCTGTTCAGCGGGGTGTTCTTCCCGCTGGACGGCCTGCCGGAGTGGGCCCAGGTGGTGGGCTGGCTGCTGCCCCTCACCCACCTGGTGGTCGTGACCCGCGACATGACCCTCGGCGGCGTCGGGTGGCTCACCCTGGCCCACCTGGGCGTGCTGCTCGCGATGCTCCTCGCGGTGTTCCCGTTCCCGGCGCGGCGCCTGCGGAGGACGCTCCTGCGCTGACGGCGGGCCCTCTCGCGCGATCCTGACGACTGGCGGATACTTATCGCGTGCGCCGTCCCCATCGCCGTCTCGTCGCCGCCCTCGTGGCGGTGGCCGTCCTGGCCCTCGGGGGCCTGATCGCCGCGCTCACCGTGGCGGCGGCGTCCTCCGACGACGGCTCGGCGCCTCCGCCACCGCTCCGGGCGGCCCCGACGACGGCTCCGCCGCAGGGGATGGCGTTCGCGGCGCACCGTCGGGCCGACGGGCGCCTGCGGGTCACGGGGACCGTGCCTGACGGCATCACCTCGGTCACGATCGGACGGCGGACGGTCCCCGTGCGCGACGGCGCGTTCGCGCTGACCACCCCGACGCGCCCGGACGTGGTGATCCTCCAGGGCCCTGCGGCGGCCCGCATCACGGGGCGGCCCGACGTGGCGGTGGTCACCCGCGACGGCACCCCGCCCGCGGTCGCCGTGTCGTTCGACCCGCATCCCCCGCGCGGCCCGCGCCTGCCTTCGCCGGTCCGCGGGACGCTCCGGCAGGCCGCCGCGGCCGCGCCGTTCACCGTCCTGGCGCCCGACCCCCCGCCCCTGGGTGGCGCGGTGTGGGTGAGCTGGACCCCGCCGCACCCGCGGGTGTTCCCGCAGGTGCTCATCGACTACCTGCCGGACGGGTCCGGCCACGGCATCGGCCTGATCGAGGGGGCCGTCCGCGGCCACTCGCCCCGGGACGGCGAGCGCACCGTGGTCCGCGGCGGGCGCCGGATCTACGTCCTGGGCGGGTCCGATCCGCTCCTGCACCGTGCGCGGACGATCGTGGGCGGCACCGACGTGCAGGTGAGCGGGCGGGACGCGACCCTCGACGAGCTGATCGCCGTGGCCGCGTCGCTGCGGCCGGTCGCCCCCTAGGCCTTGCCCGGCGCCCGGGCGATGCCGGACACTGGCCGCATGGCCGGCGAGGACGACGCACAGCGTTCGCGCCGCCGCGGCGCCATCGCCACGGCGGCGGCCGTGCTCGCCCTGGGCGGCGCGGTGGCGGCCGTGATCATCCGGGCGGCCTCGGTGGGACGCCGGCGGGACGCCTAGCCGGCGCGCGCCGCGAGCCGCAGGGCCAGCCGCCAGCCGAGCAGCAGCACCCCCAGCACGATCGCCGTCACGATCACGAACGACGGCGCCGTCCCCCGGTCCCACACGAGGTTCCGCAGCAGCATCCCCACCACCAGGGCGCCGGCCCACGCGGCGGCGCCGGTCACGAGGGACCTGGGCGCCCACCAGCCGCGGGCGGCGGCCCAGCCCACGGCGCCGCCGATCAGGAACGGCGCGGCCACCTCCAGGGTCCCGCCCACCGCGGAGCCCTCGTCGTGGCTCGCGCGCCCGAGCGCGGCGAACACGACGATGCACGCCGCGTCGGCCAGCGAGGCGCCGACGGCGCCCCGGGCCGAGCGCACCCGGCAGGACGGGGGGACGGCTACCCCGCGGGGGTGGTGGCCGCGGCGATCCCGGTGATCCGGGCCACGCCGGTCGCCTCGGCCGCGGCGCGCACGGCGGCCGCCACGTTGGCCACGAGTCCCTGGCTGAAGATCGAGGGGACCACGTTGACCGGCGACAGGCCGCCCTCCTCCTCCACCGTCTGCGCGATCGCGGTCGCGGCGGCGAGGGTCATCGCCTGGTTGATCTCCGTGGCGCGGCAGTCGAGCGCGCCCCGCCAGATGCCGGGGGACGCGATGCCGGAGTTGATCTGGTTCGGCACGTCCGGCCGGCCGGTGGCGTAGACCTTCGCCGCCGCGGCCTGCTCGGCCTGGAGCTCCGGCTCGGGCATCGCCAGGGCCAGCACCACCGGGTCGGCCGCCATCCGGCCGAGGTCGCCGGACGACAGGAGGCCCGACGCCGACAGCCCCACGAACGCGTCGGCGCCCACCAGCGCGTCGCCCGTGGTGCCGGTTACGCCGCCCGGGTTGGTGTGCTCGGCGATCCAGGCGCGGTCCGCGTCCAGGTCGCCGCGGTCCGCCGTCACGACGCCCTTCGAGTCGCACGCGATCACGGCGCCCGCGCCGGCCGCGACCAGCAGCCGCACCGCCGCCTGGCCGCGCGGGCCCATGCCCGTGACCACCACGGTCGCGTCCGCCAGGGCCTTGCCCGACACCTTCAGGCCGTTGGCGACCGCCGCCAGCACCGCGGCGGCCGTGCCCTGCTGGTCGTCGTGGAAAACCGGGATGTCGAGCCGCTCGTCCAGCAGGCGCTGAACCTCGAAGCAGCGCGGGGCGGCGATGTCGCTCAGGTGGATGCCGGCGAAGACCGAGGAGCAGAGCGCCACGGCCTCGGCGATCTCGGCCGGGTCGCGCAGATCAACCGGCAGCGGGAACGCGTCGATCCCCGCCAGCTTGCGCAGGAACGCGCACTTCGCCTCCAGCGCGGGCAGCGACGCCTCGGCGCCCAGGTCGCCCTGGCCCACGACCGACGACCCGTCGCTCACGACCATGACGCTGTTGCCCTTGATCGTGTACTCCCAGGCCTGCTCGAAGTCGTGGTGGATCGCCATGCACACGCGGGCAACGCCCGGCGTGTAGGCCATCGACAGGTCGTCCCGGCTCGTGATCGGCACCCGGTTCTGCATGCCCATCATGCCGCCGGCGTGGGACATGAACACGCGGTCGACCGTGGACTCCACGGTCACGCCGTCGATCGACTCCAGCGCGTCGGCGATGCGGCCGCCGTGCGCCTCGTCGTCGGCGTACGCGGCGATGTCGCGCGTGACCGTCGTCTTCGACGACCGCACGATGTCCACGCCGCCCACCTGCCCGCCGGCGTCGCCGATGGCGGCGAGCACCTTGCCGAGGCTCCCCACCTTCGCGGGGATGACGACGCGGAAGGTCAGTGCGTAAGTCGCAGACATGGACGGACTCCGTGCTCCGGGACGGCGGGTGCGGGCCGCGGAAGCCTATCGCCTGCCCGGGCGGATGAGGGCGGGCTCAGGGCTCCCGCCCCGCCGGGTCAGCGGCGGGTGCGCCGGTAGATCGAGCTGCCCGCACCGCTCACGACGAGCAGGGCGGCGAGGGCGGTGAGCGCCAGGAACGGCCACGGCGGCTGGTCGTGCGCGCCGGGGGCGGAGGGCACCGGCAGCAGCGAGGCGTCGTCGGCGCTGGCCGGCCCGCTCACGTCGAGGCCCAGGATGTCCCGGTCGTACTTGTCCGAGACGGCGGCCTCGAAGTCGCCGAACGACGCCGGGTCCTGGCGCCGCGCCTCCGCGAGCGCCGCGTTGAGGTCGGCGGCCGAGTAGTTGCCGTCGATGGAGTGGTCCAGCGCGTAGTCCGCGAAGATCTGCTCGCTCGCCGACAGCGCCGGGCCGGCCTTCGGTGCGTCGGCGCCGAGGGCCACGCCGGCGCCCAGCGCGAGCACGACGAGGATGGCCGCGCACAGCGCGGCGAGGCGGCGGGGCACTGCCATGACGTGAGGGTACGCACGCGCGGGGCCGCGCGACAAGTGCCCGGAGGAACTCCACAACACTTCGTTCACGGTCCGCACCGCCTCTCGTTCACGTTCCGGGTCCTCCGGGGGGTGGTTGGTAGCCTCCGCCGCCGTGCGGATGCTCATCACGGGCGCCACCGGTTTCGCCGGGAGGCACCTGTCCTCCTACTGCCTGGCCCAGGGCCACGAGGTCCACGCGCTGGTCCGGCCCGGCCGCGAGGGGGCGGTGGTCCCCGGCGTGACGGCCCACGCGGCCGCCCTGCGGGACGGCCCCGGCGTGGCCGCGGTGCTCCGCGACCTGGGCCCCGACGGCGTGGTGCACCTGGCCGGCGCCTCGTCGGTGGGCCGCTCGTTCGCCGAGCCCGTCGCGACCTGGGACGTCAACCTGGGCGGCACGCTCACGCTGCTGGAGGCGGCCCGTGCCACCGGCGTCACGGGTCGGGTGCTGGTGGTCACGAGCGGCGAGATCTACGGCGTGGTGCCCGTCGCGGAGCTGCCGGTCACGGAGCGGACGCCGCTGAACCCCGTGTCGCCGTACGGCGCGTCGAAGGCCGCGGCCGACCTCGCCGCCGCCCAGTACCGGGCGGCCTACGGGCTCGCGGCCGTGCGGCTGCGCGCGTTCAACCACGTGGGCCCCGGCCAGGACCCCCGCTTCGTGCTCCCCAACGTGGCGCGCCAGATCGCGCGGGCCGAGCGCGACGGCGTCCCCGTGGAGGTCACGGTCGGCAACGTCGAGACGCGGCGCGACTTCATGGACGTGCGCGACATGGTCCGCGCGCAGCTGCTGCTGCTGGAGGGCGGCGACCCCGACGCCGTCTACCTCGCGTGCACCGGCCGCTCGGTGGCGGTGCGCGAGCTCATCGAGGGGCTCGCCGCGCTCGCGCGCGTGCCGGTGACGTTCCGTTCCGACGCCGGCCTGCGGCGCGAGGGAGAGCAGCCCGACCTCTATGGTTCGCCCGAACGACTGCGGGCGGACACCGGGTGGACCCCGGAGATCCCCATGCAGACCACGCTGGCCGACACCCTGGAGTGGTGGCGCCGGCGCGTGGCCGAGGAGGAGTGAGCACGTGCCCCGAGCGTTGATCACCGGCATCACCGGCCAGGACGGCTCGTACCTGGCGGACCTGCTGCTCGGAAAGGGCTACGAGGTGTGGGGCGTGGTGCGCCGCGCCTCCACCGAGTCGTACGAACGGATCGAGCACATCCGCGATCGGCTGCAATTCGCCCAGGCCGACCTGCTCGACCAGCCCTCCCTGGTCGCGGCGATCCAGCAGGCCGAGCCGGACGAGGTCTACAACCTCGCCGCCCAGTCGTTCGTGCCGACGTCGTGGACGCAGCCCGTGCTCACCGCCGAGTTCACCGCCGTGGGCGTGACCCGCATGCTCGAGGCGATCCGGCAGGTGGACCCGTCGATCCGCTTCTACCAGGCATCATCGAGCGAGATGTACGGGCGCGTGATGGAGACGCCCCAGTCCGAGACGACGCCGTTCTACCCGCGCAGCCCCTACGGCGTCGCGAAGGTCTACGGCCACTACATCACCGTGAACTACCGCGAGTCGTACGACATGTACGCGTGCTCGGGGATCCTCTTCAACCACGAGTCGCCCCGCCGCGGCCTGGAGTTCGTGACCCGCAAGGTCACCGACGGCGTGGCCCGCATCAAGCTCGGCCTGGCCGAGCACCTGACGCTCGGCAACCTGGACGCCCGCCGCGACTGGGGCTTCGCCGGCGACTACGTCGAGGCGATGTGGATGATGCTCCAGCAGGACCGCGCCACGGACTACGTGATCGCCACCGGCGAGACCAACACCGTCGAGCGCCTCGTGGACCTCGCGTTCGAGCACGCCGGCCTGGACCGCGACGCGTTCGTCCGCACCGACCCCTCCCTGATCCGCCCCGCCGAGGTGGACCTGCTGGTGGGCGACGCGACGAAGGCGCGCACGGAGCTGGGATGGGAGCCGACGGTGGATTTCGAGGGGCTCGTCCGCATGATGGTCGACGCCGACCTGGAGCGGCTGAGCCGCTAACCCGGGGGTGACGGGGCGGCGACGCCCTCCGTCGCGAACGACACCGTCCAGCGGCCCGAGAGGTCGACCGGCCCCACGCCGGTCACGCGCGAGAACACGCTGAACTCGAGCCACCGGTCCAGCCAGTGGTACACCACGCTCTCGTCCTGGCTCAGCACGGCCATGGTCACGGCGAAGCGGCCCTCGTGCAGCGGCACCGCGTCGATCGTGAACCGCACCATCGCGCGGCCGTCGATCATCTCCACAGGCAGCGAGTCGATGCGCGTGTTGGTGCCGTAGATCGGGTGCCCCTCCATCGTGTGGACGCCGATCCCGAAGTTGGGGGTCTCCACCGGCGCGTCGGACTCCACGGCCATCTCGATGGTGAGCGGGCTGCCGCCCAGCAGCCGGTCGGTGGGGCCGTTGGGGCCCAGCAGGCGCGCCTCGGTGATGCGTACGTGGCGGTTGCCCCACGCCCGCGGGTCGTCCTCCCCGCCCAGGCCGACGCCGGAGACCGGCACCACGGGCGCGTCGGGCTCGGGCGGGGGCGCGGTCACGTCGTCCGCCAGGTATCGGTGGTAGGTGGCCAGCACGTCGGCGGGCGCGCCGTCGGCCACGATGCGGCCGTCGATGATGAACACCACGCGGTCGCAGATCCGCTCGATCGCGGCGGGGTCGTGCGACACGAACACCAGGGTCCCGCCGGTGCGCCGGAAGTCGGCGATGCGGCCGTAGCACTTGCGCTGGAAGGCCTCGTCGCCCACGGCCAGGGCCTCGTCCAGCAGCAGCACGTCCGGGTTGACGTGCGAGGAGATCGCGAACGCCAGCCGCAGCTGCATGCCGCTGGAGTAGGTCTTCACCGGCATGTCGATGAAGTCGGCCAGCTCCGAGAACTCGATGATCTGGGGCAGGCGGCGCTCGATCTCGCGCTCCGAGAGTCCGTGGATGGACCCGTTCATGAACACGTTCTCGCGCCCGGAGAAGTCGGGGTGGAAGCCGGCGCCCAGCTCCAGCATGGCCGCCACGTGGCCGCCGATTTCCACGGTCCCCGCCTGCGGGGGGAAGATCCCGGCGAGCACCTTCAGCAGGGTGCTCTTGCCCGAGCCGTTCTGGCCGATCACGCCCAGCGCCTCGCCGGGCGCCACGTCCAGGTCGATGTCGCGCAGCGCCCACAGCTCGGTGGCCCGGGTTCGCCGGCGCCGCAGGGCGGTCTCCTTCAGGGTCAGGTTGCGCTCGTGGAGGATCCGGAAGGTGCGCGACACGCCGCGCAACCGGATCGCACCCACCTCGATTCCGGGCATCAGCCGATCCTAACGCCGCTCACCAGCACCCCGAGGTCGCGGGGATCTCCGGGCGGTCCCGGCTGCGGCGGCGGGTCGGTCGACAGCGTGACGGGCGCGGCCGAATCCGCCGGTATCGGGATCGGGATCGCGACGGGCACGGCCGCGTCGGCCGGCACGCGCACCGTGGCGTCGACGCCCTCGGCGGTCACCCGCAGGTCGCGCGGCACCGCGTGGCTGCGGGCGTCGAAGCGCAGCACCGCCCGGCGGGGCCGGTCGGAGCGGTTGGAGACCACCAACTCCGCGTCGCCCGACGTCCACGCCGCGGGGCGGCCGTCCACCGTCTCGGTGGCGTTCCAGCCCCCGGCCCAGGGGGTCACGTCCACCTCGGGGGCCTCGGCGAGCCGGTACACGTCGTTGGCATAGCGCGTCGGGCGCGTTCCGTCTGTGATCCCGGGCGCCGTGGTCAGCACCCACCGCCAGGCGCGCGCCGGTCGCCAGGCCGGCTCGCCCCCGCCCGCGATGTAGCTCGGCGTGGTCCCCAGGCCGTCGACCGTCAGCCCGGCGGCCTCCGTGCCGAAGTAGGCGGCCATCATCCGCATCCGGAACGCCGCCGGTCCCGGGTCGACGCCCTCCACCAGCAGGTTGGAGCCCTCGGGGAGCCGGTCGAGCGCCCGGCCCATCTCGACGTCGGGCGTGCGGAACCCCTGCTGTCCCGCGTCGTCGGCGCCCTGCAGCACCCCCGCCGAGGTGGTGATCCACACCGCGGCGCATGCGGCGACCGCCGCCGCGCGCACGGCCTGGCCGCGGCGCGCCGGCACCAGCACCACCAGCAGCGCCCCGGCGCAGAGGGCGCCGCCCGACACCAGGCCCTTCCAGATGCCGTAGCCGCCCGAGTCGTCGCGGATCAGGAAGTTGACCACCACCACGCCGGTGGCCAGCAGCAGGCCCAGGGCCGCCCACCCGGCGGCGCCCGCCGCACCGCGCCCGCGGGCGCGCGCGACCACCACGGCGGCCACCACGACGGCCACCAGGATCACCAGCCCGGCCGCGATCTCGCGCCAGTCGGGCTGCGTGAAGCCGGCGAACGCCCTGCGGACGGCGGCGCCGGACGCCATCAGCACGCCGTCCGAGGCGTGCACCGACGGCGCGTCCACGCCCGTCTCGCCGCCGGCCGCCCCCACGAAGCGGATGGCCTGGCGCAGCGGCAGCACGCCCACCGCGGCGGCGGCCACGGCCAGGGCGCCGATGGGAAGGAGGGCGGTCCGCAGCCGCCGCGGGCCGGGCGGGCGACCCGCCACGACCGCCGCCGGCAGGCCCGCCAGCAGCCAGGGCAGGAGGCCCGTGTACACGCCGAGGGTCCCGGCCGACGCGACCGCCGCCACCACCAGGGTCCGCGGGCCGGGGGCACGGGCGAAACGCACCGCGCTCGCCAGGGCGAACGGCAGCACCGCCAGCCCCAGCAGGTGGGGCACCTGGTTCTCGCTGTAGACCATCACCAGCAGCGGGCTGGCCGCCGCGGCGGCCACGGGTAGCGCCGCCAGGCGGGGCGTGTCGTCGCGCACCGCCCGCCACAGCTCCACCCACGAGACCACCGCGACGGGGAAGGCCACCGCCGACACGGGCCCCACGATCTCGAACGGCTCCCGCCCCGTGAGCGCCAGGATGCCGGTCGCGATCATCTCGAAGCCGGCGCCGAACCCGGCGTGGACCTGGCCGGGGTAGATGCCGTCCAGGGGGTTGTCGATGCCGAGCGAGGCCGCGTCGCCCAGGCGATGGTGCCGCAGCCAGGCGATCTCGCTCACGTAGCTCCAGCCGTCCGCGATCGTCGCGGCGATCGTGGTGGGGAAGCCGATCCGGAACAAGGGCGCCAGGGCCAGCACGCCGGCCGCCACACCGGTGGCCCCCACGGCCGCGTCGGCGCGCCACCCGCGCGGCGCCGTCCCGGCCGCCCGGCCGCGCCGCCACACCCACCACACCAGCGCCGCGGCGGCCGCGACCACCAGGATCAGGCCGGCCGCCGGCACCGTGACCGCGTACGACAGGGGGTAGAGCACCACCACGGCGCTCACCACGCCCATCGGCAGCGCGGCCGCCCGCCACGGAGGCTGGTCGGGCGCGCACAGCGCCAGCGCCCCCGCGCCCACCAGCAGGAGCGCGACCAGGGCCGCCAGGTGGATGGCGAGGGTGGCGATCACCGCGCGCCGCGGGTCGCCGTCACGGGCCGGGGGTGTCCACCACGGCGGTCGCCACCACGGCGTACTGGCCCTCGGCCCACAGGTCGCGGTCCAGGTCGCCGGTCCCCACGGGGAACATCACCCGCGCGGCGCCGAAGCCGGCCAGGCCGCACAGCACCACCGCGACCTCGGGGAAGATCGGCGACGTGTGCGTCAGGTCGACCCAGAACGCCTTGAACGAGGCGATCGGGTGCGGGTTGACCGTCTCGGCGATCAGCAGGCCCCCGGGGCGGAGCACGCGCCGGGCCTCGCGCAGCAGGGCCAGCAGGTCGTCGTGGGCCAGGTGCTCGATGACCTGGGCAGAGAAGACCGCACCGAACGACCCGTCGCCGCGGGCGCGGAGCCACGCGAGGGCGTCCGCCTGCTCCACGCGGTGGCCCTTGTCGCGGCAGCGGGCCACCATGCCGGCGTCCAGGTCGATCCCCTCCGCCGGGATCCCCGCCTCGGCCATCAGGTCCAGGAACTCGCCCCGGCCGCAGCCGAGGTCCGCCACAGGCCCCAGATCCCGCACCAGCGGCACGTAGGGGCGCATGCGCTCGCGGATGAAGTCCTCGCCGCCACGGAACACATCCTCGAAGCCCCGGTAGCCGTCGGCGTCGGCCGCGCCCGGGTCGAAGCCGATGGCCTCGCGGCCCTCCGGGTCCGTGGTGACCAGGCGCGCGGGGTCGGCCGTATGGGGACGCGCGCGCAGGGTGGCTCGCAGCTCGTCGACCACGCCGCGGACCTGCTCCAGGCGGGCCAGGCGCTCGTCCAGTTCGCCGACCGCCGTCCACAGCCGCTGCTCCAGCGCCTCGAGCTGGGCGATCCGCTGCGCCGCCTCCTCGGCGGTCTGCACCAGCGCCAGGTCGAACTCGGCGCGGCGCGCGAGGTAGGGGTGCATGGCGCGCAACAGGCCACGGCGCGCCAGCGTCTGGGGTTTCGGGGCGGGCGCGTCCCAGGGAACGCTCGGGCCCTCCGCGAGCCACCGGCGGGCGCGGTCCAGCGGCGGCCCCGCCGGGGCCGCGGCCACGCCGCGCCGCCGCGCGTGGATCCGCTCGAGGTGCTCGGCCAGGGCCGCGCCGGCGCGTGCCACCGAGAAGCGCTCCAGCACGTCGTCGCGGCCCCGCGCGGCCAGGTGCGCCGCCTCCTGCGGGTCGTCGAACACGCGGCGCATCAGCCCGGCGGCGTCGTCCAGGTCGGGATCGGCCCAGCGCGCCTCGGGCGGGTACGGGTCGCGGCCGGGACCGATCGGGATCAGGTCGCCGGGGCCCACGAGCAGGCTGTTTCCCTCGTGCATGAACTCGAGGTTGCCGGAGTAGCCGGTCGCCACCACCGGACGGCCTGCGGCCATCGCCTCGGCCATCGTCAGGCCCAGGCCCTCGCTGCGGTGGAGCGAGACGTAGCAGTCGCACTCGCACATCAGCCCGTCCTTGGCGGCGCCGTCCAGGTAGCCGTCCATCACCACTACGTCGTCCCGCGCGGCGGCCGCGTCGCGCAGGCGCTCCAGTTCCAGGGGGTGAAGGTCGCCGTTGATGCCCCGCAGAAGCAGCCGCGCGCCGTCGCCGGCGGCGAACGCCCGGGTGTAGGCGTCGATGAGCCCGATGGGGTTCTTGCGCTCCATCACGCTGGCGAAGTCGAACGAGAAGTAGAAGAGGAAGCCGTCCCCCAGGCCCAGCTCGGCCCGCGTGCCCGGCCGCGGGGTGGGCGGCGTGAGGGGGACCGGCAGCACGTGCACGGGGGTGTCGCTGGTCGCCGCCACCGCGTCCCGCACGAACGCGCTGCCCGCCCACACCTCGTCCACCAGGTCCAGCGCGCCGCGGAAGCGCATCGGGAAGCGCTCCACCTCCCACCACCAGAAACCCACGACGTAGCGGCCCTCCCGCCAGCGCGGGCCCATGTCGTGGTTGAACGTGGGGAACTGGTCGGCGTTCACCAGCGCCAGCGCCACGTCGTAGTCGCCGTCGTCGCCGGACACGACGGCAGCGCCGCGGCGGCTAGGCGTGCGGTCGTAGGTGACCAGGGCGTGCGGGACGCCCGCCGCGTTCACGGCCGCGAGCATCCGCCGGGCGGCCTCGCCCACCCCCGCTTCGGCGTCCATGTAGCCGGCGATCTGGAGGCCTTCGCGCAGCGCCGGCGGCGGCGCCGGCGGCCCGGCGGCGGGCGGGGCGGGCAGCAGGGCGCCGGGGATCGCCTCCTCGGTGCGCCCCTCGGTGGCGCACCACGCCAGGTAGGCCCTAGCGTCGGCCCCCTCCACGGCGGGGAAGCGGGCCTGCAGGTCGGGCCGGTCCGCGTGGATCGCGCGCAGGTACCGCGACGGCAGGTCCGGCACGTCGGGGGGCCCGACCGGCTCCCGGAGCCAGGCCAGGAACGCGGCGTCGCCGTCCGGGCCGAAGGGGTTGGGGGGCTCCTCGTCCCCGCGCTCCTCCGCGTCGATCAGCGCCCGGCGGTAGACGTCGCGGGCGCGTGCGTCCAGCGGCACGATGGCGGCGGTCGACGCGAACCCGTAGGCCTGCTCGCGCAGCCGGTCGTGCCCGGCCGCGCGCAGCTTGGCCGCGTACCCGTCGCACAGGGCGCGCAGCGCCGGCTGCTCGCTCATCAGCACGCGCGGGACCTCGCCGGCGTGGGTGCTCAGCAGGTGGGGCCGCCGCGGGTCGTAGCCGCTGAAGTGGAAGAAGCGCAGCGGCAGGCCCTCCACGGTCCAGCCGTCGCCGTCGCGCTCCAGGCGCCGCAGCGCCATGTTCCACCATGCGACGTCGATGGTGGGGTCGCGCAGGATGTGGTGGGGGAAGTAGCCGGGCACCAGGTCGATCCAGCGCTGGTCGACGAACAGGGCGCGCCGCACGTCCACGATGCAGTCGCGCGCGAGCCGCTCCGCCCACCAGTCCAGGAACGGCAGGGCCGAGGCGCCGACCCCCACGAAGCCGAGGTTGAAGACCCCCGCGTCGCGTACGACGGCCTCGATGTCGGTCATGCGCGCGTCGCGCGGCAGCGGGCGCTCCAGGTGCGGGGTCAGCACCACCCCGTGCTCGCGCGCGAGGGCGCCGATGTCCGACAGGTCGGCGAACACCTCGATGTCCGGGTCCAGGTAGGTCACGTCGCTCAGGCCGCCGGCGAGCAGCGCCCGCAGCAGGAACGGCTTCACGGCGGTCGCGAACTCCACCACGCTGTAGCAGGCGGCCATCCGGTGGTACTCGGTGGCGTCCAGCCCGGTCGCCTCGAAGCCCACGGCGCCCAGCGCCGGGCTCAGGCCGTCCGGCAGGCCGGCCTCGGCGTCGATGACCAGCGTGGTCAACGACCCGCCGGGATGGTGCGCCGCGAAGCTCTCGGCGAGCACCGTGGCCTGCCCGAGGTAGTTCCGGGCGACGATCGTGCAGGCGTTCACGAGGGCGCGAGGGTAGCAGGGCGGGTCAGCGCCTCCGTCACGCGCCGCGCCACCTCGGCGGCCGGCGGCAGCGCGTCCAGGGCGGCGGCGCCCCGGTGGGCCAGGGCGTGCGCCAGCGGCGCCGACGCCAGCACCATGGCCGTGGCCTCGGCCGCCTCCAGCAGCCCGTGGGCGCGCAGGGCGCCCCCGGCGCGCAGCAGGGCGTCGGCGGCGGTGCCGGGCAGCGCCACCACCGCGCGTCCCTCGGCCCACGCCCGCGCCGCCGCCGCCACCGCCGCGGAGCCCGCCCCCCACACCCAGGCCACGCCGGGCGCGTCCGGCGCCACGGGCCCGTGCACCTCGGTAAGGGCCGTCAGGGCACCCGGGGGCGCCCCGTCGGCCGACAACCCGCGCCCGGGCGGCGCCGCCTCGGGCCGGGGCAGGCCCACCACGGGGGCGTCCACCCCCAGGACGGCCGCGTCGGCCCGGGTCAGCACGGCGGCCGCGTCGGCGCGGGCGGCCAGCGCGTGCGCCCACGGCCCCGGCGCCGACGGTCCGCAGGCCGCGAGCACCGCCACGCGGCCCTCGGGCAGCGGCGGCGGGCCGGGAAGCAACGGGTCGTCGGCGCCCAGCGCCAGCAGGCCGATGCCGGCGGCGGCGAGCGCGTCGTGGTCGAGTGCGTCGGCCACCTGCGCCAGCGCGGCGGCCAGCGCGCGCGGCAGGCCCTCCGCGGCGACCACCCTGGTCACGTCAGCGTCGCGGCGAAGGCGCGCAGGCGCGCGGCCGTCGCCTCCTGCGACAGCTCGGCCAGCTGTTCCCGGCGCCCGTCGGCCATGCGGGCCCGCAGCGCGTCGTTGCGGAGCGTCTCGGCCACCGCCTCGGCTACCAGCGACGGCGCCTTATCGTCCAGCAGCAGCCCGCCCCGCGCGAGGGTCTCGGGCACGGCCCCGGCGGCGTAGGCCACCACGGGCAGCCCGGCCTCCATCGCCTCGACCACCGGCACGCAGTAGCCCTCGTGGTCGCTCAGGCACAGGAACAGGTCGGCGCCGGCGTAGGCCTGGGCCAGCGTGGCGTCGTCCACCGGCCCCAGGATGCGCAGGCGGTCGCCCAGCCGCAGCCGCGCGGCCAGCTCGCGGCAGTGGGCCTCGTACGCCTCGGCGCCGCCCCACGCGCCGATCAGCGTGAGCTGCGCGTCGAGCGGCGTGTGTCGCATCGCGGCCAGCGCCAGCACCAGATCGTGCTGCGCCTTGTTCGGGATGCCCCGGCCCACGAACAGCAGACGGGCGGGCCCGCCGTCGCGGGCGTGCGCCTCGGCGGGCGGGCGGGGGCGCCGCAGCACGCCCACCACGGCCGTCTCGGGGAAGCCCAGGGCCGTGAGCTCCTCCGCGTTGAAGGCCGAGTCGGCGGCCGCGTGGTCCACCCGGTCCGCCAGCTCGGCCAGTCGCCGGCGTCCCGCGGCGCACTCGCGAGCGATGGCCGGCGCGAAGCGCCACAGCAGCTCTGCCGGGGTGATGTTGTGGTAGTGGATCGCGGCGCTGCCGCAGCGCTCCAGCACCCGGTCGAACGCGGGGCTGGCGATGGAATAGTGCAGGATCGCGACGTCATCGGGCTCGGCGATCCGCTCCCACGCCGCGTCGGGCAGCACGTCCCCGGCCAGCGTGCCGTCGATGTGGGCCGCCTCGCAGAGGATCTCGGAGCGCAGGCCCATCCCCCGGATCACCTCGCGGGCCGCGAGCGCGTGACGGGTGATGGCGTCGAACGGGACGGCCCCGGCCAGGACCTGGTGGACGCCGCGGACTACGACCACCCCTCGAGCGCCGCGACGAACCGCTCGGTCACCACCGGCCAGGAGTAGGCGGTGCGCGCGTACTCGGCACCGCCCGCGGCCATCGCCGCCAGCAGCGCCTCGTCGTCGAGCATCAGGTCCAGCGCCTCGCAGAACTCGCCCTCGCCGGCGAACCAGAGGCCCCCGTCGGAGGCCCGGCAGTGTTCCCGCAGCACCGGCGACGCCGCGTTCACCAGCGCCGGGGTCCCCGCCAGCCACGCTTCCAGCAGCACCATCCCCAGCGCCTCCAGGCGGGAGGGGTGCAGCAGCACCGACGCGGCGGCGTAGGCGGCGGCGCGGTCCTCGTCGGGCACGAAGCCCAGGTCGATCACGTGGTCGGCCAGGTCGGGGGGCGTGGGATGGTCGCCGCTGCCCATCAGCGCCAGCGGCGGCGCACCCGGGGTGCGGTCCCGGTACGCCCGGTAGTGGGAGAACAGCAGCGGCAGGCCCTTCGCCTCCTCGCGGCGGCCCGCGTAGAGCAGGTAGCCGGGGCGGATGCCGCGCGCGGCGCAGAACGCGGCGGCATCGCCCGGGCCGACGGGGGTCTCCTCGAAGCCCACGCCCACCAGCGCCGCCGTCGCCCGGGGGGCGACCCGCCGCAGCAGGGTCCGCTCGCCGATGGTGCTCACCAGGCAGCCGCGCGCCCCGGCCAGGGCCCGCCGCACGGCGGGCAGCCACGCGTACGGCTCGTCGTGCAGGCACGAGATCATCGCCGTTCGCGCGGGGCGGCCGGCCGCCGCCCAGTATGCGGTGCCGAACAGATACGGGATCGGGACCACCCAGTCGTAGCGGCCCGGCTCCTCCGCGGCGGCCTGGATGCCCTCCGACCACACCGAGTGCGCCATCCACTCCACCTGGTCGGCGTACGTGGTGGGGTAGCCGCTCCCGATGCGCGTGTGCAGCCCCCACCAGCGTGCGTGGTCGCGCCACGGGTTCACGGGGAAGCGGTGGACGGTCACGCCGCCGACCCGCTCGGTCCCGGAGGGCTTCGCGTCCTCCCAGGTGAAGTGGTCGACCGCGGTGGTGGTCAGCACCTCCACGTCCACGCCGCCGCCGGCGAGGTGCTCGGCCAGCACGCGGCAGTGCGTCTCGGCCCCGCCCAGGATCTCGGCGCCGTAGCGGGGGACGACGAAGGCGACGGTGCCGGGGCTAGCGGCGCGCATGTGCGAGGTACCGGGCGTCGTCGCCCGGCGCGGGCCCGATGCCCGTCACGCGGAAGCCGCTCGCCTCCAGCAGCACCCGCACGGCGTCCGGGTGCAGCGGGCGGCCGTCGCCCGTGTCGCCCGCCGCCGGCCGTCGCGCCTCCACGCTCACTCCCCCGCCCGGCACAACGGCGCGCGAGAGCGCCGCGATCAGCGCGCCCAGCGCCGCTCCGTCGAGTGCGTCGGCCACCCCGTGGACACGCACGCCCCGGACGGAGCCCTCCGGCTGGGCGGCCAGCAGCGCCGCCGGGTCGTCGCCGGGGCCGATCCGCAGCAACGGCCCATCGCCGGGCAGCTCAGCGGCGAACGCCTCCCAGCGGGCGTCGGCCGCCTCGTCGCCGGCCCGCGCCGCGGTTCCCGACAGGCGCGCCTCGGCCGCGGCCAGCCGGTCGGCGAGCGCGCGCACGTCCCCCTCGGCGCGCTCGGCGCGGCCGCGGAGCTCGGTGACCTCGCGGGTCAGGGCCGAGAGGTAGGCCAGGAGCGACGCGTTGAACTGACTCGTCTGCTCGGTGAGCAGGTACAGGGGCCGGCTGACCCCGCGTGTGAGCGTGGCCTTCACCTTCTCCACCGCGCCGCCCACCACGGGGCGGGTGGATGGGCCGGGCGTCAGGTCCACGCGCGGGACCGCCTGGGCGCGGAGCGCCTCCAGCTGGTCGAACCCGACGGGCTCGTCGGCGTCCAGGGCGTCGGCCGCCAGGGCGTCCACGCCGTACAGGCCCAACGCCTTCTTCTGCGCCACCCGCTCGCGGATGCCGCGCATCAGCTCGTCGACGTCCAGGATCTCGTCGTCGCTCACAGCTCCACCGCCATCTCGGGCTCGAGGTGCCGGAACACCAGGGCGCCCGCGATGAGCACCCCCGTCCCGACCAGGACCGCGTACAGCACGTCGCCCCAGTGCGGCCACGTGCCCCAGAAGATCACGTCCTGCAGCGCGATCACGAATGGCGCGACCGGGTTCGCGTAGTGCAGCAGGTCCACCGCCCACGGCTTGTCCTCCAGCCCCGGCGCGGTGCTGAACGTGTAGAAGACCGGCGTCACGAAGATCCACGGGAGCGCCAGCGCCGCCAGGATGTGCTCCACGTCGCGGAAGTAGACGTTCAGGGCCGACAGCAGCAGTCCGAAGCCCACGGTCAGCGCGCCCAGGAAGAGCACCAGCGGCACCAGCATCACCAGCGGGGCGGGCGAGTCCTGCGTGAGCCAGATGGTCAGCGGCAGCGCCACCACCAGCATCGCGCCGGCCGTGAACGCGTTGGCGGTCATGGCCGCCAGCGGCACGATCTGGCGGGGGAAGCGCACCTTGGTGACCAGGTTGGCGTTGGACACCAGGCTCGACGAGGCCAGCTGCGCGCCGCCGAGGAAGAACGTCCAGACCGTGAGCCCCACGAACAGGAACAGGGCGTAGTACGGGATCTGGATCTTCAGCAGGAACTTGAATACCACCGAGTAGGCGGCGACCATCACGGCGGGCGTCACCAGCGTCCACGCCAGCCCCAGCACCGACCCCTTGTAGCGCTGGCGGACCTCGCGCTTGACCAGGTTGCGGTAGAGCGGGGCGAAGCGGAGCGCGCCGTCGCGGCCGGTCGCGCTGGACGGCCGTGCGGCGGCGATCTCGGGGGCGGTGCTCATCGGCGAATGAGTCTAGCGAGGGACCCTGCGGCGACCGCCATCGGTCCGGGACCGATATGGTGCCGCCGTCGTCACGGAGATGCACACATCCGCCGGCCCGCCCCCGGAGGCGCCGGGCGGTGACGGGGAGCCAGAGGGCCGCGTGGGCGCATGGGCGCGCGCCGGGGTCGTGGCCGTCGCGTGCCTCGGCGCGGCGGGGGTCGCGCTGCTGTTCTTCTTCCCGCTGCTGCAGGCGGTGGGCCCGCGGCTGAGCGCGCTGAAGGCCGTGCCGACGCCGGTCGAGTTCGTGATCTTCGACCACTCGACGTACCTGGCCATCGCGCGGAACGCCCAGAGCGGCGTCTCGGTGTTCACCGAGCCGTTCACCGGCACCGGCTCGTCGATCTACCCGCCCGGCTACTACTGGGCGATCGGCGAGCTCGCGCGG
This sequence comes from Thermoleophilia bacterium, assembly GCA_050250915.1. Taxonomy (GTDB): domain Bacteria; phylum Actinomycetota; class Thermoleophilia; order Miltoncostaeales; family Miltoncostaeaceae; genus Miltoncostaea. The sequence continues at coordinate 92,365 of JBFWNT010000006.1, forward strand.
CTGCCGGGGCTCGACGTGGTGGCGGTCTGGAACCTCGCGGGGATCCTCACGGTGCTGGGGCTCGTCGCGATGTGCGGCGCGTGGGCCCGCTTCCTGGTTCGCGACATGCGGGTCTGGCTGCTGGCCCCGGTGCCGCTGCTGGTCGGCACGCTGGCGTGGTGGGTGCACGGCGAGTGGCTCGGCCTCTACCGAAACAACTCGGTGGTGCTGTGGGCGCCGTCGGCGATCGTGGCGATGGGCACCGCCGAGGGCTTCGGGATGCTGCTGATGGGGCTCGTCCTGCTGCTGCTCACCGTCGCGACCGTCACCGCCGTCCGCCGCCGCCGCCTGCTGGCCGCCGGCCTCGCCGGCGTGCTGCTGGGCCTGCTGTTCCACGTGCACGCGTACGTCGCGATCTACACCACGGCGATGGTGGTGGGCCTGCTGCTCGCCGAGGACCACCTGCGCCGGCCCCGCCGGCGCCGCCTGCTGACCGGCTGCGGGGTGCTCCTCGCGACGCTCGTGGTGCTGCGCCTCGCCGGCGGCGCCGTCGCCCCGACCACCAAGATCGGGCTGCTGATCGTGGTCGCGGCGGCGCTCCTCGTCGAGCGCCGTGAGTGGCGGACCCGTCTGGGGACCGCGGCCCTGGCGCTGGTGGTGCCGGCGCTGCTGATGGCGGCGCCGTACCTGCTGCGGCTGGCGAGCGAGGCGGCCGACGACAACAGCTTCTTCAACCAGCGCCAGGCCCAGAACGAGGGCCGCGATCTGACGCTCCCGGTGACCAGCGTCCTGTGGCACGAGCTGCCGGTCCTGGTGCTCGCCGCCGTGGCCATCGCCGGCGTGTGGCGCCTGCGGCGCGACCTCGACCGCGCGGTGCCGTGGCTGGCGCTGCTGATCGCGGCGGTCGTGGTGACGCCCCTGCTCACCTGGAACCACCTGTGGGGCGTCGATCAGGAGCCGTACCGGTTCCTCCCGTACGGGGTCTTCCTGATCACCGTCGCCGGCGTGCCGTGGCTGTGGGTGGCGTTCCGGCGGCTCGACCGGCGCTGGATCGGCGCCGAGGCGCTCGCCGCGGCCCTGCTGCTGGCCACCATCCCCACCACCGCGGTCTGGGCGCGCGGGATGGACCGCGCCGGCAGCCTCCCGGACGATCCCAACGTCCGCCTGGCCGACCAGCGCCTCGCCGAGATCACGGGCGGCCAGCTGACGCTGCTCGACGGCTGCTTCAACCCCGAGCTCACGCGCCTGCACGGCGGGCCCAACGTGGTGCGCTACCACCCGGGCCTCGCGTTCCCCGCCAACCTCGAGGCCGTGAACGCCGTGCTGGCCAAGCGCGTGACCGCCGACATCGGCACCGCCCGCGAGCTGCGCGCCGCCAACATCCGCTGGTACGCGACACACACCGCCTGCAACGGCACCCCGATCGCCGAGGCGCGCCGCGTGCTGGGCCCGCCGGTGGCGACGTTCCCGATGCCGGAGCCGGAGCTCTACGGCAACCCGCCGGGCACCCGGTACCAGGTCTACCGGGTCCCCTGACCCTCCCCGGGCGCGAGCGCGGTCAGCTCGGGCTCATCCACCTGGACCGACACGATCCGCAGGTCGCCGGGCGCGATCTGCTCGGCGGGCGGCCCCAGGTTTCGGATCACCACGTCGCCCCGCGTGCCGTCGAGCGTGACCGGCACCGACACCTCCCGCTCGGCGCCCACCTCGACGCGCGTCCTCGACCCGTCCGGCCCCTCGATCTCCAGCCGGTGAGGCACGTCGTCCTTGGCCCGCATCCGCATGGTCATGCGGTAGGTGCCGGGCGCGGGGGCGACGATGGTGATCGTTCCCTCGTCGTTCATCCAGCGCCAGATCCTCCGGTCGGGCAGGAACTCGGCGGCCCACCAGCCCGTTCGGAACACGGGGACGGCGTCGGCCGGCTCGGCCGTCACGCGCCACACGGCGCTGCCGTCGGGGAACGCGGCCGCCAGCGCGTAGCCGGGGCGGGGCTTGGTGAAGTCGGGCACCGGCAGCCCCGCCATCCGGTACGCCCACGGGCTCACCGTGACCAGGTCGATGCCCAGTGACCGCAGCCAGCGGGCGGTGTTCGGCCACTGGGGCATCCCGGCCTGGCGGGTGAAGTCCTGTCCGATCTGGCCGGCGAACAGGCCGCCGTTGGTGATGTCGTGGCCGTGGACGGTCTGGCCGTACATGTAGTACCGCTCGATCAGCTCGTTCGGCGTCCCCGGCATCTCGAAGACCGTGGCGCCGGGGTCGTGGTCGCGCAGCCACGCCCACGTCGGGATCTGGTCGGCGGTGCGCCCCTCGATCACGACCGGCTGGGCGGCGACCAAGGGCATCGGGGCCGGCAGGTCGGCCACCATCAGTAGCAGGGCGGTCACGCCGATCGCGATACGCGCCACGTCGCCGCGGCCGCGCATGAGCCACCAGAGGCCCACGGCCCCCGCCACCAGCAGCACGGCAATCGTGGGCACCACGAAGCGGGCGAACGCCCGCAGGAACGGCGCGACCTCGAACACCAGGCGCGACGGCATGTCGATCGGGTGGCCGAACACGGTGGTCGGGCTGGCGAGGCTGAAGAGCACCAGCACGGGCACCAGCGGGATCGCGATCAGCGCCGCGGTGCGGCGTGGGCCCTCCACCCGGGTGCGCCGGGCCAGCAGGGCCACCGTCACGCCCAGCACCGCGAGGGCGATCGTGGTGAGGCCCACGTAGTTGAGCCGCTCGCCGGACGGGCTGGGGAAGGGGCTGCCGAACACCTCGTCCCACACGGCGCTGTTGCCCAGAGGCTTGACGTAGTCGCTCACGCGCGCGCCGTACAGCAGCAGCTCCACCGGGTCGCGGGTGAACACACCCTCCACCGCGCCGCGCGACGACGCGAACAGCGCCAGCAGCGGCACGCCCACCACCAGCGCGGCGGCCCCCACCAGCCGCCCGGCGACGGCGGCCGCCGGACGCCATCCCGACGCGCGGACCGCCGCGACCACGCCCCACAGGCCGATCACCGCGATCACCACCATGCACATGAACCCGTAGTAGGGGTTGGTGAGCCACGCGAACGCCAGGGCCGCCGCCACCAGGAACGCCCGGCGCCACCCCGGGGCGCGCAGCCAGTACAGGCCCGCCATCAGGGTCAGGGGGACGCACTCCAGGTGCGTGAGCGGCACGTGCGCGAACACCCGGATCGTCTCGTAGGGGAACAGCGCGAAGGCCGCGCCCGCCCAGATCGCCGGGAACACGCCGAGGCGCAGCCAGCGCACCAGCAGGTACATCGACGCGCCGGTCAGGGCGACGCCGCTCATCACCGCGGTGTTGTAGGCCACGATCGGCGACCAGATCCTCGCGACGAACCATGCGGGGCCCACGGTGGTGAGCAGGGTGGCGTTCGCCGACCCGGGCAGCTCGCGGCCGAACGGCGCGCTCACGGTCTCCTGGACGGAGGTCCCCCACAGGCGGAGGCCGTGGGTGGCGTTGAACCACAGGTCCCAGACGTAGCCGCTGGCGTCGCCGCCGCCGCCGGCGCCGGGGATCTTGGTGCCGAAGTCCAGCGCGACCGGCCACGTCATGAACACGGCCAGCAGGCCGAACCCCGCCAGCACCGCCACCGTCTCGAGCACCACGGGGAGCCGGACCACCGCAGGGAGCCTGCGGGCCGAGGCTCCCGCGTCCGGCGCGGGCGCCTCGGCGGGCGCCGTGCTCACACCACCTCGTCGCGTTCGTGCGCCTCCGCTCCGGCGTCGTCGAGGTCCCTCGCCGGCGTGCTCTCGTAGCGGTCGGCCACCACATACGTCGGGCGTTTGCGGACCTCGTCGTAGACCTTCCCGACGTACTCGCCCACGATTCCCAGCGTCACGAGCTGGACGCCGGCCAGGAGCAGCACAACCGCCATGATCGACGCCCACCCGGGCGCGAGGCCTTCGGCGAAGAGGCTGGCGATGATCACCCACAGGCCGGCCATGATCGCGAGGCCCGCCGCGACGAAGCCCAGCACCGTCACGGCGCGCAGCGGCAGCTTCGAGAAGGAGACGATCGCGTTGAGGGCGCCGGCCGTCCGCTTGGAGATCGAGTACTTCGTCTCCCCCGCGTGCCGCTCGTGGCGCTCCACCTCCACCGCCACCTGGTTGAAGCCGGTGAAGGCGCGCAGGCCGGGGAAGTAGCGGTTGTGCTCGGGCATCGCGTTCAGCACGTCCACGGCCCGGCGGCTCATCATCGAGAACGGCCCGGCGTCCTCGGGGAGCTCGATGCTCATCATCTTCCCGGCCAGGCGGTAGAAGCCGGAGAAGGCCGTCCGCAGGACGATCCCCTCCTTGCGGTTGCGCCGCACGGCGTACGCCACGTCGGCGCCGTCCTCCCACGCCTTGATCAGCTGGACGAGCGCCTCGGGGGAATCCTGGAGGTCGGCGTCCATCACCGCGACGGCGTCGCCGCGAGCCTCGCGGATGCCCGCCTCGATGGCGGCCTCGTGTCCGAAGTTGCGCGAGAGGCGCACGCCCCGGACCCGAGGGTCGGCGGCGGCCATCTCCACGATCATGTCCGACGAGCCGTCGCGCGAGCCGTCGTCCACCAGGACGATCTCGAAGTCGTGCGGGAGCGGCTCAAGCGTGTGCGTGAGGCGCCCGTAGAGCACCGGCAGCGTCTCGCGCTCGTTGTAGACCGGGATGACGATCGAGATCAGGGCGGCGTTCCTCCTGGTCACCGGCGGGACGCAAGCCTACCGGTCTCGGCCCGAGGCCCCGTGAGGGGCCGGTCGCGGTGGCGCCGGGCGAACCCGGTACCCTGCCCCGCGATGGAGACGACTTCGCCGGTGATCTGCGCGCCGTGCCGCGTCTGCGGCGCGTCGGAGGCCCGGACCGTCCTGACCGGGACGGACCACCGTGAGGGCATGGGCGGCGAGTTCTCGGTGGTGGTCTGCGACGGTTGCGGCCTGGCCCGCGTCCAGCCCTGGCCGGAGCGGCCCATGGACTGGTATCCGACCGCCTACCAGCAGCACACCGAGCAGACCGTGACCGGCAGGGCGGTGGAGGGGGCGATCCGCTCGACGGCCACGCGCCGGATGCCGTGGCCGCTGCGCCGCGTCGCCACGGCGGTGGTGCCCGACGCCGACATGGGCGGGCTCATCGCGCCCGGTGCGACCCTGCTGGACGTGGGCGCCGGCAACGGCACCGCCGTGCGGGCGTTGCGGGCCGCGGGCGTAGACGCCCACGGCATCGAGCCCTCGCCGGCGGCGGTCGCGGCGGCGCACGCGGGCGGGGCACCGACGGTGGTGGAGGGGACGCTCGAGGACAACCCCCTGGCCGGCCGTCGCTGGGACGTCGTGCGCCTCTACCAGACGCTCGAGCACATGCCCGACCCCGTCGCGGCGCTCGAGGCGGCCGGCGCGCTGCTGGCCCCCGGCGGGCACATCGTGATCGGCGTCCCCAACTTCGGGGCGGCGGGGCGGCGGGTGTTCGGATCGAGCTGGGACGGGCTGGAGCTCCCCCGGCACCTCCACCACTTCACGCGGTCGTCGCTCACGGCGGTGCTCGAACGGGCCGGTTTCGCGGTCGACTCGGTCCGCACGGTGGCGCTGTTCGGGCTGCTGCCGGCATCGGCCGACGCGCGCACCAACGGCGGCCGGCGCCAGCGGGGGTGGGGCAAGAGCGTTCCCCTGCGCGCCATCGTCTACCCGGTCGAACTGCTGACCGCCGCGGCAGGTGGCGGCGACGGGCTCATCGCGGTCGCCCACGCCCGCTGAGGCCGCCGGGGGCGGCCTGGCGCGCCTGCGGGGCCGTGCCGCGGCCGTCCACGGGGGCCCGGCGGTGCTCGCGGCCCTCATCGCCTGGAACCTCGGCAACTACGCCTTCTTCCTGGCGGCGGGCCGCTACCTGGGCCCCGACGACTTCGGGCTGGCGGCGGCGCTGCTGGCGGTGACGGTGATCGTGTCGGTGCCGTGCAACGCGCTCCAGTTCGGCGTGGCGCGGAGCGTCGCGGCGCCGATCGGGGCGGTCGACGGCGTGCCCTCGGCCGTGTACCGGCGCGCGTGGTTCATCTCCCTGCGCGCCGCCCCCCTCATCGCCGTGATCGCGGCGGCCGCGATCCTGCTGGCCTGGCTGGTCGACGGCGACGTCCCCGCCGGCCCCCTGCTGCTGACGGTGCTCGTGATCCTGCCCATGGGCCCGCTCTTCCTGTCGCTCGGCCAGCTCCAGGGCGAACGTCGCTACGGCCCATACGCGGTCACGTTCGCGCTCTGGGGCGTCCCCCGGCCGCTGTTCCTGATCCCGCTTGGCCTGCTGGGGCTGGGCATCTACGCCGCCGTCGGGGCGACCGCGCTGGCGGTCGCCCTGGCGGCCACGGGGGGCGCGGCGGTCACGCGGCAGCGCCAGCGCGCCCCCACGGCCCCCGACCCCGGCGACAGGGCGGGGTTCGCCCGCGCCCAGCCGCCCGTGGGGGGGGGCCTGTCGAGCGTCGCGTTCCTCACCAACCTGGACGTCGTGGCCGCGAAGCTGTTCCTCGACGGCCAGGACGCCGGCTACTTTGGGGCCGAGGCGGTCCTGGCGAAGGCCGTGATCGTGGTCCCCCAGGCGGTGTCGATCGTCCTGCTCCCGCGCATCGCCGCGCGCCGCGCGGCCGGCGGCGACACGGGGCGCCAGTTGGCCCTGGCCGCGGTGATCACGCTGGTCGTGGGCGGCGTGGTGGCCCTGATCTGCCTGCCGCTCGGCGAGCTGATCACGCGCATCGCCTTCGGCGAGGACTACCTGCCGGGTGCGGGCCTACTCGCCCCGCTCGTCATGGCCGCGACCCTCCTCGGGCTGGCCATCGTCCTCGTCACCCACCACACCGCGCGCAACGACCACCGCTTCGTCTGGGCCGTCGGCGGCGTCGCGATCCTCCACGTGGGCCTGCTAACCGTCCTCAACGGCAGCGGCGGGCAGATCGTCTGGGCCGACGTCATCGCCGGCATCGCCGTGGTGGTGATCCACGAGATCATCCACGGCCGCGGCCCCGACGGGCTCCTGCGCGGGCTGTGGCTGCTCGCCCACCCCACCCGCGCGGTCCCCGCCGAACCGTGAGCCCAGGCGCGAGGCGCCCAGCGCCGCTTCGCCCACCATCCACACGGCGCCGGCCAGGGCCGCGCCACGCAGCCCGGGCCGGTGCTTGCGGATGAACGGGGCCATCGTGCGGAAGTAGGCCGAGTCGGCCGCCGGCGGGCGGCGCCCGTCCACGTTCGACCCCGCGCCCACGTGGACGACGTCGACGCCCGGCCAGTACCGAACCCGCCACCCGTGCTCCACGAAGCGCAGGCACAGGTCGATGTCCTCGGCGTACATGAAGAACTGCTCGTCGAAGCCGCCCACCTCGCGCAGCGCCCGCGTGGGCATGAGCATGAACGCGCCGCTCACGCTCTCGACGTCGCCGGGGCGGTCCTCCGGCACCCAGCCGACGGTGTAGCGGGTCGAGCGCGGCCCGGTGAACCGCTGGTCGAGGCCGGTGAAGTAGCAGAACGACGACCACGGGGTGGGGAACCCCCGCTTGCAGCGGCGGTCCAGCCGGCCCTGCGGGTCGACCAGCCGGGGGGTCAGCACCCCGGTGCCCGGGTCGCGCCACAGCTCGTCCAGGCAGGCGCGCAGCGCGCCCGGGGGCACCACCGTGTCGGGGTTCAGCGCCAGCACGGCGTCGCCGGTGGCCCGGCCGAAGCCGATGTTGTTGGCGCGCCCGAAGCCGACGTTCTCGCCCAGGTCCTCCGCCTGCACCCAGGGGTGGGCGCCCGCGGCCGCCAGGGTGTCGTCCCCCGAGTCGTTGTCGAGGACGATCACCTCCATGTCCACCTCGCCGCGCTGGGCGGCGAGGCTGTCGAGGCAGTCGCGCAGGAGGTCCCTGCAGCGGTACGAGACGATGACGACCGACAGCTCCGGCACGGGCGGGGATGGTACCTGAGGCCCTGTAGCGTCCCGGCGTGCCCACCACCCCCACCCGCCTCCAGGGGATCGTCGTCGTCGAGCCGGCGGTCCACCGCGACGCGCGCGGCTTCTTCGTCGAGACGTTCCGCGCCGAGACCGCCGAGCGGCTCGGCATCCGCGAGGAGTGGGTGCAGGACAACCACTCCCGCTCGGTGCGGGGGGTGTTGCGCGGCATGCACTTCTCGGTGGGCCGCGGCCAGGCCAAGCTGGTGCGCTGCGCCCGCGGGGCGATCATGGACGTGGTGGTCGACATCCGCCGCGGCTCGCCGACGTTCGGCCGCTGGGACTCCGCGGTGCTCGACGACGTGGACCACCGCCAGATCTACGTCCCCGTGGGCTTCGCGCACGGGTTCGTGGTGCTCTCCGACGTGGCCGACGTGGCGTACCGCTGCTCGAACTACTACGACCCGGCCGTCGAGCAGGGCTTCGCCTGGGACGATCCGGACGTCGCGATCGACTGGCCCGCCGACGTCGAGGTGGAGGTCTCGGCCCGCGACGCCGACGCGCCGCGCCTGGCGGACATCGCCGACGGGCTGCCCTTCGTCTACGAGGGCTGAGGCCCCCGCCGGCGCCGGCCGGTGACCGCGTCGCACAGCCGCAGGTACGCGTCGGCGCAGGCGTCCCAGCTGTAGCGTTCGGCCGCCCGCGCCGCGGCCATCCGCCCCAGCTCATCGCGGCGGGCGGGATCCGCCGCCAGCGCGTCCAGCGCCCCGGCCAGCGCGTCGGCGCCGCCGTCGAGCGGGAAGACCGCGGCCGCGTCGCCCACCACCTCCAGGTTGGGGGCGTGGTCGCTCACCACCAGCGCGGCGCCCGCCGCCATCCCCTCCACGATCACGGGGTGCGTCCCGCCGACCTCGGTGGGGATGCACATGATCCCGCAGCGGTGCACCAGCTCGCGGTAGCCGTCGCCGAAGACGTAGCCGGGGAAGCGCACGTCCGGCCCGGCCCCGGCCTTCAGCGAGGCGATGTAGTCGTCGGCGTAGGGGGCGTCGCCCACCACCACCAGCGGCCAGCCCGCCCGCATGGCGCCGTGCGCGGCCACCAGCAGGTGGGCGTTGTTCTCCGGCACCAGGCGCCCCACGAACAGCACGAACCGTCCCGGCTCCACGCCCAGGCGGCGGCACCAGCCGGCGTCGCCGGGGTCGGGCAGCTCCGCGCCGTAGGGGATCCAGGGGATCCGCCGTCCTGTCCGCTGCTCGTAGAGGTCGGCGACCGCCGCCGAGTCGGTGACGGCGATCGTGGCGGCCGCGGGGGCGATCCGCTCCGCCCACCGCAGGTACGCCTTCGCGGGGCCCGACCACTTCGCGCGCTCCGAGTCGAGCCCGTCGATCTGGAGCACCGACGGGATGCCGGCCAGGCGCGCCAGCGGCACCACGGGGGCGTTGCCGGCGATGAAGTAGAGCGCCACGTCCGGCCGGGCGCGGGTGGCCAGGTGGGCGGTGCTCACGAACGTGTGGGCCAGCGTGTCCAGGTGCTTGGAGCGCACCGTCGGCAGGTGCACCAGGCGCGCACCCGCGTACGTGTCGCGCCGCTCGGTCATGTGGGGACGGCAGTAGACCGTCACGTCGTGGCCCCGGGCGGCGAACCGCGCCGCCAGGTGCTCCACGGCGGTCTCGAACCCGCTGTAGGCGGCGGGGATGCCGCGGGTGCCGACCATCGCGATCCTCACGCGTCCGTCCCCCCGGCGGCGGCCTCCCGGGCCGCGGCCCACGCCGCGCGGCCCATGCCCTCCTGGGTGTAGGCGCCCGCCCGGGCCGGCCCGGCGACACGCAGGCGCCGCGCCACCTCCGGGTCCAGCGCCGCCCGCAGCCCCAGCGCGATGCCGCGCGCCGAGGGCTCCACCAGGATCGCCGCGTCGCCCGCCACCTCCGGGATGGCGCCCCGGTCGCTGGCGACCACCGGGCTGCCGCAGGCCATCGCCTCCACCACCGGCAGCCCGAAGCCCTCGTACAGCGACGGGTAGGCGGTCACGGCGGCGGCGCGGTAGAGGTCGGCCAGGTCGGGGTCGGAGACGTGCCCCAGCCAGCGGCCGCCCGACTCGGACGCGATCCGCTCGCCGCCCTTGCCCGGCTTGCCCACCAGGGCCAGCACCAGGTCGCGGTCGCCGAGCCCGCCGACGGCGGCGCCCAGCGCGGTCAGGTTCTTGCGCGGCCCCAGGTCGCCCACCGCCAGCACGTAGCGCTCCAGGCCGAAGCGGGCCCGGACGCGATCGGCGGCGCCCTCCGCCGGGGTGAAGGCGGGGTCGGGGTGCGGGCTCACCACCCGCACCTTGCCGAGGTCGATGCGGAGGGCGGCGGCCACGTCGCGCGCCGCGGTCTGCGACAGCGCCAGCACCCGCGCCGCCTTGCGCGCCGAGCGGGGGACCAGGCCGCGCAGCACGGCCCGCGCCCGCGGCCCGAGCCATTCCGGGTTGGTCATGAACGTGGCGTCGTGCACCGCCAGCAGGAACGGGCAGGGCGCCCACCCGGGCGAGACGTACGTGAACACCGCGGCGTCGGCGCCCAGGTCGGCGAGCGCGCGCGGGGCGGCGCGCGCGAGCCGGGGCACGTCGGCCGACGGCACCCCGCAGGTGGCGCCGATGCCCCCCAGCAGCCGGGCGCCCTCCGGCGTGGCCACGAGCGACGCCACCTCCTCGCCGGCGTCGGCGGTCGCCGCCATGGCCGCGACCAGCGTCCGGGCGTAGCGTCCGTTGCCCGCGTCGCCGGACGCCGCCTGGCCCACCATGTGGCAGTCGACCGCGATCCGGGTCACGCCGCGACCTCCCGGTACGCCGCCACGATGCCCTCCGCGGTCCGCGCCCAGGTGTAGGCCGCCGCTCGCCGCCGGCCGGCATCGGCCAGCCGCGCCCGTTCGGCGGCGGGGGCCTGGGCCAGCCGGCCGATCTCCCGCGCCCACGCGCCGGCGTCGGCGACCGGCAGGTACGCGGCCGCCGCGTCGCCGCCCACCTCGCGCAGCGCGGGCGTGGCGCTGGCCAGCACCGGCACGCCCGCGGCCATCGCCTCCAGCACGGGGAAGCCGAACCCCTCCTTGCGCGACGGCACCAGCACCGCCGCCGCCCCCGCGCGCAGGGCGGCGAGCCGCGCCGCCGGCACGTACCCCAGCCAGTCGATCCTGCCGCCGGCGCCCACCCGGGCGGCGTGGCCGCGCAGACGGGAGGCCCGGCGGGCCGACCACGGCCCCGCCATCACCAGCCGCACCCCCGGCGGGGCCGCGGCGATCGCCTCGACCGCCACCGCCGCGTTCTTGTGCGGCTCGACGGCGCCGGCGTAGAGCACGTACGGCCCCTCCGGCGCGCCGCCCTCGGGCGCCACCGCCGGTGGCACGCCGAGCGCCACGCTCCGCACGCGGCCGGGGTCGACCCCCGCGAGCCGCACGACGTCGGCGGCCGTCTCGTCCGACGGCACCAGCACCAGCGTCGCGGCGCGCAGCCGCGCCATGAAGTGCGCGAACGCCGCGCGCTGCCCCGCCCGGCCCGCGCCGCCGAGGTACTCGGGCGCGTAGGCCGCCGGGATCAGGTCGAAGCAGGTCACCACCGTCCGCCCCGTGGGCACCAGCGCCGGCTGCGTGGCGTGGAACGCCCCCGTCCCCGATGCCCGCCGGGCGGCGCGCTCCCCGCGTGCCGCCGGCCAGGGATCGGGCACGCGGTGCAGCGGCCAGCCGGGCCAGCGGACGGCCACCGCGTCGAAGCCCGGCGGCGGCGTCTGGCCGGCGCGCACCAGCAGCCGCGGGCGGTCGGCGGGCGGCAGGGCGGCGAGCCCGTCGAGCATGCCGCGCACGGCAGCGCCGATCCCGCGGGCCCCGTGCCCGCTGGCGAGGGGCGTGGCGTCGAGCAGCACCGGCGCGGGCACGCGCGGGAGCCTACTCCCGCGTCAGCCCGTCAGGCGCTCCAGGGCCGCGGCGGCGGGTCCCACGGCCTTCGCCTGGGCGGCGATCCCGGCCCAGGGGTCGCCCCCGTCGCGCAGCCGGGCGCCGATCGTCTCCGTGTTCCACGACCGAGGCCCCAGGTCGCGCTCGCCGAGCTCGTCCCAGTGCAGGGGCGTCGCGACGGGCGCCCCCGGGATGGGCCTGACGGCGTAGGGCGCCACGGCGTGCTGGCCGTAGCGGGTGCGGTTGATGTCCAGGTACAGGCGGTCGCCGCGTTTCTCGACGTGGAACTCGGTGGTGAGCCGGTCGGGGTGCTGCGCCGCGAGGGCCGCCGCCACGGCGCGGGCGAACGCCTGCACCGCGGGGTACTCGGCGGTGCGCCGCAGCGGGACGGTCACGTGCAGGCCGCGCGAGCCGGTGGTCATGGCGTGCGGCGCCAGCCCCAGGTCGCGCAGCAGGTCGCCGAGCGCCCGGGCGGTGTCCTTCACCAGCGCGAAGTCGTCGGTGGAGGGGTCCAGGTCGAAGATCAACCGGTCGGGGCGCTCGAGGCGGTCGGCGCGGCTCGTCCAGGTGTGGGGGGTGATCACGTTCTGGCCGGCCAGGTACACGAGGGTCGCCACGTCGTTGGCCAGCACGTGGTTGACGCTCCCGCCCTCGCGCTTCGGCACCCGCGCGCGCGCGATCCAGTCGGGGAAGTGCTTCGGCGCCTCCTTCATGTAGAAGCCGCCCTCCCCGATGCCGTGCGGGAAGCCCTGCAGCGCGAGCGGCCGGTCGCGCACGTGCGGCACCATCGCCTCGCCGACGGCGGCGTAGTGCTCGGCCAGGCCCAGCTTGGTGAGGTCGCCGGCGCTCCCGTCGCCGGGGATCAGGACCCGGTCGCTGCTGCTGATCGGGACGGTCCGGCGTCCCGCGCGCACCTCCGCGGTCATTCGCGCACCACCTCCTCCGCGGCCTTGTCGTCGCGCAGGCCGAGGAACCGCGGGTGCCGCAGGCGGCCGTCGCGCGTCCACTCGGTGAACCCCACCTGTGCCACCAACCGGGGCTCCACCCACGTGGCGTCGCGCAGGCGCGGCGCGTCGGCGAAGGGGCTGGTGTCGCGGCGCAGGGGGGCGAGACGCGCCGCCAGGTCGCGCAGCGTGGCCTGGGTGAACCCGGTGCCCACCTTGCCGGCGTAGCGGAGCGCCCCGTCGTCGTACACGCCGATCAGCAGCGCCCCCAGATCGGTTCGGCTGCCGCGCGGCGCGGTCCAGCCGCCCACCACCATCTCCTGCGCGGCGTCGCACTTCATCTTCCGCCAGTCGCGGGAGCGCCCGTGCACGTAGGGCGCGGCGGCGCGCTTGGCGATCAGGCCCTCCCAGCCCTTGCGGCACGCCTCCCGGTACAGCTCGGCGCCGTCCGCGTTGCGGTGGACGGTCAGCCGCACGGGGTCCTCCCACCGCAGCGCGTCGCGCAGCAGCGCCTTCCGGGCCCGCTGGGGCAGGGCGGTGGTGTCCATCCCGTCCAGGTGGAGCACGTCGAAGAGGTACAGCAGCGGCCGGGCCCGCCCGCCGCCGTCGCCGCGCTGCTGGAGGGCCGCGAAGCTGGTCTGGGCGCCGACGAACGCGACGACCTCCCCGTCCACCACGAACGCGTCGGCGGGGTCCGCGGCCAGCGCGTCGCGGATCGCGGGGAAGCGGGCGTCCAGGGGCAGGGCGTTGCGCGACAGCAGGCGCACCTCCCCGCCGCCTTTGATGGCGATGCAGCGGATCCCGTCGAGCTTGCGCTCGTAGATCCATTCGGGGTCGGAGAACCGCTCGTCCGTGAGCACGGCCTTCATGGGCTCGACGTGCGACGGCAGCGGCGCGGGGCGCAGCAGGGCGCGTTCGCGTCCACCGAGCCGCCGGAAGGGGTCCACGCACGACACCTTCCCAGAAGCAGGCCCGTTCCACGCGCGGCCGGGGCGGGTACCACCCGTGCAGTCGTGTCCCGGATCAGCGGCATCGCCCCACCCCAGCAGCACCCGACCCGCACGTCGCACGTCCCCGCGTCGCCCGGCGCGGCGCTCCGCGCACGCGAGTGGGTCGTCGCCGAGCTGGGCGAGGCGGAGTGGCCCGAGCCGCGCCTGCAGGACGTGGCGCTGGCGGTGGACGAGGCCGTGCAGAACGCGGTGGAGCACGGCTCCGAGCCGGACGCGGAGATCCGCATCGACCTCCGTGTCGGCCAGGACGCGGCGGAGGTGCGCGTGAGCGATCGGGGTCGCCCGGGCACCGCGCCCCCCACGGGCGACCCGTGCGCCCCCGGCGACGATTCCATCCGCGGCCGCGGCCGGCTGATCATGTCCAACCTCGCCGACGTCGACTGGCGCCCGGTGGACGGCGGCGGCACCGAGGTGCGTCTGCAGTTCTGCCCGGACGAGGACTGAGTACCGAGCCCGGGCCTGGGCGCGGTCAGCGCAGGGCGCCCCGGGTGGTCCGCGCCGCCGCCTGGCGGCGCAGCACCTTCTCGCTGAGGCCGGTGGCGGCGGACAGCTGCTTCCACCGGTCGGCGCCCCACGTGTCGGCCACGCGGATGCGCCACGCGCGCGCCTTCGCGGACGTCGCCGGCGTCGTGGTCGCGAGCCGCGACATCCGCCGCGCGAACGCCACCTCCGGCGCGTACGAGTACCGGTGCCGCCGCACCCCCGCCGCGAGCCGGCTCCGCACCTGGGGCGGCAGGTTGAGGCTGGTCACGAACACGTAGAGCAGGTCCTGGGTGGCGGCCTCGGTGAAGCCCTCCTCGAACGCCAGCCCGGATTTCGTGGTGAGCGAGTCCGTCCGCGACGCCGGCCCGGTGGCGTGGATCGTCTCGTGCAGCAGCACGGCGAGCCCGGTGACCGCGGCGTCGGTGTCGGCGCGCGAGAGGCTCCGCGCCCCACCCTGCGCCCCTCGGATGCTCGCCAGCCCGGCCGTCGCGGCGGGTCCGAGCAGCACGGTCCCGCGCAGGTCGGCGTAGCCGGCGTACCGGTCGGCCGCGGGCCCGCCGAGCAGCTGCCGCCACCCGCTGGGCGAGCGGGCGACCCGCAGCGTCGCCTTCAGCCGCACGCCCCGTCGGGCGTTGAAGATCCGCGCCTGGCGGTAGGCCCACGTCACGTTGGCCCCGGGCGACACGGCGCCGGTCCGGCCGACGACGGGCAGCGGCCCCGTGAGGGCGTCGGCCGGCCTCGCCGTCCCGGGCACGCGGATGGCGACGGGCGCGCTCTCGCCCCGGTTCCCCACCCGGTCCCGCACCCGCACCGTCACGGTGAAGCTCCCAGTGGCGGGGAGCTTCACCAGCACCCGCCCCGGCCCGGACTCGCCGGGGACCGCCAGGTCGGCGTCGTCGCCGCGGCCGGCGAGCGCCACCTTGGGCCGGCCGGTGGCGAGCCCGACGCCGGTCCCGTCGTCGGCGGTGTACGCCAGCTCGGCGATCCGCGTGGTCGCCGACGGGGTCCCCACCACCGCGGCGGTGACGGTGGGCGCCGTGCCGTCGGAGCGGACCAGCCCGAGCGCGAGCTCGGCGGCGTTCCCGGCCCGGTCGCGGCTGCGCGCCCGGACGAGGTGCATCCCGTCCGGCAGGCCGGCGAGGCTCGTCCGCGCCAGCTTGCGCCCGTCGCCGGGCGACGGCTGCTCGGCGAACGGCACCCAGGCCCCGTCGGACCCCCCGGCCGCGCTCGTGTTGACCTCGACGGTGAGCGGCTGGTTCGGGTCGGTGCCGGCCCGGTCGTCGGACTGGATCCAATCCGCCTCGATCGTCCCCCCCTGGGGTGTGAGGGAGATCGAGGACGCCGTCGGGGCCGTCCGGTCGAGCTGGAGGGTCCCGAGGTCGAAAGGCGAGTTCGTGACGCCATCGATCACGACGCGAACCTGGTGGCGACCTGCCAAGTCCGCGACGGGAATCCCGATGAATCCGTTCGACCCGGAGAGCAGGGGCCCGGAAAGTGTTCCTCGGTCTTCCCAAGCACCTGAAGTCCCGCCGTTCGGGTCGGTATTCACCTGGAGGGTCGCCGGGCCAGCGACGCCTGGGTCGAAATCGCTCTGAGTCCAGGTAGCCGAGGCCGTTCCCGAGCGGCTCCAGCTCGAGGGCGACAGAGTTCCGTCACTCAGCGATGGCGCCCCGAGGGCCGTGGTCGCCCCGACTCCGAGGACGACCGCGCCGAGAACGGTCGGGATCACTCGCATCGGGAGGTCACGGTACTAGGTGACTCGGACCATCACGGTTCGGGAGGTCACGGCGAGCAGGGGCCAGCCGGCGTCCTGGGGCACGGTCACCCGCACCGGGATCGTCAGACCCCGCAGGTTGAAGGCCCAGGGGATCGCGAACGTCCCGTCGCCGCGGAGCCGCGCGTTGACCACCGGCCGCCACGTGCGGCGCAGCGGGTCGAGCCACTCCAGCACCACCGTCTTCCGCGACCCGAAGCCCAGGGCGCCCGGGCCCGGCGACAGGCGCCCCGTGAACACGACCGTCCCGCCGGCGAACACCGTGTCCGACGACGCCGCGAACTCCAGGCGCGGCCGCACCTCCAGCCGGACGGTCGCGTCGGCGCGGCGCGGGAGGAGCTCCCGGCCCACCGCGACGCCCACCCGGACGACCCCGCCGGCGACCGGTCGCGCGGCGAACGCGAAGCGCCCGCCCCGGACCGTGAGCCCGCGCCCGATGATGCGCCCGCGATGCCCCCGGGCCTGCACCTCGGCGCCCACGATCGCGCGCCCGGAGCCGTCGAGGAGCGCTCCCCGGATCGTCACCGGGCCGCCCGCGCCGACGCGACGCACCAGGACGGTGCCCGCCGCGCCGCGGCGCACCCGCGCGCCGGGGACCCGCACCAGGAGGCGGGCCGCCCGGAGCCGCGCCAGCGGATCGGAGGCGACGCTCCCCACACCCGCGCCCGTGACCTCGACCGTCCCCGTCCGGGACGTCACGTTGCCCGCGCCGTCCGTGATGACGAGGCGCACGGCCTGCTGACCGCCGGGAAGCGCCGAGGCGTCCACCGCCATGCTCCCCGCGCCGTCGGAGGCGCCGGCGGTGCCGAGCGACCGCCACGCCGAGCCTTGCCGCCACTGGAGGGTGGCCGCCGCCACGCCGGAGTGCGCGTCCGAGGCCGCCCAGGCGACGGTCATCGGGCCGCCGCCGCCGGGCGAGAAGACCGCCCGGGAGATCACCGGCGCGTCGAGGTCGACGCGCAGCGTGGCGCGGACCTCGGTGGCGAGCGACGTGAACGGGCCGCCGTTGCGGACCGTGACCCGGACCGCGTGACGCCCGGACGCGAGGCCCGTGAGCGGGACCGGGACCACCCGCCGGCCGGCCGGGGTCGCGGTCGCGCTGCGGCGGAGCCACTCGCCGGACTCACCGCCGTCGGCCGCCGCGTTGACGTCCACCTCGGTCGCGCCGATGCCCAGGACGGACTGGAGGGCGTCGGTCGCCGTCACGTCCAGGTCGAAGCGGCCCACCCAGCCGGTCGGCACGTCGTGCAGCTGAACGGCGGGCGCGTGGCCGTCGAGCACCACCGGCTGGGGGCTCGCGGTGACGGCCGTGTTGCCCGCCACGTCCGTGGTGACGACGCGCCACGCGTGGACGCCGTCGGCGGCGGCGGGCGCCACGGTCACCGACTGGGCTCCTGGGCCACCCGGCGCCCCGGCGTCCCGCCACTCGCCCGAGGTGCCGCCGTCGGCCGCCATGTTGATCTGGGCCTGGGAGGAGGCGACGCCGCTCGTCGCGTCGGCCGCCCGCCAGGACAGCGTGACCACGCCGGGGGCCGCCGGAGCGCCCTGGAGCTCCGTGGTGCGCGGGGCGGTCCGGTCGACCTGGATCACATCCGACGCGGAGCCGGCGGCCGTGCCGTCGCCGTCGGCGACGATCTGGACGGGCTGCACGCCGTCCGGCACGCCGTCGAGCGGGAGGTCGAGGCCGTGGTTGCCGACGCCCGGCGCGCCCGCCCACCGCACCTGGCCGGCGACGAGGATCCGCTGCTGCCCCACGCCGTCGCCGCCGAAGTTGTCGCCCACCGACCAGTCGGCGCGCAGCGTGCCGGCGGCGCCGATCCAGGTGCGGGTGACGCCGCGGATCGCGACGGAGGGCGCCGTGAGGTCGCGGACCAGGATCCGCGGGGCGGCGATGAAGTACCCGCGGGCGTGCTGCGCGCGCGTCTCCGTCTGGCGGAGCCCCAGGTGGACGTTGCACTGGCCGCCGGGGAGCCCGATCTCGTAGGCGCGCCCGCCCGCGGGCGACTGCGGCATGCCGGTGTCCGGCTCGCTCCAGAGCGGCACCCGGTCTCCCGTGACGCGGACCTCGAGCGAGCTGCCCGCCTGGGTGCGGAGCGCGCTGAACCGCACGGCGGCGATCTCGCTCCCGGCCACCGGGCAGCCCCAGTTCATCTCCCAGTACGACCCGCCGGCGACGGTCGTCGCCGGCACCTGGATCTGGAAGGTGGGACCGTCGGCGACGGTCGCCGTGAACGGTGAGGTGACCGCCCAGATCGAGCCGCCGAAGGGGTAGAGCGCGCCGTCGTTCGCCACTGCGGCCGACGGGGCGGCGGCCAGGGCGAGGGTGGCGATGAGCAGGGTGCGGTGACGGGTCACGGGCCGAACTCCAGGGCGACCGCCGCCGTGGTCGGCGCGGGCGCGGTCGGGGTGGACGTCGCCGGCGCCGGGGCCGGTGACGATTGGACGGGTGCGGAGGTGGATCGCGCCGGCGCGCTGACGACCTGCACGTGGCGGCGCTTCCGCGGCCGGCTCGACGTCTGCGCCGACGTCGCCGCCCTGCGCGCCTGGCTGTGGGGCCGTGCCCGCCGGGCAGGTGCCGCCGGCGCGGTGCGCGCCGGCGCCGGGGTCGCCGCATCGGGCGCCGCCGCGGCCTCGGCGACCACGGGCGCGGCGCGGGAGGGGCTCGGCGAAGGGGCGTCGGTGACCAGCGGCAGCGCCGCCGCCCCGGCCACGACCGCGGCGGCCGTCCCCGCGCCGACCTTGGCGAGCGCGGTCCCCGGCAGCTCCATCGCCATGTGCACCATCGTCCCGACGCGCACCGTCGCGCCCTCCGCCACGCGCTCCCACCACGGGAACATCGGCGTCGGGTCGGGGGCGCCGGCCATGGCCTGCCCGCCCAGCAGCGCCACGGGGACCAGGGCGGCGAGCCACTCGTTCGACTGGCGCCGGTCGCGGAGGGTGCCGCGGCAGACGCCGCAGTGCCGCACGTGCCGCGAGACGGCGCGCTGCTCCTTCGCGGTGGCCTGGCCGCCCGCGACGCGCCAGATCGCCGCGTCGAGCCGTCGGCACGCCTCACCGGACGCGAGCCGGACCTCCCATTTCTGGAGCCCCGCCCGCCCCTCCAGCACGGACCGCTCGACCTTCCGCAACGAGAAGCCGGTGAGCTCGCGGATCCGCTCGTAGCTGGCGCCCGCGGTCTGGAGCATCAGGCAGGTGCGCTGCGCGTCGGTGAGGCCCGCGAGGCCGTCCTGGATGGCGCGGTACCGCTCGCGCCACTCCGCCAGGACGTCCACGGTGACGCCGTCCTCCACGGCCGCGCCATCCGCCTCGGCGACGTCCGCGCCGCGCCCCGGGCCCTCCCGCCGCCGTGCCGACGACACGGCGAGCGCCTCGTTGCGCAGCACGGTCCGCAGCCACGCCATGAACCGCGCCGGCTCCACGGTGGGGGCGCGCGTGAGCGCGATCTCCATCGCGCGCTGGTACGCGTCCTCGGCGTCGTGCAGCGAGCGCGTGAAGCGCGCCGCGTAGCGGATCAGGCCGGGGGCGGCGCTCATCGCGTCGCACGCGGCCCGTCGACGCTCGTCGTCGGTGGGAGGGGAGGCGTGGTTGGTTGTCATCGAGGTCGTGGAAATTAGGAGATCCGCCAGAAACGCCACATGGCCGAACGGATGGTTCGGCGCGCGGGGATGCCGACCAGAGGGGTGGGCGAACCCGCTTTCACCCCCTCCCCGGAGGGCGAGTTCCCGGAGAACTCCCGCTCGTTGCGGCAAACGGCGGGTCGCTCGCGGCCCTCGATAGGGTGGGCCGGTGGCCGCCTACATCCATCGCCGGACCTTCCGGGTGGTCATGTCAGAGGTGGACGTCGCGCAGATCCACTTCACCAACGCCTTCCGGTGGATGGACCGCGGCCTCTCGGAGTGGCTGGCCGAGATCGGGCACCCGTTCACCCGCGTCCTCGAGACCGGGCCCGGCATCCCCATCGTGGACGCGCGCTGCGCGTTCCTCGGGCGGATCCTCCTCGACGACGTCATCGACCAGACGACCGAGGTGGGCGGCATCGGGCGGACGTCCTTCCGCAGCCGCCACGTCTTCGCCCGCGACGGCGAGACCGTCGCGGAGGGAGAGCTCGTGCACGTCTGCGTCGACCGCGAGACGCGCGCGACGGTGCCCGTGCCCGAGTGGCTCCGGGAGCGGGCCGTCGCCGGCGAGGGGTGACGCCACCCGTCACCGTTCCGTCGCTCCCCCGTTACATCCGCGCGTTGTGACGTGACCGCGCCCGCCCGGATCCTCGTGGTCCGGCAGCGGATGCGGAGGTGCACGGTGGAGGAGCCGAAGGCGTACGCGTGGATCGTCCCCGAGCGGGTGGCGGTCGCCGAACGGCCCGGTGGATGCGGCCGCGGGCACCGGCGGGAGGCCCGCATCGCGGAGCTGGAGTGGTGGCGGGACCACGGGGTGGCGGCCATCGTCTCGGGGATGCGGACGCGGCACTGCCTCGACGACTACGCCGCCCGCGGGTTCGAGGTCCGGTGGCATCCGCTCACGGACCCCGAGCAGGCGCGCGACGCCGTCGTGGCGCTCGCGCGCGAGGTGCGCGACCTGCTCGAGACCCACGAAGGGGCGGTCCTGGTCCACTGCGACTGCGCCAATGAGTGGCTCGCGGCGATCGACGCCGTCCTGCGGATGGAGCTCGGGCTGGCGCGCACGTCGCGCACGGCGCTGCGCCACGCGACCGCGGACGGCCTCCCTGTAGGCTCACTCGCGACGTCGATCGTGGCGCGTCCCACGTCGGCGGCGGCGTGACCGGGGTGGTCGTCGCGCGGCTCCCGCCGCGTGCACGGTGTGACCGCGTCCGGCGCTGCGCCGTCGCGCGCGTGGCAGGCGCCGCCGCTCGGCCGAGCGCCTTCCGAGGGGAACCCACCGATGAGCCGACGACGACCGCGCCTCTGGCCCCGCCGCGCCGCGGCGCCGGAGGACGCAGAGGCTCCCGCGCCGCACGCGGAGCCGCGCGAGGGCCCGCCGCCACTCGTCCTCGTCGACGGCCGCATGGCGAAGCGCCGGCGCACGGGCATCGGCACGTACATCAACGAGCTGCGGGAGAGCCTCGACGCGCGCCCCGCCTCGGACCTGCGGATCGAGTGGGTCTTCGGCCCGCCCGGGTTCCCGCGCCTGGGGAAGCTGACGTCGGTCGGCAACCTGGTGACCGACATGCTGTGGCTCCACGTGCTGCTGCCCTTCACCGCCTGGCGCCGCCGGGCGGCGGTGCTCCACGCCCCCGTCAACTGGGGGCCGTGGTTCAGCCCGTGCCCCACCGTCGTGACGATCCACGACCTGGCGTGGGAGCGCGTCCCGGACGCCTTCCCGGAGAACTTCCGCCGCTATGCGCGCAGGTTCGCCCGGCGCTCCGTGAAGCGCGCGCGACGCGTGATCGCCGTGTCCGAGTCGACCGCCCAGGATCTGCGGGAGCTGTACGCGGTCCCGCCCGAGCGCATCCGGGTGGTCCCGAACGGGGTCCATCCCGACACCCGGCCGCCGGTCGCCCGGGAGCCGATGATCCTGAGCGTCGGGATCCGGGAGCCGCGCAAGCGGATCGGCGTGCTCGTCGAGGGGCACCGCCGCTACTGGGAGAGCGCCGCGCCGAGCCCGCCGCCGTGCCGCCTCGTGGTCGTCGGCGGCCCGGGCGGGGACGAGGACCGCGTCCAGGCGGCCGCCGGCCCCGGCTGCGAGGTGCGCGGGTTCATCCGGCGCGAGGAGCTGCTCGACCTGTACCGCCGCGCGACGCTGCTGGTGTACCCGTCGGCCTACGAGGGCTTCGGCCTCCCGGTGGTCGAGGCGATGGCGGCCGGCTGCCCCGTGCTGTGCGCGCGGAACTCGTCGCTCATCGAGATCGGCGGGCGCTCGGCGCTCTTCCTCGACGAGGTCACGCCGGAGTCGATCGCGGCTGCCCTGACCGACGCGCTCTCCGACCGGGAGGCGCTCGCAGAGCGCGGAGAGGCCGGTCGTGAGGAGGCGGCCCGCTACTCGTGGTCGGCGTCCGCCACCGCCACCAGGGACGTCTACCGGCAGGCGCTCCGCCGGTGAGCGTCGTCCGGCCGGCCTGGGCGCGACTGGCCGGCCACAGTTACCGGGTCGGCGGTGCGTGGCTGCTCCGCGGGCTGCGCGGCGGGGGGTTCCCGTACCCCCGGGCGGGGCTCTACCGCCTCCTGGTGCCGGTCGAGCCGTGGCGCTACTACGAGCTGGGCCGGGTGGCCGCCGAGCCGTGGGACGGGCGGTGCCTCGACGTCTCGAGCCCGAAGCTGCTGGCCAGCGCGCTCCAGCGTCAGGGGCGGGGAAGGTGGACGGCCATCGACCTGCTGCCGGAGGAGATCGCCACCTGGCGGACCCTCGACCCGGAGCTCGACCTCCGGGTCGCGGACGCGCGGGCGCTGCCGTTCGAGGACGACACGTTCGACGCGATCGCGTGCGTCTCGGTCATCGAGCACGTCGCGGGCGACGGGGACGCCGTGGCGATGGCCGAGATGTGGCGGGTGCTGCGGCCGGGCGGGGTGCTGCACCTCACGACGAACGTCTCCGCCCGGGCGGGGGAGGTCCGCACGCGGGTGCCGGTGTACGCCACGGAAGGACCCGCGGAGTCCCCGGACGGGGCGGGGGCGTTCTTCGAGCGCCGCTACTCGGCCGCCACCCTGCGCGCGCGGCTGCTCGCGCTGCCGTGGGGGGAGGAGGCGCGCGAGTACGTCCGGGAACGCCGACCCGTGCACGAGCGGTTCTTCGCGGCGCGGCCCTGGTCGTTCCTGACCGGGGGGCTGCTCCCGCTCGTCTGCGCGCGCAACTTCGTCTCCGTCGCGGATCCCGCCGAGCTGCCGGATGGGGCCTTCGGTGTTGTCTATCTGCGTCTGCGGAAGCCCGGATCGGCGCTCGCGTAGGGCCCCCGCGGCCGCGGAGGTACGCGCGGAGGGCGCGTCAGCAGTACGATCGCGGCGTGACGACGCGCCCCACGCGCCCCGAGTCCGACCCGCTGCGCGTCGGAAAGAGCGACGGTCGCGGGACGGTCCGGCGCGATGCGCGGTTCCTGCCGCTCCTCTCCGGGCCCGCCGGCACGGCTCTCGTGCGCCGGTGCCTGTCGGTCGCGATCCTCGTCACCATCGACCTGACGGCCTGCTTCGCCGGGATCTACGCGGCCCTGGCGCTGAAGCTGCTGATCCAGGGCGACGCGGTCGACTCCGGGGCGATCTGGGCGGTGGAGCAGAAGGCGCTGCCGCTCGCGGCCACCACGATGATCCTCGTGTTCGCCAAGAACCGGCTGTACGCGCCGCGGGACCAGCGCGGGCGGGCGGCGCGGCTGCTGTCGTCGGTCACGCTCACCACCGTCGTGGTGCTGGTGGTCACGCTCGTCGCCGGGTGGCGATTCGACACCTACTACATCTTCTATGCGTCCTGGTTCCTGGTCGGGACGCTCGTGATCGCGCTGCGGGCGAGCTACGACAGCGTCACGGCGCTGGTGCTCGACGCGATCTCGTTCGAGCGGCGGGCGCTGCTGGTGGGGTCGCCGGCGCTGGTCGCGTCGATCGCGGAGAGCCTGGAGCGGTCGGAGAGCCGGCAGGGCGTCGCGTACCGGGTGGTCGGCCGGCAGCAGCTCACGGCGGGGCTCGGCGACGACACCGCCGGGGCCGGCCAGGGCGAGCTGCGGCGGGCGCTGGATCCGGCGGCGATCGACGAGGTGATCCTCACCGGGTGGGCGGGCGACGACGCGCCGGTGCTGGAGTTGCTGGAGGTGTGCCGCCGCCGCGCGATCCCGGTGCGGCTGGCGCCGACGACGGCGGAGCTGCTGTCGCACTCCGTGCAGGCGGTCCCCGCGCCGGGGCTGCCGCTGTTCGACCTGCGGCCGCCGGTGCTCGGCGGGGCGGCGTTCATGCTCAAGCGGGCGTTCGACCTGGTGGCGGGGTCGATCATCGGGCTCATCGCGGCGCCCGTGCTGGCCGTCGCGGCGATCGCGATCACGCTGGACGACCGGGGCCCCGTGATCCACCGCAGCCGCCGCATCGGGGTGGAGGAGCAGGAGTTCACCTGCCTCAAGCTCCGCACCATGCGGGTGGACGCCGAACAGCTCCAGGAGCAGTTCGAGGCGGCCAACGAGGCGGACGGGCCGATCTTCAAGATCAAGGACGACCCGCGCGTGACCAGGGTGGGCGCGGTGCTGCGGCGGTTCTCGATCGACGAGCTCCCGCAGATCTGGAACGTCCTGCGCGGGGAGATGTCGCTCGTCGGGCCGCGGCCGCTGCCGCTGCGCGACTACGAGTTGCTCGACGACCTCCACAAGAAGCGCTACCTGGTGCTCCCCGGCATGACCGGGCTGTGGCAGGTGTCCGGGCGAAGCGACTTGTCGTTCGACGAGCTGGTGCGCCTCGACTTCTTCTACATCGAGACGTGGTCCGTCTGGCTCGACCTCACGATCCTGGCGCGCACGATCCCCGTGGTGCTCGGGCGGCGGGGGGCCTACTGAGCGGGGAGGACGAGGCGCCCGGCGCCACCGACCCGGACGAGCTCCTGCGCGCGCTCCGCCAGGGGGCGGGGGAGCCGCCGCTGCCGCCGCTCACGCTCGCGGAGCCGGCCAGGTCGGCGCGGCGGGGGCCCGCCGGGAGGGCGGTGTCCGGCCTCCGAGGACTGGTGCTCCGGCTCATCGCGCCGTCGCTGGGTGAGCTGATCGGGCAGCTCGAGCGCGACCGGCACCGCACCCACGCCGAGATCGCCCGCCTCGAGGCGCGGGTGGCCGAGCTGGAGCGCCGCGCGCCGACGACGGACTGATGCGGGTCGCGTTCGTCGTCCAGCGCTACGGCGAGGAGGTCGCCGGGGGCGCCGAGGCCCTCTGCCGCAGCACCGCACGGGCGCTCGCGGCCGCCGGAGACGCGGTCGAGGTGTTCACCACGACCGCCCGCGACTACCTCACCTGGGCCCCGTACTACCCGGAGGGCACCACCGAGGAGGACGGCGTGACCGTCCACCGCCACGCCGCCGAGCCGCCCGACCCGGCGCGCTCCGACCGGTTGGGCAAGGCCCTGACCCTGGCACCCGGCGACGACGACGCCGAGCGGGCGTGGGCGCGCGCACAGGGCCCGGTCGCAACCGGCCTGGTCCGGGCGCTCGCCGGCGCGGTGGGGCCCGCGGGCCGGGTGGAGGCCGTGGCGGCGTGGACGTACCTCTACGCCACCTCCCAGCTCGCGATGCCGCTCGCGCCCGCCCGGACGGTGCTCGTGCCCCTCGCGCATGACGAGCCGATGCTGCGGTTCGGCCTCAGCCGCGGGCTGGTCCGCACCGCCGGCGGACTCGCGTACATGACGCCGGAGGAGCGGCGGCTGGTGGAGGACCTCCACGGTCCGCTCACCCAGCCGGCGGCGGTCGTGGGGGCGGGGGTCGCGCCGGCGGGGGGCGGGGACGCCGCGCGGGCGCGGGCGCGGTTCGACCTGCCGCGGCGGTTCGCGCTCTACCTGGGCCGCATCGACCCGGCGAAGGGGGTGGGGTCGCTCATTCGGGCCCACGACGGGTACCGGCGGGCCGGCGGGTCGTACGGACTGGTGCTCGCCGGGCGGCCGACGGTGGACATGGGGCTGCCGGGCTGGGTGCGCGCCACCGGGTTCGTGGACGCGCAGACGCGCGCGGACCTGCTGGCGGCGGCGGAGCTGGTGGTGCTGCCGTCGCCCCACGAGAGCCTGTCCCTGGTGGCGCTGGAGGCCTGGTCGGCGGGGCGGGCCACGCTGGCGACGGCGCGCTCGGAGGTGCTGGCCGGGCAGACGGCGCGCTCCAGCGGCGGGCTGCTGTACGTCGACGACCTCAGCTACTCCCGGCAGATGTCGCGCCTCGCGGCGGACCCGTCGCTGCGCGAGATGCTCGGCACCCGCGGCGGGAGGTTCGCCGGGGAGTGGACGTGGGACGCGTGCGTGCGCCGCTGGCGCGCGCTGCTCGCCCAGGTCAGGGGCTGACCAGACCCGTCTCGCGCTGCCAGACGCGGAGCGTCGCCCACGCCAGCACGAGCCCCCGGTAGCCCCCCGCCGGCTCGATGCGGCGCAGCACCTCGCGCGGCTTGGGCCGGGCGCCGCCGAACCAGCGGTCCGCGGCGACCCGGATGGTGGCCGAGTCGATGGACGGCCGGTCGTAGTGGCCCATGAGCAGGATCACGAACCCCGCGGTGGCCGGGCCGATTCCCGACAGGGCCACCAGGCCGGCGTGCACGCGGTCGCCGTCGCCGGCGGCCGAGTCGGCCTCGATGTCGGCGAGGGTGCCGTCGATCGCCGCCCGCGCCGCCGCCAGGATCGCCGGCGCCCGGTAGCCCACCCGGACGACGGCGCGCATGTGGTCCTCGCCCGCCCGCAGCAGGTCGGCGGGGCCGGGGAAGCAGTCCGGCGGCCCCAGCTCCGCGAGGCGGTTGATCGAGGCGACCGCCTGCCGCCACGTCGTGTTGGTGCCGCAGATGCCCTTCACCACGTCCTCGAACAGGGAGGCGCCCGCCAGCACCCGCCCGCCGCCGTAGGCAGCCAGGTCGTCGGCCAGGTCCGGATCGACGGCACGGGCCGCGGCGTCGAAGCCCGTCAGGTCGGCGTCGAGCTGGAGCACCCGGCGCACCCGGACGCCCGCGGCCTCCCGCTCGCCCGCCCCCAGGTCGCGGGCGGCACGGACGGCCACCCCGCCGTCGTCCGCCGACATGCGTAGATCGACCGGCCCGCCCTCCAGCCGTTCGGTGCGGCTCAGGGTCCCCGCCTCCGGGTCCCACGCGAACGGCGCGGTCTGGAACCACCCGTGGCTCACGGCGACGGCGGGCAGCCGGAACGCCCCGCGGGCGGGCAGCACGAGCAGGGAGGCACCGCTCACCCGCTCACCCTCCCCGAACGGCGGCGGCCCCGTCCACCCTGAGGTGGACGGGGCCGCGGGGCCGCCCGGATGGGGTTGCGCCTAGCGGATGAAGAGCATCTCCGAGTACTTCGGGAGCGGCCACAGGTCGTCGGCCACGACGCGCTCCAGGGCGTCGCCCGCCGCCCGCACCGCGTCCATGGCGGGGAGGACCTTGTCGCGCATGTACGCGGCCTCCGCCACCGTGTCGGTCGGGTGGTTCTCGTCGAGGTTCGCCTTCTGGAGGGCCTTCGAGGCCTTCGTGAAGGCGTTGATGAGCGTGGTCGTCTCCTTCGAGAGCGCCGTCAGGCCGGCCTCGTTCAGGATCGCCAGGTGCCGGGCGGCGGCCGGCAGGATCATCGTGGAGGCGATGTCGGCGGCCGTCTCGGCCTCCGTGTTCACCGTGATGATGTACTGCTCGAGCATCACGTCGTACCGGGAGTGGAGCTCGCGCTCCGACAGCACGCCGTAGTTGCTGAACGCGGCGACGGTCTCGTCGGAGATGAGCTCCGGAAGCGCGTCCGGCGTGGTGCGGAGGTTCGCCAGGCCGCGCTTCGCGGCCTCCTTGTGCCACTCCTCCGAGTAGTTGTCGCCGCCGAAGACGATGCGGCGGTTCTTCTTGTACGTGTCGGCGATGACCGACGTGAGCGCCGTCTCCAGGCTCTTCGCGGTCTTGCGCTTGCCGCCGCCCATCGCCGCCTCGAGGTCCTCGCAGAGCGAGTCGATCGACTCGGCCACGATCGTGTTGAGGACCGTGTTCGGCAGGCTCGGGGACTGGCTGGAGCCGAGGGCCCGGAACTCGAACTTGTTGCCGGTGAAGGCGAACGGGCTCGTCCGGTTGCGGTCGCCGCTGTCCTTCGGCAGCCCCGGCAGCACGGGGGTCCCGAGATGCATCAGCTCGCGCGCCGCGCTGGCGGCGGTACTGCCGCTGGCGATCGCGTCGAACACGCTCTCCAGCTCAGTGCCGAGGAAGATCGAGATGATGGCGGGCGGGGCCTCGTTGGCGCCGAGGCGGTGGTCCTGGCCGGCGCCGGCGATCGACGCCCGCAGCAGCTTCTGGTGCTTGTTGACCGCGGCGATCACGGCCGTCGCGAAGAACAGGAACTGCAGGTTCTCGCTGGGGGTGTCCGTCGGCTCCAGCAGGTTCGCGCCGTCGTCGGTCCCCATCGACCAGTTGTTGTGCTTGCCCGACCCGTTGACGCCGGCGAACGGCTTCTCGTGGAGCAGGCAGACCAGGTCGTAGCGGCGGGCGACGCTCTTCATGACCTGCATGCAGAGCTGCTGGTGGTCGGTGCCCACGTTCGAGCTCTCGAAGATCGGCGCGACCTCGTACTGGCCCGGCGCCACCTCGTTGTGGCGGGTCTTGATCGGCACGCCCAGCTTCGCCAGCTCGGCCTCGGTGTCGAGCATGTAGGCGAGCACCCGCTCCGGGATCGAACCGAAGTAGTGGTCGTCCAGCTCGTGGCCCTTGGGCGGCTTCGCCCCGAAGAGCGTGCGCCCCGTGTTGACCAGGTCCGGCCGGGCGTAGAAGTAGTTCTCGTCGATCAGGAAATACTCCTGCTCGGGCCCGATCGTGGTGAAGACCCGGGTCGTCGACGTGTCGCCGAACAGGCGCAGCGCGCGGAGGGCCGACTTGTTGAGCGCCTCCATCGACCGCAAGAGCGGGATCTTGGTGTCGAGGGCCTCGCCGGTCCACGACGCGAAGGCCGTGGGGATGCAGAGGTACGCGCCGTTCGGGTTCTCGATGATGAACGCCGGGCTGGTCGGGTCCCACGCGGTGTAGCCGCGCGCCTCGAAGGTGGCGCGGATGCCGCCCGTCGGGAAGCTTGAGGCGTCGGGCTCGCCCTTGATCAGCTCCTTCCCGGTGAACTGGGCGAGGGCGGTGCCGTCGCCGACCGGTCCGTAGAAGGAGTCGTGCTTCTCCGCGGTGGAGCCGGTGAGGGGCTGGAACCAGTGCGTGAAGTGCGTCGCGCCCTTCTCCAGGGCCCAATCCTTCATCGCCAGGGCGACGGCGTCGGCCAGGTCGGCCTCGAGCGGCTCGCCGCGCTCGATGGTGGCCTGCAGCTGGCGGTACACCTGCTTCGGCAGGCGCTTGCGCTGCTCGTCGGGGCCGAAGACGTTCGACCCGAAGATCTCGGCGCCCCGGAGGGTCAGGTCGCCCTTCGGGATGGAGCCGTTCGAGCTCCACTGGGCTGCGACCACATTGTTCTCTCGGACTGGCATGGCGCGGAAGGTCCCCCTTGTCTGGCTCAGGCAGCGCCGGATGATACGACGCTTCCGCACATGGGCGCTTTGTGACGCCGGGCCAAACGGCGGTCCGGATGTTTCGCCCGGTGGACAAACAGCGGGCCGCGGCGGGCCGGCCGCTTGAAAGACGTCCCCGGGCGCCCCATTGTGGGGCGCGGTGACGACGAAGGCGCGAACCGCGGCCGCCCCCTCCGGTCGGGCGCTCATCTCGGAGTTGGCGCGCATCCCCGCGATGGAGGGCGTGCGCCTCATGCCCAACGGCGCGCCGATGGACCGCCCGGTCTCGGCGGTGGTGATCGCCGACGCCGACGGCCCCGAGGAGACCGACGTCCTGCTGGTGTGCCCCGGCGCGCCGCCCGACCCCCTGCCCGCGGGCTGCGTGGCGGTGGTGTGCCGGGCGGCGCCGCAGGGCGACCTGGGCGTCCCCACCATGGTCCTGCGCGCCGGCGCGCCGTGGGGCCCGGTCATCGCCGGCCTGGTCGCCGCCGTGGCCGGCGGCGCCGCGGGCGCCCGCGGCGCCGCCGCCCGCGCCGCCCTGCGCCGCCCCCTGGTGGCGGGCGAGGGCATGGCCGGGCTGGCCGAGGTGGCGGGGCGGCTGCTGGACGCGCCCATCGCCCTGCTGGACGAGTACCTCGACATCCGCGCGTGCGACGGCCTGTCGGGCGACCAGGAGACGTTCCTCGACGCGGCCATCGGCCGGGCGCGCGGCCATGGCCCCGCCTCGATCGTGGGCCCCTTCACCGAGGAGGAGATGCCGGGGATGACCCGCACCCTCGTCACCGGCGAGGCCGGCGTGATCGGCGTGCTGGTGGCCTGGATCCCCGAGCCGCTGGCGCCCGCCCAGGAGGCGGTGCTGGGCGAGCTGGCCGAGGCGGTGGGGCTGGAGCGGGCCCGCGAGGAGGTGCGCACCGAGACCGAGTCGCGGCTGCGGGGAGACCTGATCGAGGAGCTCATGGCCGGCGAGGTGGTCAGCCGCGAGTCGCTCGTGCGGCGCGCCCGCCACCTCGGCGCCGACCTCTCCGGCGGCGGCGTCGCCCTGATCGGCAAGCTCCAGGACCCGCACACCGAGGGCCGCATCATCACCGACCCGCGGCTCGTGCGGCGCTTCCTCCAGCAGGCCCGCGCCGCGATGGACATCCACTGGCCGCGGGCGCTGGTCGACTGGAACGAGGGGCGCCTGCTGGCGCTGCTGCCGCCCCCCGCCGGCCCGTCGGAGCCGGAGCGGGAGGAGATCGAGGCCCAGGCGCTGGTGCTGGGCCGGCGCCTGCTGGGCGCCACCCGCGAGACCGTCCCCGGCCTGGCGCTGACCCTGGCCCTGTCGCGCTACACGCCCGAGCCCGAGCGCCTGGGCGTCGCGCTCGACGAGGCGCGCCTCGCGCTGTCGATCGGCGAGCGGCTCGGACGGGTGGGCGAGGTGGTGACGTTCGAGGAGACCGGCACCTACAAGCTGCTGTTCCAGATCTTCGCGGACCGCCCGGAGGAGCTCACCTCCTTCTACGAGCAGACCATCGCGCCGCTGGTGCGCTACGACGAGCAGTACCAGACGGAGCTGGTGGGCACGCTCTCCACGTACCTCGGGCACGACTGCAACCTGGCCGCCACGGCCAGCACGCTCTACACCCACCGCCACACGGTGCGCTACCGGCTCGATCGCATCGCGGAGCTGTCGGGCCTCGACATCGCGAAGACCGACGACCGCGAGAAGCTGTCGCTGGGGCTCAAGGCGATGCGCCTGCTGGGCCGCCGCGTGGCGACGCCCGCCGAGCGCACGGGACGGCGCCGGGCCGCGAGCTGATCCCGCGTGTGAGGGGGCTCATCCCCCTTCGCTAGCCTCGGCGGAATGCCCGACGTGCCCATCCGCCCCGCGCGGGGCGAGCCCCTGCGCTGCCCGACCTGCGGCACCCGCCTGGTCGAGCTGGAGCGCAGCGAGATACTGATCGACGCGTGCCCCGAGTGCCGGGGCGTGTGGCTCGACCGCGGCGAGCTGGACCGGATCCTCGACCGCGAGCGCCGCGCCTCGGCCGGCGTCCGCGACCACGACGAGGACTTCTTCGAGGAGATGGAGGGCCGCCGCCGGCCCGGCGGCGACGACCGCCCCCGGGACCCCGCCCCGCGGGACGAGACGCCGCCCAAGGAGTCCAGGAAGCGCCGCCGCCGCGGCATGCTCGAGGACCTCTTCGACTTCGAGTTCTAGCCCGCCGCGGCCGCCGCCAGCGCCACCGCCAGGGCCCGGGCCAGCGGCCCGGGGGCGCCGTCGCCCACGGGGGCGCCGTCCACCGCCGCGATCGCGACGGCACCGCGCAGGGCGTTGACGGCCACGATCTCCCGGGCCGCCCGCCACTCGCGCTCCTCCGCCGCCCGCTCGCGGGCGCCCACCGCCGGCAGGCAGATGGCCCGGGCCACGCCGGGCAGCAGGCCGTCGGCGGGGGCGGTCACGACCTCGTCGCCGAGGTCGCAGAACACGTTGGCCACCGCCGCCTCGCCCAGCCGACCGTCGCGGTCGAGCAGCAGCGCGTGGCCGGCACCCGCCGCCTCGGCGCGGGACTGGGCGAGGCGCCACGCCGCGTAGGACAGCGTCTTGTGCTCGGCGATCCGGTTCCCCCGCACCCAGGCCCCGGGGAGCGAGAGTGCAGATGAACGTCGCGGTTCGTCCAATTGCACGTCGGCGACGGAGAGGGGGGTCGCCTCGATCAGGAGGGTCGGGCGGGGGGTGATGGTCAGGCGCACGCGGGCGGGGCCGCCGCCGTGGGCGGACAGGGTGGCGGCCAGGGCGTGGCGGATGGCGGCCTCGTCCGGGACCGGCGCCAGCCCGAGCGCGGCGGCCGACGCCAGCAGGCGGCCCAGGTGCCGGTCGAGCAGGGGCACCCTGCCGCGGTCGGCGCGCATCGTCTCGAACAGGCCGAGGCCCCAGCGCACCCCCGGGTCGTCCGCGGCGAGCACGGCCCGGTCGGGTGTGACGATCCCCCGGTCGAGCCACACGACGCGTGTGCGAGGATGCGCCGCGTCCGGAACACGCGGCGAGGAGCTTCTCGGCATGCGGCAGACCATCGCCTTCCAGGCAACCGGCTTCAACTGCTCCCCCGTCCAGGTGGAGATCGACGAGAACGGCGAGCCGCCCGACCCCGATGCGCTGCCCGTGGCGCTGCTGGCGTTCGAGAGCGGCCCCAACTGCGTGCTCACGCTGCCCCTGGCGACCTCGGACGCGGAGAACCTGATGAACGCGTTCACGCAGGCGGAGCCGCACCGTCAGGAGATCCCCAACGCCGGCGAGTGGCAGCCGATGCCGTCCGGGCTCCCGGAGGGCCTGTTCTGGGCGCTCCAGCCCAACGTGGTGGGCGTGTCGGTGACCCCGCCCCAGCAGACGGTGGAGGGGGTCATCCCGCACTGGACCCTCGCCTTCGACGACGAGGACGGCAGCCAGGTGCAGATCGCCGTCAGCGACCCGATGTGCGTCCAGGTCGTGCGGGCGCTCGCCGACGTCGCGCACGGCGACCTCGAGGACACCATCGCAAACGAGGAATAGCCCCGGGTAATCTGGTATTTTCGCCGCTCCGAGCGACCACGAGGGCGGAAACCACCATGAGCACCACCGACTGGAGGGGGCGGCTCCACGAGAGCATGCCGCCGGACCTGGCCGAGGAGATCGACATCTTCGAAGGCCAGATGGAGCTTCGCCGGCAGGACAAGATCGAGGACCGGGTCTTCGCCGAGACCCGCCTGCGCCGCGGCGTGTACGGCCAGCGCTACGACAACGGGCAGCGTCACGACGGGGTCGCCTCGCAGACGCTGAGCTTCCCGGCCGGCGACCTGACCAAGGGCCCGGAGACGCTGTGGGACGCCCCCGGGATGGTGCGCATCAAGATCCCGTACGGCGGCGTGACCCCGGACCAGCTCGACGTGATCGCCGAGCTGGCGGAGGAGTACTCGGACGGCATCCTGCACGTCACGACGCGGCAGGACGTCCAGCTCCACTACGTCCACATCGACGACACGCCCGACCTCATGCGGCGGCTGGCGTCGGTGGGCATCACCACCCGCGAGGCGTGCGGCAACGGCGTCCGCAACCTCACCGCCTGCCCGATCGCGGGCGTCTGCCACACCGAGGCGTTCGACACCACGGCCTACGCCCACGCCCTCTTCCGCTTCCTGCTCGGGCACCCGGACTGCCAGGACTTCGGGCGCAAGTTCAAGCCGGCGTTCTCCGGCTGCGCCGGCGAGGCCTGCGGCCTGGTGATGATGCACGACTTCGGCGCGATCGCCCGCCGGACGGTCGTGGACGGCGTCGAGCGGCGCTCGTTCGACCTCTACGTCGGCGGCGGCCTCGGCACCACCCCGCACCAGGCGAAGCTGCTCTACGAGGACCACCCGGTGGAGGAGCTGCTGCCGGCCGTCCAGTCCATCGCCCGCGTCTTCGGTCGCCTCGGCGAGAAGCAGAACCGCAACCGCGCCCGCATCAAGTTCCTGGTCTCGAAGCTCGGCATCGACGAGTTCCGCCGGCTCGTGGACGAGGAGCGCGCGACCCTCCCCCACGACGACCGCTGGACCTCCTACCTGCCGAGCGTCGACGACTTCGACGAGTCGCCCGTCCGCGAGGCCGTCCCGGTCGCGACCGACGGGGGCCCGCTGCCCGACGGGTACGCGGAGTGGGCGCGGACCAACGTGTACCGGCAGCGTCAGGACGGCTACGCCGTGGCCACCATCGCCCTCCCGCTCGGCGACATCACCTCGTGGCAGACGCGCCGCCTCGGCGAGGTCGCCCGCACGTACGTCGGCGATGCCGTCCGGACCACGGTGGAGCAGAACATCGTGCTGCGCTGGGTCGCGGAGCAGGACCTCCCCGCGCTCTACGAGGAGCTGAAGGCCATCGACCTGGCCGCCCCCGGTGCCGGGACGATCGTGGACGTCACGGCCTGCCCCGGCACCGACACCTGCAAGCTCGGCATCGCCTCCTCGCGCGGCCTGGCCGGCGAGCTGCGCACGCGCCTCGCCTCCAAGCAGTTCGAGCTGGACGAGTCGGTCCGCGGCCTGCGGATCAAGGTGAGCGGTTGCTTCAACTCCTGCGGCCAGCACCACGTGGCCGACATCGGGTTCTTCGGCAACAGCCGCAAGATCAACGGCGTCACGGTGCCCCACTTCCAGGTGGTGCTCGGCGGGCGCTGGCGCGAGAACGCCGGGTCGTACGGCCTGGCGATCGGGTCGGTGCCGTCCAAGCGCATCCCCGAGGTGGTCGACGGCATCACGGCCCGCTTCGTCGCGGAGCGCGAGGGCGAGGAATCGTTCCAGGACTACATCGCCCGCCTCGGCAAGAAGGAGCTCGGGGCGATGATCGCCGACCTGAAGACGGTGCCGTCGCCCGACGAGGACCCCAGCTACTACACCGACTGGGGCGACGCCCGCGTCTTCACGATGGGCGACATGGGCATCGGCGAGTGCGCCGGCGAGGTCATCTCCAAGACCGACCTGGAGCTCTCGTTCGCCGAGAGCATCGTCTTCGACGCCGCGGTGGCGCTCGAGGACGGCGACCTCGCCCGCGCCGACGAGCGGGCCTACGCGGCCATGCTCGGCGCCGCCCGCGCCCTGGTGCGCACGGAGAACCCGAACGTCACGGACGACCCCGACGTGATCGTCCGGGAGTTCAAGGAGCGGTTCTACGACACCGAGCGGTTCTTCGACCGGTTCGCCAAGGGCCGCTTCGCGCGCCCGCTGTTCGAGCGGCACGAGGCGCCGCCGGCCGAGCACCAGGCGGAGGCCACGCGCGGCCTGATCGAGGAGGCCCAGCTCTTCATCGACGCGGTCGCCGCCATGGAGATCCGCGAGGCCGGCGCGCAGTCGGCGTTGGTGTAGGCGTGGCGACCTCCACCGCGACCGACATCGTCCGCATCGGGGCCAAGCTCTACGCGGAGAACCCCGGCGTGATCGTCGCCGACGACTACGTCCCGCTGTTCCACGGCTGGATCCAGCGGCGGAGCCTCGACGGCACCCCCATCGACGTGGCCGACTACAAGCACGTCCCGGACGGTCCCGGGATCATGCTGATCGGCCACGAGGCCGACCGCGCCCTCGACTTCGGCGAGGGCCGTCCGGGCGTCCTGTACCAGCGTAAGCGGGACGGGGCGGGGTCCCTGGAGGAGCGGTTCGCCGCCGCGATCGAGGCCGCCGACCGCGCGGCCGCCGACATCGAGGCCGACCCCGCCGCGAACGGCGTCCGGTTCGGCCGCGACGAGATCCTGCTGCGGGTCAACGATCGCCTCAACGCGCCCAACGACGACGCGACGTTCGACGCCCTGGGGCCGGCGATCGTCTCGGCCCTCGGGGCGGTGCGCCCGGGGAGGGACGCCGAGCTCGAGCGGGTCACCGACGACCCGAAGGGCCCGCTCACCATCAGGGTCCGGCTGGGTTGAGAACCGCCGGGGACCCGCGCGCGGGCGCTCGCTCGGGTCCCCGGAGCCCGGGCGACGTCTCAGGCGGACGGCCCCTGCGCCCACGGCTCCCGCGTGGTCGGCATCGTCCACGCCTTCTCGAGCCGACGGAGCTCCGCATCCGCGCGCAGCGTGGCGAAGTACCGGTCGCGCGCCGAGGAGTAGGCGCCGAAGCTGATCTCCCGCCGCGACCCGTCGTCGCGCCGGGGTTCGCGGTCGTCGCCGCTCGTGCCCATCACGTCCCTCCCCTCCGATGGGAGTCCGCTCACGCTGCGGGGCACTATCGTCCGATCAGGCGCCCCCGTCATCGGGGGTTTCCCTAGTCCTGCCGCCCGCCGGTAGGAAGTCCGAGGTTCGGGACGCCATGCGCGTGGCCAGCTCCGCGCGCGAGCGCACGCCGAGTTTCGCGTAGACGCGGGCCAGGTGGTACTCGACGGTCTTCGGGCTGATCAGCAGCGCGGTCGCCGCCTCGCGGTTGGTCGCGCCGCGGGCCACGGTGAGGGCCACCTGCAGCTCCTGGGGGGTCAGGCCGCCCGTCGCGGTGGGCTGCGCGGGCTGGACGCGCGTTCCCGCGGCGCGCAGCTCGCGGTGCGCCCAGTCCGCCCAGCGGGCCGCCCCGAGCGACTCGAACGTCTCGAGCGCGGCCGTCAGGGGCTCCCGGGCCTGGCGCACCCGGCGCGCCCGGCGCCGCCGCTCGCCGAGGGTCAGCAGCGTCCGCGCCCGCTCGAACGGGGTGTCGGTGCGGTCGTGCTGCGCAAGGGCGGCGTCCATGTGCGCCTCGAACGCGTCGTCGTCGGCCAGCATCCCGCGGCAGCGCTCCAGCCCGGCCAGCGTCCACGCCGCGTCGGCGCGGGCGGCCTGCGCCTGCAGGAAGGCGAGGACGTCCCGGGCGTGCGACTCCTCGCCGGTGCGGATGAGCGTCTCGACGATGTCGGCGCCGTGCCCGTCGAGGAGGGGGTGGAAGTCCCCCGTCGCCCGGTAACGGCGCTCCAGCGCGCCGAAGCGCTCGCCGGCGCGCGCCAGGTCGCCCTGGCTCAGCGCGAGCAGGCCCAGCGCGCCGTCGGCGTACCACGACAGGTTGTGGGATTCGGTGCGCACCCCGATCTCCACCGCCCGCGCCGCCCGCTCCCGGCAGGCGGCCGCGTCGCCCGTGATGGCGTGGAGCATCGCCTCGACCGCGAGGGCATAGCCGGCGAGCGGCGCCTGGCCGGTGTCCTCCGCCATCCGCACGGCCTCGCCGGCGTCGGCGGCGGCCTGCGGCAGGCGCCCGGTGCGGCGCCGGACGTCGGCGCGCACGGCGAGCGGCCACGGCAGCAGGGACGGCGTCCCGTGCTCGCGGGCGGCGCCGATCACCGCGTCGAGCCCGGAGAGCGCATCGGCGTAGCGCTCCTGCAGGTTCAGCGAGATCAGGTGCCCCACCGACCAGACGAACCCGAGCGGCTCGCCCTCGGCCGCCTGGCGGCGGACCTCGGCCGCGTCGGCCGCGTCGAGCGGCGTCGGCGTGCCCGAGTAGGTGGCGCTGATCGCCTGGGCCGCCGCGAGCTGCGCCGCCAGCGCCGGGTCGGGGTCGGGCACCAGCGCGAGGGCGCGGGCGGACAGGTCGCGGGCCCGCTCCAGGTCGCGGCGCAGCAGGCAGGGCAGCACGGCCTGGACCAGCAGCGCCGCGCCCGCGGCGGGCGACTCCTCGCGCATCCGCTCACCCGCGGCGGTGAGCATGTCGACCGCCGCCCGCGTGGAGCCGTTGAGCATCTCCACGTTGCCGCGGCCGACCATCGCGCGGAGCACCTGGCCGCGCTCGGCCGCCAGGGCGATGACCTCGTCGAAGAGGCGGGCCGCCCGGTCGAACGCGCCCGCCGCCAGCGCGCACTGGGCCGCGGAGTCCAGCCGCCGCCCGCGCTCGGCCGGCTCCGGGGACAGGCGCGCCGACGCCTCCAGCGCCTCGCAGGCCGCGGCGTAGGCCGTGCGGCCCGACGCCCGGGTGGCGGCGTCCTCCAGCGCCCGGGCGATCATCTCGTCGGGGCCCGTCGCCGCCATCGCCAGGTGCCAGGCACGCCGGTCGAGCGCCCCGGCGTCCCCGAGCGACCCCGCCGCCGCGGCGTGCGCGCGGTGGGCGCCGCGCCGGTCCGGGCCGGCGGCCCCGGCGTAGACGGCGGCGCGCACCAGCGGGTGGCGGAACCGCAGGCGCGCCGGGCCCACCAGCACCACCCCGGCCCGCTCGGCCGGCTCGAAGTCGGCCATCGACAGCCCCTCCATCACGAGCGCCCGCGCCAGCACCTCGGGCGAGCCGTTCTCGGTCGCCGCCAGCAGCAGGGCGCGGCGGGTGGGCTCCGGCAGCTCCTCGAGCGGTCGCAGCA
This sequence comes from Thermoleophilia bacterium, assembly GCA_050250915.1. GTDB lineage: Bacteria > Actinomycetota > Thermoleophilia > Miltoncostaeales > Miltoncostaeaceae > Miltoncostaea. Next base: position 130,236 of record JBFWNT010000006.1, read on the forward strand.
GCGCCTGCTCCAGGTGCGGGCCCACGGGGAGCGGGTCGGGCAGGGGCGCGGCGCCGGCGAGCTGCCGCGCCGAGAGCGCCCCGGCCAGCTCGATCAGGGCCAGCGGGTTGCCGGCGCAGCCCTCCACCAGCGACGCGATCACGGCGGGATCGGGGACCACGCCGGCGTGGTCCTCCACCAGCACGGCGGCGTGCTCGGCGGCAAGGCCCCGCATGCGTCGCCGCGGGATGGCCGCCTCGTCCAGCCGCGGGCTGATGCCCTCGCGCGCGGCGATCAGCACCGCAATGCCCTCCGCGATCAGCCGGCGGCTGGCGAAGAGGATGGCCTCGAGGGATTCGGCGTCGAGCCAGTGGGCGTCGTCGATGAGGCAGAGGATGGGCCCGTCCTCCGCGGCCGCGGCGAGCAGGCGGAGCGTGGCGGCGTAGGCGGCGAAGCGGTCGGAGGGCGCGGGCGGCGGACCCAGCGCAAGGGCGCCGCTCAGGGCGTTGGCCTGGGCCTCCGGCAGCTCCCCAAGGTGGTCCAGGATCGGTCCCAGCAGGTCCCCGAGCCCGGCGAAGGCCAGACGCGACTCGCCCTGCGATCCCGTCGTCTCCAGCACGCGGGCGACGCCGGCGCGGGCGCGCGCGAACCGCAGCAGCGCCGTCTTGCCGATGCCGGGTTCGCCCACCACCAGCAGGGCGCCGCTGCGGCCCGCGGCGGCGCCGGCGATCAGGGCCTCGACCTCGGCCGCCTCCGGCCCGCGGCCGATCATCCCACGCGCCCCCACGGGACCGCGCGGGGGCGCCCGCACCCCTCCCCGCCTGCCACCCCCATCGGGCCCGACTCTAAATGAGCCGGGCCTCGGGCGAAATCGTGTCGGGCGGGGGGACTAGGCGGCGACGGCCTGGCGGCTCCGGGCCAGGCTCCGGATGGCGGAGATGAGCTCGTTGGGCCGCTCGACCGCGACGTTGTGCCCGGCCTCGCGGACGACGTGGAACCGCGCGTTGGTCATCCAGGCCGACAGCTCGCGCTGCACCTCGGCCGGGACGGCGCGGTCGGCCGCGCCGGCGAGCACCAGCACCGGGGCGTCCACCTGCGCCAGCGCGCCACGGACGTCCGGGCGGGTGCCCATGGCCTCCGCCGCCAGGGCCACGCCCTCCGCGTGGCGCCGCTCGCGCAGCGCGCGGGCGACACGCGCCCAGCGGTCCTGGCCCTCCGGGTCCTCGCCGCGCGGGCCCACGCCCGACACCACGAGGCCCGACACCAGGCCGGGGTGGCCGAGCGCGAGGCTCAGCGCGGTGGCCGCGCCGAGGCCGACGCCGACGATGACGGCCCCGCCGCCCTCGGCCGCGGTGAGGCGGGCGACGTCGGAGGCGAAGTCGTCGATGCTCCACGGCCCGTGGGGCGTGGGCGAGTCGCCGTGGCCGCGCAGGTCGGGGGCGATGATCCGGTACTCGTCGGCGACGGGGCTGAGCGCCTCGATCATGCTCTGGCCGGTCTGTCCCAGATCGTGCAGCGCGATCAGCGGGGGGCCCTCGCCGGTACGATGGACCCCGAGTTCGATTGCGGGCGGGAGTGAGGGCATCGACGCGCTCCTAGTAACCACTGTGATACTGGTTTACCGGTGAGAATACGCCCGGAAACTTGCACCGTCAAACGGTGATGAGCAGCCGATCCTTCATCCTGGTCGCCGCCCGGCCTGCGCTCGACCTGTGCAATACCCAGTTGGGCGGGGAAGATCTCCTGACCACCCCTGACGACCTGTCACGGTGGTTCCTGGCGGCGGGACTGGCGGATCAGCCTGTGGCGATCTCGCCCCGCGCGCTCGAATCGGCGCGGCGGCTGCGCGAGGAGCTGCGCCCCGCGCTCACGGCCTCCGACGCCCCGGCCGTGGCGAGCATCGCGGAGCGGTGGCTGGAGGCCACGCCGGGCCGGCTGTGCATCGAGCCCGGGACGCTCACCCCGCGCTTCACGCCCGCGGCGCGCAGCACGGGCTGCCTGCTGGTGCCGGCGGTGCTCGACGCGCTCGACATCGTCCGCGAGACGCCCGGGCGGGTGCGCGAGTGCGCCGCCGAGCGCTGTCCCGTGCTGTACCTGGACACGAGCCGCAACCGCAGCCGGCGGTGGTGCTCGATGGAGATCTGCGGGGCCCGGGCGAAGGCGGCCGCCTACTACGCCCGCCGCCGTCGCGACGGCGGGCCCTAGGCGTCGACCTCCGCGAGGAACGGGCGCACGACGGCGACCCACTCCTCGGGGCGCTCGATGGCGGTGAGGTGCCCCGCCCCCTGCATCACGTGCAGGCGTGCGTCCGGCATCGCCGCCACCATCGCCTCCGAGAGCGGGGGCGGCGTGAGCCCATCCTCCGAGCCCGCGATCACCAGGGCCGGCATCGCCATCGCCGGCAGGTCGGGCCGCCGGTCGGCGCGGCCGGCGAGTGCCTCCAGCGCGACGGCGACCGCCTCCGGGTCCTGGGCGTCGGCGATCGCCCGCGCCGCGTGCATCGCGGCCAGGTCGCCGGGGGCGACCATCCGCGGTACGAAGCCGTCGAGGAACGCCCCGAGCCCCCCCGCCCGCACCTGGGCGGCGCTCGCGTGGCGGCCGGCGGCCGCCTCCCCGGTGTCGGGCTCGGCGCGGGTGTTGGACAGGACGAGCGCCGCGACCCGCTCCGGGTGCCGCGCCGCCAGGGCCAGCGCCACGTAGCCGCCCAGCGACAGGCCGCCCACCATGGCCCGGCCGCCCGGCAGGCCGGCGATGAGCGCCGCCACCTCGTCGGCGGCGGCGTCCACCGACACCCCCGGCCGGAGCGGAGCGCTCCCGAGGCCGGGGAAGTCGGGCGTCACGACGGTCCGGTCGCCCGACAACCCGGGCACCACCCCCGACCACAGGCCGGCGTCGAGGGGGAACGCGTGGAGCAGTACCAGCGGGGTCGCCTCGGGCATCGCGCGGACGCTACCGTGTCCGGGTGAGCACCAGCACCCCCGTCGCGACGGATCCGGAACGGCGCCAGTCCGGCTTCGGCGGCCTGCTGCCGACGTCGGCCGTCGCCCGGGAGGGCGACACGCTGGTGGTGGCGCTGTGCGTCGAGGTCCACGCGGAGGGCGCGGTCCTGCCCCTGCTCGTGCTCTCCGACGCGCCGGGGCTGCTCGGCTGGGACCCCGTCCAGGGCCTCGTGGTGCGGGACGACCACGGCCGCCCGTACGAGGTCGCCAACCTCGCGCAGCAGGCCGGCCTCGGCGCGCTCCAGACGGCCGTCTGGATCAGCCCGGCGCCGCCGCCGGACGCCCGCCGCCTGGTGCTGGAGGTGGGCGGCCTGGTGCGCACCGCGGTGTCGCGCGGCGCGTCGGTGGAGCGCCCGCTGGCCGGGACCACGTGGCGCCTCGACCTGGACCTGCTGCCGCCGCGCACGGCCGCCGAGCCGCCCGCGCAGCCCGACGAGGGCCCGCCGTCCGGGCGCCCGGCCCGCGTCCCGGCGCGGACGTTCGGGGGCTTCCGCGACCTCGTCCCGGTGGGCCAGGCGCGCGTGGCGGAGGGCGTCGCCGTGTGCCTCTGGGCGCTCGAGCGCTACGCCGACCGGGCCGTGCTCAGCGTCGCGGCGCTCGCGGAGGACCCGCTGCGCGTCGCGCCGCTCACGCCCGGCGTCGGGCGGGCGGAGGTCTGGGACGACCGCGGCCGCACCTACGCCGTCACGCCCATCCACGGCGCCGCCCGCCGGGGGTGGAGCGAGACGAGCCTGGAGGTGGTTCCGCCCATCGACCCCGGCGCGCGGGCACTCGGCGTGCGGCTCGCCGACCTGCCGGGCCACTCGCCGGTGCCGGGCGGGCGCGACGCGCTCGTCGGCCCGTTCACGTTCGGGGTCGTGATCCCGCCCGGCCCGTGAGCCCCGCGGCCGACGGGCCCGCGTGGGTCGTGCTGCCGACCTACGACGAGGCCGAGAACGTGGTCCCGATGCTCGAGGCCGTCCTCGGCGTGGCCGACGCGTCGGGCATCACGATGCGCGTGCTGGTGGTCGACGACGGCTCCCCCGACGGGACCGCCGACCTGGCCGAGGCCGTCGCGGCGCGCGAGCCGCGCATCGCCGTGCTGCGGCGCGCCGCCAAGGAGGGGATCGGCCCGGCGTACCGCGCCGGGTTCCGCCGGGCGCTCGACGAGGGCGCCGGCGTGGTGGTCGAGATGGACTGCGACTTCTCCCACGACCCCCGGGCCCTGCCGCGGCTGATCGAGGCGACGGCCACGGCCGACCTGGTGCTGGGGTCGCGCTACGTCCGCGGCGGCGGCGTGGCGCGGTGGGGGCCGATGCGCCGGGCGATCAGCCGGGCCGGCTGCCGGTACGCGCAGGCCGTGCTCGGCGTGGGCGTGCGCGACCTGACGGGCGGCTTCAAGTGCTTCCGCCGCGAGGTGCTCGAGGCGATCCCGCTCGACGAGGTCACCGCCGCCGGCTACGGCTTCCAGATCGAGATGACCTACCGGGCGATGGTGCTCGGGTTCCGGGTCGCGGAGATCCCGATCACGTTCACCGAGCGCGTCCACGGCACGTCCAAGATGAGCGGCGGGATCGTGTGGGAGGCGGCCTCGCTGGTGCCGCGCCTGCGGCGGCTGGGCCGCCCGCCTCGCGGCGGCGCCGCGCGGGTCGCCGCCGCCGACGGCGCCGAGGTCACCCCGACCCCCCGGGTCTAGCCGGCGCGGATCGCGGCCTCGGGGTCCTGCGGGTCCAGGCGGTGCACCCGGCGCCAGACCGCCGTCGCCTGCCGGTCGGGGCCCAGGAAGATCGCCAGGGCGCGCCAGCTCTGCGGGTTGTCCGGCTGCACCCGGGTCGCCTCGCGGTAGGCGCCGAGCGCGCGCGGCAGGTCGCCCAGGTCGGTGTATGCCTGGGCCATGAGGATGAGCGGGGCGATGGACAGCGGGTTGGTGGCGCGGGCGTCCTTCGCGAGGTCCACCGCGTCCCGGGGGCGGCCGTCGGCGAGCGCGACGCGGCCGTCGCGCACGTCCTTCGTCGACCACCACGGCAGCACCGCGCTGATCACCAGGATCGCCGCGACGGCGGCCAGCACGCCGGCGGCGACGGGGGAGGGCCGCGCCCGCGCCGGGTCCGGCGGGCCCGGGGCCGCGGCGGCCAGGACGATGCCGGCGGCGGCGAGGGCGGGGATCGTGAGGGCCGGGATCGCCCACGACCAGTCGACCGCCGTCTGGAGGGCGAACGCGGCCACCACCGCCAGCGGCAGGCCGATCGCCGGCGCGGGCTTGCGATCGGCGACCCGCAGCGCGCCCCACGCCACGGCCACCACCAGGGCCACCAGCAGCGCGAGCCCCACCACGCCCGTCCCCGAGAGGGTCCGCAGGACGATGTCGTGGGGCTCCCGGGTGTTCAGCGAGTCGTCGCCGTTGGTGCGCTCCTGGAGGTGCACCAGCGCGAAGCCGCCCGCCCCCTGGCCCACGATGGGCGCGTCCTCCCAGGCGCGCCAGGCCTCCTCCCACCAGCCCTTGCGCTGGTTGCCCGAGGCGTTGACCAGCCGGCCGGGCTCGTTGGCGACGGCGTCGCCGCCCTCGCCGCGGAACTCCGAGACCCGGTTGCCCGCCCAGCTGCGCGCCTGGCCGCTGGTCGCGAACGTGCCCACCACGCCCACCGCGGCCACGGCCAGGAGCACCAGGGCGATCCGCCTGCCCCGGGCCGGCCCGACGCGGGCGGCGAGCCGGGCGAGCCCGGGCGCCAGCAGGGCGCCGACCGCCACGCCCACCGCGAGGCGCCAGCCCAGCTGGGCGCCGGGCCCTTCACGCAGCGCCGTCGGCACCTGGTCGGTGGACAGCAGTGGCTGGGTGAGCGCGTACGCGGCGGGGAGCAGCGCTCCGACGCCGCCGGCCACCGCGGCGGACACGCCCTCGCGGCGCCCCGGCAGGAACGCGATCGTCACGCCCAGGGCCATGAGCAGCGAGAGCAGCCCGCCGCGCGAGTACGTCAGGAGCACCGTCGTGGCCACCAGCGTCATCCCGCCGCCCGCGACGGGGGGACCCCAGCGGGGACGGTCGGTCCCGCCGGCGAGCCACAGCAGCCCGGGTGCCGCGAACACGGCGACCAGGGCGAGCGCGTTCCAGTAGCCGAGGGGGGTGGACAGCCGGGCCAGGTCGGTGTCATCGCCCAGCACGCCCGGGAGCACCTTGGTGCCGAGCGCGTAGAGCACGGCCGGGGCCGCGCCCGCCGCCAGCGCGAGGCCGAACAGCCGCGGCGCGTCGCGCACGACGGCGCCCAGGGCGACGCCGATGGCCAGCGCGCAGAGGCCGATCGCCACCCGGTTCGCGTCGATCCAGGCCAGGTCGGGGCCGTCGGCCCAGGCGATCGACGCGGCCGACCACGCGGCGAGCGCGGCCATGGCCCCGAGCGCCAGCCGGGTGGGCCACGCCCGCAGGGCCGGACGGCCCCACGCCAGCAGCGCGGCGGCGGCCGCGAGCGGCGCGCCGACGGCGAGCGCGAGGAACGACGCCGTGGCCCCGGCGCCGCCGAGGCCGTCGCCGAAGTCCATGCCCCCGTCGGCGCACGTGACCGCGGCCCAGCCCGCGACCATGACGACGCCGATCCACAGGGCCGCCCGCGGCGTCCCGGGCACGGCCTCCGGCGCTTGTCGACCTTCCGGGCCGCCGCTACGATCCGCGGCGCCCTGGGGGCGGACGCCCCCCGTCCCCGTCACCGGGTGGATGCCCTGCTCCGACGCCCCGCCTGGGTGCTCCCGATCATCCTGCTCACGCTCCTGGTGACCGCGCCGGCGGCGCTCGCCGACGGCCGGGCCGTCCTGGCGGACGCGCAGCAGGATAACCGGGTGGACCAGTGCTACACCCGGGCCGACCTCAACGACGCCCTCCGCCTCGCGCGGGCCGACCAGCGTCTCTACGGTGTGCTCGTCGACGTCATCTCGGAGGCCCAGATCAGCAACGTGAAGGTGAAGGGCCAGCCGTGCGGCAGCGGACGCCGCGTGCCCAGCGAGGCGATCGACGACACGGGCGGCGCGAGCCCCGCGCTGTGGGGCGGGCTGGTGGTGGGCGTCGGCCTGGTGGGCACGGGCGCGGGCCTCCTGGCGCGGCGCCGGCGGGACGCCTGATGCGCCGCTTCGTCAAGGACTTCCTGCTGCCGATGGCCGTGGCCGTGGCGCTGGCGTTCGTGATCCAGGCGGCGGTCGCGAAGCCCTACGAGATCCCCACCGAGTCGATGGTCCCCACCATCCAGGCGAACGACCGGATCATCGCCAACCGCCTCATCTACCGGGTCCGCGACATCGAGCGGGGCGACATCATCGTGTTCGACCCGCCGCTCGCCGCCACCCGCACCTGCGGCGACGCCGGGGGCGGCAACGTGCCGTTCGTGAAGCGGGTCATCGGGCTGCCCGGCGACAAGGTGGAGGTGAGGGCCGACGGGACCACGCTGGTGAACGGGAAGCCGTTCGTGGTCGAGAAGGCCCTCCGGCCGAACTACACGATGGAGTTCCCGGTCGTGCCGCCCGACTCCCTGCTGGTGCTCGGCGACAACCGGCCGGGCAGCTGCGACTCGCACCAGTGGCGCGACGTGAACGGCAACATCGCGCCGTTCGTCCCCCAGGACGCGGTGATCGGGCAGGCCGAGATCACCTACTGGCCCCCGTCCCACCTGGGCTTCCTGAACTAGCCCGGGGCGGCGGCGGCGCCGTCCCGCGGAGCCGTCCGAGGGGTGCGAGATGGTGCCCCACGAAGTCCCCGGACGGTGCGTGGTTCCCGTCCGGCCCGAGGCTTTGCATCTTCCGGCACGTGTGGAAGGATGGCCGTCCGCCACGCTGAATATGGGGTGGCGGCCGGCACAGCGACACCAGGGATAGCGTCCAGCGGTGATTTGCCCATTCTGCGACAATCCGGAGCACCGCGTGGTCGAGAGCCGCGTGGCCGACACCAAGGACGCGATCCGGCGGCGCCGTGAGTGCCAGGCGTGCGGCCGGCGGTTCACCACCTACGAGCGGTGCGAGGAGATGCCGCTGGTGGTGGTGAAGACGTCGGGCGAGCGCCAGGGCTTCGACCGCGCCAAGCTGCTGGAGGGGCTCCAGCGCGCATGCCACAAGCGACAGGTCTCGACGGCCTCGCTCGACCTGGCCGTCCGCGACATCGAGGCCGAGCTGCGCAACCGTCTCCGCCAGGAGGTCAGCAGCACCCAGATCGGCGAGCTCGCCCTGCGCCGGCTCAAGGAGATCGATTCGGTGGCGTACGTCCGCTTCGCCTCCGTGTACCGCCAGTTCGCCGACGTGGACGAGTTCGGCGACGAGCTGGCGCGGCTCGAGCGCGAGCCGCCGCTGCCCCGTGGGCAGTTCCCTCTCGACGACCAGCTCTTCGACACCCTCGACGCGGGGGCCGCCCAGCCCGGCCGCGCGACGCTCCGGGCGCTCCCCGGTGGTCGCGACGGGGGCGCCCCGCGCACGACCGCCCAGGAGGCAACCGATGGCGACTGACGCGCCACCCACGATGACGGACCGCGCGCTCGGGATCTCCCGGCGCTTCACGCGGCCCGGCGTCCACCCCTACGACGAGGTCGCCTGGGGTCCGCGCGACGCGCGCATCGTGGAGCCTCCCCGCGACGGGAAGCCCGAGCGCGTCGTGTTCGCCCAGGAGGCGTGCGAGTTCCCGCTCGACTGGTCGGACACCGCGGTCCGCATCGTCGCCTCCAAGTACTTCCGCTACGGCATGGACGACCCGCGCCGGGAGACCAGCCTGCGGCAGGTCATCGACCGGGTGGTCGACACGATCCGCCACCACGGCACCAAGGGCGGCCACTTCGCCGACGAGGAGGAGGCGGAGACGTTCGCGCAGGAGCTGCGGCACATCCTGGTGACGCAGAAGGCGGCCTTCAATTCACCGGTCTGGTTCAACTGCGGCGTCGCCGCGGCCACCCGCGAGCACGACGAGGACCGGATCCTGGACGTCGACGACCCGCCGACCGATCCGGACGAGCCGCAGGTCAACCAGGCCTCGGCCTGCTTCATCCTGTCCGTGAACGACACGATGCCGTCCATCCAGCGGTGGATCGCCTCGGAGTCGGAGATCTTCCGGGGCGGCTCGGGCGCCGGCGTGAACCTGTCGCGGCTCCGCGGCGACGGCGAGGCGCTGAGCAACGGCGGCCAGGCCTCCGGGCCGGTCAGCTTCATGCGCTGGGCCGACTCGGGCGCCGGCTCCATCAAGTCCGGCGGCGGCACCCGCCGCGCCGCGAAGATGGTGATCCTGGACGGAGACCACCCGGACATCCTCGAGTTCGTGCGCTGCAAGGCCCACGAGGAGGCGAAGGCCTACGCCCTGGGCGACATGGGCTACGACCTGGGCCTGAACGGGGACGCCTGGCGCTCCATCCAGTTCCAGAACGCCAACAACTCGGTGCGGCTCACCGACGACTTCTTCCGGAAGGCGGAGGCGGGCGAGCAGTGGCAGACCCGCAACGTCGCCGGCGGCGAGGTGCGCGACGAGTTCCCGGCGGCCGACCTGCTGCGCGAGATCTCGGAGGCGGCGTGGGCGTGCGGCGACCCGGGCCTGCAGTACGAGGACACCATCCAGCGCTGGCACACGAGCCCCAACGCCGGCCGCATCTCCGGGTCGAACCCGTGCTCGGAGTACATGCACATCGACGACTCGGCCTGCAACCTGGCCTCCATCAACCTGATGGAGTTCCTGGGCGACGACGGCGTCTTCCGGGTCGACGACTTCCGCCACACCGTGCGCGTGGTGCTCACGGCGCAGGAGATCGTGGTCACTCCGGCGAGCTACCCGACCAAGCGGATCGGCGAGAACGCCCGCGCGTTCCGCCAGCTGGGCCTGGGCTACACGAACCTCGGGTCGCTGCTGATGTGCCAGGGCCTGGCGTACGACTCGGACGAGGGCCGGGCGTGGGCCGGCGCCGTGACCGCGCTGATGCAGGGCGAGGCCTACGCGCAGTCGGCGCGGCTCGCCGCCCGGGTGGGCGCCTACGACGGCTACGCGGCCGACAAGGAGGCCCAGGACCGGGTGGTGCGGATGCACCGCGAGGCGGCGCTGGAGCTGCCGGCGCACGCACCGGGCGTCTCGTACGGCGACGTGCGCGCGGCGGCGTCGGCGGCGCTGGACGACGCCGTCGCGCTCGGCCAGGCCGAGGGCCGCATCGGTGCGCCCGGCTACCGCAACGCCCAGGTCAGCGTGATCGCCCCGACCGGGACGATCAGCTTCATGATGGACGCGCAGACCACCGGCATCGAGCCGGCGATCGGCCTCATCTCCTACAAGACGCTGGTCGGCGGCGGGTTCATGAAGCTGGTGAACACCGACGTGGAGCGGGCGCTGCGCGCGCTCGGCTACGACCAGGCGGAGCGGTCGGAGATCCTGGCCCACATCGACGGGACCGGCGCCATCGAGGGCGCGCCCGGCCTCGACCCGGCCCACCTGCCGGTGTTCGACTGCGCGTTCGGCGTGCCCGGCGGGCGGACGATCGCCGCCGAGGGCCACGTGCGGATGATGGCGGCGGTGCAGCCGTTCATCTCCGGCGCCATCTCGAAGACGGTGAACCTGCCGAACTCGGCGACCGTCGAGGACGTGAGCGACATCTACACGCTCGGCTGGACGCTGGGCCTGAAGGCGATCGCGATCTACCGCGACGGGTCGAAGCGGACCCAGCCGCTGTCCACCAGCGACGGCACGAAGGCCGCGGCGGGCGCCGCCGCCTCGGCCGAGCCCGCCGCACCGGTCCGCCGCCGCCTGCCGGACGACCGCGCCGCGCTGACCCACAAGTTCAGCGTGGGCGGCCAGGAGGGCTACATCACGGTCGGCCTGTACGACGACGGCAGCCCGGGCGAGGTGTTCGTGAAGATGTCCAAGCAGGGCTCGACGGTGTCGGGCCTGATGGACTCGGTGGCGATCGCCTGGTCGATGGCCCTCCAGCACGGGGTGCCGATCGAGAGCCTGATCAGCAAGTACATCGACCACCGCTTCGAGCCGTCCGGCTTCACGGGGAACCCGCGGATCCCGATGGCGCGGTCGGTGGTGGACTACCTGGCGCGCTGGATGGCGTCGAAGTTCCTGTCGGAGGAGGACCAGCGCCTGGCCGGCGTGCTCCCGGGCGTGGCCCCGGAGCCGGGGGCCGACGACACGGATGAGGCGCCGGAGGACCAGCTGTCGTTCAGCGCCGTCGCCGAGCCCGAGGCCGCCGCGAACGGCAACGGGAACGGACACGGGTCGGACGCCACGGCGACCGCCGAGCCGCCGGCCCCCGCCAAGCCGCGGCTGTCCCTCGACTCGACGGGCCAGATCTGCTCGTCGTGCGGCAGCTCCGACATGGTCCGCGCCGGCACCTGCCTCACGTGCCGCACCTGCGGCGCCACCTCCGGCTGCGGCTGAGCCGGACGGGCGTCATCCGCTGAACGCCGAGGGGGCCTCCGGGCCCCCTCGGTCGTCCGCGGGGTCCGCCGCTAGCTCTCGTACCGGAAGGAGACGTTCAGGCGGACCCTGAACGTCGCGACCTTGCCGTCCTCGATCGTCACATCCTGGCGCACCACCTCGCCGACCCGGAGGTCCCGGAGCTTCGCCGCCGCGGTGGCGATCGCCGTGCGTGCCGCGTCCTCCCACGACTCGGTGCTGGTCCCGACGATCTCGTTGACGACGTAGACGCTTCCCGATGCCATGTCCGCCTCCTCTGGGGTCGGCCTGTGGGCCCGTGGCTGTCCGCGTCGACGCTGCCCGATCGCCACGCGGGGGCGCAAGGTCGCGCCGCCGCCGCGGAGCGAATCGGCGACCCGGCCCCCACCTAGGTGTCGCGGGGCACTAGATGGGCGCGCCGGACGAGTTCGTTGACCGCGGGCGGGGCCGGCGGGAGGCTCCTCGTGAACGCCGCCCCCTCCACAGGGACCCATGCGCCTCCCGGCCGACAGCCCCCCGACGTCCGACAGCCCCGACGAGGCGATGGGCTTCGACCGCTTCCTCGCGTCGCTGCGCGGCATCACGCTCCTGACCGCCGCCGAGGAGGTCGCCCTGGCCCGTCGCATCGAGCTCGGCGACGCCGACGCCCGCCGCCGCCTCATCGAGGCCAACCTGCGCCTCGTCGTCTCCATCGCCAAGCGCCACCGCGGCCGCGGGCTGTCCCTCGCCGACCTCGTCCAGGAGGGCACCCTCGGGCTGATCCGCGCCGCCGACCGCTACGACTGGCGCGCCGGCTGCCGCTTCACCACTTACGCCACGCACTGGATCCGCCAGTCGATCAACCGCGGCATCGCGATGACCGCCGCCACCGTCCGGGCGCCGTCCGACGTGGTCGAGCTCCAGCCCCTCGTGGCGCGCATCGAGCAGCAGCTCACCCAGCGCCTCGCCCGGGAGCCCACCGCGGAGGAGCTGGAGGGCGAGACCGGCCTGGCGCCCCACACCATCGCCGGCATCGCGCGGAGCCGTCTGCAACCCATGTCGCTGGCGGCTCCGTCCGGCTTCGGCGACCGCGCGCTGGCCGACGTGATCCCCGACCTCGACGGCCTGCCGCCCGAGCGGGCCGGCGAGCAGGCGTGGACGGGCCGCGTGGTGGCCGGGGCCATGCGGGGGCTCTCCGACCGCGAGCGGGCGGTGCTCGAGATGCGCTACCTGGACGACACGGCGCCGAAGACCCTGACCGACATCGGCCGGACCCTCGGCGTCACGCGCCACTCGGTGCGGGAGATCGAGGCCCGGGCGTTCGCGAAGCTCGCCCGGCGCCCCGACGTCCAGCGGCTGCGGGACTAGGAGGCCGAGCCCCTCCCCGCGCCGTTCCCGTTGACCAGCTCGAGGATGGTGGCGTTCCCCATGCCGCCCCCCTCGCACATCGTCTGCAGGCCGTAGCGGGTGCCGCGCCGGCCCATCTCGTGCACCAGCGTCGTCATGAGCCGCGCGCCGCTGCAGCCCAGCGGATGGCCGAGCGAGATCGCGCCGCCGTTCACGTTCACCCGCGCCATGTCCACGCCGAGGGCGCGGGACCACGCCAGCGGGACGGACGCGAACGCCTCGCTCACCTCGAACAGGCCGATGTCGTCGAGCTCCAGCCCGCCGCGCTCCAGGGCCTTCTGCGTGCTGGGGATCGGCCCCGCCAGGCCCTCGATCGGGTCGACGCCGGCCACGGCGAAGGAGTGGAAGCGGGCCCGCGGGTGCAGGCCCAGGCGGCCCGCCGCCTCCTCCGACACGATCAGCACCGCCGCCGCCCCGTCGCTCAGCTGCGACGAGGTCGCCGCGGTCAGCCGGCCGTCCTCGCGGAACACGGTGCGCAGGCCGGCGAGCCCCTCCAGGTTCGTGCCGGGGCGGATGCCCTCGTCGGCGTCCGCGGTCCACTCGCGGCCGTCCTTCTCGGCGGCCACCGGCAGGATCTCGTCGCGGAAGCGGCCCGCCTCGGTGGCGTCGGCCGCGCGGCGGTGCGACTCCACCGCGAAGGCGTCGAGCTCCTCGCGGGTCAGCTCGAAGCGGTCGGCGATCATCTCGCCCGACTCGCCCTGGTCGACGAAGAAGTCGTCCGCCAGGCCGTAGCGGGCGCGGAAGCGGGGGCCGTAGGCGGCGGACGGGTCCGGCGCGTTCGCCCACATGGGAACCCGCGTCATCGACTCCACGCCCGCGGCGATCACCACGTCGTAGACGCCGGCCATCACGCCCTGGGCGGCGAAGTGGGCGGCCTGCTGCGAGCTGCCGCACTGGCGGTCGATCGTCACCGCCGGCACCGACTCCGGGAAGCCGGCGGCGAGGGTGGCGCTGCGGGCGATGTTGACGCCCTGCTCGCCCACCTGGTCGAGGCAGCCGACGATCACGTCGTCCACCTGCGTGGGATCGACGCCGGCGCGGCCGACGACGTCGCGCAGCACCTCGGAGAGCAGGTCGGCCGGGTGCCAGCCGGACAGCATCCCCTTGCGGCGGCCGATCGGCGTGCGGACCGCCTCGACGATGTAGGCGTCGCGGCTCATGACGCCACCGCGGCCGCGTGGCCCTCGAACCGCGGGGGGCGCTTCTCGAAGAACGCGTCCATGCCCTCCTGCTGGTCGGGCGTCCCGAACGAGAGCGCGAACCCGTCCAGCTCACGGACGTACGGCCCGGGCGACTCGCCGCCCAGCGCCAGGTTGCAGAGGGCCTTCGCGGCGGCGACCGCGCCGGCGGGCCGCGAGGCGATCTGCCCGGCGAGCGCGAGGGCCGCGTCCCGCAGCTCCTCCCGCGGGTGCACCTGCGACACGAGGCCGGCGCGGAAGGCCTCGTCGGCCTTCACCAGGCGCCCGCTCAGGATCAGGTCCTTGGCGAAGCCGATCGAGGTGGCGCGCGCGAGCCGCTGCGTGCCGCCCCACCCCGGGATGATCCCGAGCGTGACCTCCGGCTGGCCGAACCGGGCCGAGTCGGCGGCCAGGCGGACGTCGCAGGCGAGCGCGAGCTCGCAGCCGCCGCCGAGGGCGAACCCGTTGACCGCCGCCACGACCGGCGTCCCCATCGTCTCGATCAGCGTCGCGATCCCCTGGCCCCGGACCCCGAAGGCGCGGGCCTCGTGCGGCGTGGCGCGGCGCATGTGGCCGATGTCGGCGCCGGCGCAGAACGACTTCTCGCCCGCGCCCGTCAGCACCACCGCCCGCTGACCGGGGTCGGCGTCGATCCGGAGCAGCGCGGCCTCCAGCTCGTCCAGCATCTCCGGCGACATCGCGTTGAGCGCGTCGGGCCGGTCCAGCGTGAGCACCGCGACCGCGTCGTGGGTTTCCGTTCTGATCGACAAGAGGTGACTCCAGGGGTCGGGAATGAGTGCCGGGAGGGGCCTGGTGCGGATCCGCACAGTTGACAAGCACCGCGATGATAGGGGTATATGCCTCTATGGGCAATGCGTCGTCAGCGGACGGGAACGGCAACGGCGGGCACGGGGGGAACGGCCACCGGCGTGCCGACCAGCCTCGCTCCTGGCTGCAGCCCTTCCTGCTGCTGGCCCTGGAGCAGTGGCAGAGCCACGGCTACGAGCTGATCCGCCGCATGTCGGCGTTCGGGTTCGAGACCCTCGACCGAGGCAGCGTCTACCGGACGCTCCGCCAGCTCGAGAAGGACGGGCTCGTGACCTCCGGCTGGGACACGTCCAAGGACGGGCCGGCCCGCCGCCTGTACACGCTCACCGACGCCGGGCGCGTGTACCTGGAGACCTGCGCGGCCTCGCTGCGGGGCTACCAGATGATGCTCAACCAGTTCTTCAACCTCTACCACGTGGCGCCGCCGCAGGCGGACGCCGCGGAGCCGGAGCCGGAGGCCGCGCCCGCGGAGGCCAACGGAAACGGCAACGGCAACGGCGCGTCCAACGGCCACGACCCGGCGCCCGCACCGCGCCGCGCGCCCGCCCGGGCCAAGGGGTCCGGCGCGCGGGGCGCGAAGTGAGCGACGCCGGCGCCGGGTGGGCGAGCGGTGAGGTCTACGCGAAGCTGATGGAGCGCTGGAGCGAGGCGCTCCGCGACGCCGCGGGCCCCGACGGGTTCACGGCGACCTCCGAGAAGTTCCTCTCCGCGTTCGTCGAGCAGCAGGCCGTGCGGGCGGAGATGGTCGAGCAGTGGGCCGACGTCATGCAGGAGCTCGCCGGCACCGACGCCTTCGCGGCGGCTTCCGGGCAGTTGCTGGCGCTCTACGCCCAGCAGCTCCAGGCGCTGCGATCGGCGTCGCGCGTCACCGCCGAGACCCTCCAGATCGCGACGACCGAGGACCTCGCCGCCACGTCGGAGCTGGTGGTGAACGTGGAGCGCAAGGTGGACGAGGCCACCGCCCAGCTCGACGCGATCACGGGCCGCCTCGACGCCATCGAGGCCGCGCTGCGCGACCTCGCCGCCGCGCCACCACCGCCACCCCCCGCCGAGACGCCCCCGCCGGCGAAGCCCCCGGCGGCGAAGCGCCCGGCGGCGAAGCGCGCCCGCCGCACGCCCCCGGCCGCCGAGGACTAGCCGCCGTGGCCGTCGAGGCCGCCACCGCGGTCCTGGAGCCGGTCGACGTCCCCACGGGGACGACGCCGCGCGACGTCGTCTGGACCCGCAACAAGACGGCGCTCTACCGCTACCGGCCGCTCGCGCCGCGCGCGCACGCGACCCCGGTGCTGCTGGTCTACGCGCTCATCAACCGGCCGTACATCCTCGACCTGCGCCCCGGCAACAGCTTCGTGCGCCACCTCCTCGGCGAGGGCTACGACGTGTTCCTGGTCGACTGGGGCCGCCCCGGCGCCGAGGACCGCGGCACCACCCTGGACGAGCTCATCGGGGAGCACCTACCCGCCGCGATCGCGCGGATGCGCCGCGCCGGTGCCGGCGACGACTGCACCCTGCTGGGCTACTGCATGGGCGGCACGATGGCGGCCATCCACGCGGCGCTGCGCCCGGAGGGGGTGCGCAACCTGGTGGCGCTCACCACGCCGATCGACTTCGCGGCGCCCGGCGCCCACGCGCTCTGGTCCGACCCGGAGCACTTCGACGCCGCGGGCCTCGTCGCCGCCGTCGGCAACGTGCCGGCCTCGATGATCGACATGGGCACCAAGCTGCTGCGGCCCGTCGCGAACTTCGTGGAGGTCAACCTCGCGATGCTGGAGCGCATGGCGTCCGGTCGCGACATGACGCCGTGGCGCGCGATGAACCAGTGGGTGAACGACCCGGTGCCGTTCCCGGGCGCGGCGTTCGTCCAGTGGATCGAGTGGTTCTACCAGCAGAACCTCCTCGCGCGGGACGCGCTCACGCTCGGCGGCCGCCCCGTCCACCTGGCCGACGTCCGCGCGTCCGTGCTGGCCGTGGCCGGCGACCGCGACCACCTGGTGCCGCCCGCGATGGCGCGCCCGCTCGTCGACCTGGTCGGCAGCACCGACCGCGAGTTCCTGGAGCTCCCCGCCGGCCATGTGGGCCTGCTGGCCGGCTCGGGGGCGCGCGACATGCTCTGGCCGGCGCTCACCGCCTGGCTGGACGCCCGCTCCGACTGACGCTCACCGCGCCCGCGTGCGGGCGCGCCGATCCCGGAGGTACCCCTTGCCCGACGCGTTCCCGACCTACGGTCCCGGCCGCAGCATCGACCAGCTCGCCGTGGGCGACAGCGCCAGCCTCGAGCGGACGTTCACCCAGGACGACATCGACGCGTTCGCGCGGGTCTCGGGCGATGACAACCCCGCCCACGTCGACGCCGCCTGGGCGGAGGCCTCCGTCTTCGGCGGCCGCGTCGCGCACGGCGTCCTCACCGCGGGGTTGATCTCCGCGGTGCTCGGCACGCAGCTGCCGGGGCCCGGGTCGATCTACATGTCGCAGACGCTCAAGTGGCTGGCGCCGGTGAAGCCGGGGGACGCCCTGACCGCCACCGCGACGGTGCGGGAGATCGTGGCGGAGAAGAACCGCGTGATCCTGGACACGGTCGTGACCCGGGGCGACGACACCGTCCTGACCGGTGAGGCGCTGATCATGCCGCCGAAGGCGGCGAGGTGATCCGGCGCATGGCGGTGCTCGGCGCGGGCGTGATGGGCAGCGAGATCGCCCAGGCCGCCGCGTCGGGCGGCGTGGACGTGGTGCTGTTCGACGCGGACCCCGCCGCCCTGGAGCGCGGGCTGGCGCACGTCGCGAAGATCGGCGAGCGGCGGGTGGCGCGGGGCCGCATGACCGAGGACGAGGCGCAGGCCATCCTGGCGCGCGTGTCCCCCGCGTCCGACGACGCCGCGCTCGCCGACTGCGACCTGGCGATCGAGGCCGTGCCCGAGGTCATGGACATCAAGCGACAGGTTTTCCGCCGCCTCGACGCGGCGCTGCCGCCGCAGGCGCTGCTGGCGTCGAACACCTCCGGCCTGTCGATCACCGACATGGCGCGGGAGACCGGGCGGCCCGACCAGGTGGTGGGACTCCACTTCTTCAACCCGGCCAGCGTGATGAAGCTGGTGGAGGTGATCCGGGGCGAGACCACCAGCGAGGCCACCATGTCGGCGGCCGAGACGCTGGCGTCGTCGCTGGGCAAGGTGCCGGTGCGGGTGCGCGAGTGCCCCGGGTTCCTGGTCAACCGCGTGCTCGTGCGCGCACTTGCCGCGGCCTACCGGGAGGCGGCCGCGACGGGCGCGGACCGCGCGGCGGCCGACGCCGCCACCGTCGCCGCGGGCCCCGCGCCGATGGGCCCGTTCGCCCTCGGCGACCTGATCGGCCTGGACACCCTCGGGCACATCCAGCACGACCTGGGCGAGGCGTACGGCGACCGCTTCGACGACGCCGGCGAGATCGCCGCGCAGGTCGACGCGGGGCGCCTCGGCGCCAAGTCGGGCGCGGGCTTCCACGACGGGGCCGCCCCCGAGGCCGAGCCCGACGACGCCGGCCGCGCGGTGGCCGAGGCGTACTACGCGGCCGCCCTCGACGAGGCCCGGCGCTGCATCGACGAGGACGTCGCCGCCCCCGGCGACGTCGACCTGGCGATGCGCCACGGTTGCGGCTGGAGCGCCGGGCCGCTGGAGTGGTCGCAGAGCGACGAGCGGAGGACCCCGTGACCCCACCCGACGAGCGCGCCCCCGGCGGCGGCACCGGCGCCCGGCCGGACCCCGAGCCCGAGATGGACGCCTTCGCGGCGTTCGAGAACCTCGACCCGATGGGGTTCATGGACGCGTGGACGAAGGCGGCCTCCGCGGCCGCACAGAACCCGGCGGGCGTCATGGAGGCCTGGTCCCGCTACTGGACCGGCCTGGCGGAGGCGTCCACCGCCGCCGCCGACCGCGCCGCGGGCGAGGAGACCGCCGGCCCGGTGCAGCCCGGCCGCAAGGACCGCCGCTTCCGCGACCCGGCGTGGGAGGAGAACCCCGCCTTCTACGGCCTCCTCCAGAGCTACCTGCTCGCCTCCCGCCTGGTGGAGGACCTGCGCGACGCCTCCACGGTCGACGCCGTCACCGATGAGCGCCTCGGGTTCCTGAGCGACGTGGTCATGGACGCGATGGCGCCGACCAACAACTTCTGGACCAACCCGGCCGCGATGAAGCGGGCCCTCGACACCGGCGGCGCGAGCGTGGCCCGCGGCATGCGGACCTGGGCGGACGACGTGGCCAACAACAAGGGCATGCCGCGCCAGATCGAGCCGGACGCCTTCGTGGTGGGCCGCGACCTGGCGGTGACGCCGGGCAAGGTCGTGTTCCGCAACGACCTGATGGAGCTGATCCAGTACGCGCCGGCGACGGAGACCGTCTACGAGACGCCGCTCCTGATGAGCCCGCCGTGGATCAACAAGTACTACATCATGGACCTCGCGCCCGGTCGCAGCTTCGTGCAGTGGGCCGTCGAGCACGGCCACACCACCTTTGCGATCAGCTACCACAACCCGACCGCGGAGCACCGCGACCGCAGCCTCGACGACTACCTGCTGAAGGGGCCGATCGCGGCGCTCGACGCGATCCGGGACATCACGGGGGCGGAGAAGGCCAGCATCGTCGGCCTGTGCCTGGGCGGCACGCTGACCGCCGGCCTGGAGGCCTATCTCGCCGCCCGCGGCGAGGACCGGATCGCCGCCACCACGCTGCTCAACACCCTCGTCGATTTCAGCCGCCCCGGCCGGCTCGGCGCGTTCACCGACAGGGCGTCGGTGGAGCGGCTCGAGAAGCGGATGGCCGACCGCGGCTACCTCGAAGCCGCCGAGATGATGGGCATGTTCACCTTCATGCGCTCCAACGACCTCGTCTGGAACTACGCGGTCAACAACTGGCTCATGGGCGAGGACCCCCAGCCCTTCGACATCCTGTCGTGGAACGGCGACAGCACCCGCATGCCCGCCAACATGCACGGGTTCTACCTGCGCTCCTGCTACCTGGGGAACGAGCTGGCCGCGGGCGAGATGGAGCTGGACGGGACGCGCCTGCACCTGGACGCGATCACCGACGATCACTACGTCGTCGGCGCGATCGAGGACCACATCGCCCCGTGGGAGGGCAGCTACCTCACCACCCAGGTGCTGCCGAACGCGGACGTCCGCTACGTGCTCAGCTCCGCCGGCCACATCGCCGGCATCGTCAACCCGCCCAGCCCGAAGGCGTGGTTCCGCACCGGCGAGCCCAACCCGCCGGACCCGAAGGCGTGGTACGCGTCCTCGGAGAACCACGAGGGCTCGTGGTGGGAGGACTGGGCCGAGTGGATGTCGACCCGCTCCGGCGAGCGTGTCCCGCCGCCGAAGATGGGGAGCCGCAAGCACAAGCCCGTCGGGGACGCCCCCGGGACGTACGTCCTGGAGAAGTAAGCGCGGCACCACCGATCCCGGTGAGCCGCACACGATAATTCCCGCCGGGTCAATGAGAGCGAAGCGAGCCGCAAGCCCCGCTCAAGAGGGCTTGCTACCCGGCGGGTTGGTCGCAACCTGCGCGACACCACCGATCCCGGTGAGCCGCACACGAAAATTCCCGCCGGGTCAATGCGAGCGAAGCGAGCCGCAAGCCCCGCTCAAGAGGGCTTGCTACCCGGCGGGTTTGGCCGCAACCGGCGCTCTCGAGAACCCCGAACCGCGACCACCCCGACCGCCCGAGGTTCGGAACGCCCGCACCCCGGAACGCCCTCGCTTCGGAACGCCCGCACTCCGGGACGC